>MWCQ01000058.1 GCA_002070105.1 Firmicutes bacterium ADurb.Bin193 | reverse complement strand
TATCCGGGGTAACGGTCCGTTCATGATGTTCGCAAAGGATGTTCTCGAGATGAGCGCCCACCCAGGGGATAAAAGGAGACTGTAAAATAATCTGTGTAAACGGAAATTTTTTCATATTGCCGCCAAATCAAATCGCCCTCCGCACTGTTATTTTTCGGATTGAGCGGGGATAACCTGAAGGTCACGCGTCAATCCCTACACATCACGGCATTTTTGCGTTTTCTGTAGGGCGGGTTCCCTGAACGCGCCGGAATAATATGCGGTTTGTAGGGCGCGATCATCGATTGCGCCGTTATGTTTGCGGACTGCTCGGGGAGCAGTCCCTACATTTAAAATGCATCATAATATATTCTGGAAAATTGATAGTTTTGCCATTGCGTTACAAAGTTTTTTCGCACCGGATTATTAGCTATATATTCGGCAATGTTTTTCAAAGATTCATTTCTTCTGACGATATGTTTGTAATAATTTGCCTGCCAAAGCGGTTTGATGTCCAACATCATCGTCAATATTCGGGAATTATATTTTTTAAAAGCCGCTACCCAATTGGGCAGAGATTTCCCGTATCCTTCATTCAACTTCAATAATAAGTGAACATGATCGGGCATAATGCAGTAGGCAAACATTGTTACCTCGTCGGCAACGCGTGAACGATAATCAATTTCTTTAGCAATGTATTCAGCGATGTCCGTTTTTTTGAAGTACGCTTTTTTATTGTAAGTGCAGATTGTAATAAAATACACCGCATCGGTATTTGAATAATCATAATCAACCAAATGTAATTGTTTTCGTTTCGGTAACATTTTTCACCTGTAGGGCGCGATCGGCGATCGCGCCGTTATTTTTGCGGATTGATCGGGGGATCAATCCCTACACATCACGGCATTTTTGCGTTTTCTGTAGGGCGGGTTCCCTGAACGCGCCGGAATAATATGCGGTTTGTAGGGCGCGATCGGCGATCGCGCCGTTATTTTTGCGGATTGATCGGGGGATCAATCCCTACACATCACGGCATTTTTGCGTTTTCTGTAGGGTGGGTTCCCCGAACACGCCGGAATCATATGCCG
>MWCQ01000057.1 GCA_002070105.1 Firmicutes bacterium ADurb.Bin193 | reverse complement strand
AAGAACACATAGTAATTCCACTCGTAAAATCCATCGGCTTCTGCGGCTGTTTTTGCCGCCGCAATGAACTTCAAAAATTCGTCTGATGTATAGTAGTCAATGCTATGCTTTGTTTCGTATGCATCCTTAAAATTACCGACCTTTGGCAATGGGTTTGATGGCAAGTGACCGAACTTTACCGCATAATTGAGCATTGCTCTGAACTCGCCGAATATGTTTTTGCGCATGACGAACGACAGCTTTTTGCCTTCGATGTGCTGCTTCCATTTTTGCAACGTTATCAGATTAATGCTATTCAACTTCTTGTTTTCAAAGGTCGGCAATATATGATTTTCAAGTATTCTTTCGGTCTTATGCAGGGACGTTTCCCTGACCTCATATTTTTTCGCCTTGATATATTCGTCAAAAAGCTGCCGTACAGTCATCCTGCTTTCGGGCGGCGTTTCCTTAATATCTGTTGACAGCTTCTTTTCTAAGTCCTTTGCTTCTTCGCTGCCGAAGGTCACACGGTCAATCTGCTTGTCATTCCCAAAAGCATCTTTGTAATTTATACGGACACGGTATTTTTGCTTACCGTCCTTTTTGCCGTCCATTTTGTAGATTGGCATAGTGTCACCTCGATTTTCAGTACAATTTTCCTTCCCGCACATACATCTCATGTGCAAGCCTTACAAACTTTTCGGGCAAGTCAAGATATTCCGCAAACTCCCAACACTCGTTACAGCCCGCTTTACACGCTTCTACATACCTTTCAAACGGCAAAAACTTATGTACAGAGTATTTGTTTGCAATATACTCATGGCGTGAAATCAGGTCGAGCGGACTGCATATCTTGTGTGTCGTCCCCGATGCGCAGTGACCGTACTCGTGAACGACGACATTGAATTCGTCCTCTAAGGTTTCGATTTTGTTGTAATCGACAAATATGGCATAGTCCTCGTCCATTCTTAGCGTAGCCGCCTTGTGTTCGATAACCTTATGGCTTTCTAAAAAGATACTATCCTTCTGTAACTCATTGTACAGGGTAGTCAAAGCCTGCATTAAATCACTTTCTTTCTTCTCTCTCTTTTCGTTTCTTGTTGAAAATA
>MWCQ01000056.1 GCA_002070105.1 Firmicutes bacterium ADurb.Bin193 | reverse complement strand
GGGCGATATTCCAACAGTTACCGATATGGAAACATACCTTGAAAATATTGACAATTTAATTAATGCAAGCTATACCTTAGCGCAAACACCAGCCTTGCCCGATAGTATGTTTTGCTTTGATTGGCGTAAGGCAAATGCAATCGAAAAGATACTTGTCGACCTAAAGGAAGTTATATTAAGAGTGGTTAGCGATTTTCGATATAGCGGCACATTCAAGGCTAACGAGAACACCCTACCACAATTTAGCGATTTTGTTGAAGGTTCTTCTATATGCGGTTATTTTGAGTGTGGCGAAGCGGAGTGCGGCAATTACATTATAAGGAATGGAGTTGATAATTGACATGTCAAAAATCAACATTGAATTTAAAGATAGGATAGTAGAATTTCCGAACAGATATTCACTTACTGACAACGGTGACGGCACATATACGCTTATACCGTTTCCGGGCGAGGTGTCGGAAGAAGGTACACCGATTAATGCAGGAAATATGAATGAGATAGTGAGTAGGCATAATGCTTTGTATGATACAGTTATACCGCGACTGTTTTCTATTCCTAAAAGAGATGTTGAGGGTAATGTAATTTATGCAGTGCAAGCACAAGACAACCCAGAACAGGAACATATTTACGGAACCGTTACCACAACACCAGGGAATGGGTTTTTTGATTTTAGGACTGTGACCATCGCTCCGTCACGCAAGAAAAGGTTTTTAAAAATCACATACGATATTACTACGGGTTACACAAGCGGCACCGGGGGATTAATATCAAACTTTATGTTAATCAATATAACCGATAGCACAACCCTTAAAACAACGAGTGTGGACGAAACCTTCAAAATATATAGACCGCAAACATACACAGCAGATTATGAGGTGGAAGCGGACAAAACCGTGAGTTTTAAAATTCGGCATGAATATATCAAAACATCCGGAACTGCAATGGATTTCAGGATTTATTTACGCAATTTCAAAATTTTCTGTGAGGACACAGAGTTTACATACTAAAGAGGTGATATAAATGTCATACGAAAAAACAAACTGGGTAGACCGCACACCCACGAACAGCGGAACACCTGTAAATGCGGCGAACATGAATAAAATCGAACAAGGCATTGAAGATGTAGGTTTGCAAACAGAGCAACACATCACCAATTCCGACATACATACCACGGCGGAGCAAAAAGCGGCCATGGTCGATGCAATTACCGCCTTGCAAACAAATAAGATTGATAAGGCTGTTATATCCTCTGCAACCGACAGCGACAG
>MWCQ01000055.1 GCA_002070105.1 Firmicutes bacterium ADurb.Bin193 | reverse complement strand
GTGCTTTCTGGATATGGCGACCCTGTGGGCGAGATTGGCGAACAGCTTGTAACATCTATCGCAAGCAAACTCGACAACGATGTGCTTTCAGCACTTGACAATGCGTCTTTAATTTATCCTGTTATATCGGTTACTCCGAACGACGTAAACAATGCGCTTGTTAAGTTGGGTGAGGACTTTGACGGCGAAAAGTATTTATTCGTAAGTCCTGCCACTTATGCAGTTTTGCGTGACGCAAAAGAATGGGTGCCCGCTTCTGAAGTTGCCGCTCAGATAGTGCTGCGTGGCGTTGTAGGTATGATTTACGGTTGCTATGTAGTTGTTACAAACAAAATTACCACAACAGATACAGCGTATATCGTAAAGCCCGGGGCGGTTGCATTGTTTATGAAACGTGGCACGCAGGTTGAAAGCGACAGAAATATCATCAACAAATCCACTACCTTTACGGCAGACAAACATTATGCCGCTTATCTGTATGACAGCTCTAAGGTTGTTAAGCTGGGAGCGGCTACACTTACCGACCTTGAATTAGTGCAAACATCTGATATAGAAAACGGCAAAGCGACATTTAGGATTGCAGGTTATCCCACCAACTTGTCTTATGGTTGGAAAGCATACTATGCACAAAACTTAACTACCGCCGTATCTGTCGCAGTTGGCGATACTTTCGACAATAGCACAAACGGAACGCACAAAGCATTTACTGTTGAGTTTGAGCAGGGTGTTGCACTTAGCGCCACTAACGCAAAATATTCACAGGTGCTTTATGTTGATGCTACCGGCAAGATTCGTGCGAGTGGCGATGTTGCTGCCGTGACAACCCTTGCTTAAATTTAATTAAATGGAGGTACATAGAATGGCTAAGCTTGACCGCCTGAAAAAGTTATTGGGTATAGCAGGGTCCGAACAAGACGAGGTCCTTTCTATGTACCTCGATTTTGCTAAAGACGAAATTCTGTCATGGCTATATTCTGGTAAAAAGCCGGCAGGTGTAACAGACGTACCGACACAATATGAAGCAACTCAAATCATGGCGTGTGTGGCGGGATTTTCGATGCGGGGTGCGGAAGGACAAATATCACACTCAGAAAACAACATATCACGCTCATGGAAATATGAGGATATGGTGTCTTACGTTCGACAACACGTTTTCCCGTATGTAGAGGTGGTGTGACAATGCGCTTGCTTAATCGCAACAAACAACCGCTATGGTATGCTAACTTTGCAGATAAAACAGAGTTGATTGATGAATGGGGAAACAGCACAGGGCAATATGAATTGACTTATTCCAATCCAGTAAAAGCAGAGTGGAACGTAAACACCGTTGACAGCGATTTTGAGGTTGAAATGTTTGG
>MWCQ01000054.1 GCA_002070105.1 Firmicutes bacterium ADurb.Bin193 | reverse complement strand
AAGAGCCGGGAATTGATGAAATATGGGACTCTTTGGCAAAGGGGTATAAATGCAAATAAAAGTACATAGGGGAACCCACCAAATTGGAGGTTGCATAACTGAGATAAAAACTGAACAGACTCGCCTCATAATTGATATGGGGTCGGAGTTGCCAAGTGCTGAAAAAAAAGAAAGCACGAACCTTGAAATTGAGGGAGTAACGAAAGGAATCCCTGATTGCGATGCGGTCTTTGTGACCCACTACCACGGCGATCATGTCGGTGCGTTTGAAAGTGTATTGCCAGAGGTTCCGATTTATATTGGCAAAACGGCAAAGCAGATTTACACGGTCGTACAGCAAACACTCAAACGGATACTTGATAAGGGAAATCCCGAGCGCGTAAATGATTTTAAGACTTTTGAGGCAGGCAATCCGATTTACTTCAAGGATTTAAAGGTCACACCTTATACGGTCGACCATTCGGCGTTTGACGCATATATGTTGTTGATAGAAGCTGAAGGTAAGCGCATTTTACATACAGGCGATTTTAGAATGCACGGAGCGCGAGGGCGCAAAATGCCCGACTTTTTTGCAAAATACGCAAAAGATATCGATGTATTGATAACAGAGGGAACGATGCTTTCAAGGCCTAACGAAAAGGTTTTGACCGAGCATGAGCTTGGGAAAAAGGCGAAAGAGTTGATGAGGGACAACAAGAATGTTTTTGTGCTTTGCAGTTCTACGACCATTGACTCTATAGCAGAGTTTTACAGCTCGGCGATTGCCAACAAAAAGCTATTTATAGTTTGCGAGGAAGAGTTTCAGTTGGAGATTTTGCGGATTGTATCCGATAACAGCAGTTCGCCGTTTTATAGCTTCAGAAAACATAAGATATATGCATACGGGGAGAATTTGCACGACATCATGGGCAAGGTTGGATTTTGTTTCATAGGGCGTGCAAATTACGTAACGCAAAAAGCAATGGAAGCGTTTCCCGATAACTTATTGATATACTCTATGTGGAGCGGCTATTTAAACAAAAACCACGCGGCTTTTGATGAATACAAATGCAGCTTCGTTGACAAAGCAACGGAGGCGGGAAGCCGGCTTATTCAATTGCACACGAGCGGACACGCGACCGCTGATGAGATAAAAATGGTCTGTGAAATAACGCAGGCAAAAACAATCGTTCCGATACATTGCGAACGTCCAGATACATTTCTTTCATTGGGAATAAAAGCCGAGATAATGCTATTGCAAGATGGCGAAAGCATAACAGTTTAAAGAGTTATGACCTATATTTTATAGCCTAAACGTGCGAAAAAGACCCCCCAAAGGAATATTGACAGCAAAAAAGCCAGCTTTGAATGAGAACAAGCAGGCTTTCGTAGAAAAGAAAACACGGAACAGCAGTTTCCGTTGTTCCGTGTATCTATGGTGGGCAATAAGGGACTCGAACCCCTGACTTCCTCCATGTGACGGAGGCACTCTACCAGCTG
>MWCQ01000053.1 GCA_002070105.1 Firmicutes bacterium ADurb.Bin193 | reverse complement strand
CTTTCTTTTTGCGATAGAAAAAGAAAGACCAGCTATTAAATGTCAAGAGGGAAAATGAAAAAAGCTAAAGCAAATTTAAGGCTGATTTGAGGCACAACAAAAAGCCCTAACAAGAGGGCAGCACAAGTAAAAAACAAGCGTTCAGCGTTCGGGTGGCACTGCCTCGTAAGACCTGTTCTCCCGCAGGATAACGAAAATGATGTTGCACAATTTCCTTGCTACGGCTCCAACAGCGGTCAAATGGTGCTTGCCTCTTGACCTGAGCGATCGGTAATAATCCGATAGAATCGAGTCACAAAAGGCGGCGCGACTTGCCGCAAGCCAAATAGCGCGACGAAGATACGGCGAGCCACGCTTTGAGATCTTGTTTTTCGTACCTGTGAACTCGCCGGACTGGGTGACTTTCACGTCAAGACCCGCGAATGCAACGAGTTTGCCGGGCGCATCAAAACGGTGAATATCCCCGATTTCACTTATGATAATCGCACCGAGCGTGTCGCCGATGCCTGGGATAGTAGTGATGTAGGAGCCAATCTGTTTAAGCAGCACAGAGATTTCCTTCTCCAATTCACAGATTTGTTTTTCAAGGAAAAGGATCTGCTCCATAAGCTGCCGGATCTGAAAGGCAAAGGCGTCCTTTGCAAAGCCAACACCAAAAGAACTGACTGCAACGGTCTTTAACTGCTTTGCTTTTTCCTCGCCGAAGTGACCATGACTTGCCTTGCTCAAAAGCGTCGTAAGCTTGCGGGTCGAAACGGTCAGCATATCCTCAGGCGTCGGATATTTCAGCAGGACTTCTTTTGAGGTAACACCAAAGGTATCTGAAAACAGGCTGTCGTATTCGGGAAATACCTGGTCAAGCAGGGCGATGACGCGCCGCTTGCAATCGCCGCAAGAATCCATCAAGGCAAGACGGTAACGCGAAAGCTGACGCAGGGCGACAATGCCCTCTTCGGAAAGGTTGGTTGCCGAAAACTGTCCGAACCGCATGATTTGGGCGATGATGAAGGAATCCTTGCTGTCGTTTTTGGTCTGGCGTATGTACATTTTTCGGAAAGCTTCGGATTGGATAGGATTAATAACCTTAACCGTAAATCCGAGTTCCAGAAAGAAAGCGTGTACGCTCAGCCAATAGTGTCCGGTAGCCTCCATACCGATTAAAACATTGTCTTTTATAATGTTCAAACGGTCAAAGAGCGCAAGCAATTTCCCGCAACCATCCTTTGAATTGGAGAATGAAAGGCTGTCGAGTAGCGCGGTTCCGTCCGCATCAATGACGGATGCTTCATGCTTGTGCTTGGCGATGTCGATACCGCAATAGAACATTGAATCACCTCTGTGCTTAAAATTACGGCAGCGGTTATCCTCTGTTCTTTACGGAATACAACCTCGTTAGACATTCAGCGCAAGACGCTATCCAGCTCATTCGTATCAGCCCGTAAAGCAGAGGCGCAATTCTTTCTGAGGAAGCTAAACTTCAAGGAGGGTTACTGCGCCCTCTGCCGACAGACCTATTATCCCATACAAATTATGAGATAACAAGTTTCTTATATGGTGTCCTTGTTAAAAACACCGTAAATACATTATACGAG
>MWCQ01000052.1 GCA_002070105.1 Firmicutes bacterium ADurb.Bin193 | reverse complement strand
GCACGTATAATGGAATCATTCCTTTTTAAGGGGTGGTTCCATTATTTCTCCTTTCCTTAAGATTGTATCAACGGGAGTAGCTACCCGTTTTGATATAATAGACACGGCACTGCGGATTTGTATCATTTCGCTACGGCTTTGACTGTTTGGAGGTGACTCAAACCGCAGACTCCTGTCTTAATTGTTGATAAGTTAGTTAACGCCCGACGTTTCATTTACGTGTCTACATTGACAGAAGACCTGCGGCAAACAAGCTGTGCCAAATTATTTTTATGGAGGACTGTATATGAACTATGTGGGCATCGACATCTCGAAGTACAAGCACGATTGTTTTATCCTGTCCGACTTCGGTGAAGTGGTAAACTCAGGGTTCTCATTTGCCAACAACGCCGAAGGGTTCGGACTGCTTCAAAATGAACTGGATCATTGCGGAAGAGGCAATGTTCGGATCGGTTTTGAAGCTACCGGCAATTACGGTATCAACCTGAAGCTGTTTCTTGAAAAAATCGGTTTTGATTATATGGAGGTCAATCCGCTGCTTATCAAGGAACATATCAAGGGCAATACCTTGCGCCGTACAAAAACGGACAAGCTGGATGCCAAAGCCATTGCGGGGTACATACTTTCAAAAGAATATCAACCGCATAGGACATCCTTTTATCCCAAGTTTGCGTTAAAACAGCTAACCCGTCTGAGAAGCAGTTTAGTTACGGGGAGAAGCCGCTATCTGGTAGGGATAACTAATGTCCTTGATTGTGTTTTTCCCGAATTTAAACCGCTTTTCGGTAACAAGTTCTCAGAAACGGCTTTGTACATCCTTGCCAATTATCCGTCTCCGGAAGCTATTTCAAACATGAACTCACGCTCCTTTGACATACTGCGCCGTAAATCCCGCGGCAAGTTTTCAATGGACAAATTCATTAAGCTGAAAGCTTTAGCTAAAAATACGGTAGGCGTTTTCGATGAGTGTTATCGCGTCGAACTTGAAACTCTACTGGACTTGTATCTGCAAATTGACGCCAAAATCACCGAACTTGAAACCGAAATATCTGAAATCATCGAGGAGCTGAACCCACCTACTCTATCAATCAAGGGTATCGGACCATTTTCGGCCGCGGTTATTGTTTCAGAGTTCGGCGACTTCTTGCGGTTTGAAAACCCTAACAAAATGCTTTCGTTTGCCGGCTTGGAACCCGGTTACTTTCAATCCGGCACCGCCGAGTATAACGGTCGTATGGTTAAACGCGGTTCCGCTCCCTTGCGTTGCGCCCTAATGAACTGTTCACGTTCCATCTTGCTACACAACGAGGTATTCGCTGCGTATTATCATAAGAAAATCAGTGAAGGGAAGCCACATTATGTTGCCATAAGCCATGTTGCTAAAAAGTTGGTCCGTTTAATTTTCACTTTAGAAACCAATGGCGAAATGTTTAACCCGGATCTCCTTCGATAACCTATCCTCTGTGAAAAGTGTAGCTTTGAGCAGAGGGTAGTTTATTATATTTAAAATCGCTCCACCGATGGGGTTTGTTTGCCATACACTTTTTTCGCTTATTAAAATTTTTTAAACTTTTTTCAAAAAAACTCTTGACTTCTAATAGTTAGTCACCTCC
>MWCQ01000051.1 GCA_002070105.1 Firmicutes bacterium ADurb.Bin193 | reverse complement strand
GGGCGATATTCCAACAGTTACCGATATGGAAACATACCTTGAAAATATTGACAATTTAATTAATGCAAGCTATACATTGGCACGAACACCACCTTTGCCCGATAGCATGATGTATTTAGATTGGCGTAAGGCAAACGCTATCGAGAAAATACTTGTTGACATGAAAGAAGTTATAACGAGAATGATTGGCAGTTTTCGTTATAGCGGCACATTCAAGGCTAACGAGAAAACATTGCCTCAATATTCCGATTTAACTTTAGGCTCTGCTGTTTGCGGTTGGTGTGAGTGTGGCGAAACAGAAAGCGGAAATTACATGTTAAGGAGTGAAATAGATGATTGAAATAGAGTTTAAGGATAGGATAGTAGAGTTTCCGAACAGATATTCACTTACTGACAACGGTGACGGAACATATACGCTTATACCGTTTCCGGGTGAAATAACCGAAGAAGGTACGCCTATTAATGCGGCGAACATGAATGAGATTGTGCAGAAACATAATGCGTTGTATGATACAGTTATACCGCGACTGTTTTCTATTCCCAAAAGAGATGTAGATGGTAAAATAATTTATGCCTTAGAAGCAAGTGACGATGCTGTGCAAAATCACGTATGGGGAGACCTTATCGGTTTTACAGAAATGACACATACATTCAGAACATTAAATGTTAAACCTGCTTTTAAAAAGAGGTTTATGCGTGTAGAGTTTAAAGGCATTATTTATTTCGGAAGTGGTAGTGGTGGTATGAGTGGTAGTTTTGAATTAAGAAACGCTGCCACCGAAGAAGTGTTATACACGTTTACTAACATGGTTTATTTCGGCGCAGGCGACCCAGAAGAAAGTGCCATGTTTAGGGAATTTACAACAAACTTAATTATTGAACAAGGCGAAACATTGCCATTAAAAATTGTTAGCTTGGTAACTGTTGTCGAAGGTACTTCCCGCAGGGATGTGGGAACGTTGCTCAAAGATTTCAGGGTTTACACGGAAGATGTAGAATTCTCATATTAAGGAGCTGATAAAATGTATCAAAAAACAAATTGGATAGATAAAACCCCCACAAACAGCGGAACACCTGTAAATGCAGATAACCTTAATAAGATTGAGCAAGGCATTGAAGATGTAACTTTGCAGACAGAGCAACACATCACCAATTCCGACATACATACCACGGCGGAGCAAAAAGCGGCCACGGTCGATGCAATTACCGCCTTGCAAACAAATAAGATTGATAAGGCTGTTATATCCTCTGCAACCGACAGCGACAGCGAAACCAATGTCGCCAGCTCGTTAGCCGTAAAGACGGTAGCCGACAGATTGGGGCTTATTTATAAGGGAGAATTAACTGGAGTAGCATGGCACTCCCCCAACCTTGAGGAAGGTTGGTATAGTGTGGTCGACGGGGATAGTAGCTTTTTCTCTATGGTGGTTACTTTCTCGTCTCTCCCATCACATCCTTATACTCCTATCCTTACACAAATAGTTTTCACCAACGGCATACTGATAAGATATCACATAGACGGCAGTTGGGGGGCTTTTGACCCATACGCCCAGCTCTCAGACCTAACGCCGATACTATCCGACATAGTAGCCCTACAAACAGGTAAGGCTGATAAGGCAGAAATAAATGAGTTGAAAACCAACAAAGCCGATAAACCTACTATATCAATGCAAACCTTCGAAGCACCCTATCCAAC
>MWCQ01000050.1 GCA_002070105.1 Firmicutes bacterium ADurb.Bin193 | reverse complement strand
CTACATAGAGCAAAGCGTAATACCGAAACTGCTAAATAGAAAACTGAAATTTTTAGAAGATGAAGCCCCGTTTGAGATTTTTACTCTTGACCCTCGAAATACTTTTGTAGTTTACCATTCCGGGCTTGGCGAAAAGCCGTTGATGGGCGTTAAATTTGTTGAACAGCAAGACAAAACTATTGTTTTTAGTGTATATACCGAAAACAACTATTATGAATTACGCTCACATAACCTTATAAGCGGCTTAAAGTTAGACCACTCAAAAACAGAAAAGCGCACAATAAACGAAATACCGATTGTGGAATATCCCTTGAACAATGCTCGTTTAGGTGCTTTTGAAGTTGTTTTACCTATACTGAACGCAATTAATACCGTACAAAGCAACAGGCTTGACGGAGTGGAACAATTTATACAAAGTTTATGGGTTTTATACAATGCTGAAATTGATGAAGATGCCGTTAACCAACTTAGGGAAGCAGGTTTGATTAAACTCAAGGGTTTTGGCGAGAATAAGGCCGACATTAAAGTTATTGCCGAAGAACTTGACCAAACACAAACGCAAACGCTGATTGATTATATGTATCAGACGGTTCTCAATATTGTAGGTATGCCGAATCGTAACGGCGGTAACAGCACATCAGATACAGGCAGTGCTGTTATCATGCGTGACGGTTGGGAAAGTGCCGAGGCAAGAGCAAAGTCTGATGAACTGATGTTTAAGGAAGCCGAACGCAAGTTGCTTAAAATTGTCTTGCAGGTGATACGTTCAACGGTTGGTACAGAGTTAAAGCTTTCAGATATAGAGGTTAAATTCACTCGCAGGAATTACGAAAACATCCTTGCGAAATCACAAGTTTTAACCAGTATGCTTGCAAGTGATAAGATTGCGCCTTTGCTGGCATTTACGCATTGCGGAATGTTCTCCGACCCAGAAGATGCGGCAAAGATGAGTGCGGAACATTACGAAAAAGTAAAAGCTGAACAAAACTCCTTGTCCGAAACAATACCAAAAGCTGGTGATGCCCTTGATTGAGTTTAGGTGTAAGAAATGCGACTTGCTTCTTGCAAAAATAGATGGGGCAGCGGAAATTAAGTGCCGAAAATGTGGTACAATTAATTTCATTAAAATGCAACCGCCAAAAACAACGAGAGCGCCAAAGAGCGCCTATAAGCTTTCCGGATAACCCGGCTTGTTTGTAGGCGCTTTTGCTTTTGCGGTAGAGAAACCGCATTAACAAATTTCGCAAAAAACAGAGAGAACTGTAAACGCAAAATATGGCGAGAGAACGCCGAAAATAACGCAAACGGAGGATATAAAATGAAAATTGATGTAAGCAAAATACCTAATTTTGACAGCTTGCCCGAGGAAACAAAGACATTCTTATCTAACTATGAAATTGAACCTGACCTTACAGGATATATTCCTAAGGCGCAGTTTGACAAAACCGCTTCTGAGCTTGCGGATGTGAAAAAACAATTAAAAGCACGCATGACGGAAGAAGAAAAGAAAGAAGCTGAAAGGTTGGCGGCAGAACAGGCTTTAAAGGAAGAACTCGAAACACTCCGTAAAGCACAAACCCTTTCGGAAAACAAAGCAAGGTTTCTCGGACTTGGTTATGACGAAAAATTAGCACTCGAAACAGCACAAGCTTTAGTTGACGGCGATATGGATAAGGTTTTTGCAAACCAACAAATCCACATTGAAAACATTAAAAAAGCTGAACGCGCGGCAGGAGTTGCTAATGACCCCACTCCCCCGGCTGGCGGAGGTGGCGAAACAGAGA
>MWCQ01000049.1 GCA_002070105.1 Firmicutes bacterium ADurb.Bin193 | reverse complement strand
CAATACCGAACGCAGACACAACAAAATATAGAATGGTTGCTCGGTACAGGGCGACTATTAGTAAAGATAAAATAATTTACAGGAGGTAATTTACATGGCAATTTCAACATATCCTATAACGCTCAAAGAAGGAAGTAATTATGCAACGGCAACAAAAGTTGTAGACATTAAAAACTTCCCCGATTTAGGCGGCGCGCCCGACCAACTGGAAACAACTACCCTTTCGGACGCAGCAAGAACATACATAGCAGGCATCAAAGACCAACAAGCACTTGAATTTACTGCAAACTATAACCCAACTGACTTTGAAACCGTAAACAACCTCGATACCGAAACCACTTTTTGGCTTGAGTTTGGTGAGGGCGGCGACAGCGGTGTATTCACTTGGAAAGGTACAGCAATGGCTTATGTTACTGGCGCAGGCGTGAACGAAATCGTCGAAATGACAATCGTTTCTACTCCATCTACACCCGTAACGGTTTACGAAGGTGCATAATTAAATTTTAGGAGGATAAAGCATGGCACGAACAACACTTGATTTTGAGTATAACGGCAAAGAGTATTCGCTTGCGTTCACAATTGACGTTGTAAAGCGACTTGACCGTTCTGGCTTGCTTGCGGCAATTGCAGAGGGGCAAAGACCAGTAACCATGACAGAGGACTTGTTTAAGGCTGCTTTCGAGGCTAATCACTCTATGGTTTCTAATACCATGCGTGAAAGGATATTTTCTGAATTAGAGGAATCGAACGAAGATGGCTCTTTATTGGAGTGTTTGCTCCAAATGATTAACGAAGTTCAGGAATCGATTAAACCAAAGGGAAACGCAAAATGGAGGATGAATCGGGGCGACAAGATTTAGATTCGTCCTCCGACATTAGATTTTTAACATTCTCGGAATTGGTTGATGAGTTATGTCCGCAATACATGGCTATGGGCGTTTCTTATCATGAGTTTTGGCACGGTGATTATACGCAGTTGCAATTTTACCATGAGGCATACAGGTTGCGTGCAGAACAAGAAAACTTTAACGCATGGCTTCAAGGCGCATATATTTATGACGCTCTTTGCGCTGTGTCACCTGTATTAAACGCCAACGCTAAACGTGGCACAAAACCGTTGCCATATCTTAAAAAGCCGTACAAAATGAACACCAATGAAACAACCTCTGCAAAATCACCCGAAGAATTACAGAAAATTCACGCCCGAAACGCAGCGGCAAGATTTGCCTCATTTGTGGCACAGTGGAATAAAAGGTTTAAAAACAAAGGCGGTGAGGATAATGGCGGTAACGATAGACCAATTACAGATAGAGATACAGGCGAGGAGCAAGCAAGCTGCAAGTGAAGTTGATAAACTCGTCAACTCGCTCACAAGACTAAAAAATACTGCTAAAAACGGTCTTGGATTAGATAAAGTGGTAAGCGAAATTAAATCGCTTAGCAAAATCAAGGGCATTGATACCTCCGGTGTCGAAACCGCTAAACAGGCATTTCAATCTATGAACACCGAAATCAAAGCCGCAGTTAAACAATTATCCGAAATCAAAGGCGAAGCAAGTCGCATGAAGCCTGAACTTGATAAAATCTCAAAAACAACAAGAGATGCAGGAAATTCCGCCAACAATGCAACAGGTTCTTTCGGTAAGTTTGCAGCGGCTTTAAAGCGAATAGCATTATATCGTTTTGTTCGGTTTATTCTAAAAAGTATAACCACTGCCGCAAAAGAAGGGATACAGAACCTTGCACAGTACAGTTCGGCTATAGGTGGAATAGATGCCTCGCGGGCGAATGAAACAATGTCGCAGTTTGCAACGATGGCTTTGCAGGTAAAAAATAGTGTCGGAGCGGCACTTATGCCTGT
>MWCQ01000048.1 GCA_002070105.1 Firmicutes bacterium ADurb.Bin193 | reverse complement strand
TTTTCCCTTGCAAAATCAGTCAGCTTTTTCTTTTGCGTGTCTATACTGATGCTTTCTATATCCACAAGCCGGTCTTCTTTAGACAGCCTGCAATACAATCCAGCCGTATAGCACTTGCCTGTTTCCGTCATATAAAATCTTAACCTCCAATCTTTATGAGGGAAACGGCTATGTAAATATTGTATTTTTATTATACCACACAACATAGCCGCTATCCAGACTTATTTCGTAATTTCCCGCTCAATTAATTTCTGAATTTTTTCTTCCAATGGCTTCTTTCCAATACACTGAGCTTTGATTTTCAAAGTTAGTTTTCCGGCTTTCAAGTACCTTATATCATCAACAACTTTACCAACATTCAAGGAGCCCTTTTGAAAACCCCTAAGAAAAAATTCTGAAAGTAATGCCCCATGAAACGTTAATAATATTACAATTACAAAACTAATCACTGTTAATATAAAATATGCATATGAGTTAAATAAATTAAACATTTTCAACCCCCTTTCTACATCCCCAAATCAAACCCATGGAACTGTTCATATTCCTCGTCGTCATCTTTCTGCACATGACGGGTTGCCGGGGCGCTGAGTTTATGTCCTGTGAGCAGCAGCTTTTCCAACTCCTGTTCGCTGTGCCATATGGTTTCGGTGTAATAATCACTGCTGTTGTGACCACTGAAAATCTGTTGCAGCAGGCTGGCAAGCTCTCCGGCAACGTCCGAGCAATCCTCGCTTGCGTAGCCTTCGGCATACTGCCAGTCACATCCGCCCATAGCAAAATACTGTTCCATACTTTTCTTCAGCAACCGCTCGTCGAACAATTTATTATCCCTGCATTTCTGATTGTCCGGTGTGGTAAAGGTGACGTACTTATGGTTGTCGCGCCAGTCAACCTCATAACCCATTCCGTTCATGCAGAGAATAAAATCTTCTTTGCTCCGGGTGTTTTGCATAGCAAACAGCGCGTCCCGCTTTAATTTTTTCTTCCACTCCGGCCACTGTTTTCTCCGCGCCTTTGGTTCGGTGGTAGACAGTCCGTGCGCCATACACAGTTGGTTGGAATAGGTTTTCACCTGTTCCAGTTCTTTTGCGGTCTGGTGAAACTTATAGCCCGTTTTAAAATTGACCGAGTTTAGAATGATGTGATTATGGGTATGCTTCCGGTCAACATGGGTAGCAACCACACTCTGAAACTCAGAAAAATAATCGGCCAGCTCTATACCAATTCCATGCGCGGTATGAAAATCAACAGGATCATCCGGGCTGAAGGACTGGATGATATGATAGTATTGTCTGCCCTCTGTCTTACCAAATAATTTCTTGACTGCGTCAAACTCCTTGTCCGCATTCTGCGGAACACAGTTTCTTCCGGTGACCAGCTTGTTCAATGTTTTTTCCTTGTTCATAATATAATTTAGAGCGCCTGCGGCGTTTCCCTTGCCGCATCCGAACTTAACGACTGCCATACCTTACCCACCTCCTCAGCCAGAGTGTTAAGGTGTACAGTTTTTATGAGTCCCATATTGGCAAGCACAGTAATTTGGTTTAAATTATTACCGATCCTCCGCAGCTCAGCGACTGCTTCCCACGCGCCGGGCATAACTACAATACTTTTGTCCAGCGCCGCGTACCGGACATATTCACTCAGCGTTTTGCCACACTGCTCAGCCTTTTTCAGAATTTTTTTCTTTTCATTTTCCGTGACACGTATCCGTATAAACTCATCTTTTTTCATAGCATTTTGTTCCTTTCGTTGTTTTTAAAGGGGCGCGGGCTTGCCCGCATCCGCCGAAGGGGACGGGCGGCAGCGCCGCACCGTACCACAAAGGCGAAACTTGCCCGCTGCTAAAGCAGAGGGTTCCGTGACGGCTGAGACAGCTGTGACGGAATCCGGCACCGGGACTGTATTGTTTTTGCCGTCATTCCCGTCACTGCCGTCACAATAGTT
>MWCQ01000047.1 GCA_002070105.1 Firmicutes bacterium ADurb.Bin193 | reverse complement strand
TCGGCGATACCCATAATTCCAGCACCGACAAAGCCGACGGCAAGTCCTGCCCCCATGATAGCGAGGCCTACTGGTGCAAAAAAGAATGATGTTATAAAGCCGACAACGACAAGAAAGCCACCCCATCCTGCTGTTTTTGCTCCTGCGCTTCTTGCTTCGTCAGGTCCGCCTTCTGGCAAAACTTTTATTGTGATTAAGTCGCCGTTTTTAGGTTTGTATTTTAGATCGTCGCTTATGACGCCGTTTATGGCAAAAACATATTTATGGTTTATGTCTAGCTCTTTGAGTAATTTCTCAATCGATTTGCTGTTTGTCTTTTCTATTACTTCGTAAGAAGTTTGTATAAATGGATGTTTTCTCAAAAGTATTTTATACGACACGGTATACCCCCTCAATTCTGTTTTTCCACTTCGGGCCGTCGTATCTGTCTAAGGCGCTATCGTGGTTTATTAGAGTGTGTAACATATTTCGCTCATAAGGTTTTCCTACTACTACGCCGACGTGATAAAACTTGCCCATAATCTTGAATAGTATTAAATCTCCAGGTATTGGCTCACTATCTATTTTCTCAAAATGCGCCTTCTCTTTTTTTATAAGCTCGTATCCAGCGTCAATGTCTGAATAGACGTACTTGTCAATATCTACGCCGTAGCGCTCTTTGAGTATTAAGCAAGCGAGGCCCCAGCAATCGCATCCGGACCTATCACGACCGCCAATCTTATATGGGATTCCGATATAATCATTCGCCCATCCGACCATCAAAACACCCCCGGGAAATCTATCGGCCTAAACTCGCCTACAGGATACTCATATTCAAGTCTGGTCTCGTAAATAAGATCTGCTGAAATAACCTCCGCATTACCTGATACATTAGCGATCTCAAAATCCCAGGCTGCTACAGGCTCGAAAGTGACCACACCTTTATTGTAAAAAAACATGGCAACCGCTCGCACTGTCGGTGTCATATCACTGCTTCTTACGATCTGCGCAATCTGTTGGTCTACTGCGCAGATTTGTATTTTCCCATTTTGTATTGACCCGTTATCAAGGATTGCTGGAAAAGAAAAGATAAAAGGGTACGGGTAATAATCGTTACCATTATAGTTAAGTGTCTCGCTATTGTTTGCAAGTCTGAGCGGATCCATGTATCCGGATACGCCATGAGTTATCTCAATTAAAATCGGAAGTGAATAACCAGAAGATTGTTTATAAAACTGCTCTCTTGCTGTCGCTGATATAGTTCTCATACTACCTCCAACGTTATACTTGCAAGTAAGTAATTCGCCTTTGCAGTCAATACCGGCGGCTCTGTAAATCGAGCGGTTACCGATGCACTTGTCCGCGGATGCGTCCAAGTAAAACTCCCAGCACCGACAAGGTTATAAAAACTCATTAAAGTTGTAGTCTGTGCGCCCGTGAGTGTCATTTGAAATTTAATTGTTGTATAAACGGCTGTATATCGGCGCCGTTGTTTCGGGGCTCCTGCATCCATTGTTGTACGCAAAATGTTATTCGCCTGCACCTCGTTATATCCTTCCTGTTCAGGAAGCGGTAAAGTCGACGGCCAAACTTCCATAGCTTACCCCCTTATGCCAACGGGCTGAAGTCCACCACGACAGAGGACCCCGTCAAGTTTACCGGAATTTACCATGCCTTTAACCACGTTTTCAATCGTCATTATGATCTGTCTAGTCCCGTCGGCTAGTGTCTCGATGTTAGTTTTGACTTCAGCGCTTGTATAATTGTTGACGACCACATTGACCGCCCCGGAAGCCTCTGCTTTTACTCCGAGCTCCCCGCTTGACGTGCGTTTAAGTGGGAGAATTGCTTCAGGTCCAGCTTCCCCGAATATTCCGATACCTTTTGCAAAAGTAAAAATTTGTGGCTTGTCATATATGCCACCTGAATACGCAGAGAGCGACGGCGAGTTATACACACCACCAGTAGCGTTTTTTGTCGCTTGCGAATAAGTGTAATTCAAAGCCCCAGCGCCTACTGCGCTTATGCCTGCCATCCCAATAAGGGCGAGCCCTA
>MWCQ01000046.1 GCA_002070105.1 Firmicutes bacterium ADurb.Bin193 | reverse complement strand
CTACATAGAGCAAAGCGTAATACCGAAACTGCTAAATAGAAAACTGAAATTTTTAGAAGATGAAGCCCCGTTTGATATATATACACTTGACCCTCGAAACACCTTTGTGGTTTACCATTCTGGACTTGGCGAAAAGCCGTTGATGGGCGTTAAATTTATTGTACAACAGGACAAAACTGTTATTTTCAGTGTATATACCGAAAACAATTACTTCGAATTGCGCTCACACAACCTTATAAGCGGCTTAAAGTTAGACCACTCAAAAACAAAAAAACGCACAATAAGCGAAATACCGATTGTGGAATATCCGCTCAACACGGCAAGGCTTGGGGCGTTTGAAGTTGTTTTGCCAATACTAAACGCAATTAATAAGGTGCAAAGCAACAGACTTGACGGGATAGAACAATTCGTCCAAAGCTTGTGGGTTTTATACAATGCTGAAATTGATGAAGATGCCGTTAACCAACTTAGGGAAGCAGGATTGATTAAACTCAAGGGTTTTGGCGAGAATAAAGCCGACATTAAAGTTATTGCCGAAGAACTCGACCAAACGCAAACACAGACACTAATTGATTATATGTATCAGACGGTTCTCAATATTGTTGGTATGCCGAATCGTAACGGCGGTAACAGTACATCAGATACAGGCAGTGCTGTTATCATGCGTGACGGTTGGGAGAGTGCCGAGGCAAGAGCAAAGTCTGACGAACTGATGTTTAAGGAAGCCGAGCGCAAATTACTTAAAATTGCCTTGCAGGTGATACGTTCAACGGTTGGTACAGAGTTAAAGCTTTCAGATATAGAGGTTAAATTCACTCGCAGGAATTACGAAAACATTCTTGCAAAGTCGCAAGTTTTAACAAGCATGCTTGCAAGTGATAAGATTGCGCCTTTGCTGGCATTTACGCATTGTGGGTTATTTTCAGACCCAGAAGATGCAGCAAAAATGAGTTTAGAACATTATGAAAAAGTAAAAGCTGAACAAAACTCCTTGTCCGAAACGATACCAAAAGCTGGTGATGCCATTGATTGAGTATAGGTGCAAAAAATGTAACAAGCTGCTTGGAAAGATAGACGGCGAAGCAGAAATCAAGTGTTCCCGATGCGGCACTTTAAACATTGCAAAGCGTGGGTTAGCGCACCTGTGGGGAAACGATAAAGAAAAGCGCGCCGAGTAAATATCCAGAGCGCCCATGAGCGCCAATGATTGAACCTTAACGGGTTTAGTTGTTGGCGCTTTATTTAATTACGCAGTAGTGAAACTGCGATATCAAAAACGCAACACAGCCAGACAAGGCTATAAAACAGAAAATAGTGCGGAGGGAACCGCCTTATTAAACGCAAAGGAGAAACACACATGCCGAAAATTGATATTTCTAAAATCCAAAATTACGAAAACATGACCGCCGAGGAAAAGGTTAAAGCTCTTGAAGCTTATGAGTTTGAAGTTGACAATTCAGAGGTTGAGCGATTAAAAACCGAGGTTGAGCGATTAAAAACCGCTGTTAGCAAAGCTAATTCAGAAGCCGCAGAGTGGAAAAAGAAACACAATGCTCTTTTATCCGAAGAAGAACGCAAGGAAGCCGAGCGGCTTGAGGCGCAGCAAGCGATTGAAAAGGAAATCGCAGAACTCCGCAAGGACAAGGCGGTTTCCGAAAACAAAGCTCGTTTCCTTGGGCTTGGCTATGACGAAAAATTAGCACTCGAAACAGCACAAGCTTTAGTTGATGGCGATATTGACAAGGTGTTTGCAAACCAACAAATCCACATTGAAAACGTTAAAAAAGCTGAACGCGCGGCAGGAGTTGCTAATGACCCCACTCCCCCGGCTGGCGGAGGTGGCGAAACAGAGATAACTAAAGAGCAGTTCGATAAAATGGGCTATACCGAACGGCTTAAATTATTCAATGAACAGCCCGAAGTATACCAGAAAATGATAGGAGAGATATAGAATGGCTACAATTGTAAATACAAAGCTATCAAGCTTAATAAATCCGCAAGTAATGGCGGATATGATTGACAGAAAATTAGTTGATGCAATGAAATTCACTCCACTTTGCAAGGTGGACAACACCCTTGTAGGCAGACCGGGCGATACCGTTACACTTCCGCAGTACGCATACATCGGCGATGCGGTTGATGTTGCAGAACTCGTTGACTTTGACATTTCTGAACTGACCGCTTCCACGCAAGAAGTTAGGGTGAAAAAGGTTGGTAAGGGTGTAACTATTTCGGACGAAGCAGTGCTTTCTGGATATGGCGACCCTGTGGGCGAGATTGGCGAACAGCTTGTAACATCTATCGCAAGCAAACTCGAC
>MWCQ01000045.1 GCA_002070105.1 Firmicutes bacterium ADurb.Bin193 | reverse complement strand
TGCTTTTATGACCACCTACTAACGGTAACTACTTAATATCATTGAATACCGATAATTGATGTCTGCCAAAAACAGGTCAAAAACAGGTCTGATAGGGAGAGATTTCATGAAGTTGGGTTAAGTAACCGCTCCGAAGCGAACTTTTCACATGGCATCTGCCCGGAATCCGCAAAAAAAATATACCCTCAGTTCTACAACAAGAAATAGGGCCCTGAGTCCCGTTTATTCATTATCCAGAGATGTCGCGTCGGATCTCCTCTATAATATCCTCCAGGCTGGTGACCACCCTTATTCCCCTGGTTCTCATTTCGTCGATTGCTGCCGTGGCGTTATCGGCAGACACACACCGGCACAGACCCTCTATGACCGTTGTTTCGTAGTTAGCGGTAATCAGGTCGAGTGCTGTTGCGCTCACGCAGTATTCTGTGGCGATCCCGTAAAGAACAACCTTCTTAATCCCGTTTATTCTCAGTACGGTATCCATTTCGGTTTTTACACCTTTCCCGTCCTTGAATGCCGAATAGTTTTCGACAGCCGGATCTTGCGACATCTTTACAATTGCAAGAAAGAGGTTGTTGTCTATGAGCACACGGGCGTTTTCAGTGCCCTGGATGCAATGGGGCGGCCATAGAGCCTGTTCTTTTCCATCTATCGTTATTTTCTCGAAAGGCTTTTTACCCGGATGGGTGGTTGCAAATGAAACGTGATCAGGGGGGTGCCAATCCTGGGTGCCAAAAACAGGGACACCAAGTTCTTTTAGTTGCTGTGCGGCCGCTTCGGCGCTCTTTACGTAACTTTCATTCGTGCCCGGCACCGCAAGGCTGCCCTGTTTCCATTTTGTAAAATCGCCCTGAACATCGATGATGATGACGCCCCACTTATTTGCCATTTTTACCCTCCCGGTCATTCATATTCAAAATTGAGCTTATCTATAAATGCTATTGTACCAGCTTGAAGGGTTGCTTCTCAAGGGGGATCACACTTTTATTCAATGAAAAATTCTTCCGTCGATCACTCATCTTCCTTCTTCAGCTTTGCAACCTTCTCCTTGATAATCTGGCCCGTATCCGGTCCCCATCCTATCATGATCTCTCCCCCTACATTTATAGCGGGAACACGCGTATACCCGGTCAATCTTTTTAATTCCGCCCTGCCTTCCGGATTCGCCTGGATATCGATCTCTGTGAACTCAATACTGTTTCGCGAAAGAAACTCTTTCGCCTGACTGGCATAAGGTCACCTTGATGTTGTAAATAATCTTACATCTCCGTGAGCAACCCTCGCCGGTTCATCCTTCTTGTTCATAAAGGCATAATAGCCGATGATCATACATGTTAATACAACGATGCCAATAGCTATAAGATGTCCCGGTTTTCCGGTTTTTTTGCCGGGGTCTAGTTAAACCGGAAATCTGTTTTCACAATTTATTCAGGTTCGGTCTCATTGTTTTCGGACAGGTATTTTCTTGCTACTTCATAGGCCGAACTTATTTCCTTCAATTTTACCCAGGCGTCCTGTCTTTTGCCCGGGTCATCCGATGTTTGTTCAGTCTGCTACAGTTTTATCAACTCATTGTATTTTTCTTTTAATTCATTTTCTGATGCTGTTTCCGGAAGCTGGAGCATTTTATACATTCTTTCGGTCAATTCGTCCATGATAGCTCCATTCTATTCATTTGCAAAAATGCTTTTCCGCCGGTCACTTACAAATATTATCGAATTCCCGCAGATATAGTTAAATTATCAGGCAAATCAATTATTTGATCATGAAAAGGTTATGGTCCGGACGGATGCGGATGGGGTCAGCATATTGTCTTGACAGAAGGCAGCTTCCTTAATATAGTTTGTTTACTTATGTTTGCAGCACTTTGTTCCAATAATATCCGGCATGTCTGCTCATCGTGGTTTTGATGAAAAGCAATACCGGCAGATATTACTATATAGACAATCTGCGGGTCACGGTGATCATGCTGGTAATATTGCTCCACCTGGCCGTAACCTACAGCGGACTCGGAAGATGGTATTATAACGAGGGGCATACACAGGGTTTTTTCAGCCATATCTTTTTCAGCCTTTTCCAAACATTTACACAGGGATTTTCAATGGGTTTGCTGTTTCTGGTGGCCGGTTATTTTACACCGGGGGCCTTTGACAGGAAAGGGTTCGGCCGTTTTGTAAAAGATCGTTTCAGGCGGCTGGGTTTGCCGTCACTGTTTTTTATACTGGTTGTGACCCCTTTTATATGCTGGGTGGAGGTGCCGTCACCGGCATTTACCTTTGGTGCATCGAGTTTCCTCGATTATTACAGACACTATCTTATGTCTGCCGGACTGCGCCTGCTCGGCGTCGGACCGATGTGGTTTGCGCTGGCGTTACTGGTCTTTTCAATTGTATATGCCATGCTGAGAATAATTTTACCTCAAACTGCGGGTTTTGGGGCTCAACGGGGCACCGCAAGCTTCAATGCGCTGGCCTCACTGGTCCTGGTCGTTGCCGCAGGAGCTTTTCTGCTGAGATTGGTTTTTCCCCTTGGCACTATCTTCTGGGGGATGCAGCTTTGCTATTTTTCCCAGTACGTTATTTTGTTTGTTGCCGGGATACTTGCCTACCGCACAAATTATTTTGAACGCATAACCTCGGCGGTTGGCAAAAAATGGCTGATAGCGGGCATCATCGCCGGTTTAACAGGCCCTTTTGTAATGAGATGGGTAGTGGGGAGCTATAATTTCTCAACCCGCACCGTCGACATGAAAGTAGCATTTGCAAGCTTTGCCGGGGGTATATCCTGGGGAAGCATTTCCTTTGCCTTGTGGGAATCCTTCGTTGCCGTTTCAATGACGGTGGGCCTGCTGTCATTGTTTCGTGATAAGTTAAACTCTGGCAGCAGTATTTCACGAAAACTGTCCGATAGCGCTTTCGCAGTTTATATGTTCCACCCGCCGATAATAATTGCTGTAACGCTTTTAATGCAGACGGTCTTTCTTGCGCCGGTATTAAAGTGGGCTGTTGCGAGCCTGATCTCGGTCCCGCTGTGTTT
>MWCQ01000044.1 GCA_002070105.1 Firmicutes bacterium ADurb.Bin193 | reverse complement strand
CTGTATTTATAGACGATAGATTAAAATGTTAAAAAAAAACAAAGATTATCGTTGACTTTTACCATAGATGTGTCATTTTTTATCAGGGAGCGACGCGGCGCATGCAGCGCCATATGTATCAATTTTATATCGAGGAGCGGCGCGGCATATAGCTCCATATGTGTCAATTTTTCATCAAGGCGCGACGCGGCGCATGTATCTCCATATGTGTCAAATTTTTCAAGACAGTCGCCGCGCGCTGCCCTACCCCGCCGCATATGCAGCTCCAAATGTGTCAAATTTTCATCAGGAAGCGGCGCGGCGCATGCAGCTCCACATGTGTCAAAATTTCCATCAGGGAGCGACGCGGCGCATGTAGCTTCATATGTGTCAATTTTTCATCAAGGCGCGACGCGGCGCATGCAGCGCCATATGTGTCATTTTTATATCGAGGAGCGCCCCGGCGGTTATGTAGCTCCATATGTGTCAAATTTTTATCAAGACGCGGCGCATATAGCGCCATATGCGTCCAATTTTATATCGGGGAGCGGCGCGGCGCATGCAGCGCCATATGTGTCATTTTTTTTATCAGGGAGCGACGCGGCGAGTATAGCTCCATATGTGTCAATTTTTATCAGGGAGCGACGCGGCGAGTATAGCTCCATATGTGTCAATTTTTATCAGGGAGCGACGCGGCGGATATGTAGCCCATATGTGTCAATTTATATCAAGGCGCGACGCGGCGCATGCAGCGCCATATGTGTCATTTTTATATCGAGGAGCGCCCCGGCGGTTATGTAGCTCCATATGTGTCAAATTTTTATCAAGACGCGGCGCATATAGCGCCATATGCGTCCAATTTTATATCGGGGAGCGGCGCGGCGCATGCAGCGCCATATGTGTCATTTTTTTTATCAGGGAGCGACGCGGCGAGTATAGCTCCATATGTGTCAATTTTTCATCAAGGAGCGACGCGGCGGATATGTAACCCATATGTGTCAATTTTTATCAGGGAGCGACGCGGCGAGTATAGCTCCATATGCGTCATTTTTTCATCAAGGCGCGACGCGGCGGATATGTAACCCATATGTGTCAATTTTTATCAGGGAGCGACGCGGCGCATGTAGCTTCATATGTGTCAATTTCCATCGGGGAGCGGCGCGGCGCATGCAGCTCCATATGTGTCAATTTTTCATCAAGGCGCGACGCGGCGAGTATAGCTCCATATGTGTCAATTTTTCAAGACAGTCGCCGCATTATATATTTTCGCCAAAACTTCTTTGATAATTTTCTTATTACTAGTATAATTACGTCGTTTGAATGAGCGTCCGTTGAATAAATAGACATTAAGGAAGCTATTATGAATTTTGAAAGGGCAAGCGGAATATTATTGCATCCTACCAGTCTGCCGGGCAGATACGGTATCGGAACTCTTGGAAAGGAGGCGTACGATTTTGTCGATTTTCTTATCAAATCGGGGCAGAAACTCTGGCAGATATGCCCGTTAGGACCGACGGGCTACGGGGATTCCCCGTATCAATGTTTTTCGGCGTTTGCCGGCAATCATCTTTTGATTGATTTTGACGTTTTATTGGAAGAAAAACTTTTGAAAAAAGAGGATATCGACCAAAATATCGTTTTTTCGCCAATTTTAGTCGAATACGGTAAGGTTATTGATTTTAAGAACGCAATTCTGAAAAAATCGTATAAAAGGTTTATTGAGCTCAAATCAAGAGATAAGGTTCTTTCAAGGAAATATGAGAATTTTTGCGAGGCAAACATATTCTGGCTTGAAGATTATTCGCTTTTTATGGCGATCAAAGAGTCGCTTGGGATGATACCCTGGAGCGATTGGGACAAACCGTTAAAATTCCGCGATAAACCTACGCTTGACAAATATAAGACAAAATTGAAGGATTTGATCGATTATCACAAATATCTGCAATATATATTTTATAAACAGTGGTTTGAACTAAAATCTTATGCAAATCAAAACAATATCAAGATAATCGGCGATATTCCTATCTACATCGCGGGCGACAGCTCGGATTGTTGGGCTAACGTCGAGCTGTTTCAATTCGACGAGAATAGGAATCCCAAAAAAGTCGCCGGAGTTCCGCCGGACTATTTTAGCGCTACGGGGCAGTTGTGGGGCAATCCCGTTTACGATTGGGATAACGCGCTCGACAAGATTTGCGATTGGTGGATCAAGAGGATACAATCCGCGCTAAAATCGGCCGATATAGTCAGGATCGATCATTTCAGGGGCTTTGCCGGGTATTGGGCTGTTCCTTACGGCGAAAAAACTGCGATAAACGGAGAGTGGTATAGAGCTAACGGGGATTATCTTTTTGATAAAATCAAACGCGACCTCGGCAAACTGCCTATTATTGCGGAAGATCTTGGCGTAATAACGCCGGACGTCGAGAGGTTGTTAAAAAAATACGGCTTGCCCGGTATGAAAATACTCCAATTTGCGTTTGATTCTGAAGAGGCGAGCGCAAAAAACTTCATTCCTCACGTCTATGTTAAGGATTGCGTCTGCTATACCGGGACTCACGATAACTCTACCGTCGTCGGCTGGTATAACGACGCTAAAGAGGTAGATAAAAAATATGCGGAAGAGTATCTCGACGTCCAAAAAGGCGAAGTAAACTGGGCGTTTATAAAAGGCGCCATCTCCTCGGTCGCGGTTATATCTATCGTTCCGTTACAGGACGTATTGGGATTGGGCGACGAAGCCCGGATGAACTATCCGGGGAAATTCGGAGGAAATTGGGCTTGGCGCTATACAAAAGGTAAAATTACCGACAAAATGATCGAAAGATTGAGAAAACTTACAAAATTATACGGAAGATAACTGGATTTACAAGACCGCTCTTGCTTTTGTTTATTATAATTACTTAGTTTCTGTAGAATACAAAATCTTTCCGCTTATAATATACAATTTATCGTTATTTGAAGCAGCCCCGCCAATTTCTATCCAACCTCTGCCGAGAGACTTGTATTTACCGTCTTTGGTCGTTTCATAAAGGTTGCCGCCGGAAATAATATAGAGTTTATCGCCGAGAGACGCCATGCCGCCGATTTCTATCCAGCCTCCCCCAAGAGACTTGTATTTACCGTCTTTGGTCGTCTCATAAAGGTTGCCGCCGGAAATAATATAGAGTTTGTCGCCGAGAGACGCCATGCCGCCGATTTCTATCCAGCCTCCGCCCAAAGACTTGTATTTACCG
>MWCQ01000043.1 GCA_002070105.1 Firmicutes bacterium ADurb.Bin193 | reverse complement strand
GCACAGCAGATTATCCAAAAAATTATTGCATTGGAGGTGAAAAACTTGAATTTTAAGGATTGCGGACATCAGAAAAGGTTTAATGAGCTTAAGAAAACTGCGAAGAAACAGGAATGGGAATTCTTAAAAACAGGAAACGGTCTTGCGGCAGCTTTCCTAATTACAGCGAATGCGAGCTTGTTAAACCGTACAATGCCATTTATCACAAGCGATGGTTTCTCATTTGATAAAATTTCACTATCCGGAGCTGATGAAGAAATGTATGATCTCTATCA
Organism: Firmicutes bacterium ADurb.Bin193; assembly: GCA_002070105.1. Taxonomy (GTDB): domain Bacteria; phylum Bacillota; class Clostridia; order Monoglobales; family Firm-18; genus MWCQ01. The sequence continues at coordinate 3,021 of MWCQ01000043.1, read as the reverse complement.
GGCTGCAAGATTTATTGCAGAGGGTACGCAGAAACTGACATTAAATGATTTGGCAGAGCCTGAAATTGTCGGTGATTATATCGTAAAGCTTGTGATGGATGCAGCTCTTATCAATAAATACGGTGAAGCAGCGTTTAAGAATAAAACATTAAGTGAAGCTATGGCAAGGTCAAGGCGTAATTCAGGCAGTAAAGTATCAAGATATCAAAATGTATAGGAGGAATTTGTAATGGATAAAAGAATTAAAGTTGTTCTTGTGGAGGCGGGAAAACCGCCGTATGTAAAAACAATCGGAAACTCTATCGAATCAATGCAAAAGGCTGTCGGCGGAGATATTCAAATGCTTGGATTGTCTGTAGGAGAAACCCTTGTTTGCAATGACGAAGGAAAGCTCTTAGGACTTGCCGGCAACAGACGTATCGGAGATGACATTATAGCCGGGACATTTTTCATCACCGGAGATAATGAAGACGGTGAGCTTGTTTCGCTGAATGATGAGCAGATATACAGATACACGCAGATGTTCAAAGAGCCGGAAATATATTCTGCCGAAGATGTTCAAAAGGCATTAAAGTGCGAAATTACGGGATTTGATCCTGAAAATCCGCCGCAGATTTTCAAGAACGCGGATGAGCAGAATGATGTGTTCATTGAAAAGCTTAACAGCGAAATTGTTCCGTACATTGATTATGAGAAGCTGGATCAATCATATAAAAGCACGGATAAGACTTATGCAAAAGAGGTATTAAAGGCAATACACAACAAGTTTATGTCTGTCTATAATACAGATACGATTGAAGAATCTGATGAAATTGTTACCCTTCCGGCTGTTATAAAAGGAATCAATACAGGCAAGATTTGCGTTGGCGTGGTTGATATTGACCTTGAATCATCGGGTGAACATTGGGGAACAGGATTTCTGACAAAGCACGGATTGCTGCAGCAGGGTTCATCAGAGCTGACAAAAACCGAAAAGCAGTTCATAGATGAAAACTTTATCCCATATGTTTATGCCTATACCATAGGTGTTGAAAATGATATTCATGTTAACATTAACAATTTGCCGTCTGATATGAAAGAATTTTTACAGTTCTGCCACGAGGAACAAAATAATGAAACCCGATATGAGCTTATTGAGGTGCTTGATAAAAAGGCGCTTTTCACCAATGAACGGCTTACGGCAGAAGATGTCCCGGACGGACTGTACTGTTATCATCTGCGTGAAGCTGACAACGGAAACGGCTTTGCAACTATTGAGCCGAATGTAGGCGTTAATCACGGCGGCACCGTTATAACAAGCTTACCGATTGACTTTGGAACTGACGGATATATAGCTTTTGATGATGACACCTCTCCAAACTTTCTCGGTGACAGTATTACGATTCAGGAATACATGCAGACCGACTTTGAACAGGAACAGACCGGCGGCATGAAGCTGTGCTAAAAATAACAAAAACACGAAAGGGATGATAATATGAACGGATTTCCAAGCAAGGATGTTGTTGACAGCGTGAAGCGCAGATATCCGCCCGGAACACGGGTCGAGCTTATATCAATGGATGACCCCTATGGAACTCTTAAACCCGGCGATAGGGCGACAGTTACCGGAGTTGACGACATTGCCACCGTACATTGCTCATGGGACTGCGGAAGCTCTCTGGGACTTGCATACGGCGAAGATAAATTCCGAAAGCTTACAGAGCAGGAAATTGCAGAGGAACAAAATCAATCAGAGCAGTCATTTGGCGGCATGAATATGAACTTATAAAGGGGAAATAAAAATGTCTTTGAGAGAGAAAGTTGCATTGGAATTAACGACAGTTAATCCTGTCTGCGGAGAATATATTTACACGGATTTGCTTCTTCCTGCATTGCCCTTTGAGATTGAGGATGCAATGCAGAGAGCAAGAATAACAAGTAGATATAACGATTTATTTGACATCTCGGTTATAAACTGCACATATCTTCCGGAGCTTGCCGATACAAGAATAGACGGAGCGTCCATTAAGGAACTTAACCTGTTTGCAAAAAGACTGCAAACATTGGATGACAACGAGATATTTGCATTAAACGGTGTGTTTATGAACCAAAAGGAAAACGGCGAATATGAGGACGGCATATCAATGAAGGATTTGATAAATCTTACATACGGTCTTGATGCTATCCCTGTTGTCCGCGGAATAGATTCAGATGAGAAAATCGGAGAATTTGTAATCGATAATGACTTGTGCGAAGAACTTGTCGGGATTACACATGATGCGGTAAAATTCTTGGATAAAGCTTCAATCGGAAAAGCACACAGAGAAGCTGAAAAAGGTCAGTTTGTTGCGGGAAACTATGTGGCAACAGCACTCTATTCGTTTCCGCAGGAATATAAAGGCGCAAGCAGTGAGCAACTGAAAGTCAATAACAATATTGCGTTTGTGTTGGAGGTTGCAGAAGTCCCGGTTAATGATAGTCAGGAAACAGCAGAATCTGCCGAAGCCTTGTACCTTCCCATACTTAAATCAGATGCCAATGAGGTAGCCATAGCACACAATGAAAAATGTATTGAAGATTGTGTTTACTATGATTTTAAGAGTGCAATCCCCGGTATTGACAGCGATATGTTTGACGATATGCTGGACTTTGATATGCTGAATAAAATTGCAGAAAAGTATGTTTCGCTTTCTGAAACGGATAAAATCAAGCTTAAGGCAGTTATAGCAAAGGAATATCCCGACACAATGGAGAAGGTAATTGAGCTTTGCGACAATCTGCCGAGATATGAGCTTTCATATTACAGCGATGATGCAGGCAGCTTCGCCAAGGAATATCTCCTGCATCATTTGCCAACAAATTTTGACAGTAAAATATTTGACGGCATTTCGCTTGACTCACTCGGCGGAAATATTATGAAGGAGCTTGGTGCATCAGTCACATCATACGGCATAGTATCGGAAAGGGACAGAAGCCTTTTTGAAATAAAAAACGAAAACGATGAAGCCTTAAATCAGGGCTTTGGAGAAATGCAGCAATGCT
>MWCQ01000042.1 GCA_002070105.1 Firmicutes bacterium ADurb.Bin193 | reverse complement strand
AAAAGACATCACCGTGTGGATCAACTCACCCGGCGGCGATGTGGTGGCAGGTTCTCAGATATACACTGCCTTAAAAGAACACAAGGGACAGGTAACGGTTAAAATTGACGGTATTGCGGCAAGCGCGGCATCTGTTATTGCAATGGCAGGTGATTTTGTATATATGTCACCCACAAGCCTGCTTATGATTCATGATCCCATGACCATCGCAATGGGAAATGAAAATGATATGGAGCAGGCCATCAATATTCTGCGCGAATGCAAAGAAAGCATCATCAATGCCTATGCGCTGAAAACCGGTATTTCACGGTCAAAAGTATCAAGACTGATGTCTGATGAAACATGGATGAACGCTAAAAAGGCCGTAGAACTTGGATTTGCCGATAAAATCCTATACACCGATAAAGAGCCTGAAACAGATACTGTTTTGGACTCCTATATATTTGGGCGCAGAGTGGTGTTTAATTCACTGCTTGCAAAACTTCCGAAGGCTCAGCCACCAGAACCAGCGCCTGAGGATAATTCATATATAAACGAAATTGAAAACCTAAAACTCGAATTTGAGATTATTTAAAGGGGGATTTTACTATGAACAAAAAACTACTTGCCATGATGGGCAAAAGAAACGAACTGAAAAATCAAGCGCAGGTGCTGCTTGACACAGCCGGTAAGGAAAACAGACCGCTTACCAACGATGAAAAATCAACACTTGCCGATTTGAAAAGTCAGATATCCCGTTGGGATGATACCATTTCAGAAATGGCGGATATGCTTGAGGATTCTGCACCTGTTGATGTGCCGGTAAATAAGGCAGATAATCCGCAGCCTAACAACATCGGCAAATTTGCAAACCTTGGCGAACAGCTGAGAGCGGTATATAACGCGGCACAACCCAATCGCCCTATTATAGACGAGCGCCTTATGAACTCCGCCAGCGGAGCAAACGAAAGCGTACCCTCCGACGGCGGATTTCTGGTGCAGACGGATTTTGCAAGTGAGCTTTTAAAGCACACCTTCGAAACAGGAATTCTTGCTCCAAGGTGTAAAAAAATACCCATCTCAACAAATGCAAATGCATTGAAAATAAATGCACTTGACGACTCTTCCCGCGCGAATGGGGCAAGATGGGGCGGTATCCAAACTTATTGGGAAAACGAAGCGGATGAACTGGTTTCCTCAAAACCGAAGTTCAGAACAATGGACTTATCCCTTAAAAAGTTGACAGGTCTATGCTATGCCACAGACGAACTCCTGCAGGATGCGGCGGCTCTTCAAAGCGTAATCACTCAAGGGTTCGCAGAGGAGTTCGGATTTAAGATTGACGATACCATATTAAACGGCAACGGTTCAGGTCAGCCTCTTGGTATTTTAAACTCCCCGGCGCTTGTAACGGTGGCAAAGGAAACCGACCAGACTGCAAAAATAACGGTGGAAAATCTCATTAAAATGTGGTCACGCTGTTGGGGACGCAGCCGCGCTAATGCTGTGTGGTATGTTAATCAGGAAATTGAACCCCTGTTATACACACTTAAAATCGGTGATGATCCGGTGTATTTACCCGCAGGAGGACTTTCCGAAAAGCCATATGCCACATTGTTCGGCAGACCTATTGTTCCGCTTGAGCAATGCAGCACATTAGGTTCTGTGGGTGACATCATCTTAGGTGATATGTCGCAGTACCTTTTAATTGACAAGGGAGGAATCAACACCGCAAGTTCAATTCATGTTAGGTTTTTATATGATGAAAGCGTATTCAGGTTCATATACCGTGTTGACGGTCAGCCTATCTGGAACAAGCCGATAACACCGTATAAAGGTTCAAACACTCTGTCGCCTTTTGTGACACTGGCGGCAAGATAGTAAGGGAGGTTTAATAATTATGACAATAGATACGTTAGGTAAAATAACCCCGGTAGCTGTGCCGGGGGCAGTATTCGCGTCGGCGATTAAAGACGAATTTATACCGCTTTCAAATTATCAGCAAATCACCTTTATAATAGAAAGCGGCGAAGGTACTGCCGCCAACACTACCATCACTGTTGAGGCCAAGGCAGGCGCAAGCGGAACAGCGGAGACAATTCCGTTTATGTATATGTTAAGCGGAGATACAGAGTTTACAGAAAAGACAGCTACCGGCGTTACATTCTCCATCGGCGGAGCGTCGGGAAAAAGCAAGTATGCGGTTGTTACTGTTACCGACGCAATGCTTGCCAAAGGCGGATACGACAGAGTGGCCATTACAACCACGGCTGTTTCAAACTCTACCGTTCCGGGCGCGGTTTATGCCGTGCAGACAAAACCGAGGTATCTGGAATGATAACGCTTTCGGATGCAAAGGAATTTTTGAGAATTGACCATACTGAGGAGGACGGATATATTTCCATCCTCCTGCTTTTGGCAAGAGAAATGTGTGAAAACTATCTCAGGCAGCCTTTGCCCGACACAATGCCCGAGAGCATAAAACAGGCTATGTTTTTAATCATCGCGCATTTCTATGAAAACAGAAATGGTGAGAGCGTGCCGAACGTCATATTTCGTCTGCTCGACCCGTTTCGCAAGGAGGAATTCTGATGGATTTTAGTAAACTGCGGCACAGGATCATCTTTCTTAAACCGACAGATAACGTAACCAACGGTATGGGCGAAACGGTACCGAGGTATAAGCCGTTCAAGCCATACCTCCCTCTTCCACTTCAAGTCCAGGGCGAGGATGTATATCTCACGCATGATTCGGACGGCAATGCCGTTCTTGTCTACGCAGACGGCAAACCCTATGCCCATAAGCTGGCTTTAAAGGAATATTCCGTTGCCGGATTTGTATCGCCCATGAGCGGGCGTGAATATGAGGAATCGCAGAAACTGCGTGTCGAAACCACGTACAAAATTTCTACCCGTTTTTTTAGAAATATTACTCCCGAGATGCGGATTTTGTATGATAACAAGGAATTTAAGATTGTGTCAGTCTTGGATTTAAACGAGAAACATGAAGAACTTCAGATTATCGCTATTCACAAAGACACGCATACTGCGCAGGATTATTCGGGTGATGCGGATGAGTGACGATGGCACTTTCGGTTTTGATGAACTTCAAAAGGAGTTCAACCGCATAGAGAAAAAATACCCCGACAAAACAGACGCCATGCTGATGGCGCTGGGTCGTGTTGCCACAAGCAAAACCAAAGCTTTGACCCCTGTGGGCAAAACAAAAAAATTAAAAGGCAGTTGGAAGCTGAAGAAACCAAAAAAATACGGTAAAAGCCGTGTGGTACGAACACAGTCTCAAGCTCCCCATGCTCATTTGGTAGAATTGGGACATGAAATCGTCCGCGGCGGCAGAACCAGAAAA
>MWCQ01000041.1 GCA_002070105.1 Firmicutes bacterium ADurb.Bin193 | reverse complement strand
TAAACCTCCAGTCATAGTTATTTTCCTACAACTGGAGGTTTTTTGCAACCGTCCGTTTTTGGGGGTTCTGTTCAAATACCCTTAAGCGGTGTTTCTATGATAATGGCAACTTTACTCCTCCTCCAAATTGCCTTTCCATATAAAAGACTCTCAAAAAGCCAAGATATGCTAAAAAAGCTACATTTTCTTGTTGAAAATGCAGCTTTTGATTGTGTGACCCATCCGCGATTCGAACGCGGGACACCTTGATTAAAAGTCAAAATCAATAGCCATGGGTGCTTGGCACACATGGGTTTTAGTACGCGCTGGAATGCTATGGAATGCAACAATAATATACGCGCAATATACAAAATCAATCTGATGAAATATTATCCGCACCGCTTTCGCTAATCTCTGTCCATTCCCCGTCATATTGCAGCAGCATTTCTGTTTTCCTCATACCTGTATCACCATTTATATCATATAGCAACCTTGCGGCATCTGTGGTATAATGACACTGAGTAATTTTAATTTCATCCATAGGAGAATGATTATGTGGAATATAAATAACCATGCTCAGTTCTATAACTGCATTCATGATTTGATCCAAACACCGAGCGTACATGCCATGAGCGGGATTTCCCAGCATGTTAATGTGAATTGCCTGGAGCACAGTATATTTGTATCATATATCAGCTTTTTAATATGCCGTTTCTTCGGACTGGATTATGTAGCAGCCTCCAGGGGGGGCCTCCTTCATGATTTGTTTTTATATGATCGCCGCCAGGAAGGCAGTCATAAGGGATGCCATCTTTTTTCACATCCTGCCGCAGCATTGGAAAACGCCTCTCTTCTTTTCGTTTTAACCGATATGGAAAAGGATATCATTGTTAAGCATATGTGGCCTCTGACAACAAAAGCGCCGAAGTATAAGGAATCTTTTTTAGTAAGCTGTGCGGATAAATTTTGTGCACTGGTGGAAATGCTTTTTATTTATAAACTGATGAACATCGACAGAAAGCTTGCAATATCAGGATGAATACAACGTGCAGCCCTTAATTCCACATCTGATCTATATATAATTAACCCTGCGCTGCAAAAAACAGGGGGGTATAGGCTGCAGCCTATACCCCCTTCTCTCACCTCCTCAGCTGCTCCAACACCTCCCTGACTTTAGGCAACAGAATGCTTTTTAGCTTCAGCGGCTCTTTTGTCGCGGTTTACAGTATCGCCCGCCGCGTCATATTGGCTCCACTCCTCTTTCATTTTCTTAATTTAATTAACTGCGGAATACGGATTGTACGCCATTAAGCCCACTCCTTCGGTAAATTTTTTTTTTAATATATAAAGCATAATAAAAGCAGCTGTCACAAAGACAGCTGCTATTCAATAGCCTATATGTTTTAAAACGGATCATGCCGCTAATGTTGCTCAGACAGTTTTAACAAAGCTATGTACGGCCATTATCATGAATTATTCAACTTTGATGAAAACGCAAAACCGATCAGTGTAGATATAACAAGCTTCAAATACTCAAACATTTCTTTCTGAAACGAGCTGCTCCCTCTTCCCAAATTGATCAATATCGTATCCGTTACCCAAAGGACCATTAATGCCCCCAAGCAGCAAACAATCAGATGAACAGCAAAATCCTTCAGCCACAACCGCTGTGCCTTTTCTGCATTGTTAAGCCTCTTCTCATACTCGTCCACCTTACTTGGACTCATCACAGAATGCGTAGCGGCGCCTTCTTTGTGCGGCGGTTGGTCCTCTTCTACGCATATCGTCTCAGGCGCTCTGATCTTCTTGTTATTCTTCATATAAAATGTCCTCGGTTTCCAAATAATCCTTCGATGAGGTATAGGCCTTATACCATGCGCTCCCCTCCTTATGCGTCAGATTAGACAGTTCAATCCCGCTAAAATATTTATATTTTCCCCAAACATCACTGATAGAGTCCAAAATATCCTCAGCCGCATCCTCACTGATCAAAAACACTTTTCCCTGCGCATCCTTGGCAAATCGCGTAATAGGATGTGCCCGAAAGCTCTTGAATTCATCATACACACTATTTAAAACAGGTCCGTTTTTCCATGCTAAAAAATTCTCCCGGAACAATGCACTGCCCGTCCGCTTCAAAAAGTCCTTATAAATAAAGTAAATAAGTTTTTGCATCTTCATAGGCGTAATATCAATTCCCTCGTCAAACGCCTTTTTTAAAATAGTGTTGCACAACGCGCGCACCGAAACACTGACATGCGTTCTGATCATAACTTCACATCCTTAAAGTATGTATATGCCCTGCACTTCATATAATATGCACAAGCCATTCAAAAATTGCATTATTTGCGCCATCCAGCAAAACAAGCTATGCTTCCCGGAGCCAAAACAGCCTCCATCAATCTTGATTTATTGCTTCAAATCATCCCCCGAAATATCCGTAATCTTTTCAAGGTATCCTATCGCGTTGTTAAGAGCTTCGCGATAAGCTTTTTTAATGTGTTTGCATACGCCTCATCAAGCGCCGCATATGCGCTCACTGTTTCGCTTGGCGCTGTGCCAAATCTTTCAAGTTGTGTTTTCATGCTTTTCAGGATCTCCACGGTTACGGAAATATCCATGTCCAACGCTCCTTTATTGTTACTACAGTCTGCGTTATTGCTCCGGCGTAATATACCCCACATAGTCCCCGCCTTCATATACTGCAAGCCTATTTTCGTTATTACGCAAAAGAGGCCTACGCATGGCCCCCTTTTGATTAAACTTTTAAAATGCTTTTTGCGCAAAACGAAAGCACCTGCTGCTTAGGCAAGTGCTGTAGTATAGTTTTATACTTTTTTCACTCTACAACAAGACAATTATTTAATGCCACTGTCGTTGAAAGTAATGTACCTTTGCACTTTCCAACTATCTTTACTGTTTGACCTTTCACTAATTTAGTTACCTTTTCTTCTTCATCTTTGTCAAAAGTTATGCGTACGTTATTGAATAACCCATCCACATCAAAAGTTATGTATGGTTGACCAGCTATCTCTCTGTCTATAGTATTAATTTTCCCTACTAATACCAACATTTTGTCTTTGTACATAGAATCCGCATTTATTGGATTGTCTATATAGTCCTTATGCAAAACCTTATAGTCAACCTCAATAGCGCTTTCTAAAGCTTTTTCAAGTTTAGTCTTTTCCGGCTTCTGTGTAGCAACTACTTTTGTTCCGCTTGATACTGGCGTTGATGTGCCGTTATCCTTTCCTCCTATGCTGCCTAAAATAAACAGGAAGACAAAAGCGGCAATAGTCCAAAACCACCACTTTTGATATATTGGCTTTCCGCTTCTTGTACCACAATGAATACAAAACTTTGAGGAAGATTCCATAACCGCTTTGCATTTGTTGCAAATCTTCATCTTGCTCACCGCCGGATACACTCCTTTTCATTTTTTTTAACAATATCACAAAACAGGATATTCTGTCAAGTGTTGGTTATTTTTCATACCCTAACACATCCTCTCTAACGCCCGTAGTATGTTTTTTTATTGTATCATACAATCAAAACCACCAGTTGAACTGGTGGTTTGCACAAGCCCTAAAAGGGCATATTACTGGCGCAGCGTCTTAAGAC
>MWCQ01000040.1 GCA_002070105.1 Firmicutes bacterium ADurb.Bin193 | reverse complement strand
TTTTCGTTAACGCTCTCCCCGCCGAAAAATCAGACGAGCTTATGTCGGTTATAAGCGGGTTTTGCACGGGAATAAGCGACGGAGAAATAAGGGTTGCCGAAACCTTCCGCCTTTCGGCGATAAACAACTTAAGGTCGGTAGCTATCATATATCTTTGTGCCCTTCCCTCATATCTTTTTCCGATAATTTATCTTCACATGGGGGCAAAAGGCTTTGTGACGGGCTTTACGGTCGGGTTTATGTCACTGTTTTTCGGAGGAAAGGGTTTTTTGTTCGTGCTTGTAAGTGTTGTGCCCCAAAGCCTGATACTTATTCCCGCGATTATGGTTATGTCCGTATTTGCGCTTAACTTCGGGCGCGAAAAAAGAAAGACGGCAAGAAACGCCTTTTTGAAGGATGAGCGGCGGCGCGAGCTAATAAAGTTTTCGTATGCAACCTTTGTAATTTGTATTGTCATGCTTTTTTCAGCGGCGATTGACACATTTGTTATACCGATTTTCGTAAAGGGTGTTAGTGGGTTCTTTTAAGCTCACATACTACATATTGTGTATGGTTTTATCATATTGTCAAAAAAACCTGAATTTTGTAAAATTTCAAAAAATTTTTTAAATTATTTATTAAAAAACTATATACAAAATGATATTTTTAGAGTATGATTAGTTTATAGTGTTTACATAATGCAAAGGAAAGGAGCGGCGCGGTATGGAAACTTATATGGGCGCCTTTATGGAATATCTGCAAATGTCCAAGCGTTTGTCCAGCAATACACTCCAGTCATACAGGCGCGATATAGGTCAGTTTATTACATATATAAAAAACAACAGTTCGTGCGATTATGAAAACATAACACCCTCTGTTGTTTTGGGGTATATGCTTCATCTTCAGAACGAAGGAAAGGCAGCGGCTACCGTCTCGCGAAGTCTTGCGTCAATACGGGCGTTTTATCAGTTCCTTTACAGGCAAAAGGTATGCGCGTATGACCCGACGACTGAGCTCCACTGCCTTAAAGCCGAAAAAAAGCTTCCTCAGATTCTGTCGAGCAGTGAGGTAAATCTTTTGTTGGATCAGCCTTCGGGCGCCGATTTGAAGGGCATAAGGGACAAAGCGATGCTTGAAGTTTTGTACGCTACGGGGATACGCGCTTCAGAGCTTATTTCGCTTAATGTCTCCGATGTTAATACCGATGTGGGTTACATAATATGTCGCAATAATTCAAAGGAGAGAGTTATACCTCTCTATCCCGACGCTTCGCGGGCGCTTAAAAAATACCTTACATCCTCCCGCACGGTTCTTGTTCGGGACAATGACGAGACTGCGCTTTTCGTCAATGTTAACGGAGGAAGGATGACGCGCCAGGGCTTTTGGAAGATAATTAAAGTGTATAAAACCCGTGCCAATATAAATAAGGATATAACGCCCCACACACTGCGCCACTCGTTTGCGGCGCACCTTCTGGAAAACGGTGCGGATTTAAAATCAATACAGGAGATGCTGGGTCACTCCGACATATCCTCAACCCAGATATATGCCAGCATAGTGAGCAATAAAATTAAAAATGTCTACAACAGTGCGCACCCCCGCGCGAAAGCATAGAGGACTTAAGCGGCGGTTGTGTAAAGTGTAGTATAAATACAAACCAAGATGCATACCATTTATTAGAACGCTCTCAAACAGCGTTTTAAGCAAAACAACCTTTAGGAGGTAGTTTTAATGATAAATGGTAAGCGTTTTTTGTTTTCCCACAAAAGCAGATTATGTAAAATCCCTGCCGTAGCGGCAAGAGCCGTATCGGTAATGCTGTGCTTGCTTTTGACATTTGCGCTGATCCCCACCGCAAGTGCGGAGGAGGCCGCTAATACCCTTGACATAAATGCGCAATCGGCGGTGCTGATGGATGCCGGCTCAGGGGATGTTCTGTATACATTAAATCCCCACGATCACCTTCAAATCGCAAGCGTTACAAAGGTTATGACCTTGCTTATTATTATGGAAGCGTTACATACCCAGAGAATAACGCTGGACGAAATAGTGACGGCAAGCGAGTATGCTTGCAGTATGGGGGGGTCCCAGATATATCTTGAGCCGGGTGAGCAGATGAGCGTCAGCGATATGATAAAAGCGATTGCGGTTGCTTCCGCAAACGATGCCTCGGTCGCCATGGCGGAGCATATAATGGGAAGCGCTCCCGCATTTGTCAATGCCATGAATACAAGGGCGAAGGCATTGGGCATGAAGAACACCAACTTCGTTAACTGTAACGGGCTTGATGCGGAAAATCAATACAGCTGTGCGTATGATGTTGCTCTGATGTCAAGGGAGCTTTTGAAGCATGACGCAATAAAGTCGTATTTGACGATATGGATGGACACCCTCAGAAACGGCGAGTTCGGGCTTGCCAATACCAATAAACTTGTACGCTTCTATCAGGGCACAATCGGGATTAAAACAGGCTCGACGGACGATGCTAAATACTGTCTTTCCGCGGCTGCCGAGAGGAACGGACTTACGCTTATCGCTGTGGTTCTTGCCGCGCCAAGCTCAAGCGACAGGTTTGAGGGGGCAAAGAAACTTCTTGACTATGGGTTTGCAAACTATTCGGTGGTAAGCGGTGCGGAAAAGGGCACAAGCTACGGCACAATCCGCGTATCAAAGGGTGAGGAAAAAGAGGTTGAGGCTGTTGTCGGGGAAAGCTTTAACAAGCTTATTCCCAAGGATAAAAAGGGGAGTCTTGAGATTAAGCCTAAGCTTCCCGAAAGTGTTTCTGCGCCGCTTAAAGCAGGAGATAAGGTTGGCGAGCTTGAGATATTCGTTGACGGAAAGAAGATCGGAAGCACGAATCTGGTTGCTAAAACAGCTGTGCCAAGGATAAGACTTTGGAATATGTTTATATCTATCATAAGAATGTGGTCGATGGTGTAAATGGAATAAGCTTATAGTGCTTGAAACTTATGCCGAATACCATAAAAAGGATACGCAAAAACAGTAAAAATGCCGCTGTATTACTGAAAAATCCGGGTTGCTACGCAATTCGGATTTTTTTTTAATAAATTTGAGTAAAAAGTGTTGACAATGTGCTTTGATACTGCTATAATAATCTTTGCGCCTGACGAAAAGACGATCTGAGCGCGCCGCGGTAGGACATTTTATATACTGCCTGTGGGGAGTGAAGCTTGAAAAGTGAATAGCGTAGAGAACGAAAGAGTGAAGGGGGAAGGGAAACGGCATGAAAGAGCCGGAAACTATGCCCCTGACATGTACAAAGAGTTCTCGTCAATTCAAAGAGTATGAGAAAAAGCGTACTTTACAAGAAACGAAGCTAGATTTTAGATTGAGCGAAATCAAAGAGCTCGATTAGAATACCATTCTAAACGAGAGTTTGATCCTGGCTCAGGACGAACGCTGGCGGCGTGCCTAACACATGCAAGTCGAGCGGACTTATGCGAAACACTAAATGCTTAGAAGGATGAGCATTTAGTGTTTCGCAGAAAGTTAGCGGCGGACGGGTGAGTAACGCGTGAGTAACCTGCCTTCCGGTGGGGGATAACGTTCCGAAAGGGACGCTAATACCGCATAACGCAGCGAGGTCGCATGGTCTTGTTGCCAAAGATTTATCGCCGGAAGATGGACTCGCGTCTGATTAGCTAGTTGGTGAGGTAACGGCTCACCAAGGCGACGATCAGTAGCCGAACTGAGAGGTTGATCGGCCACATTGGGACTGAGACACGGCCCAGACTCCTACGGGAGGCAGCAGTGGGGGATATTGCGCAATGGGGGGAACCCTGACGCAGCAACGCCGCGTGAAGGAAGAAGGCCTTCGGGTCGTAAACTTTTGTCTTTGGGGAAGAAGATGACGGTACCCAAGGAGGAAGCCACGGCTAACTACGTGCCAGCAGCCGCGGTAATACGTAGGTGGCGAGCGTTGTCCGGATTTACTGGGTGTAAAGGGCGTGTAGGCGGGATATCAAGTCAGGTGTGAAATACCAAGGCTTAACCTTGGGGCTGCACTTGAAACTGGTATTCTTGAGTGTCGGAGAGGGAAGCGGAATTCCTAGTGTAGCGGTGAAATGCGTAGATATTAGGAGGAACACCAGTGGCGAAGGCGGC
>MWCQ01000039.1 GCA_002070105.1 Firmicutes bacterium ADurb.Bin193 | reverse complement strand
GAATGAAACAATGTCGCAGTTTGCAACGATGGCTTTGCAGGTAAAAAATAGTGTCGGAGCGGCACTTATGCCTGTGCTTCGTTCTTTAATGCCTGTAATTCAAACATTAGCTGATTGGTTTATTATCGCCGCAAATGCTGTAAATCAGTTCTTCTCGGCTATATCCGGGGCAACTACATTTACAAAAGCAAAGGCGGCTACCGTTGATTATGCCAAAAGTTTAGGCGGTGCAACAAAAGCGGCTAAAGAATTGAAAAATGCCATGCTTGGTATTGATGAATTGAATGTTGTAAGTCCGGCAAGTAGTGGCGGTGCAAGCGGTGGGGCAGGAGCGGGTATGCCTGCTTATAGTGAGATGTTCGAGGAAGCAGAAATCAGCGAAAACATTTCTAAGTTTGCTGACAAAATAAGACCCGTTCTTCAATGGGTCAGAGAAAATTTTGACACAATTTTAAAAACTGTTACGGCTATAGGCGGTGTGCTTGTTGGTTGGAAAATCGCCAAAACGGTATTGTCTTTCTTTGGGATGTTTACAGGGGGAGGAGCAACAGGATTTTCGGTTGCTTCACCAAAAACAGTTCTAACAGGACTTGCAGACCTCGCTCTAATTATAGGTGGGATAACAGGTATAGTTGTGGCGATTGGCGAACTCACGAAAATACCGGGGTTTGATGAGGTTGTAGATTCTGGTATTGAATCGCTTAAAACGGTGTTTAGCGGCATTGCAAGCATCGCCCTTCCGCTTGCCGGAATGACGGTTGGAGTTGCGTTGCTTGGCAAGGTTGGAATTAAACCAGTCCTTGAAGGTTTGGCAGGAATGGCAAGCATTATGGGCGGCACAACTCTTGTTATCACGGCGATTGGTGCGATAATGTCTATACCCACATTCGATACCTTTTTGGAAACAGGAATAAATGCGATGAAGGACACTTTTAATGGCATACGTGAAATCCTATTGCCGCTAAGTGTTGTTACAGGATTGGTTGTTGCACTCGGTTTTGTAACCCCTGCTACTGTAATATTAGGTCTTGAGGGTCTTGCTTTGGTTATTGGCGGCTTTGAGTTGGTGATGGCTGCTATTGGTGGGTTGCACCAAATTCCGGAGTTTACATGGATTGTCAACGAAGGCACAAACGCACTTATTAACATGGGCGAAAAACTCGGTGAGTTTGTCGGGGCGTTTATAGCGGGCAAACAAAAAAAGATGGCGGAGGCATTACCTGAAATCGGCAAGAAATTGAAAGAGTTTGCCCCTTATATGGTTAGTTACTCAAATTCCATGAAGGGTGTAGACAGTAGCATTGTCGAAAAAACCTCGTTAGCTGCACTATCTATTGTAGAGTTCGCCCGAAAAATACCGGGCGAGGGCGGTGTTACGTCATGGTTTTTAGGGGATAGGAGCATTGACAAGTGGGGAAAAAAACTCCCCGACTTCGGTAAGTATTTCAAACAGTATAGCGACAATATGAAAGGTGTAGATACAGGCGTTGTTAAAAATTCGTCTGATGCGGCACAATCAATCGTAAACTTTGCCTCAAACATTCCGACAGAAGGTGGAGTTAAAAGTTGGTTCATGGGAAACAACAGCATTGATAAGTGGGGGTCTAAGTTACCAACGTTCGGTAAGTATTTCAAGCAGTATAGCGACAACATGAAGGACGTTGACTTAGGAGTTGTAACAAAATCATCTGCTGCCGTAAGTTCGGTTGTTGCGTTCGCAGATAACATACCCAAAGACGGCGGCTTTGTTTCTTTGTTTACTGGAAATAACGCGATAGACAAATTTGGTGAAAAACTTGCTGGCTTTGGTTCACGGTTTAAAGAATATTACAACCACATGAAAGACATAGGCACAGATATATTAAGCCAAATAACACAGACGGTAAATGATGTAATTGATTTTGCGGTGAGAATCAAAAACGAAGTAGACACCAAAGCCATAGACAACTTTAGCAAGTCTTTAAGAGATTTAGGTTCTGCAATTACGGCACTGCCGCCCAAAAAAACAACAGGTGTTGTTGTTCAAGGACAAAGCCACCTTACAAGCGTTGAGATGCATGCATCCGGTGGTTTCCCTGTTACAGGTCAAATGTTTATCGCTCGTGAAGCTGGACCCGAAATGGTTGGTACTATCGGCAGCAGAACGGCGGTAGCCAACAACGACCAAATCGTAGAAAGTGTTTCCCGGGGT
This sequence comes from Firmicutes bacterium ADurb.Bin193, assembly GCA_002070105.1. GTDB lineage: Bacteria > Bacillota > Clostridia > Monoglobales > Firm-18 > MWCQ01. Next base: position 2,375 of record MWCQ01000039.1, on the reverse strand, counting down.
GTGGCTGATGCTAATGCTGAACAGAACGCTTTGCTTAGGGAACAGAATAGCTTGCTTGTGGCATTACTCGAAAAAGAAACCTCAATACAAATCGGTGATGATGTTATAGGACGTGCAAATGCACGATATGAAAGCAATAGAGGAACACGCTTAGGTAGAGTTTATGCAGATGCTTATTAAGCTAATAAGCCGGGGCTTTAATCGGCTCTGGCTTTTCTATATTTCAAAGGCGGTGACAAGATGGCAAACTTATCTGGGCTATTAAATGAAGATGGGCGGTTTATGCAGATAGGCACATCGCCGTCAAATTTAACTTTACAAATACCATACCCGACAATCGGGAAAGGCATATTTCAAACCTCACGAATGGTTGATGCCGGAAGGAACGCAAGCGGTGCGGTTATAGGTCAAATGATAGGGCGTAGTGTTGACAAACAAAACATGGGTTGGAATGTTATATCCTGTGATAAGTGGTGGGAAATTAATCAATTCTTAGAGGCGAACGGACTATTTTTCTATTGCCGATACTTTAACCATAATTTAGGCGAATGGAAGGTTAGGAAATTTTATGCAGGCGACCCGCAAGTCGAGCCGCGCAACCTTGACCCCGAAACACAAATTCCTCGTGACGGTGTGTATTATAATGCAACACTAAATGTAATAGATTGTGGTGAGGTTTAGTGAAAACTGTTTCGACAGCTTATAAATCACAAATAAATAAAAAACCTTTTAGAAATCCGTTGTATGCCCGAATTGTTGTTCAGCAAATAGATATGACCGCTTTAGGTGACGGCACATTCTCGGATAACGGTCATGTGTCTTATTCGGATTGGAGCAAAACGGATACTCTTTACATTCCCGAAGAAACATATGCAACCCTTGAAACTAACTTCTGGCGACTTGACGGTAGTTTTCCGATAAAGCCCGACAACTTGCCTTATCATTCGGAAGGATTTGTTGGTGATGAAATAAGCGACGGCGACGGCGATTATTCTACCAATCCGCTAATCACAAGGCAATTTACCGACCTAAAGGATTTAGTCGGATTGACAATTGTTTTTGACGAAGTAAACGACGAATACCCCGAACACATTATAGTGAGATGCTATAATGGCGCAACACAGGTTGACATGGAAGAAGTTACTAATATCACTTCAAGCACAGTTGAAATAAATCGACCGTTTGCGCCGTTAGATAAATTTACGATTGAGGTTGTAAAGACAAAAACACCATATAGACGAACACGAATACAACGAATGTTGTATGGCATAGAACGCATATTTGAAAATGTTGATATTCGTTCGATAAAAACCGTCACAGATGTTGACCCAATAAACAGAAGATTACCGACCGAAACGCTTTCCTTTACCGTGTTTGACTATGACCGAAAGTATGACCCGGACAACCCTGACGGAATATGGGAGTATATAGATATTCAATCGCCTGTAAGCATCCAGTTTGGTTATAGGCTTGACGGGGGGCAGGTTGAATGGCTACCACCGGACAAATACCTGCTTGACGGCAGACCGGAAGTAAGTAACAATCAAGCCAATTTCAAGGCTACTAAAGCGGTTAGCTATATGACGGACAACTATTTCAAGGGTACTTTCGGCACCAAAAGTCTATATGATATGGCAGAATCAGTTTTAGAAGATGCTGATTTAACAGCTTTAGCGAATCCTATATTGCCGTGGGTAATAGATGAAAGCTTAAAGGATATTTATACAAACGCACCTTTGCCGATTGATACACATAAAAACTGTCTACAGCTAATAGCAAACGCTGGTATGTGCAAATTTTACACAGACCACAATGGAACGATACGGCTTGAAAAGTTTGAGGTGCCCGAAACGCCGACAGACTTTACCATTGACTTAGGTTTGACTTATGATGAGCCTGTTATATCGAAAATTGAGCCGCTTTATAGCGTGAATGTGTTGAAATATACATATAAGGCTGAAACAACAGCAAAAGAATTGCACAAGAGTACCTTTGAAGTGTCTGGCACAACAGATTTTTATGCAGAGTTTTCAACGGCAACCGATATTACAGTCGACATTACAGGCGGTACGCTTTCAAATGTTCAGACTTATGCAAGTGCTGCAACAGCCACTATAACTGCAAGCGGCGAGGTTACTGTTACTATTTCAGGCAAAGAAGTTACGCATACTACGAGCGGAGTGCCGTATATAGTTGGCACAAGGAATCAAGGGGAAACAGAAGTAATAGAAAATCCGTTAGTTACGAGAGATGCGCATAAAAAAACACTGGAACAGCATTTAGCGGAATACTTGAAACTTCGTAATGCTTACACTGTAAACTATCGTGGCAACCCCGAATTAGAAACAGGTGATTTTATTAAACTACAATCACCG
>MWCQ01000038.1 GCA_002070105.1 Firmicutes bacterium ADurb.Bin193 | reverse complement strand
GAATGAAACAATGTCGCAGTTTGCAACGATGGCTTTGCAGGTAAAAAATAGTGTCGGAGCGGCACTTATGCCTGTACTTCGTTCTTTAATGCCTGTAATACAAACATTAGCTGATTGGTTTATTATCGCCGCAAATGCTGTCAATCAGTTCTTCTCGGCTATATCCGGGGCAACTACATTTACCAAAGCAAAGGCGGCTACGGTTGATTATGCCAAAAGTTTAGGCCGTGCAACCAAAGCGGCTAAAGAATTGAAAATTGGCATTGATGAGTTGAATGTTGTAAGCCCGGCAAGTAGCGGCGGCGCAAGCGGTGGGGCAGGAGCGGGTATGCCTGCTTACAGTGAGATGTTCGAGGAAGCAGATATTGAATGGACCAACTCGCTCCTCGGAAAGATAACAGACTTTCTTGCCTCGGCGGAAGGGATTTTAACATCAGCTTTAGGCATGTTTGTGGTTGGAACAATACTTGCGTTCTCTGGTGCAAGCATACCGATTGGACTTGGGCTAATGGTTGCGGGAGCGGCAATATATGGTTCGCAAATTGCCGCAAAATGGGATTCATTAGACGAGGGCGTTCAAACATCCCTTGCAGGAATTATGACTATTGTCGGCACAAGCCTGTTCGCTTTGGGCGTAATACTTGCATTTTCGGGAGCGAGCATACCGATAGGTATAGGTTTAATGCTTGCGGGAGCAGCTACCGTTGGCTCTGCTATTGCGCTTGATTGGGAAGCAGTGAAAAACACATTAAAAGGACCTATAGGCACAACCCTATCTTTGGTTGGTGTAACTCTTCTTGTTTTAGGTGCTGTGTTGGCTTTTTCGGGTGTGAATTTACCGTTAGGAATTGCTATGATGGCTACTGGCGCAGCGACAGTTTTTGCTACATCAGCTTTAAAGTGGGATACAATCAAAGACACTCTTAAAGGTGTGCTTGGAAAGACTTCGACCGTTTGGGTAGGAATCGGAATGATTGCACTCGGTGCTTTGCTGGCATTTACTGGTTTAAATGTTCTGTTAGGTGTAACACTTATGGCTACTGGTGCAATAGGTGTGTTTACCGCGGCGGTTCTAAATTGGAACACTATAAAAGAAGCGTTAAAAGGACCTGTAGGAACAGCCGTAGCTTGGACAGGAGCAGCACTTATTGTTTTGGGTGCCGTGTTAGCATTCACAGGAGTTGCTTTGCCACTCGGTATCACGCTAATGGCGGCAGGGGCAACTGCGGTTTATGCTACGACTAAACTAAATTGGAACACTATAAAAGAAAAAATAGATACTGTAACCGAAGGAATTTGGCGTTTTGTGCGTGAAAATCGTGCATCTTTGGTGGCGATAGGAACTTTGCTTTGTTTGACTGGTATAGGCGCGCCGCTGGGTCTCGGAATGATAATTGCAGGACTTGCCGGCACTTACAAAGAAGCTAAACTTAACAACACGCCGCTTCTTGATGAAGTTAAAAAACTTATAAACGGAATAATAGACCTTTTTGAAAAAGGTGTAAACTGGATAATAGATAAGCTAAATTCTTTGTCTTTGAAAATTCCCGACATTCTCGGTGGCGGCAAAGTTGGAATTAATTTGAAACCCCTTAACATTCCTCGCTTCGAACTTGGCGGTTTCCCCGTTACAGGTCAAATGTTTATCGCCCGTGAAGCTGGACCCGAAATGGTAGGTACTATCGGCAGCAGAACGGCGGTAGCAAATAACGAACAAATCGTTGAAAGTGTTGCTCGAGGTGTAGCAGATGCAAACGCCGAACAAAACGCTTTGCTCCGAGAACAAAATCATCTATTAATGGCATTGCTCGAAAAGGAAACGTCAATACAAATCGGTGATGATGTTATAGGACGTGCAAATGCACGATATGAAAGCAATAGAGGAACACGCTTAGGTAGAGTATATGCAGATGCTTATTAAAAAGCCGTAGCCATAATCGGCTACGGTAATTCTATATATTCGGCAACAATGCAAGGTACGGTTACTTGGTTTCCCAGCACACTTTGGTATGTTTTTAAGCCGTTCATTGTTCCGTAGATGGTCACAATGTCATTTTCGAGGATTCGGCTTTCTTCTGCACTCTTGCGTGTGTATTCAACAAAAATAGTGTCAGACCACAAATCATACTCACCTTGTGTAACATCAATACGCAAAGCAACATTCAGACCTTGTTCCATTACTTGGGCAACCTTGCCTTTGAACACAGCATTTTGCCTTTGTATTGATTTGGGTTTCGGGATATGTCGATGTATTCAAAAGCTTGGCAAGATTCCACAAACTCTTCTTTGGAAAGAGCCGATGCTATGTTATTGCCTGTCGGAGTTGAGGGAGTGCTTTCATTAGGACTTACTCCGCTAAAACCCAAAGCGACAAAAGATACCACCATTATAACCAAAGCAGAGTAAAAACCCTTTTTGACGGGTTTCTTCATTAGTTTTAAGATGATGCACATCAACAAAGCGGTTATCGAATATACGAAAAACGTTGCAAACAAATGAGTTGTTACACTTGAAAAACCTTCCTTGAAAGGTGCAGACAAGACACCTAAAGCCGTAAATGCACAGAACACGATTATAAAAGCTAAAGGGGTTTTATTTGTCTTTTGGTGTTGAGTTCCTTGGTTGTTAGGGTGAAATTCAGGCGAGCCATACAAACCCATAATTCAAACCTCCTAAATATACTTTATATGTTATATATTACCACAAAACAAAGGCGGTGACAAGATGGCAAACTTATCTGGACTATTAAATGAAGATGGGCGGTTTATGCAGATAGGCACATCGCCGTCAAATTTAACTTTACAAATACCATACCCGACAATCGGGAAAGGCATATTTCAAACCTCACGAATGGTTGATGCTGGAAGGAACGCAAGCGGAGCTGTTATAGGTCAAATGGTAGGCAGAAGCATTGATAAGCAAAATATGGGTTGGAATGTTATATCCTGCGAAAAATGGTGGGAAATTAATCAATTCTTAGAGGCGAACGGACTATTTTTCTATTGCCGATACTTTAATCATAATTTAGGCGAATGGAAGGTTAGGAAATTTTATGCAGGCGACCCGCAAGTCGAGCCGCGCAACCTTGACCCCGAAACACAAATTCCTCGTGACGGTGTGTATTATAATGCAACACTAAATGTAATAGATTGTGGTGAGGTTAAATGAAAACTGTTTCGACAGCTTATAAATCACAAATAAATAAAACGCCTTTTCGGAATCCGATATACGCCCGAATTGTTGTGCAACAAATAGACATGACTGCTTTAGGTGATGGTGCATTTTCCGATAATGGTCATGTGATTTATTCTGATTGGGATAACATGGATATTTTATATGTTCCCGAAGAAACATACGCAACCCTTGAAACTAACTTCTGGCGACTTGATGGCAGTTTTCCGATTAAGCCCGACAACTTGCCTTATCATTCGGAAGGATTTGTTGGTGATGAAATAAGCGACGGCGACGGCGATTATTCTACCAATCCGCTAATCACAAGGCAATTTACCGACCTAAAGGATTTAGTCGGATTGACAATTGTTTTTGACGAAGTAAACGACGAATACCCCGAACACATTATAGTGAGGTGTTTCAATAACTCCGTTCAGGTGGATATGGAAGAAGTCGACAACATCACTTCAAGCACAGTTGAAATAAATCGACCGTTTGAACCTTTGGATAAATTTACTATAGAAGTTGTAAAATCCAAACAACCGAATAGGCGTGTAAGAATACAGCGTATGCTATACGGCATAGAACAAATCTTTGAAAACACAACCATTAGTTCTGTGAAAACCACAACAGATGTTGACCCGATTAACCGTAGATTGCCGACCGAAACGCTTTCCTTCACGGTGTTTGATTATGACAGGAATTATGACCCCGACAACCCCGATGGCATATGGGAGTATATAGATATTCAATCGCCTGTAAGTATCCAGTTTGGTTATAGGCTTGACGGGGGGCAGGTTGAATGGTTGCCGCCCGATAAGTACCTGCTTGACGGCAGACCGGAAGTAAGTAACAATCAAGCCAATTTCAAGGCTACCAAAGTAGTTGGATATATGTCGGACAACTATTTCAAGGGAACTTTTGGTACAAAAAGCCTGTATGATTTAGCGGAAGAAGTTTTGGAAGATGCGGAGTTGTCGGCTTTGGTAAATCCTATATTGCCGTGGGTAATAGACGAAAGCTTGAAGAACATCTATACAAATGCTCCGCTACCAATTGACACGCATAAAAACTGCTTGCAACTGATAGCAAACGCTGGTATGTGCAAATTTTACACAGACCACAATGGAACGATACGGCTTGAAAAGTTTGAGATACCCGAAACGCCGACAGACTTTACCATTGACTTAGATTTAACCTATGAAGAACCTATTGTATCAAAGATTGAGCCGCTTTATAGCGTAAATGTACTGAAATATACGTACACAGTTGATGCAACCGAAAAGGAGTTGCACAAGAGTACATTCGATGTGGACGGCACAACAGATTTTTATGCAGAGTTTTCAACGGCTACCGATGTTAACGTGAACATTACAGGCGGTACGCTTTCAAATGTTCAGACTTATGCAAATGCGGCAACGGCTACGATAACCGCAAATGGTGAAGTAACCGTCACGATTACAGGCAAAGAAGTCACGCACACCACAAGCGGAATACCCTATGTTGTCGGCACAAGAAATCAAGGTGAAACAGAAGTAATCGAAAATCCTTTAGTTACAAGTGATTCACACAAAAGAACACTCGAACAACACTTGGCGGACTACCTAACCCTGCGTAATGCTTACACTGTAAACTATCGTGGCAACCCCGAATTAGAAACAGGTGATTTTATTAAACTACAATCACCG
>MWCQ01000037.1 GCA_002070105.1 Firmicutes bacterium ADurb.Bin193 | reverse complement strand
CTTATCCCGCCGATGCAACAAATCATACTTGCAGGGTATAGACGGCATAGCCGGTTATGACGGCGCGCATGGAAAACCGAAAGGATATATGCTGGCGGCTCTGGCGCGAAGTCATAAAGGAGGAATCGGCAGTCTCGCAAAAGAAACGGATGTGTATTTGAAAGACGCCCGGTTCAGCGGGTATAGTCCCGAATTTATCATACGCGAAATGTTTGAGCGTGGAGTGTTCAGCTTCATCCCCGCAATTTTGCTTGAAATATACGCGGCGGAGGAATATAAAACGCTTCCGGTCCGGTCACAAACCATACTGATTGGCGAAGTTGGTCTTGCCGCCCACCAGATCGAATGGATGACCGCTGCTGTTGACCGTGCCCTCGAAAAAAGCAAGAAGGCCATAAGCTCCATATTACGTGACCCGTCCAATATTCGTGAGAATATTTTCATAACGCTTCAAAACATTGCTTCCGGCAGCGCACCGAGCCGCCAAGAAGAATATTTGTGCCTGATGACGGCGGCAGGATTTCCTTGCGCTTTTACCGACAGAGATGCTTGCCTCGGATGCGGGTACGAGATTTATACGAAAGCGGCTATACATACTCTTATGAAAGAGTACACGCGCCTTACACGGTTGAAAAGATCCGAAAAGCCGACGGACGCATGGCGTTATGAAAAGATTTTAGAGCAGGCGGTTTTCCCCGCCATTTCGGAAATGATCGGCGCCGTAAAAATTCTCTATCAAGAGGCGAACGTAAGTATTTTTTTAGATATCGTGGAGAGAGGGATCGAATATGCTGACGGTAATGTGTGAAAAAATGGGAGGGTGTTACAGCCGGCGTTTGACAGTACATGAAATCAATAGCGAAAACCTTCGCCGCGCGCAGGGAATTTTTGATGATTACAAAAGCAGCGGCATCATATTAAATAACAGTTTTGATGATATGGCATGGAGACTTTCAAACCAAACACAGAATGTTGATTTGACGCTGATTACCTTCAAAGGAAATTATCGCAAGAACGCAATGGAATGGATTGGCTGCAATTGCCGTTGCTATTTGGATTGCGTAAAAGCATACATCGCCTTTAATCTCGGAGAGATCAGCCTTCCGTATTTGAAGAGCATTTCCGAAACCTTTATCAGCCTTGCAGAAAAAACGGGCAATGAGGCAATTTCCGCAGGCAAGCATATAAAACATATAGTAGGATTACTGCAAATTATTCCCGGCAGCAACGAAAAACGTGATTATGTTATTGAAGCGTTGGAAGAAAAGATGGAAAGGCAAAAATGGAATCTCCAAAAAGGGAACAAGCGGTGTCTTGCCGACTTCAGGACATATTTGAGATTTAGTGAGATTCTGGACAAGTTTTGGCGGACTGCTGACCGCAAACAGAAATTGTTCTACTTCCCGTTGTACTTTTGGTGGAACCTTACAGCCATACTGCCGCTGCGTCCAATGGAGTTTTTGATGACACCGCGCGACTGCCTTGAAACCAACGATAACGGCAACAACATACTGACCGTCAGGCGGACAAAGCTGAAAGGCGGGATGAAAAAGGTTACATACCGTATTGATGGCGATTATGAGCGTAAAAAATACACCATTCCTGAAAAGCTTGCGGAGGAACTACGCTCATATTTAATAGCGACTAAAAATATGAGACGGGTTGAAATCGGTACGCTGTTTTCACAGGAGCCGCATTACAATTACTTTGGAATTTCCGCAAAACCGTCAAGCTGGTATTATTCATATGCCAATTTAAATACATGTCTGCAAAATTTTTATCGTGAAGTCATAGGTGAAGAAAGAAATGAAACTAACTGTATCCGCTTGGGCGACACACGACACATCGCAATGGTAAACCTGATAATCTCCGGCGGGTCGCCGGTAATTTGCAGAGAACTGGCGGGACATTCCGATATCGATATCAGTTCACACTACTTTTCCAACATCTCAAATTTGGTTGAGTGTGTGACGCTGGAAAAGTACAGACAGTTAAAGGGTGAAAGTGCCAAAATTGTAGGCACACAAAAATATTCACTTACAGTTCCCGAATCAATGTATCGGCTTCCGGACGGGTGGTGTGACGCCCCATCGGTTAAAGAAGGGGACATCAGCGAATGTTTGAAGGTTTCTGATGAGCATGGCTGCATTGGGAGTTGTTCTCACTGTATACATTACTGGCCAGACGAGCAAGGAATTCGCTTGAAATTTTTAGACGAGCAAGCAGGTAAACAGGCGATAGATGCTGACAGCCGGTATCTTATGTGTATGATTGAAACGGTCCGTAAAGGTCTCGGCCATACGGAGGATATAGGGTCTGCTCTGCTACGGTTACAACGCAGCAGTAACCATTATGGCAACTGTCTATGGGAAAAATATATGAAAGCGGATGATGAATCATGGCAAGACCTAAAAAGCTAAGTACCGATCAAATGATTAATATCGTTGATTCCTTTTTTGAAAGTAACGGCGATCCGAGCAGGTTGAAATGCAGTTTTTTGGAAGAATACGCGGTTTCCCTTGGCATTGCGGTAAAGGCTTATGATTTTAGACGGGACGAGGATGTAAGGCGGCGCATGGAGGAATTGCGTAATTCCGTTAAAATTGACGAAGTCGGTGTCGTCGCTTACAAAAGTATGGATGCTGACGCGTTTCTTAACAGGAATCATACAAGGGAGATGATGAGAAACAGCTTGTTGGAGTTGGATGAAACATGGCGAAGGGTTTACGAGAAAGCGGCGGATTTATCTAAAAAGAACAGGGGATTTCTGGCGGATATATTTTCAAAAAATCAGACCATAGAAGCCCTTTCCTCTGATAAAGCGGCTCTGGTGGCGAAGCTCAAAGTTGTTAAAACGGCATCTGATGCTTTACTCCTTGAAAACCGATACTTGAAAAAGGCGTTAAAGCAGTACCTTTATCCTGCCGTTGCCAATGAAATCCTTAAAAATGAAAATGTACTGGAACAGGGTGATACGGAGGTTGCACCCGAGGCAATGAGTAACTTAACCGACCCAGCCGTACCTGCGACATTCTCAAATTCGATCGCGGCGGATAGGGAAATGCTTTCCCGCGAGGAAGCTCTGCTCAACCGTATGCAAAATCAGATCTTTGGAGGAGATAACAATGCGTGAGACATTATCCGTTGGTTGTAAAGGCAAATGCGCAATTCCTGGCGAAACCAATCTGAAAACGCTGCGACCGGAAATCGCCACCGAATGGGATTATGAGAAAAACGGTGATTTACGCCCGGAAGATTTCACAGTCGCCTCTAATAAACATATGTGGTGGAAATGTAATCTGGGGCACAGTTGGAGAACCGCAATTAGCGAAAGGAACAGAGGACGAGGTTGCCCATATTGTAAAGGGAGCAAGGTACTGATTGGCTTTAACGATCTTTCCACAACGCGACCGCAGCTTGCCGCTGAATGGGATTACGAAAAAAACGATGGATTGCGTCCGGAACAATTCTCTGCCGGGTCAGATAAAAAGATTTGGTGGAGATGTAAACTGGGTCATAGCTGGAGCGCCTCAATTGGCGACAGAAGCAAAGAGGGTGGCTGCCCATATTGTAAGGGTCAAAAAGTATTGATAGACTTTAATGATCTCAACACAACACACCCGCATCTCGCCGCTGAATGGGATTACGAAAAAAACGATGGATTGCGTCCTGAACAGGTTACTGCTGGGTCAAATAAAAAGGTTTGGTGGAGATGCAAACTGGAGCATAGCTGGCACGCCGTAATTAATAGCAGAAGTTCCGGACGAGGCTGTCCATATTGTAAAAACCGTAAAGTAATGCCAGGCTTTAATGACCTCAGTACCACACACCCTCGGCTCGCTGCAGCGTGGGATTATGAAAAAAACGATGGCTTGAGTCCGGAACAAATTACTTTCGGATCAAATAAAAAAGTCTGGTGGAAGTGTGAGCATGGGCACAGTTGGCGAACTACAATCAACCACAGGGGTGCAGGGCATAACTGTCCATATTGCGTCGGTAAACTTGTAATCCCGGGGAAAACTGATTTGAAAACAATACGGCCTGAAATTGCCGTTGAATGGGATTACGAAAAGAACGACTCATTTCGCCCTGAGCATGTGTCGCCGCGATCTAACAAAAGCGTTTGGTGGCGCTGCAAATATGGCCATAGCTATAAATCGGTCATTAACAGCAGATATGATGATTGTGGCTGCCCATATTGTGCGGGAAAAAGATCGGTTATTGGTGAAACTGATCTGGCAACCGTTCACCCGGAATTGCTTAAGGAATGGGATTATGAGAAAAACGGCACTAAAAAACCGGAAGCTTATAACGCCAGCAGCAACAAGAAAGTATGGTGGAAGTGCGAAAACGGGCATAGTTGGAAAACTTCGATCTGTGATCGCCATATAGGAAACAAATGCCCATATTGTAGCGGTAGACCACCTATGCGTACACGTTTGGTTATGTGAACATATTTATTTATCCTAAGAAAAACTGAATAAGGATACTACAAAAGGACAGCTTTCATTTTAAGGCTGTTCTTTTACTATATAAATAATCAAAGGGCTAAATGCAGCCCGAAAGGAGACAACATGATACAATACAAACTAAGACTTGTTAGAGACTCTCCGGTATGGTAACTTCCATATAAAAATATTCGGTAGCAAAAAACAAAAAAGGATGTGAGAGACCAAATTTATTATGGCTGTGTTTATGAACAAAACATCAAATTCTAACTTTGTAGTTATTGTCTCAAAGTTGCAGGAAATGAACAAAACCCAGAAAAAAATTTTTCCGGTTAAAAAGGGTAACATAAGCTTTGTGCTGCTTGTAAGTCTTGTAGTGCTTTTTGCTGGCGCTGCTATTCTTGCGATAGCGTCAAACGGAAAATATAATTCCAAGTCAGAATACAAACGACTTGAAAACAGATATATAGCTGAATCGGGCATTGACCTTGCCGCAGGGCTGTTTGTAAACTATCTTGACAATCAGGATTATGTGTTGCCATACACAAAAAATGCTGATGGAAGTGTGAGTATCACAGATGAATACACGCCGTATTTGATTGATGAAATAAGAACCCAGGCAGATACGGATAGCGTAAAACTTGATTTAATTGATACAGAAACAGCCGACTACCTCGCATCAATCGGATATCTTGATTTTAAGCGCGGCAAAGGGATTGAGGTTTTAATCAATATCTTTGGGTTAAGTGAAAGATTTAAGTTGTCGCAGATATGCACAGAACCGGATTTTTTACTGGACCAAAACCGCGAAGGCAATAAAAGAAGTAAAATCAGACCGATTTACTTGACGGTAAAATCCACATATAAAGGCGGTGAAGTGATTTCCAATATAATTATTGAAAATATATATGCTGTAAGAAAACCGTATTTGGATTTACAGGCAGGCGAAACAGGCAGTGTTTCTGCTTGGCTGGACACTTCTGCTGCAAGTATTATTTATGACAATTATCAGAATTATCGGAGGAATGAGTGAAAATGAAAAGAGCATTTACGCTTGTGGAAATTTTAGGTGTTACTGCGCTTGTAGGTATTCTGATTACCATGACGGCAATCGGAATAAATCGTGCATGGCAGAACAACTGTATTGATGTTTGCGAGTCTGAACTCCGGGACATGACAACAGGCCTTAAAAGCTATTTCACTGATTACGGGAATATTGTCATTGCTCCGGATATGAATTATGAAAATGTGTTGAATGAAACCATAGATCTTTTAAATAAGCAGTATCTAACCTGTGAATTTGAGGTAGATAAAATTGCAGCAGATAAAAAGAGCGTTAAAATCAGCACAAAAATAAAGACGGATCCATGGAATAACAAATACAACGCTGCCATTTATACCTATGACGGTGAAGATAAGTCTGGAATACCCGGGCTTGTAATTATTTCTAGCTCGGGTAAAGACGGGCAAAGCAGTGCGACGACATATAAAGACAGTAACTACGGTGACGATATTATTGCCGTGGTTGAACCAAAATGAAAAGAGGTGAGATTTGGTGAAGAAAATATTTATAACAGCAGTTTTTGTTTTTTCACTTCTGCTGTGTGTTACGGCATACGCTGACGGGAATATTATGAAAATCAGCTTAAACGGCGAAGCAAAACAGGCAAAGGACATTGGGACAGGCAAAGGCATTAGTTTTACTCTACCGGACTTAGCAGAAAACAAGTTTTTGATTTGTGCGATTGAGCTATCTATTTTTGAAAAAAAGGCAACGGAAGAAAATTACATGGCATTCGGCGAAAGCAAAATGATTGATAACCCGACGACACTCAATATTAGTGTGGATTTCGGCGACACATCAAGGTTTGCAGAAAAAGCAAAATACAAAATTGCATATCGGTATCATGTAAAAAATGTTGATGACATGTCAAAAATAGTGATTGCCGGCGAGGACATAAAGGACGGCTGGCGTTTGATTGGTGAGGTTAATCCGCAAAATTCTTCAGACAACGGCTTTACCTTCTATAAAAACGCTGCACCAACCGTGAATGTAACGGGTATTTCCTTTGTGGGAGAAACCATATCGGGTACGCAAGCCATTACCTACACGCCAGAACAGTTAAAAACAATGTGCTTACCTGCAAATGCTTTGACAAATGGAATTACAGTACAGTACACAGCAGACGATTATGACGTTGAAGATGCTGTGCGAATGGAATATAAGCTGATTGATATTATAGAAAATACTGTTGTAAGCGAGGGTGACTTACCTGAAGATAATCGAATTGCCGTAGCAACTGACGCACAGTATTTTTCACTTGTGCTGAATGCGGCTGACAACTGGGGCGCAAAATCTGACGAACAAGAGATTAATATCATGATTGATTACGAGCCGCCGGCAGTTATTTCGGAGTTTTTGGATTGCGGACGGGTGCTGCGCGGCAGAAACCTATACAGCAAATTTACGATTATGGACGATCGGAACGATGCACTGACAAGCGGCAATGTTTATTATTCCATAAGAAAGGGCGACAGCTTGATAGACAGCAACATAAGGCTTTCAAATAATGCAAACGGTGAATATACGGTTGACCGCACTAATATGGCGGACGGCGTTTATGAAATAGAGCTTACGCTTTTTGATAAGTCGTATAATAAATCTACACACAAGCTAATGCAAACGCTTGACAATACGTCACCGACAGTAACATTTGCAAGTCAGTCGGATAATCCTTCTGCAACTTTGTACAGTACATGGATTAATGAGAGCAAGAAAATTATTTTTATAGCAACAGATGCTTTTGCGGGTGTTAAGAAAATCAATACCTATCTTGACAATAGCTACTTAAACAGTACAGTGTCGGAAACCGCGCAGAGTCCATACACCTTCAGCTACAATGTAACAAGTGCCAAGACAGGGATGCTGTACTACTATTTTTATGTTTACGATGACGCGGTGACAATCAACAAGTCAACAAACAGTGTAAATCTATCAGCAAGTGGAAATTCGTGCTTTGTAAGTAAATATGTATGGCTGGATAAAACGCCTCCAAGCGTAAGTATTGACACTGATGAGAATGCATGGTATGAAGCACCGTTTACAATCTATGCGGATATTTACGACTATCCTTCCGCTTCGAGCGTTTCTGACAATTCCGGAGTGAAAACAAAGCAGTATGAGGTGACAGAAACAGAATTGCCTTCGGGCGACTGGCAGGTTTATTCAAGCGGAGTGACCTTTTACAGCGGCGGCGTATTCTATCTTCATATCAAGGCAAAAGATTATGCCGGCAATGAAACGATTGAAACAAAGCGGATTAAGGTTAATAGCCCCGCTGAGATTACAAGCGAGGTTAAGCCCACCGATGATTCGCGGCATACAATTTACAGTGAGAAAACCGGACTGTATGTGATTAAGAACACAGCCTATGCAACAAAATATCACTTTGCGGTGAGGGATAAGGATATTAACGATACAATTAAAACAGATATCGTGATTGTGAGCAATGATAATTCCGGCATTAAAGCAACAGCTACGTCAGAAACGGTGCCGAACAACAGCGAAACACGTGAGGTTGTTTTTAATTTGCCATATGCTAAGTCAGACGGAAGCGCACTTCCCGATGGTGTGTACACAATGAGCGTTTCTCTGACAGAAGTAAAAAATGACGGTTCGCAGCTTATTACTACAAGCAATGCGGCAATATGCGAAATTGTTATTAAAAGAAACGCTCCGCCAACTCCTGTCATTTCAGCAGCAGATGGATTTGTAGAAATTACTTATCCTGTCGAAACTCTTGCAGGAAGTTTAAATCGAAATGATATTCGCGCAATGTATAAACGAGAGTATAAGGCTGTTAAGGACGGTGTGCCTTCAACTAATGCATACAAGACATATAACGGCGCATTCGGTGCAGATGATATTGTAGTGACTGCGCTTTACACCGATCCGGCAGGAAATATCTCGACGTCATCACAGCGGATATTTAAGACGCCTGATGGTGTGCCGCCCGGAAGTATTATTACGGACGGAAACACTGTAACAGTTGAGGAATCAAGAGCCGCAAATGTCTATTATATCGGCACTCGACGCGACAAGCAAAAGGGTCTTGATGATGATATTTGTTTTGGGTTTATGAATTAACGGGAGGTGACTAACTATTAGAAGTCAAGAGTTTTTTTGAAAAAAGTTTAAAAAATTTTAATAAGCGAAAAAAGTGT
>MWCQ01000036.1 GCA_002070105.1 Firmicutes bacterium ADurb.Bin193 | reverse complement strand
GCCGCCTTCGCCACTGGTGTTCCTCCTAATATCTACGCATTTCACCGCTACACTAGGAATTCCGCTTCCCTCTCCGACACTCAAGAATACCAGTTTCAAGTGCAGCCCCAAGGTTAAGCCTTGGTATTTCACACCTGACTTGATATCCCGCCTACACGCCCTTTACACCCAGTAAATCCGGACAACGCTCGCCACCTACGTATTACCGCGGCTGCTGGCACGTAGTTAGCCGTGGCTTCCTCCTTGGGTACCGTCATCTTCTTCCCCAAAGACAAAAGTTTACGACCCGAAGGCCTTCTTCCTTCACGCGGCGTTGCTGCGTCAGGGTTCCCCCCATTGCGCAATATCCCCCACTGCTGCCTCCCGTAGGAGTCTGGGCCGTGTCTCAGTCCCAATGTGGCCGATCAACCTCTCAGTTCGGCTACTGATCGTCGCCTTGGTGAGCCGTTACCTCACCAACTAGCTAATCAGACGCGAGTCCATCTTCCGGCGATAAATCTTTGGCAACAAGACCATGCGACCTCGCTGCGTTATGCGGTATTAGCGTCCCTTTCGGAACGTTATCCCCCACCGGAAGGCAGGTTACTCACGCGTTACTCACCCGTCCGCCGCTAACTTTCTGCGAAACACTAAATGCTCATCCTTCTAAGCATTTAGTGTTTCGCATAAGTCCGCTCGACTTGCATGTGTTAGGCACGCCGCCAGCGTTCGTCCTGAGCCAGGATCAAACTCTCGTTTAGAATGGTATTCTAATCGAGCTCTTTGATTTCGCTCAATCTAAAATCTAGCTTCGTTTCTTGTAAAGTACGCTTTTTCTCATACTCTTTGAATTGACGAGAACTCTTTGTACATGTCAGGGGCATAGTTTCCGGCTCTTTCATGCCGTTTCCCTTCCCCCTTCACTCTTTCGTTCTCTACGCTATTCACTTTTCAAGCTTCACTCCCATATCGGGCTCGCCACAAGGCGGAATGTTATTATATCAAACACTCTGTTATCTGTCAAGGTATTTTCGGGAGTTTTTTTCTTCCGGAAATCCCAATACGCTCAAATCGCCTCCGGCAGACAACAGAAGTGATTGTACCATTTTTGAAGTCCTTTGTCAACACCTTTTTTAAATTTATTTCGACAGTTTTTTTATACCAGTAAATCCTGCTATTATTTGCTTTTAAAATGCTCGTTTATAATCTTTTCCGTTTCCGATACATTGTATATAAAGCAGGATACATACCCGTACCTTGTGTATGCCTCGCCTCCGTAACCGGGCAGCGAAAAGGTTTCGATGCTATCGGGATTCATGGACTTTGCCGTGATAAGATGTGATGCCGCATCGGCAATCGAATAATTGGTGCGGGTGTTTTTAACAATCTCACGGTAAATATCAAGTGCCTTGCTCAAATACTTGAGCTGAAGCTTCTGTTTTAACAGCTCCTTTATAAATTCCTGCTGAATCTTTATCCGCCCCAAATCCGCATCCTGATAACCCTTACGGTATCGGACAAGCCCCTCTGCCTCTGCGCCGTTTAGATGCTGCATACCGGCTTTAAGGCTTATTTTCAGATTCTGATACGGGTCGGTGTAAAACATACCCCCGCTGTTGTTTACATTGGGAACCTCAAAATCCACGCCGCCCAAAACATCGATAATATTGCGAAAACCCTTAAAATCAACAACCGCATAGTAGTGAATGGGTATCCCGGTAATCTTTCTTACCGCTTCTATCGTGTTCTCTTCCTTGCCTTTGTAACCGTACAGATGATTTATTTTGTCGTACTGACCTGCATGGACAATCCTCGTATCGCGCGGGATTGAAAGAATGCTGACCTTTTTATTGACATTATCCAAAGAAATAAGCATTATTGTATCGGTATGAATGCCTGCATTATCAACACCCATAACAAGAATATTGGCACGGTTTTTGGGCGCTTTGGGAAGATCGACAAGCCCTTCCGTATCAATTCCCGGAAGAGTATCCAAAAACTTTGTTGCAGCAATAATCCCGCTAAGCACCGCAAGGCAGATACCCAACACACAGCATATTATCATCAGATACTTTTTAATGTTCATTCTTTTTCTCCTCAAAACCCAAAAACAAACGCATTTCAGAATATATGCGCTCCGCGTAGCCCTCGGAGCGCATATATCGTTTGTGGTGGAGGGAGATGGATTCGAACCATCGAAGTCGTCGACAACAGATTTACAGTCTGCCCCCTTTGGCCACTCGGGAACCCCTCCGTTAATCTACTATTAAATTAAGATAAAACTGGAGCTGGTGATGGGACTCGAACCCGCAACCTGCTGATTACAAATCAGCTGCTCTGCCAATTGAGCTACACCAGCGACTGAATGCTCCGGCGACTGAATGCTTAAACATATTAACATATCACGCGCGCCTTGTCAACCCATTTTCGAAAGAAAGTACTGACAAAATCAAATGTATTATCCTTCCCGGTAATTTGGCGTTGATTAAATGAGGAATCGTGTTAAAGCAAGTCTCCGTTTCGGGCATCATAATAAAACTCTTCGCCGCTCGAAACCGTAATTCTCCAGACGGGAACAACCGTAATGGTGCTTTTTTTCCCGTTCCTGTCGCCGATAAAGTAGCCGAGCCGTACATCGGATATTGTAAGGGGTCCTTTTCCCTCATTGTTTTGTGCAACAGCAAAGTTCACCAATATTTCCGTTACGGGACGGACAGGTGAGAGCCCTCCCCCCGTAACCTCTTCACAAAGCCAGTTTTTGCCGTATATCCTTGTAACAGCGTCGCCTTTTATCTCGAATACAAGACGGGTGTCCAAAACCCTGCTGTCCTCATAAACCTGATAGAAAGCAACGACATACCCCCCGTCCTCAAAGGACACATCGCTTTCTACGCTCATTCCCCCGCCAAGCTCTAATTTATTAACTATACCTTTGGCGTATGCCTGTGCGGTTCTTTCATTAAAATGCTTGATTGTCGGCGGGTTTTCCGGCTTGTACTCAAAGGATGCCCCATCCGTCACGGTAGCCTCCGGATTGAAATAGTCAAGCCCAAGGCTTTGCGCCTTATCCCAAAAGCTTGAGACAGCCGCCGCGGCATATTCAAACCTGTTTAGCGTGTCGAAAACCCGTATGTCCTGCATTTTTCTCGGAATAAGTTCGGGATCTATCGATACATTGTTGTTGCGCAGTATTATTACAGTATTTTCAAGCGTTTCGCTGTTTATTGTCATTCCGGTTCTCGTTGTGCCCATATAGCTTGCGAATAGAACCAGATTAACAATAAAGAAAACGCCGATCATAATGGATTTAACCCTGCTCCACTCCATAATATCTCACCTCAATCAACCAAAACCGTATCGTTTTCTCCCGATATTTTTACACCCCATACAACGCTTGCCGTTTCGTCCCCGGCATTGTAACATTTGAAGATATCTAAAATCCTAACCGATTCCGCGCCCTTATACTTTATCGCAAGACTGTCCAGAGCATTTATACCCGGCATTACCGCCGATGACTCCTCAATCGGTTCAAACGAACGCAGAAGAATTTTAAAACGCTTCAAATACCCGTTTTGAACCTGGGCGTAAATAGCGTTTTGGGCAAAATCCTCATCAGTTACAGGGGTAATAACGGGAATTCCGTTAAAGCTGTAATTCATTTTTACTATATACTCTCCGTCTCTGGATTCGGTAAGGTCACTTGCCATGCATAAGTCGGGAAAATCCTCACCGCCCGCTGCGCGCCAGACCTCCGCGGCAATTCTTGTTATTCCGTTTATTAGGCTTGTCGGCTCAATCCTTCCGCTCTGAAGAAGAATACCCTTGTCTGTTTCAACTGCCGCATATTCTACCATTCCGTTGGTGTTTATCCTGATTGTCGCACTGTTTTCAACATAGCTTGCAACGCCTTCCTCAGTCACAGACTTGCGCAGAGAACTCGGAGTATAGCCGAATGCCTCCACTATACTGTCAAAACGCCCGCCCGCACCCTCCAAAGGATTTGAAACCGAGATCTTCTCCATCGTTTCACTGTTCATAGAAAGAAGAACCAGCGGGCTTAAAAGAATCCTGCGCTTAATGGCCGTACCCGCACCCGCAGGGGGGCGGTCAAGCCCCAGCTCGAACGCAAAGGCTTTGTTCTGACGCTTTCCGAAGGTCGCAGATTCAATATATTTCAAAAGCTCGTCCCCTCTGAAATCAACCCAGTATTTCGTTATGGTGTCGGAGGCGGAGTCAAAAATGCATACAATACCTTCCTTCGTTACATTGTCACCCGTAATCATAATATCAGATACGGCGCCAACGCCCGAAAGGACCGTGCCTCTTATTGCACCGAAGCTTGCCATCAGGCTTGCCGAATCCATGTTAATTCCGTAATCAATATATATTGATTTCCCCTTGAGATATCCCTGCCACTCCTCAGCGGATATTACCGAGCTTCTGACCGTGGAAGACTCAAGAAGCCTTCTCATAACGCTGTCTACCGTTTTATATGCATCACTGTACTGTTTTCCGCCGGGTAAATAGACCTCTCTTGCGTTGCCGCTGCTTATAACAATCTGTTGCGGGCGGATAATGTTTATGAAACCGTTATCTACTGTGCCGCTTTCCTTTCCAAAGGGAAATACCCGCAGAATAGATTCAACAACAGGGTTGTTTGAAACAGAATTAAAAAAATTATAGCCTGAAGGCCATAATTTTCTATTCAGCCATATTTGACCTGTTAACTGTAAGCAATTTAATATAAGAAGTGTCAAAATTACCGTTTTAATGCGTTCTTTGCGCAAGAGAATCAACTCCGAAAACTTAAGTAAACACTTATTTGTATAGCATTTTCTTAAATAAAATCGGGCGCACAGGCAAAGCCTTCGCCTTATGCGTCAAAAAAAGGCATATCGCCTTTTTTTAATTTATAAAGAATTGCGCGTCTTATCTTTAATGTCTGCTCTAAAACGGAATATTCATCGGGTTAACCGTAATTCCGCTAAACATATCCTGAAGGTTGCTTCCCAAATATGTTATCTCAAGCTTTACATTCTGATTTTGTCCGCTTGCGTCCTCAGCCCTGACAAGAAGTATGTTCTTGCGCCCTTCAAGCTCGATGGGAACGGCAAAAAATGTACTTGCGCCGATGGTCCACTCATATTCGGTTTTAGTATAATAGTCGCCGGTAAGCTTATAGATTGCAACGGTTGTGCCTTCTTTTCCGTAGCCGGAAATAACATAGGATCGGTCAAAGGTCGCGGACCTGTCCTTCGGAGGCTTTGTAATGACGATTAGGTCGGCAGTGTTTCCGCCGTCGCCCGGCCACACAACATCAGGCATAGCAAAAGCAGACACCCCAAGCAGGGCCGCCGCAAGAATACCCGAAACTAAAACCTTTAATAACTTCATAGAATTCACTCCTGTATATAAAAACAAATATAATCTACCACACTCATTTTACCATACTTAGAAAACAAATTCAATTACAATTATGTTACAATTATATTGCACCTTATTCCTCTTCCTGATTATCCTCGTCTTCGTCCCCGCTATCGCTCTCACCATTTGAGCTGTCGACCTCAAAGTCCAGTTGCTCAATCATTTCTTCGATCTCCTCGTCCTGTGGCTCCTCGGTAATCTCCTCATCCTCCGAAAGCGACTCATCCGATACATAGGAATAGTCCTTGTTTTTCTTTTTGTCGGTAGCTATGAGATATATCAAAACAGCAAGCAACACAATCCCGAAAAGCGCACTGATTAAAGGAACCATATTGTATGTTTTAAACGAAAGGGTCATGATATTTTTTCTTCCGGATGAGATAACCCATGTGTGCTTTTTCCCGCCGTCTTCTTGTGTGTCGGCATTGCTTTTGGAAGCCCTGACGGGGGTTATAATCGTAATCTTAAAGTATTCGGTGCCCGCCGGTCTTTCTTCTGCATTAAAGGTTGTATTCTTAAAGCCGTATCTGTTAACAAAAAGCTCTTCAAAAGAAACAAACGATTCCTCGCCGCCGCCCAGTACGGTTAAATCAACATTATAACCCTTGTCGACGGGGAAATTGTTTGTTATGACCATTGACGATCCGTCTTCACTCTTCTCAACGGTATAATTCTCTGCGAAGAAAAGCTGATTATAATACGCTATTGTGGAATCAATCTCTTCAGGATCCAGTTTTGCAACAAACATCATTGACGAAGAGCCGTCACTATTTAAAGTAACGATAAGCTCAGGTTTTTCATCCTCGGCAAATACAGCCATAGTTGACATTGCAAACACAAGTATTATCAAAACTGAAACAAGCGCCGATTTTTTTCTGAACATATTAAATACACGCTCCCATTAACCATATTACCGTAATTATATCTCTTTCCCATAAATTAGTCAACAATTATTTAATATTTTCGCCGTAATTTATTGTCATATTTTTTTATTTTGTGAACAAAATAAAGGTGATAAGCGAAAGCAGGAGTTGATTATAATGCCCGACAAAAAGAAAACCGATAAAAAAAACGATGAAAACGAAAACCAGGAGGCGGTCGAGGACACTACCATGTATGATGAATTTATACCGTCATATAATTCCTGGCTTTCATCCGAGATTCAAAGGAAAAGGGCAAAGCATCTTGAGGAGAAGGTTGACAAATAGCACGAATGCAATGCAAGGCAGGGTATGGTTGTTAACCGTACCCTGCCTTGATTTTATCTTAATTATGATAAATCAATAAAGACCGAAAGCATTTTCAATATCCTGAACAAATATAATTCCGTTGCCAGGCTTATCAATATCAAGCGCTTTTCCGATTGCGGCGGTAATACTCTCGGTATTTTCGGTGTCCGACAGAATCAGAACTATTTCCTTTTCCGGCTCAATATCCATTGAAAACAGCTTGCCTGTTTCGTGTATACCCGACCCTCTTGCGTTTATAATCGTTCCGCCCCTTGAACCTGCGGCGGTTGCGGCCTCTATAACCGTTTCGGCATTTCCCTTGTCCACTATCGTAAAAATCGCCTTATACATAATATTTATAGCACCTCTTTTTTCACTTGTATCACTGCAATGACATTTCCTTGCCCCCACAACTTTTCTTACCGGTGTGATAAAGGCAACGCCGTGGTGCGGCTTGTGAAAGGAGTATTTCTCCGTCAGGGCTTTAGCGGCTTCGTACGCTATATGCTTTTCGGCTATCATTATAACGATTTCCTTTCTTATGTCGCAAAGCTCCAAAAGTTCAACAAGCCTTCCTCTTATTGTACCCCTTCCGAGAAATGTCGTTCCTCCCAGTACTCCGTGCTGCTTTGCCGTCTTTATGATTTTGCTTCCCAACCCAAAATTTACGATTGCGCAAAGCAGACTAAATTCATTTTGTCCCAAATTATCCTGCATTGTCATCCAATCCTCCTTTGGCGGATTTTACCTTGTATATCAGTCCCAGAATTTGCAGTGTAATAAGCGGGGTTAACGCAACCATCGCAATCACCCCGAACCCGTCTACCAAAACACTCGCACTCTCAACTTTTTCTGCAACGCCCTGAGTAAAGGCAAGCACGAAGGTTGCCGTCATCGGTCCCGAGGCAACCCCCCCCGAATCAAAAGCAATTCCGACGAACAGCTTTGGGGTAAAGAAGGTCATTGCAATTGCGGCAATATATCCGGGCAAAAGATAATGCCAAAGCTGAATGGACGGTATCAAAATCCTCACTACCGAAAGCGCAACCGAAATGCCTACCCCCGTTGCCAGCGCAAAAAGCAAGACCTTTCTTTTAATATATCCGCTTGTAACATTTTCTATTTGATAGGTTAATACATGAACCGCAGGCTCCGCCAGAATTGTCACAAGCCCAAGCACAAGGCCTGTTAAAATGACAAACAGCTTATTGTCGAGCGATGCGATTTTGAAGCCCACAACGGCGCCGACATCCATAAAGCCCGCATTAACTCCGACAAGAAATAAAACCAGTCCGAAAAATGTATACAAAAGACCCTTAATGATTCGGTAAAAGCCTCTTTTTGAAATCCGAAAGGAACTTAACTGAAATATCAAAAGCAATATCAAAAGAGGCAAAAGCGCAAAAGCTATTTCCTTAGCAACAATCGGTATTTTGTGTATAAAAGGGCCTATAACCGAGCCTGACCCTGACAAGGTTTGTTCAAGACTTCCCGTTATTTCATCGGTTTTTGTAATAATACTCATAATCATTACAGCCATTATCGCACCCGTCGATACAATCGCAACAAGGCCGAAGCTGTCCTTTTCGGATGCCTTGCTATCCTTTTTCATCGAGGACACACCAATCGCAAGCGCAAGAATAAGCGGAACGGTCAGCGCACCCGTGGTTGCGCCCGAGGCATCAAACGCAATGGCAAGAAATTCGCGGGTAGTGAAAAAGGAAAGAATTAAAACAATAAAATAAAGCCCCGACAAAACCCAATATAGCGGTATGTTAAAAGCTATTCTGACAAGACCTAACGCAAGCATTATACCGATTCCCAAAGACACTGCCGTGAGAATGACGATTTTTGAGATCATGCCGCTCGTAACTACATCTACCTGCCCCGCAAGAATATGTAAATCAGGCTCCGCAATGTTCACCAAAAATCCGAGAAGAAGCCCCGCCACTCCTACTATCCATATTTTGTTTATGCTTATAATACTTGAACCCATGTGACTACCCAAAGGCGTTATACCTCTGTCCACGCCTATAAGAAATATCGATAACCCCACAATAATCGAAACCGCTCCGATAATAAATCTTATAAGAAGACCGGACTCCAGAGGGGTAACCGTAAAATTAAGTATGATTACAAGCAGTGTAACAGGCAGTACAGAAAACAATACCTCTTTAAACTTTTCCGTAAGCAAACTCAAATAATCCTCACTTCCCCTCTGTTAAAGTTCTTTACGCTGATATATTAATGCTTGATTATATTTTAATGCTGTTTATATCGCTATTCCCGAATGAATCGTCTTCTTTGTTCAATTTTAACACAATTAACGGGAAAAATCAACTGCGCCGCCCTAAGCAGGTTGCGGAAAGTGTAGGATTACAATTGATGTGTTACACCTGATAAAAAATAGTAGCGAATAGGGAAGCCAATGTGTTATAGTTGAGTTACTACACAAAACTTGCA
>MWCQ01000035.1 GCA_002070105.1 Firmicutes bacterium ADurb.Bin193 | reverse complement strand
CAATTTTAACCCCCGGCTATCACAGCGTGGGTTTTTTGTTTTACTCATCATGCCCCTTTTCAGGGGCTTTTTTATCACTTGACAATGTATATACAATATAATATATTATATGGATAATGTATATAGATGATACATACAGCGGAGGGCAGTGCAGGGATGTCGAGAAGAAGCCTTCGGTTGAAAAAGACTATACGATGTTTACCATGCGTATAAGCAGAAAAGATATGGCGATACTTGAACAGAAGGCCTCCAGGTTAGGCATGAAGAAAGCTGAGTTCATAAAGCACCTGATAAGGCTCAAGGATTTGGAGATACGATGACGGATGTTGCTCACATTACTCTACTTGAGTTTGCGATGCGCATTAAAAATGTTCTTACGCGCGAGTTTGCATCCTCGACATGGGTTGTCTCCGAAATATCAGAGTTAAAGGTCAACAACAGCGGCCACTGCTACCTTGACCTGGTTGAAAAGAAAGGCGACCAGATTGCCGTGAGGGTAGGGGGGGTAATATGGGCGGCAAACTACCGGAAGTTGAGGCAGAAGTTCTTGAGCGCAACCGGCGCTGAGATTTCTCAGGGCATGAGACTGCTTCTGAAAGTCGCGGTCAATTTTTCTGAAGCTTACGGGTTAAAGCTGATTGTTCACGATATAGATCCATCGTACTCTCTGGGCGAGATGGAGCGTCAGCGAAAAGAAACCATAGAGAGACTGAGCAGGGAAGGGGTCATTGACCGTAACAAGCAGCTTCCCCTTGGCCTTCCTCAAAGGCTTGCGGTTATTTCATCGGGTACGGCGGCGGGATACGGCGACTTCATAGACCAGCTCGACAAAAACAGATACGGCTATCTGTTTTTTCATAAGCTCTACAGCGCGGTCATGCAGGGCGCCGAATCTGCCGAATCGGTTGCGTCAGCGCTTAACGATATTGAATTGTCCGGGCAATCTTACGATGCGGTTATTATCATCCGGGGCGGCGGTTCTGTCGCTGACCTTAGCTGTTTCGACAGCTACGAGATGGCGAAGGCGGTTGCGCTGTTTTCCATTCCTGTAATTACCGGAATAGGCCACGACAAGGATAAGTCCGTGGTTGATGCGACAGCGCACACAAGCCTGAAAACGCCGACGGCGGTTGCAGAATTCCTTATCGGAACGTTCAGGCGGTACGAGGACGAGCTGATCGACATGCAGAGGCGAATTACCGCCGCAGCAACGAGCCTGATAAGAAACGAAAAGGCGAGAGCAGACGGCATAGCCAACAAAATAGCGCACGCGGCGACACGGAAGATATCGCTTATGCACATGGATATTGCACGCTTTGAGGCAACACTGAGATTGCGCCCCATGGTGACCATCGAGAAACAGCAGGCAAGGATGGACAGCATGTTTCAGAAGATAACGCTCCTTGAACCGGCGAACGTCCTCAGACGCGGATACAGCATAACCTATCTGAACGGGAAGGCGGTCAAGAAAGGCGGCGACGTAAAAGACGGCGACTTCATCAGCACAAGACTGCATGAGGGCACAATTAAAAGCAAAGTAATCTACAACAATACTATAGAAGGAGGAAAGACGATTGTCCACAGAACAGAGACCCTATTCTGAAATGTCAAAAGAACTCGAAGCTATCATGTTGAAGATCGAGGACACAAACATCGATGTTGATGACCTTATTGATAAAATAAAGGTGGCGGCGGTACTCATCCGCAGTTGCAAAGATAAGCTGAGAGGATCGGAGGAGCAGATAACTGCGATTCTGTCTTCAATGGGGGACGTGCAAAATTGATAAAAGCGATTGCCGAACTTGACCCGACAAGCAACTTTCGTGTAAAAGGCGCGGTTAGCATCGGTTGCCGTGCCGTGAAAGCGATGTGCAAAGTCTGCGGAGGCAAGGTAATAGGATTGAAACTGCTTGAAGAGTCTTATTTATGCTCTACGTGCGACAATCCTGTTGAGCCTATACGGGGCGAGGCGCAGTTTACCTGTTCCCTTCCTTACTTTGTTGTGCCGGACGAGATAAAAGAGGCGCTCGGCGATGCGAAGCCGAAGGAGCTCGAGGTCGTGCCTGCCTATTCATCGCTTGAGAGGACGATCCCCAACTCATACGCATACTTTACGCAAAGCGGCGCCATATACTGCACAGGCAACGGAGAGACGGCAAAGCGGTACAATAAGGATGCAAGGGGGTTTGTCAACATTACCTGCCCAGGCGAGAACTGTAAGCTGTTTCAGCCGCAGAAATGCAGAATATCCGGCACGTTCTATTTTTATGTTCCGGATGTGGATATCGTGTCGGGCGGATACAAGCTTGTAACGAAATCGAAACTCACTCTGATCAATATTGTAACAACATTGAAGAAGATAACCTCAAGCGACGGATTAATTTCAAGAATGCCGCTTACCATGAGGATAGCAGAAAGAAAAAGAAGCGACGGCAAGAAATATCGCATAGTTGAGTTGATACCGCCTACAGTCAGCATGTCCGAGTTTGCTTCGATTGCCGGCGCAAAAGTAGCCGCCATTAGTGCAGCGGGCGGGGGTTAATATAATAAACAAACAATTATTATATCAAAGGAGGATTTTGCCGTGAAAAGGTTTTTTCATGCAGCCGTATTTTTATTCATTCTAATGTGTATTGCAGGTTGTTCAGGACCGTCGAAGGATGAGGCAAGAGGTATCGCACTTTCGTATTTCAAGGGAATGTATGCGTGGATGGAAAAAGAGGACATAGAGATACTCAAAACATATAGTAAAGATTCGAACACGATAGTTGTGCTCCAAATAGGAGAAGCTATCTGCGACATGACTGTTGTCAAAGGCAAAGATGCCTGGCTTGGCAGGCAAATATCGTGCGGCGGGAGCATAACGCCCCCGAAAGGTGTAAATTTGGAAGAAAGATACCGCGCAAAAAAGATTGCTTCAATCAAAAAAGATATAGAAGAGTTAAACAAAAAGTGTCCGTACTTTGCTGAAATCGAGCCTAATGCAAGATACGATAAATTAGAATTTGACGAGAAAACAAATACTGTGATTTTTTATAAAACGTATATTAATTACGAACATGCCGATGCCAAGTCAAAAAATGCCATTAAGACAGCAACCAATGATAATCTGGCAGAAACGTGCAATTCTTCGGGGATGCCTTCGTTGATATATGATGGTGTTTCGGCGAGATTTCATATGAAGGCAAAAGATGGCAGCATTTTACACGATTTTACTGTAGATAAGGAATTTTGTGACAAATTAAACCAAAAGAGAAATATAAATTCATGAGTTTGTACAACGGGGATTCGTAAACTGGGGCATTAACCGCAACGAGAAAGGAGAGCATTACGCGGTCCGGGAAAGGCCGTGATTTTAAAAAAGAGGAGGTTATTATTATGACAAAAACTGAATTGGTAGCAAAGGCGGCTGCAGAAGCAGGAGTCACCAAAGCGGCGGCGGCAAAGGCGTTTGAGGCAATCATCAGTGGCATAGCGGATTCCCTCAAGGCAGGAGACAGGACTGCAATAGTCGGTTTCGGCACTTTTTCTGTTTCCGAAAGAAAGGCGCGAGTAGGACGAAACCCACAGACAGGCAAAGAGATTAAGATCCCTGCCAAGAAGGTTCCCAAATTCACCGCAGGAGCGGCATTGAAGGAAGCGGTAGGCGGGAAACCTGTAAAGAAAGCAGCAAAAAAGGCTCCTGCAAAGACTAAAAAGAAATAGAGAACAAAAGCGGGCCTTCGGGTCCGCTTTTCACACTAAACTTATAAAGGTGATTATGGGCAAAAAAGGAAATCAAAATCTCAACAACTATCTGAAAAATCATCCAGAATATGCCTTGGGAAATTTCGGTGTTGGATATGTTTACGACGGAAAAGAAAAAGTATTTTGGAATGGTCGAGCATATTTTGTTCAATATGGTTTCCTCGTTGTAGGAACGATGTTGCACAACACAAGGCCCCAGGAAAGGGAGACAATTTTGGCGGCGATAGGCGAAAGCAAACTGATACCTGTCAATAAGCTTCCACCGTTTCAATCCGGAGAGTTTCCGCATAAGTTGACACAATCGATAAACGAGTATCTTTCATCACATCCCGAATATGCCATTGGCAATAACGGTGTTTTGTATGAATTTAACGGTAATGAGATGGTGTTTCTGAAAGGCAGGTCATATACCATTAAAAATGGGTGGCGTTCTTTTTGGAAAAACATCTTGGAAATGGATGATTCAGAGAGAGCTTGTATACTGGGAGCGATTAAAGAAAAACGATTTATTCCCAAAGAACAGGTACCGCCATATTTTACTCAAAACGACGAACACAAGGCCTATTATACTTATATAGAGAGATCTCCTTTGACAAAACAGGTTGTCCAGTGGTTTATAAAAAAAATTCACATGGAGTTATTTAGTCCCGGCAGTCCTCTTGAGGTCGCGATGGACAAGTGGGCGATCAGTGCACTCTTAAACTCCGAGAAATATACTGTAAGATATGAAGATACAGGTTATGACGTATCCTGCTATCCGAAAGAAACAGGGCAGATGCACCGGATCGAAGATTATAAGACGGTTGGCAATTTTCTTGAAGAACCAACAGGGGAAACGGTTGCAACATACATGCCCGGTCAAGGGATAGACGTGGAGAGGTATCATGAGGAATTTGCGCGTATCTTGTATAATTATCTGCACCAATGGTGTGTTGAGCAGGTGGCAGATATTGAACAATCTCCAGAATTCGTGCAGCAGTATTTCAAAAATGTCCCTGCCGATTATCACGATATTTTTTTTGGGGACTTTGTGTTTGAAGAATTGGAAAATTCAGATTTCGCACCTTACGAATGGATTGAAGAATATAGCAAAAAAAGCCTTGCCTCCTCGCTGCTGCCCGACAAACTGTTACCGTTCATTCCGAAAGATAAAAAATAAATATTCCGATCGGGGTCGTTTCGATACAAAAATACCTCTTATGTGTCAACTCATAACGGTCGTTAAAAAACGTCATGTTTTTTATACCGATAATGAGTATATTATTTGACATAATTCGTAACATAATATACGATTAGTACGTTATCGGTTGCATAGCGTTATTTTGGAGGGAAAACATCAACACCAGGCAAAAAAGTAAGGAGGGAGTTTGTACAGCAACTCGGATTTAATAGATGTGCTTTACTATATAATAGTTAGGTTTGGCACGATTGATAAAATACATCTGTCAAAACTTATTTATCTTGCCGATAAATATCATCTCATGATGTACGGCAGAACTATAACCGGCGACAAATTTGTTACAACGAAGTTGGGGCCTGTCGGGTCAACAACATTCAGTGTTCTTAATGACAATCTTTATGTTTTGGGCGAATATGCGGAATATGCCAAGAGGCTTTTGAAGAAAAACGGCACATATCAATATGTTCCGGGGGATAATGTCCCGATTGACCAGGAAGATATTTTTTCCGAAACAGAAATGGAGGCACTTGATTTCGCCATAAGCAATTTCGGAGGGAAAACCATGTGGGACGTTGTTAACTATACGTGTAATCTTCCAGAACACAAAAGGTTTAAATATCTTTTAGATGCGAGACGAATCAAGATGGGGAGAATAGAAATAGAAGATATGTTTATAAGCCCGAACGACAAATATTTTTCTATGTCAGAAGAAAGACTGGCAGAGTCTCTGGAAATATTTACAGCAGGAGGATAAATTGTCAACAACAGTTTTTAAAAAGTGCTTTGTCGCTACCGCCAATATTATTCCTCCCTTTATAGTCATTACACTTGTGGTTGAGTATAACTCGGTAAAATTTACACAGAGGGAAAACATGAGCAACACCTGTCGATATAAAGAGTAATACATTAATAAAAAGGAGGTCAACATGTTGGCAAAAAGAAGGGGAGTTATATTTGTTCTAATAGCATCACTACTTTTATTCTCTGCAACAATTTCTTATGCTCAAAAGGTTCAGAAACAAAACGAAATCGACAAATGCTTTAACTATAGTAAAGCCGGGGACTATCAAAGAGCAATCGAAGCGGGTAAAAAAGCGGTTAAGCTTTATCCGAAAGGCTATGATGCTCATTATTGTCTCGGTAATGGCTACCTATTAATAGGTCAGCTCGAACTTGCACTTTCATACATGAAAAAGGCAGAAAAATTTGCTTTTTCAAAAAAAGATTTGATGGTGACATATAATCGATTCGGTGTAATTTACGAAAGAATAGGCGATTTGGATAACGCGATCATGTACAACAGTAAAAGTATGTCCATGGCACGCGAATCAGGGAACGCGAAGGACATAGCTACAGCACTGAATAATCTGGCAGGCAATTATAAAAATAAAGATGATACAGAAAAAGCACTTGAATACTACGAAGAATCATTGGGGTTAAGAACCGATGAAGCGGATAAGGCAACCACATACAATAATATCGCTGTTATTTATTGTGAAAAAGGTGATTACCGGAAAGCCGTAGGGTATCTCGAAAAGGCAATTGACATTCATAGCAGAACAGGAAATTACCGCAGTTTGGCTATAGATATACTTAACCTCGGCAATGCCTACAGAGGGATGAAAGATTTTGACAGGGGACTTACAAAATTATCTGAAGGTCTTGCAATGATCCAGAAGGTCGGGGACAAATACTGGGAAGCCTACGCATATCAATATATTGGGTGGCTCTACAGGGACAAGGGGGACAAAGCGAGCGCAAAGGCAAATTATTTAGTAGCATATAATATGTATATTTCCATAGGGTCTAAGGCCCGCGTTGCCGATGTGCTATACGCACTCAGCACGTTAGAAAAGCGGACACCGACAGGTACTTATGCGGGCATCGAAATAGGCTCGAAAGGCGTTAAGGGGATGGTCGTGGAAATAACGCCGACGGACAGAGAAGGATTTTACGACCTCAAAGAAATATTCAGGCATAACATTAATACCTCAATAATTTCAGGAGTAGCCAAGACAGGCATGTTCAGCGATACCGCAATAGATGAAACGGCGGCAGCGGTTAAGAAGATCATGGATATGATTGTCGAACAGGCAAACATAAAGAAAGAGGATATCCGCATTGTTGCGAGCAGCGCCCTTACATATGTACAAAATGCCGGTTCGCTTGAAGCAAAAGTTAACAGATTGACCGGGGCAAACATGGACTTTGCATTTAAAGACGGAGAAGTTCTTTATGGCATCCTTGGCGCCGTACCGAACAAATACGAGAACTCCGCCATGCTGATCGATGTTGGGAGTGGTAATACTAAAATCGGATACCTTGAGGATGGAGGAAGTAAAACAGTATCAGCGGAATTGCCATACGGGACAGTTTCTTTCTCGGAAGAAGCAAAGAAGATAAATCCATCGGGGGCCAATTACGCGTCAACTCTTTCCGGTTTGTCAGCCAATAAGATAAAACCACTGCTAAAGCAGGAAGCAACAAAGAAACCGCCTATTCTCGAACGGACTCCTGTTTTTATGACCGGTGGTGCAGTTTGGGCGATGGCAACAATTCTTTATCCCGAGAACAAGGAATCTTTTATGCATTTAAAAGCCGATGACATTAATAAATTCTATGACATGGTAGTTAAAAAGAAGAACGGGAACTTCAACGTAAACCTCTCAAAGATAAAGAACAAAGAGGCAAGGGCAAATGCCGAAAAGCAGATAAACTCCGTGAAGAAAGTGTTTACGGCAGATAACCTGATGGCGGGCGCTACTATTCTCAAAGCCATTTCGGATGACTTGAAGCTTAACGGCAGAGAGCTTTATTTTTCAAGGTACGGCGGGTGGCTATTCGGCTACATAAGCACAGTAGCCGTTGACATTGAAAACAAAAAGAAAGGAGCAGGCAGGTGAAAACAACAATTGTGGCGGTGGTGCTTGTGTGTTTGGTCTTTGGTGCTGCAATTGCCTACGACGACACACGGGTAAAAATTCAGGAAATGGTTAACGATTTGGGACCCCCGCAGGAAAGGGCGAAAAACAACGGCAAAGTCCAGAACTGCATGGACGGCGGTACAAAGAAAATTACAATCAAGAAGTCCAAAGGCGGCGGCACATCGTATGAGGGCGTCTACAAAAACTGCAGAGAGTTCAGCAGCCAGCGCGAAGGCAATGTTGTTATAACGTTGGGAAGATAAACCCCGCAGTCGTGAAAATATCGTTAGGAGGTACGTTTTATGATTATTAAAACTGCAAAAAGAATTCATATATCTTTTGTGTTAATTGCATTGCTGATTATGTCTGTCCCGTTGTTGTCCATGGCTAAGACAAAACCTATCAAAATCCCTGCTAAGAGTGCAGACTACGAACAAGAAAAGCTAACGGCTAAGGAATGGTTTGATAAAGGATTATCTGCATCCTCCTACGCCGGCGGCGGTGGAAATGCGATTAATGCTTATAGCCAGGCCATACGCTTGAAACCGGATTATACCGAAGCATACTACAACCGGGGGATTGCATATAGTTACCTCGGCCAGTACAGCCGTGCCATTGAGGATTTCAACGAAGCCATACGCTTGAAACCGGATTATACCGAAGCGTACAACAACCGGGGGGCTGCATTAGGTCGCCTCAAACAGTACCAGCGGGCAATTGAGGACTACACCGAGGCCATACGCTTGAAGCCGGATTATGCCTTAGCATACAACAACCGGGGGGCTGCATATAACGAACTCGGCAAATACGGCTACGCAATTGAGGACATCAATGAAGCCATAAGCTTAAATCCAAATGATGCCAGTGCGTACAACAACCGGGGGATTGCATATAACAAACTCAAACTACACGAACAAGCTATTATGGACTACAGTCTATCCATAAGCTTAAAACCAAATGATGCCAGTGCGTACATCAACCGGGGGTTTTCATACTTCCTTTCCGGTAACACCAAAAAAGGGTGTGCTGATGCTGTGAAGGCTTGCAAAATGGGCTACTGTGATTTGTATGAAATAGCACTTGAAAAAGGGTCATGCAGATAGACTGTATGCAGGAGTTTCTCGAAACGATATTAGACGAAAGCCGCCAAGAAAGTAAAAATAGGCAGCAAAGAGGGAGGATGGTATGAGAAAAACATTAATGTGGCGTCAAATGTCGCTTTTGTCGGGGTTGTCTTATTTTGTAGCAATAATTACTGTTCTTTCTTTAACATGTGGTTTTGCTGAAAGCGCAGGCAATACATTCAACGATTCTTTCAGCAATTCCAAAAAAATACTTGAACGCGATGTATATAGAGATCAACGCATTACCTTTTATTGCGGTTGTCCCTACGATAATCGTAAAAACGTCCAGGTCTGTCCGAACTATACCCCCGTAAGCGGAAGCAAACGCTCTACCCGGGTTGAGTGGGAGCATATTGTACCTGCAGCGCATTTCGGGCAGTCTTTCAAAGAGTGGCGCGAGGGTGATCCCGCCTGTGTGGACAACAGAGGCAAGCCTTTCAAAGGCCGTAACTGTGCCAGCAAAATTGCTATCCCTTATCGCTTTATGGAATCAGATATGTACAACCTTGTCCCGGCAGTGGGCGAGGTCAATGGG
>MWCQ01000034.1 GCA_002070105.1 Firmicutes bacterium ADurb.Bin193 | reverse complement strand
TGGTACACTCAAGTAGGTAAGTCCTGTATTATAGCTGTACGGTGTGGATGCCGGATATCCATACCGTTTTTGTTTGTCTGACGGTTCGTTTTTGATGTACTGTGGTTCACCTGGCAAACCCACCTTGCCTAAATCGTGGAGCAGGGCGACAATGACGCAGCTTTCATCGCTGATATCCGGGGCAAGGATATTTTTCATGCTGAGCAACGTATTTGCGACATTTACACTGTGGCTCAAAAGTCCGCCTTCTGTACACATGTGATACTTTGTTGATGCCGGAGCGGTCAGATACTCTGTTTTAGTTTCCAAAAACGTCATCAGCCGATCAAATTCGGTCTTGCGCTCACAGACCATATTTTTAAGCTCCTGATATGTAAAGTTCATTCAATCACCATACCTGTTCATCTTTATACTCTTTTTTATTTCATCCCGCAGCCATAGCGGCCTTACAACCTCACAATAGGGAAGATACTGCAATGCCCAAAACTTAAGCCCAAGTGGCGGTGCATTGAGGCACAGTCGAAATTGGTTTTCATCAATCCGTACCATCCGCACATCCATTCCAAACCTCTCTATCACCTCACCTGCCATTATATTATCACAGATAATCTCCACCTCTTCACGCTTGCCGTCAAACATATATACAAGGGAATCTGAATATTCATTTAAATTAAAATCCTTAGGCAGGGGCTTCCTTTTCTGGGGAACAATTTCAAGGTTTTTCATCAAATCTATCCGATAATGGCTGATATTTTCGTATTTGTCATAATTGCACACAAGGTAATATTTCTCGTTAGCACACACCATTTGATAGGGATTGACAAGGTACTTCTTGTCACGGCGAGGCGCGAGCGTTTTATCAACCTGATAGTCATAATAGTCAAACATGACCATGTAATCTTTTTCAATTGCCTCGTCAAGCTGCTCAATAGTCCAAAACAGCTCGGCATTTTTCTGCTTCGGAATCCGTGCTGCCCGGATATGTCTGTACCTGCGCCGATTGTAAGTACTTAGAGCGGATTGCAGTTTATCAATGAGTGAGTCCGCTTGTTTTTGCGGGATAAAACCCATAGAGTAAACCCTATCTGTTAAAAGCCGCACTTCACTTGGTTCAAACGTCCTTGAACGAAGATAATACCCTACATTATTTTCCTGATAGGTTGATATGTCATAGTCAAGCAGGTTCAGCTCATCAATCAAGCCGTATACCGTCCTGCGATCAATGGTTATCCCGTATATCACTTTCATTTTGGATATGATCTCACGCATGGGGAGAATATGGTTTTCATCCGAATATTTCTGCAGGATATGAAGGATACATATAATATGTGATTTATTGGTCGGCATAGCATCACCCCAACTCATAAAGTAAACTTATTAATTATTACGTTATAAAGCCTATTGTTGATTTTGTTTTCCCTATTGAACAAAGAGCTTTCAAGTCGTCATCTGCAAAAGCCGATCCGACATCTGCGGCAGTGATTATGTTGCTTTTCGTACGCAAAGCCTGCTTTAACCGGATTCGTTCAAACACTTTCCGCGCAACTCTCCCGTTTGCGAAATTCTTGTCCTTGTGCTCCACAATCTTGGAAAAATAGTCATTTATGAGTGCTTTTGCCTTAATGCTCATACTATATTTTTCGGATCTGCACAGTTCAGAGAAAATAGCCGTGAGTTCAGCGGTACTATAATCGGGAAAGTCAACATAGAACTGTACACGCTCACGAAGCCCTGGATTCATATCCAACATATGGTTCATCTCATCCGTGTAGCCGGCCATTATACAAACAAAATCTTTTCTGTAATCCTCCATTTGTTTGACTAACACAGCAACCGCTTCGTTGCCATAATCATATTTTTCACCGTTGTTGAGCGCATAAGCCTCATCTATAAACAGAACTCCACCCTGTGACCTTCTGATTACGGCCGCCGTCTGTGAGGCTGTTCCGCCAAGATATTTCGATACAAGCGTATTTCTGTCTGCCTCAATAAATAAGCCTGGATTTTTAAGGATTCCGATTTCGCCGAAAATTCTGCCGATAAGCCGCGCAACAGTTGTTTTTCCGGTTCCGGGGTTGCCGCGAAAGACCATATGCAGAGAAGGCAGAGCTTCCTTACCCCTGTTTTTAAGAAAAGCTGTTATTTCCTTAATACAGCTTTTTACGCCGCTTAGCCCGATCAGAGCTTCCAGTTCGTTCATTGCGGATTTTGAAACGGTTTTCTTTTGTACAGCAAAATCGGAGGCCGTCAAAACCATAGTGCAATTGCCGCTGCTAAGATTGCGTTTTACGGCTTGACCGATCTGCGCCTTGATGGATTCGACCCTACTCTCAATCAAAGCGGATTTTTCAATGCTGTTTTCATCAATCTCAAACCCGTAATCTGCTGCCTCTCGCTTTATAAATGCCACTGTCTCCGCTTTGGTTATTTCACCTATTTCAATGCTTTGCGGAAAGAGACGCATAAATCCGTCCGATTCGACCAGCTTTTCATACTGTCTTCTGTCGCAGATGGCTATGTATATGGTATCTCGCCTGCAAAGCTTGGTAAGTTTTCTGTCTAAATCCGTATCAATCAAATGATCTGAAAGGTAAGAAAGCCAATTTTCTTCAATCGCGAACAAATAGGCTGTGTCTCTGTCGCTGTAAACGGCATCATCTACGTCGCCGCTGGCGATGCTCGGATCGGTAATAATACCGAGTGATGCATATAAATCGAAAATATGCTCTACAAATATATCAGTATCAGCCTTGCAGTCCAAGACCAGGGCAAGATTATAGTTTGCATTTTTCCCCAGCCTCTTGGCATTGCTGTGATAGATGCACATTTGCCTGCAAGCATCTTTGAAGCTGCCAAATCCTGTGATATCATCGATTTCCTTTAGGCATTTCTCTGTACTTTTATTGGAGAAACGGGTACTGATATTACCACGACAATGCTGGTTGGCAAGTAACCGTTTGGCCGTTTGTACCACCCTGTGCTGTTTGTCAGTCATGGATGCCAAATTGAAAGGCTGATATTGCACCGGCTGACCGAATACATCTATTAAATCCTTTCTTATCTCATTCTGCTTGCGTTTCTCCGACAGCACAAAGACGATATGGACTTTGTCACTGTTTTTATCGGGATATGGAAGCATGAAACGATTATTATAATTAAAATTATCGATTTTAGATAGGAGGACATCCATATCTTCGGCAGAAGGTTTTTCAAGTTCGATCAGATAACCGCACATATACATTGGCATACTCATCACTCCGTTCTTTCGTTTCCGTGATAAATATACCATATCAGCCTGTACAAAAGTATGTACATATGTACAAATATTTGTCTCGTTAATTACCGGTGCGTCAAGAATTCTTTCTGCCGGATAAAGCATAAGCATAGCCTTTCATCAGTAAATGATAGATTTGCCCCAATCATCAAATCTTATGCATTCGAACCCCGCAGAGACAGTTTGTATGATTTGTAAGTTTATGAAATTAGCTATAAATATAAACTGCTTTATGTCAATCAAGCAAGACATTTATATATTTTCCCAACTGTGGATATATTAATTAAACTCATTGGCTTCAATTTCAAATAACATTTCTATTATTATATTGTATCACATTAATTTCCAAAATTCAAATTATTAATAATTTTTCAAATGTTCCATTAATAATTTTTACAAATGTTCTATCTCATTCTTTGAGATACTTTACTATGATCCTTTTAAAAAATTCCATGTTTAGAACTCTTTCCATGTGTTCGTCAAACTCTGTGTATATGCCCGGCTTTCTGTCTTTATACAAAACAACATCATAAAAATACTGCTTGAATAAAATACTTGTTGATGCAGTTTTCTGTATAGTTTCCGGGATGTAGCGATTCATTTCGGCTTCGATATATTCAGGTGCAAGTTTTGTTGTAAGGACATTATACAGAACTGCTCCCAATTCTTCGGCTATGTATTGCTTAACATCAATTTTATTGTTTATTCTCGGCAGAATAATATTGATATTATTGTTCTTATGTTTTATTGAAAATTCTCTATATTCATTGTACAAATCAGTCTCTGCAACATGGAGAGCGTGTTCTTTTTCAATACAGGTTTTAAGTCCGCACTTTTCCTCACATTCGTTCAAAACCGTCTCAAATTCTTCTTTTGTAACCTTAGCGGTTGTTTCCTCGTCAGCTTCTACAAATCCCTTACAGTTGCCTACAAACTCGTACAGCGAGTCTATAACCTCATCACCGTCATCTGCCGATGATAAATATGAGTCAAGAAGCATTAAAATGTCATTATTCTTTGCAGACGCAACTTTTTCTTTCAGCTCTATGCATATGCTTTCAATGTCTGTCGTGTATGACTCCCTGCAAAAGTCATTAATTGCGTCAATCAAATCATGTAGAGTGTCAGCGTTCAAAATTTTATTCATACTCACAATTATTCCTCCCTTTTAAAATTAAAAAACAGCCCATGTTAAGGCTGCTTCAATATCATATTATTTTTTTATGTATTCATACTCGTATTTCGATATACACATTGCGTACCTAACATTTTTTCGGTACGCTTTGTCAATCAATCCCCTCCTTATGGCATAGCTTACGATGTCATTTGAATCATTCATAATCGCCTCCGTTTCAAAGCTTATAACTTCACCATACTCTTTGCCATATACAACAATGATTTCGTAATAGTTTTTTATGGCATTAAAGTAGCTGTTCGATATCCATGCATCCGCAGAAGGTAATTATTATTTTCTTATTCGACACTATCCGTATTTTGCTTATAAGGCGGCGTGTGACGACATCGTTGTACTCCCTGAATTCCGTTCCGATTTCATCAAGTGCTTCACATATTTCCCGAAGACGTCCGTTGCCGGAGGATGCTGCCTGCTTTTGTAGCTGCATCTGTTGTATTTCTTTTTTGATTCCCTCTATCTTTTCATGAAGCAGAGCACACTTTTCTTCAATTATCTTGCTGTCAGTGCGTTTTTCTATTTCTTCTCTGACTATTTCAAAGATTTGGTTGTTCAGCACTGCTATTTCGTTGCTAAGCGTTCCTATCTGCATTTCACTACGGTTTGCACCAAGTAGGGCTGCCATACTGCCTTTTAGCAGTTCATGTATGGTGGTTTTTGTTGTCAGCATTACATTAAGTGCATTTACAATCGCCTTATGCAGTGATTCCTCACTTATTGTCGGAGAATTCTTGCAGAATTTCTTTCCGTGATCAATTCTGCTTGTGCATCTCCACACAATTTGTTTTTCGCCAAGACTTGTCCATGTGACTCTTTTATATTTTGAACCGCATTCATTGCACCTGAGTACATCCGTCAAAGCGTATTTACTGCTGTATTTTGATTTTGTAGTCTTCCCGCCACGCGACACCTCATGCCTATTGCTCCTGCGTGACATCTCATACTGCACGATATCGAACACCGATGGTTCAATAATCGGCACATGATGATTTTTTATCAGATATTGCGGAAGCTCTCCTGTGTTTTGTATTGATTTTTTTGAGAATATATCGGCAATGTAGGTTTTCTGTATAAGGACATCACCTTTATATTTTTCGTTGGTTAATATATGCCTTACCGTTGACTGATGCCATTTTGCATTTCCCTTAATCGTCTTGACACCCTGATTTTCAAGGTGATTACATATACCGACAATGCTCTCTCCATCTAGGAATCTTGTGTATATGTCTACCACTATTTCTGCTTCTTCGGGGACTATTTCCGGTTCGCCGTCAGGTCCTTTTCTGTATCCGAGGAGGCTTCCGTACATCATCGGAACCTTTCCGATTTGATACCCTTTACGCCTGCCATCTTTTACATTATTACTGATTGATTCGCTTTCTGCCTGCGAGAACATGGCATATAGTTGCAATATCATCTCACTACTGAGTTCAGATGTATTTATATTTTCCTTCTCGAGCAGTAATTTATCACCATCATAGCGTAGCCAAAAGTGCTGAAAAGTGCGGTACTGCGGGGTTTTGTGGCACTCAAAAATGTGTGTCGTGACCTTTCGTAATCGACCGTTTTATAGGTTCAAACACCAAATAAACACCAAGTTGTAGGGCAAAATGTGTCTGCCATACAGCTTGGTGTTTTTCTGTGTGGGAAGGCTTTTATGTGCTGTGTTTTGCGTACATTAACTCGAAACGCGGTTCTCATGATTCAACCGTTGACAGCGCCTCGCTGATGGCATTGGAGGCTTGAACCATGGTTTCGGCAAATACATGAGCGTAAATAGTTTCTGTGGTGCGTGTGTCCCTGTGTCCCAAATGCTCGGATATTACCTTCACCGGAACACCCATGTTT
This sequence comes from Firmicutes bacterium ADurb.Bin193, assembly GCA_002070105.1. Classification (GTDB taxonomy): domain Bacteria; phylum Bacillota; class Clostridia; order Monoglobales; family Firm-18; genus MWCQ01. The sequence continues at coordinate 3,265 of MWCQ01000034.1, read as the reverse complement.
ATCAGAAGCGATGCGTTCGCGTGGCGAAGGTCATGGATATGTATGTCCGGAAAATTGTGCTTTTTCAGAAGCTGCTTGAACTGCAGGTTGATATAGGTCTTTGCCATGTACTCTCCGTATGACCCGGTGAAAACGGCTCCACGCTCCATCCAGCGGTTTCCTACGGCCTTTCTGCGTTCATCCTGCCATGCCTTCTGCTCCCGAAGGATTTGCACCAATTGAGGCGGCAAAGCAATCACACGAGCGCTGCTTTTAGTCTTGGGAGTGGAAAGCTGATACTCGCCATCCAACCGGTAGAGATTGTATTTGACCGTAATCATAGCCTTATCCAAATCCACGTCATCCCAGTGCAGAGCGGTCAACTCACCGACACGCATTCCGGTATATATGAGCGTTTTTATAACCCTGGGCAACTGCGGATTGCTGAGCTCATCGAGGAAGGTAATCAGTTCCTTGCACTGCTCGGCATCAAGGTAAAACCGTTCCTTTTCCTCACCGGAAGGTGTGGTAGCATTCGTAACCGGATTTTTAAGCAGGAGTTCCTTCTTTACTGCCGTTGAAAAAATAGGTGACAGTGCTGTACGGATACGCTTAATCGTACCCACATCCAGACCGCCACCTATCTCTTCGGCAATAAAGACTTCTTTCAGTTTTACTCCAAGGGCATCGGTAATCCTCTCTGCAGTCTCTTTAATAACAGTACCGCCGTTTCCAAGCGTTCTCAGCGTGTTCATGTTCACACCCGATTTACGGGCAAGCGGTTTGCGTGTACCGTATTCCAATGTGGCAACATCGCGCAGCTTGTAGGTTTCCTTTTTGCGTCCGTCCCGGTATAGCTCGTTAAACAGAGCATCAATCCTCGCGGTGTTGATTTCCTTCAGCTTCATATTCCCGATATACGGCAGTACATACAAATCCATAAGTGTCCGGCTGTTTGCATAGGTGGTCGGTTTCAGCTTGTGTACAGCCACCTGGTTGTAGTACCACTGCGCCAGTTCCGAGAAACGGATATTCTCGTTCATGTTCACCATGCCCTGGCAGCGTTTCTCAAACTCAAAGGCATATGCCATAGCCAGTTTTTCAGCTTTTCCCTCAGTCACACCTTCGGGAGGCCTGTATGAGGTTGTTTTGCGTATTTGCTTACCGTATATGTCATAGCCCTGCGACACCATGATTCTATAGGTATCGCCTCTCTTTTTTACACTCGGCATCTGTCATCCCTCCTTTTTTGTAGTAGTATATTCGCTCTAAACCGTCAATAAGTCAACTCATTTTTCCTGCTCCGGGTGATTAATTTTAACCGATTTTTCCTCTATTGAAAGACCACGCTTGACCAGCTGCTTTAGGATAAATTCCTCAATATATTTCTGTAAATCCCAGATATAATAGCCTTCCACATCGAAGTTACCCATGTTGCTTTTATCAATATTGCCATTCAGGGCCGATTTGACCTGCTGTGCTTTGAAGGTGACATCATCTAAAAAATCGTAAAAGTCCCGGTCGGAAAGCAATCCGTTGAGCGTGTCAAGCAGCGAGGGCATGCCGTCAAAGCTTTCTATCTCTTTAGCAGTTTTGAGCATACTTATGGCTTCTTCCGAAAGTCCGAGTTCCTCATGTATGGGCTTGTTCTGTGAACTGATGCCGGTCAGCAGATAATCCACGGACACCCCGAAAAACTCCGCTATCTTCACCAGCGTTTCCGGGGTCGGCTGCGTTTCTCCGTTCTTATATAAACTCACAGTCTGCTGCCGGATACCGACAGCCTCCGCCAGTTCTTTCAGAGTAGTCCTGGCTCCCGTCATAGGATGCCGGTCAAGCATCTCTCTCAACATCCTGGGGAACATCCCGTTATATCCAACTACTTGTAGTGTCATCGCCTTATCTCCTTGCTGTTTCGTTTTACTTGAACTTTACATTTATGGTTTCGATTCTATTGACATTACGCTTTGCCTGTACTATAATAAGTATAACAAGATAAACGAAACTTGTCAAGAGAAAATAAAAGAAAAAAGAAATAATTTCAGGAGGTGAACAGCATGGAGGATAAGAAACTCGAAGCAGCAGTCCAGGAAGAAAAGCGCGAGTATTTCCGTCAGTGGCGCAGAAATAACCCTGACAAGGTTAAGAAGCACAACGAAAATTACTGGCGTAAACGCGCCGAGAAGCGCCTTGAGGCCGAGCCAAAGGATAATGCAGTCTCAACTGAATAATCGGGCATATGCCCGGTCGTTTCCCGATGAAAGTCGGATGTCGACCTTAAACCCCTGCAAGGGAGAAGTATATCTATTTGGAGGAGTATATGAAGAATCGAGAACGACAGCGGGAAAACAGGCGGTGTAAAGAAGAGAAAATCGATATCCGTGATTACACCGGCATATTAAACCCAACACCATACTTTGCCGTTCTTAATATTAGGAACGGCTATTATTATGCCCAAAAGCATAAATCCCAGAGAAAGGAGGTTGCAGCGAATGGAGCAAAGAATAAACCCGCCGACCATGATGACGGTGCGCGAAATAGCCAGGACGGGACTGTTGTCTGAACACGCGCTCCGGCTGATGCTGAAAGCCGGGAAGCTGCCGGTTATATATATCGGAAAGAAAGCGCTTATCAACTACGACAAATTATGTGCCGAGTTGCAGAGCCTGGAATCGGATGTATCAAAGCAGGAACTGCCTACATGGTACTAACGATATATGGCTTAATATTCCGGTGAGAGGAGGTGAAAATGATGAGCGATTCCATGCAGGAACTGAAGCAGATGCGGATATGGTTTCTATGGCGCTGGGGAACAGACAATAACGGAAAGCCGACAAAGTATCCCTTTGCGGCAAACGGCGGTCAAACAGGAACCGATGATGCGCACAGCAACACCTGGGTAACTTATGATGCTGCTGTGGGCACGGTCGAAAAGCATCACGCTGCCGGTGTCGGATTCAAAATCCCGGAAGGTTACTTCTTTCTGGACATTGACCACAGAGAACTGTCTGACCCGCTTGTGCAAACGCTGCTGACCCGGTTTAATTCATATTCCGAACGCTCCATCAGCGGAGGCGGCATCCATATATACGGCAAATGCGACTTTACCAAGTTGCCTACATATATAGATAAAAAAGGCAAGGTCAGACTGGATAAGCAATTCTATCAGAAGAACAGTACAACAGGCCTTGAACTGTATGTAGGCGGCATCACAAACCGTTTTGCCGTATATACCGGAAATATCATAGAGGATAAGCCTCTGCGCGAATGCACCTCAGCAGTGCTT
>MWCQ01000033.1 GCA_002070105.1 Firmicutes bacterium ADurb.Bin193 | reverse complement strand
AGCGGAATATGACGAAGAACTTGTATTCATGCCCAATGTGTCCGAAGCATACAACCAAATCGTAACTGACCTGAGCTATGCCTCACAGGATGACCTTAACAGCAATGAATTGCTCATCAATTTCAAGAACTGCCTCCTGCGGGTGGATACCGAGGAAACCATACCGCACACACCCACAGTTCTGTCCTCCATTCAAATACCCTGCCAATGGACGGGAAAGCCTTCTCCGACACCGGTGTTTGACCGGTTCATGCACACGCTTACAAACGGCGATAAGGCAATACATCAGCTGCTATTGGAATTCATCGGAGCCTGTATATCAAATATCAAAGGCTGGCGCATGAAGAAATCCCTTTTCATGGTCGGCAAAGGAGATACCGGAAAGTCTCAGCTGAAAAGTCTTGTAGAACTTCTGCTCGGCAGAGGAAACTTCATCGGTATTGACCTTAAGGATATTGAAGCCCGTTTCGGAACCGGCGCTGTATACGGCACACGCCTTGCCGGCAGTTCCGATATGAGTTTTCTTTCGGTGGATGAGCTGAAGACATTCAAAAAACTCACCGGCGGAGATAGTATCTTTGCCGAGTTCAAAGGGCAGCAAGCCTTCGAGTTCACATATAACGGACTGCTCTGGTTCTGCATGAACAGGCTCCCCAAGTTCGGCGGCGATGACGGGCAATGGGTATACGACCGCATTATGGTGGTCGAGTGTCCCAATGTCATACCAAAGGACAAGCAGGACAAAACCCTCCTCGACAAGCTGTATGCCGAGCGCGAAGGCATCGTTTACAAGGCTGTCAAGGCTTTGCAGACCGTAATTGCCAACGGATATCGTTTCACCGAGCCGGAATCCGTCAATAAAGCTCGTGACGCTTATATGAGTGAAAACAACACGGTTGTTAGTTTCTTTGATGAGTGCATGACGAAAAGACCTCGCGGCAAGATTGAGGACAGCTGCTCAACCGGGCGCATTTACAAGGTTTATAAAGCCTGGTGCTACGATAACAATAACGGCTATGCAAAAACAGCCGGTGAATTTCGGAAAGCGCTGGCTGATCACCTTGATACATCCTTTGAAGAAATGTCGGTGAAACGCAACAACGGTACCTACTATCGAAATTACACTTTAACACTGGAGGCAAAGGAACAATATGCACAGGTTTACGGATATGACGGTACAGAGTTTCTCAGTTAGTGGCAGCAGTGGCAGTTCCGGTGGCAGTAAAAATGAGAACTGCCACTGAAAAAATGCCCACAGCACAAGGCTTTTCGGACTTTAGTGGCAGTGGTGGCAGTACTTTCAACTTCTAAGCCGAAATAAAAAAACTTTACATCAAAAGTGAGAGTGATATATAGATTATGCGCTGTGATTACTAACTGACCGAATACTGCCACCAGTGCCACTAAACAGCTAAACACGTTGATATATAAGGCTTTTTTCGGTGGCAGTTGTGAAAATGTCTGCCACTTGTACTGCCACTACTGCCACCACCGGAACAACGGCTTTATGCCTTGGGGTATCAAAATCTCTACAACGTTCCATTCCGGACAGCGGCACAGGCTCTCGTGTAAAAATTCGCATAAGTTTTCAGGGGAATAGCCCCCACAAATAATTTTAGGAGGAATTTATAATGGCAAATTATCCACTCAAAGCAACGAACAAGGAAGGAACGCTACTCCTTCCGAACAACTCGTCCTTCTCTGATGAATACGCAGAGAAAACGTGTGACTTATTCTTAAGAAGCTCTGTCAAGAAAGACGGGCAAGGAAAGCTGCACAAGTATTACCGGCTTCATGCAAAACAGGCACACGATTCCGAAATGGCTCTGGCTTATGATATCCGATGCCCGGAATGCCATGTCGGTATGCTTAAGCAAATTGGCAGACAGCTCAGCTATAACGAACTGGGACTATACAGATGCCCTGTCTGTGACAGAAAATAATGGAGGAAAGATTATGAATACTTACGCTGAAAGATTACCCTATACCGGATCACCGGAATATGACAAACACTTCTGGAACGCTATGCGCGGCAGCAATGGTAGTTACGCTGAACTTACAAAAGGCCGTAATATCGAAACAGGCACCTATGCCATGCCGAACAGCGCTGAAAACAAGTATATGGCGGCACTGGAGAAAGAAAGTCTGTTCCGTAAAATCGCCACAGTTATCAAGGCATACGGCAACGGGTACCGCATTTTCGCCAAAGACAGCAAAGACCTTGCACAGTGGGTGCCTGAAGGCGATTCTATCCCGGTTTACGATGGGTTAGAGGATTTCACCATCAGCAATGTCGACAGTTGGAAACTGGCTGCCATGGTAAAGATGGACGAGGCTTTCGTTCGTGATGCCAGCTTCGACATTGAAAACTATCTCATTAAGCGCTTTGCCAAAAACTTCGGCAGGGCCGAGGACGATGCCTTTATCAACGGGAATGGCATTGAAATGCCCACAGGTATTCTGAATGAAACCGGCGGAGCGGAAGTTGCTGCGACCATTGACAATATAGGCTATGACAATGTTATCGATTTGTACTTCTCTGTAAAACCGGAATACCGCAAAAACGCCGTATGGCTGATGAATGACAAAACCGCTCTTGCCCTGCGCAAATTAAAAGATGAAGCAGGAAATTACCTCTGGCGTGACAGCGATGATACCATCCTTGGCAAAAAGGTAATCATGACCGAGTTTATGCCGGATGCGGAGTCTGGCTCAAAGCCCATTGCCTTCGGGGACTTTAGTTATTACTGGATTATCGGCCGAAAGCCTATAAGTGTGCGTATAATATCCGAGAAGTTCGCTACCTTAGACCAGATCGGGTATCTGGCCTTTGAGTTCCTTGACGGGAAGCTCATTCGTCCGGAGGCAGTTAAGGTAATTCAAATTATATCCGCTACACCAAACGCATAAAGCATTAGACCGGGAGAGTTTATCATTAGATTGGCTCTCCCGGTCTTTTTGTTTTGTATATTTCCGATTTATACCGTATAATCGCATGGTTTTACATAAGTTTTCGGTCAAAATTAGGTTAATTACCCGTTTGAAATCGCTTTTCATTCACACGAAGCCCCACGCCGTTGTCCGCTTTGGATAGTTGTAGAGAACGAAATCCCCCTACCGATTCATCTGAATGCTGAATTGCCGGAAAGGTTTTTAAGCAGTACTTTACGGGCAATTTTGTATTCATCACCTATGAAACCCAGCCGAAGCAGGAAACTCCGAAAAGCATATTTATCGTTGTCAGTCTCTGCCACCACAGCCACAACACGCTTTTGCTTTCGTGCCATGTCGCACAGCTTTGTAACAAAGGTTGAGTAGGCATTGACCTCGTCCGGCTCCGCTGTAAACGGGAACCATGGAAAGCTGACCGTTGTATCGGTGACTACCGCTTCTAAAGAATCAGCCAGAAACGCTTTCTTCAAGAGAGGCGCTCTGGCTGTTACGATTTGCTGCAGTATTTCAATATTCGCGTTGGTGAAGAGTTCCCTCGGTATGGAGATTGTGAGCCTGTCCTCGGTTTCAACCGCCTCTCCCACATAGCCACGGCTTCGTAGGTACTCAAGCAGTGCAGTTGCCGTTTCGTCCGCCACGCTCTCCGGGATAATCAGCTTTCCGTCCCGCTTCAAAGTACAGTCGCCTATTTGGTAATTGCAGGTGGGATATCCCAGGTATTTGGGAATGGTGTGTAGGGCCACACTGATATCCTCGGCAAGCTGCTTTCTCTGTTTGCCGGTTATTTTATAGGGTATCGTCATTTTCATGTTCTGTACCTCCTTGATTTTGTAGGTACATATTCGCTCTAAAGGTACAGAATAGCAAGTCATTTTCGAGAAATGCATCAGAAAGTTATCATTTTTACTTCATCAGTCTTTTTGCATTTTTTACCGAATAACTTGTTTTTTTAATGATATTTATGATATAATAATGCTATATCGTTGATTGGATGATGAAAAGGAGAGCGAATATGAGCTTTGCACAGGAGATAAAGAATATACGCCAACACTGTTTTCTCTCGCAGGAGGCTTTTGCGAGAGAATTGAAGGTATCTTTTTCATCTGTGAATCGATGGGAAAGCGGACGGTCAAAACCGAACCTTGTAGCAATAAAAAGCATCAAGGATTTTTGCGAAGCTCACAATATCGATTTTACAAACCTTGAAAGAGAATGGTTTGATTATGGCAAGGAGAATAGTGATGGCTCCAAATAGTGAAAACCGTTCTGAAATTGAAAAGCGAATAGACATTATTGAGGATGATATTGCAAAAATAAATCCTCGCCTTCTCAAGCTACTCCTTAAAGACAAGACCACAGGAAAGAACATTTTATGGTGTACGAAGGATTATGAGGAATATGGGCCGGAGTATGACGAGCATTCTCAGATATTTGTGGAACTCATTACTTGTGGTAATTCCCGCGTTATTCAGCCTCGTGCAGCCAAAGCAAAAGCTGTTCAAGAAATGCGGATTAGAAAACGCGCGGAAGTTTTCACCCCATCCTGGATATGCAATGCTCAAAACAACCAAGTAGATGAAGCATGGTTTGGGCGATTAAATGTATTTAATACTCCCAACGGCACCAGATGGATAACATCGAGTGGAAATATAGAATTTTTTGATAAAAAGAAAACATGGCAAGCGTATGTTGACGCCAAAAGGCTGGAAATAACCTGTGGCGAGGCTCCCTATCTTGTCAGCAGATATGATACAACAACCGGAGATCTTGTTCCAATCTATGAGCGAATCGGCCTGTTCGACAGAAAAATGCGTGTGGTTAATGAAAACTGTACTGACGATGAATCTTGGATTAAATGGTCAAAACGTGCGCTTCAAAGCGTTTACGGATATGAATTTCAAGGGGATAGTGTTCTGATAGCAAGAGAGAATCTCTTATATGATTACATCGATTATTATAAAGGGCGTTTCAATGAAGAACCAACATTTGAGTTTCTAAAGGAAATAGCCAATATTATAGTCTGGAATATATGGCAGATGGACGGATTGAAATGTGTTGTACCTTATTCCTGTCATGAAACTGAAAATACAAACTACCAGATAACATTGTTTGACAACATAGAAGAAAAAGGAACTAATCCGTGTCCAGGTTGTGAGAAAAATGACTTGCTCTCTCACAACGGCATCTATTGCAGGGTATTTGACTGGACGAATCTCAAGAAGAGCATACCGTTTGTGTCATTACTTCAAGGAGGAATGAAACATGGAAAGATTTGATCAAACTTACAGTTATAAGCTTATATATGTTTTCAGTATGCCTTATGACACTCATAAGGGTCTGCTTAAGGTCGGTGAGGCTACACTTACCACAGATATAAAGCCGGATAGTCTTGTACCCAATTGCCGCACATTGAATCAGGCTGCAATTTCCAGAATAAAGAGTTATACCAATACGGCAAGTGTTACCTTTAATCTTCAGTATACTGAACTTGCAATCAAGCAAGAGGATGGATATAGCTTCGCTTTTAAGGACAAAGATGTTCACAAGGTCCTTATGAACTCCGGCATTCACAAGGTTCAGCCAAATGGCGCAAGTGGCGAGGAGTGGTTCGAGACCAATATAGAGACCGTTAAGGCCGCAATTAAAGCTGTCAAGGAAGGGAAAAGTACAATATCATCCGGCGCAATTGTCAAAAGTACAGTTCAGGCTCCGATTGATTTTCGTGAAGAACAGAAAGACGCAGTTGAAAAAACTATCAAAACATTCAAAAAGGGCAATGAAATGTTGTGGTTTGCCAAAATGCGCTTTGGTAAGACTTTAACTGCTTTGGAAGTGATTCGCAGAAACCAGTACCGTAGAGTAATTATTGTTACGCACCGTCCTGTTGTGGATGACGGATGGAGTGAAGATTTCAAAAAGATATTCTTCCCTGGTAATTCACAGCATGACTATCATTATGAGCGCAAAACTAAGGATTCAACCTATACATTTGATGAAAAGACAGATTTTGAAAACGATTTGAAAATCCGTAAGCTTGACAAAGACGGAAAATACTTTATTTATTTTGCGTCCATTCAGGACTTAAGAGGCTCTCAGATTGTGGGTGGAAATTTTAATAAAAATAATGCTGTATTTTCATTAGACTGGGATTTAATCGTTATTGACGAGGCTCATGAAGGTACACAAACTGAACTTGGAGACAATGTAATAAAGACCCTGCGCAAAGAAAACACCAAGGTATTGGCTCTTTCTGGCACTCCGTTTAATCTGCTTAATCACTATGGTGAGGATAATGTCTATACCTGGGACTATGTCATGGAGCAGAAAAAGAAAACTGAGTGGGATTTGTTACATCATGGTGATCATAACCCATATGCGGATTTGCCTAAAATGCATATCTACACCTATGATTTAGGTGAAAAACTTAAAAAATATGTTTCCGATGAGTATGGAACAAAAGCCTTTAACTTCCGTGAGTTCTTTCGGGTGTGGTACAAAGGCCCAAACAGCAAGCGTGAACTCCCAAAGCACGCAGTTGAAGGAAAGTTCGTTCATGAGAACGATGTCCTTTCCTTCTTGAATATGCTTGTCAAAGAAGACAGCGAAAGCGGTTATCCCTATTCCACCAAGGAATACAGGGATATGTTCCGGCATACTTTGTGGATGGTTCCGGGAGTAAAAGAAGCAAAAGCCTTGAGCGAGCTTCTGCGTAACCATCCTGTGTTTGGGAAATTTGGTATTGCCAATGTTGCTGGTGAGGGTGACAAATACGAGGAAGAACACGCTAAAGACGCTTTGGACCTTGTTCGTGAAACCATAAAAAATAATAAATATTCCATTACGCTCTCATGTGGTAAGTTAACAACAGGTGTCACAGTAAAAGAATGGACGGCCGTCTTGATGCTTTCAGGCTCTTACTCAACCGCAGCTGCACAGTATATGCAAACTATTTTCCGTGTACAGTCCGCCGGAAGTATTGATGGACGGCAAAAAACGGACTGTTATGTATTTGATTTCGCGCCGGACAGAACCCTTAAGGTGTTGACTGAAACTGTTCACCTTTCACGCAAGCCTGGGAAGAGTCAGAAGAAACACCGTGAAGCAATGACGGAGTTTCTGAACTATTGCCCGGTTATCGCAATTTCCGGCTCCAAAACCCGCAAATACAGTGTTGAGTCTATGATGGAGCAGATTAAACAGATATATGCCGAAAGAGCAGTTAATAGTGGATTTGAGGATGAATCTATTTATAATGACGAACTTCTTAAACTTGATGATATTGATGCTTCAAAGTTTAATGAACTTCGGAATATTATTGGCTCATCCAAGGCTGCCAAGAATAAAAGTGAAGTTGTTGTCAACGGACAAGGTCTGACAGATGAGCAGCTTGAACGTATTGATGATTCGGATACACCGGATGATTCTAATGTACCTGAGCCGTTAACACCGGAGCAGATTGCCGAGCGTCAGGCAAAGAAACAGGCCAAAGAAGCTCGGAAGAAAGCTATAGATATACTCCGTGGCATTTCTATCCGTATGCCTCTGATGATTTATGGCGCAGACGTTCCAATAGATGAAGATATTGATATTGACCGATTTGTTGACCTTGTGGACGATGAGTCCTGGAAAGAATTTATGCCTCAGGGTGTGACAAAAAAGCTATTTGCTGATTTCACTAAATATTATGACCGGGACGTCTTCATTGCAGCCGGAAAGCGAATCCGTAAGCTTGCTGCTGAGGCAGACAAAGAGACACCAACAAGAAGAGTTCAGCAGATAGCGGAAATTTTCCGTCACTTCAAGAACCCTGATAAAGAAACAGTCTTAACTCCGTGGAGAGTAGTCAACCTACATATGTCCGAGACTATCGGTGGCTGGTGTTTCTTCAATGAGAAATTTGAAGATGATACACAGGAAGAAAAGCACCGTCTGGAAGAACCCCGCTTTGTGGATAGAGGAACTGTCACCAAACAGATATTCCGTGAGGACGGGCGGGTACTTGAAATTAACTCAAAGACAGGTTTATATCCTCTGTATGTGGCGTATAGTTTTTACCGTCAAAAGATGGAAGGTATGACGGATGATGATTGGGAACCAGAGGACTGCCAATATTTCTGGAATGAGGTCATCAAGAACAACATTTATGTAATCTGCAAAACACCCATGGCAAAATCTATTACAAGAAGGACACTCTGTGGCTTTAATGATATTCCGGTGAATGCTCATTACTTCGATGACCTTGTAAATATGTTGGTTAATAAACCGGAGCAATTTAAAAAGCGTGTAACGAAAGGCTCCTATTGGAAAAAGGATGTGATAGAAATGAAGTTTGATGCCGTGGTAGGAAATCCGCCTTATCAGGAAGAAACCGCAAAACAGCAGTCTGCAACAAATGGACAGGCAAGAAGCAAGAGCATTTTTCAGTACTTTCAAATTGCTGCAGAAAATATTTCTTGCAATGCAGTTTCTTTGATATACCCTGGTGCACGATGGATACACCGTTCAGGCAAAGGTATGACACAATTTGGCTTGTACCAAATAAATGACGTCAAATTGTCGAAAGTTGATTTCTATCCAGATTCGGAAGATATCTTTAAAGACGTAGCTATAGCTGATGGTATCACTATCGTGTATAAAAATGTTAAGAAAACAGAGCAAGGCTTCGCCTATGTTTACCACAAGAATGGTAAAGCTACAACAGTTGAAATGCAGAACCCTGGAGAAGAACTTATTCCACTTAATCCAAAAGATGGAAGCGTTGTGTCAAAGGTTAAGAAATTTGTTGAAAAGTACAGCTTATCCTATGTTCATGATCGAATTCTTTCGCAAAAATTGTTTGGTATTGAGAGTAGCTTTGTTGAAGATAACCCATCAAAAGTACGGCTTTACACAGATGATTCAGATATTGATTTTAGCAAAGAAATAAAACTATATGCAAATGACAAGGCTGGAAAAGCCGGAAGGTCTACTTGGTATGTTGCAAACAAGGATGTAATAACCGTAAACAAGGAATATATCGCCGAATGGCAGGTTGTGGTTTCCAGCGCTAATGCCGGAGGTCAGAAGCGTTCTAATCAAATTGAAATAATCGATAACCACTCCGCCTTCGGTCGTTCCAGAGTTGCTATTGGCTCTTTCAAGACAAGAGAAGAGGCTGTGAATTATTTTAATTACTCACAGACCAATCTAATTCGTTTCATGTACCTTATGACAGATGAATCATTGACATCCCTTGCCAAGAAGGTGCCGGATATAATGGATTACACCTTTAGTAATAAACTTGTTGATTTCACAAAGGATTTGAATGAGCAGCTTTATAAACTCGTTGGTCTAACTGACGATGAAATCAAATATGTTGAATCTGTTGTTCTCTCTAAGGACAAAGGTTAAATCTATCTAAAAATGCAAAACTCCTATGAAGATATGCATGGTAACTTTTCGTCCAATATCGTCACATAAATTTAAACACCAAATAAACACCAAAGGCTTCGTTACAGTGCCGAAAAGTCCCGTAGTATCGGGCAATCTGCTGTATCGAAGTCTTTTTTTTCGAATATAACCGTTACACCTATACTTTTAAGCATTCTGATATATTGGATGGTATCAAGGGTATTTCGTGCAAATCTTGACGTAGACTTTGTAAGTATCAAGTCTATTTTGCCTTCCTTGCACATCTCCATCATTTCGAGAAATTCTTTTCGTTTTGCCGTTGAAGTTGCGCTAAGTCCTTCGTCAGCAAAAATTTTTACCATTTTCCAGTTCGGACATTCGTTTATTTTTTTAGTATAAAAATCTATCTGTGTCCTGTAACTTGTGAGTTGTTCTTCGTGGTCTGTGCTTACTCTGCAATATGCAGCAACTCTCAGATTTTTTCTTCCCTTAAGATTTTCGGATTTGTCGATACTGGCAGGGATAATTTCAATTTCAGGTTTAACCCTCGTTCCTGTCTGCCGATATGCCACACCCTGTATCATGATTATGTCCTCCTTTTGCTATATATCCGTTTATAAGTTCAATATCTATTGTTTTATCAGGATACAGCCGTATTTTTCTGACTATATTTTCTATAAGAC
>MWCQ01000032.1 GCA_002070105.1 Firmicutes bacterium ADurb.Bin193 | reverse complement strand
TTTAGTCGAAACTATTTTATCACATTTTTAGGTTGTTGTCTTTTTTTATTGTAACATATGTATTTTAACACTACATTATTTTGAAATTTTGATGATAATTTTGTATTGTCGCTACGATGTATTAAGAATCATGATAACTTTCTGTTTGTAATACATGGTAAAAGGATAGCACTTTTTATCGAATAGTGTCAAATAACAGAAGCTTCTCATAATATAAAACGAGTATAAGTATAATGCTTGTATAAATTATTATAGACGGGAGCGAAGAACATGCCTTTCAGGCGTCGCAGATTTGGTCTTAGATTTGACAGATTCGACAGATTTGACAGATTTAGGCGCTGCCCATTTCGTGACAGGAGATTATGTCTATTATTCAGATTTCTTTGGTAGGAATCCTAATAGAATTCATATGCCTAATATCGACGGTAAAATTAGTGTGGTTGACATTAGGGGGGCTTTATAAGCTCCTCTATTTTTATTTTTTAAATTATACATGGGGTAAACTGTAAAATGAGGGCATTATAAAATAAAGCAAGAGAACTCCACCTTGCTTGTGCTTCGAAATTTACATATAATAATCGTCTGAATACTGATATTTCCCACTACTTTTCCCATATGATTATCTTGTTACAAAATCCCTAAAAATATTGTATCATACCTTAAGGAAAATCCGACCAAAAATATCGTTGCTCCCTCTTTCATTCCAAATTTATCTCACTTTTTTAACAAAAACCTTGCAATTTTTTCGATTTATGGTAAAATTATTTAGGAATCAATAAATCTTATGAGGTGAGAAAAATGCCAATCGTAACAACAAAAGAAATGTTTCAGAAGGCGTACGAAGGCGGATATGCAATCGGTGCGTTCAATGTAAACAACATGGAGATTATTCAGGGGATTACCGAGGCGGCGGCAGAGGTTAAATCTCCGCTTATTCTTCAGGTTTCCGCCGGCGCAAGGAAATATGCCAAGCATGTATATTTAATGAAGCTTATCGAAGCCGCAATCGAGGATACGGGCCTTCCCATTGCCGTACATCTTGACCACGGCGACGATTTTGAAATTTGCAAATCCTGCATAGACGGCGGATTTTCGTCCGTTATGATTGACGGCTCGAAACATTCGTTTGAGGATAATATAAAGCTTACGAAGCAGGTTGTTGACTATGCCCACGCAAGGGGTGTCGTTGTTGAGGGTGAGCTTGGAAAGCTTGCCGGAATCGAGGACGATGTCAATGTTTCGGCCGAGGACGCTTCGTATACCGACCCCGCTCAGGTTGAGGAATTTGTTACAAGGACAGGCGTTGACTCGCTTGCCATAGCAATAGGCACAAGCCACGGCGCATACAAATTTAAGCCCGGTCAAAAGCCCCAGCTTCGATTTGATATACTTGAGAAGATTCAACAGCGCCTTCCCAACTTTCCGATAGTTCTTCACGGCGCATCCTCCGTTATCCCCGAGTTTGTCGAGATGATTAACAACAACGGCGGGAAAATGCCCGACGCAATCGGTATTCCCGAGGATATGCTCCGTCAGGCGGCAAAAATGGCGGTTTGCAAAATCAATATCGACTCCGACCTTCGCCTTGCAATGACGGGCTCCATACGCAAATACTTCGCCGAGCACCCCGACCATTTCGACCCGCGTCAGTACCTGTCACCCGCAAGAGCGGCGATAAAAGAGCTTGTAAAAAAGAAAATCATAAATGTTTTGGGCTGTGACAACAAAATATAAATAGAAAAAACCCGCCGGGTGATAATCATTCGGCGGGTTAAACTTTTTTAGCAAATTTATGTCCTTATACCAATTCCGGTTTGAAATTGGTGTCTTATTATACTTCCATAATGACGGGGAGTATCATAGGTTTTCTTTTTGTCTTTTCATAGAGGAACTCGCTTAAATCGTTTTTGACATTTGCCTTAAGCGTGTTCCAATCCTTCATATTTTTCTGGCGGCAATCTTCAAGCGTCCTTTTTGTGCAGGATTTAATCTCTTCGATTAAGTCCTCGCTCTCCCTCATATAGACAAAGCCTCTTGAAATTACATCGGGCCCTGATGTAATCTCTCTGCTGTCGGACGAAATCGCAACCACAACAAGTATAATGCCGTCCTCCGCAAGGTGCTTTCTGTCGCGGAGTACTATGTTCCCGACATCGCCCACGCCAAGCCCGTCAACCAAAACCTTGCCCGCAGGAACCGAGCCGTTTATCTTCGCGCCATCCTCGTTTACCTCCAAAACCTGACCGTTGCTCATTATAAACACATTCTTTTTGTTAACGCCCATCCTGCCCGCAATGGAGGCGTGGCGCATAAGGTGCCTGTACTCGCCGTGTGCGGGAACAAAATATTTCGGCTTCACAAGACCCATAATAACCTTAAGCTCTTCCTTGCATGCATGACCCGAAACATGAATTTCGGCAAGCGATTCGTATATAACCTCACAGCCCAGCTTAAAAAGCTCGTTTATTACGCGGAACACCGACTTTTCGTTGCCCGGTATTGGGGTTGCGGAGATAAGAACCGTGTCGCCCGCGCCGAGGCTTATCTTTTTGTGGTCGGAAAACGCCATTCTCGTAAGCGCGCTCATTGTTTCGCCCTGACTGCCCGTCGTTATGATAACAAGCTTTTCGGGGGGATATTTTGTTGTTTCGTCTATGTCTATCATAAGTCCCTTCGGAACCTTCATATATCCGAGCTCTATCGCTATGGATATAATGTTAAGCATGCTTCTGCCCGAAACCGCAACCTTTCTTCCGTAGGTGTGGGCGCAGTTTATAATCTGCTGAACCCTGTGTACATTCGATGCAAAGGTTGCTACAATAATTCTTTGATGACTGTTTGCCCTGAAAATCTCTTCAAAGGCAATACTGACATTGCTTTCGCTCATGGTATATCCCGGGCGCTCCGCATTCGTGCTGTCCGACATAAGGACCAAAACGCCCTGCTTACCTATTTCGCCTATTCTCGCAAGGTCAATCATGCTACCGTCTATCGGAGTAGGATCTATCTTAAAATCACCCGTGTGGAAAACAGTTCCCACAGGAGTAAATATCGCAAGGCAGGACACATCGGGTATGCTGTGGTTGCTTCTTATAAACTCGACCTTAAATTCGCCGAGTCTTATGGTATCACCGTGCGACACGGGCTTAAGCTTCGCCTTGCTCGCAAGACCGTGCTCCTTAAGCTTGCCCGCGACAAGACCGAGAGTAAAGCGTGTTCCGTACACGGGGCAGTCCAACTCACGAAGCACATACGGCAATGCGCCGATATGATCCTCATGCCCGTGGGTTATTACAATACCCCTTACTTTAGCCATGTTTTTAACAAGATAGGTAATATCAGGTATAACAAGGTCAACCCCAAGCATTTCATCATCAGGAAATGCAAGCCCGCAATCTACAACCATGATGTCGTCTCCGTACTCAAAAACCGTAAGGTTTTTGCCGATTTCATCAAGGCCTCCGAGCGGGATAATCTTCAATTTTTGCTTTTTAAACACTTTTAATCCTCCATATTTTTAGTCTCACCGATTCCGTTTTAAGACCTGAAGGGAGCTTTGCGCCGTGAAAATGCGGTAAGATACAATAAACCGCTTAACAACGAAAAAAAGACCGGTACAATGCCTCACGCTCGGCATAACCGGGGCAAAACGCTTTATTCAGGCTTAAAAATTCAAAAACCGACATTAGCCTTTTTGCGATTGATATCGCAAGAAGTCTGTTATATAAGTCCGGCATGGCCCTTGCCGGAGCATTATCAAAATAAGTTTTATTAAATTATAATGAATAATTGTGTTTATTATACCATAATAATGTAATTAATGCAACTTATTTTTCCTTCGGTTTGAAAATCAGTGCGAAAATATATCCGAAAAATACGGCGGCGGCTATGCCTCCGGCAGTTGCCGTAAGACCGCCCGTAAAAATTCCGACAAAGCCCTTTTCGTCAACAGCCGTCATAACACCCTTTCCCAAGGCGTAGCCGAAGCCCGTAAGCGGAATTGTCGCCCCTGCCCCCGCATATTTGACAATCGGCTCATAAAGCCCCAGACCCGTGATAATAGTTCCTAAAACCACATAAGTCACAAGAATCCTTGCAGGTGTAAGCTTTGTCTTGTCAATTAAAATCTGACCTATGGCACAAAGCAGTCCGCCGACCCAAAACACTTTGAAATATTCCATAATCAGTTCTCCTTTACATTGGATAATACGACCGCATGCGCAATCGACGGAATTGACTCGCCCTGCTGTGTGCTTGTCGGGCTCATAAGTGCGCCGGTGCCGACAAACAAAACCTTATTCACTTCGCCCGATGACATAAGCTTTAATATATGACCGCAAAGCACCGCCGCGCTGCACCCGCAACCGCTTCCCCCCGAATGAACATCCTGCTTTTTAAGGTCATATATAATAAGCCCGCAATCGTTATAATTGCTTTTCAGGGGGTATCCGCACTCGCTCATCATCTCCCGCACGATATCCGAGCCCAGCTTTCCGAGGTCGCCTGTTAAAATAAGGTCATAGTAATCGGGAGTTCTTCCCGTATCGGTAAAGTGCGCAAGCATGGTGCTTACCGCCGCAGGCGCCATAGCTCCGCCCATATTGCTTGCATCCTTGATACCCTTATCCGTTATCACACCCGTTGTTATTTCGGTTATATAGGGCCCTGTCCCTTCATTCGAAAGCACCGCCATTCCCGCGCCCGTTACCGTCCACTGCGCCGTCAGCGCTCTTTGCCCTCCATACTCCATCGGAAAACGAAACTGGCGCTCCGCCGAGGCAAAGTGACTGCTTGTCCCGCACACAACCGTTTCGGCAAACCCTCCGTCAACAACAAAAGCCCCCATTGAAAGCGCCTCCGCCATTGTCGAGCATGCACCGAAAAGTCCGTAAAATGGTATACCCAAATCGCGTATTCCAAAGGTTGAGCATATACACTGGTTGATAAGGTCGCCCGCATATATCATCTGAATATCGGAAACCGCCTTGCCCGCTTTTGAAATAGCGCAAAGCGCCGTTTCCTTCTGCATTTTTGTTTCAGCCTTCTCCCACGATTCCTCACCCCAGTGCGCATCCTCAAAAACCTCGTCAAAGCTTTCCCCTATCGGACCTTCGCCCTCCATTTTCCCCGCTATGCTTGCGCTTCCTATTATTTTTACATCTCCCGCCATTCTCATTGTCTGCTTACCTAATCGCTTTTGAGCCTGCAATCGTCATCACCTCTTTTTTAATATTTTTGTTGAATGTTGCTCTTTGATATGATAAAATTCATTAGGGCATAACTTTATATTGTAAATTTTCGCCCATATGTACTATCGGAGGTTTTGTTATGAATCTTATTGTCGCCGTTGATGAAAACTACGGCATCGGCATCGGTGGAAGGCTTTTGGCATCCATTCCCGAGGATATGAAGCGCTTTCGGGAAATGACGCTCGGAAAGTCCGTCGTAATGGGCAGAGCCACATTTATGTCACTGCCCGGATCAAAGCCGCTTAAAGACAGGCTTAATATTGTTATGTCGCGCGACAAAAATCTTCGGATAGAGGGCGCGGTGGTTTGCCACAGTGTCGAAGAGCTTAGTCGGTATGATAAGCTTTTTGTAATAGGCGGGCAGGAAATTTATGCACTGTTGCTTCCCTACTGCAAAACGGCATACATAACGAAAATTTATAAACAATTCCAAGCGGACAGGTTTTTCCCCAACATCGAAGAAATGGAAAACTGGAGTCTTACTGCGCGGTCGGGTATAAAACGGTATGATAATCTTGAATACGAGTTTTTAACCTTTCAAAACAAAAATCCTCGCGCGATTTAGTTTTGTTCACATTTTTCAAAGGTTGACGAATTCATTTTATATAATCGTATTATGTAAAAAAAATCATAGGATTATACGATATATATATCAAAATCATATCAGGCGGAGTTTTTGATTTTTAACAAATAAAAAGTTTAATCATATAATTTGCTATAATAAATTGTCATATATTGTGAAATTTTACTATTTACAATATTTTTTTTAACTGATATAATGAAAAAAGTGTGATAATAGGTATTATTAAGTAGTTTTTAGTAACATTCCGGTAACCGCACAAAAATGCTTGTATTTTCCGGCAGTTTCAAAATATACAGGGCGTGATTTGATGCTGCTGTTTAATATGCTTATTTTAAGAGAGAGGCGAAGTTTTTGTTTTATAGCTACCTGCCTAATTTCCTTTTTGGAATCGGAACTGTTTTCTTCAGTTTGTTTTTATACTCAATACTGAAACAAAACAACAGGCTTACCACGCTTTTTGCGTTAATGAGCCTGTCTATTTCCATTTATGTTTTTGCTTACGGTCTGGAGATTCTTTCAAACAGTATTTCAGAGATGAAGCTCTGCCTTATTGTTGAGTATTTCGGAGTATCTTTTCTTCCGGTTTTGTGGCTTTTGTTTTCTTATAAGTTTTACACGAACAAAGACCTTCCGGCAAGAATTGCGGTGGCTTTGGGCATAATTCCGTTTATAACCTTGTTTATGATATCCACAAACGATTATCATCATTTGTTTTACAAAACCGTTGACGCGATAAGAGAAAACGGATATCTTCTTGCAGTTACCGGAAAAGGCCCGTTTTATATCCTTTATGTGAGCTATACCACTACGGTTATGATAGCGGGAATATGTTGTTTCTTCCTTTCCTGGAAAAAAACCGAATACAGTTTTCGGACTCAAAGCTTTTGGCTTTTCATAGGGTCTGTATTCCCTCTTGCTTTCAGTCTTATATATATATTCGGGAGGGTTAAGTACGATATTATTCCCTTCAGTTTTTCGGTAGTCGGGCTAACCTGTTTTGTCGCACTTTTCAGATATGATTTTCTTGAGCTTAAGGATATAGTGCGAGGCTATGCCTTCAGTCAGATAAACGAGGGTATTTTTGTTATAGACGATAAGAACAGGCTTATTGATTACAATGCCGCAGGTAAGGCGACCTTTAGCTGGCTTCGTCCACACAATGTCGGTATAAGTATTGATTGCTTTGCCGAGGGGAAATGCCTTCTTGCAAACAATTGTGACTTTTTCGACCTTAGCGTTAACACAAAGGGCGGAGTAAAGACCTACGAATTCAGGGTAACCCCGATAAAAGAAAAGGACAGCACCGTGGGCAAGGTCTTTCTTTTTCAGGATGTAACCGAAAACAAAATGGCGGTCGAAAGACTTAATTATATGGCTACATACGACACTTTAAGCGAGATATACAACAGAAGCAAGCTTATGGAGGAGGTCGAAAGGATTGTCTTCCACATTAACCGATACGGAGGCAATATGTCTGTTTTAATGCTCGACATTGACCATTTTAAGAGCGTCAATGATAAATACGGTCATCTGGCGGGGGATTTGGTTATAAAAGGCGTTGCGCAAAACTCCAAATCAATGCTCAGGAACATTGACATAATCGGAAGGTACGGCGGCGAGGAATTTTTAATCATACTTCCGGGATGCAACAAGGAAAACGCTATGGCAATTGCCGAGGAAATACGCACAAGTGTTGAGGAATGCCGGTTCTACTTCGGAGAAAATGAGATAAGTATAACCGTCAGCATCGGCGTTGTATCCGTATCGGGTCACGATAAGGCAAGCCTTCAGGAGATAATAAAAAATGCCGACACAGCGCTTTATATCGCAAAAGACAGCGGAAGAAACACGGTTAAAGCCGCTTTTTAGGAAATAAATACTCAAAGGTGGATAAGCTTGTGAAAATCATATCGTGGAATGTAAACGGGCTTCGCAGTGCCATGTCAAAAGGATTTATGGAATTCTTTGAGGATGAGCAGGCGGAGGTCTTTTGCATTCAGGAAACAAAAATGCACCATTCCCAGGCGGAGTTTTCTTTTCCCGGGTATTATGAATACTGGAACAGCGCCCAAAGAAAAGGCTATTCGGGAACCGCTGTTTTTACAAGGATTAAGCCGATCAGCGTTTCGTTCGGCATGGGTATTGAAAAGCATGATACCGAGGGGCGAATCATTACCCTTGAATTTGATGAATTCTTTTTGGTGAATGTCTATTCGCCCAACTCACAGCAGGAGCTTGCGAGGCTTTCCTACCGTATGGAATGGGAAGATGATTTTAAGGAATATGTGAAGGCGCTTGACTGTATTAAGCCTGTTGTTATATGCGGTGACCTTAATGTCGCCCACAAAGAGATTGACCTTAAAAATCCCAAATCAAACCGCAACAATGCGGGCTTTACCGATGAGGAGCGGGAGAAATTATCATACCTTTTAGCCTCCGGCTTTACCGATACATACAGGCACTTTTACCCCGACCGTGAGGGAGCATATACATGGTGGTCGTATATGTACGGCGCAAGGTCGCGCAACGCGGGCTGGCGTATTGACTATTTCATTGTGTCCGACAGGCTTTTGGATAAGGTTTCGTCCGCAGAAATTTACAGCGAAATCGGCGGAAGCGACCACTGCCCCGTGGGGATAGAAATTTTTTAGGGAAAAAATAGTAGGACGGTGCAGTTATAAACTGCACCGCCCTGTTTAATAAAAGCCTTTATCTTATTATTTGTTTCCTGCCGGAAGGAAAGGCGAATACATCATTAAAGCATGGTTATCGGTAATAAACTCTTCATCAATAAAATTATTGTTTAAGTCGAATTTTTTACGGTGCAACTCATTATGCCGGCTGTATCCTCCCCAGTATTCACTCTTAATTGTATGATTTTTCTCAAAAACTTCATATCTGTATTCCTGTGGTTGGTCGGAAAGCCACTCACCCTCTAAATACTCCTCTCCCACGCTGACGCATAGTTGATAATTACGGTCGGTTCCGTTATAAATCATCAAATCACCGTAAGGATAAAAGCATGTGGCTCCGCTGCCGAAAGGTTGTGTGCGGTTTGAATCCGGAAACACATCATAGCCGTGGCGATGGCGTTGAACAATAGTAAGCGGTGTATGTAGTGCCATCCAATAAATCAAATTGGATAGCTGACACAGTCCTCCTCCCACTCCGGTGGCGACTTTTCCGCCGTTGAGAATCATTCCGTCAACATAACCTTTTTTGTAAGACGGCTTTCCAATCAGTTTCCAATAGCTAAAGGTCTCTCCGGGATGAATAACAATACCGTTTAGCTTCTCTGCGGCAATCTTCAAATTAATGATTTTGTTATACTGGTACTGCATATCAACATCCTTAAGCTGTCTTAACAATATTGTCTTGTGGCGAAAGCATACTATCGGTAACCGACAGGCATCGCGTTGTTTTGCAAAAGGTCTATGCTTTGCACGCTTAACAAAATACAACAGGGAATAATACAGCCTGCCTGCCGCCAATCGGAGCTTTGAGCGCTTAACAGGTTTTAGTTCGCCGCCGAAAATTTCGCTCATCAATCTTTACCTCGAAATGAGATATATCACGCCGTTTCTATTGAAGCGGCTTTTTCAAGCCCAAGGGTTTCAACCGCCCATTCACGCATTTTGTATTTCATTATTTTACCCGCGGCGTTCATGGGGAATGAATCTACAAACCTTATATATTTCGGCGTCTTATGCTTTGCCATGTGTGATTTCACAAACTCCTTAAGCTCCTCCTCCGTTATCGTCGAGCCTGCCTTACGAATAACGCAAGCCATAATCTCCTCGCCGTATTTCTCGTCGGGAACGCCGATAACCTGAACATCGCTTACATCGGGGTGGGTGTATAAAAACTCCTCGATTTCCTTGGGATAAATATTTTCGCCGCCCCTTATAATCATATCCTTTATTCTTCCCGTTATTTTAAAGTTGCCCTCGGGAGTTCTTATCGCAAGGTCACCCGTATGAAGCCAGCCTTCGGCATCTATCGCCGCCGCGGTCGCTTCAGGCATGTTGTAATAGCCCTTCATTATATTGTACCCTCTTGCGACAAATTCGCCGGGTGTATTGTCGGGAAGTGGCTTGTTGGTTTCGGGGTCGACAATCCTGCACTCCACGCCGGGCAGGGGCCTTCCGACCGTGCTTACCCTGACCTCAAGCGGGTCGCCCACACGGCTTTGGGTACAGCCGGGCGAGCTTTCGGTCTGACCGAACACGATTGTAATATCCCTCATGTTCATTTTGTCCACAACCTGTTGCATAACACTTATCGGGCAGGGTGAGCCCGCCATTATGCCTGTCCTCATATACGAAAAATCGGTCTTTTCGAAGTCGGGGTGTTCCAAAAGCGCTATAAACATTGTGGGAACACCGTGCATTGCGGTAATTTTCTCTTTATTTATCGCTTCAAGCGTCTTTGCGGGCTGAAAATACTCTATCGGTACCATTGTCGTCCCGTGTGTCATAGCGGCGGTCATGCCAAGAACCATACCGAAGCAGTGGAACATCGGAACCTGAATAAGAAGGCGGTCAGCGGTGGTAAAGTCCATGCAGTCGCCGATACACTTTCCGTTGTTCACAACATTGTAGTGCGTAAGCATAACGCCCTTGGGGAAGCCTGTCGTCCCCGAGGTGTACTGCATATTGCACACATCGTCTTTTTTTATTGAGGCTATGGCGGCACGAAACGCCTTGTCGCTCACCTGCTTACCAAGCTGCATTGCATCGTCCCAGAAATAACAGCCCTTTTGTCTTGAATCAACCGTAATTACATTTTTCAGCATGGGAAGTCTTGCGCTGTTTAACTTTCCTGGCTCGCTTGTCGCAAGTTCGGGGCAGATTTCGTTTATAATCGCAACATAGTCCGAGTCCTTATACCCGTCAATCATAACAAGCGTATGGGTATCGGACTGCCTTAAAAGATACTCCGCCTCATGAATTTTATATGAGGAATTAACCGTTACCAAAACCGCGCCCATTCTTACCGCCGCCCAGAAGGTTATAAACCAGTGGGGGTAGTTTGTCGCCCATATAGCGACATGGTCGCCCTTTTTGACGCCCATTGCCATTAACGACTTTGCGGCGTTGTCAACCTCTTCCAAAAACTCCTTATATGTACAGGTGTAATCCCTTGTGGTATACTTAAATGCATACTGGTCGGGGAATTCCTTGGCAACTTTTTCCAGAACCTCACCGAAGGTTAAGTCAATTAAAATATCCTTTTCAAAAAGCCTTTTTCCCCTCTCGGTAACAACGGCCTTGGGCTTTGCTTCCTCCTTTGCCGTACCTAAATAATTTTTCATATAATTTGCAAAATGGGGGAATACGATTGCGGCATCCTCTAAATTACTGTTCCAGCGTTTTACCCACTCCAACGAAATATAGCCGTCATACCCGATTCCGGAAAGAAGGTCAAAAACTCTGTAATACGGAATATCGCCCTCACCCATCATCTTATACTGAACTTTGTCGCCTACCATAACGGAGTCTTTTACATGAACATGCTTTATGTATTTTCCAATGTTGGCGATTGTGGTTTCGGGCGCTTCGTTGAAGAATCTGTAAGGGTGATGCACATCCCACAAAACCTGAATATTCGGGCTTGCAACCGTTTCGATTACCTTTTTAAGCCTTGCCGTGTCCGCATACGCCCCGTTTGTTTCGACCAAAAGTGTAACATTCTTATACTGCGCAAATGACGCAAGTGTCTTAAGGTTCGCAACGACCGTATCGTCGTTTACGGGCTCACCGACATACGGGTCGGGGTCGCCCAGAATTCTCACATACTTAGAATTCGCACTTGCGGCAAGCTCTATATACTCAAAGCCTTCAGCCAGTATCTGGCTGATATCGGAACCTTTCCCCACACAGCATGAGGATGAAAAACAGGCTATTTCAATTCCTGTGCGTTTCAGCGTAGCAACGGTGTTGGCAAGTTCACTGCCTGTAAAGGCTTTTGCCTTTGCAGCTCTGATTTCCGAGCCGAGCCCCCTTATTTCAATTCCCTGAAAGCCTAAATCCTTTGCCATCGAATGAACCTCATTCCATGACCATTCGGGACAGCCGATCGTCGAAAAAGCAATCTTCATAGATTTACCCCCTGTATTCTCGTTTATTAATCTTTCTCTTTGAAAAAATAAATTATTTTTATACTACCATTTTCAAATATACTTGTCAATAATATATTCACGATTTTAGTGGTATTATGTGTAGGATTACAATTGATATGTTACACCTGATAAAAAATAGTAGCGAATAGGGAAGCCAATGTGTTATAGTTGAGTTACTACACAAAACTTGCA
>MWCQ01000031.1 GCA_002070105.1 Firmicutes bacterium ADurb.Bin193 | reverse complement strand
CACAATGGCCAAGTGTCGGATAGGAACGGCAAAATTTTTTGCACTTCTATTGCTTCTTTATCACACATAAGCAAAGATTGACGGTATAAAGCATATTGCAAGTACCATCACATAAAACAAAACGGTCATCCCGAAGGAGATGTATGCTCCCGTGGATATTTCAGCAGTTCTGCCGTCCTTGACTGTAACATTTTCTTTAATAAAACTCTTTCCGCTCCTGTAAAGATTGTAGCATGTAAGTAAAAATAACACCTTATAAAACATAATTAATCCTCCCAATATCGTTTAATAATCTGAGTTGGTTTTCCGTCTTCTTTTCCATGTTTTTGCGCATATTCCTCCGCACATTCAAATGTTGATGCATATATTCTCCTCGTTGTACCATCAGAATATGTAACATCCGCGATAACCCTATAGGTATCGGAGCAGGCTTTGACAACATTTTCCTTTAATTTTTTTAATGTTATCGGAACGGACGAATCTTTTAAGCTGCATTCCGGTATTCTAAATCTGACACGGAATAAGCCATTTTTTTGTTTTTCGCAGTATTTGACATTTAATATCTCATCATAGTCAAACACACGGCTCATTTCCTCATCCGTTGCTTTAATGGTTCGTCGTATTTCCATAATGTTTCAAATCCTTTCTTCAATTAGTTTTTCCACAATTGTTTCCCCTAAAAGCTCGCTTGTGCGAAATATGCAGTCTGCAAACTTGTTAAGCGTAAACTCAAAGTTTTCTCCTTTGTCAAGCAGTATTCCGGTAAGCTTACTTCCAGTATCCGTTTTGAACCGTTCAAATCTTTTTAGAAACTCCTCGGATATATCGCATACGCCGTCCGTTATAAAGACGATATCCGCCTTATCAAGCTTAGCTGTTGCTGTAAGCGAAACGACCTCATCAAGCGGCTTTTCAAAATCCGTACCGCCGCCTAAGAGGGTTTCCGCACAGTCAAGCACCTTTGGAGCCGGTGCTAATTCATTTTTTGGAAAATAATCAACCTTTGTATCCGTTGAAAAATGAACCAGCGCAAAGTTAGCTTTGTTTACCTTACATATTTCATACAACACCATTGCAATCGCCATACCGTAGGCATTGTTCTCTCCGAAGGTCGAGCCGGATTCGTCAAGACAAACTACAATATCGCCCTTGCCCTTGTATTCCTGCTCGCGCCGTCTGTATTGCTTCAGCTGCTTATTCTGATGCTTTTTAAGAAACAGCGGCAAAAGTCCCAGGTTTGACAGATACGAAAGTTCCGATGTAAGAACGCGGGATATGTTATTCCCGTACTCAATATCATATTTTTCTCCTCTGCCGTAAGTAAAACCTGCAAGCCGCTTGGAGTTAAGCATTTGCTTGTACCGTCCCAAAAACTGTGCTATATACCTTAGCTTATCGGACATAGCGGTACGCCTTAAAATCTCGGTATTAACAGGACTTTTCTTCATCTCAGCATCTCCGTTGCCCCATGCTAAGATTGCGCTTTGCACACCCTCAGCACGTTCCTTCGCTTTTGCAGCGGAGGCGGACACCATAGCCTTGATGTCGGCACCGTTTTGCTTCATGCAGTTTTCTATCAAGTGAGAATACATCTCGCTTTGCTCCTGCTTTGACAAAATACGGTTAGCCGTTTGAACGATTTTCTTATCGATCGGCTCTCTATGACCTTCCGGCATTTCTTCGCGTTTTTTCATAAGTTCTGAAAAATTTTGTGAAAGCTCCCTGATATCCTGCTCCATCTTGCTGAGCGCATCAACTTTTCCGTTGTCCCCTGTCGCCTTACTCATAAGCACGTCAAGATTTTCAAGAAGCTGTCCGGTAAATTCCTCCGTAGCGCCGATTGCGGGAAGCTCTTTGCCTTCGCATACACTTTTAACAGCGGAATAATTGTCGTCTGACATAAGCTGCTCGAGAATGCTTTTATTGAACCTCCTCGAAAGTGCCGAAACAGCATTTTCATCAACAAATTTTGGAGTCAGTCCATAGACCGACTGAAACACGTCATTTACTAAGCTGTCAAAGGTTTTGAGTTTTTCGCCGCCCGCGGATTCATATTCCGAAAGACTCTCCGTTTCATTATGCAAATCCTCATATATTGCCTGTTCTATTTTTGTTGACCTTAAAACGCGGTCACTTTTCTCTATATTTTTCTGCCCATATTGAGCAAAACCGCTTGATAGTATTTCTTCAATGGTTTTATACTTATCCATACATTTCTCCTAATTCGCCGCAGCGGAGGAGGGGTAATACCTCCCCGCAAGCAGCATTTTTTTAGAACGGCAGGTCATCTCCTAAAGCGTCCTGGTCTCCCATGGGAAAATCGCCCATAGGCGGGGCGGCAAATTCATTGCCGTCATCGGCAGGCTTATTGCTTCCGTCCGCTTTAGCACTGTCGGCAAAGCCAATGTCATCAGCATTCACTCTGAATCCATACCTTTTTTCGCCGTTTTGCTCATAGGTATAAGTTTCGAGCGCTCCGCAGACATATACCTGCTTTCCCTTATGGAAATAGCTCTCCGCAAATTCAGCGGATTTGCGCCACACGGAAACGGGAATAAAATCCGCTGTAGGCTGATCTTCAGCTTTACTCTTAAATCTCCTGTCAACTGCAAGTGTGAAATTAGCAAGCTTTGTATCGTTTCCGACTGTCTTTACCTCAACATCCCGAACTAATCTACCGATTAAAATAACCTTATTTAACATGTTTTTTCCTCCTTAAATTTTATACATTTAATCTTTTGCGCTCCGACATAGTAACGTGCGATGTGCTTGCAAGCTCGTCCGCTTTTACGCTGAGCTCCTCAATTTTTGCCTCGCCGGTCTGTATTTCCCGCAAATCCGCATTATTCATATCAGGCTTTGCAAGATTTGTGACATCTATATAAATCCTTAAAAGCTCCTTAGAAAACTTCACATACGGCTTTAAGTTCTCACTGTCCGCCTGCATATCCGCTTCCATTTCAGCCATACTCTCATACGCCATGGCAAGATACTTTTCCACCTCAGCGCCAATGGGATTTTCACAAATGTCTGTTAAAGTTCTTCCGACTGTCGGAATTTCTGAAGGCTCATTCCAAAAATAGTTTTTTAGCACCAACAGGTCTTTTGATGTAACCTCACTATCGCCTCTCAAATATGCCTTTGCCTGAGCAATGGGCGCAAAACCGAAAAACTTTCTGTCCGACACTTGAATGCCACATCTGCGAAGTTCGCAAAGCACAGTATCCATAAGCTCGTTAATCTTTTCGGGCACATTTACTTGCCGTACTTCACGCTGCATCTGCTCAAGTTCGGAGAGTGAAATAACCGCATTGACCTTTCTTACCATGTTGCTCTGCTTATCTAAAAGTATTTTCATGCGATTTGCAGAGTCCTCTACATAGTTTGTCAGCACCTTTAAGTCAAAGCGGTCATACAGCGGCTTTAAAATCTGCTGCGTGCTGTCCTTAAAATTCGGTATCTCGTTGGATGCCGAGAAAAAGGAAATGACCGGGATATTAACCGTCTGTCCCTCGTTTGTATAGACGCGCTCATTTAAAGCTGTGAGCAGAGAGTTTAAAATTCCGTCGTTTGACTTAAATATTTCGTCAAGGAATACTATGTTACTGTCCGGAATTTTTCCCTCCGTTACCATCTGAGGGGCATTTGACTTTAGCGTGCAGGCAATACGTTTTACAGCTTCAAGCTGATTTGCAGTATCGTGTGCCTCCTTCAGCGTGCTCTGCTGCCCGTCAATTTCATACTGCTCAAAAAGGCTTTTCAACTTATTGTGCAGTACCGCATAGGAAGTATCCTTTATTAGAACCTCAAGCGGCAGATTGCCAGGAATAAGGCTTGCAAGGTTAATGCGTCCGAATAGCTGCTCCTCATCCGTTTGCTTTGACATTAAACGTTCAAACTGTTTAGCGCCTCTTATACGCTTGCGAAACTCATTGATACAGTAGCTTTTCGCTTGACCGGTATCACCGAGTATAAAAAGATTCTTCCGTGACAGCAGTGCAAGCGCAATGCACTCTATGAGCTCCTCGCGTTCCGCCGCAAGTTTGTTTACTTCAGCCATAATATCAAGCATTTTTTGATTGTTCATATAATTTACGCTCCCTCCAAAATTTCATCATCACCGAACCAATACTTTCTGTCATCGTACGAAAGATGTTCTTCACTTATTAAGTCTCCGCCTGAGTATTCATTAATTCCGCCGCTACCGTCAATATAAAATATCAGCAAAAAATTAAGCTCCGGGTAATTTTTCGAAACAAACTCAATTAACCTTTCCGGCGCTACCCACGGCGTATCAAAGTAGTAATACACTTCCATATCGCCTTCGCATATCACATCACGCAAAAAGGATTCCTCATAGAAGTTGCCGTTAATACCCCAATGCTCTTTGCGCCAATCAACTCTGTCACAGATAGACAGCTCCGGTGTAGGATATAGGTTGTCAAAATGATAATATTCCTCACGATCCTCTTTCCCGGCTCGGAAAGCTTCACCAAACCGTACCAGATCATCATGATATCCGCTTACTCTTAATACATTTTCACAAAGATTAGCCATATCACATTCCTCCTAAACCAATGGCAACCGTCTGTAATGCTTGTTTGCTTTTCGTGCGAGCAAAACATAATGACTGTTGTTCGGAAGACTTGACGCTGTTTTCAGCCAGTTTAAGCACATTCTTGAAAAGCACTGCTGACTCGTTTTATGAACATAGCACAGCATTTTGTTTATAAATGCCCTGTTGTTCTCAGAAAGACGCATATACCTTTCAATAAGCCTTACCGCATCCTCATCACTCCAATAATTGAAGTTGTATTCGGTGGGCAAATCTTTTTTTGCAAGCTTGTGATTTACAAGATCCTCATCTCTGATTTCTTTTGCTATAAGACCGGCGACACAGACAGACGCTTCATTGCGTCCGTCAACAAGATTTGTGTCTGCTAAGCTTCTGAACCATTCTAAACACAGTGCCGTAAAATTATGCTGTACATCTTTGTCACAATCTAGCATACATTCATAAAACTTTTTAGTCGGATATATAAATGAATTAACAAAAATGCTTCCGATCACAACTGCAACCTCAGCGCCGTCCGCCGCATTTCTTACTAAATAATTTTTTTCACTCATAATTAACTTTCCTTTCCGCTTTAATTTTCCTATGCAGCATTTTCATTGCAAATATCAATAACCTTTTGACATTCCTCAATCTCAAAATATCCGATATGCGTTGCCGAAAAGGGCAATTTCATCTGTTCTGAAAGCCATCTGTAGCCTTCTGTTCTGGACATTTTCTTATCCTTCCAGAAACGGTCGAACACCTGATGCGTTTCCTTGCGTTTGGTACGCAGAATACTGTTTGCTAACGTCCCAAGCGGTTTATCGGAATTTTTATGTACGCCGCAAAAAGCATTGCAGTTGGTACACAGATAGATTTTGCCATAGTTTTTTCCGTAAATTTTGCTGCTGTCCGTTAAAACTACCTTCCCGCCGCAATATCGGCAAATTGTCGGAATCTTCAAACAAACACCTCCTATGCAGCTTTGGGGTTTTGTTCTGCCTTGCTTTTGGGAGCCTTTTTTGGCACAGAAAAATGTTCCATTTGCTTTTTTACCGCCTGCTCCGTAACTGGAGTCATCATAAACTTGCTGTACCTGTCGAACACAAGCAGATACCCTCTTTTATCAAGCTGCAGAACCAGCGTACCCTCCACTGTTTTGAATATATCCTTTAATCGGTTTGCCGGATAATAAAACGAATAATCCTCGTTGCCGTCAATGCAAACTGCCTCTACAGTTCCCTGACCTCCTCCGAGGTCATTTTTAGTTGATATTTCTATTCTGTCGTTTATAAAATACAGCTTAACGTATGAGGTTTCGCTTCCCATTGCCGCAATATTGCACACGGTGTCAACCTGGTCCCTGAAGCTGTCAAATTCAAGCTTTGCGGTATATGTCGGCTTGATTGAATCAAAAAGCTTGTTTACATCCACATATTCATGCGGAATATGTCTTGCGGAAAACATCATGCCCTCTTTCATAAAGGTTACATACGGTCCGCTTACTCCGACCTCAAGCTCGTCATCATCGCTGATTGCACCTGCAAGATAAGAATAAGTTGCTTTCGGAAGGGTAAATGATAACCTTCCATCGCACTTTGTTTCTCTGCCTGCCAAAGCAACGCACTGACCGTTACAGCTTATCGCTTTAAGTCCATCGCCGTTGATTTCAATATGAATTCCCGATAAAGCCGGCGTAGCATTATTTGCTGCAACCGTCAAATAAGTTTTGGAATAGAGCTGCCTAAGTCCAGAAGTCTTAACAGTATCCTC
This sequence comes from Firmicutes bacterium ADurb.Bin193, assembly GCA_002070105.1. Lineage (GTDB taxonomy): Bacteria > Bacillota > Clostridia > Monoglobales > Firm-18 > MWCQ01. Next base: position 6,175 of record MWCQ01000031.1, on the reverse strand, counting down.
CGGAAAGGGCATTTCGGGGCGCGGATATATTCTGCCGCTCAGAACATGCATTGTGTAGGTACAGTATCCGGATTTGATTTCAATAATTCCGGGCTTGATTTCCTCAAACACAACATCTGTTTCGGCGAGTAGGGACAATATATCAATCAGCGTTTTTGCTTCCATAACAAATTCTCCACCCGCCTCTACCTCCGGTTTGAATTTGCGCTGAATGGCTGCCTCAAGGTTATTTGCTGTAAGATACAAATATCCGTCGTCCTCGTTTGCCTCAACCAAAAATCCCCTTAGCTCTTGAACGGGACTTGATTTTGGCACAACTCTTGCCATTGATTTTAAATGTTCCAGCATTATTTTTCTGTTTGCCGTAAATTTCATTAAACACAATCCTTTCTCAGCCTGCCAGATCAAACAACGTAAGTTGATTTCCGACATACTCATAAATTTTTGATTCCTGTACTTTTTGAGAGCTTTTCATTCCGTTTGCCTGCTTTGCAAGCTCCATGGCACGTTTCAGCTTGTCTGCGACCGTAAGAACAGAAACGGTTTTTTCACTTGCAGGTTCATCGTAGTCTATCATGTATTCCGACAAATCCACATCATCCGCTGCTTCGTCCTTAATAATTGCCATCCTTTTAAAGATAGCTGCCACATCTTCAACCTCGCCTGTAATGCCTTTTGTTAGCTCTCTTGCAAGTTGCGATGTCATATCGGTGCAGTCACTCATTGCTGCTAAGCCTTCATCCGAAAAATTGCCCTCAACCAATGTCGCTGCCGCAAGCTTTGAAGCCATAAGTTTAATAGCTCTTGCCTGCATGACACCCTTATAGTAGAGAATATACACCTCAATTCTCGGGGCTGTCTGATTGATTCGCCATGAACGTCTTGAGCTCTGTCTGAAAGTGAAAAGATTGTAGCCGATATTGTAGTAGATAAGCGTTGTAAAGGCGTTTAAATCGAGACCTGTCTCAACGAGCGAAGGGTTGGTTATCAGTATGTCAACACTTTTTTCAAGCTGTTTTTGCACCCATTCCTCGCGTTTTTCCGGTACAACACGCTGCTCAAGTACCGCAACACGATACCCCTTTTCCTCCATAAGTTTTTTTAGCTTATCCTGCGTATCAATCTTCACCCAGCTTGTGTAAATCAGCACTCTTTCACCGTTTTTTACCTTGCGCTCAACAATATCAAGAGTTGCAACATCCTTTTCATGAAGCTCATCAAAATCAGATAAATTCTTCGGTTCTATGACTGTCGCATCGCTTTTGGGATAGTAAATAGGCTCATGGTCATACGGTTGGTCCGGGTAAGTAGTCATCAGACTCAAAAAGCTTGACATCAGCTTTTGCGCTGTTTTATCGCGCTGATTCATGCAGCTTCTGAAACTCGTCTCAATTCGCTCGTATTCTGTTTTAATTTCTTTGGATAATTCCAGTTCAACCGGAATTTCCTCATAATCCGGCAAATGCTTTCCCATATCGTTAAGAGAAAGAAAAACTGCACAGTCAATCAGGAATCTTGAATACACAAGCGGAGATACTCCGGGAAGCTGTCGTTCTCTGGTTCGTTTCTTTTTACTTCGGCTGTTAGCGTTATAGTCGCTTTCTTCAAGCTCATAAGTGGTTTCGGTAACGCCATACTCAACATTAAAGCTTGATGGATTCTCGTAGTTTTTATTGTCTACCTTCATTAAGTACGGAACAATCCGGTACAGGAGATAGAATAGACCGCTTGAATATCCGTTAATCAGCGTTGCCGTCATTCCTATTACTTTTTTTGCACAGCCTACTAAGGTTTCCATTGCGTCGCCCTGACCGCTGTCACCTTTAAACTGGTGCAGCTCGTCAAGAATAACACCGTCAATCTGTTTAAATCGCTCAGATATATAGCTACTCATGGAATATCTCACATAAGCACCGCGTGCAATAAAAACCTGATTCGGATTAGCTATGATTTCCTCAAGTTTTGCGATAACCTTTAAATCCTTTGTTTTTTCCAGATGCCTATGCGCAAAATCACGGTAAACAAAGCCATAGCCGCCAATTTTAATCCACTTGTTATGGCAAAGCCGCCGGTCATTCGGGTTAACTGCGCTCCACAAAACACTGCCGCATTCGCTGCATTTATGGTTTTGAGTTGTCTCTTTTCTAAAGAAAAACTGATCCGCACGTACAGTGTAGTGTGTGCCGTCTTCAACCAAATCCATTTCAATCATCCTGCCGCAATGTGGACACAGATACGCTTTTTGAACTTTGGAATACACTACAGCCGGCTGTCTCATATATCCGTCTCTTGCTCGTTCCTTTGACAGAATCGCGTACATGGTCTTTTTCCCAAGTTCGTATTCATTATGAACACGGTTGATGTCTGACAGTGAATACACAACAGCAGCTTTTGTGTCCGGAAGCGTTTCCTCAATCTCACGTACCCATTTTTTCGTAATATGCGATGGGCACAGGACGACATTAAAGGCTTTTTTTCCTCCTTGATGAGCCGCCAGTGCAACTGAACCGATTTTTGTTTTCCCCGAGCCACATTCTGCGACTACCAAGCCAATTTTTGCCTTATCAAGTCTGCGTTTTAGGCTCTCTGCCACCGCAAGTTGGGCAGGGTACAGCGAATAACCCACATTTTTTTTAAGGTATCCGTTAATTCTTTTAATCCTGTCGCTTATCTCCTCCTGTGCGGGGTCAAAAAGCGGATCAAAGGATTTTCTTATTCTGTCGGCTATCGTAATACCATACTGATTCAGATACTGAGAGACAGATTCAATATTTTCAAAGCTACCGTTCTTCAGTGCCTTCGGAATAGAAATACGGCCCGTTTTAATACCGTCGTTTACGATATCCTCCATTTCTTTTTCATCGTTTTGCATTTCAAGCATATACGCGTCAAAGCGGACACTTGCGGACAACACCTCAAGAGGAACCAGAATATTTCTTTTCATGGCTTCGTCTAAAATGTAATCCTTAAACTCAGGGATAAGCGGAACAGCTGTCTTTTTATCAAGTTCGGCAAACAACGAATCTGTATCTCCCTCATTACAAAAAATATACATTTTTCGTTTTGCCTTTGGATTATCAACCTCCGTATGATTATCATCCTGCATCTCACCCGCTTCATCATCCAGTGCAAGCATAGTGCCCTCAGCATATACACCGTCATGTGTAATCGCACGCTTGTACGCCGAATGCTGCGCCACTAAAATAATGTTATGATCTTCAATGACTGCCTCAACACCGGCTCCGCCGCGCAGAGCGTCCGCCATTGCCCGTACTTGTTCGGGGTATCCTCCAAACCGCATTGCAACAAGATTTCTCTCACGTCCGCTTGCTTTGTGATACACGAAAGTATCCGCATAGCAATTCAGACGAATAGAGTTACCTGCGTCAAAATACGTTATGGGGGATAATTCGCTCATTTCCCTCAAAAGCATTTCCTCCTTGCTGTAATCTTTTTCGTTTCCATTCAAATTGCAACCTCCTTAAAGTTTTTTGTCTTCCTTCCTAATCCCACAACGGAATCATCCTCCTTTTTCGCAAATAAAAAACACATGCTCTAAGCCATAAGAATGACTTAAATTCATGTGTTTTGTTTGCCATAAATTTTGATTTCCCCGTAAAAATGAAAAAAAGCAGGTAAAAGAGCGCACCTGTCCCTGTGGACAAATACTTCTTAAACCTGCTTAACTGCTTACCATTTTAACTGCTTACCATTTTTACATGCCTATTTTACCACATATTTTTTACCACTGCAACGATGGGAGTTAAATTATCCAATAGTTTTGTGAAAATTATAAAAAATTGAATTTTGGAAATTAATGTGATATAATGTAATAATTGAATTGTTTCAAAATTCAAACCAATAAGTTTAATTACTTTGGATTCTATACACAGTTGGGAAAATATATAAATGTCTTGCTTGATGGACACAAAACGGATTAATATTTACAGCTAATCTCATAAACTTACAAATCATACAAACTGTCTCTGCAGGGTTCGAATGTATAAGATTTGATGATTGGCTCAAATCTATCATTCACTGGTGAAAAGTTACGCTTATACTTTATTATGCAGAAAGAATTCTTGAACCACTGGTAATTTACGAGACAAATATTTGTACATCTGTACATACTTTTGTACAGGCTGATATGGTATATTTATCACGGAAACGAAAGAACGGAGTGATAAGTGTGCCAATGTATATGTGCTGTTATCTGATCGAACTCGAAAAACCTTCTGATGAAGATATGGATGTCCTCCTATATAAAATCGATAATTTTAATTATAATAACGCAATGATTAACAAGTTACACATTATGAATTAGGGTGATGCTATGCCGACCAATAAATCACATATTATATGTATCCTTCATATCCTGCAAGAATATTCGGATGAAAACCATATCATCCCCATGCGCGAGATCATATCCAAAATGAGAGCGATGTACGGGATAACCATTGACCGCAGGACGGTATACGGCTTGATTGATGAGCTGAACCTGCTTGACTATGACATATCAACCTATCAGGAAAATAATATAGGATATTATCTTCGTTCAAGGGTGCTTGAACCAAGTGAGGTGCGGCTTTTAACAGATAGGGTTTACTCTATGGGGTTTATACCGCAAAAACAGGCAGATTCAATCATCGACAAACTGCAATCCACTCAAAGTATTCATAATCGCCGCAGGTACAGGCATATCCGGGCAGCGCGAATTCAGAAGCAGGAAAATGTCGAGCTGTTTTGGACGATTGAGCAGCTTGACGAGGCAATCGAAAAAGATTACATGGTCATGTTTGACTATTATGACTATCAGGCAGATAAAACGCTTGTGCCTCGCCGTGATAAGAAGTACCTTGTCAACCCCTATCAAATGGTGTGTGCTAACGAGAAATATTACCTTGTGTGCAATTATGATAAATACGATAATATCAGCCATTATCGGATAGATTTGATGAAAAACCTTGAAATTGTTTCTCGGAAAAGGAAGCCCCTTCCTAAGGATTTTAATTTAAAGGAATATTCAAACTCCCTTGTATATATGTTTGACGGCAAGCGTGAAGAGGTGGAGATTATCTGTGATAATTTAATGGCCGGTGAGGTGATCGAACGGTTCGGAATGGATGTGCGGATGGTACGTATTGATGAAAAACGGTTTCGACTATGCCTCAATGCACCACCGCTTGGGCTTAAGTTTTGGGCATTGCAATATATTCAATATTGTGAGATTGTAAGGCCGTTATGGTTGCGGGATGAAATAAAAAGGAGTATAAAGATGAACAGGTATGGTGATTAGATGAAATTTTCTTATCAAGAGCTTAAAAATATGGTTTGTGAGCGCAAGACCGAATTTGATCGGCTGATGACGTTTTTGGAAACTGAAACAGAGTATCTGACCGCTCCGGCATCAACAAAGTATCACTTGTGTACAAAAGGCGGACTTTTGCAGCACAGCGTCAATGTCGCAAACACATTGCTCAGCATGAAAAATATCCTTGCCCCAGATATCAGTGATGAAAGCTGCGTCATTGTCGCACTTTTCCACGATTTGGGTAAGGTTGGTTTGCCGGGTGAACCACAGTACATAAAAAACGAACCGTCAGAAAAACAAAAACGGTATGGATATCCGGCATCCACACCGTACAGCTATAATACAGGACTTACCTACTTGAGTGTACCAATTAGGAGTTTGTATCTTGCTTTGCCTTATCTGCCACTGTCACCTGAGGAAACACAAGCCATTGCATATCATGATGGTCAGTATGTTGATGATAACAAAAGTGTTGCTAATAAAGAAGAAAAATTGACACTGCTCCTGCAATATGCGGATAATTGGAGCGGGTTTGTAATGGAGATGGAGGAATAATACGTGGGGAAATATGATAGCTCGAAGTACCGTGTCCGTCCGCTTATGCGGTTCATAGAAGAGGATCCCGCCAAGCTTGAGAAGTTGCTACAGATGGTTGAACGCGACAATATACCTTCTATGCCTAATATCCGTGTATACAGCATTTTTGAAGTGGCTTATTCAGACGAAGATAAAAAGGAAAAACAGCTAAAACCCCTTCCGCAGCATTTAGATGCAATGAAAGAATTAAACAGGCAGGAAAAACTATTGAAAACTCCACCAAAAACTTCAAAGCTGGAAGGAAACACCCATCCTGATATTTTTGTT
>MWCQ01000030.1 GCA_002070105.1 Firmicutes bacterium ADurb.Bin193 | reverse complement strand
CGAAACCGCTGCAGATAGTGAGGGTGTTGTGAACTTTGCAACAGACGGAATAAAGGTTGGAACTAAAACCTATACAGCAGCGGAATACTGCCCTCGCATCGCAGGTGTTCTTGCAGGTCTGCCCCTAAACCGCAGTGCCACATATTATTCCTTGCCCGAGGTGGAATCCATAACAGAGAGCGAATCTCCGGATGAAGACATTGATGCAGGGCGTCTGATCCTTATCAATGACGGCACAAAGATTAAAATTGCACGGGCAGTGAATTCCCTTGCTACTTTAACCGAAACAACGGGTGAGGATTTTAAGAAAATAAAGATTGTTGAGGCTGCCGATATGATTCGTGACGATATTCGTTCCACCTTCGAGGATGAGTTTATCGGAAAAATCGAAAACAGCTATGACAATAAAATTATATTTCTTGCGGCTGTGAGCAAGTATTTAAAGGATCTTGCTGGTTCGGGCGTGCTGTATGACAAGTTTGACAACAAGGCAGAGATTGATGTTGATGCAACTGCCGCATGGCTTAAGCAGACGCGGGATATATCCTTCTGGGATGAGGAGCGAATCAAGACGGCAAATACCGGAACCAACGTATTTGTTAAGGCGAATATCCAAATCCAGGACGCCATGGAGGATTTGAAGTTTACCATATATATGAATTGAAGGCGGTGATATAAATGGCACAAAAACCTACTGCGCCCCGTGTGATGAACGGCAAATGGGGTATGCTTTACTGGGATGGAGAGCCGGTGTTCGAGGTTTCAAAGTTTGAGGCAACACTCAAACTTGAACGTGAGGATGTGGATTTTGCCATGCAGATGAGCAAGGATTCCAAGCTGACAGGTTATTCTGGTGAGTTTTCCTTTACCATCAAGAAAATATTTTCAAGAGGACAAATTAAACTGGCAAATGCAATAAAGCAAGGCAGGGACATTAGATGTCAGTTAATCGGGAAGCTGGACGACCCTGATGCTTACGGCAGTGAACGGCTTGTTTTAAACAACTGTTGGTTTGGTGATCTGGTTTTGATGAGTTTTGAAAACGCTAAGATTTTAGAGGAAGAATACAGCGGCGGATTTACTGATTTTGATTTCCCGGATACTGTGAGAGTGAGGTAGAGATATGAAAAAACATACCAAAATAACCATTGAAGAGCTCGTGCGCCGTAAGGAGCAGATGCTTCAGAGTAAAAAACAAAAGAAAACCAAGGAGTTATATGTTAAATCTCTGGACGGTACAATTACCATTACAGAGCCGGATGCCGCCCTTGCCCGTGATGCGCAGGAGATGGAGGAATCCGGAGATGCATATATTGTGTATTCCTGCGTAACCGAGCCATGCTTAAAATCAAAGGAGCTGCAGGAGACTTACGGATGTGTTGAACCGATGGAGATTGTAGAGAAAATCTTTGATGTGGGTGAAATTCCGCAGATTGCTGTTGAATGCATTAAACTGGCGGGATATATAGACGGGGTAAAACCGATTGATGATTTAAAAAACTAATCGCTGCGGATAGTGAATTGTACATGGTACACCATTATCTGCAGCGCTGTTGGAAATTCAGTGATTTTATTGGTTTGTCCCTGTTTGACAAGCAATTTTTAATGGCCAGCATGGCACTTCATATTGAAGAAGAAACGGAAAAATATAAAGCATTGGCAGGTGGAAACTAAGATGGCAAAAAAGAAAAATATAGGGGCCACCCTATCGTTAAACGAGGGTAATTTCTTTGTTAATATTAAGAAAGCAACCTCCGAACTGGGCGGTCTTAAGAAATCTTCTTCCTCTGCCGTGGGTTCCCTAAAAAAACTGGGCGGAGCTGTATCTGCTGCCGGAAAGGTGTTCATGACTGCCTCTGCCGCCGGTGTTGCGGCAATGACAGGTTTAACAATTAAATCTCTGGATATGGCCGGAGAGCTTGAACAGAATGTTGGCGGCAGTGAAGCGGTGTTTTCAAATTTCGCCAAGACGCTCCAGGATACCGGCAGCAGCGCTTTTGAAACCATGGGACTTTCAATGTCCGACTATTTGGGCACAGCGAATAAAATGGGTGCGCTGTTTCAGGGCTCCGGCTTTACCATAGAAGAATCCCTGAATATGACCACAAGCGCCATGCAAAGAGCGGCGGATGTTGCTTCGATTATGGGTATTGATGTGGATGCGGCAATGGAGGCCGTAGCAGGTGCGGCAAAGGGCAACTTCACGATGATGGATAATCTCGGTGTTGCAATTAATGATACAGCCATCAAATCCTATGCCGCCGCTAAAGGTATCAAGACTATGGGCAAGACAATGTCAACTCAGGAAAAAGTGGGAATTGCCATGCAGATGTTTCTGGAAAAGACGTCATATGCAGCCGGGAACTATGCAAAAGAAAACGATACCCTTGCCGGTTCTATCAATACTGCAAATGCGGCATTTAAAACCTTCATGTCCGGCGCCGGCAGTGCAGAAGGGATTGCATCGGCATTTGTTAATGTTGCAAAGGTGGTATCACGAAATGTTGCAGAGCTGCTGCCCACCTTGACAAAAGGTCTGTCGGAGATTATAAAACAGATTTCGCCGAAGATTCCTGAACTGCTGGGCAGTGTTATGCCGCAAATAACCACGGGAGCCATGTCGCTTGTAAACGGACTTGCGCAAATGCTGCCCACTGTTATTGGTGTGTTAACCGATTCTCTGCCTACGCTTTTACCCATGCTGATTACCGGATTTACAGGGGTAATAAAGAAGCTGGCAATAGCCATAACATCAAATGCCCCTGCTCTCCTTGGTGGAATCGGTGAAGGCATCAAAACCGCACTTGCAGGAACCGATCTTGCAGGCGTGGGAAATATTCTCGGTGGTGCCCTTGGCAGTCTGGGCAGTGCCCTTGACGGGATTCTTTCCACGGCTACATCCGTTTATAACTTCTTTGTTAACAACTGGGGGTGGCTTGCTCCAATCATTGCAGGAATAACAGCTTCTGTAACTGCATGGAAAATCGCCATGACAGCGGCAAATGTTGTTCAGACCTTGGCGATTGCCCTAAACAAATCACAGAAAAAAGAAATCGTAGCCATGACCTTTTCACAACAGCTCCAGGCGGTTATGACGGGAGTGCAAACAGCGGCTACCACTGCGTTTAACACCGTGCAGGGTATTATGAATGCCCTGTTTGTAGCAAGTCCCATCGGATGGATTATACTTGCTATCGGCGCTCTTGTTGCAATCGGCGTAGTTTTATGGAAGAATTGGGACGCTGTCTGCAATGGCATAAAAGCTGCGTGGGAGTGGGTAAAAACTACGGCGGTGAACATCTGGAACGGCATAGCAGATTTCTTTGTTGCTTACTGGCCTTGGATATTAGGAGTTTTCACAGGCGGTATAGGACTGGTTGTAGGCTACGTTATTCAAAACTGGGATAGTATAAAGGTCAAAACCGCTGAAATCTGGAATGCGGTCAAAGAGGTATTCTCTAAATTCTGGACGAGTATCAAGGAAACATTTACAAAAGGTATTGATAAAATAAAGGAACTGTGGGAAGGACTCAAAAACTTTCTTAAGAACCCCATCAAGGGTGTTGTAAAGCTGTTTAAAAAGACGGATGAGGACGAAGGCGGCAGTATTGACGGCTCTCACGCCGGCGGCCTGCCCAATGTGCCCTTTAACGGATATATTGCAAAGCTGCATAAGGGCGAGCGTGTACTGACAGCGGCAGAAAACAGAAATTACAGCACTGGGCAAGGTTCATCTACAACCAACAATAACGATATTAAAATATATGTTAATGCCAGTGACAAGTCGGCAGACGAGGTTGTCAATGAAATTGTTCCAAAACTTAAACTGGCACTGGCTAATATGTAAGGGGGGTTGTTATGGATATATATTTAAGTGTGAATAACAGAGAACAAGTCATCTGCCTGCCCGTCCTCCCTGCAGAGTTTACCATATCAAAGCCACAGAAAAATGAAACTTTTGAAACTGTAACCCAGGGTGAACTAAAATTGATAGGCTTGCCGGGATTGAAAGGCATCACCATCAACAGTTTTTTCCCTGTGAGGGACTATCCCTTCCTTCGCGACCGAAACTACAAAGGTTTTGAATATGTGTATATTATCGACAAGTGGATTGAGGCGAAATATCCGATAAGGCTTATTATTACCGAAACCCCAATTAATATGGTGTGCTGTGTCGATGACTTTTCCTATACCATCAAAAAAGACGGGGATCTTTATTATACTCTTGTACTCTCACAATTTATGCTGGTGAACACCGTATGAATATTTATGCTGACGGAATCAATATAACCTCTGTGGTTGGAAATTTGTCCTGGCAGAATACCATAGCAGAACTTGCAACAACAATGTCATTTGAGATTGCCAAAAGCGATGCACAGCATACAAGCATTTATCTGCCGCATGAAGGCAGTATTATTCAGATGTACACCAATGATGAGATTTTCAGAGGGATTGTACTGACCGTTGACGACGGCAGTAAAACTTCAAACCAATATACGGTCTGCGACTTCGGGTGGTATCTGAACAAGTCAAAGGAAACCTATCAGTTTAATGCTATGCCGGCGCATAAAGCAATCCGCAAGGTGTGCAGTGACTTTAATATTGATATTGATAGTATTCCGGCTCTGGAAACGAAGATTACCAAGATATATTTTGATAAAACCATCTCGGAAATATTGCAGGATATCCTTGAATTCTGTACCCAAGGGGCAGACCCCGGCGGCGGTTACAACCTTGATGTTACACCAAAGGGTCTGCGCATATACAAAATCGGCAGTATTTACGCATATCCGGAGTTTAGATTGTCACCGAACACACAGCTTATTTACTCCCCGCTTCTACGGGGCAATACATCACATTCGGTTTCGATTGAAGATATGAAAAACAGCGTCAAGGTTATAACCGAAAAAGAAGGCAACTATTCCGTTAAAGCGACATTAAAGGATGATAGCCTTATTTCAAAATACGGATTGCTGCAAGAAATTGTGAAAATCGACCCCGAAAAGGAAAACCCCAACAATGTGGCAAAACAGAAACTTTCCGAGTTGTCAAAAACAAAGGAGACATTTTCATTTGAAATAATCGAGGCTATAGACAGCTATACCAGAGCGGGTTATGTGATTACAGTGGATGGTTCAGAGTATATTGTTGAAGGCAGCGGGCACAGTATTAAAAACGGAATACATTATGTGAAAATGGACTTGAGAAAGTTTGCTTAATCTTCAAATGGACAAATGGAATTTTTTGTGGTATAATTTATATATGTTAAAATATCCTTCATAAGTTATAGATAAGCGAGGTTGAAGGTGATGCAATATAAAACTGATATGGAAACATATTTACGTCTGAAACAATGTCTGTCAGAATTGTATCCAGAAGTTGAGGTTGCTCTGCTCCAATCAGATCCTGTGCTAAAACAATTAGGATTTGTAGAAAATGTTCCGTGTATAATAGAGTTAAATATAACCGAGGAGCAACGTAATGTAATTCGTGATAAAGTTATTCAATTTGAAATTGATGCTTTTAATACAATAGATGGTGAAGATCCTTCTGAAAATTCTGAGGATTATAAAAATTATTGCAGATATGGGTGGCTATTTGATTTTCTTTAATCTATAATATTGCTTGAGAAAATATGAAGTAAATATTTTAATATTCTATAGCAGGGAGATGCTTTATGCCTTATATACCCGACGAGCACAAAAAATATAACTTGTTGCCCCAAAGTTGTTTAGATGGTGGTGAAGTATTTAGTTACGACTCTGATTTAGTATATGGATTGGAATCTTTGCTTGATAACAAATATAGCCTTATACCATACGGATATGACAGCTATGAGGAGTATTATGAGCATCTTGACAGCATAAGCGCAGAAAATCCATCTGTGAAAGAAAAGATTGAGGAATTAAAAAAAGACATAAAGAAACGTAACATTAAAGAGAATTGGTCTATTGCAAAATATGTGGGTGATACAACAGATGGAGTATTCGGTTTAACGCATGACCGATATTATTATTTTCCTTGCAGTGCGGATGATATAACATATGATGGAATTATTGATGATGAAGAGTTCACATCATATATGAACTATCCGTTATCTAAAAGCTTATGGGAAATTGTTGAGGATCCGCTTAAATTGCTTGAAAGAGTTTTGCATTAAAGCTGGATCCATTTTAGGCTAACGAAATTTTATAAATTTCAATTTGATAAGGTGGTAGCATGGATACTTTGGATTACGATTTTTTCTTCAAACAACTTAAAGCAGGGGTATCAATAGATGAAACCTGTTTCTATTTTGCTGATGATATGCAGCAATCAGAGCATTATTTGGGATTTCTACCACAATATGACAAACCTTACTGGGTTGGTTATTGTGATATTCCTGACGGGTGTGAATTTCATACCGCTGAAGAGTTAGTTGAAGCAAAAATTTTTGACGGAAAATCACTCAAAGAAAGGTGGAACACTGTTCGTATCATAAGTATATGGGGCATTTGCCTGGACGATTGGATAAAACATTGTCCTCATGTTTAGTATTACATAATTAATTTTATTCGGTTTAGGTTGATTTCTATCTTATTAAGACGATTGCCTCGGCTTTCGTCATTTTTTGTGCCAATTTGGTGGTGATTGAGATGAATGGTATAACAGAACTTGCAAAATTACTTAAAGACAGAGAAAATAATGTTGACTATTCTCCCATTATTGGCAGAATCATCGAACTGCCCAATTTGAAAGTACGGCTGGGAGATAAGGTCATACTCACATCTGCTCATATAAAGACGTGCGTTTCCCTTGACGCTGTTGATGGAACAGGTAATTACATCCATCTCGGTAAAGAAGTTGTGCTGCTGCCGTATGCCGATAATCAAAAATTTATTCTAATTGGGGTGGTGCAGTGATGTTTCCGGAAATACAAGGCTTATCTGTAGTTAACACATCGGAAGTACCTGTGGTCGGCAAGTCCTTTTTATTTGATTTTGTATCAGGCGACTTTGCCTTGCGAAATGGCAGTCTGGTAGAGTGTGACGGCTTGGATGCAATCAAGGTCTGGATAGAAAAAATCCTGAGAACCGAAAAGGGGCGGTTCAAAATTTATGATGTTACCGAATACGGATGCAGACTTGAGGATTTGCTTATCGGTAATAATTACTCAGCAGCGTTTATCGAAGCCGAACTGAAACGGGAAATTGAAGATGCGCTCCTGCAAAACCCGAATATATCGGCGGTCTCAAATTTCAGCATAGAGCGAACTGCAAGCGGAATCATCGTAAGTATGGAGGTGGAAACAAATGACGCAGGAACAAATACTGTCACGGTTACTTTCTAATATATCTTCGGAGTTCGACAAATCTGTCGGCTCCTTTTTTTATGACACTCAAAAGCCGCTGGCAATAGAACTGGAAAGCCTTTATGCAAAGCTTGAGGAAATTCTCCTTAATGGTTTTGCTGCGACAGCCAAAGGTGCGTACCTTGACAAAAAGGTTGCCGAACAGGGTCTGACCCGCAAAGCAGCAACCTATTCTGCCGGAACGGTAGTCGTCTCGGGGACTGTCGGCTCCGTCATATCAAGCGGTGACAAAGTCGCGTCGGACACCCTTGTTTTTACTGTCACACAAACAAAATATATTGAATCTTCCGGAACGGCAACTGTAGGCATCATATGTGACACTCCCGGCAAGCAAGGCAATGTACCAATCGGAGCCATAAATCGTTTTCCTGTCACCATCAGCGGACTAACCTCCGTGACTAACACAAGCGCCACAAGTGGCGGTTTTGATGAGGAAAGCGATGACGAACTGCGGGAGCGTTACTTTGAAAAGGTATCCCTTCCTGCAACCTCCGGTTCCAAATATCACTATGTCATGTGGGCAAAAGAAGTTGAAGGTGTGGGTGATGCTAAGTGCATCCCTCTTTGGGACGGCAACGGGACAGTGAAGGTCATAATTATTAATTCAGATAAACAAGCTGCTAATGAAACTCTAATTAATAAAGTTAGTACACATATTGAAAACGAACGCCCAATCGGTGCAGCAGTCACCGTGGAAAGTGCTCAGCCGCTGCCTGTGAATATTACGGTTTCACTGATCCTTACATCAGGTTCTACAGCGAGTTCCGCTCTTGAAAAAATCAGTACCAACATTACGAAGTATCTTCAGAAAAACGCATTTGCAGCTGAATATATTTCCTATGCCCAGATTGGGGGTTGTATATTAAGCTGCGATGGGGTTCTGGACTATTCTGACCTGCTGGTCAACGGCGGGAATGACAATATTGAGGTATCTGATACCGAGGTGCCTGTTCTGGGGGTGGTTACTATTGCGTGAGTATTTGCCCTCTTATTACAGAAAATCCAAGGTCATGAATCAACTGATGGATTCACTGGAGTCAGAATATGAACGGCTGAAACGGGAAGTCGAGCTAGCTGAAAATCAGTTTTTTGTACTACTTTCGGACAAAAACATATCAAACCATGAGGCGGATACTGGTATTACTCCTGACCCGTCAGCGGATTTGGAAACCCGCAGAGGACGTGTTTTGTCAAAGCTTAGAGGCACTGGAACCGTCACCAAAACCATGATGAAAAATGTGGCGGCATCCTTTGTCAACGGCGAAATTGAGATTATAGAATATGCATCAGAGTATCTGTTTGCCGTCAAATTTATGAGCAAGCAAGGTATACCATATAATCTTGCCGACATTCAAATGGTGATAGAGGATATTAAGCCTGCCCACCTGGCGGTGGAATATATATTCACCTATCGATTATGGCAGGATGTATTGACCACTTTGACTGACTGGAGCGGTGCAAGAACCTATTCATGGGAAGACTTAATGACTTTTGAAACAAAAAACAATCTCCGAATTGTCGGAGGTACACCCTACTACTGCGGTGATAACGGAAACGGTATTGTAGTATGGGAAGAAAACAGAGCATATGCAAGGGAGGTCATATAAATGGCGGAAATACAACCAAACGACATCGGTCTTGCCACCTTCGCCGACGTGGGTGATGTGGCAAACCTTCAGACCAATGCAAAGGAAATCGTAGCAGCGATTAACGAGGTTTACGCAAGCGGAAACGGCTCCTCCGGAGAACAACTGTACATGGAAGGCGAGGATAATGCCGTCATTGGCGGTGGTAATATTATCTTCGGTAACCATAACAGGGTTTTCGGCATGGGAAATGTCGTTATCGGCGACAACCATCTGATTATTGGATCAAATAAAACAATTAATGAAGGTATTGGCGATGTATACTTTGAATGGGTAGACCCTTCCTCGAAACGAATATATTTCTATATATATTCCGAAGGCAATGTGAATTTCAACCTACAGCCCGGTGACAAGGTTATTCTGAGCATCTATCAATCTTGGTGTGACAGTAATTGGATGGATTATGTGAGTTTTGACACAGGTAGATTCCTAACAACCGTTACGGAAGTGAATATGGCAAGCAGTTATATTGCTATTGCCGATATGCCCATATCAAACGAACCGCCTGATAATGTGCATACTATTTTAGACTACGTATACGCTTCAAGCTTTTATATATTGCGTAACGAGTATAAGAAAAACGGCAACGGCTCTGTCACAATGGGCAGCAGTTCTACCGGAACAGGCAGTTTTTCAGCCAATTACGGCAATGCTTCCGGTTCCTCCAGTGCGGCTTTAAACGGAGCATATGCAAAGGGAACAAGTTCGCTTGCCTGTAACAATTCGACAGCCACGGGCCTATATAGCTTTGCTGCTAACAACTCATCAGCAAACCAGCAATATTCATCATCGTTTAACTATAGTAATTGCAATGGCTACTGTTCCACATCATTTAACTATGCCCGCACCGCAGGCAGAGCAATAAAATGCATTGCCATGTCTTCTACGTCAAAAACTCTTACTGCTGCAAGCGGAGAAAATTTGTCGGGGTTGACAGGCAGCAAAGTTTTAATTCGGTGGAAAAACAACGGAAACAGCATCATCTATACCGAAGCGACAGTGGCAAGCGTTTCCGGACAGACTATTTACTTGTCAAACGATGTGTATCTTGGCGGCGGCAGTTATGGCGAGGCTTTAATCAGTGACGGATATATTTTCAGAATAGAGTCATCAAACGGATATAACCTTGCAAGTGGCTATGGAATGGCGGGATGCCTTTATGCGCAGGCGCACGGGCTTTATACTATTGCTGCTCATGCCGGTGCTACGATATATGGTAAATACGGTGCAAGTCCTGCAGAATACTCATGGAGTCTTGCCAACGGCACCTCTCTTGCGTCTCAGGGGCTTGCAGTCAAAATTCTACAAAATGGCGACATTCATACAGACGGCACCTTATCCAGCCCTTGTGCAGACTATGCCGAGTTTTTTGAGTGGCAGGACGGAAACCCGGACAAAGAGGACAGAGCCGGATATTTTGTAAAACTGATTGGAGATAAGATTGCCAAAACAGATGAGTTTGATACTCCTCTCGGTGTAATTTCAGCAATGCCTGCAATTATAGGTGACAGCGGTGAGATGCATTGGCAGGGCAAATTTGTAACCGATGATTTCGGACGTGTGCATTATCATGATGTGCTGATTCCTGCGGTAACCGATGAAGACGGCAACATCATAGAGGAAGAACGATACGAACTTCAGCCGATTCTCAATCCGGATTGGGACAGTACTCAGGAGTATGTGCCAAGATTAAAGCGCCCGGAATGGTCAACGGTTGGTGTGCTTGGGAAACTTGTGGTATATGATGACGGAACGCTTCAGCCGGGGGATTTATGCCGCGCCGGAGCGGGCGGAAAAGCAGTAAAATCCATCAGCAACGGCTATCCCGTTCTGAAAAGGTTATCGGAAGATAAAGTATTAATTTGGTTCAAGGGGTGATACAAGTGCCTAAGACAACAACAAACTATGCATTTAAAAAGCCATTATACAGTGAGAACGCAGATGTATCGGTGCTGAATGAAAATATGGATGTTCTGGATGAAATCCTGACACCTACCGTTTCCGCCAACACCCCTCCTCCTGCCGTTTCCAAAGGAAAGGTGGCCGATATACTCGGATGGATTGCAAACCGCATCAAAGCAATCACCGGGCAGTCCGCATGGTATGCCAACCCTTCTGTCACTCTTGAAGACTGCAAAAATCACATACAAAACGGCACCCACCCCACTGCTACCGTTGCTTCCAGCGGATTTATGAGTGCATCTGATAAACAAAAGCTGGACTATGCTACTAATGAATACACGGCGAGCCGGCTGATGATAAGAGATTCAAACGGCAGAGCAAAGGTACAAACTCCGTCCGATTCCTATGACATCGCCAACAAAAGCTATGTGGATAGCAATTTTGTACCGAAAAATACCGCATCTACTTTAAATGCAACGTTAACCGCATACAGCAATACTTCATACACAACTAAACAGGTACGCAATATCGTCATATGGACCTCGGGGGAAACGCCGCCTTCGACTTCCAATGGCGATATTGTTATAAAGGTGTTTTAACCATGAGCAGAACAATTTCTTTTAAATATGATTACCCATATTGCGGATACGGTGAAAACGCAAGGTATGGTAACCAGTGGTCTGCAAGCAGAACCACCTTAAACGGATGCTACACCTACCCTATGGTGTTCAATAACACCGTGCCGGGCTGCAGCCACATTAAAATCGAAGTTGAGGTGGAAAACACAGGTTCGGGAACAGTTTTTAATCGTTCATGGGACTTTATGGTATACCGTCAAAGCTACGGCTGGGTTGATATTCATACTTTTACAATGCCCTCCGATGGGTTGTACACTATTGATTGTGACATACCGAACTACAACATTACGCAGTTTGCCGTTGTTCCATCCTCAAATCCGGGCAGCAGCCGAACTTGGAGCAGTTGGTTCGGGGTGGAACAGCTGACCATCAGCGAGAGCGTGACAACGACCGATTTACTGGCGGGAGAGTTTCTATACGGCGTATTTCCTAATCGATACGGCTTAACCAAATATCCCAGTGAAGCCTTTGTAAATATTGGCGGAACTCTGACTAAAGCTAAGGATGTGCTTGTAAATGTCAACGGTACATTGATTCCGCTTCCAAAGGTGTATTCAGGATACTTCAAATCGCCCTCGGAGCAGATGAAGGTCTATGAATTTACACCGAGTGAAACTGCAAACTATATGATTACGCAGAAGAGGATTTCCGGGGATCACGAAATCCGGCTGTATGACAGCAACTTCAATCCAATATCCAACGGCTATTTTTATTCACAGGCTTTCGCCCTAACAGGCGGAAGCCTTTACTATATATCGGTTACACATTATTATTACGCAGCTGAAAGCGAAAGCTGGCTGCAGATTTACAAACCTTAAAGGAGGGTTTTTGTTATGGAAAAATTAAAGCTGTTTTACGCCGGATTGTGCGGCCTGTTTTCGTACATCTTCGGTGGCATGGATACACTGATGAGCATACTGCTGATATTTATCGTGATTGATTTTATCAGCGGATTCATAAAGGCATGGGCAAAAAAGGAATTCAATTCGAGTGTTTTTTATGTCGGCGGTGTTAAGAAGATCGGCATTTTACTTATCGTGGTTGTGGCAACGCAGCTTGATCTGCTTGTGCTCGGCGGCACCGTTATTTTAAGAACAGCCGCCATATCCTATTACATTGCAAATGAAGGATTTTCTATCATTGAAAACTGGGGCCAGCTTGGGCTGCCTCTGCCGAAATCAATAAAAAACGCGCTTATTAAACTGAAGGGGGACGATAACGATGACAATAAATAAAAAACAGATTGCATATAACAAAACCAAACGTTCACAAAAACCCGTATATATCGTAATCCATGACACCGGAAACACCGGCAAAGGAGCAAATGCAAACGCTCATTTTAATTATTTTAACGGCGGGGACAGACAGTCCTCCGCTGATTTTTTTGTAGACAACACGCAGGTTCTGCAGGTCAACGACTACAACACCTATTACACCTGGCACTGCGGTGATGGCGCTGGCAAATATGGTATTACAAATGCAAATTCCATCGGCATTGAAATCTGCATAAATTCAGACGGCAACTATGATGCTGCCTTTCAAAATGCTGTGGCACTTACAAAACAGCTGATGTCGGAGCTGAATATTCCGATTGAACGTGTGGTGCGTCACTATGATGCAAGCCGTAAAAACTGCCCGGCATCCATGTGTGCTGACAACTGGCTGTTGTGGCATACCTTCAAGGCACAGCTGCAAAGGGAGTCAAGTATACCCTGGTACAACGACGCGCAGTGGTGGGTCAAGGCTAATAACATCTCGGATGGAACTCGCCCGGATGATACCTGTACCCGTGCTGAGGTATGGCAGATGTTGTACCGCATAGCTCAAAAAAATTAATAATACTGAAAAGCAATAAGTTTGGCAAAAGCCCATTGAGGATTTTTTCTTTGATGGGCTTTTTATTTTTGCTCATTTTCGTCAAAACGACCTCCTCACCTCCAGTGGATAGTGAAAACAATGATTAACATACTGGAGGAGAAATACATGTCGAATATTACGGGTGTAGTACCAGAAATCAATTATGAAAAGAAAGCTGTTCCACAGGAGCAATTGCAGCATGAAGTCGATTATGTGAGAGCACAGCAAATACTTACTTCCATGCTTGAGGAAGAATTAATATCATTGTCAGAATTCAACAAGATAACTGAATTAAATCGTAAAACTTTCTCACCATTATTAGCAGAAATTATGCCTTAAAATCGTTGATATTATTTTGATTTAGAGTTAATATGTCACACTGACTAGGAGGTGAGAATTTGAAAAAGGTAACAAAAATTGCTGAAAACACAGTCAGTTTAACCGAACAGACTAAGTTGCTGGTTGCGGCCTACTGCCGTGTATCTACCGACAGCGATGAACAACTCGAAAGTCTGGATACTCAAATAAAGCATTATAAATCCTATGTCAATGCAAATCCTGAGTGGGAGTTCGCCGGGCTCTATTATGATGAGGGCATCTCCGGAACAAAAAAGGAAAAG
>MWCQ01000029.1 GCA_002070105.1 Firmicutes bacterium ADurb.Bin193 | reverse complement strand
CCTATTTAGTAATTTTATGTAAGAAAAATGAAACTTCTACTAAAAAGGAACAGTTTGACGTATGGGAATTTATGAGAATTCATGGATTGAAGAAGATGGGGAGATTGATCTTGGATAAAGAAAAACGGGAATTCCCGCTAGACTCCCCCCGCCTATCGATCACATACAACAAATACTACCGCTCGATAGGGATTTCATTCGTCTCGAGCGGCTTTTCGGGCTGGTAATAAAAATCGGCGGGACAAGCCCGCCGAAAGTTAAATGATATCCGCTATTCGCTCAACAATGTAGCTTCTTCAATATAAGCTCCATTATAACCTACAAGTATCTGTCCATTATAATTCGCAGTTGCATCGGTTTCAATAAACGTACTGGACTGACCGGGAGCGTTAGCGCTGCAAACCGTTATAACCTCCCATTTTCCGGTATATTCGTTAGTGCTAGGATCTGCGCCATTTCCAAGTCCGCTTAAATTGGTAGTAGGATACGCGACTCTTGCAGAATATTTTGTTCCGGCATACGAAATAGAATACGTGCTAATTATCGGTCTGTAATCTGTTCCGGCGCTCGTATCAAAATCCCTAATGTTAATAGCGTTATACATACCGGTAGTGAATAGCGCGTCGACTGTATAAACGTCCGCGCTAGTATCCGCGTAAGAAGTCAGATAAGCGTATTTTAACTGGCTATAACTGTTATCGTAATATGCCATATGAATTCCTCCGGACGGATCGACTACCGTCTTAACGTACAATCCCGCCGCGATATCGACTGTAACATCCGAACTCCATGTTTGGGGAGCATTTATAGGATCTGAACAATATTTGAACTTTAACGCCATACTTGTCTCATCATAATAAGTCAAATAAACCCTATTAGAATAGTATTTCATATCAAAATGCTCTGAGTCTTTTCCGCTTGCTACCGTAGTAACGTCTATTCTCCTTCGAGCTCCTGCTACATAAGGGGTCTTCAACCCGGTAAGTAAATTTGTTGACGAACTATAGTTTGCCGCTGTATTTCCAGCAGTAATTTTTTCTATATTAGCATACCAACCGCCGGCCATCGTAGTCGTATTAGTTACGCCGGTTCCAACTTTAAACGACCAAAATACAATAGAACGAGTAATGCTAGATTTATCAAAATAGGCTACAAATACATCGGTATCGGTATTGTTACCGTTATTTATAATTTGAAGATTTTTATATCTATCCATTACTTTATCGTCTCCGCCTGTATAATTGTATTCAGTATCGTCTACAAACGACAAATTTCCTAGCCCTAATCTACTTGTACTTGCTCTATGCCAATTATATGCTCCAACAGTAGTTCCTTCATTAATACCCCACTGAACTGAGCCGTGAACTTGATAACTATCGCTTCCGCCAGACCAATTCATATTATGTAAGAATATATAATTAAAAGTTCCAGCTGAATTGTAAGTAAAATCTCCTCCAGCCAACGTCCAAGATGTTGCCAATGAAGTAGCGTTTAAATATACCGTCTGAGAATTATTTACATACATCCAGTCCATATCGGTCCTTCCGCTATTAGGTTTCATAACCGCCTCTGTTTTCCCTGAGTATGCCGAAGTAGCAATCTGCCAGATCGCCACGTATCTATTGTCATCCCTATCAGGAAAATATGTCGCTGTTTCTTCATTAGTCGGCAGATCGTTGTCATTAATATTGTTTGTAGATACAATAGTTCCGGTTGATACGCTTAAAAGTCCCGATTTTGTCGCATTTTTTCTAATGTCAACCCAAGTATATTTCGCAGAATCTCTGGTTTGAATAGTCGGGCTAACGGTTCCTATGGCGATAGTCGGAGCGCTTGCGCTTCCTAAGTTATAACCGCTTATCCTTAACAAATCCGTTGTCGAAGTACTATACTTTATAGGATATTTACCGGTCGAACTCCTTTTTACAAACGATAACGTTCCGGATTCCAAACCGGTAGTTAATCCGCTTATGTACGGAACGACGTCCAGAGTAAACGCGACCGGTTTAGCATAAGTCAAGCTCATCGAACTTGTATAGGTTAACAGGTCAAAAGGAGCTTTTTCTATACCTTTATTAGTTCCCGCTTCATTAGTAGTATTTCCTACCCAGTCTTCGGCGGTAAACTGCAGAGTTTTGTTTATACCCGCGACTCCGGTTAGATTAGCCGTATTAAACTCTAACGTAAATACCACATAGTCGTAGTCCGTCCCAAGAGACTGAACGACGTCTTTTACTGCAAAGTAGTTAAGGTCGCCCAACGCCCCTCTGCTTGCCGGCGTTCCCCATACTCCCGATGCGTCTCTTTGAAGTAGAATAACGTCCGTATTATCTCCCGTTCCAAAACTGTAACTTGTCATTTTTGCCTTTATATTCTTCAAGAGATAATTATCCTTTACCTTAACCTGAAGTTGAATAACTCCCGATACCGCGTCGGCCCCCGTCGTATATCCCGCTCCCCAATTGTCGTGCGAGGCGTCGACGTGTCCGTTTAGAGTTGAAGTTCCATAACCGTTGAAGTCCGTATTCTCGATCTTCTTAACCCAGATATTCGGTTTGGTATTATCGACTATAAAGTACTTTTGCATATTAATTACAGCCGCTTCTTGATGCAACTCTACCTTATAAGCGTACTCTCCGTCCGGTAAGCCGGCGTATGTATAAACGTCGTCGACTCCCAAATCGTTTTCGCCAACGATGAGATTACCCGTCTTTATATTCATTGATTTATCCGCCAAAGCCGGAGTATTACCGGAGTTCAAAAGCGAACCATCGCTTTGTTTATATCCGTTTACTATAAGCTTAGCGCTTGTAAATTGAGTCGTGTCGTTAATATTTGTCGTAAACACGCTGTCTGATCCTTTTATCATAAAGAGCGGATCCGAAGCGCCTATCGTGGCATACTTACTCTTGAAAGTTGCGTTAGCAAAAGCCGTAGAACTGCCGTTAGCGGTAAAAGTTGGCCAGCTTGGAGGAGCGCCTTTAGTTACCGTTATGTCGGTCGCCGTTACGGTATTTCCCGATTTGTCCGTTAGCGTAACTCTTACTATCCTCGTTTCCGACTCGTCAAAATCGTCGCTTGCGTCCGAGATCAAACTCCATTCTTGCGACCAGTCGTAAGGAGAGGTAACATCCAAAGGATCGAGCGACGCATTCCACTCTCTCTTAACTGTTACGCCGTCAAGGATTTTAATATTAATGCATCCCGCGTCGAATCCTCCGCCCGCTACGTCGCTTGCCGTTCCGCTTATGGCGAACATATCTCCTTTGACAACCTGAGCGGCTGTCGGTTGACTGACAACTAACGTAGGATCGCTATTGTCTATGTAGACGTATTGCTTCATAGTATCTGTCGATCCGGTCTTGTCTCTGACTTCTACCATTATCATATAATTACCGTCAGCCAAAGCCGCGATGGACTGAGCCAAATCAATCCCCCATTCAACTTGAGCGTCTGTCGAAGTCGGCCCGGCAGATATATCTGCGGTAGTGTCTATAACTACGGTCGGAGCTATACTACTGTATTTTGGATCCGCTACCGTATCGCTTGTCTTTGAAGTATATATCTTTTGAGTTGATTCGGGAACTCCGTCTCCGTTATCGTCTTTCATGATATAAACTCTGACTCTTTCGATCCCCGGATTTGGATTAGTTCCCGCAACGTAATCTCTTACAAACCCGTTCATAGAGAAAGTTTGGCTTATCCACTTTCTTCCTGCAGTAGTTTCATCGGTTACCGCCTCTTCCGGTCTACCGGCCGACGATATATTGGCGTTTAAAACAGTCGGCGGATATTCGGAGAACGTATGCTCGTAGAACTTTCTCAATTTATTGCCGGCGTTGTCTACTATTTCGAGACATATCAACTTCTTACCGTCTGACGGGTAGGTTGAGCCGTATTTTGTAGAAATTCCGTAGTAAGTCCCCGGATTACCGTCCGCATCCGACGGACTTTCATCATTAGTATATATTTTCTTAATTCTCCAACCGCTCGAGAGATACTTATAAGCCCTTATCCAATTGTTTGGATAATTGTCGTAATCCGAACTTGCAGGATCAACGTCGCCTATATCGCCGACTAAGTTTTTAACTAATACGCTTCCAAGATTCTCGGGTATGGACACCTTATGAACGCCGGATGGAACATTGGTCGAATCGTCAACCGTTATCAAACCGCTTCCGTTTTCTTTATAATTCGGAGTAGCATCGAGATCGGGTTGCATATTTTCCCAGAAGTACAGATTCGCGTATCTTACCCCCGCCGATCCGACGTCCGCCAAGTCTCCGCCTATATATTCATAACCTCCGGTTTTGCTGAATTCATAAGTCTCCGTCAAACTATCTATACCCCAATTCAAAACTCTACCGGTAGGAGCGCTATTATCGACGTTGACTTGAACGGATCCAGTCGTTTCATAAGAAGTAGGATCGTTGTTATCCCCGACTATCACTTTCAACGTCGCGCTCGTACTTAGTTTTGTAGTATCAATATCGACGAAGAAATAAATCCAATCCGAAGTTGCATCGTTAGGAGTATTTATATCGGTATAAGTATAGTCCAGATAGTTTCCGTTCAAAACGTCTTTTTTCATAACGTCCACGGCTTTTATTTTACTGGTATCGTTTATTGTTTGATCAAAATGTCCGTCGGCGCTGGTAATTCCTCCCGACCAAGACAACTGCGCCGCAGTATTCGCGCCTCCGTCTACGCTTATCTCAACCGAGTTGATCCTTCCGTTATCTTTGGCTCTGAATATCATCCTATAATAATTTGACTTCGTATCGTCCGATACGTCGGAATCAAAAATATTAAAACTGTCTTCATTCAAGTCAGCATTCCATCCCCAGTTTCTTCTATTCGAGTCGTCGTCGTAATATATCAAATTGTTGCTCGAATCGGCGTCCCAATACATATCGTCTTTAACGTTAGATATAACCGTTCCGTAAACGTCCGGATTTGTCGTTTCCGGCGTATCGGGGTCCATTATACTCGGCGATATTATCTCGACTTCGGGAGCTACGTTTGTTATAACAAAATACGAAGTCTTAACAAGCCCTAGTTTGCCGTTAACGTCTTTTGGTCTTACCCTGACTCTATAAAATTCTCCCGGCAGACTCAAAGCGTAATTAGATATTTTAAGAGTCCATGAAGTATCCGAATCGCCGAGTATCATCGGTTCGTACGACGATACTTCGTTGTAACCGTCCCCGACAGTTCCCGTTCCGTTGGACGGATATACGTCCGCGCTATGGTCGCCGTTTTCGTCCAGTATATCGATATCGATATGGACGTTTTCTATACCGTCCGCATCGCCGTCTTGCACCGTTCCCATCATAACGTAGGTTCTCGGTATGAATGCCATTTCACCGTCGTTTCTAACCGTCGGATCAGGCGCTCCGCTGTACGAAGGATTCGTAATCCAAACTTCCGGCATGTCCATATCTTGATTTATAACGTAAGCTCTAGTCGTATGGTTGACGTTGCCAATCTTATCTACCGCCGCGACGTATAGTTTAAAGCCGGCGTCGATATCGGTCGTAACGTCGTCAGTTTCAAAACTATAGGTCCAGTTCAACGACGGACTCGCTACTTTATGCCATTTGTCTGTCGTAGGATCAGCCGGATATAAAACGCTGTTAGCGTCAAGTTGGCTCTTAGTTACATAGTCGTTCGACATATCGGGAGTATTGTCCGACGCAAAATATCCAAAATACAACGCGTCAACTTGAGACCAATCGTTTGCCGTTCCGCTTATATATTGGTTCCCATTTATCGTTGTTGTCGCATCGGGAGACGTTATAGTAACAACCGGTTTGGTATTGTCCGCCCTGTAATAAACCGTGGATTCTTGACTCGCTACGTCGTCTTCGTTTGTAACCCAAACGTCAACTTTAATATCAACTACCGTATCAGAAGTATATAGCGAAGTGTCAAATTTAAAAGCCGTAGTAACGGACGCCGCTATAATAAACTCATCTACTCCAGGACTCGCGCTAACGCCGGTTAAAGTTCCTTCTGTGGGCCCGAATTCCGTCGACTCAATTCTATAACCGATCGACTTAACCGTCTTGGTTCCGCCGCCCGTCGCCTGAACGTCTATCGTTAAATCCCCCATATACGTCGTCGAAGGATTGGTCAATACGCTTATGCTAGGCGTCGAAGACGTCTCTTGATTAAAAGTTCTAATTGCATAAGCTCCCTCTGTTGCAGGCGTATTTATATCGACAGGAAGAACCCACATTCTATATGTGCCCGTACCGCCCGGAGTTTTTACAGACCACGAATAATTAGTCGGATCTGTAGACAAATCTACGATGTATCCGCAAGCGGTCGCGTCCGAGTATGTATTCCATGTGCTCCTTAAAGGTAGATCTGTAGTGGTATCGTAAACCGAAGTCTTACCGATAAATATATAGACATAGTCCAAACCGTCGTCGTCGTTCGCAGAGCCCGTAGCGGTCGATTCTGGAAATACCATAACGCCGTTTGCAACAGGTACTAATATGCTAGCCGTCGGTTTATCCAAAGATTGATTAATCTTCACCGCTTTAGTTTTGAGAACCGGCGTAGATGTTGTCGTCGCAACGTTTCCGTTATTATCTACCGCAAAGAGGTATATTGTATTTGCGTGTTCTAACTGATCGTTAAATATCTTTGTAGTATCGTAATTGTGACTCCATGAAGCGGTAAATCCCGTTATCTTAAATAAATTCTTACCCGCCCAATCTGTCGTTACTGCGCTTATATCCGTCGTCGCCTCCGCTTCAAGCTCGGATTCTTCATCAAAATTCGTCAAAGTCGGAGCGCTCGCAAAGTAACTTATATAAAGCGCTTTTGTTCCCGAAGAGTTGTCGCTAACTGTTCCCGCCACCGTTACCGTTCCGTTCAAAGCGGCGTCATCCGCTGGAGACGAGAATGCTACCGTCGGAGGAGAATTATCTACCGTTACATATACTCTCTCGGTCTTTATATTGCCCAGATCGTCGTATGCGCTTATCTCAAAAGTATAGCTTGTTTCCGTTAAGGTAAACAAAGACGAAGAGATGCTCCAGTTTGGCGCCGACGAAAAATCTGCCGTGTGATCTTGAACGCCTGTTTTAACCATTACTTTTGTAACGACGCCAGCCGTTACGCCATTCTGTCTCAGATCCGTCGCCGTTCCGCTTAATGTAAATCCCGTCCCCGTGGACTTGACAAACGTCCCGTTAGCGGGAGAAATACCGCTTACCGTCGGGGCAGTTCTATCCCCGATAAACGTTACTCTTGTCGAACTTACGTTTCCTTGAGCGTCGTATGCGTAAACGGTAAACGCCTTATCGGTATATGTTGCGTCAAGATCGTCGTCTACAGTTAGGTCTTTACTCCAAGAAGTCCCGCCCGTTAAAATTACGTTTTGCGCCGGTATAGCGCTATCCCAACTTGCGTCGGTATTTTCCAACTCAATTTTAATTCTGGTTACCGCGATGTTATCCGAGCACGTTCCGCTTAGTTCAAATACCGCCGGCAACGCCGCGTTGTTAGCGTGACTTGTTATCGCAACGGTCGGTTTTGTCGTATCCCCTATTATCGAGAATACTTTAACTGAAGAATTTAATTGCGCGTCGTACGCTACAATCTCGATCATCTTGTTGCTATAATCTACAAAAGTCGTCGGTATATCGGCAAAAGTTTCAGTCCAAGTTTTAGTTTTTACGTCCGGATTATTAGTTAATCCTGAACCGTTTGTTAAAGTACTTATAACTACATTGTTATATTTAATCTCTACCTTTGTCGTTTCTATATCGTCCGTTACAGAACCCGTTATCGTAAACGCCGGTCCGTCTCCTAAAGGATATACGCCGCTCGTTAACGCCGGAACCGACAAGGTCGCGCCGATTGTGGGAGCGGTTCTATCGCCCAATAAAGTAAACGTCTTAGCGCTGGAATTGTTCTGCGCGTCGTATGCTACAATCTCAAAAGTCTTGTCGGAATATGTTCCGCCAATCGACGCTATCGTAATCAACGCCGACCACGTTTTTTTCTTTGCATCCGGATTATTCGTAAGTCCTGATCCGTCCGTCAAAGTATGCAACGTCGCGCCGTTATATTTTATCACGACCGTCTCCGGCTCTATATCGTCGGTAACCTCGCCCGTTATCGTAAAGGAAACGCCCGTTCCTATACTACCCGACGCGGGAGAACTTAGCGTTCCGCTTATAAACGGAGCCGTTCTATCGCCCAACAGGTTAAACGATTTGGTCGATTGATTTCCCTGAGCGTCTACAGCGATTATCTCAAGCGTCTTGTCGGAATATGTTCCCCCTAACGACGCTATCGTTATCAACGCCGACCACGTTTTTTTCTTTGCATCCGGATTATTCGTAAGTCCTGATCCGTCCGTCAAAGTATGCAACGTCGAGCCGTTATATTTTATCAATACTTGGGTCGGTTCAATATCGTCGGTAACCTCGCCAGTTATTGTAAAGGAAGCCCCTGTTCCTATCTTATAATCCGACGGAGCGTCTAGAGTCGATTTTATCGTCGGCGCGGTCTTATCTCCCATCAGCCTGATTGTAGATACAAACTCGTTATTTTGACTGTCTTTAGCGGTTATCTCAAACGTTTTGTCGTCGTAATCGGTCAGATCGGTAGTAATATCAAAAGTTATGCTCCAGTTGTAATCTTTATTCGCCGTAACTTGCGTAAAGCCGATTCCGTTATCCGAAGTCCAAGTCCCGCTATCAAGAGTTTCGTCCCATACCGTTCCGGTTTCGATATTCTTTATACTGAGATATTTTATCAATACGTCATCCGTTATTTTACCGGTCAACGTCAGATCAGCGCCCGTCCCGATACTACCGTTGTTAGCCGGACTTAAGTTACTTATAGCCGGTTTCACTCTATCGCCGGTTATATTAAATATCTTAACGGAAGTATTACCTTGCGCGTCGTACGCGGTAACTTCAAAAGTTTTATCGCTATAGTCCGTTAAGTCGCCCAATATACTGAAAGTCTTTGTCCATACCTTAGCGGTCTTTACTCCCGGAACGTCGTCCGTCAGATCCGATCCTCCGGTAAGAGTCGCTTTCAATACGCCGTCCAGTCTTATCTCAACTTTTACCGGCTCTATATCGTCGGTAACCTCGCCAGTTATCGTAAAGTTCGCTCCGGTTCCGAGTTTACCGTCCGCAGGAGCGGTCAATGTAGAAGCTATAGTCGGAGCCGTCAAGTCCCCTTTCAGATTCACTCTCTTTACAGACGAGTTGCCGTTTTTATCGTAAGACGTTACTTCGAACGACCTGCTCGCGTAGCTACCAAGGTCTGCTAATATATCGAATGTTCTTGACCATGTTCTACTGGTCGTTCCGGCGTCTAAAGTTACGTCTCCTACTACATCGCTGTCCCAATCGCCTACTATACCGTCGGCGGAGATCGTTACTCTTACGACCTCTCTATTGTCCGTTACGCTTCCGTTCAGCGTAAACGTCGCGCCGGTTCCTATATTACTTCCTTCGGCGTCGGCTATCGTTATTACAGGCGCGGAATTATCGCCGGTAAGTCGAATACTCGTAGCCGATTCGTTGCCTTGATTATCAGTTACCGTTATCTCAAATGTTTTATCGGCGTATTGCTCGGTATCAGCCATAGGAGTTAAAAACAACCCGTTGGCGCCGTCTTTAACGAAGTTGAAGGTTTTTTTCCAAACTTTAGATTTATCTCCTCCCGTTACAGTCGCGTCAGTCCAGGTTTTATTGCCTTCTACCCACTTTATACTAACGCCGGTTACCTTTATGTTGTCCGTCGCGTCCCCGGTAAGATCGAAGGAAGCGTTATTGCCGTATGAAGCGTTATTGGCATGACTCTTCACCGTTACAACCGGCTTTGTCGAGTCCCCCATCAGCGTGAATATGAGATAGCTCGAGTTGCCTTGATTATCGTACGCAGTAACCTTAAAGGTCTTATCTCCGTATCCCCCTAATTGGGTCTGAATGTTTGTAAAAGTTTTCGTCCATGTTTTATCCGTAGTCCCGGCGCCTAAAGTCGCTTTCCAAGACCACGCAGTCCCAACCAGATCAATAGTTACGTCGGTTACCTCTATATTATCATGTACAGTCCCCGATATCGTTAATCCCGGACCGTCGCCCAGTAGTAAAGGAGTTCCCGACGGGGTCGTCAATACCGGAACGTCCGGAGGAGTATTCTCCTTCGCTATCTTCAAACTCGCCGTCGTACTATTATTCATAGAGTCGTACGCCGTTATAACAAAATTTTTCTCTAAATACGTATTTCCAAGCAAGCCTAACGTAAACTGTTTCTCAAAAGTTTTAGTAGTAGAGCCTGCGCTCAAAGTTATTTCCGAAGCGGAGCTACTCCAGGTAACGCCCCCCTCGACCCAGCGGATCGTTATGCGATCTACAACTACGTCGTCCGTTATACTCCCTCTGAGCCAGCCGCCCGACGCGAGCCAAGTATCTATCTTAGTATTATCCAAAGGCTCGGTTATACTCAACGACGGATTCCTCGAGTCCGCTCTGAGATAGTAAGTCGCTATGTTCGAATCGCCGTGCGTCTCGTCCGAGCATTTTACTTTTATCGCCAAATTTCTAACGGACGAATTGAAATATCCCGACGCGTCGAAAACAAACGAGCCGCTTACAATATTTGAAGGCGTTCCTATAGCAACCTCTTCAAAAGTCCCAGCCGCGACCGGGAATCTCTTTATATCCGAGCTTATATCGTAATAATACTTTAGAACATTCTCGCCGGCGCCGCCTGTAAATTTGAAATTTACGGTATAGTTCCCGACCCCGGAATATATATCCGAAACGCTGTTTGTTATCTCGGCTATCGGCGACTCCGTCGTCTTTTGAATAATCTCGATAACGTCGTAAGCGCTTGATACGTAGTAGGTAGAGCTCCTTTGGCTATACAGTCTTGGAGAGGAGTTGTAATCGGTCGGAGTATTTTTATCCGCCGCAAAAGCGTAAACTTTATAAGTCGCGCTATTGTTTGGAGTAATAGCCGTCCATGAATAATTTATCGGACTGTTTTTAGAGGAGAGATCTATTATACACCCCGACACGTCGTTGTTATGCGTATTACCCCACGTAGTATAGTCGTCCGGCGGATTATCGTAAGTCGCATGACCGGATTTTACTATATACACATAGATATATCTTACACCGTCGTCGTCTATCGCGTTACCGGTAACGGCCGATTGAGGAGTTACCGTCGAACCGTCCAATGGAGCCAGTATATTTATCGTCGGTCTGTCGCTATCCTGGTCAACATCAAAAGTTCTTGAAGTATATTTAACGTTCCCTTTGTTATCGACCGCCGCGACGTATAACGGATAAGACGAGTCGTTTCCTATAACCGTCGTATTAAATTGATAACTCCAAGCCGCGGTCGGACTAATTTTTATCCACTTACCCAAAGTAGGAACCGCTCTCGTATCCGCAGACAGATCCGCCTCCGTCGAGTAATCGCTATCCATCAAAGCGTTCGTCATATCCGCGAAGTAGCCGATATAGATCGCCTTTACTCCGCTCCAATCGTCCGTCGAAGTCCCCATTATAGTCGCCAAACCGTTTAATTTACTTCCCGAGTTTGGATTGGTTATCTCTATATTCGGCGGAGTATTATCCGCTTTGACGCTAAAAGTCGCAACGTTCGAGGTAGCCCCCGAGCCGTCGTCGTTTGTACATTTAACTTCGATCGTTATAGTATGACAGTCCGCGTCGGTATATAACGAGGTATCGAACGTAAGACCTTCGGAAATCTTCGCATCCGCCACGTCTATAACTTTCCATGTCAAATCGTAATTATGCGTAGAATATATTCTATACTCTATCTCCGTTACGTTGAAATTCGCGCCTCCGTAAGCGTCGAAAGTCAGATCGACTTCTCCGCCGTACGTATCCGACGCGCTTAGTCCGATTATATTTACAGTCGGCATTCTCGATGCAAATTGAGAATACGTTCTCTTAGTCGGAGTCGCTTGCATAACGTTATGCTCGTCGACAGACCACAAGTAGATGTGATATTCTTCCTGACCCGTCGGAGTCTTAATACTCCACGGATAACTCTTAGGAGTTCCGTCTATTGTTATAGTCCCGTATATGTCGTTCGAGCCGTCTCCTGTCGTAGCGCCCCAACCTGTTACAGCGTTAGGCTCCGTGGGCGTTGGAGTAGCCGCCGTACCTATATAGTAATGCAGTCGGGCAAGCCCGTCGTCGTCCGTAGCCTCTCCGTTCGCAGTCGATCCCGGGAAGGTAATGTCTGCCGCCGTCGGTATATTTACGCATGACCCCGGTATGTCCAGATCTTGATCGATAAAAAAACTTCTGCTTGTATATTTGACGTTGCCGACTTTATCTACCGCCGCAACGTATAAATTATACGGATTAGCTTGAGTTGAAGTAATCTTAGTCGTATCAAAACTATAACTCCATGCGGCGGTCGGAGCGCTTACTTTACTCCATTTACCTAACGTTTTATCGGCAACGGCAGCATCAAGTTTAGCTTTCGTATTGTAAGTCGAATTCATAATCGCGTCGGTCATCGAAGCAAAATATCCGAAATACAGCGCGTCGATACCGGACCAATCGTCCTGAACAGCTCCGCTTATAACAGCTAAGCCGTTCAATCCCGACCCCGCGTCCGGACTGGATATATTCAAAGTCGTCGGAGCGGTATTGTCCGCTTTTAGATTTAAGGTCGTAACCGAAGAGGATACCCCCTTTTCGTTAACGCAATATATCTCTACTTTTATATCGTGAACGCTCGCGCTTGTATATGTCGCAGTATTTATATCAATAGTCGCGTCGACAATATTACCGACAGTTATCGTAGCGTCTTTCAATCCCGAATCAAACGGTTTATCGGAAGTTATTCTATACTTCAAAGAGTTAACGTTATAGTTCGCTCCGCCCGACGCCCTTACTACAACCTTCATTGCGCCGGTAAAGGTCTGAGACAGATTAGTCGGACTCTTTACCTGTATATGAGGATCGTTTGAAGCGTATTGATAATACGTTCTGGTCGTCGCGACTTTTTGTAATTTCCCATTTACATCGTAAGTCTGAGTGTAGATCGTGAACTTTCCGTCCCCCTTTGGCGTATTCAATTGGAAAGGATAGGAGCGCGGACTACCGTCGACGTCGATTATCCCAGACATGTCGTTCGTAGGATCGCTAGTTCCCCAGCCCGTAGTCAAATCAGGGTCTCCTATACCTTCAGGATCGCCGAGTTTGATTCTCCAAAATACTTTCGCTACCCCGTCGTCGTCCGAAGCCTCGGCGCTAACTACAGATTGAGGAAAAGTATTGCCATTTGCCAAAGGTATAATTATTTTACTATGAGGATAATCTAGCTCTTGATCTATATTGTAAGTTCTACTTACCCAACCGACGTTGCCGACTTTATCGACCGACGCTACTATCAATTTATAACTCTTAGCGCCGCTTGTAATAATCTCCGTATCAAAATCGTAACTCCAAGCCGCTTGAGTAAAATCTACTTTATGCCATATCTTAGTCGTTCCGTCTACCTCGGACAAATTTTCGCTCGCTTTCGCCTCTATCTTTGCCAAAGTATCGTAGGTCGAAGACGCCGGCTCCGCTCCCTTATAGTAACTGAAATATAGCGCGTCAACTCCCGACCAGTCGTCGCTAATCGATCCGTACACAGGCCATATACCGTTCATCCCCTCCCCTTCTGCGGGATTAGTTATACTGTTCGCAGGAGCGACGTTATCCGCTTTGAGATAAGTCCTCGTTTTTTGAGATTCATCCCCATTCGAATTCACGCACCATACGTCTACTATTATATCGTGAACGGCATTATTTGTAAACAAAGTCGAATCAAACGCTGGCAACGAATAGTCGACTACCGCGCCCCATGTTCCCGGATCGAGTATAGTTACTTCGTCAAAATCGCTCTTTATATCTGAAGATAAGTCGTACTTTATCGCGGCAACTTTAAACTCTCCCCCCGCGGTAGCCCTTATGGAAACAACTATATCCCCTTTGTTGTTTATAGAGGGGTTCGGACTTACTATCTGTACTTGAGGCGTCGAAGAGGTGTTTTGAGTATACGTTAAAGTCCTCTTTATTCCGGCAGTTCCAAACTTATCTACAGGTACTATATGGATAGTAAACTCGCCGGTATCGCCCGGAGTTTGGTCTATCTTCCACGCGGCAACGGTCGGAGCGGTCGCAGAAAGATCTATTCTACCGGATTTAGCGTCGTCGGTAGATACGTCCCCCCAACTTGTATAAACGCCCGGGTCGACGTTAGATTTGCCTATATAATAATAGATATAATCAAGCCCGTCGTCGTCCGTAGCGTCGCCGCTGGCGACAGATCGCGGAAATGTCGAACTGCCCTCGGTTGGAGCTAATATTCTAGCCCCGGGCTTATCCAAATCTTGATTTATATCGTAAATCGCGCTCGACCAGCCGACGTTGCCCATAGCGTCGACAGCCGCTACGTACAATTTATAATCGTTATGAATAGTCGTCGTTATTTTATTCGTATTGTAACCGTAACTCCACGCCGCTTGCGTAAATCCAACCTTATGCCAGAATACGTTTATTCCATTAACGGCGCCGATATCGGCCGAAGCTTTGGCGTCCAACTTGCTTACCGTATTATAATCCGGAGTCAAATCGGCCGGCGGAGTCTTAAAATAACCAAAATACAGCGTTTTAACCCCGGACCAATCGTCCTGAGCAGTTCCGCTTATAATAGCAGAGCCGTTTAAGCCCGAATTCGCCGCAGGACCCGATATAACTACCGTCGGAGCCCAATTATCCGCCTTCAAATTGAGAGTCGCTACTGCCGAGTATTCTTTATCCGACTCGGTATTGCTGCAATACGCCGATATCGATACGTCGTGATTATTAGCGTCGACATATTTCGTTATATCAAAAGTATACGTATAACCGTTTATCAAACCGACGCTTCCGGGTATAACTAAATCGACGGTGTTATCGTTCTCTATCTTAATATAGATTCTATCCAGTATCTTGCCCTCGCCGGCGTTCATACTGAAAGTCAACGTTACGTTCCCGTTATACGTATTCTTCGGATCAGGTCCGTCTATCTTTAAAACCGGTTTATCCAGACTCTTTTGAGTAAAAGATTTTACCGTCTTTGCCGAAGCGGCGACGCCGTTCATATCTACCGGCAATATATGTATCTTATAATCCCCCGTCCCTTTTGGGGTAGTCAACTGCCACGAGTACGCCTTCGGATTATTCGCCGTCAGATCTATTCTGCCGGCGCTTGCGTTCGAACCTGCGTAACTTCCCCACGACGCATAATCGCTCGTCGGTTCTCCCGCGCCGCCGCCAAAATTAATACTCGTTTTACCTATAAACCAATATATATACCCAAGTCCGTCGTCGTCGCTCGCCTCTCCGGTCGCTACCGATTGCGGAAACATAACGTCGCCGTCGTTTTGAGGTATAGTTATAGTCGCGTTCGGTTTATCCAACTCTTGATCGATGAGATATACCACGCTTGTATAACCAACGTTGCCCATAGCGTCGGCCGCCGCTACGTAAAATCTATTATTACCGTCGGGCAATTTAGTCGTATCAAATTCGTAACTCCAAGCCGCCTGACTGAAAACTACTTTATGCCATCTGTTATGGCTCGCTAAAGTTATATTTGAAAGAGTCGTATCAGAACTCGAATCTATAAAATCATAAGCGTCGTCTCTGCTATCTAAAAGAGCGTTCGTCATAACGCCGTTATCAAAATAACCAAAATACAAAGTTTTAACGCCGGAATAGTCGTCCTCGGCGGTTCCGCTTACC
>MWCQ01000028.1 GCA_002070105.1 Firmicutes bacterium ADurb.Bin193 | reverse complement strand
CTCATGCCGCGCTGGCGGCCATCACCATAACCGCCGCAAAAAACTGCGGCATACAGGAGCGTGTAGGGTCAATCACGGCCGGCAAGGATGCCGACTTTGCCGCATTTGACGCGCATCCGCTGGATTTTAACGCAAATGTAGTCCACACCTTTATAAACGGCGTTATGGTATAACTTTATGTGTACGTTTTTTATAGAAATGTAACACAATAATGGATATGTTTGTGTTATAATAAATGCAACCATAGTACAAAGCCTTTCGGCTTTGCTTCATGCATTTATTGAAACAGTGTGTAGCAAGCCGACTACGGCTTGCACTTGTGTTATAATAAATGCAACCATAGTACAAAGCCTTTCGGCTTTGCTTCATGCATTTATTGAAACAGTGTGAGCGGGGCCGACTGCGGCTTGCACTTGTGTTATAATAACGGCGGAAACTGCTTGGCAGTTTCAACACACCATTTCAACATGAACACGTAAGTGTTTATGTTATAATGATTTTGGTCTGGGATTATTGATATACAGACAATATGATTATGCGTACGGGGTTAAGTATGCAAAAATAAAACCTGTATCGCAGAGGCTTGCATTCTGTTTAGGGCATGACAGGTGTATTGGTCAAGGGAGGACGAAGACATGAAACGGATTCTGAGGGCTTTTTTCAGAGTGTTTTTTATTGCTCTGCTTATTGGCATGCTGCTAATCGGAGGTGTGGTAGCCGGAGGGCTTTTCGGAATTTTCGGGGACGACTCATCTTTCGATATCAGCGCACTCAACCTTAATTTCACCTCAGCCGTCTATTACACTGATTCAGCCGGTCAAACCCACGAGCTTGAAAGGCTCTACGAATCGCAAAACAGGATATGGGCGGACATCAGCAAGGTTCCTAAGTATATGCAGGACGCCATTGTTTCCATAGAAGATGAAAGGTTTTACAAGCACAACGGCGTGGATATCCCCAGAACGCTTAAGGCTACCCTGACATATGTGTTTAAGGGGTCAAGCTCATTCGGCGGCAGCACCATAACCCAGCAGCTTGTCAAAAATATGACGGAGGATAAGCAGATCGACCCTTCCCGTAAGGTAAGGGAGATGTGGCGCGCGCTTAGTCTTGAGCGTAAATTCTCAAAACAGCAGATTCTAGAGCTTTACTTAAACACCATTTATCTTGCCAACAACTGCAACGGCGTGGAAGCGGCGGCAAATAAATATTTCGGCAAGGATGTAAGCCAGCTTACGCTTGCCCAGTGTGCCTCCATTGCGGGCATCACACAATACCCTGCGCTCTACGACCCGCTTGTTAACCCGGATAAAAATATTGAGAAACAACACATTGTATTAAAAAAGATGCTCAGTCTGGGCAAAATCACTCAGGCCGAGTACGACGCCGCCTGCAGTGAAAAGCTCAGCTTCTTAAACAAATCGGTCAAGGAAAACCAGGCGCAGTCATATTTTGTCGATCAGCTTATCAACGATATCCTGAAGGACTTGGAAAAGCAAAAAGGCTACTCCAGCGCCTTTGCGGAAAAGCTGCTCTACAATGGCGGCTTGAAAATATATGCCACAATTGATCCCGCTGTGCAAAAAGCAATGGAAGACGTCTTTGAAAACTCCGCCAACTTTCCCAAAGTTTCAGGCAATCCTAAGCCTCAGGCCGCTATGGTTGTGCTTGATCCCTATACCGGAGCCATAAAAGGGACCGTGGGCGGAATCGGCGAAAAGTCGGCAGACCGCGTTCTAAACCGCGCGTCAATGTCGCTTCGTCAGCCCGGTTCTTCAATAAAGCCCTTAAGCGTCTATGCGCCTGCCATTGAGCGGGGACTGATCTCCCCATCGAGCCTGGTGCTTGACGCGCCAATCGATATAGCTGGCTGGAAGCCTTCAAACTATTACTCCGGCTATAAAGGCACAGTAACCGCCCGCAATGCCCTTGAGCAGTCTATGAACACGCCCGCTGTCCGCGTACTCCAGGAGGTCGGCGTGGATTATTCCTTTCAGTTCGTAACCAAAAAGCTTGGCATAACCTCATTGGTTGAAAGCGAAACCCGCGACGATGGAAAAGCCTATACCGACAAGGGCCTGAGTCCGCTTGCACTCGGCGGCCTGACCGACGGCGTCTGTGCCACCGAAATGGCCGCAGCCTATGCGCCGTTTGTCAACAGCGGCCTGTATTATCCGCCGTATTCCTATACCAGAGTTGTGGATTCCGGTGGAAAAACCATTCTTGAGCACAAAGTAAAGCCAATGGTCGCTATGAGTGAAGAAACCGCATTCCTTGTAAACAGCATGCTAAACAGCGTTGTAGAACGCGGTACGGGTACGGCGGCAAAGCTTTCGAGCGGTATGCCCGCCGGCGGTAAAACAGGCACGACAGACGATCAGAACGACAGGTGGTTTGTGGGCTTCACCCCCTACTACGTCGGCGTGGTCTGGTATGGCTACGATCAGCCCAAGTCGCTTGAGTTCCTAGCCTATCATCCCTGTATGCCCGTATGGAAAAAGGTGATGGAGCAAATTAATAAGCCTCTTCCCGTAAAGGAGTTCACTGTGCCGCGCGGCATAAGCAAGGTTTCGATATGCACAAGCAGCGGAAAGCGGGCAACAGGCTTTTGCAATGAGGCGGGTACCGCGATAAATGAATATTTCAAATCAGCAGATATCCCCGCCGCCTATTGCAATGCGCATACCGAGGCAGGCATAAACGCTACGCCGGAAGTGAGTTCTGCGCCAAATGAACTTCCTGGCGGCGCGGCGCAGGAAACGCCGCCGCCCAATCCGCCTGCCGGTACCAGCCCAACGGGTAAACCCGGGATAATCAATATAAATCCGGCTCCGGTTGCTACGCCTGTGAGTATTCCGACAGCCCCGCCCAAAGCCGGGGACAATATTATCCATCTGGATTGACAAAACAGACCCATCATACTAATTTGAAATAAGAATCATAGCATAAAAGCTTGTCTTTCCGCTGTACCGTGCCAAAAGCACCCGCCAATGTATAAGCCGGGTGCTACCGCCTTGTACCTTGTTTGGCGAAAAAGATCCTACGTTTTTGAAAGCATCCTTTTATTTTAAATTAGTATAAGATCAGCAAGCCTTCCAGATGTAACAGATGGATCAAAAACAAAAAGCCCTCAATCGCAGTAAAAACTGGATTGAGGGTACTTATTTTATCCGGACTATTAACCAACCGTCAGGCGCGATATCCATAAACAAACCCGCATCATGTATGCGCCTGCTCATACACCTGATCCAAGACAAACACTTCTTTTTCCGGTTTTTCCGAAATATCTGAAGAAACAACGGGTTCCAGATCCGTGTTTTTTTGTATATAAGAATATGTGGGAACAATCCTTGCAAGCGTTTCCTTGACCAAAAATTCATCGTGGTACGCAATCGCATCCTTGAGCTTGTCCAGACCAGTATTTAGATTCTTGATATCAAAGAAGGTTGGCCGGCCCACAAATATTTTATTGTGATTAGTCTTCTGAAGCCCCTCTTCATTCATCAGCAACTCTTCATAAAGCTTTTCGCCCGGCCTTATGCCCACAATTTCTATCTGTATATCAACATGCGGCTTATAACCCAAAAGCCGTATCATCTTTTCGGCAAGATCATAAATTTTAACGGGCTCCCCCATATCCAGCACAAATATTTCTCCCCCCTTGGCATAGCTCGATGCCTGAAGCACCAGTTGGGCTGCCTCGGGAATGGTCATAAAGAACCGCGTAATCTCCTCATGGGTTACAGTCACCGGCCCACCGTTTTTTATCTGCCGGTGGAACAGCGGAACAACAGAACCGTTTGAGCCCAGGACATTGCCAAAGCGCACCGCAACAAACTTGGTTTTGCTCACATGCTGCATAGACTGCACGATCATTTCACACACACGCTTTGTCGCGCCCATAACATTGGTGGGATTGACAGCCTTGTCGGTGGAAATCAGGACGAATTTCCTGACACAATAAGCATCAGCGCATTTTGCTACATTAAAGGTTCCGAACACATTGTTTTTAACCGCCTCTTCCGGATTGATCTCCATCAGCGGAACATGCTTGTGCGCAGCCGCATGGAAGACTATGTACGGCTTATATCTTCTGAAAATGCAATCCAACTGTGGCATGTCGGTAACCGATGCGATCAAGACCAGTATGTCCAAACTGGGATATAACGCATTAAGCTCATTCTGCAGATCATACGCATTGTTTTCGTAAATATCCAGTATGATGATTTTTTTGGGGTTCAGTTTAGCGATCTGGCGACACAGCTCACTTCCGATAGAACCGCCGCCGCCCGTGACCAAAACAACTTTCCCCTCAAGATCTTTGGATATTTCTTCGTTGTCAAGCTCTATGGGCTTGCGCGACAACAGATCCTCAATACTGACATCCCTTGCCTGATTATATATGCCCGTATTGGCATACAGAATCTGGTCTACGCTTGGCAATAGCCTTGTCTTGCAATTCGTTTCACTGCAGATGGAAACAATCTTTTGTATCTCATTTTCACTGGCGGACGGAATCGCGATCAGGATTTCATCCACCTTCCTTTCGGCGCATATATCCACGATGGCATTGCGGCCACCCAAAACCTTATAACCCGAAATATAGCAACCCTGTTTATAAGGATCATCATCGATAAGACCTACGATATGATATGCCAGCCTCGGGTTTTTATAAATGTCGCTTATGATGATTTTTGCTGCGTTGCCGGCACCTATAATCAAGATCTCCTTGGCGGCACTTGACTTGTTCTCACCTTTTTCAAATCTGCCCGGAACAAAAAACGGCGTCTCAAACAGCACTCTGACAGAGATCCTGAATCCCGTGATGAAGATAATGGAAAATATGCACGCAAGCAGGTTAACTTTAAGCGGCAGCGCCTGCGGAATAAATAAACATACCGCACAACCAAACAACATCGCGCTGCCTGACACTGCGATTATTTTTAAATAATCATAAATGCCAGCCTGCTTTAATATATTCCTGTAAATTGAAAACACCCTGAAAAAAATGGTATAAACCAAAACCATAACATTTAATGTGATCTGCAGGCTAAACATTTTGTCCGCGGAAATGCTGCCCCACAGAAACAGCATTGCTGTCAGGAAGGCAAGGCCTACGCATATAATGTCAAGCAACCAAAAGAGCAGCTTTTTCATTTTTCTTAAGTACATAAACCTAAAACTCCCATCCGTTTAAAATAACCCTTACGCTTAAAATTGTCATGTTACTGACAATTGATCATGGGAATATGTCGGACATCGGCTGCAAAGGCATAACTATAATCACTTTACTGCGGCTTGTTCATACAAAAGGTGTTTTTTAAGCCGTTCAACTTAACGCCGATCAGCGCAATAACCATGCTTCCAAGCAGAGAACCGCTGCTGTCAATAATCACATCTTTTAACTGTCCGCCTCTACCCGGAACAAATAATTGATGGACCTCGTCGGTTACGGCATAACAAACACAAAAAAACATAGCATAGGATAATACGACCATATACGATTTATCGTATATGGTAAACATAACCGAAAAATATACAATCATCCCTAAGCAAAAGTATAACATAAAATGAGCTGATTTGCGAACAATATTATTTGCCTTTGTTGCAACATATTCCCGCTGGGCTTCGGACAAAAGCCTCATCCCCGGAATAATATACAGTACTTGCTTTGTCAGCGTCTTGCTCAAATTGTTGGAGATTTCCGCAGGCTGTGACGAAAACAGGAATATAACCAGCATAAGGACAACCGTCATTCCCCAAACTGTAATTCTAACACGCATCATAGTCTTTTATTGCCGCCCCCGGTGCTAAGGCAAAATGCCAAAGCAGTTTACTTATTTTGCAAGGTCTGACTGATTCACATATAAGGCCAGTACGCCATATATGATTTTTGCTGCTTCCTGACGCGTCGCATAGTTTTGGGGATTAAACCTGCCTTCTTCATCGCCTGACACGATATTCAAGCGGTATAACGCATCTACACTCTGAAAGGCGTATGATGATATCTGCGCGGCATCCTCAAACGAAGCGCTTTCTCTTAAATAAGCCCCGTCCATATTCTTCATATGTATCAGCGAATAAATAATTTTGCAAAGATCCTGACGGGTAATAAACTCTCCCGTCCCAAAACGATCCTGGGCTATTCCGTTGATCAGCCTGCTTTGATAAGCACTGGCAATATATTTGAAGGACCACGCGTCTTTTGGCACGTCCGTAAACGGGATTTCGCTCCCGTCTGACGTGATGCCCATCAGCTCTACCACAAGCTTGACCAGTTCTTCCCTCTTGACATTGCCTTCTGGATCAAAAACGTTCATGCCAACGCCGCTGACGATTCCGCGCCGGTATAACGCTTCGACATAAAAACTTCCCCATCCGGTCACGTCCGAGAAGTAGACATCTTCGGATTTTATGGCGTAATATCCC
Organism: Firmicutes bacterium ADurb.Bin193; assembly: GCA_002070105.1. Lineage (GTDB taxonomy): Bacteria > Bacillota > Clostridia > Monoglobales > Firm-18 > MWCQ01. The sequence goes on along the minus strand of MWCQ01000028.1, from coordinate 10,761 downwards.
GTCGCATCTATGCGCATAAGCACCTGATTGTCCGCATAGACATTGTATTTCACAGGGATTAATGTATCGGATAATTTATAAACCATAATATTGGATGCGGCCACAGGGATTTTTACCGAAATTTCCTTCCCGAGAGGCGCATATGCCTGCTTTTCCCCACCAGCAAAAAGCGCGATTTCCACTATTGTGGTATTGGTAAGATCAATATTAACATTAACCTGCGTGGGATCTACAACGCTGTACCGGATCTGGGTATTTTCCACACCGGGAATCTCAACGTCTACCGTACCGGCGTCACTAACATTGGGCTTGCCCGGTGTCGCCTGTGCCGCAGGGGAATAGAATCCCACTGCGGCACCGACGCGCTTAAGTGCAGCTTTTTGCGGCTCTGTATAGTCGCGGTTTATGTTATCGACCGCCTCTTGTGCAAGCACATTTATGCTCTTTTTCCCCAGACCAGCCAAAACCGGATCGGCTTTAGCCGCAAATTTACCAGAGATAGTGCTCACGGCAAACCCGTCACTGCCGGACGGACCGTCTGTAAGGCATGGCTTGCCATCGTTTATATCCACAAGTATTCCCAGCATATTTGCGGCAACCCGGGGGGTAATCCCGTCCTGTTCAAATAACGTCCTCACACCCGGATGCTTGCCATACAGTATCTCAAGCAGGCTTTCCATATCCTTCTGCACCGAATTTGAAACGGACAGTCCTTGCTTTTTTGTATATACGTCGATATATTTGTCTCTTATGGATTCGTCAATGACCTTTAACGCTTCCAGCGAACGCGCGGCCGTATCCTTATCAACGTATTTTAAAACTTTGCCGATGTAATCGCCCAAAAGCGACGACTCGTCTTTCGGATCATACGCTCTGATCTCCGCTGCTATCAAATCAATATACGCATCGTCGAGCAAGTAGGACTTGAGCAGCAAAACCGCAGTGTGCCTGTCCTCCGGCGAATAAGTGAGCAGCAGGCCCACAAGCCCGTCAATCAATGAGCCGCTGGCAGCTGTTTCACTGGCATATGCGCTTATCCCTCCCAGAAGAATACAAACAGCCATAACGCACGACAGAACCTTTTTTCGCATAAGTACAGACCCTCTTAGTGTTTAATTTTTACAGGACTACAGCAAGCCCTGGGTATACATGAAGTTATAGATGATGGCGGCGGCCTGGCCACGGGTGACATCATCCTGGGGACGGAACGAATGGTCGTTGTGTCCCTGAATAATACCTGCCATATAAGCGGCTACAACACTGCCTTTTGCCCAGTCAGAAATGGACTCATCATCCGTAAAGGAAGTGCTGCCCTGCCCTGACTGCACTGACATGGCGCGCATGATAACCGCTACCAGCTCTTCTCTTGATATCACTTCGTGCGGACGGAAATTGTTATCATCATAGCCCTTGAATATGCCCAGCTTGGTGAGCAGATCCACCGACTTTGTCGCCCAAGGCGATATATCGGCGGCATCGGAGTAGCCAACCGCTTCGGCAGCCTCGGCCTGCCCGGTGAGCCCCATGGCGCGTACTATAATAGTCGCTATTTCTTCTCTGGTAATGCCCTGATCCGGACGGAAGGTATTATCTCCGTACCCTTCGAAAACGCCTTTTTTGAGAAGCGGCGCTACATAATTCTTGGACCAGTGCTGTGCCTCATCCGTAAACTGCTCAACAATAGCCTCTTCTTCCTCTGTGATCACGGGCGGCGGAATAACCGTAGGCTGAACCGGTGGAACGGGTGTTGCTGTGGGTCCAGGTGTGAAAGTTACCGCAGGGGTTGCCGTCGGAGAGGGCGTAGGGGTTGTGCGACCGGGACCGCTGGGAGAAGAAGGTTTTCTGACAACATATACGCCGATATCCCCCATGGCGGCCTTGAAGTTGGCTTTTTGTGTTGTGTTCAATGTGGCATTTAAGCCATCGATTATGCCTTCAAGCACCGCTTCTCCGGAAGTAACAGGCGCGTCATTGACGGTGAAGTATGGCTGCAGGTTGTTCTTCAGTCTCTGCGAAAACCCGGAGTCAATGGATTTTAAAACAATATCCGGACCGCCTACCGCATTATCGGTGAGCATAAACGAACCCTTGACGCAGCTGAACAAATGCGCCAGGACTTCCGGGGTCACCCCATGCTCTTCTGCCAACACTCTGCGGGCCTCCGCATCCGTCAATTCGCTGTAAACAGCCCTAAAGCCGTCGCTTACAGAAGGAAGCGCCGCTCTTTTTTCCGAATCCGGCCCTGTAATTGTACCGCCGAAATCTGATAATTTTTCTGCTCTCTGTCCCTCATCTATGCTTTTGATAAAACTTAGCGCAAATATCGCCGAAGCTCTAGCATGATCGTTCGCAATAATAGGCGCTAATATATTCGCATACTCTCCTGAAGGGGTATTATCGTCTATCATCTCGATAACGGCCCCAAGGGCATCATCATCTTTAAACGGAGCCTCCATCAGATAGTAGGCCTGAACCTGTTGGACATGACTAAGTGTCAGCATCTTGTCTGTGATGATCTTTAATCCGTCCCGAATGCTGGTGTAGAAAGACGGGTCTGTAGCCCCAGCCCCCACCCACAATACACCAAAGGTGCTGGTAAAAATAAATACCATGCAGACTATTTGTGCAATCAGCTTTCTTTTCATACTTAAACTCCTCTCACTTGATATGTATTTAGACCTGACTTTAAGAACATAGATTTTCTATCAGCGCCGCTTTATGATTCCAGACTTGTAACGTATTACCGATTTTCAAGAAGCAATCGATCCGCATTTGACATAACCGCCTGCAGGGTTTCTTTCCCAAACTTTTTGGCTATTTTGTCGCAAGCCTGATCCATCAGCGATATCCTGTCCGCCATATCGTGAGCGTCCGAGGCTAAAACAATCCGGTCACTCAGTACAAAAAAACGTTTTATCGTTTTCCACATGGAATGGTCAAATAACGACGCCGCATTGATCTGAATATAAACATTCATTGCGATCAGCTTTTCAATACTTTCCATTTTACCCGGCCTTACGGAATATCGTTCCAAGTGTGCCATCACAGGAACCACTCTGTTTTTCGCTGCAATTTGATATATCGCTTTGTATACCCAATCATACCATATATCATATGGCATTTCAAGCAATATCCCTTTTGAACGTCCCATACAAAGCGCATTTAGGCTTTCACTTTCGGCGAGTTCCGGGGTAAGATATACCTCTGCGCCAAGCATAATTTCCGGAACCGGCTCCTCCTGTGTTTCTATTGTGTTAATTAAAGAGAGGTAAGCCGCATTCCTGGTCTGAATAAAAGTGTCAATGGTGTTAACTGCACTGTGATAATGAGGTGTGGCAACCATTGTATCAACGCCTTGTGTTTTTGCAAGGCGCAACATTTGCAAGGCCTCATCTACGTCCTTTGCGCCGTCATCAAGTGCAGGAAGAATATGGGAATGCAAGTCAACCATAACCATCCTCCTTATTACTGACAATCTTGCAAGTCGTATAAGAAAAACTATGCATAGTCCCCATATCTGTTGCCATATCTGTAGCCGTATTTATATTTGTATTTATACTTGCCGTATTTGTCCTTATAAGAATAGCCAACTTCGTCAGCATCTGTCAGAATAAAACCGAGGATTTTGGCGTTGGCCATTTTCAATGCTACAAGCGCATTTTTAAGCACGGGATGGGGCGTATAATTCTCCCTTACCACCATGGCAACGCCTGTGGCAAAAGAGGCAACTGTAGCCGCATCAGTCACTACGGTCACAGGTGGCATGTCCAGGAAAATGTACTCGTACCGCTGTGCCAGGATATTGAGCATCTGCTTCATCTGGTCGGACAACAGCAACTCAGCGGGATTAGGCGGTATATGGCCGGCTGTGATATAGTCAAATCCATGATCCGCATCTGTATTGATCACTTCAGCCAAACTGGCAAAGCCGCCTAAAACATTAGACAGTCCGTTTACGTTCTCGATATGCAAATACTTATGTACCCTGGGGCAACGAAGGTCGGCATCAACAAGCAGTACTTTCGCTCCGGTCTGCGCAAAGGTGATAGCCGTGTTGACACAGGTTGTGCTTTTACCCTCTGCCGGGATAGCACTGGTAAAAATAATGACCTTGCACCCTTTATTATCCATCAGAGAAAACATAATATTTGTGCGAGCTGCTTTATAAGCTTCAATAATATGAAAGCTTGTATTCTTTTCTATAATAAATGACGTCTTTTCATCTGTGGAAGTTAAAACGCTTTTATCTGCTTTCTTGAAGAAATTAATCTTATGCTTCCGTTTGTTCATGATATAACCTCTGCTTTTCTATATGAATTGTATAGCATACTGTAAGGCGACTACAGCGCTTCTACTCAAACCTTCAAACTCGGTATCAGCCCTAAGACCGGCAAATCATACTTGACAGCCAGGTCATCCTGATTTTTTACACGCTTGTCAAGCACCTCGACGACAAAAACGATAAGCACGCCCAGCGCCCCCCCTAACATAATACCTATTAGAATATTGTTTCTTGCGTTAGGCGAAGAGGGAGAGGAAGGCAATGTGGCGCTATCGACAACTTCAACCGAACCGCCCTTGACAACCCTGGTTATCTCCTCATTGGCGGAAAACAGTATGGTATTGGCTATCGCTTGAGCATTCTCCCGCGATGTAGAGGCAACCCTGACCTCCAGTATTTCAGTCTCGTTTTTTGCAGACATTGAGACCATATGGCGAATCCTGTCCGGAGCATAGCCCGTATTGCTTCTTTCACTGACCTTGTCCATAAAAGTATCGCTGTTGATTATCTCAATATAGGTGCTGACAAGCTTCTGGGATGTCGTAATATTGCTGAGCGTCAGGTTGGCAGTGGTCTCTTTTGAGCTGCTGCTGTTTACATACAGCAAGCCTTTTGATACAAATAACTCCTCCATAAAGAAGTGTGTATATGTAAGTGCTATAGCTCCGCAGAGCAGCGCACAGCCTACAATCAGCCACCACCGACGCAGCAGTATAGGCAAAAGGTCTATAAACTTGATTTCGTTATCCAATGAAGTTTCTCCATCCTTCCCCAAATAAATTTATCCGAAACAGGATAATCAATTGTACAAATTAATGAAATATGCCTTTTGAAGGTTCTTTTCCTGCCTATAAGCGCTCCTGATAGAACCGACAATACTTAAATCCCCGCCCGCAGCCTTTAACTCGGCTGTAAGCGAACTTAAAACCGCCTCCACCTGCGCATCGCAGGCTTGCTCCATACTGGCCAGCTCACCCATAAACTTTGTTATTGTCGCCTGTTTACCGGACGCTGTACGCTGCTCTGCCGGCAACGCATTCCAATAGTTGCGCACCCGGCTCTCAAACCCGCCTAATTGCCCGAGATATTGCGCCTTTAGCAAATAAATTTTTGAAACGTGCGCGTTTATGATAGATGTAACATCGTCCTCAGCCTGCTGAGCATCCTGGGCTGAGTCGGACTGAACCTGCCCGTTTTGGACCTTTTGGCTTTTGAAGCCGCCCGGATTTTCATTCCCGGCGTCTCTTAATACCCGATCCAGGGCTTGCTGCGGTGTCATTTCCCCTTTCCTGATCTGCTCCTCCTCTGCCGTCGTAAAATCGCGTATGGCTCCGTTAGTGACGGTATTTAACTTTTGATGAATTTCTTCTTTATTCTGTGTGATTTGCTGTGTGATTTCTTCTTTTGAATAAAACTTGGATTTTACAAACGAAGAAATGTTGTCTTTTTGCCAGATGGCCAACCCGCCTATTAATAAAACAACTGCGCTCAGAAAAATACACAAAGCTTTAAACAGTGCTTTCACAGCTTACAACTCCTGTATTGTTGGTATAACAAAACCACCTTACCGTTGCATTTCTTGCATATAAGCAGCAGGTTTTCCGGATTCTGCATACAAATAAAAATTCTAACAAACTTAAATTAGACACACTTGTCCCACTGATATGATACTAAGTATACACTATTTCCCTTCTGCTGTCAACAAAAAAAAACAGGCTGTGCAACGCTGATATCGTGCTTTTTTACTGAAAACTCTTGACGATTTTCGATTCATCATTTATACTGATTAGGCGTCCTGATTCCAGATGCAAACGCGGGTGTGGCAGAATTGGCAGACGCGCTAAACTTCGCTGGGATCACCTCAGTGAAAGAATAAAACTGACAAGTCGTTATGTTTGGAAGGATTTGATTTCAGAAATGAAACTAAATATTAAAAACATATTGATGGAGGCTCTTTCGTTTTTTAAGGATAAATTAAAGGTTTACTGCCATATATGCTATTATTTTTTTTAGGAGATGTAGCATTTTCTTTATTCTCATTTGTCCCTAATCTGGCAAAAGATAATTTAACTGTAATTGCTTTGGTGGGATTTATTGGTTTTGCTGTGATGATTGTTTACATTATTGTGGGTCCAAAATTATTTTTAGGGATGCAAATTTTCATAAATAGTATTTTAGATAAAAAGGCTATTAGTTTTGGAGAAACTTATAGGCAGACCAGGGGAAAGTATTGGTTGTTAATTGGTTATTCCTTTTTCATTGCATTATGGTTTACCCCTTATATCGCATTGATATTTCTTAAAATTCCATATGCATCTGTAATAGGGGCTATATATGTTGGTTTCATAGTTGCGTATTATTACACAATAATGCCTTCAATTGCTATCGAAGCAAAAACTAATCATTATATTACGAAAAATGCAGAATTGATTAAGGGAAATTACTTAAATATACTAATGTTAGTGTTGTTAACTACAACAACATATTCAGTTATATATGGACTGTTAGCAAGCTTATTTCAAGGGAGAGCAACCGAAATGTTTATTTTAGGTATTGCGAATGCGTTTATAAGTATGTTTACATATCCATTTATAAGCATAGTATCAGTTATTGTTTACAGAAAGCTTTTGGATAATAAAAAAGCTAACTATGTATGAGAAGAACAAATAATAATTTGCAACTTGCAATTATTTATAAATGCGGATGTGGTGGAACTGGCAGACACGCTAGACTTCGCTGGTGTCACTTCTGTGGAAAAATAAAATTAAATAACAATATGATAAAAATGAGCGAAGGAATTTGCTCGATTTTATATATGCAGGCGTGGCGGAACTGGCAGACGCGCTAGACTTAGGATCTAGTGGGAGACCGTGCAGGTTCGATTCCTGTCGCCTGTACCAACTTCTTTTAAGCCTTGTGTACCAAGGCTTTTTTTGTTTTTCACTGTGTAAAATTCGCTGGCAGACGCACAAACTATGCTGGTGTAAAAACGATCAATTTCCACAAGTTTTGCTTATCTCATTTGTGAAAAATAACGCATGACAGAGTGTTGTGTCTGCCAGTTATATTCACACAGAGTAGGACAGAAAAATCACCTGACATACCACAACAACTGTTGGGCTTTTCCGCAATTCCAATTCCAAATCCTGCTCCCAATCGGAAACCTTGCCCTGTGGCTTGCGGATTTCGGCGGCGTGATAAAGGTTTTGTGTATGTACGCAATCGCGCCATTATCCTCCGCGATGGTATCCGCGTAGTCCCGCCATCAGCTGCCCGTCATGGTAAAATACTGCGCCGATGAATACATCTCCACCCCCGCCTTGCTGTTGTGGTTGCCACTCTCGGGCAGCTTGCCACGCAGAAATAGGTGAAGCCCTGTCCCGCTCGGACTGGTCTCAATGTTGGTGGTAGTTTGGAGAGTATTTCCATAATAACGCTGTTCATCACGCCGCCGTTCAAACAATGGTCAACATCTATCCCGATTATACCGCTTTCGGCGGTAAAAACAAACTCCACGCCGTGAAATAAATATTTTTCTTTCGCCGTCAACGCCTCGTCCAAACTTCCCCAAGTCGTGGGATTACTTGCCGAAGCCCGCCGCCCTGTGGCAGGGCAGTACGGCACTTTTGTATCCCCCCCATTTTTATCCGTTTCAAACCGCCAGCACACCCAGTTAGGCAGGGTGGCGAGTCCCTTTGGAAAGTTGTGTTTGTCCACAACCCCCCCAAAAAATTCATAATATTGACGTATTCCTATGGTATGATTTTACGGATTGTCCCTATTACGGCGGACAAGACTGAGTGTTGGGGATTGTTTCATATCAAGGTAATTTCTTCTGGAAAAGGATTGAAAATTGGAAAATCATGTGATATACTATATAAAAATTAGATAAGGCTATGTTGCCATAATATTTATACCAACATAGGAGGTTTCAAATGGTTACAACTACGTTAAAAGAAACAATGTTAGATAGCAAAATTATTCAAAAGGAAAAAGATGAAATTATAAATTTTTTTTCGTATGTAAAGGATACAATTAGTAGCCTATCCTTTTCTCAGTTAATAAATAATCAAGCGTCTATTACTTTTGCGCAAAAACATAATCTAAGAATAAAGAATCTTGCAACAGAGATTGAAAACTTCAATAATAACGATTATTTAGTATCTATTGTTGGAGAATTTAGTGTTGGAAAATCCACCTTGATAAATGCGTTGTTAGGAATAGATATTCTTCCTGCTAACGTTCAAGAAACTACCTGTGTGGTTACAAAAATCAAATATGACGAAGAATGTTCAATTAAAGTTTTGTATTCTGACGGCACTATTCCAAAAAAGATAAACTTTGACAAAAATGAGCTGTTTAACTATTTGTGTAAAAAAGGAAAAAGTTATTCAGAAAAAATAATCGAAATACGCATTACTGTTCCTTCAGATATACTTAAAAATGGAATTACCTTGATTGACACACCCGGATTGGGAAGTTCAAATGAAGTGAATAATCAGCGCGCAATCGAAGTCATGTCTCGTAGTAATGCGATTATCATGGCTATTGGAAATATTGGTGGAAGAGAAAATTTAGAACTGATTAAAAACATGATGCTATGGAATTCAAATAATCAATATCCAGTGATATTTGCGATTACGCACAAGGATAAATTTAATACCCATAAAGATAAAAAGGATGCCTTAGAGGGTGTGGTTGGATTAATTGAGCAAGCAAAAGAAGAATTACAATTACCCAATATTGGAATTCCCCATATGTGCATGATCTCTTCTTATTATGAGTTGCACTATAAATTGTTCAAAAGTGGTTTAATCTCTCAGGATGTGGTTCTTTCGCAAAAAGGATTACACCTTCGTAACATTGAAAAAATTAATGAATTACATAATGAAAGTGGTTTTGAAGAATTTTTATTAGTATTGAACAAAACGATACTTAAATCAAACATACGCCTTGAACAGATTAAGCAAATACTATTATCAATAAATAAACTTATCGGTGAAATCAATTTTGATTTAAATGACTATCTTAGATACTATGAACATTATGAAACTCTTGAACAGCTTGAGGTTGCTTTAAACGCTGAAATTGATGCTATTCGTGAAATTGAAGAAAAATGTTTTGTTATTGTAAGTCGATTGGAAGAACGAATCAAAGTCATTGGTGATGATTTCAAAAGGAAAAAGATAAATGACCTTAAGGATAGTATATATTGTGAACTCGTACAATATATCAACGAAAATGATTTTGAAATAATAGCTTCTAACAAATACGCTAAATTAGAAAAACAACGAAATATCATAGTCAATCAAGAACTAAGGCATTTTTATAATGACTTGTCAAATGAACTTAATAATGAAACCATTCACTCATTAGAAGAGGTTGCGGATATTATTAAGCGTGCTACTAAAAGTGAGTTGATTAGTCCAACTGTTGAGTATGACGAAGACCAGTCTGCTGACTTGGGTGATTTGAAAGTAAATACCAGTTTTTTAGGAAAATCAATTTTGCTTTCCTTGTCCACTTTACCAGCTGCTGTCCCAATTGGCATTGGAGTTGGGCAGTTTGTAGCAGGTCAAGTTGCTGGTCAGATTGTAAGTGCTACTATTGGACAGATTGTTGTTCCGATTCCTGTATTAGGTAGTGTGATTGGCGGTGTAGTTTTTGGTGGAATGAGTATGTTAATAAGTACAATAAAAATTAACGATAAGTATAGTGAGAAGAAAATAGAAAAATTGAAACAAAATCTTGAGAAATATTTAACAGATTTATTTCCTCATTTTCGCAAAATTATTACATCGCAGACAAACCAATATACGGAATATTGCAAGAGTGTAAAAAGCTTTTTATCTGAAAAACTTCATGAAAAGAAAAAAAAACGTGATAGTATGTTAGTGGATTTCGAGAGTGAAAATAAAAATGTCGCCGCAAACAAACAAACTATCACAGCTGATCTTACTAAAATTAAACCTTTGCACGAAGAAAGTAGTTTATTACTTGCTAAGCACACCTATAACGAATATCAAAATAAACTATAATATGTAACCGAACCCACTTTATCCTGACAAATTAATTTAAATTTCCCCACATGTAACTCTGATAATTTTTCCAACTTGTTTTTTAGTTTGGTGTTGAAGGTATCCTAAACATGGCGAGAGAAAAGAGTGTGCAACCAGTCATCGACGCCATTCCACAGTACTTTCCTGATAGGCATATAGATATCAAGAAATAGTTTCACCAAGGTGACACCAGCATTAGGATCTAGTGCGCGAGCATGCAGGTTCAAGTCCGTCAACCTTTTTTAAGGATACCAATAACGGCTATGTAAATATTGCTTTTAACAAACCGATTTTTACTTTTTATTGTGATAATTTTCGAATGAGTTTTTGCTCGTTTGAATTTTATATATGGGAGTTAAAACTCTCCAAAAACTTCATATGCACCAGTGGCGGAATTGGCAGACGCGCATGGTTCAGGTC
>MWCQ01000027.1 GCA_002070105.1 Firmicutes bacterium ADurb.Bin193 | reverse complement strand
ACAAATTCTATTCGCTGGAGGATTTCAAGGCTCAGCTTGCGGTGCACAACCGCAATTACAATAACTTCCCTATGCGTCCGCTAAAATGGCAATCGCCAAAAACTGTTTTGCAAAATTTTTTGACCGATGGTGTAACATATCATTGACAAACCTACAAAAAGGTGACGAATCAATTATTCGACACCTTTCGAAAAAATATTTGGCGGAGAAGGATGTTAAAATTAAAATACACTTTCGCAGAACACATGAAAAATGATTGATTGCAGCCGTTTAGACGCCTATAGCGGAAAGACGGCTTTTCTTATACTTGCATATTTGTTCCTGCGCATTCCCTCAGATCCATAGCCAACTGAAACTAATCAATTGTAATCCTACAGACATGCTAAGTGAAACATGCATTGTTATATTGACAAAGTGCGTTTGGGCGAAGTATAATAAAATAAATAATTATGTCAAATTGGAGGGTATTATGGAATATCTTTCCGCCAAAGATATGGCTAAAAAGTGGAATATTACCGAAAGACAGGTACAGCAGCTTTGTGCTGATAAAAGGATTATTGGTGTTAAGCGGATTGGGAGGACATGGTTAATCCCCGAAGATGCATATAAACCGGAAGATTTACGCAAGCGCATAAGAAAGTAAGGCGGTATATTAAGCATTCAGTATACCTGGAAAGGGAGAGCCAAGATGAAGTTGTATAAAAATATATTATTGCTTTTTATACTGTTAATGCCTTTTGTGCTGTCGGGATGTCAGGTATCACAGGACACAGGGTCGAAAAGCAATATTTACATAGAAAACGGTGAGCTTAATCTGTCCGATTGGGACTCTAATAAGGACGGAAATATAAAACTTGACGGCCAGTGGGAATTTTATTGGAATCAATTATTGACCTATGATAACATCCAAACGGGTATTGACACCACCCCAATTAAGGCTGATGTCCCCCATGCATGGACGGAATATAGCATTGATGGTCAAAAACTGCCCGGTCAGGGTTATGGTACATATAGGCTGCATGTCAAAACAAGTCTTCCCATAAATTCACTTCTAAGCTTTAAAGCCAACACCTTTTCCAGTGCATACAAGCTTTTTGTTAATGATTCGGAGATTGCATCAAACGGCGAGGTTGGGATAAGTAAGGAGCGATACAGGCCTCAATATAAACCTCTTACCGCCGTTTTTAATATTCCCGCAAGTGAATTTGATGTTATCATTCAGGTAGCAAATTATGATTTTTGCAAGGGCGGTTTTTGGAATAGCCTTTTAATCGGTTCTGTAAACGGTATCGCAAAGTATCAGGAAATTCTTATTGGCAAGAAGCTGTTTGTTGCCGGGGCACTTGTTATACTTGCCTTATATTATTTTAGTATATTCTATTTGAGACGGATCGAAAAGAAATACCTTTACTTTGCACTTGTTTGCTACTTTGCAATTTTTGTCTTTGATACCAATGGGGAGCTGATTATTTCAAAATTGTTTCCCGGTATACCATTCAGTCTGCTGCTGTTCATTTGGCATGCATCCGCTCAGCTAAGTGCTGCAGTATTTGTCCTGTATGTTGAGGCTTTGTTTCCAACGCGTTTTAATAAAGTTGCTGCACGCATATATAGCGCAATCAGCCTTGCACTAATACTTCTTTTCATGTTGACTTCCGCCCAATTCTACACAAAATTTGGACGGATTACGGACTATATTATGTTTAGCGGCGCTGTGGCGGCAAGCATCGGTTTCATTAAAAAAATGAAAGGTGGCGTGCTTTATCTGATTGCCTTAAGCGTGCCCGCCATAACAATTACATACGATATATTGCTTAATCAAAATGTTATAAGCAGCGATTTCGGTGAGCTTTCATCCTTCGGTATTCTGATTTTTCTGTTTGTTCACACCATCATCCACGCAAGCTTGTTCAAAGAACAGTTCGATGAAAAGGAACGCCTGCTCATTGAGGTGGAAGCCACAAGAGACGAAGCAATTCAAAATGAGATTAAATTCTTACAGGCACAGATCAAACCGCATTTTTTATACAATACTCTCAGTGTCATTGCATCCATGGTCACCCGCAATCCCAATAAAGCAAGGCAGCTTATTGAGAAATTCGGAGACTATTTGAGAAACAGCTTCGATTTTGACAGCAACGACAATTTTGTTTCGCTTGATAAGGCGCTTGAGCTTGTAAATGCCTATGTAGAGATTGAAAAGGCAAGGTTTCGGGATCGCATACAATTTGTACTTAATTGCGATGAAATACCCGAGGTTAGAATTCCCAGGCTCTCAATACAGCCGCTGGTGGAAAATGCAATCAGGCATGGAATATTGAAAAAATCCACGGGTGGTACTGTAACGGTTAATATAAAAAAAGAAGCTGAAAATATACGAATAGAGGTGTCCGATGACGGTGTCGGAATGTCCTCCGAGGAAAAAGAAAAGCTGCTGGAAGCATCAAATAATGTAAAAGGCGTTGGTGTCAAAAACATTCAAAGAAGGCTTGAAAAGCTCTATGGTCAAGGATTGGTTATAGAAAGCAACATAAATAAAGGAACAACAATTTCCTTTGAAATTCCGCTTAAGTGAAGATGGCGAGGTGCAAACGATATGATAAAGTCAATTATTGTGGATGATGAATGGTATACCTTGGAGGATATAAAGGAAATGGCAGAGGATACAGGCTTTATTGAGGTATGCGGCACATACGAAAACCCTCTGGTGGCGCTTTCGGAATGTAAAAAACTTATGCCCCAGGTGGCATTTGTGGATATAGAGATGCCTGAAATTGATGGATTAACTCTTGCCGAAAGGCTGCTTGAAATTAATCCTTCCCTGCAAATTGTGTTTATTACGGCTTATAGCCAATATGCCGTGCAGGCATTTGAAATCAATGCATTGGATTATGTCATGAAGCCGGTTGTCAGGGAACGTTTTATCAAAATGGCTGAGAAGGTTCGAAAAACTGTAAGAACAGAAAAGACAATTGCTCAAAATATTCATATCCAATGCTTCGGAGGTTTTAACGTTAAAATAGACAACACTCCGGTAAAGTGGGAGCGCGCCAAGGCAGAGGAGCTTTTTGCCTATCTTCTGACGAATCGGAACAAGGAGATATACAAGGATGTAATTATAGACAACCTCTGGCCCGAATATGAGCCGGCTAAGGCGCTGGTAATCCTGCAGACCTCGGTCTGCAGACTCAGAAATATTTTTTCGCGGTGCAGGGACAAGGTTTCACTTGAATATTCAGGCGGAAAGTATTCATTAGAAATCAAGGCTTGCGACTGTGATCTTTTTTATACGGAAGATTTTTTAAAGTCCTTTTTAATCGAAAATGACTGCGATTATTCGGGCTTGGAAAAGGTATGCGATTTGATTGAGCAGGGCTACCTGAGCATGAACGGTTATCTGTGGAGTTATGAAAAGGATGAAGAATTAAAAAAACAGTTGTGCCAAATCCTTCTTAATGCGGCTGAGTATTATCGAAAAAATGAGGATGACAGGTCAGCTGTCAGGTATTTGTATAAGCTGGTAAAAGCGGAACCTTGCGAGGAAGAAGCAAATATTATGCTGATAAAGCTTCTGCTGAAAATGAACGAGCGGGAAAAGGCAATCAGTCATTATATGTGGCTCGAAAGGATTTTAGGTGAGGAGTATGGTCTTAAACCCTCTAAACAAATAATGCAAGCTATAATATAAATATATTTATTCAGTAAAAAATTTATATTTTTCTTTAAAAGACACTTTTTGGTGTCTTTTTTGTCTTTTTTGTCAGAATTCTGTCAGAATACTTTGATATTATTTGTTAGTGAGGAATATTTTGCTCAGAATGGCGGTGGGTATATGCTCAGAGCTATTGTCATAGAAAGCAGTCCAATGGAACTTGCATGGCTTGTTGAAATGATAGTCAGTTGCGATGCTTGCGTTGAAGGGTGCTTTTCCAAAACGAAGGGCTTGGTAAAAAAAATACTTGAGTTAAAGCCGGACATTGTCTTTTTGGATGCTGTTATCGGGCAGATGGACGGCTTAATGGTAGGAAGGAGGATAAGAGACGGAGACGATGGAATAAAGCTAATTTTTTTGGCGGAGGATGGAAAATATGCCGCCGAGGCATACAGTGTCGGAGCTACCGATTTCCTGTTAAAGCCTCTAATAAAGGAAAGAGTGGCAATGGCACTAGGTCGCGTAGGCTAACAAATAAATAAAAAATTTATTTAAGGAGGCAACAAAATGTTCGAAAGGAAAATCAGACAATCTTTATCCATGCTATTGGTTATAGTAATGACAGCTATGCTTTTGCCGGTTGGGCAACTGACCGTGTTGGCAGATGGAGGCAGTCTGCCGAGCGGTTCCGGTACTCTTGAGGATCCGTACATAATTTCGTGTTATGATAATTTGCTTTATGTTCAGCTTCATTATGATGATGCGGCGTATGAGGGATTCGAAGGAAAATACTTCAAGCAAACTGCAAATATTGACTTAAGCTCCGAAGGTTTCTGGACTCCGATCGGGGATATGTCTTTCCCATTCGGAGGTATATATGACGGCAACGGGTATTCTATTAACGGCTTAACAATCGACACAGAATCAGACCGTCAGGGATTATTTGGAACTGTTGGCTATTACGGCATAATTAAAAATCTCGGTGTAACCAATGTAAACATAAATTCAGCAGGCGATTGCATAGGCGGTCTTGCAGGGTATTCATGGGG
Organism: Firmicutes bacterium ADurb.Bin193; assembly: GCA_002070105.1. Taxonomy (GTDB): domain Bacteria; phylum Bacillota; class Clostridia; order Monoglobales; family Firm-18; genus MWCQ01. The sequence continues at coordinate 12,532 of MWCQ01000027.1, read as the reverse complement.
AGAAATACATAGCTGTTACACAACCGGTTCAGTTAAAGGCCAGGGATACATTGGCGGCTTGGCCGGCGTAACATTAATGGAAGTTATCAACAGCTACAGTACATGCTCTGTAACAAGCTATGGCCAAGATAAAATGGTAGGTGGGCTTGTTGGTCAAGCAGAAGGATATATATTCAATAGTTATGCAGCGGGCGCTGTAAATGGTTCAAACTGCGCAAGTGTTGGCGGATTAGTAGGTGGTTTGAGCATTGGTACCATTGCAAGCTGTTTTGCGGCAAATACGGTTAGCGGATCAGGAAACGATGTCGCAGGTATTGTTGCCACTAACCTTGGTGAATTATATTATTCTCACACCACAAGCAGTACAATTCAAAATGATTACGGCGATGGAAGTTATGGTAACACTGCAAATAAATCGCTGGAATTTTTTCAGTTATCATCAAACTTTACAGATAATACAAATTATGACCCTACCCACCCATGGGATTTTACAAACACATGGGTAATAACCGACGGAGTAAACAATAACCTGCCTTATCTTATCAATTCACAGGTTGGTGAAGAGACGCCTGAGCCGACCCCGGCATTTACGGTGCTTTCAAACGGACACTTCACTGAATCATTTTCCGACACAATCGAATTTACGGCGAATGAAACAGGCGTTCATACGTTTAGCATTGTGGGACCCTCATTCGCAATGAGTTTCCCAACTTATACCCTACTTACTTACGATGAGCAAACAACTCTCTCCACGGGATCTCTCATCTTGGCGGTTCCGACTATATTCGAGGTGAATCTGAATGCGGGGCAGGGCTATAAGCTGAAGATTGCGGGTTCCGGGTTTCCGGGTATGGCTACCGGATACGGGCTGACAACCGTATCCCCCGAGGTAACACTGGGTCCTCCCGCGGAAGAAAGCGATACCACGCCGCCGTCTATTTCCGATAAAACAATTATACATACTAGAGAAGAGCATATGGGCGTGAGAATCTCCTTCGCGAAGGCAACCGACGATACCACAAGTATAGGCGATATGAAGTATACCTTCTATTACTCTAAATCACCAGCAATGGATACCATTGCCGAGATAGAAGAGAACGGCAAGGTGACTACTCTGATAGATAATTTTATGTTGATTTTCGATGCGACGATAGCTGGCGATATTATGGTTGATTATGAGGAAAACACACAATACTACTATAATATTATTGTAGAGGATGAGGCGGGAAATAAGGCTTGCTATAACAAAGGTACGTACACAACATGGGCTAAGCCGGTTTTGGGCAGCTTAACCTTAACCAAACTTTCTGACACCTCTATGCAGGTTGATTTTCCATTCGCAATTGACCCGCATTATCCGGGTGAGAATTTGAGATATGTTGCGTTCGCTTCTAAAGAAAATGTGTTTAATAATATTATCGATTTGATGACCGCTACGGAAGGCGGCCTCACGATTATGAAAAAAGTGGTTTATGGAGAAAATTCCGTTATCCTTGATGAGCTTGAAGCGAATACAAAGTACTATTTTTGCGTAGTGGTGGGTAATGAGGACGAGTCTTATATGAGCTTATACCCGACGGTAACAAATACAAGTTTTGTAGCAGAAACCGAGTTGATAAGCTCTATGCACCACATTGGACCAACGGACGAACCAATTGTAGTTGACTACAATATTGGTTTCAATGCGCCGTTTGATAACACATACAAGCTGACAAAGTTTGTGACTACATTTAACATGAACAAGACGGAATTGAAGATTGATGAAATAAATCCGTTCATAATGAGTATGCCTGCCGCATGGGGCGGATTGCTTGAAAACACTGACGATATTACCGTTTCTGAACCTGTCACCAACGGCACAATCACAAGTGTTACCGTTACCTATGAAAATCCTGTTGGTGTCACAGCAAAGGACGGAATCCTGTTCGGCATACGGCCGTATATAAAAGCGGATGCCATTGCGGGAGACACTGTCATTTATACCACAGATACCAGCATGACACTGACAAAGGACGGAGAAACCTACCTGTTAGGGACCGGTTTATACCCTATTAATGAGATTCCGGGCACATTAACATTAGACAGACAACAGACCTCAACGCTCAGTCTGGCATTATGCGATGTGGATTATTTCTACGGCGGAGAAACTGTTTCTGACAAAAGCAGAATTACCAGCAAGGGTAATGTCATCAATGCGGACGCAGACACCGAAATTACAGTACCGGTTATAAGCCTGTCCGGTGTGCAGGACAATGTCGGCGCAATTAAGGCAACCTTTACTTTTGATGCCTCAACTATGACCTTTATGGGAATGGAAGGAACGGGTTTTGTCGCGGATGCAACCGGGGACGAATTTGGGCACCAGACGGGAGAAATAAAAGTTTACGGGATTTTTGATGAAGGCGTTGGGGTGGATTACAACACACCCTTTGATTTCAAATTTAAGTTTAGATTAGATCAGAGGCAGCAAAGCGGTACATCCACAGATGTGTATGCAAGAGAATTTAAGGTGTTCCCGATTATTGGAGGAACCATTTCAGATGTTGTTTTTACAGATTTAGCTTCAAACCAGAAGCAAAGAATAAACTTCCTTGATTACGGCGAAATCTTGACCAATAAGATTTCGGACAGCGCAGGCGGCGGTGAAATCAGTTCTGTTATAAAGGATACCGACACAACACTTTATAGTGTTATAACAGCCACAGAGCCGCTTGATGATGTAACCTATCAATATGAATGGTACACCAACAAAAATAACAATAACTTTTTAACTCCAATCGTGGGGGCAACAGGGGAAAGCTTTGCCGTGACCGACGAATATATCGGATATCGATTGAAAGTCAAGGTTAAAATGATGCAGGGTCAAACCGAGCTTCATTCAATGACAAGCGGTAGCGTGCTTGTTAAGCCGAAAGATTCGCCTGAGGTTACAATGGGCAACTTGATCCATACAGATGGATTTAAGACAGGAAAGACCATAGGCTATAACCCAACTGTCACCTATATTTATGAGAATATAGGCAGCGACACAGCCACTACCTATCAATGGAGCTGGTCTGACAGCGCGGACGGCGTATATTTGAATATAGCCGACGAAACCGATAAGAACCTTGTCATAGACGGTGCTTACATTAACAAATGGCTGAGGCTTACCGTTACTGCGAGCGAAGAAATCGGCGAATGCACCCAAACCACTCCAAAAACCGAAACCTTCTTCTTAGGCGGAGAACAGCTTGTTCCCAAACCGACCATTACGGCAGTTACTGTTGTACACAATGACGGTTCCGCAATCAGCGTTGCGGCAAAGGCAAGGGATAATGCGACCGTAAAGGCATCCGTTGTGGGCAGTGATGCTGCACAAATTTTGACGGGTTATCAATATCAGTGGTATCGTGAAGGCGTTGCAATTGAAGGTGCAACAGGCGAGAATTACACATTAACAAAAGAGGATGTCGGTAGCAGTATTACTGTAAATATTATTGCGCTTTCTGATTATTATACGGAAGAAGTAAGTAGCACAATGACTTCCGCCGGTGTTACAGCATATGCAAATCTGAACAATGCGCCGTCCATAACAGCCGGGGAAATAACGGTTACAGATAACAAGTATGTTGTCGGCAATACCATTACCCTGCCGTTTGCCGTAAGCAAGTTCTATGACCTGGATGAAAATGATTCCTCTTTGACAAAGCTTGCATATTCGGTTAAGTTGGGCGATGACCAGACGGCTGCTGCTACCGGCATTGACGGAGCGACAGAACTGGAACTCACAGACACTTCAATTTCATATAGAATCAAATCCGGTGATATGAACAAACGCTACATTGTGTTTAAGCTTATGGCAAGAGAGAATACCCTCGAAGAGGATATTGCCATAGGCAGCACAGTGGTTGTCATTGACACCTATACCGGACAAGCAATAAACTGGTCATACACGCTTGATTTTGAAGTCACCGATAACGAAGTGTTTGACGGCTACAAGGCTTATGCCATCGTTACCAACATAGGCAAATCAAATACCCTCAGCATCGCGGTTAATGATGCAGTAGTTCATGATGCAAATGCAAAAATATTCTATTCACCGGAGCGGGGCAGGTATGTCGTATTAATGCCGAGCAAAGTGACACCTGACATTAATAAGTTCGTATTTAATGAAGGCAGCACACCTGTTATTTATTACGGTAAGCAGGATAATACAAACACAGAGCTTTCATCTGATGACTACATGAAGCCGATCGATGTATGGCTTAAAAAAGTAACCAATGCAACAAGCGAGAATATGCTCGTTTCAGAGGTCAGCGGAAACGGAGAACAAAACCCCATTGATGCTGCACAAATGATACAGGCAATATTACAGGGAACAGAAGGAGTGGACAAAAAAGCAGGTAGCTTTGGAATACTTTCCAAATAATTTGCGGAAGGGCGACCCTGCGCCGCCCTCCCCTTTAATTAATGAGGTGGCATGGATATGAAAAGAATCATTTCAATCATTTTGACAATAGCTTTGTTTGTTTTACAAATGCTCTCTGTCCGGGCGGAGGCAAACAGTAAAATATATATAGCTAATGTGGATTACCGTATTTCGAGGACAGAGAATGTACTGGTACCGGTTAAACTTAGTGCACTTCCGATCACTGCACAAAACGGAGAAAAGGGCAGCTATGGCGGCGGCGTCATTTTTGTAACCTTCGATAAATTAAAGCTTGAATATATCGGTACAAAAACAGGGACTATGGAATCTGGCAAGGGAAACACCATATCATGGCAATCAAACGACAAAAGCGTTGCAAATCAAAACGGAGAAATTCGACTTGCTTTTATTGACGATACGGCTGACCGTTCAAAATCCTATGGAGTTGACAGCTTTATATTCGGCAGTAATGACACGATTTTGTATCTTGAATTTGCCATAAAGCAAAAAGCAATAGACGATAAAATCCCTTTAAACATTACAAGAGCAGAGCTTGCGGCAAATGCAATGACGGGAACGCAAATGCCGTCGCTCATTGGCGGCAAGAGCCTTGATATTGAGGGCGGCAACATATATATTTCCGCCTACAATTATGTAAGCAAATTTGATATAGAGGTTTACGGTAATAAGACTGAAAGGTATTCATTCATTGTGAATGCAGGTGAGGAAAACAAATTTCACACAGTTGCGTCGCCTAACCGTGACGGAGTTGTTAAGGCGAAGATTATTCCCTATTTTTACGAGCTTGGTTATTCAATGGTCATAACCTGTTCGGAGCCAAGGGTTAAAATTGACGGCAGCAGTATTGAAATTCCGGCAGACCCTTCGCTCAAACAGGCTGATTTATCAATAAGAGTGAAAAGGCCGGACGGCTCGGTTGATAATTCCGGCGAATATATTCTATCAGTCGTCAGAGGCAGTGTAACCGCCAATGTTGTAAAGGAAAACCTCAATACCGAGGTGGATGCGAACGACCTGAAAGGTGCAGTCGATACGACAGCAGACTCGCTTGCCGGAATCAGTACGGAAATAAAGCTTGTGGTAAAGCAGAACACCGCATCAGCAGAGGATATTGCAAAAATTGAGGAACAAGTAGGGACAGATGCTTCCCTATTCTATTTTGACATATCGCTTTTAGTTACAAAAAAGAATTCAGACGGAGCAGTTTTAAGTCAAGATGAGAAAAAGGATACTGCAATAAATCCTGTTACGATCAAGCTTGAAATTCCTGAAAATATGCGCGGAGGCAACAATTATAAGATAGTAAGGCTGCATGATGGAGTTGCTGAAATCATATCTGCAACGAGGGATGGTAATTTCTTAATATTTAAAACCGACAAATTCAGCCAGTATGCAATAAGCTACTCCGCCTCCATTATACCAACGCCGACACCAACACCAAAGCCGGGTACGGGTTGGCATGTGCCAACCCCAACTCCGACTCCTATGGCAAAACATTCGGCATATATCAAAGGTTATCCCGATAACACATTTAAAAGCGAGGAAGGTATAACCCGTGCGGAAACTGTAACCATGATTTCAAGGCTCATGGAAGACTTTGATGAAAAAGCATTCTATACAAGCAATTTTACAGATGTTTCAAAGAATGATTGGTATTCAAATTATGTTGGATTTATCTGTTCAAAACAAATCATTGTTGGATATTCTGACGGCAGTTTCAAGCCTGAGAATGGTATTACGAGAGCCGAGTTTGCAACCATTATTGCGAGATTCTGCGGGCTTGATACGAATTCGGAGAAAAGCCTGCCTTTCAGTGATACAGCGGGACACTGGGCAACAAAGTATTTGTCTGCAATCTATGAAATGGGATATATCACGGGCTATCCGGACAAAACATTCAAGCCCGACGCAAATATAACCCGTGCCGAGGCTGTAAAAATCATCAATTCGGCAATTGGCAGAACACCGAATAAAGACAAGATAAATGTAAATCTTTCAAAATATCAGATTCCGTTTACAGATGTCTTAAATACACATTGGGCTTACTATGATATTTTAGAGGCAGCTGTAAGCCATGCTACAACAGATTTTCATGAATAAGCTCTAATAATATATTTTTAGTATGGATAAAATCTTTACTGGCAAGTCAAGACCACCCGTATAACGGGTGGCTTGCACATGCCCTATAAGGGCATGATACTGGCTGTGTCTTAAGACACGCTGAACAGTCTGCCAACCGCATATTCTTTACGAACTGCCCCTAAAGGGGCGGTTTTTATTATGTTAACGAATACCACCCACATAGCGGGTGGTATTCGTTAACATAATAAAAAAGGTGACGAATCATTATCCGACACCTTTCGACAAAATATTTGGCGGAGAAGGAGAGATTCGAACTCTCGCGCCGGTTTCCCGACCTACACCCTTAGCAGGGGCGCCTCTTCGGCCTACTTGAGTACTTCTCCGAATTGCTTTTACATATTCTTTTGATTTAACCAATAAACCTAAAGTGTAAAGTGGAGGAGAGGGGCGGATTCGAACCCCCGGACGGCGTAAACCGTCACCGGTTTTCAAGACCGGCTCTTTAAACCACTCAGACACCTCTCCTCGTTTGAACGGCGATTTACATTATAGCAAGTATTGTGTGCTATGTCAAGGCTTTAAAGCAAAAAATGTTTGCCACTATTTACTTTCCTTCGATAGCGCTAAAAGCTACAGAATTTGACTTTACAGCTTTTTGGCTTTCGCCCCGCAACAGCACATTTTCGCCGCACAGCGAAGCATTCAGCTCGCCCTGCGCATAGCGTTTCCGTCCAACTTATATTTCGCAGCATTAGCTCTGTCCTTCGCCTGAGCCTCCCCCCCTTTAGCCTCACAATCCGAGCATTTTTCGTTAATCATTCCCGCAATGACGACAAGGCATAAAAACAGAACAACGGGCATTGTCATATCAATCACTCCTCATTTGTATTTTACACCTTAATTATATCAAACCCTCTGTACGCTTTTTAGTACACACAGCAAGGGAAATTTTTCTTGACACGGTAATTAATTAGTTTTATAATAAGGATTATGTTAAACGCAAAAGGTGGAATGAAAAAATGGATAAGGAATTATTTGAAAACGGCGGAAACAAAGCCTTTTGGCATACCACATCGCATATTATGGCGCAGGCGGTGAAGCGGCTTTTCCCCGATGTTAAGCTTGCGATAGGTCCGGCAACGGATAGCGGGTTCTATTATGATTTTGACACGGATTCGTCTCTTACGGGCGAGGATTTGCCTACTATTGAAAAAGAGATGAAAAATATAATAAAGCAGGGCTATAAAATAGAGCGGTTTGAGCTTTCCCGAAGCGAAGCGTTGGAGCTTATGAAGGATGAGCCTTATAAAATCGAGCTTATAAACGAGCTTCCGGAGGGCGAGATAATATCCTTCTATAAGCAGGGCGAGTTTGTTGACCTTTGCGCAGGTCCTCATCTTGAAAGAGTTTCGGAGGTAAAGGCTTTTAAGCTTATGAGCGTAACCGGAGCATACTGGAGGGGAAGCGAAAAAAATAAAATGCTTCGCAGGATATACGGAAGTTCCTACCCCGACAGAGAGATGCTGGACGCCCGCATAAAAGAACTTGAAGAAGCAAAAATGCGCGACCACAACAGGCTTGGGCGCGAGCTTGAGCTGTTTACCACAAGCGAATATATCGGTCAGGGTCTGCCGATACTGATGCCCAAGGGGGCAAGGGTTATCCAGATTCTTCAGCGCTTTGTCGAGGACGAGGAGGAGAGAAGGGGATATCAGCTTACGAAAACGCCCCTTATGGCAAAGAGCGACCTTTATAAAATATCGGGGCACTGGTACCATTACCGTGAGGGAATGTTTATAATGGGCAATGAGGACGACAAGGAGGTATTCGCACTTCGCCCCATGACCTGCCCGTTCCAGTTTCAGGCGTATCTTTCGAAGATGCGTAGCTATCGTGACCTTCCCATACGCTACGGCGAAACATCAACTCTTTTCAGAAACGAAGCATCGGGCGAGATGCACGGGCTTATAAGACTTCGTCAGTTCACGATTTCGGAGGGGCATATCGTCTGCACGCCCGACCAGCTTGAGGATGAGTTCAGGGGCTGTATTGACCTTGCAAACTTTATGCTTAAAGCCGTGGGGCTTGATGAGGATGTGTCATACCGCTTTTCCAAGTGGGACGAAAATAACAAGGATAAGTATATCGGCTCGCAGAGCGAGTGGGAGCAGGTTCAAAACACAATGCGCGAAATTTTGGACCATATCGGCATAAAATACACCGAGGCGGACGGCGAAGCGGCTTTTTACGGGCCCAAGCTTGACATTCAGATTAAAAATGTGCATGGCAAGGAGGATACGCTGATCACGATCCAGATTGACTTTCAGCTTGCCGAGCGTTTTGAAATGGAGTATACCGATGCCGACGGCACAAAGAAGTTCCCCTATGTAATTCACCGAACATCCATCGGCTGTTACGAGCGCACGCTCGCCCTTTTGATTGAAAAGTACGCGGGTGCGCTTCCCACATGGCTTGCGCCGGTTCAGGCAAGGGTTCTTCCGATAAGCGAGAAGCATTTTGATTATGCAAAGAAGGTAGAGGAAGAGCTTAAACGAAACGGAATAAGGGTTGAAAACGACGGCAGAAGCGAAAAAATCGGCTATAAAATCCGCGAGGCGCAAAAACAGAAGATTCCTTATATGCTTGTGGTGGGCGACAAGGAGGCGGAAAACAACGAAGTTGCCGTACGCTCACGAAAAGAGGGCGACAAGGGCGCGGTTTCACTCTCCGACTTTATCGCCATGATAAAAACAGAGATAAATGAAAGAGTTAATTAGACTTTTCTCTACTAAAAATAAGCGGTATGTTCCAAAACCAACCGTTAGGGACATACTGCTTTTGATTATGAGAAAACGGGTACTGCTTAAGGCTCGAAAGTGTCCTATTACCGTCTGATAATTATAATTGTAAAAATTCATATTATAGTGTATAATTAAATTAATAGTATAGGGGGGGTAATTAGCTTATGTTCAAAACAAAAACGACATTAAAGACTATAAGCACATTTATGGCCTTGTTAGTTTTTCTAACGGTATTTACATTTAATGTACCTATTACCGCAAACGCAGATGGCGAAAAGATTGAGTGGCGTCCGATGATCGGTCGTAAAGAAGAAGATATGGGTGCCGACAAGGCAAATCTTCCCGACCTGTTTCCAAAAGGTCGTTACGGAGGCGAGGGCTACCAGTGGATGCACGGCGGAGCTTTCCATGAAGACGGAACCGTACTTATGGGACAGGATATGGGCTTTGCCCGAATCAGCACCGACTTCGGCAAGACATGGTTCACACCCGAGAATAACGGTCTGTATATGCAGGAAGGCAATGCCTGCGCCATTGACCCTGCTGACTCAAATGTTATGTTTATATCTTTGAGCGGTTCGACTCAGTATCAGCTTGTTCCGGCCTTTAAGAATATGGAGGGTATTTACCGTACCGAAAACAAGGGCAAAAGCTGGACTATGGTAGCCAAGGTAGGACATTATGCAATGGACAGATATTATAAAGACACCTTTGCCTGCTTCCCCATTTCCGGCGGAACCGTGCAAGACAGAATATGGCGTCTTGTCATTACAAGCACAAACAATATCGCCGATAAGGGGCTTTATTCCTCTGCCCCCGGCGGATTGAAATGGGAGAAGCTATGTACTTTCGACAACGCTACATACGGCGACAAAATTTTTACTCTGAAACAGCACCCCACAGACATAAACACCCTGTTTATGTCAACCTCTACGGGGCTTTTCAAAACTACAGACGGCGGCAAGACCTGGAACAAAATTAGGTCCGATATGTTCAGTGGGAAGGTTAACACTGTCTGGGTTGACCCGGACAATGCCCTCCATTTGCTGCTCAGCTTTACGCACAACGATGCCGCAAAGCGCGGCGTATATGAGTCCAATGACGGCGGCCAAACATGGACTAACATAATGAATGCAATTAACCCTGCGCAAATGGGCGTCGGCGCAAAAAACGCAGAGGGTAAGCGCATTATATATGTCCACAATTCGGTTGCTCAAACCAAGGCGAAAATCCGAAATTTCTCAGGTCAATGGATGGACCATGAAATTCAGCCCGACAATCCCGAACCCTGGACGCAGACCAATATTACCGGTCGTCAACAGGCATTTTTCCTTCCTCACCCGACAATTCCCGACCTTGCGCTGGCTGTCGGCAATGCTTATTTCTGGCGCAGTGAGAGCACCGAGGGCAGGGTGTGGAAAAGCAGTTCGACAGGCTTTATTGCACCGCGCTTTTTCGATATGGGATTTAACGAGTCAAACTGGAAAGTTTTCGGCGTAGCGCTTCAGGACGCGGGCAACTACTTTACCGAAAACGGCGGCGAATGGTTTTACCAGAATGATCCGGACTATTTGATTCAGCGAATGAAAAAGGTGCACACATCATGGAGCGGAGGCGTTACCGTACACAGCATGGTATGCCTGCCCGACCCGTGGCCGGCTAATGCGCCGCCGCCCGTAGACCCGGACGCTCCCGGCAGGTATATTGTAGGTATAGGGCCAAGTCAGAGCAGCAATAACCAGTTTATATTAACCCTCGACAAGGGTAAAACCGAATGGAAAGAATGGATCGAGCAAAAAATCGATGTAGGCGGCGGCGTCGTAAACAGAAGCAAAATTTTCTACCACATGCAAAACCCCAACATCGTATACGCAGGTCCGAATATCTCGATGGACGGCGGCAAGACATGGACAATTAACCCAAAGAAAAAATCGGTTATCGGTATGTCCCGCATAAACAGCGACATTGTGTATTCTTATACTTCGCCCTCAAAACATAAATATGTGCTTGAAAGATCCACCGACCGCGGTCAGACCTGGAAGGAGATATACAGGATTTCCATTACAACCGAAAACGCTGGTAAACCCGAACCTCATTTCTACTTCAGCCCGACCAGCGATAAGCATATCTTTACGGTTGATGAAAACAAGGATGTAATGATTATCAAAGAAGGCGATGACGGCGTTTGGACGGGCACAAAACTAAGCATAAAGCCATACGCAACCGTATTTCCTCCGGCATGGGGCATTAAAAAGTTTATTGCGGATTACCACGACCCGCATCTCGTATATGCGCTTATGGCGTCAGGCGGAGCTCCCATGATTTACAGGGGACGGCTTAACAAGGACTTTACCGCCTGCGCATGGGAGGATATTACCATCAACGCACCGCGCATTTATATGTCAAGCCTGATTTTCTTAAGCCCCGTTACGGGCGATCTGATTTTAGGAAGCGGAAACGGTAACTTTGTCTTCCCGGCTCCCGACGATTGGCAGCACACAAACCCCGAAATGCGCGAGTACAAGAGGGCTCTTTGGAAAAACATGGCTCTGCCTATCTTCAACGGCTGGGACGGATACGCCAAGGACGACAAGATAAACATTACCATTGACGGAAAGCCGCAGACCTTTGACCCGCCGGCAATGATTAGAAACGACCGTACAATGGTGCCTATGCGTGCGATATTTGAGATTATGGGAGCAACAGTTGACTGGGATGAAGCAACAAGCACGGTTACCGCAACCAAGGGTAATACCACAATAGCCCTTACAATCGGAAGTACCGAGGCAAAGCTAAACGGTCAGCCTCTTATGCTTGATGTAGCTCCGTTTACGCATAATGACCGCACAATGGTGCCTTTACGCTTTATTTCTGAGTCATTGGGTGCGGCCGTGCAGTGGTCGGGAATTACAAATACGGTTATACTGGCGTCCAACAAGCCGGACGAGAAAATCCCTTCCGCAAAATAAGAATCGGTTATAGCACTGAAAGGCGCTTTCAAAGGTATATCTTATAGTAAGCGCAAAGGTTATACTTTAGAATTTCAGATAGACCGCAAATATATAATATGAATTAAACATTGGCTGACGACATTAATCAGTGTCGTCAGCCTGTTTTTATATATTATATAATATTACATAAATGTAGTGTTAAAATACATATGTTACAATAAAAAAAGACAACAACCTAAAAATGTGATAAAATAGTTTCGACTAAA
>MWCQ01000026.1 GCA_002070105.1 Firmicutes bacterium ADurb.Bin193 | reverse complement strand
AGTTGCAAGTATAGACGTGATCTGCTGTTCCGACCCTTTCAGCTTTTCTTTGCAAGCGCGGACAAGAACTGCCGCCTCCTTTATCTTGCTGATAAGAACATCGACATCTATATTGATGTCTTCAATCTGCACCATGATCGTTTCCAGTTCCCTGGCCATTTCAGAATAGGCTTTCTGCTCTGTAGCCACCCTGCCCTCCTTTTGTATTATTATTGATAATTTTGCTTTTTATAGTACCTTCAAAAAGTCTCGTGCTGATAAGATTGCCGTCTTCAACTTCACCGGCGTTCTTAACAGCCTTTCCGTTAAGGTAAGTTATGCTGTAACCGCGCTTGAGTACGTTTGCCGGATCAAGAAGCGTAATCTTCTGCAATATGCTGTCCATCTTCGCCTGCCGTTTCTCGACTGTTGCCAGGGGGCGCAATCTCAGCATCGCCTCGAAGCGTGCAATATCCCTGTGCATGAGCGATATCTTTTTTGTCGCCGCATGTGCTATTTTGCTGGCTATAGTGTCTGTTCTCGCCTTTTCTTTAATTATCAGGTTGTTTGCGGAGGTACTGATTCGCCTCTGAATGGCGTTCAGCTCATCCTCGTACCGCCTGAACACGCCTATCAAATATTCTGCAACCGCCGTTGGTGTTTTGAGGCTTGTGTGAGCCGTTCTGTCTACTACGGAATTGTCCCTGTCGTGGCCTATGCCTGTAATTACCGGGATGGGAAACACCGCAACCGCCCGCGCCATTTCGTAGCTGTCGAAGCAGTTCAAATCAGCAACGGAACCGCCTCCACGTATAATTATTACTGCATCGTAAGGCGTACCTGATAGTTCGATGCAATTCAAAGCCGATACGACCGATTCGACAGCATCAGCGCCCTGCATAACCGCGCTGTATAGCTTGTGATAAAACTTATAACCATGCACGTTGTTGTCGAGCTGGTTGACGAAATCGCCGTAACCCGCAGCCGTGTTGGAAGATATGACGGCAAGTTTCTGCGGAAGGCCGAGGACAAGACGCTTGTTGTGGTCGATGACCCCTTCCCTGCTCAGTGCCTCTATCGTTTTTCTCCGCTGCTGTTCCATTTCTCCGAGAGAGTACGCAGGATCGATGTCGTGTATGATTAGCTTTAACCCGTAGGCTTCCGAGAAATTTACCGAAACTTTCAGGAGCAGCCTCATGCCCTGAGAAATCTCTGTGCTTGTCGCACTCAGGAACTTCTGCCTCAGCTTCCGGTAGTTTGCCGCCCATATTATCCCCCCTACCCTTACGGCGATCTGGTCGCCTTTCTTCTCAACCAGGTCGAGATAGCAATGGCCGCTGTTGTTGACCTTAATCTCCGAGATTTCAGAAACAACCCATGCCGGGGACGCGAACTCCCGGGCGAGAACATTCTTGATGCGCGATATGAATTCAAGCAAAGTTATGTGTTCAATATTCATCGCAGTTCCAAATCCTTCAGCCTTATCAGGTGCTTTATAAACTCGGCCTTTTTCATACTCAATCTGGATGCCTTTTCTTCGAGTATCGCCATGTCCTTTCTGCTGATACGCATGGTGAACATAGTATAGTCTTTCTTTTGCTCTATATTATCGTTGCTATGCATGATTTACGTCCCGGCATTTACAACGCCCTTGATTATTATCAATATACATAGTAAGTTATATTTATTATATTGTATATACATTGTCAAGTAAATAAACCAAAAATGCCGCCTCGGAATTAATACATATGTAAGCAATAAATCTGTAGGTCAACGAACACCATTTCTATCGCTTTATGCCTTTCTCTAAAGGATATAAGGCGATCTCTGTATCAAAAAATCAAAACACACACAAAAAAAGGAGGCAACATGTTCAATTTCACAAAAATTGCGGGGTTAATCCCCGAAGGAAATGGCTTATCTATGTTATTTCAGAAAAAAGGGGACGAGATCACCGTAGTATACGCCCCGAAATGGAAAAATAACGGAGATAATAAGGGGCTTTCCCCTTTAACCGTCAAGGGAACCGCTGAAGACCTTAACGCAAATTTCGAGACAAGCATTTCTTCGTTAAATGCCGAACAGAAAAAGTTGGCAGCCCTGCTTAGCGTCACCGTGGCAACGGCGGCGAAAAAGGCGACTGTAGCAAAAGAAACCGCCAAAAAGCAGGAAGAAATAGCGAAAAAAGGTGTCGCGCCTGCAAAAGCTGAAAACGGCAAAGCCGATACCCAAGCGACAGCAACAAAACCGGCAACACCTCCGATGATGGATCTGTTTTCTGCTCCAGTACAACCGGAAAAAGAGACCTCACCTGCAGCAGCTGATGAGGTTGAGGAGGAGGTCAAATTATGAAAACACTCCCCAGGAGTTTTAAGTACAACGCCATCACGCTCGATGACCCGGAACCAGAAATGAGTCCGGAGGATGTAAAGGAGTTTTACTCCAATATTTACCCGGAACTGGTGCAGGCCGAAATAGAAGGCCCCGAAGTCGGGGACGAAGCGATCGAGTACACCTTCAGACGGGCATACGGCACAAAAGGCATTAGTGTTGTTGAACTCGCCGAAATGCCGAGGCCGAATGAGCAGCATGAACCGACAGCACCTACCTACTATCCTACCATTGGTGTAATGCAGCTTATCGGCGAAGTCGCCACACGGCGCCACGAGAAAAGAACGTCGCTTCCGTCCATAGTCCTGGAGCCGATATGATCTATCCGCGGCGATGGGGCAAAGGCAAAAAAATCGACATCAAAGATTGTGTCCTCACGTCGCAAATAGCAGATTTAGACGAAGTTCTCTCCCAAATGGCAAGAGTATATCTTGCCATCGGGGGGGACCCGACGGCGGCGTGGGAAGACGCAACAAAAAAACTGGGCATAATCCGCGACCTTGAGAAGCGGATCAACGTCCTATTAGGTGATGAAACAAATGGGCAAGAAGAGGAAGGCTACTGCTACCCACGTGTTTCAACTGCCATGTGCCACCGCTACGGTGTTATTCGTGGTGGTGTTCCCTATAAGCTTCACGCTTATTTTCAGATTGAGGCTCCTTCTACTCTCGACCTGGAATTTGTAAACAAAATTGAGAACAAAAGGCTTTACAGATTGCTGGTAGCGATCCTAAAGCTAATATTGTTTAACCCCACTTTTTTGCCGATGAATACGGCTGACATGGGGGAGTTTCACCTCATGATGTTTGATGAGGAAGAGGAAGCGGAGGATGAAGATGGAAACACCCCCGCCGATGAGATAAAACGGGAAATAGAGTACTTTCAGGGTCTCTTTCCCGACAAGTGCATAAAAAATATAAAAAGGATAGAACGACTTACAAAAATCAAGAATTCTATCCGGGGTTTATCGGCCTCTCAAAGCCAGTGGCTCGACAACGCATTGGAATATCTTTCTATAACATATGCAGAGAAAGATAGGTTCTGGCGCGGCGTCAAGGCTGCGGAATGGTACAAGGAGTTTCACAGCGAGGAAGGTAGTGGTGAAGATGAGGAAGCCATGGATGAAATGATTGACCCGGAAGAAATGTTCATGGCGACCACAGGCTTTTCATCGCTGTATGACATGCACTGCGAGTACATGGACAGCAGCGTGAACAGCGGCATGTCGTATCCGTCCTTTAGGGCGGTCATAACCACCAAGGAAGACGCAGAAAACTTCAGGTTTCACGTAGACGTTCTCAGACGTCTTAGTGACCTGTTTGAGACAGGAGGAACAACGTGGTCAACATAGCACAAATAAATGATGACTATGTGCCCGTTGAGGCACTGATAGTCTATCAAAAAACCGGCGGCGATAGGGTCTTTGAAAGCACGCTGCCGAAATTTTTCATAACAGAACATGCCGTCTTCGAGGACGGCACATTAGGGGAAGGTTCCCCATTAACCGAGCAGTTCGTGGGGGCTCTTGCAAGGGGCTTATTCCCGCTCGATTACATACACGAGCGGGTCATTGCCCAATCTCCCGCAATTACGATATGGTGGAAACCCGCCTCCACCGCCAGAGTAGCATTTTCAAGGGACACTGGAGTCACCGGCGGGGGCAAATATCCGCTTCCCCCGATGGTATTTAAACTCACCGGCGGAAAATTATATAACTGGGCGTTGAAAGATAACGTCCGGCCAGACAAAACAACAAAACTGTACCGGTCGCCGTTTTTCAACATCTACGACAATGGCAAGTGCTGTATGGGAAACGTGAAGGTTCCCGATGCACTTGACATAGTAAAGTGGGAAGCAACGTTCATTGGTGGAAAATGTACAAACGAGCTTCCTCCTTATTTCAGGAAAGGCACCCCGAAAGATGTTTGGAACCAGATCAGGGGTAAGGATATCTTTCCGGTAGAGATCCTTGCTGAGACAGGCTTGACCGTTAACAACATAATCATGGAGTAGATGAAATGAACAGATTAGACCAAATAATTCAAAAACATATGCCGGTGGTAATTGTGCCGACATATGGAGAACTCGACATCCTTGAAACAGGGAAAACAAGGTTTTTGATGGGTAAAGACGGTCTTTACCTTGAAACAAAACAGCCCTGGGGTTCGCTGACGAGGAAGCTGTGGGAAGCGCCTCGATACCTCCCGTACGGGTGGGTTTTAGAGGAAGATGGCTTTGCTGAGGTGCTCGCCGAGGCAACGGACGTTATAAAAGACACGGTAGTCCCTTTAGCGGCAAAATACGCACGCGAGGGAAAGGAATACGCCGGGTTTATTGCCTGGCATCCTTCAGGGTACGAGTACGTACCCGTTGATTTTACCTCCACGTTAACCAATGTGATGTACAAAGCGCCGATGACAAGCAACGGCGCACACATCGCAATTGACATCCATAGTCACGGTGAGATAAGGCCATTTTTCTCACAGACAGATGACGCCGACGATGCTGGCGGTGTCAAAATATGCGTCGTGCTTGGCAATTATCGCCGAAGCAACGGCTCAGACATATTTGATGCGGCCGTCCGGTACTCGGTGGAGGGGTTCCGTTTTTATCATGGGCCTCTCGAAAAAAACGAGGAGGAGGATGGTGATGAAGCATAAACATTATCTTCCGGGGAGCTTTGTGGATTCCTCGGATAAACACATCCTGCTGGTGGGTGTCGGTGGAACGGGCAGCCAAATATTAACCGACTTGGCCCGTATGAACCAGACGCTTATTCAGATTGGACATCGGGGTTTCAGCGTTGATGTGGTCGATCCCGATGTTGTCTCGGAAACAAACGTCGGACGTCAGTTGTATTCAATGTCCGATGTAGGCCACTATAAGTCGCCCGTGCTGACAACGCGGCTGAACATGTTTTTCGGTACGGCATGGCGGGCGTATGTACAAACAATAAAACGGCAGACCAGTCTGCCGGCATCAAAATACATTTTGATAATAACAGCCGTGGATAACGTAGCTGCTCGTCTCGTTGTTGCAGATAAAATTGAGGCGGCAGGCATCCCGTATTGGCTCGACACGGGAAACATGGCAAAAACGGGTAATGTGATACTTGGCTCGGCAAAGCACCTCTTTTCACGACAACCATGGAAGAAGTGCGTTGAACGCCTGCCGAACGCCGTCGAACTTTACGGCGATGTGCTGAAAAGCGCTGCAAATGAAGCGATACAGCCTCCAAGCTGTTCGATGGAGGCCTCGCTTTTGAAGCAGGATTTGTTTATCAACAAAGCTGTATCCACTTTTGCGATGCAGATCCTTTGGAACTGTTTTAGTAGAGGTTATATAGAACAACACGGTGCTTTCATCAACCTCGATACAATGACTGTTCGGCCCCTCGATGTAGACCCGGACAAATGGAAGGCGATGGGGTGGCAGCAACAAAAAGTCCGAAGAAAAAAATACAATTAAATGGGATGGTGCAATATGAAAAAATCAGAGGCGTGGTATGCCTTGTTCCCTCTGGACGTCTACGCTCTTGGCCCGTTCAGATTCACAAAAGAGAAATCTGAACATGAGTTCAGGGAATATCTGCGAGAATGGGAAGGTGTGAAAAGGCTCCCAAAGGGGGTCGAGGTGTGGCCAACAAGGTAGTATATATGGCGGTCCTTCGGGGCCGCCTTTTTTATTTTTACCCCCTGGAATTAATACATATGTAAGCAATAAATCTGTAGGTCAAACGAATACACTTAATCGCCACAGGTCTTTCTCTAAAGGCTAACGGACAATTTCTATATCAAAATAATAAAAATAAAGGAGGGCAAAGCATGTTCAACAAGTATTTTCCCGTTCTGCTTACGGGGATAGCGATAACTGGAGTTGTCGCAAACATTTACAAGCTCCCGGTGTGTTTCTACCTATGGAGCGTGTCTAATATTTCGTGGGCGGCGTTGAACTTTGCGTCGTACCGCAAGCACAAAGAACACAGGTCTCTATGGCAAGGCATTTTATTCAGCATCTATTTTTGCCTCGCCGTATGGGGCCTGCTGTCCTGGTAAAGGAGGAAAAACATGGCGTTATATTTCGTTTACAGAAGTTTAGAAGAAATGGACGCTGATATGCCATTTCTAAAAACTTCTTCAGAGGGGGCCGCCGAGGCCGCATGGGAAGTACTGCATCCCCACTATCCAGAGGTTTCTATTGTCAAAGGTGTCGGGGAATTCGGTAGAATAATCAAATACTATAATTAAATTAAGGAGGAACTTTAATGTTAATGTTAAACAAAGAAAATATCAACGACCTCCGCAAAGAAGTTGAAAATCAGTTATCGGAAATCGGAAATCGGCGCGGCATTAAACTGAAAATAGGCACAATATCATATTCGCCTGAACGGTTCACATGCCGATTGACTGGAGAACCTGAGTCAGGGAAGAAAAACGAGTTTCAGAAATATGCAGAGCTGTTTGGGTTAGGAAGGGAGGATTATGGTAGAACGTTCAGCCTCGATGGAGATGAGTACAGCATCACCGGGTTGATCACATCCCGATCAAAATACCCAGTCCAATGCACACGGGCAGACGGTAAAATGTTCAAGTTTACCGTGCCATCCATTAAAAAAGCTCTCGGACAGAATATTTAATAAGGTTATCGGATACCCTTGCCGCCTTGGAACGAGACACCGTTATCGAAACGGGCTTTCCGGCAATTCCTGGAGGGTTCGCCCGCGGGGAGGTCCGCGATTAACAACAAACTAAGGCGGTCCTTCGGGGTCGCCTTTTTTTGTTACTAAACCTCTCGGAATTAATACATATGTAAGCAATAAATCTGTAGGTCAAACGAATACCATCTTTATCGCCACAGGTCTTTCTCTAAAGGCTGACGGGCGAATTCTGTACCAAAAAATCAAAACACACACAACATGGAGGCAACATATGGAAGATTTTGTTTTGGGTTTGTCAGCGACTTTGGCAGGTATGAGCACAGATGAATACTGTGCCACAAACGACAATCTGTTGAATAATCTCGAAAAAATTGAAACGGCGGTAAAAGGAGCTAAGGTTTGTAAACTCGATGATTTCAAAGAATGGTTCGTAGCAAAAAAAATGCTTTCATCGTTGTTTTGCTACACAGCAAACACAAACCACGCAGACTTTGAACGGGTATCCGCTGCCGAGTCAGTTCTTGGCGGTAAGCTTGATAAATTTGCCAAAAACTACGGCAAGGCATCACCGGAAATAAGGCCGGTGATAAAGTACGTGCTAAAACGTAGCCGCTGGTATTATACCTTCGAAGACAGTGTAAAAATTGTGTCCACACTTCTTGATAATGGACATCTATGGCAGTCCAAGGGGTGGTTCTTTTGCACGGGCCTTCACCTTGCGGTGGGGGACAACGTGTTTGGCATCAGCAACTCAACTGGCCGCCAGTACAGGCGGTATGTAGGAGTTTGTGTCCCGCAGGCATTTTATGTTGAGGGACGATGGCCGGAAACAATAAGAGCGCTCGTTGAGGCGGGTATGATAAGCAAAATACCGTTACTTGACGAAACACTCTGGGAAAAAACATCGATAGATGATAGAAAGGGATGCGCGAAAATATCACTTTCTCGGAAGGAAAGAAATTTCATCCGGAATAATTATCTGAAGAAATAAAACACACAAACAAAAACAAGGAGGAAACAACAATGGGCTACTACATAACAATGCGGGGGGTATCGTTCACATCGCATATCGCCCCTGAGCAGGTCAAAACAATGCTCGCTGAAAACGAGTTCATAGGCTTCAGCGACAAAGACGAAATTGAGTGGAATAAGCAGGAGAAAAGCCTGATGATAGTCCTCGTCGCCACAGGAGAGAACTTGATTCGGGAAAACAAAGACATTCCCGAATGGCTTTATGAAGTACGGCCATACGGGGACGACTATTACTTCAAGTACGACGAGAGGTTGGACGTCGAACTTACCGAGGTAATAAAAAAACTGCTCAAGCCGGGCACATCTTGCACAATCGTCTATGATGGCGATAGCTTCGATGATATCTTCGGTCATTTTATAACCGAAGAAGGGATCTTCGAAGTCGGTTGCAAGCTGATAGTCTATAAAAACGATCAGTGGCACGACGTGGGCGATGTAACAACGGTTTCTCCCGTTAAGGTGAACGGCGTAGAATGCCGCTTCACATATTTAACAGGAGAACTCCCCTGGTTCAAACCAACGGAAAAGCTCCCGTATCGCTTTGACATCCGTCACGGCGAGGACGGCGAACCGTGTACAATAGAGAAGGCCGTTTGGGTCAACAGATTCGGGACGATCCTGTCCCCCGTTGACTTTTTGGCGGATAGCAAAGACGGTTACGTTGACATCAGGGATTGCCCTGACTGCGGTAAATCGCACCCAGACTTCATATCGCTGTAAAATAGGAACCCAATTCGATATTACCCTGGTTGATAAATGCTGCGGTGTCCAAGACCACAGGGAAGTTATCAATCACAACAGGAGGGAAGGGACAGACTGAAAGGCCTGCCCCGACGGGGAGAATTGCGGTCTCATAAAACAAAGCACAAACAGGGGAGAATAAAAAATGAAGGTATACGTATTGACAAGAGTCGTAAACAACGACTTCATGCTCAACAGCGGCGCGTTTTCGACAGAAGAAAAAGCACGCGGATTCACAGAAAAAATGGAAGCAGTAAAGAATCCACTATTTTCAGTTGTTCACCGTAT
The DNA here is from genome assembly GCA_002070105.1 of Firmicutes bacterium ADurb.Bin193. Classification (GTDB taxonomy): domain Bacteria; phylum Bacillota; class Clostridia; order Monoglobales; family Firm-18; genus MWCQ01. The sequence goes on along the minus strand of MWCQ01000026.1, from coordinate 8,909 downwards.
CACTGAAATGGAAGTGGATGCTTTACTGAAAGAATAAAAGGAGGAGGCCGACATGCTCTATTTCACATACAACCAAGCATTAGAAGCCCAGAATAAACAGTTAGAATACTACAGCAAAAGCCTTACCGAAGAGGGAAGGCAAAAGCTGGAAGAAATGCTGAAGAATGATACGAAACCCTGCCCCGAGGGTGTATCGCCGGATGAATTGCTCCCTGCAAGGGAACTTTTCCATCTTGTTCCGCGGGGGGGATGGTTCGAGCAAAAAGAAGTTGTTGAAATCATCAAAACCAACAAGCGGGGAATTCTTCGTGACGAAAGTCTCGTAGAAACAGTCCTCGATCAAGACGCTGAACGCCGAATCAAACTTTTTAATGAAAGGGTTACGCCGTTCGAAAAGCAGCGCCTTAACACACACTATTATGGCATACCCGCAACAGGCGTCATGCAGGGGTGCACACGGATTGTTCGTGTCACGGAAAAAGCAAAGGAGTAAGTGATGGAAACACAGTTAAAGAAAGTAATCTCAGAAATGGAAACACTCTCTGAGATATGGGACGAAGAAAAAGTAAAACAGTACCCGGCGTATCTTCCGTCATTTGACGAGTTTATAACAGATCTCGCACGGATGCTGTCTGAAGAAAGGAGAGCAGCATGATAAAAATTTACAGACAGAAACGAGGAAATCTGAAGTATGGCATCAATAACGTTGACGCTGAACGCTTGAAGCATATAGCGGCGGTCAATGTTTTTACGCTCTCAGAAGCCGTAGAGATGTCGGCGGCAAAAGCAGGTGATATATTTGTCACGCCTGCAGTGTATATCTTCGGAGAAATTATCGACTACGCAGCATTTCGGCTTGACAGCGGCGGCGATTTCAGCCATGTCGAAATAATCGATAGCAGGCCTATTGATCCGAAAACAGAGAGGTTGGTTTCCAAAGTAGCCCCCAAGACCGGTTATATAGCGGTTGCTCGGTGTGTAACCCGTAGCCTCGATGAATTCCTCAACCTCCACAAGGCTGCCCGTCGAGAAATCATACGGCAGACAATCGTATGCCACCGCCGAAATCGGTTGGCGTACATAAAACAAAAAATGACTGCTGTTATCCCGGATAAGGGGGTGTCAAGATGAAATTTATTGAAACAACCGAACAGTTGATTGCATGGGCAAAAGAGGTCAACAACGGTGTAAGTCTCTCCCGCAAATGTGATCTACAGGACATAATTGGCCACAGCAACACGGAGAGACTGAAAGAACTGTTTATCTCTGCGAACGGGAGTAGAAACCTTATTACCTGCTCGTTCTATAACACCATGTCCTATGACTTTGTTGAGGAGATGCTGCTCGCTTTAGCCAAACACAAAGCACAGGCATTGATAGATAAGGAGTCGGAGAGACTCGAGACAGAGTGGACGGAAAGATTTGTTTTGCTCGAAAAAAGGGAAGAAAGGCTGAAAGATGGGAAGACGGTAATTTATAAAAAGATTGCCACGTTGAAAAACACCCTCGCCCGCCTTGAATCGAAATTGGAGAGGGAAAAGGACGAGAATGCCGTCCTTCGTAAAAAGAAAATGGAATTATCAGGTGAAGTGGAAAGACTGTCGGCGGACGCTAAACGCTTCAATATTATCAAAAGTTTACTGTCACCTCCCCCGGCGGTTCGGGAGGTGTCGCAATGACAATGGACTTATTAGAGGGAAGAAAAATAGTCGTCAACGGCTATTCAACGACCATCCATCTGGAGGAGTATTCCGAAGGAGGAAGGCTGGCGATCATTTTGGTTTGCGATGATGACGGTCAAGAGTATGGGACGTTGACGGTTAATATGCCCGAAGTCCCACTGGAACCGGACGAAATCATCGTAAAAAGGTGGTCAGAAAATGTAAATATGTCAGAAGCCGCTCTGATGAGTGGGCTATTCCAAGACACAGGAAAAAGAGTCGCTACAGGGTTCGTCCAGGCACATATATGGAGGATATCAGAAAAAATCCCAAATGTAAGATTTTGGGAATATATTAATCACTCACTGGTAAAGCTGACCTTGCCGCCGGAACAGATAATCAATTGGAGCAGATTTTCTCCCACCGAGGAAGGGTGGATGAGAGAAACCAGAACATACGAGCACGAGGATGGCATGGTCACCCTGTTGATCGTCACAGAGGGAAAAGACTGTGATGGGCGGATAAAAACCGTATGGGAAGGGTACTTTGACCCACACGCGGAAAAGGAACTTCCCCCTACGGGTCTACCAATACCGGTATGGCATGAGAAGAAACAGCGTCAGCGGGACTACACCGCTGAAGCATTGGGTTATTAGGAGGCCCCCTATGAACAAAATACCAGAAGGACTGAAATACGCCCTTTGCGCGTTAAGCTTTTTCAACTCCAGGTGGCACAAACGCCATCGCTTTAAAAATGCAAAGAAAAAGTATAACAAAAATCAAATGGTGTCGCAACGCACAGAAAATGTGGATATGTGTCGGCACTATATCACCAAGGCGAGAACAGTAGGCTTCCGGGGTTCAATCCGGGAACAGGCTAAACATGTTTTTAATCAGGAGGCAGCATGAATCACAGGCATTGTTTCTATGTCTGCGGTTTCGAAGGCTCCGGCGTGGAGGCAAAGAAATGCATTATGATATAAGCATATTGCAACCGGACAGGACGGCGGATTTTAAAGCCACTGATCCGGCCTTTATTGATAGTGTCGTTCAGCGAGACTATCAGAAATACATAGAGGAGGGGGGCAAGAAGGTGGTGGTTGCTAATAAAGCTTTAACAAGCAACATACCGCCGCCGGTTACTGCAACCCCCCAAACAAAACCCAAACCTGTACAACAAACCCTGTTTTAGAAGTAAAGGCCGGACCGTGATGGTTCGGCCTTTTTTGTCTCAACTCTCTTTAATTATTCCATGCAATATCTTTTCAAATTCTTTTATTTCAGATAATAGATCTTTAGCGTACTGCTTGCTGATATTAGATAAGTTTTTTTCAACGTCGCCTCTGACCTGTACAATGCGTTTCTTATAAAAGGCTATCCCCCCGCCTCTCTTCTTTCCGGCAAAGGCCTTTTCAACGCCTTTTGCAGTTAATTTGTTCCTGACCGCTTTAGCGAGGACGTCATTAAACCGAGGATGATTTATGTGTTCCACAAAAATCAGTGCTTGCGACATGTTGATCTGTTTATTTCTCAGTGTTTCAAGCGCCTCGTTTGGAAGCTTTAAAATCGTCACCAATCTTTCGATGTACTTTATTGATTTTCCTGCAATTTTTACTATTTCCGACAAAATGTCGGTAAGCTCATTTTCAAGATTATCTGGCTTGCTTGAAAACGTAATCATGTGGCTCACTATCTCTTGTGGCTCAACACCCTTTTTGCCTGTTCGGATTGCATAGTAATCGTAATATGCCCGCGCTTCGTCAACGGGGTTCAAATCTTTGCGCTGAAGATTTTCAAGAAGCTGTATCGTCATTATATCTTGGCGACTAATGCCATCGGGAAGAATACGGGCCGGTATATTATGTGTGTTTGCAGCGACCGATGCTCTATATCTGCGTTCGCCTGCAACAAGTCTGTATTTGTCGTTACCTTCGCTTACAACAAGGACGGGCACCACAACGCCTTTTTCTTTTATTGACGCAGTTAGGCTCTCAAGTTCTTCTTCAACATCGTCTTTCGATCGTACCTGTTCATCGATAACAATTTTTTTAAGCGGAATGTACGAAAATTCGACCCTTGCGTCAAGCAGGGGAGCTACGGTGTCCAGCTTATTTTTTTTCTTAAACTCTGCTATGCTCATTTCCAGCAGTTTATCTTGTTTTGTTGCCATGTTGTACCCCCTCTTTAGATCGTTTTGTATCTTCAAGGATTCTGTTATGGATTTCTTCGGCAAGTAAACCAAACTGGTTGTCTGACTTTGACTTATCAATACTTCCCTTTGTTGTCGCAAGCCGCCCTACCTTTTCAGAACGACTGATGATCGTATTGAACAGGTAGTGCCCGAATGCATCGGCTGCTGTTTTCTTTGTTGCACGCTGCGCTTTGGTATCCCTGTGTAAATTTACTATTACGCCGAGTATTCTCAAGTTTGGATTGTAATATCTGTGTGCTGTCGGTATCAATATTTTTGTGATATCCATTGCTCCTTTAATCGCGAGAAGGTCAAGTTGAATTGGCAGTAGCACATAATCAGATGCATTAATCGCTGAAGAGGTGAGCATCTCAATACTCGGAGGTGTGTCGATAATGGTAAGGTCATATGGCTCTGATATTTTTCTTATTATTTCGATAATTTTAAAATATACAATGCTGTCATATTTAGAGAGTTCCAACTTCGTTGCCGCAAGATCAAGGGATGAGCCAATTAGCGAAATTGAACCATCTTTTTTAACTGTTTCTACCGTTGCGTATTGTACAAGGGTATCAAATTTGTCAAGATTTTCTGCATCTTGAAGATCGTATGTAACGCCATACCTTAATACATCATGGATTTTTACATTCAGCTCATTGGCATATTCGGATAGCCACCACGTTGTGTTTGCCTGAGGGTCAAAATCAAGGACAAGAATTTTAGGATAATACTTCAGCAGGTATCTCGAAAGGTTATACACTAATGTGCTTTTACCGACACCGCCTTTATGATTTGCTATTGTTGTTATTATCCCCATAGGCCCTCCTGCTTGTTGTCGGACATCTGGCGCTTTTTGCTCGACGACATAATTTCGGCAATCTCTGTCTTCAATTCTTTACTTTCTATCTTATCGTAAGCTTCTTTTCCCTTAAGAAAGCAGTATTTTTCAGTATTATACTTAATGTTGAGAGATTTTTTTAATTCTGATTCGTTTTCAACGACATCTTTCAATAAATACCACGTTATATTATCTATAATCGCAACCGGCGTTGGCTTTCTTTTTCTGTCCCCATCCTGCACCTTTTTAATGTCTTCCTGCGAAATGCCGAAGTGATCCATTAGAAGTGAATATATTTGCCTGTGCAATATCTTTTCTGTCGTTTTTTTTGCGGTGCTCATATCGCCATAAATCTTGCTGGTCAATTCGACCAGCTTTCTAATATCCATTTGTCCGCTCTCATTAAGCACCTGACAGTATCCGAGTATCCCCTTGACCGCCCTCAGGTTATTTGCAACACTCATGATATAAGTTGATACGTCATGGGAAATTTCAAGGCTATTTCTCTTACAAAACCATTCGATGTACTGACGCTTCATTTTTTTATCCGGGAGCGAGATGAAGCACACATACCCGGACATTAGTCTATTTGTGATGCGTTCGTGAAAATACGGCGGCGCATGATTCGGGGGTGTATCGGATGTCATTACCATTGTTTTCCCCTGGTTGATTTGTTGTGTTATTATTTCGAATAGAGGATCGGCAATCCATTTTAGTTCATTTTTGTTAAGATATTGAAAGTCGTCTAATATTGTAAAATCCATTTTCCTTTGTAGATTGAGGAATGACTTCTTGTTTTTGAAATAGCTTTCTTTGGCGTAATCAATAAAATTGTTTGTATTGCTCAAATATACGTTTTGCCCCTGCTGTAAAGCCCTGTATGCAAGGATATTAAGAAGGTGTGATTTTCCTGTTCCGGTTTCCCCATATATATAAAATATAGCGCCTTCCCTTTTATTTAATAACTTTTCTGCAAAAGCGTATGCGATCTCATTACTTTTCCCTGTTAAATATGGTGTTTCGACATAATCCGGATTTATGAAACCGTGTAGCTGACCAATATTATCGTCAAGCTCAGTATAATTTTGTTCGTTGCCTTGTTTATTTTTTGCATCTTTTTCTTTAAAGATTTCTTTATCTGATGGAGGTTTTACAATAAACTGTACTTCTTCTTTATTAAAATATTTTCTTAAAGTTTCCGTATGTCCTTTGAGATAGTCCGCTACAAATGTGCTTGTTGTAATTATTGTTATTCTTTCTTTAAAGATTTTAATAAAAGAATTCAATAATAAAGGGATGTTCAAATCTTTAAAAACCTGCGAGTTAGGATCGACAAAAATCTGTTCAGACTTGCTTTTGCCTGTATCTGGCATAATTGAACTCCCTTATATAACCCATAAATAACACAAAAACTAAATTGAAATAACCTTGAAATAATATTGAAATAACAATAACACATTTCAAATAAATGTCAACTTCATAATAACATCACTCGTATTTCAAACTTATTTCAAACTTATTTCAAACTTATTTCAGAGTTTTACACAAAAAAATCCCCCGGGGGGTGAAAAAGCCGGGGGAGGCGCTCTTGCAAAAACCGTTGTTTCGCACTATGCCGGATATCTTATCTCCATAATATTTTCGACATCTATAATCTTATCGCCATTTTTAATAACGAGTTTTTCCGGTGTTACCCCTGTTGCCGCTGCCATATTAAGCTGGAAAGTTACGTTATCGATGGTTTTCAGCATTTTCTGGTAATATTTTTCAATTTTAGCTTCCGCCTGCTCCCGCGTTAACCCTATCAAAGCGCCGTCCTGGGTGAGAGCTTCTTTCACCAGTACACGGCGACGGTTTTCTTCTTGTAAAAGCTTATCAATCTTTGCCAATGCAACCTCCTTTATTATAATAATGTTTTATGTCCATATTTATATAATACCACAAAACCCTTTATATTACAACAACAAGCCTCATTCGTTTTTGGTGTTATTCTTATTTTTACCCCCTGGAATTAATACATACATAAGCAATAAATCTGTAGGTCAACGAACACCATTTCTATCGCTCAGCCTTTTTCTAAAGGCTAACGGGCGATTTCTGTATCAAAAACCCAAAACACACACAAAAAAAAGGAGGTAGCAATGGCACCAGGAGGCACCATCATGGCGGTTCTGCAGCACAATTTGAACGCATGTCGGCTTTTAGCATGTCTGCGCAGGCATTTCCCCAAAACAGCAGCAGGCAAAAAAGCGGCGATACTGATTGCCGCAAATTATGAAAAAATAATCCATCCCATTCTATATGGGGTAAAGGTAAGGTAAGGCCAATATGGAAAAAAGCGAAACAAGATATACCGTCAAAGGTCTTAAGACGTTTGTCGGTATGGAAGGCATGGGGGGCTTTAATGTCACCCTTTGCCGTAATGAGAAGCCGGTTGCAATGGTCATCAATGATGACAGCGGAGGCGATTTCTGCTGGGAATGGAAGTCGAAATCAGAAGAAGCAATTTTGTCAAAGCATTGCAAATCGCTCCCGCCCGGTAAGTATTATGACGGGACTCCGATGACGGTTACTCCAGACATATATGTCTGCGAGTTAATCGATATATACGAGCAAAACAAAAAAATACAGCGCAAATGTAAGTCGCACTTGTGCTTCAGACTCAAATCGGATGAGCCGGGTGCGTACCGTACGGTTAAGTTGAAAACCCTTGGGGTAGAAAAGTATTGCGAGAAGGTAAAAATTTTGCTCGCCAAGACCTACGGCGACAACGTTGAGCTGATTTATAACGAGCTTTAAAAACACACACAACAAAAGGAGGGCAACAAATATGGCAACAACAATTAAAATTCCGGTTAAACTCGTCGCCGGGCATATATCAGCAGCGGCTGAGATCGCAGCAGGGAAATCCTTACTGCCGATGCTTTCAAACATGTTGTTGGAGTTTGATGGAAGTAAAATCAGACTCACGGCAACAAACTTGACCGTAACATTCGTAGCATCTGTACCGTTCGAATCTCCGGAATATATCGGCAAACTTCTACTGCCGGCAAAAACGCTTTCCGCGGCCATCGCGGGCGTGTCATCAGAGAACTTTTTCCTCACCGTAGACGGTAATACCGCCACGGTGACGGACGAACCCGGGGACTTCAGCGTAAAATTGGCCGGCGGCGGCAATATCGAAGACTTTCCGGCTGTCACCGTGACGGAAGCGGGCGAACTGGCGTTGAACGGCACGGCATTTGCGGAGAAATTAGCCTTCGTCAAACACGCAATGGGCAAAGTTGGTGCTACGGCAGGAGTAAAAGTAGATTTCAACGGGCAGCTCACCTTAGTTGCGACCGACGGAATAAGAATGGCAATTTCAGAAGAGCCGTATGCGGGCGAGAAGCAGATGTCGTTTACCGTGCCTGCCGAGGCGGTGGCGGCAATTCAAAAAACAGCATCCGGGGAAAAGTCAATAAGCCTTGCCTTTAACAATGAGGCAGAGGCAATAGACATTATAGGAGAGGCCGCTACGGTTTCAACCAGGTGCATATCAGGTGCGTATCCTAATTACGGGGGCATTCTTCAGACAAACCCGGTCGTGCCAGACAACACTATTGTGTTAGACCGAAAGCTGCTTGTCGCAGCGATTGATCGTTTAAACGCTGTATCAACCGGGGCGGGGACGGTCACGATCAGCCCCTCGACTGAGGGTCTCGTACTTTCAGTTCAGGATGATACAACGGCGGGGAATATAAAAGTCGCCGTGAAAAAAATGACGGAGACGATACCCGAAAAAAGTTCCTATTCTCTGCCTTACATCTCTGCCGCCCTCGCGGTGGGGAAAAGTGAGGAAATAGGGCTGACCTTGCCCTCAGGGGCGGGGAAACCCCTGATCATAAGTGGAGGGAACGTTCGGGAGTTCATAATGCACCGAACAACAACCTAAAGTCTACAGGCCAAAACATAACCCCGGGGGCATCTGCACCTCGGGGTTTTTTTGTACCTACACCCCGGGATTTAATACATATGTAAGCAATAAATCTGTAGGTCAACGAATACCATCTTTATCGCTCAGTCTTTTTCTAAAGGCTATTGGGCGAATTTTATATCAAAAAACCAAAACGCACACAAAACAAGGGAGGAGACATGGCAACAGCATTAGTAAAGGCCCATGGTGCGCCCAGGGCAACGGCAGAGATATCAACGGAAAACGGCATAACAAAAAGACGTA
>MWCQ01000025.1 GCA_002070105.1 Firmicutes bacterium ADurb.Bin193 | reverse complement strand
ATTCAACCGCATGATTGACGAGTGTATGGCCGGTAATATCGATATGATCATTACAAAGTCCATCAGCCGCTTTGCGCGAAACACGCTGGACTGTTTGAAGTATATCCGTCAACTTAAGGACAAGAACATACCGGTCTTTTTTGAAAAGGAAAACATAAACACCATGGATTCTAAAGGCGAGGTTATGCTCACTATAATGGCATCCCTCGCACAGCAGGAAAGCCAATCCCTAAGTCAGAATGTGAAGCTGGGTCTACAGTACCGCTACCAACAGGGAGAAATTCAAGTCAACTGCGCGAGGTTCCTCGGATACACCAAGGATGAAAACAAGCGTCTGGTGGTTGTGCCGGAAGAGGCAGAAATTGTTAAGAGAATTTACCGGGAATATCTTGAAGGCGCAAGCATGCTGAAGATTGCCCGCGGATTAGAAGCAGACGGCATATTAAACGGAGCCGGCAATAAACGCTGGCATACCAGTAATATAAATCAAATTTTGAGAAATGAAAAATATATCGGAGATGCTCTTCTGCAAAAGACCTACACGGTTGATTTTCTCTCAAAAAAACGAGTAAAAAACAACGGCATCGTTCCACAATACTACGTAGAAAACAGCCATGAAGCCATCATCCCGCGTGAAATTTTTATGCGGGTGCAGGAAGAGCTTGCCCGGCGCCGACTTGTTCATACAAGCCCGAGCGGAAAGAAGAGGACCTTCAGCAGTAACCACTGCTTTTCTCAGATGGTTTTCTGCGGAAAATGCGGCGAGGTTTTTCGCAGGGTGCATTGGAACAACCGTGGCAAAAAGTCCATCGTCTGGCGCTGTGCCAGCAGACTTGAAAACACCGGTCTATTCTGCGACGCCCGCACAGTACCGGAAAACCAAATCGAGCAAGTCCTCGTCACCGCCATCAATCAGACGCTTTGCGACAAGGACGGTTTTCTCATTACTTTGCGGGACAATATTGCCGCTGTCATAAGCCGTGAAAGCAATAAAGAATTGGAGAATATCGACAAGCGACTGGAGGAACTGCAAGCGGAGCTTCTGAAACTGGCCGCCTCCAATGCGGATTATGAAAAAGTCGGTGATGAAATTCACCGCTTGCGCGATCAGAAGCAGAAGCTGCTTCTTGAAAACGCCAACCGCGATGAACTCAAAAAGCGTATGGCTGATATGAGCACATTTCTAAAGAAGCAATCCACCGCCCTCGCCAAATACGATGAGCAGCTTGTCCGGCGGCTGATTGAAAAGGTTACCATCTACGAGGATAAATTCACTGTGGAATTCAAGTCCGGCGTTAACATTGATATTGAGTGATAATCTATAGCACGAAACGGCTCTGCTAACCATTACGGCCTCGGCTTTTTTGCTTATTCATCTATATTGGCGTCTGTAACATCATTGTCAAAGCCACATTTTGAGCATGTCCAATGGCTACTTTTGGTGTTAAAACCTTTCTGAGTATTCATAAAGGCTTCGCATTTGTCACAAAACCAGAAAACCTCACCATTGCTCAGAGCTTTTTCAGAAATAGAATAATTGCACTTATCGCATTTCCAAACGGCCGTTTTATCATCTGATTTCATTGTATCACCGCAGGAAGGACAAATCATTTCCTTTACAGCTTTTTTGCTGGTGAGTTTAGGTGCAGCACTACCTTTCCACCATTCAACAATATGCGGAACTGCTTTATATACACCATATCCCAATACTATTAGTCCGCCGATTATTAATCCTGCTCCTAATAGATTTGAGTCATCATCGGAAGATTCATCTGATGCATTGTCGTTCTCATCATTTTGTTTGTATCTTTCCAAAAAGGCTGCATCAGCTTCAGCTCTTGCTTTTTTTATATTATCCCAACGCTGTCTTCTTGCTTCAGCCACAGCATTTCTTGCAGCTTCTTTCATATCAGCAGTGACATTAAGTTCATCTTCGATGCTTGCATAAATTGTTTATGTTTAAGGTCTTCGTTCTTTCGCTTTTCCTCCTGCTTAATTTGGTATCTTGTCTTTTTAGCAGGATTTTTAGCCTTATGTTCAAGGCCTTTTTCTATAAGCCCTTCAACATCAGCTTCTAAGCTGGCTTCTTTGTTTTTTAAACTAAAACTTAGTTTCATCGAATTCCTCCTGCGAAATCAAATTTCGTTTATCCTCTCCGCAAACATTACATCCAACCTGACCACACAACCTCAAAAAAATCCGAAAAAACATCTAACTTGACCACTCGCGACCTCTGACATCTAACTCGACCACTCGCAGGGCACTGACATCTAACCTGACCACTTAACTATCAAATACTGCCATTATGGACTTATTCCCGCAAAGCGGAAAAATATTATTTCTGCTCAATGGGTTTCGTGCCCATATGTTCGAAAAGCCTTGATTTATAAGGCTTTTTCACACACTCACTCTTTCACCCTTGTTATCAATACTACCGTCTCAACGTGCGGCGTTCTCGGAAACATATCGACGGGTTGTATCCATTCAGTTTTATATCCGCCGTCTTCGAGGATTTTGATATCCCTTGCGAGTGTTGCGGGGTTGCAGGAAACATAGATTATCTTTTTTGGCGATATCGCAAGCATTGCCTGCAAAAGCTTTTCGTTACAACCTTTTCTGGGAGGGTCTACAATCACAACATCATAGAGTGAAAGGTCTGGGGCGATGTCCTCCGCCCTACCTTCAACAAAAACGGCGTTGTCAATACCGTTCAGTATAGCGTTTTCTCTTGCGTTTTCAACCGCACGGGCAACGACCTCAACACCCTTTACCTCTTTTACATGCCTTGCGATATATAATGAAATCGTACCTGCGCCGCAGTACAGGTCAAGCACTCTTTCGTTACCTGTAAAGTTTCCCGCCTTTACAACCTCGTCATACAGTATTTTAGTCTGATCCGAATTAACCTGATAAAAGGATTTTGGAGATATTCTGAAATACAAATCCTCGATTTTATCCTTAATGTAGGGCTTCCCCCACAAAAGAATTTCCCTCTCGCCGAGTACTGCGTTAGTTTTGTCGGGATTGACATTCTGAACAATGCTTACTATGTTTTTATCCGCCTGAAGAAGAATTTCAACAAGCCTTTCGGAATGGAGGAGCTTTTTTTGCCTCGTTACAATACAGACCATTACTTCGCCTGTATTTTCTGCGACCCTTGTATAAAGGTGTCTTATGTCGCCTGTATGGGTTTTTTCGTCATAGGGCAAAACGCCGTACTTTTCCATAAACTTTTTTAATGCGCATATCATCTTTTCGTTTATTTGATTTTGAATAAGACAGTTGTTCATAGGCACAAGCCTGTGGCTTCGGGGTGCAAAAAAGCCTATACCCTCAGGCGTTACAGGGAACTGGGCTTTGTTGCGGTAATGATACTGCCTTTTCACCCCGATAATTTCGCAAACCCCGGCGTCGGACTTTCCTATTCTTTTTATCGCATCTTTAACCTTTTGGGTTTTGTATTGAAACTCAAAGTCATAATCAACATGCCAAAAATTACAGCCGCCGCATTTATAAAAACTTTCACACTCCGGCACTAATCTTGACGGACTTGGGGTTATAACCTCCTCAAGCCTTGCATGCGCGTAATTTTTTAGCATCTTAACAATTTTTACGCGAACAGTCTCGCCCGTAAGCGCAAAGGGCACGAAAACCGCAAAGCCGTCGACCCTTCCTACTCCCTCGCCCTCTGAGCCCATTGCGTCGATTTCAAGCACATATTCCTCATTTTTAGTCAGCGTCAGCACCCCCGATTTCACCGTACAGACAACCGTCCTTATACTCTGTTATAATAGAGCTCTTATATTTGCCGTAAAGGTCATCACCTTTACACCTGACTTTAATATGGGTTTTGGTAAGCCCCTCAAAACATTCGCCCGACTTATCCTCGAACAATACCTCCTCGGTTTTGCCTATAAGCGCATTACAATACTGCTTTTTCAGGCTTTCACCAATATCTATCATAATCTGTGAGCGCTTTGCCTTAACGGCGGGGTCAATCTGTCCCTCCATTTTTGCGGCAACGGTTCCCTTTCGTTTTGAATACTTAAAGACATGTATGCCCGCAAACCCTGCCTTCCTTACCGTTTCACAGCTTTTTTCAAATTCCTCATCGCTCTCCTGTGGGAAGCCGACCATAACATCAGTCGTAACGGCACAACCCTCGAAAGTCTCTTTAAGCCTTCCCACAGCATTCAAATACTCGTCCGAGGTATATTTCCTGTTCATTCGCTTTAAGGTTTCGTCACACCCGCTTTGCATTGAGATATGAAACGACGGGCATAGCTTATCAAACGAGGATATTTCCCTTAAAAATTTATCCGTAAGTATTCCGGGCTCAAGCGAGCCGAGGCGAACCCTTTTTATACCCTCTGTTTTGCAGACCTCAGAAATAGCATCCGTAAGCGAAAGTCCGATATCCCGACCGTATGAGGAAAGATGAATCCCTACAAGTACAACCTCTGTAAAGCCGCTTTTTGAAAGCGCCTCCGCCTCCTCCTTAATATCTTCAATGGGGCGTGAGCGTATCGGCCCTCTTGCATAGGGTATAATGCAGTATGAGCAAAAATTCTCACAGCCGTCCTGAATTTTCATAATCGCCCTTGTTCTGCTTTGCCCGTCGCTTGTGATGTTTTCATAAAAAGAGTCGGGCTTTTCCCTTATCGCATCGATTCTCGACCCGCAAAATTCCTCTACCAGATCGACTATTTTAGCCCTGTCGGTTGTTCCGAGGATTATATCAACATCCATCATTTTTCTGACCTCATCGGGAAACACCTGTGGGTAGCACCCGACAACCGCAATTACCGCGTTTGGGTTTGACCTTCTGGCACGGCTTATCATTCCGCGCGACTTTCTCCCGCCCATTGATGTAACCGTACAGGTATTTATAACATACACATCAGCCGTATCGGCTTCGGTGAGGGTATAACCTCTTTTTTCGAACAGAGAGCGCATTGCCTCAGTTTCATAAGCGTTAACCTTACAGCCGAGTGTATAAAATCTAACAGTTTTCATAAAATTAGCCCCTTATTTTTGTAACTAACAACGATTATACCAAATTTACATAGAATTAACAATAATAAAATTGACACAGCCGAAAAAATGCGGTAATATAATGGTGTACTTAAATAAAAGGGGGTTTTGTAAATGACTACATTTAACATTATGTTGAGCTCCATCAACGATGTAAAAAACTTTGTTAACATCGTTAACAAATACGACTTTGATGTTGATTTGACTTCCGGAAGATATGTTGTAGATGCAAAATCAATTATGGGTATTTTTTCGCTTGATTTGTTAAAACCCATACAGATTAATATCCACAGCGATAATGCCGCAGCGCTTGAGAGCGAGCTTAGTCAGTTTAAAGTTTAAGCATTGGGTTGGAACTATGCACTATTAGACTTAAAAGGATGTCGGGCAAAAGCTCGGCATCTTTTAGGTTGAGGTTCTTTTATAGTTTTTATGTTAATGACTACATTTTATGAACCCTATGCTATTCCCATATTTCATCATACATACAGTTCTTGCAAATGTAATGCTCGTCTTCTTTAACGACATAATCCTTTGCATCAAAAATTTCCGCAATTTTATCAGCTTTTTCTATTATACATTTATCAATATAGATGATATGCTTGCCGCTTTCGCTGTCGAAAACAACCCTGCCGCGCGGGAAATCAAAGTATTCGATTGTTGTATGCGGGAATTTTGTATCAAAAAGCTGAGCATGCCCGACCTTGCTTGTCAAAAAGTGCAATTGGCGTTCGGCGGTATCATTCTGCTCGGCGTGGTACAGAAAACCTCTGAACATCAGTCCCCTGCTGTTGATATAGAAAAACGGTCCTACCACTTTATCACCTCTCAATCACAAATCCGCTCGAGTTGTCGGTATACTGCAAAAGCAGTGTAAGCGGCGTTTCCTTTGTAAGATTGCATTTCCCTTTTATTTTTTTTCGAACATCTCAAATTCCACTTGAATTATACCATCTGGCTTGTTTTTTGTTAATTTTTTCATGGTACAGCAGACCCTTTCCTTTGGGTTACAAAAGTAAAAAACGCCTCTGACTGCAATTTCAGTCAGAGGCGTTTGTAACAGCTTATTCTTTTTAATAGTTTGCTCTTTCCTTGTAGTGTGTGTGGAGGAGCTTATGCGAAACATGTCCGCAGGGTTCTCCCAAAAACTCCTTGTATATCTTGTTTACGACAGGGTTTTCATGCGATTTTCTGAAGGTCATCGACTTATCCTCATCATAAATCGCCGCCGCTCTTGCCTTTTTAACATTGATGTCCATTTGAGTTTTTGCATCGACTATCGGCTGTCCTCCGCCCGTCACGCAACCGCCGGGGCAACCCATTATTTCGATAAACTCATACTGTTTTTCACCCGAACGAACACTTTCCAAAAGCTTTCGGGCATTTCCGAGGCCGCTTGCAACGGCAACTCGCACCTTTTTATCACCGATATTGACGGTTGCCTCCTTTATGCCTTCGGTTCCCCTTACCGCGGTATAATCAATCTTCTGAAGATCCTGACCCGTCAGTATGTCGGCAACGGTTCGAAGCGCTGCCTCCATTACGCCGCCGGTAGCTCCGAATATAACGCCTGCGCCGCTTGCCTCGCCGAACGGAGCATCAAACTCACTGTCGGAAAGCTTTGTAAACTCAATACCCGACTGCTTAATCATTCGGGCAAGCTCACGGGTTGTTATAACGGCATCTACATCGGGATAGCCTGTTCCCGCAAGTTCTTCCCTTCCCGCCTCGAACTTTTTGGCGGTACAGGGCATAACCGAAACCACAAAAATATCCTTGGGGTCAATACCTTGTTTTTCGGCATAGTATGATTTCATTATTGCGCCAAACATCTCATGCGGTGATTTTGCGCTTGAAAGGTTTTCAAGAAAATCGGGGAAATTATGCTCGCAAAACTTTACCCAACCGGGTGAGCACGAGGTTATAAGGGGCAGCTTTCCGCCGTTTTTAAGACGGTTTAAAAGCTCCGTACCCTCTTCCATTATCGTAAAGTCCGCCGCGGTATCGGTATCGAAAACACCGTCAAAGCCCATAAGCTTAAGCGCGGTTACCATCTTTCCCGTAACGCGTGTTCCGATAGGCATTCCGAACTCCTCGCCGAGCGCAACGCGAACCGCCGGAGCGGTCTGGACAACAACATGCTTTTCGGGGTTGGCAAGCGCATTCCATACAACATCCGTATCGTCCTTTTCACGCAGAGCGCCTACCGGGCAGGCAACAATACACTGACCGCAGTTTGCGCAGGGCGTGTCGGCAAGGTTTTTGTCAAACGCACAACCGACAATCGTGTTTATTCCTCTTTCGTTTGTATCTATTACCGAAACCGTCTGAATATTTTTGCAAACGCTAACACAACGGCGGCAAAGAATACACTTGTTGGGGTCACGCACAACAGACGGTGAAAGGTCGTCAATCTCGTAATACGGGTTTACGCCTTCATAACGAATATCTGAAACGCCGAGGTCGTTTGAAAGCTTCTGAAGCTCACAATTCTGGTTCCTCACACAGGTAAGACACTTTCTGTCATGGTTTGAAAGTATAAGCTCAAGCGTTACCTTCCTTGCGTCACGAACCCTTTTGGTGTTTGTGAAAACCTCCATGCCTTCGGAAACGGGGTATACGCAGGAAGCCTGAAGTGCCTTTGCGCCTTTTATTTCAACAATGCACATACGACATGCGCCGATTTCGTTTATATCCTTCAGGTAGCAAAGCGTCGGAATATCTATGTTGGCAGAGCGCGCCGCCTCCAAAATCGTAGTTCCCTCAGGTACGGTTATATCTATATTGTTAATCTTTAATTTTACATCCATGTCTTTCCACTCCCTTCCTATTATTTTCGTGAAATCGCCTTAAACGGGCACTTGCCCTCGCACACCCCGCACTTTATGCATATATCGGGGTCAATCACAAACGGTTTTTTAAGCTCGCCGCTTATCGCGCTGACAGGGCAGTTTTTCGCGCATATGTTACAGCCCTTACACTTGTCTTTGGATATTGTATACTGCAACAGGTCTTTACATACGCCCGCAGGGCATCGTTTTTCGACAACATGAGCCATATATTCGTCTTCAAAGTATCGAAGAGTGGATAAAACCGGATTCGGAGCAGTCTGCCCCAGGCCGCAAAGCGCGGATGATTTAATGCCTTCCGCAAGGTCCTTAAGATTCTCAATGTCGGCTACGGTACCCTTGCCCGATGTTATTCTTTCGAGAATTTCAAGCATCCTTTTGGTTCCTATTCGGCATGGAGCGCACTTTCCGCAGGATTCGTCAACCGTAAAGTCGAGGAAGAATTTTGCAATATCAACCATGCAGGAATCCTCGTCTATTACAATAAGTCCGCCGGACCCCATCATTGCACCGATGCTTAAAAGCGAGTCATAGTCAATCGGGGTGTCGATAAGCTCCGCCGGAATACATCCGCCCGAAGGTCCGCCTATCTGTGCCGCCTTGTATTTCTTTCCGTTGGGGATTCCGCCGCCTATTTCCTCGACAATCTCACGAAGGGTTGTTCCCATCGGAACCTCGACAAGCCCGGTGTTTTTAATCTTTCCGCCGAGTGCGAAAACCTTTGTGCCCTTGCTCTTTTCCGTGCCTATCGACGCAAACCATTCGGCGCCCTTTAATATTATCTGCGGGACATTTGCATAGGTTTCGACATTATTAAGAATAGTCGGAACACCCCAAAGCCCCTTGACAGCAGGGAACGGAGGTCTCGGACGAGGCTCACCCCTGCGGCCTTCGATGGATGTCATCAGCGCAGTTTCCTCACCGCACACGAACGCACCCGCACCGAGGCGTATTTCAAGGTCAAAGTTAAAGTCGGTACCGAAAATGCCCTTGCCCAAAAGTCCGTATTCCTTAGCCTGATTTATTGCAATCTGCAAACGCTTTACCGCAACGGGATACTCGGCTCTGATATATATATATCCCTGCTCGGAGCCGATTGCATACGCTGCTATTGCCATAGCCTCTATAACGGAGTGGGGGTCGCCCTCCAAAACGCTTCTGTCCATAAACGCACCGGGGTCGCCCTCGTCGGCATTACAGCAGACATATTTTACGCCCTTTGGCTGTTTCGCCGCAAACTCCCACTTTATTGCGGTGGGGAAGCCTGCGCCGCCTCTGCCGCGAAGCCCCGATTTTTTCATTTCTTCTATAACCTGCTCCGGAGTCATCTCGGTAAGAACCTTGCCAAGCGCCTTGTATCCGTCAAACGCAATATATTCATCTATATTTTCCGGGTCGATTATACCGCAGTTTTTAAGCGCAATCCTAAGCTGTTTTTTATAAAACTCAATCTCTGAAAGCGGCTTAACATCGCTGCCCGCCTCTGCGGATTCGTCACAAAGAAGCCTTTTAACTATTTTGCCCTTTACAAGGTGCTCCTCGACAATTTCCTTAACATCATCGGGCTTTGTTACATTGTAAAACGCTCCCTCGGGGTAAACTATAACCACAAGACCCGATGCGCAAAGGTCGCTGCTATCCGCCCTTACAACACTGACCTCGTTTTCCAGTCCCGCATTTTTAAGCCGGACATCAAATTCTGTTATAATCTTCTCGCTTTCCGACGAACTTAAGTCCGTTCCGCCGCAGACAAGAACATGGGATCTTACCAGATTCATCGTTAATCTCTCCTTTGCCGCTATAATCCGGCACAAATTTAAGTCAATAGCTTATTTATCCGCCTCGCCGATTGTATATTCCTTAATCGGTCTGTTGTTTACTATATGCTCCGCAACAACCTTTACCGCTTTTTCCGCATCCATCTTAACATAAGTCACCTTATCCTTACCGGGGGCATAAACTTCCATAATAGGCTCCAACCTGCATACGCCGATACAACCGGTCTGGGATACGACAACATTTTTCAGATTCCTTTTTGAAACCTCATCCGAAACCGCATTCAAAACAGGGCGCGCGCCCGCCGCAATACCGCAGGTCGCCATACCGACAACAATTCTTATGCCCTCTTCCCTGTCTGCGCGTATATTCATTTTATCAAGAGTTTTGTTTTTTATCTTTTCAAGGTCTGCAAGGGTTTTCATACTATTACCTCCTTTAGTCTTAGGTCGTTTGCGCAAAATACGCGATACAATTCTCCTACCCGCTTTTATTTCATATATTTATCGAGTATTCCGTCAATATCGTCGGGTACAAGACGCCCGTAAACATCATCGTTAACGGTCATAACGGGAGCAAGTCCGCACGCACCTATGCAGCGGGTAGCATCAATAGAGAACCTTCCGTCCGCAGAGCAGTCGCCGACTTCAAGACCGAGCCTTGATTTTATACGCTCAAGTATCTCACCTGAGCCTTTTACATAACAAGCCGTACCGAGGCATACCGCAATTTTGTATTCGCCCTTCGACTTTGTTGTAAACTGCGTGTAAAAGGTAACCACGCCGTAAATCTCCGCAAGCGGAACTCCCGTACCTTCGGACACCATCTTTTGAACCTCTATGGGCAGATAACCGTAAATCTCCTGAGCTTCATGAAGCACGGGAATAAGCGCACCCTTGGTATCTTTGTATTTTTCCATTACGGCGCGAAGCTTTTTCTCCTGCTCAGGTGTACCGCTGAATGGTATTGTTTTATTGTCAGCCATTTTCTTTTCCTCCCAGTTTTTGTATCACGCGCCTTGAATTGCAAGTAAGCATTTTCATCTGATTGCAACATGAATTCAAACGAGCAAGACGCCATTTTTGACACAAATTTTTCAAACCCTATCAATTATACCAGATAAAAATGAAAAAATCCATAGTATTGTTAAAAAAAAAACAAAAAAATTTACCCAAAATATTTTATTATTTTTGGGTTATTTTTGTCGGATAATTCAATATGATTTTCTCTGTATAAAATTGAGCCAAGGTTGTGCGCAAATCGTATGAGCACAACCTTGTATTTAGCAATGCCCGCCCCTGCTGCAACAAAATATATTTTCATATAGACCTTCCGATTCCGACAGCCAGTCCATAGCTGTCAAGGCATGAGCCGAGAATGATAATACCATTTTCGTCCGCCTTCTCCACAACAGCCACATCAACGGTAATCCCCTCGGGGATAATGATACAGGCAACATCGGTAGCGGCTGCAACCTTTGTAATTTCTGCACCTGTCTGAACGGTAATCCAGGCATCACAGGGCTTTGCGTGCGACAAAACACGGGTTAGGATATCGCCTATATAACATCCGGTAACCTCCCGATCTGTGTAGTCAATCCTTGTGATTAGTTTAAGTTTAAGTGCCTCAATAAGCTCCGAAACCTTCATACCGCCCTCCCCCTAACATATTTTCATTATACCATAAGATATTCGCTTTCGCAACGGTAAAAAGTTTATCCTTATAAGCTAACACGAATACGGCGACTGCAACATATTATATTAAGTGTGCGAGGGCATTACCCAAAGGAGGTTTTGGTATGATCAGCGTATTAACGCTAACCTACATGCGGCATTATTTGTTGGAGGAAGCCGTTGAGTCCTTTCTTCGTCAGGATTTTTCGGGGGAATCACAAATGCTGATTGTAAATGACAGCGCCGAAGTCGAGTATGTTTTCGAGCATCCCAAAATCCGTATAATAAATCTTAAAAGTCGGTTTTCATCGGTCGGGCAAAAACTTAAATTCGGATTTTCGGAGTGTAAATATGACCATATATACCGCCTTGACGATGACGATTTACTGACACCGTGGGCGCTAAGGCTAACATGGGAGGACATTACCTCCCACCCCGGTTATGATATTTATCGAAGTGACGGTCACTATTTCTTTTTGCACAACAAATTCAAAGGTATATCAAGCAATGTCAACAACGGAAACACCTACACAAAAAAATATCTGTCGCGAATCGAAATACCGAACAGCAGCTTTGGCGAGGATTACGCAATGACCTTTAATTTTAATGCCAACATTTATACTTCCTACCGCGAACAAAAAACCATGATATATCGCTGGGGTATGAATACCTACCATGTTTCGGGAATGGGCAGCATCGGCAATGATTCCGTAAATGAGTGGACAGACCGTATTGTTAAAACCGACTCACGAAATAAAAACGAATCGGAAGGCGTAATTGAGCTTCACCCTCACTTTGATGAGGAATATTACGAGCAGATTCCGAATATATAAACAAGTTTCTAACAGACGGCACAAATCATATAATGGTTTATAAGTCTTTATTAGGAGGGTTAAATATATGAAGGTAGCCATTCTTACCATGTTTAACGGGCTAAGTAATACATACTCGCTTGTCAATGTTGTTGCCGAGCATTTAAGAATGCTGTTGGACGCGGGCATAGAAACAAAAATGCTTGTTTCGGAGGATTGCCCCGATAGTGAAAGGAAGGGTATATTTGCCGACGAACGGTTGGAGTGGGTTAAGGTAACGAACAGGTTTAAAAACAAGCAAATAATATGGCATGACTACTCAAAGCCCGACGGCGCCGTTCATAAAACTTTTTTTGACGAGGCGGATGTTGTTGCCGCAGATCTGGAAGAAAAACTGTCCGATGCGGATGTTTGCATTATGCATGATATTCACTATCAGGGCTGGCATTTAATGCACAATGTCGCAATCAGAAAGGTTCAGGAAAAACTTAAAAACCTAAAATTTATAGCAATAACCCACTCCGCGCCCGTTAACCGCCCGACCGATGTTAAATGGCCGTTTTCGTGCCGCTACTCCCCCATGCCGAATACGACCTATGTATACCCTACCTATTCGGGAATATCGGCGCTGGCCAAGCAGTATAATGTCCCAGAAGGCAAGTGCGGCGTAATTTACAACAGTTTGGATTTGCTTTCATTTATGAGCGTTGAGGTTAAATCGGTTCACAAGCACATAGATTTATTAAGCCCTGATATTTTAATCGTATATCCCGGAAGGTTTACCACGGGCAAAAGGTTTGAAAAGGTTGCCGCATTGGCGGGCTGTATTAAAAGAAAGACGGAGCTTTCGGTTAAGGTTGTATTCTGCGATTTCCCCTGCATGGATATCGAACCCGCTTTGTATAAGGCGGCTATAAGGAAAATCGGTGTTTATTACGGGCTTTCGGAGTCTGATATGGCTTTTACGAGTGACCTGGGCTTTCCCAACGGCTTCCCGCGTAGCGGGGTTTTTGAATTGTTTACGCTATCCAATCTTTTTATTTGTCCCTCCTATTCGGAATCGTTCGGGCTTACGGTTATCGAAGCCGCAAGCAGGGGGAATTTTTTGGTTTTGAATGAAGCCGTGCCCGCCCTTGAAGAAGTAGGCAAAAGGCTAAAGGCGTATTTTATGAGATGGGACGCGCGCAACTTCGGCTATGATACAAAGGAAACATATAAACCCTCCGAGCAGGCGTATTTAGAGGAACATGCCCTGCGAATAGTCGACCTTATGAGAGATAACCCTACGCTTTATGCAAAAACACTTGCACGGCAAAAGTTCAGCCTGCAGTGGGTTTGGTATAATCAGCTTATGCCTATGCTTGAAAGATAATACTCTTGAAATTATTAAAAGGCTCTCTTGTTTTGCGCAAGAGAGCCTTTTTGGCGGAAGCATTACAAAGCGTTACCGCCGCCACCGATAGATTTATTTGCTTTC
Source organism: Firmicutes bacterium ADurb.Bin193 (assembly GCA_002070105.1). GTDB lineage: Bacteria > Bacillota > Clostridia > Monoglobales > Firm-18 > MWCQ01. Next base: position 10,312 of record MWCQ01000025.1, on the reverse strand, counting down.
GACTTATTCCGGCTCAAAAACCTTGGCATGAGCGGCCAGGAAAATCGTCATCCCCGCAAAAGCGCTTACATCAATGTCCTCAAAGGTATGGGTTGTGAAGAAGCTGCCGGGTTCAAACTTGTAGGTGAATTGTCCCGGAGCGCTTGTTGACGGAATTGCATTGCTTACCTCAAGATGAACCTCGGACATAACAAACGGCGAGTCGGTCTCAAATGTTACATCTATCGTATTCCCGTCACGGGTTACCGTTACAGACCCGATATCAATATTATTGTTGCCCAGTCCGAGCACAACGGTTTTTGATTGTTCATCTGCGCCTAATGTGAAATACTGAGCGTTACCTGTTCCGTATTCTGTCCCTACACCCCAGGCAGAACCGGCTTCAACAAGATTGGTGGTCGTTGTTGAAGTGCTTGTGGTGCTGGTAGTTGTTGTCGATTCGGTTGTTGTCATGGTCGTTGATTCGGTTGTCGAGGTTGTCGACTCGGTTGTCGAGGTTGTCGATTCGGTTGATGTCGTGGTTGTTGAACTTGAAGTCGTTGTCGAACTTGAAGTTGTCGTTGTTATATCCAGTACATCTTCAAGCTTAAACTGAAGCAGCATCTGGGTTTTGAGCACGCTTCTCAATGTGTGTTCAACGGACTTGTTTGTTCTTAAAATATCCTCCAGTGTCGGAGGCGGGTCAAGCGGAGTCTGCCCCTCGATTGTCCCAAGCACAAACTGGATTTTTTCTGCTTCGGCATTAATAATATGAGATAAGCCTAATTCTTCAAATGCTATTGACGCCAGCAAGAGGTCAACAGCCTGCTGCGAATTTATATCTATGGCAGGGCTTACTTCAGGTAAATTAGGAAACGACATATCTATACCCCTTTCGTTTTGATTCGCAGTATTTACTCTGCTATATGTATATTATGTAAACAACGACAGGGGTGTGAAAAGAGATTTTATTTTTTTAGGGAAGATTGAGGAAATATAGTTTTAGGGTTTGGTTGTGGGGATAAACAGTTACTTCGCAGTATTGATTATGGAGTCTATTATTGAATATATTTCAAAGCTTTTCGCTTGCGAAAAGCTACCGTAATTCTTATTTTTTATTTTTTATTTCTTATTTCGAAAAGCCTGTTAAAGAAGAAAGAAAAAAGAAGAAATAAGAATACCAAACGAAAAGCCTCATGCTGTCGCATAGGGCTTTTCGTTTGGTCGGAGTGCGGGGACTTCCCTCGCGGGCCGGTCGGTCGTCCTTCATCTGCCCCCGGCAGCGGACGCCCTCCTTCAAGTCCCTTCATCTAATGCACAAAACGAGCCTCCATACACAGTATGGAGGCTCGTTTTGTGGTCGGAGTGCGGGGACTTGAACCCCGGGCCTCTTGGTCCCGAACCAAGCACGCTACCAAACTGCGCTACACCCCGATATTATATTGTTTTTACCCCGTATATGGGCTAAAAGCACAAAATTTATTATAATTCAAAACCTGTATTTTGTCAATACGGAAAAGCCGAAAAAATTAAGTTCTAAAAGTTTTCGCAAATGCAAAGGTGCCATGGCAAAGACTGAACTGCGGAAACCGCAAAACAGGCGATGCAGTCAAGCAATCTCCAAAAGGTTCCATTATACAGGGTTGTTGTTTTTTGTCGTATTATCTGATACAATAAACCTATCCGAATATACATAAAGGAGTCTTTATAATGACCCGTAAATTTATCTCCCTTCTTATTGTCATGCTTTTGCTTTCCGCCTGCGGAGGGCCTGCCGTGGAAACCTTCCTTCCCGTACAACCCCCGACGGAGCCTCCCCCTAAAACCCTCTCCTTTCTTGCGGCGGGCGACAACCTTATTCATCGCCCCATCTATATTGAAGCAAAGGAGAAAAACGAGGATTATGACTTTACCCATACCTACGCCCTGATAAAAAAGTATGTAGACGAGGCAGACATTGCGTTTATAAACCAGGAAACCCCGCTCGGCGGGGAGGTGCTTGGGCTTTCGGCATATCCTCAGTTTAACTCGCCGAAGCAGCTTGGGCGCGACCTTGCCAAAATTGGCTTTGATGTCGTAAACCACGCCAACAACCATATTATCGACAAGGGCGAGATAGGCATGAAAAACACAATAGATTTCTGGAAAACTCAGCCGCAGGTAACTATGATAGGCGCTTATGAGAGTGCGGAGGATGCAAAAAGGATAAGGGTTGTAACACGCAACGACATTCGCCTTGCGTTTCTTACATACACCTACGGCACAAACGGTCTTTCCCTGCCGAAGGGGAGTCACTTTGTGGTACCCTACATAGATACCGAGCTTATTAAGAGGCAGATTGAGGAGGCAAAGGGTATTTCGGATGCTGTTATAGTCGTTATGCACTGGGGCAACGAAAATCAGACAACTCCGTCGCAGGAACAAAAGTCCCTTGCAAAGCTTATTGCCGACAGCGGCGCAGACCTTATTCTCGGCATGCACCCACATGTCATACAGCCGATTGAATATATCGGGGATACCCTTGTTGTGTATTCCCTCGGGAATTTTATTTCAAATCAGGCATCGTCGGACAATATGCTGGGCGGAATGGTGCGGATTGTTTTTGAAAAGATAAATTACAATACAAAGATTAAAAGCGCGAAATTCATACCCGTGGTAACGCACTTTAACAGAATGTACAGGGATAATACCGTATATCCGCTTGATATGTATACCGAGGAGCTTGCCTCTCAAAACGGCGTTTTGAACCGTGATTCCCGCTTTACGCTTTCATATATACAAAACCTTCTTAAAAGGGTTATTCCGCCTGAGTTTTTATGAGCAAAGCCTCCCCATAAAATGAGGGAGGCTTTTTTTATTCGACTACCGCCGAATACATGGCATATACATTTTTCTTGCTTTCAACCAGAATTCCCGTATCTCTCCTGCCTTTGGGAACTATCAAAAGACAGTGCCATACATTTTGTGTGTCGGAAAACATCATATCAATGTTGTCCTCGATAAACTGCCTGTCCGTCAAAAGGTCGGTCGAAAAATTTTCAAAGTCTATTTCTGAAAGCTCGATAATTTTCTCAATGACATAAGGGTTTCCTTCCGAATTCTTTTCAATACATTTTTTCCTATGGTTTTTAAGGTCGTCAATCGTCCTTGCATTTCTTACAAAATACGCCTTTCCGTTTTGTTTTCTATCCATATAATTAACTCCCGTGTTTTATTAACATCATTATGTAGTATATCCGTTCTTAAGGGAGTTATTTATTGAATAAAAGGGCAAAAGTAAAGCCACTGAAAAATCAGTGGCTTTAACAATCAGCATTTATTTGAGTATTAAGTAAAATCAATTATTATTTCCCTTTTTTCTCTTAGACCTCTTGCGAATTAATCGCAAAAGACCGACATTAAATTCAGTGCGCGCTGTGAGATTGCCTCATAGCGGTCTTTTTTAAATTTTATCTTTTCATCAAGTGGCGGGATAAGCCCGAAATTTATATTCATCGGCTGAAATTTTTTCACCGATTTGTCGCTTACATAAGCCGCCAGTGCACCGTGCGCCGTTTTGGGGCTGAATATAATCTCGTCCTTACCCAAAGCCGTCCTTGCGGCGTTTATCCCCGCAACCAGTCCTGATGAAGCGCTTTCGACATAGCCCTCAACGCCTGTTATCTGCCCAGCGAAATATATTCCCCTGCTTTTTTCAAGCCTGTAAGTCGGCGTTAAAAGCGTGGGCGAATTGATGTAGGTATTCCTGTGCATAACGCCGTATCGCACAAATTCCGCATTTTCAAGCCCCGTTATCATGCTGAAAACGCGCCGTTGCTCGGAAAATTTTAGGTGGGTCTGAAAGCCTACAAGGTTGTAAAGACTGCCCGCCGAATTGTCGCGGCGAAGCTGAACCACAGCATGGGGAAGGCTTCCGTCGGGACGGGGAAGGCCAACGGGCTTTAACGGGCCGAACAAAAGGGTTTCGCGCCCGCGCCGAGCCATAACCTCAATAGGCATGCACCCCTCGAACACATTATTCTCAAAGCCCTTTACCTCTGCCTCCTCCGCGGATACAAGCGCCTCCCAGAAGGCATCGTACTGCTCCTTGCTCATGGGGCAGTTTATATAATCCGCCCCGCCTTTTCCGTAGCGCGCCGCCATATAAGTCGTTTCCTTATTGATACTATCATACATTACAATAGGTGCGGCGGCATCGAAAAAATAAAGATATTCACCGCCCGTAAGTTTCTTTATCCTCTCCGCCAAAGCGCCGTCGGTAAGCGGTCCCGTGGCTATAACCGTCACTCCGTTAGGAATTTCGGTTATTTCGGTATCTGTTACCAAATCTATAAGCGGGTGCGCTTTAATTTTTTCGGTCACCATACGGGAAAAGCCCTCACGGTCAACCGCAAGCGCGCCCCCTGCGGGAATCCTTGTAGCGTCGGCGCACTCCATTATTAAAGAACCGAGCCTTCGCATCTCCTCCTTCAATAAACCGACCGCGTTTGAAAGCCCGTCCGCGCGAAGCGAGTTGCTGCATACAAGCTCCGCAAAATCGTCCGATTTATGCGCCGGCGATTTTTTTGAGGGCTTCATATCAAAAAGCGTAACCCTTGCGCCTACCTGCGCCGCCTGCCACGCCGCTTCACAGCCCGCAAGACCCGCCCCTATTACCTTTACCATTTTTATTCCCCTTCGGACGGAGTAATTTTTTCCGCATACCCGCAATCCTTGTCGGCGCAGTACAGCTTTTCTCCGAATCTGCCCGATTTTTTGAACAGAATCTTCCCGCACTGGGGGCATTTGTTATCCGTCGGCATATCCCACGACATAAATTTGCAGGTCGGGTTTTTCTCGCAGCCGTAATACGCTTTGCCTTTTTTGGATTTCTTAACAAGAACCTTTGCACCGCAAAGAGGACAGCTTACCCCTGCTTCCTGCATAAGCGCCTTTGTATTGCGGCACTCCGGAAAGCCCGGGCAAGCTAAAAACTTCCCGTATCGCCCCATTTTATAGACCATATTTCTGCCGCACTTTTCGCATACGACATCCGATACCTCGTCCTGTATTTCTATGTTCCCGATAAGATTTTCGGCGGTTTTTAATGTACTCTCAAAAGGCTCGTAAAAATCCCTGACAACGCTGACCCAGCGAACCTTACCGTCTTCTATGCTGTCAAGCCTCTGCTCCATGTTAGCGGTAAACTCTATGTCCACAATATCGCGAAAATGCTCCGTCATAATGTCGGTTACGATAAACCCAAGCTCCGTGGGGTAAAGCGTCTTACCCTCGCGCGCCACATATCCCCTTGCAAGTATCGTGGTAATGGTGGGGGCGTATGTGCTCGGCCTTCCTATGCCGTCCTCCTCCATTGCTTTTATCAGCATTGCCTCGGTATATCGCGGGGGCGGGCTTGTAAAATGCTGTTTTTCCTCCAGCTTTTTAAGGTTTAAAACCTCGCCCTGGTTTAAAGACGGAATAACGCCCTCCGCTTCTTCCGTTTCGTCATTGCCCTCAACATAAACCTTCATAAAACCCTGGAATTTAACCTTGGAGCCTGTCGCCCTGAAGATATAACCCGCTGCCTCAATATCGGCGGTTGTCGTATCAAAAACCGCGCTTTGCATCTGGCTTGCGACAAAGCGTTCCCAAATTAGTTTGTAAAGCCTGTAAAGTTCCGGCTTAAGCGTTCCTTTGACCATATCGGGCGTAATGCCGACATCCGTCGGGCGTATAGCCTCATGCGCGTCCTGCGCGCCCTTTTTAGTCTTGTATATGCGTGGTTTTGCGGGAAGGAATTTGTCTCCGTATGTGCTTTTTATAAAGGAAAGCGCATGTTTTTGCGCCTCCTCGGATATGCGAAGCGAATCTGTCCTCATATATGTTATAAGTCCCGTTGTTCCGAGGTTTTGAACCTCAACGCCCTCATAAAGCTGTTGCGCCGCCTGCATGGTTTTTTTGGATGTATAATTAAGCTTTCGCGATGCCTCCTGCTGAAGCGTGCTTGTGGTAAACGGAGGTGCAGGGTTTTTCGTCTTTTCTCCCTTTTTTACCGATTTTACACGGTATTCCGCATTTTCAACCGCCGAAAGTATATCCCTGACCTGCTCTTCGTTCGTAAGCTCGATTTTTCTGTTTGAATTTCCGAAAAATGCGGCGGTAAATGAATTTTTCTCTCCGTCGCGGTTCAAATGGGCGTCAATCGTCCAATACTCCTCGGGAATAAACGCTTCAATCTCGCGCTCACGGTCGACAATAAGGCGGGTTGCAACGCTTTGAACACGCCCCGCGCTAAGCCCTTTTTTAACCTTCCGCCAAAGCAGAGGGCTTATTTTATAGCCGACTATCCTGTCGAGAATGCGCCTTGCCTGCTGAGCGTCAACAAGGTTATAGTCTATTCTTCTCGGATTTTTAATCGCGTTTTTAACCGCGTTTTTGGTAATTTCGTTAAACGCAACCCTGTATGTGTCGCTGTCGTCAATCCCCAAAACCTGTGTAAGATGCCATGATATCGCCTCACCCTCACGGTCGGGGTCGGTGGCAAGAAAGACTTTTTTTGCAGCCTTTGCCTCTTTTTTCAGCTTTGCCATAAGGTCGCCCTTGCCCCTTATGGTAATATATTTCGGCTCGAAATCATGTTCGATATCGACTCCGAGATTGCTTTTCGGAAGGTCACGCAGATGACCCATAGATGCCACAACGGAATAATTTTTACCCAAATATTTTTTAATCGTTTTAGCCTTTGCCGGTGATTCCACAATTACAAGATTGTCTGCCATTGTCATTCCTCCTGTGTGTTTACGGGGTTTGTGCTAAATAGTATGTTCTATTTGTTGCTTAATATGTACTGCCTGCCCGGCAGAGAAACCACAATTCCGTTTATCTCGAGCATTAAAAGGCACTGGTTTACAACAGCCGTTTCAATCCCTGTTTTGTGGCATATCTCGTCAATATGGGTGGGGAAATCAGGCTTTAAAACCTTTGCGATAAGCCTTTGCTCCGGCGGAAGCTTTTCCGTCCGTGCGGCGGATATGCGCTCCTGCGCCTCATCGCCCAAAAACACATCAACCATAAGTTCGGGATAGTCAAACGAAAGGTCGGTTATTATATCCCTTGCCGAGGTGATAAGCCGTGCGCCGTCGCGGATAAGGCTGTGCGGTCCGACACTCAGCTCCTTGTCTATGCCGCCGGGAACGCAAAATGTTTCGCGCCCCTGCTCCATTGCAAAGCGTGCAGTTATCGCAGAACCGCTTGTCGCCTTGCCCTCAACCATAACCGTAGCCACCGATATACCGCTTATAATCCTGTTTCTTGCGGGAAAGTTTGATGCCAAAGGAGGTTCACCCGGCGGAAGCTCGGATATTACCGCGCCATGTGCTTCAATCATTTTTTTAATTTCCTCATTTTCTGGAGGGTAGCATATATCAACCCCACAGCCCAATACGGCTATGGTTTCGCCGTTCGCTTTTAATGCTCCGCGGTGGGCGGCGGTGTCTATTCCCCTTGCCATTCCGCTGACCACAACCGCGCCCGCCTGTGTAAGCTCCTGCGCTATGCGGTCGGCGCAGGCATTGCCGTATAGGCTTGAGCGCCTTGCCCCAACAATCGCTATCGTCAAAAGGTTGTCGACAGGCGGCAGCTTGCCCTTTACATAAAGCTGTGCGGGCGCCGCTTTGTCAATCTCCTTAAGACGGCGCGGATACCTCTCATCATAATAGCTTATTATGTCGATGCCGAGCCTGTCGCAATCCTCTAAAATCCTGCGTGCATGGTCAAGGTTTTTGTTTAGCAGGGAGGCTTCGGCGCCTACACCCTCCACCCTTGAATAGTCGTCCATGCCTACCTTATACACAGCCTCAAAGCTTCCGAAAAATTCGCGCAGACGGTGAACTTTCACCGTTGATATGCCCTTACACGAGCCGAGCCAAAGCTGGTAAAGCAGTTCCTTCATAAAACTCCCCTTCCCGCCCGTCTTGCTATCTCATACATTATTACCCCTGCCGCCACGGCGGCGTTAAGTGACTCCGCCCCGCCGCGCATTGGTATTTTAACGCGAAGGTGTGCAACGGACGCAGCCTCCCGCGACACGCCGTGCGCCTCGCTTCCGATTATCATCGCCGTGTTTGCCTTAAATTCAGCCTCATAAAGATCCGTCGCGCCGTCAGTCATTGCGGCAACAACGGTATAGTCCGGAAGACTTGAAAGTTCTATTGCGCTCATATAATAAAGAGGCATACGGAAAATGCTTCCCATGGTAGAGCGCACCGTTTTTGGACTGTAAGGGTCGGCGCAATTCCCCATAAGCACAACGCCCGCCGCACCCGCACACTCCGCCGTACGAATAATCGTGCCGAGGTTTCCGGGGTCGGAAACGCCGTCACATGCCACAAGCATGCCGCCCTTAATCTCTTTTTTATTCCTTTTTTGTATTCGACAAACGGCGGCAATGCCCTGTGTTGTCTTTGTGTCGGAAATGCTTTCAAAAAGCCTGTCCGACAAAACATAGACCGGAATGTCCGATTGCATTTCCCCGAAGGATTCATTGATTATAAAATATTCTGCGGATCCGCTTAAAACAGCCTCATTAGCAATACGCGCACCCTCGGCTATAAAAAGCCCCTGCGAAACGCGACCCGAATGTGTAAGAAGCTTTTTAGTATCCTTGAATAATTTGTTGGCGGGTGAGGTTATATATTTCATAACATACCTCTTTCGCTTTAACCGATGTAAAATATAAACGCTTCCACTATTATAGTTTATTTTACCCCTTTTTGTCAAATGTCGGAAAATTTATTATAAAAATAAATAATAAGGGGTGTCGCCGACTTTGCGATACCCCTATTTTTACTATACTCTTGCCGCTTTTGACTTTTCCACAAGCTGTGCGAATGCGACCGAATCGCTTACGGCTATCTCCGAAAGCATTTTGCGGTTTATCTCGATTCCGGCTTTTTTAAGACCGTTCATAAAAGTGCTGTAATTCATACCGTTAGCACGGGTTGCCGCGTTTATCCTTGCAATCCAAAGCTGACGAAAATCTCTCTTCCTAAGCTTTCTGCCGACATATGCGTGCATAAGCGATTTCATAACCGCTTCGTTTGCCGTTTTAAAAAGACTCTTTCTCGAGCCTCTGAAGCCCTTTGCAAGCTTTAATATTTTTTTATGTCTTTTTCTGGTGTGCATCGCACCCTTAATTCTTGCCATCTGAAATTACCTCCTAAAATATTATTTGTAAGGAATGAGCTTTCGGATAACCGAAGCGTTTGCGGCCGACGCATAACCTATCTTGCGAAGACCTCTTTTCCTCTTTGTAGTCTTTTTGTTAAGAATATGGCTGCGATACGCATGGCCTCGCTTTACCTTGCCGCTTTTAGTCAGAGAAAATCTTTTTGCGGCACCTCTGTGAGTTTTAATCTTACCTGCCATATAGCAAATCTCCTTTCGTATTTGGATACCGAAAACACGGTATGGGATGCCTTGTAAGGCGTATTATTTTAACCTCTCCCAATGACTTTTATATTACTGCTTTGCGTTGGGTGAGATGAACATAAACATATTTTTACCCTCAAGTTTAGGACTTTTTTCAACGGTTCCGTATTCGCTTATCCTTTCGCCGAAACGGTTTAAAAGAATTTCGCCGAGGGATGAATGCGTAACCTCTCTCCCGCGAAAACGCACCGTAACCTTGACCTTGTCGCCCGCCTTCAAAAACTTTTTTGCGCTGTTCAGCTTTGTTTCAAAGTCATGGTCGTCAATGTTCGGCGTTATGCGGACCTCTTTTACGACTATAACCTTTTGGTTCTTTCGCTGCTCCTTCTCCTTCTTCGCAAGCTCAAACCGATACTTGCCGTAGTCCATAATCTTACAGACCGGCGGATTAGCCTGAGGAGCGATTTTGACAAGGTCAAGACCCTTTTCATTCGCTAAGTCGGTTGCCTGCTTGATAGATACGACCCCAAGCTGTTCACCGTTCTCGCTGATAAGCCGAACCTCTTTGTCCTTAATTTTCTCGTTGATCAATAATTCCTTGCTGATAATTTTACACCTCCAAAAATACAAAATAAACTGTTTAATCCCCCATTATATTGAAAAAGCGGATAGCCAAAGCTACCCGCTGTTATTGCATTTGCAATCATCAACACTTAAAGCACCATAGCCGTAAGGTGAGAAGTATTTGCGGATAACTTCTTCTTCATCATATTATTCGGTTCCAGTAAAGAATAACACATAAAACAGCCTATGTCAAGCATTTTATTTTGAAATTTTGATGATAATTTCTGTAGTTGTCAAACATATGTTACATAAACCTTAAAAAATAATAAAACAGTTTGCCTTAAATCCCATAGATGCC
>MWCQ01000024.1 GCA_002070105.1 Firmicutes bacterium ADurb.Bin193 | reverse complement strand
CCCGTTGATACAATCTTAAGGAAAGGAGAAATAATGGAACCACCCCTTAAAAAGGAATGATTCCATTATACGTGCGAAATGAAAAAACGTGTTATTTTTATGCTGTGTTTTCTGATGTTGTCCGGCAGTGTTTATGCATTTGAAATGACGAAGATTATGCCGGATGACAGTATTTTACAAGGTATTGGCAGAGACACGGCGGTGGACAGAGTATATTTAAGAACGGTTGCTATGCGATATAGCGACCGTTTTGTTGTCAGTGAGGTTACTGACGCGGACATTTCGGCGATTGATGAGTTTTATGCAAAGCTTTCATCACCAATTACATTGGATGAGATTGATAACGGTAAGTCTGAACTTGATATAAACCGTATAGGAGGCAATGAGTATCAGAAAAATATGAGAACCTTTAAAACACTTGGAGGGCTTTCGGGCTACAGGGCGGAATTTGAACCGATTGCTTATTACACGATTTACCGCAATATAACGCTTGTCGGTGGATATGTAAACTACACTAAGACCTGCCAAAATCCCGACGATGCTTATTGGCAGTATATTTGTGGGATGGAGGATTTAACGAAAGAGGTTATTCCTTATGAAACGCGACTTCGGCTTCTCGATAAGGTACGGGAGCTCAACAGCTTTATGGATAATGATAGATCCTTTAAAATCTATATATTAAAGGACGGTAAAGTGGACAGTATGTGGGAAGGAGTAGATGCAGTTGGTTAAAATAATAAAACTTGTCGCAATACCTGTAATTTGCTTAATGTTGTGTGGCAGTCCAGTGGGCGCGGAGGAAAGTATTCCGGCAGAAAGCGTTTTGCCCGAAAGCATTAAAATATCCGTTTCAGATACAATGCTTGTCGGTGAAACACAGAAAATCAAGGTATCTGTACTGCCGACAATAGCAAGCGGTTACGAGCTTGAATATTTGTCAAGCGATGAAACAGTTCTTCGCGCGGCAATTGGGAGTGTCATTGCAAGTGCTGAAGGCAAGGCAGATATTACGGTCAGGGTTAAGGGTACCGATATATTTAATACCATTACAATTTCGGTTGTAAAAACAAAGGATATAGCTGTTACTGATATTGAGCTTTATGATGATGAAATCTACATAGAGCTTTACGACGAAAAAAAGATTTTTTATGATATTTTGCCGGATAATGCAGCAAACAAGCATGTTAAGTTTACGAGCATGAATACCTCTGTCGCAACGGTAACAGATGCAGGTGTGGTTTACGGCAAACGAAACGGCAATGCGAAAATCAAGGTTGAGTCTGCGGACGGAAATGTAGTTAAATATATTTATGTTACGGTTTCAAACTACGAGGACTATTACAATTCCGATGAAAGCGATATTGCCGTCCGAAGTGTAAGCATTTACGACGGTGAGTATGAAGTGAAAAAGCAAATTGAGCTTATGAGAACACAGACAAAGCAGTTTACGGTGCAGATTTATCCGGAAAGTGCAACAGACAAACAAATCCGCTGGAAATCTCAGGATGAAAGCATTGCTGAGGTGGATGAAAATGGTGTTGTAAAGGGTGTAAGCGAAGGGACTGTCAAGATTTTCGCAATAGCAAGGGACAATGGACGGCAGGACATTATCACTATTAAAGTCATTCCTTATGTACGCTATCCTGACAATATCATCATTACACCGCCTGAGAACGCCGTATTTGAGACCGGGCAGACAATAAAGTTTACACCAAGCTTTAAGCCGGAAGATACTACCGAGCGCAATGTCCACTGGGTGGTAAGCGGCGGTTGCGCGACAATAGACAGTAACGGCAATGTGACTGTTACCGATAGAGGTACGTTTACGGTCAAGGCGTATTCCTCCGATTGGAAGCAGTCATCGGTATATGAGTTTCAGAGCGGCTATAGCAAGGATCATTTTGTGAGTATCGGATCAGCATATAACGTCAGGCAAAACCGTGCAATTATTCTGTCGTTTGATTCCAATGTAAATATAAATTCCGCAAAAAACAATATCTTTGCGGGTACGGACGAAAATGGCAATGAAAATCTTGCAGAAATTAATATCGAGGTAGCTGGAAACAAGGTAATTGTTATGCCGGTTACAGCATGGAAAGTCGGCGAAAATTACTTGTTTGTAAAAGAAAACTTGTGTGACATTTATGGAAATAGACTGGGTAAAAGCATTAAATATTTTATGAAAGTAAGAGGTGTTGACAATGAAGAAGCTTAATATTACAGAGAAAAAGACAAAATTATTTATTGTGTTGGGAGGAGCATTACTGCTTGCCGCTGCTATTGCGTTTGCATTTTTTTCGTGTGGCGGAAAAGACTCTCCCTCGCAAAAGCTTAATGAAAAAATACGAATCGCAGCCACAGTGAATAACATTTCCGAAGATGCCGTCAGAAATGATAAAATGATAATGGAGCAAATCAATATGGAACTCGCACAGGAGGAGAAGATCGATAAATTATCAGAGGATATAAAGGTAACTGACGAGGAAATAAAAAATTACCGTAACATGATTGGAAGCACTATGGATACCAAAAAAGCAATTTTAGTAATATTTAATACCGCTGATGAGTGTCAGAGCTTTATTGCAGAGCATGGTGCGGACAGTAATCCCGAAAAAGCTAGAATAGGAATGCTACCGCTTATGGAAAGAGACGCGGACGGCAAAGAATACTATAATGTTGTCGGAAATGATATTCTTGAGGGTGCGTTTGATGGATTAAAGGATGGTGAGTTTTCAAAAACACCCATAGAGTTTTCGGGAATATTCGCCTATTTAAAACGTATTGAATTAACCTCGCCGGTTCAAGACGATGAAGAAATAAAGAATCTAATCAAGACAGAAAAAGCACACGAAAAGCTAAGTGAAGGGAGATAATCCGATATGGCAAAAAAAATACTATCATTTATCTGTGGCATTGCAGTAATTTTAGGGTGTATAAGTATAAATATTACTCCTGCTTTTGCCGATTCGACACGGACATACGAGCTTTGGACACAATCACCTAATATTACCTGCGGAGTCACAAATGAAGAAGTAAGAATGTATAAGGCGTTGAATCAAAACGAATGTGATTTATATCCATTGTCTGCACTCGGCAACGGCTACTATCTGGCAATTTGTGAAGGTAAAACATCAGATGGAGGCTACAACGGCAAAACTAAAACAAGCGAGTTATATTATTATGTTATTTTGATGACCAACGACAGCTTTCTGATAATATCAAAGGGTAATGTCAATAACGAATACTATTGGGACGGAGGACAAAACATCGCAAACATTTCAAGTCTGATAACCGCTTCCTATTACACCTCAAAAGGATATGAGGTTCCATATTACATTATTAATCCGAGCAGTAAATACAGCAATTCAAATTATACGGAGTATGATGATTATTTAATTATAACAAAGAACGGAAATATGTATGCGGCACACGAGTATGCAGATTATGACCTTGCCGGGTATCCTTTTATCAAAGATGGTGTACTTTATCGCGGCGTAGAACGTTACAGTTCCGGAAGCCGATATTACTATTACTACCTTGCTGATGGTAGTACAAAGGCTGTACAATATCAACCATATCAGTTATCTCAGGGAGTCGTGACATACGGAACGGCAGCAAAGGTTGCAGTAACGGACGTAACAGTAACAAATGGATACAGCATTTATAAAGAGGGGTTCGGCTCAAATGTCCCAGCGGCGAGATACTTTCAAATTCCCGGAGCTGATAACTTGTATATTACAATCAGTCAGCCAAGTATCTATGACAGCGCGGCAGGTAGAAATTATTACTACGTTCAAGTAAATATTTACAGGAATACAAACGGAATGATGAGTTTATTAAATACTTGTACATTTCCGACAACGAACACTTCTGCCTATACGCTCCCCGTTAAATCATTACAAGGGAAAATTGATGAATCTCCCTATGCGAGCAAAGGCTATTCTCCTCCAAAACTGATTATCGGTACTAAATATGTCATCCTGAAGGATGGGAGTGTTGGTGAAGTCAACATGGATGCGACTACCTACACAAGCTGGAATCTGGCTGCATATAATAATAAACTTGTAATCATTCGCAATAAAAATGGCGCTAATTATATTTACGAAAAGGATGAAAACAATGTTTACAGCTACTGGCAGAAACTGAACAACATCTATTTTAACACTATTGGGGCAATGACAATGGAGCCTGACTTAACATTAAAGATAGTAAGCGGAGGTAACTCCGGTCAAAATGGCTATTATAGCAGTTATTCATCATTTACCCAGCCGAATTTCTCTGAAATATCATGTGTTTCAGTTCAGAATTGGTTTGGGCGAACAAGAAATAATGTATTTCCAGACGGACGAAAGGTGAACGGGAAATGGATGGGAATGGGCGCCGGACTATATGAGTTGTGGTACGAAATTTTAAATCCTGATGGTTCTCTATGCTCAACAGGACCTACCGGATATTCTGCAAACTTCGGAAGCGTGTTTGATACCTATGATTTGATTACTTTTGCAATTAATAACAGTAAATTTATTGTAGCTCTTGATCTTATTCAACGGGATTGGTCGGTAGAATACTATCGTGTTGCTGTAGTGCGGGAATCCGAAACGGGTGAGATTTCAGGCAGTGGCAGCATCGGAGAGAAAAACATAACACCGCCGACTGATGCAGATACGGAAGTTATACAACAGAGAGTTAATTTTGCCGATGACAATCTTCCAATTGGCTACAACATTAAAAACAATGTCATTGACAGCGGCAAACTGGAAAGTGGGCTGAGACAGCAGGTAAATACCATACGTCTTAATGACATCGTAATATTAAAGAAAAGCGGTTACATTAGTGGCAGTCAGAATACGGGCACATCTTTGACATCATACAGCACATACGATTATGGATTTGGCAGCAGCTATATCAGGTTTTACACAAACGGACAGATTTTCAACTGGTACTGTTATTATCCTGAGCAATTGACTGCAGGAACGTATAACAAAACAATTTATGTTGGTGACAAAACGGTTTATGTGACGATAAAAATAGTAGCTGTTCCAGGAAATAACGGTTTTGTTACGGTGGTGTTTTAGATGACACTTTTAATGTTTGTAATCGGAGCCTGTTTGGGAAGTTTTTTAAATGTTGTGCTTTTACGTGATGATTGGTATATAGGAAGATCACATTGTGAAAGCTGTAACTACACTTTGCAATGGTTTGACTTAATTCCGGTTGTAAGCTACCTGTTATACAGAGGCAGATGCCGCAAGTGCGGCAAGAAAATTGATGTTCAGCATCTTGCAAGCGAAGTTTATATGGGATGCGGGTTTGCGGCAGTAGGAATGTACTGTACAACAGATATTATGACAGCGATAACACTGCTTGTCGCTGTCACTTTTCTGTGTATCTGCGCAATATGTGACTCAAAAGACATGGAAATATCCGTTTTATTTTTATACGGAGGAATAGTCAGCGTTGCAGTTTTAAAAATGTTTCATTTATGTTTGTGCGGTGAGTGGATTGATTTAATCAAGTTTATCATTATTTACGGGATTGTTTACTTGATATTCGTTTTTGTTTCAATTTTTTGTAAAAACCATGTTGGCGAAGGTGACTTTGACATTTTGATGATTATGCTTCTTGCGGCAGGGCTATATCATACAGCTGTAAGTGTTACAATAGCATCTGTCATCGGATTGTGCGTATACTTACCGTTGCTTGTAACGAAAAGAATTACGAGAAAGGAAGCAATACCTCTTGCACCGCTTTTGTATGTTGGTTTTCTATTTAATCTTATAGGAGGAATGTGATTTTGAAACATGTTAAAGAAATTTGCTGTGTTTTAGCCGGGGTATTTATATCAACAATAATATGGGGATATTTTATGTACCTTATTCCGGTTGGAAGTGTGGATGGTGTAACGCTGCGCAAATATCAGCTTAATGAGAGGCTGAACCGTTCTGCCGGAAACACCGTCAAAAGCATCGGCAAGGAAATTGCTTTTGAAAAAGCAATGAACAATTTGAAAATAAGCATAAAGGAATCGGAGGTTGATAAAGAATTTAATGAAATGTTGGAACGCTACGGCGGGAGTGATGAGGTGGAAGAAATCATGCTTGATATGATGGGCAACACTGACAGTTTGCGGCAGAGTGTAAAAAACGGTATGCTTAAGCAAAAAGCAATAGAGTATTTTGCCGGGAAGGAAACTATTATGCCGGACAATATTCAAAGCTTTTATGAACAGCACAAGAATGACTATGGTGACTTTGATTCTGACTATCAGAAAATAAGAACAGACTGTGCAATGGAGGCGGGTGCTGAAAAATATGAGGAATATATCAGAACATATGAAGAAAAGGTCACGATTAAAATTTACTGACAGGAAGAAAAAATGCGGTGGTCTGATACTAACCATGATTCTTGTTTTCGTATTAGTAACGTTTTCCGTGACGATCGGTGAGTTATACCGAATGCACCTTTTACAGCAGGATATTGAATATCAACTGCAAAGAAGCGTCAATTGTGCAGTTGAATATGCGATGGGTGATTCATATCGGCAGGATAAGATAGTAAACCTCAATGTTACACTCGCAAAATCGGAGTTTTACAAATATCTTAAGGAAGATGTCGGGCTCGACAGTGATAACAGAAAATATAAAAACGGTAAATTGAGATACAAGCTTTATTTTACCTCTGTCGACGGAACTTCAAATCCGGCTGTCTTTACAGCGCAAGGCAAAGCGAAGGCTGAGAGTTTGTTTTCTTTTCTTGCAGGAAAAATAGAAATTCCGTTTAAGGTTTCTTCCACCAATTACCGTACAGATTAAAATACGGAAGTACATATTTAAAAAAAGTTTCAGAGGTTGAAAAGCCGAAAACACGCATCAAATGGGTCTTTTTATTTTTGTGAAGTACATAGATAAAAAAAGTTATTGACTTCAAAAAAAGTATATGCATTAATATGATTAAGGACGTTCTTAAATATTATGAATGGAGATGAATTTTATGAAATATTTGAAAAAAATAATCAGTTTGCTTTTTGCTGCTGTGCTTATGATAACTATGTGTTTTTCTGTTTCGGCAGATGCGGAAAAAGTTACGGTATCCCTGGATGGAGTTGAGATAACCTTCCCTGATGCACAGCCGTTTATAGACGCAAGGGATAGAACGCTTGTACCGATAAGATTCGTTTCTGAGGCAATGGGCGCGGAGGTTTCATGGGAAAACGAGACGCAAACAGTAACAATTGTAAAGGAAAAGGATACGATAAGCTATCAGATTTACAGCTATGGTGCACTGCTTAACGGGCAAATGAAGGTGTTTGATTCCTACGGTATTCTAAAGGATGACAGAACCATGGTTCCGCTTAGGTTTATAAGTGAACTTCTAAGCTGCAATGTTGATTGGGTAAAGGATACGCAGACGGTAATAATAACCTCCCCCGGTGAAGCAATAGCCTTCCCCGAGCCGAAGCTGACATTCAATTATCCGCAGGGCGAGTATGACAAGAGACTGCTTTGGATAACTCTTGATAATTACAGGGATTTTGAACGAAACTGTCCTAACTATGAGTTTAAAATTGAGTTTTTATCGCCATCAGAATTTAACGAGTTTGAACAGGACGAGGGAGAAATTTTGGGTTGGCAGAGTTATAACCGCGATATTTTCAAAAAGCTTGTATTGACAAATTCGACAGTCACAACGCTTACACAAGAGAACTACACAACGCGCGCAAACAAGAAAAAAATCACTTTGTCAGAAGGAATGGAAATCAAAGTAAAACTTACAGTCAGAAGGAATTGCAGCGGTGAGGAACGCGAGTATATCTTTACCGAGACTATGCAATATCCATACCCTGTTAATTAGCGGAGGTTATGATTATTATGAACAGAATATTAAAAAAAGCTGCGGCTGTCTTTTTGACAGCCGTTTTTATATGCACAGGACTGTCAGCTCTTGCGGCGCCGGCAAATGTGATTTTAGACCAGGATTATAGAAATAAAACTATACTTGACAGATACGGTAACTATATGTATAAGCCTACGGCACAATTTTCAGCGCATAGGTGGAAAAACAGAGAAATGCTTGACAGTGTTGCAAGCTACAGCGGTCATGATTTTAATACGGAATTTCCAGTGCTGACGTGTTATGTCGGAGACACAATAACCTTTCGGGATTTGAGCTACGATAACAACGAAGGAGGCAGCATATCGGGGTGGGACTGGCAAAGATACGGTCATTTGGGCGATACGCACAACATATATAACTATAATATTGTAAATCAAGACAGCTATACTCTAACTTCGCCCGGCGAAACGACCTTCTATCTTTGTGTCAAAAACAATTTAAGGGTAAAAACAGGCTGCTGCGATCCATGGAGTGAAAACGGAAATCATCAAGTGGTGGGTAAAAACAAATGGTTTCCGAATGGTATGTACTGGTACTTTACCGCAATAAAAGTTGTTGTTCTTCCTGTAGTCGAGGCGAAGGTTCATGTTAGATATTGGGACGCGAAAGACAGCAGAATTTTTTATGAAGATACAGTTAATCTCGGTGAATTACAGGGAGACAACGCACAGGTGGAAACCTCTGTTCATGTTACCGATTGGGAGGGCTATCAGTTTTATGACTGGCTTGTGGTATTGCCGGATAATACAATTCAATACAGCGGAATTGAGCGGGATGTTGGAATAGTGCTTGCAAGCTGGGTGCCGGAAAAATATCTGAATGTTGAGTTTTTTCCATATAAGGATACAGAGGTTCAGGTACGGTATTGGGACAGCACCGCAAACACAATAATGTCTGAGGAAACTGTTTACGGAGATAAGGTCGTGCGTGAGCAAGAAACTTCAATGTCAATTCCAGTAAAAAAAATAGACGGCTATGATTTTACTAAGTGGAATGTGCAGCTGCCCGATGGAACTGTGCAATATGAAGGTACAGACAAAGAAGTCGGCATTATACTGAATGGGTATATCCCATTTAAGTATCTGAACATTGAATATGTAGCTAAGGGCGGGCATAATACACCTTCTCACGATAACTCGCCGACTAACCCCAATCCACCGAATGATATTCCGGTAAAACCAAATGGAGTATGTGACGGCGAAATAACATGGACGGAAACAGACTCGCACCAGGTCTATACGGGACGCAATGACCGCTACGGCAAAAAGATATACACAACCTGCAGTCATACATTTAAGTATAAAACAGTCTTATCAGCAGAGGTAAATATTTCTCCCGACACCTTTAAATCGGGCTACGGCTTTGAGGCGGAAGTAACTTGCAGTGTAGATACTGCGCTCGTAAGTAACTCTGGCTGCTCCTCATGGGGAAATAGCAGGAAGCCAACAAGCACAGTAAAAAATCCAACAAGAGCAATTGTGTATATCCCGTGGGATATGACCAACAGACTCGGTACACAAAGCAAGGCTGTATCTATGGATAATTACAGAACTCTGAAATTCAGACTTCCCATAAGCGATGTTTCCGAAGCAGGGGCAAGAAAAATCTATACCCCCGTTGAGCTTGCCGGTTCGGCAGAAAACCCTGAGAGTCATTCGTTTGAAATATATATAAACGGAGGCGGAGTCGGTGATATTGAATTTTGTAAAAAACTGACGGAAAACATCACTATAAACGGCGATATGTATTCCGATGATTTCAGCGGCATGGATTAATGAGTATTCTTCTTTTCGTTTGTGCCTATACTGATATAAGGTTCAGAAAAATACCCGCTGCAATTATATTGATAATGTTTATATACGGAGCGTGTATAAGCCATGTGCAGATATTAGAGAGGATAGCTGGATTGTTGCTTCCGGCAGTTCCTCTCTTTTTCATTGCCATAGCTAACAAAAAAATTAAAGGAGGCGATATTAAATTCCTTGCGGTATGCGGCTTTTATTTCGGACTTACCAAACTTTCGGCAATTCTGATACCGTCAACGCTTGCAGGGGTACTATGGACAGCAGTTAAAAAGGAAAAGAGCGTACCGCTCGGATTTGTATTTTTAATAGGATATTTGTTATTTATGATATCGGAAAGGATAATGTTATGAAAAAAATAAAAAGATTCATGTTACGTACATTATTTGCCGGAATAAGTATCTCACCTATTCTTGTTACACAGGTATTTGCTGTAGAGGATATGTGGACGGTTGCAAACAGAATCATCGTAGACATCTACAACAAGATTGCCGGAATCAGCACTGTTCTTGCTGCTTTAATGACAACAGTTTGCGTTGTTGGTCTTAAACTGTCCAACAACCAGCAAAAAACGGATCAGAGCCTTGACTGGCTGAAACGAATATGGATAGCGTGGGCAATTATTAACGGTATTGGCGCATTTCTTGCGTATGTTCGCCCACTTTTAAATGGTCTAAATACCATAACTTAAAAATTTCGGAGGCTGAGATATGTTAGAACCTATTTTAAAAGGACTTGTGGAATGGATATACCAGATGATGGTTGATATCATGGCGTATGCCTCCGGTGAGCTTATCGGCGTTATGTCAATGGATTTATCATACTTTGAACGGACAGCACCGGTTATCTCTGAAATAGTGAATGTTTTTATTGCTCTCGGTTGGGCGCTTTTATTAGGCAATCTTGTGTTTCAGCTTTTAAAGGTAATTATGTCGGGCGCTGGATTTGAAGCAGAGGATCCAAAAATACTTTTTCTTCGCACCTTTGCTTTTGCCTTTCTGCTGCTTGCATCGAAGCAGATTTGCCAGATAGGCTCTTCCATGACGGGTACGGTAATCAGTATGCTGAACCTGCCGGCATCAATAGACGTCACCATTCCCAGTGAAAGTATGTTTTCAATGGGTGGCGGCGCTAAATGGCTTCTTGTAATAATAATCGGTGTTGTGCTTATGGTGCAGATGATAAAGCTACTGTTTGAAATTGGAGAACGCTATGTCATAACTTCGGTGTTGACATTTTTTTCTCCGCTTGCTTTTAGTATGGGCGGAAGCAGGAATACAAATGACATCTTTAAGGGCTGGTGCAGAATGTATGCGTCAATGCTTGTGATGATGCTAATGAATATCGTATTTTTAAAGCTTATCATGTCTGCAATGTCAAAAATAGCGGCGGGCGGTGTGCTTGTCTGGATAGTATTTGTAGTAGCACTCACACGCGTCGCCAGAAAGATTGACAGCCATATCGGGAAAATTGGATTAAATCCCGCTCAAACAGGCAGCGGAATCGGCTCGCGCCTTCCGGGTGTAATTACAATGATGGCGGTAAGAGTAATGACAGGTGCAATAAGCCGCAGTATGTCGGGGACAAGGGGGAATTCGGGCAAAAACGGCTCAATGGGCGGAAGAGGCCCAGGTGCTAACCGCAGAGGATCTCGCTTTGGTAGAGCATATTCCGGCGGAGGTCACACGACCAATAATAATGCTAATAGTACCACCGCAAATAACACAGGAGAAAGTCGCGCTTCATATAACGGCAGCGGAGGCAACAAAAATGTAAATAATGCACCACGTTCTGACAGCCATGGTAGACCGAACGCAAATAATATGAGATTATCGGCGCCGATTACAGGTAAGACTTCTCAAGCAACTCAAAACGGTAATGTCGGTTCGGTTCTTACCACAGAGAAAAATACTCAAAACGTAAGCGGTAAAGGCACCTCCCATAAATCTGAGGTTCCGCATGGCGGCAGTATGGCACGTCCTCCACTACCGAGAAACTCGGTCGGAGCAAATACACCTACAGGTAATCCGGTTAACGGCATTATCCAAGGTAGCCGACAAAATACTCAAAATGAAAGCGTGGGCAATACGCATATATCAAATAATACGCCGAAAATCACTCCGACTGCAACTCCTCCCGCAAGACCCAGCAGAAACGCAAACAAAAATACTCCGGCAGGTGTTTCGGACGGCGGCAATCATCCTATATCAGTTCCTGACGTTACGCAGAAGCATACAGATGTCAGAGAAGGTCATATAGCTGGCGGTAATGCGTCAATCTCTCGTGTCAATGTGGCGAAATCCAGTGATAATATTGGCGAGGTAGGTATAAACGGCAATACACAGAGACAATCAGGACAATTTAATACAGAACATTTTGGCGGAAGTCATGAGAGCAGATACGTTCAAAAACCGGGACGAGCCGGTGTTTCGGAGCAGCGAATAAATCATGAGTACAAAAACGGCAAACATAATCCGGCGGCAGCAAACAGAAAGACAGGAAATACATTTTATCAAAAGGACGATTTAAAGCGAAATACGAGTCAAACTCCGACGGATAAGAGGAAACGAGGTGAGAATGATAGAAAACACAAGCGGTAGAAGTGCTGCGCAAAAGATAACTCGAGGTGCACAGATGCTAAAGGGCGCGGCAAGAACAGCGGGCGGAATTGCCTCCGGCAATTTTGTTGCGGTTGCTCAGGGAGCAGTAGAAATGTTGTCTCCCAAGGTAATTGCCATAATCCTTGCAATACTTTTATTCTTTACATTGCTTCCGGTTATGATTATTGCGTCGATTCCGCAGCTACTTTTCAGTTGGGCAACGGTTGACGATACCGAACTTAAAGCAAGGAATGAGCACGGCAGCAAGATAGCACAGCATTATGAGAAGGTAATAGATGAGCAGGAAGAGGACGTTAATCCTGATATGTATTGGTTAATATCCATAGAATCTGTACGAACAAAGCAAAAGATTGAGAATATTTCTGAAGCCGATGTAAGGCTGTCTGTGGAAAGGAGCTATAAAAAAGACACCAAAACAGGCGAAATACATAACAAGTCGCCCGATGAAATGATGAATGAGCTTGGTTTTTCGGATGATGAGAAGAACTGGGCAAGTTTGATGTACAGCAGTCTGAATTACCAATACCTTGATCCGAACAGTGAGTACGGCGACGCAGATGGTCTTCCAAACTATGAAGGCGTAATGTTGGGCGAATCTGGTGAAACACAGGTTGTATATTACAATCAACTCGACAGCCGATGGGCAAATGAAATGTATGGCAAATCAAGCACTATAGGTGCGGCAGGGTGCGGTCCTACAGCGCTTGCTATTGCAATTTCAACGCTTAGAGGGAAAAATGTTGATCCTCCTGCTGTGTGCAAGTGGTCAGTGGCAAACGGGCATCGCTGTGAAGGAAACGGCAGCTATCATTCCCTGATACCTGAAGGAGCTGCGCATTACGGCTTAAAGGTTGAAAAGCTCGGACGCTCAAGTGCAAGGGAGCTTGAAGCACACCTTTCAAGCGGAAAGCTTGTCATTGCTATAATGTCAAAAGGACACTTTACATCAAACGGACACTTTATAGTCATTCGCGGCATAACAAAAGACGGTAAGGTTCTTGTTGCAGACCCGGCAAGCTACAAACGCAGCGGGCAAACATGGGATATGTCAATCATTTTGAATGAAGCGCGGCGAGATGCATCGGCGGGCGGTCCGTTTTGGTCGGTTGAGTAAATACAAGCAAAATAATGTAGAACTTTTGGTTATATTGGTGCAATATAATGTAATTATTTAATATTAATATATTGACAATTACACGAATATTTGATATACTGTCTGTAGAACTATGAAAGGCGGTGCGAAAATGGAACGAAAAATAATGAGTTATCTGACAGAATGGAAGGACAGTCCCCACCGTAAGCCTTTGCTTCTGCAGGGAGCGCGTCAGGTTGGAAAGACTTATTCTTTGCTTGAATTGGGACGAAAATATTATGAAAACGTGGCGTACTTTAATTTTGAGTCTGCGCCTAAGCTCAAAACAACCTTTGAAGAAAATGTGAGTCCGGACTATCTGATTCCGATTTTATCGCACATATCGAGACAAACAATTATAAAAGAAAAAACCCTTATTATATTCGATGAGGTTCAGCTCTGCGAGCGTGCGCTTACCTCACTTAAATACTTTTATGAGCAGGCGCCTGATTATCACATTGCTGTGGCAGGAAGCTTGCTTGGTGTTGCGGTGAACAGAAGCGAATTCTCTTTCCCTGTCGGAAAGGTTGACATTAAAACAATGTATCCGATGGATATTGAGGAGTTTTTAGATGCGCTCGGAAAACATGAGCTTGTGGAAATGATAAAGGAATGCTTTTCAAAGGACAAGCCGATGCCGCAGGTTCTTCACGATGAAGCAATGGTGCTTTATAGGAAATACCTTGTGACAGGCGGTATGCCGGAATGTGTGATGCAGTTTGTGCAGACCGGCGATTATATTCTTATCAGGAATACGCAGAATATGATTTTAGAAAGCTACCTGAATGATATGAGTAAGTACAACAACTTGAATGAGATTAAGAAAACGAGGCTTACTTATGATAATATTACAGTCCAACTCTCGCGTAAGAATACGCGCTTTCAGTATAAGCTGATTAAGAAGGGCGGCAGAGCCTCGGAGTTTGAAAATGCGATTGAGTGGCTGACGCTTTCGGGCATTGCATCACAGGTGTATAAAGTTGAGCAAATAAAAAAGCCGCTTGAAAATTATCGTGATATTGACGCCTTTAAAATTTATGTTTCCGATTTAGGTCTGCTTTGTGCCAAAAAAGATTTGATGGCACAGGATGTAATATATATGTCGGAGGAGCTTGACGACTTCAAGGGCGGCATGACGGAAAACTACGTAAATCTACAGCTTGTTTCAAACGGATATAAAACCTATTATTGGATGTCAGAACGCGGTGCGGAGATTGATTTCATCATTCAACGCGAGGGAAATATTATACCGATTGAGGTGAAAAGCGCGGATAATACAAAGGCAAAAAGCCTGAATGTTTATATGCAGAGCTTTAAACCTAAGTATGTCATAAAATTGTCAGCTAAGAATTTCGGGTTTGAGGGCGGCAAAAAGACGGTTCCGCTTTATGCAGCGTTCTGTATTTAAGAACAACAAAATATATAAGAGAAGGCTTGTATTATTCTAAGGAATATTACAAGCCTTTTTAATTGGAGGAAAAACAACGTGAATGAATTCTTTATACCCTCAAATTTTGAGGACAGCGGCAAGCTTATGGGACTATTCGGAATAAGAAACGTAATTGAGGCGGGAATTTTATCTCTGCCTTTTATTTTTCTCGTTTTTAAGCTTGTACCGCTTGATTTAACATGGAAGATAATTATTTCGGCAGTATTTGTAATTCCGGTAGGCGGATTTGCGCTCATGGGAATAAACGACGATTCGCTTTCCGTCTTTGCAAGAAGTTGGTGGCACTGGCTGAAAAACAGAAAAATTATAGAATATCGGGGTGAAGTGAAATGAAAGGACTATTTCCGCTTTTAGGAAAAAAGACTGACGCTCAGGAAGAATACTATGAAAACAGCACGCAAAAATGGCTGCCGCTTGCGGACATAAAAAACGGCATTATTGTTTTGAAGGACGGCAGATACATAAAGCTTATTGAGGTGCTTCCTGTTAATTTTTATTTAAAGAGCGAGGTTGAACAGGAAAATATCATATTTTATTTTGCCTCATATCTTAAAATTGCCCCTGACAATATGCAGATACGAGTGCTTTCGCAGAGGGCAGATATAGAGGAATATTTAGAAAGGCTTAACCGCCTGTCCAAAAATGAGCAAAACGAATCTTGTCGCAGCATGATGTACGACGAAATGGAGTTTGTCAAAGGTCTTTCGGATAACACGGCGGTAAAAAAACGGTTTTTTATTGTGCTTGAATATTCTGTTAAGGCTTTTAGCAGCAGAGACAGCTCCTTTTCAGAGGCGGTGCGCTTTCTTTCTGACGAAGCGTACAAGGCTCAGAGGTATTTATCTCAGTGCGGTCTGGAGGTTTTGGATATATCGGACAATGAAGCCGTGACAGACTTGCTATATACTCTTATCAATAAACACACATCAAAATATGTAAAACCGGGCAGTTATGCGCAAAGCACACATGACGAAATCCATACTTATGAAAGAGGTGAAACAGAATGAGCAAATTAACTTTCGGAAAAGCAAAACAAGAGGAGATTCCGGAGCTGTGGACGGGAAAAACCACTATTTTAGATGTTTTAGCTCCCTCCTCCGTTGATAACGGCAGCCGCGACTATATAGTGGTTGACGGTATTTATCACTCTTATCTGTATATTGCCGGCTACGGCTATCGGACTAAAAACGAGGCGGCTTGGCTGTCCCCGCTGGTTGAAGCCGGCGACAATATCGGTATCAGCTTCACCTTCCGCAAAATGCCGCACGATAAGATACTCTCCCGCATATCACAGAAAACCATGCTCAACCGCAGCCGTATGCGTGAGGTGGACGATACCAGACAGGACTTCGAGGAGCTTGACAGCGCTATTTCCGCTGGTTTTTATCTAAAAGACGGAATGAACAGAGATAATCAAGATTTTTATTATATGTCAACGGTTATTGAGATTACAGCCGATGATGCGGAGGATCTGGAAAGGCGTGTGACAGACGTTATGACACTATGCAGCTCTATGAGCATGGTTGCAAAACGTGCCGACTACAAGCATGAGCAATGCTTTTTATCATCTCTTCCTACTCTTTCGATTGACAGCGATATTGAAAGAAAAGCAAGACGCAATGTGTTAACCGATTCCCTTGCGGCGTCGTTCCCATTTTCGTCATTTGAAATTTACGACTCAGACGGGATATTTTTAGGACTGAATAAGTACAACAGTTCGATTGCAATCTTAGATATATTTGACAGTGACAAATACTCTAATGCGAACGGTTGTATCTTAGGCATGAGCGGAGCCGGAAAAACCTTTTTAATGCAAAGCTTAGCGCTTCGACTTCGGATGCAGGGAACGCAGGTGTTTATCTTAGCACCGATTAAGGGGCATGAATTTGCCGACGCCTGTTATACGGTCG
The DNA here is from genome assembly GCA_002070105.1 of Firmicutes bacterium ADurb.Bin193. GTDB lineage: Bacteria > Bacillota > Clostridia > Monoglobales > Firm-18 > MWCQ01. The sequence goes on along the minus strand of MWCQ01000024.1, from coordinate 9,042 downwards.
GCGGGAAGTATTTAAGAATTGCACCATCTTCAAAGGATTGCATTAACATTATGGAAATACGGAAAAAGAGCTTGTTTACCGATTATGAGATCAAGACGGATACAAGAGATGATTCAATTTTAGCGGAAAAGCTGCAAAAGCTGATGATTTTCTTCTCACTAATCAAGAACGACATAACTCAAAATGAACTGAATCTCCTAGACGGCGCAGTAATCCGGACATATAACAAATTCGGTATTACCTTTGAAAACGCGTCGCTTTTTGACGGAAAAGGTAATTTCAAGAGAATGCCGACGCTCAAAAGTTTGTATGAGGAGCTACTGTCAAAGGAAGAAACCAAACCGCTGGCGCTTATTATTGAGAAGTTTGCGGTAGGTTCACTGTCAGCATTCGGCGGCGAAACAAATGTGGATTTGAATAATAAATATATTGTTCTTGACATATCCGAAATGACAGATCATCTAAAGCCGTTGGGGATGTTTATGGCGCTTGATTTTGTTTGGGATAAGGCAAAGGAAAGCCGCATACAGAAAAAGGTTATTTTTTTAGACGAGCTGTGGACTTTAATCGGTGCAAGTTCAAACAGGCTGGCGGCCGATTATGTTTTAGAAATATTTAAGGTAATTCGTGGCTACGGCGGCGCTGCGTTTGCGGCGACTCAGGATATAGGAGATTTCTTTTCGCTGGACGATGGCAAATACGGTAAAGGTGTTATAAACAATTCGCGTATTAAATTCATCTTACAGCTTGAGGAAGATGAAGCCTTTGCTGTGCAAAAATATATGTCGCTTTCCGATGAGGAGACCATGCAGATAATACGCAATCAGCGCGGCGAAGCACTTTTATGCGCCAACCGGAATAAGGTCTGTATAGAAATAAAGGCATCGCCGCTGATTTATTCTATCCTGACAACAAAAAGATCTGATTTAGAAAAAAGGAGAAAAATAAATGGAACAGTTTAACAAGGAACTAAACGATTTGCAGACGGATAATATCAAGGTTTTGCAGCATTTGTCCAGGATGATTATGACAGAAAAAGAAGGCTGTGCGGTTACGGCAAAGCGAATTGACAATTACCTGTGCGACCTTGAAAACCTGTGTATAAAATCACGGGTGATGCTTGAGAAATACAGACCGACTACAGCCGCATCAATTTCAAATGAGGTCAACGAGCTAATTTGTGATATTTGCGGAGAACTTGAGGTAACGCGTGAGGGATGGTTGCATATTAGGCTTAATACATTGCTTCCGAACTGCAAGTACAGGATAAGCAATTATATCGGAGATACGATTTCAAGGCTGATTTTAAATTATGACGGTGAGCTGCCGTATTTTGAAAAAGCATTTATGGCTATCGTTGAATTTTGCAATTATGAAAACCATAAAGCGCTTGATAACGATAACAAAGGCTGGAAAATGATACCCAATGCTATTAAAGGCAGCGTCATTGAAGATGACAGTCAGTTTGTTCTGAGTGTAGGATTATTCACAAAAATATCAGAAAATGTTTATTGTGATATCTATATCATGCCGCCTGAGGACGGCAGTATTTTCATGGGAATGTTAGAATCAGATTATATTTAGCGACGGTAGTAAACGCAAAAATAACGCGCTCATTTTAAAACGCGTAAAATTATACTCTTTACTACCGTCGATGAAGTCCTGAAACGCCCTTGTATAAAGGCTTCGCACCACTTGAAAAACGAGGCGTTTTTTAAGTTTACACACTAATGTGACGGAGGTAGTAAAATGATTTTTAATATGTATGAACATGAGCTTATGAAGCTTTGCGGAATTTGCAGATATTTACCCACTGGACTCTTGCGGAAATATGATGCGCCGTATTTATCAAGAAGCGTTATCGTAGGCTTGCAGAAATTCGGAGTAATAAAAACGCAGAGTGATAAGGGAAGCTATAAGCTCACAACAAAAGGACGCGATTACCTTGCAGAAATGGGTTTTGAATTTTCTGATGATATAAGAATGGATTTAAAAAGGCCGATATATAAAAGAAAACTAAAAAACGCATTTTGGAATATCACACTTTCCCTTGCAGGAATAGACATATATCACAGCAGAACCAGGGAGCTCGCAGAAAAAGATGTAGGATATGTAAGCTCTCTTGTTATTCGCGCAGACAAGTGTACAAAGGTACTTGCAGGAACGAAATTTTTAGGGATATTAAAGATTTTCAATACGGCATACATACCCTACTGTGTTGAAAATGAGAACACAAGTATTATACCCGGATATGAGAGGGAGATATATCGCTCACAGGCAGAAGCGGCAAAAGGCATTAAGGAAATACGCGTTATTGTTACGGGAGAAACCTTGGAGGAATTATGGAACCATATCCATCCGGATAGTCAAGGCGAAAAACTTTTATGGGGCATGAAACGCATCGGCGAAGCCTTGGAGGAACTCGGAAGCGAATACTTGCTTGTACCTTACACCTGCGACGGGGTCATGCAGCTTGGTTTTCTGAAATCTTACAGAAACAGAGAAAGACTAGCAAAGGCTTTAGGGTGTGAAACAACGCCTAACCCTCAGCTTTCGGATTGTGACGGTATATTAGATAAAACTCCGTATATTATTGCGATAGATTTTAATGTAAATAGGATTATCAGAGCGCTAAAACAAATAGAAAGAATTGATAAATCCATTATCCCCAAAATATGTTGCCTTCCCTTTCAAAAAAGTACAATGTTCAAGCTTCTTAAGTTGTACGGCTGTCAAAAAAGTATTGTAATGACAGTAAATAAAAATGACATATATAATGTCTTTCCCGAATTCAAAAAAGAACCGGTAGAAAACAGACCATATGTGACAGAGGAGGGAAAATACATTGATACAAATACTTGATGCTGTGAAAAAGCTACTTAAAAAAAGCAGCAGGTTATATAAGCTTTGCCGTAAAATACGCGCACATTTTTGGTTTTACCTATGCTGCACGCTTATCCTGATATATCTATATGGCATTATGATGAATTCATTCATAAGTGCCATGGGAAATTTTACGCGTGGGACAATGAATGAAACACTGTCTCTGAATCCGATAAAATGTTTTGCGGCTGTGTTCACACCGCAAGGCTTAGGCGTTTTGTTTTTCCTCTTTATTATGTATGCGCTGATTGCCAGCAAATGGATGTATCTATTAACAGGTGTAAAGATAACAAAGGACGAAAGAAACTTCTTTGTATCAAACGAAGGGACGCACGGAACATCGGGTTGGATGACCAAAAATGAAAGAAGCCGCGTATTACTTACGGCAGGTGCTGATAAGCTGCCTTGTCCAATTCTCTGCAAAATCAAGGACAGTGTATTTGACGATGACTGCTTTGCAGATTATGTTGGCTTACGTGACGATGTAGGCCTTAACGGTCACACGATGGTTTACGGTGCGTCCGGCTCCGGAAAATCGAGAGGCTTTGTAAAACCATTTGTACTAAAAATGGCTAAACTGAATGCTTCAGCACATCAAAAAAAGAGTATGATTTTAGTCGATCCCAAGGGCGAGTTTTTTGAGTCTATGTCGGAGTTTCTACGGAAACAGGGATATGTGGTTAAGGCGTTTAATCTTCTTGATATGGAAAATTCCGACGGGTGGAATTGTATAGGCGAAATAGGCAATGATACCGACATGGTTCAGTCTGTAGCTGAAATAATTATACGAAATACAGCCGACAGTGAACAGAAGGCGGATTTCTGGGATAAAGCAGAAAAGAACCTACTGATTGCATTACTCTTATATGTGCAGAGTATGCGCGATCCAATAACAAACGAGCTTTTGCCTATTTCCGAGCGTTCTGTCGGCACAATTTACAGGATGCTCTCAACCGAAGGCTCAAAAAGCCTTGACGCTAAGTTTCAGAAGCTACCACTTGACCATCCGGCAAGGGCTCCCTACGGTATTTTCAAGCAGGCTGCAAGTAACCTTTGGGGTAATATTTTTATCGGTCTCGGTTCTCGGCTAAGCGTATTTCAGAACAAGTTGGTTGACACCATTACGAAGTACCACGAAATAGATTTGGAGCTTCCCGGCAAGCAGCCTTGCGCATACTTTTGCATTATTTCAGCGCAGGATTCGGCGTATGAATTTTTAAGCTCGCTATTCTTCTCTCTGCTTTTCAAACGGCTTACCGATTATGCACGAAAGCACGGCGATGAACGCGGCAAGCTGCCGGTAGGCGTTGACTTTGTAATGGACGAGTTTTGCAACTGCGGCAAACTCTTAGACTTTAAGAAAACCATTTCCGTTGTACGCTCTTACGGCATCAACTGTCATGTCATTATTCAGAGCATCGCACAGCTTGCCGACCGATATCCGATTAAGGAATGGGAGGAAATTGTCGGTAACTGTGATACACAGCTTTTCTTAGGCTGTAACGATACCATGACAAGTGAGTTTATCTCAAAGCGGTGCGGCAATATTACAATACAGCTTACAAACAGTATGGCTCCGCAAACGCCGCTGTTTTCACCTATTACAAGAGAGATTACAGGCTACCGCCAGACGAAATCCAACAACACCCGTCCTCTTATGTACCCCGAGGAGGTGCTGCAGCTTGATAATAAGGAGTGTATCCTATTGATAAGAGGACAAAAGCCACTCAAGGGCTTAAAGATCATTCCCGACGAATTATCCGCATTTAAGGAACTGGAATTCACAAGGGTAAGCGAGTATATTCCTAAATGGCATGATGAAGAAGAAAAAAATCAGGCAGCAGAGTATCCGCCTCCTAATAATGAGTACAATGACGAAGTTACCGACGACCGGAAGCAACAACACATGATACCTAATTTTGCTACAAACTGCAAAACAGAAAAGATACCTGTTCAAATTAAAGCTGAGGACGAAACTGTTTATGATTCCAAAGAGCATACCCAAACGGCAGCCGATATAATAAACGAATAAAATATGAGGAGGATTTATAAATGAATGTTTATAAAATTAACGATGTAATAAGCTGTGAATTTTTAAAAATTCCAAAAGCGATGTTTGCAAACGAGCTTTACCGAAAACTGTCGTCAGACGCAAAACTGGCATACGCTCTTTTATATGACAGATTATCATTATCAAAATTAAACGGCTGGATAAACGAAAACGAGGAGGTTTATCTTATTTATACCAGAGAGGAGCTTGCAGAGGATTTAGGGATTACATATAAAAAATCGATCGCATCATTTAAGGAACTTATCGGAGCGGGACTGATTACGGAAAACAGAAGCGGCCGCGGCATACCGAATAAAATCTATATTGTTAAATTGGGCTTAACGCCTACGCAGGCAAAAAAGTATGTAAAACGCGAAAATTTAAGAACTGCCAAATCTGCATGTCAAGAAGAAAAGCCAAAAACCGAGATGTTCCAAAACAGCATATCTGAGGCTTATGATGTGCCGGATGCGGATATTAAGAACTGTCAAAACAGCATGTCTGAACCTGCCGAATCGGAAGATTTAGATGTGCTGAAACCGCATCCTAATCAAACTTATATAAATAAGACTTATAATATTCATGCTGAGAAGAGTCAGTCTGTCAGTCAGAGAAACTCACCGCCATATTATTTGCCGGAGCCAAGCGAGGACAGACAGACGGACATTTATAAGCTTGACGAAATTATAGACAACTGCGAGCTTGAATTTTTTGATGAAGAAGAACGCAAAATTTTGTATGATGCGATTGAACGCTTGTTTTATAGTAAAACCTTTCGTATCGGGAGTGCTGAATTGCCACAGGATAAAGTGCGAAGCAGGCTTTACGAGCTTGACGGCAGCATACTTAGAAACGCTGTTGATAGTCTGCATCGCAATGACAGAGAGATTAAAAATATAACCGGGTATCTGATGAGTACAATTTTTAATGCTATTACTGAGGAGTATAGCCTGTTGCATGTTGATCCGTATCTGAATTCCTTTAGGGTGGAAAGAAGGGAGTGATATAAATGTATATGAATACTTGCCAGAAATATATTGCTGAGCTGTTAGACGAATACGGTCCCCTGCTCCAAAGGCAGCTAAGGCTTATGGCAAACGCCAAATTTGAAGTGGCAGAGCCTAATATAAACACATACATAGGTCAGTTATGCAGATTTGGTGATTTTGAAAGGGAAAGCATACCGGGAGATACACTCATACTGCCAAAGGGCGTGCCACCTGACTTTGATATGATACGCTCCTTTGAGGTGCTTACAAGCTTTGTCCCCAACGTTATTAGTCATAATAAAGTCAAAGGACATATTTCAATTCGCTTTTTTGTTAACGCAAATGAACACAACAAGGAAATCTGCGTTATTCCGGTAAAGCAAGGCAATGAGCGTATGGTATCAGCCTTTGCAGGAGATAAGTTTGGCAACAACAAATGCGAAGTAGTTATATTTTTGCTTGACAGCAAAGCACAAATGAAACTTATAAAATCTGATTGCAACTTCAAATTTGCAATGATTGAAAAACAAGGCACCGTATTTTTTAAAAAATAAATATTTACGCTGTTATCACCGCTTAATCCGATAAGGGAGGGACGGTGATTTTTTGTTGTCAAAGCTATGGTAGCAGCGAAAATAAATAAAACTTACAGGAGGAAAAACCTATGGAATTCAAAGATTTAAACCTATCGGAAATGGATAAAAACCTAACAGAACCGGAACGTGAGGAATGGCAGGCTATATATGCCTCATACCGCAGTGCATCAGTAATATCCGGTGGAGTTGCCGGAGTGGATTTACACGAATTTAAGATTGTTCCGAAGGGAAAGAAAAAGGCTGTCTCGCAAACGGTAAGATGCCTGATTGTAATTAAGTACCGTATAAAAATCATTATCCCGGAAAGCGAAGTTTTTTTGGAGGATTTTAATTCCGGCTATCACATTCTGCATTCCATGTGCGGAGCGCAGGTAGATTATGTAATTACCTACATAGACCGTGAAGCAGGGTTTGCGGTGGCGTCAAGAAAGCTGGCACTTGAAAAAATGCAGGCAGCTACAGCAAGGCAGCGGCTGAAGGAGGGACAGATGATTGACGTCAAGATTATTTCCGTCGGCAGAAATGTTTGTACAGTAAACTATGGCGGCTATGACATCATGCTTCCGCAGCGAGATGTAAGCTACAGTATTGTGCCGGATCTAAGAGAAACCATTCATCCGGGAGAGATAAAGAAGGCTGTCATCAAGGAATATGACAAGGATGAGAAAATTCTCAAAATATCAATAAAAGAGACCACAGCTCACCCGTTTGACGGTATCGAAACGAGGCACCCTCTAAAATCTACGAGGATTGCAACAATTGTCGGCAAGTACGGCGGAGGAGTGTTCTGCAGGCTGTATGATAATATCACCGATGTGCTTTGCTCATACGATCCAATGCAGTATGACGGTGATTATAAAATCGGGAACACGGTTGAAATAATTATTTCCAAGTACAATTTTGAACGAAAACTGGTGTATGGCAAAATACTGAGAAAAATGCATTAAATAACTATGGGCGGTCGGAAACGGCCGCCTGATTATTTTTACAGGAGATGAAAGAATGTTTCTTAAACAAATGTGTTCCAAATGTAAAACAGGTCAAGAAAGTTATTTGCTTGATAGGCATAGTCCATTTTGCCCTTATATAGGCTTGCTTAATGGAGGCTGGTGTAGTGCGTTTGTCCCTCTTAAAATGAAAAGAAAGACCATGGGAGTTGGTTCGAATTGACAAACTTATATTGTTTAGGTTCAAAATTTAGACTGTTTTGACTTTTGTATACAGTATAAATAGATTTCAACAAGGCACTCAAAGCCATTTAAATCAGTATTTATTAAAGAACAGAACTTAACGTCTGAATGCTAATAGTTCAGATTTGAAGTTCTCTCAAATTTATTTTTCATTCACAGCAATAGATATTGTTTCCCCGTTATTTGTAACTTAAAAATCTATATAAGGTTTGTCAGAATATTTTAGTTTTTCAGTTGTTATGTAAACAGCTTGAACACAAATTTGCTTTTTTTCTCCCTTTGACAATCTACATCCTTTTGTTATCTGTTCTTTTTTTCTGCTTTCCCATTTTATAAAATCATTTCCATCAACCATTATATCACCATCTTTTCCGTGATATGTTCCTACAACATTACCTGTCTTTGCGGCTGAAAAATAGGTTGTTTCGGAAGAATCATTTTTGACACTAACATAAATTCTTATAACATTTGTGTATGAACCAGACTTGAAAATCTGGCTAATAATTTCCATTCTATTTAATGAAAATGTGCAAGAGCCAACTGTATATTTATTGTCAGAAAAGGAAAATGTCAATGGCGAGGTCTCTACAACAAAATCGTCCGGATTAAAGCCACCACTTGCATCTTCTTGCTTAACTTCTATATAGTATGTACCGTTAGACTTCCAAGATATTTCAAAGCTACGGAACATTGATAAGTAAAACGAATTATCTTCCAATTCAACAATCATATCTTTAAATTCATCACCCATACAAAATGCTGTAAATGCAGTAGTAAAATCGCTCGGCAGAACGTTTTGCTCTGTATAATATTCATATAATTCTTTTACAAGCTTTTTTTTCATCATTACTCAAATTTGCATATACATCATCATAGTAATTATCTTCATAAAAATGTTCACCCACCAAGCACATTACCATTTCATATCTACTTCTGTCTTGGGATAATGTATTCCAAGACAACCTATCCGGAGAGGTTTCTATAATGGTATTATCAAGAGCATTACTTTTATAAACAGGTTGAGTGATACTTGAATTTTCACAAGAGGCTAGAACAGATATTAAAAGGAATAGAATTAAAATAGTGATTGCCTTTTTCATATTTACCCCCTATAGAGTTTGTTTTTCAACGTAGATTTTTCCTATAAAAAATACACTTGCATTCATTTTGGCAGTGAAAGTGTTATGGTCATCCACAATAGTACACGCTCATGAAGAGTTATTTTGCAGATTCACTTGCATTGTGTGCGCCACAAAGCGGACACACATTTGCAGATGTCTTTTTGTAATCACCTACACCTTTATCAGCACAAGGACGGCAATAGATCCCACCGC
>MWCQ01000023.1 GCA_002070105.1 Firmicutes bacterium ADurb.Bin193 | reverse complement strand
TGCAAGTTTTGTGTAGTAACTCAACTATAACACATTGGCTTCCCTATTCGCTACTATTTTTTATCAGGTGTAACACATCAATTGTAATCCTACACACTACGCACCGAAACGCTTTTTTATTTATTGCAAACCGTAATCGGGTATGGTATAATAAGCAGATAGGCAGGTGGAAAAACCATGAAATTTAAGGTTGTATCGGACTATAAACCGCAGGGTGATCAGCCCGCGGCAATCGACAAACTTAGCGAGGGAATATTAAGGGGGGACAGGGGTCAGACGCTTCTCGGCGTTACTGGAAGCGGAAAGACCTTTACCATCGCCAATGTAATAGAGCGGGTTCAAAAGCCCACTCTTGTTTTAGCGCACAACAAAACACTCGCGGCCCAGCTTTGCAGCGAGTTTAAGGAGTTTTTCCCCAACAATGCGGTTGAGTATTTTGTAAGCTATTATGATTATTATCAGCCGGAGGCGTATATTCCGTCTACCGACACTTATATAGAAAAGGATTCGTCGATTAACGAAGAGATAGAAAAGCTTCGCCACTCCGCAACATTTTCGCTTTTTGAGCGGCGGGATGTAATAATAGTCGCAAGCGTAAGCTGTATTTACGGCCTTGGCGACCCCGACGACTATAAAAACCTTGTAATATCGCTTCGGGTCGGCATGACCTATGACAGGAACGAGGTTTTGCGAAGGCTGGTTGAAATTCAGTACGAGCGGAACGACATAAATTTTGTGCGGGGCAAATTCCGCGTCAGAGGGGATGTTGTCGAGATTTTCCCCGCGGGTCAGTCGGAGCGCGCGGTCAGGGTTGAGTTTTTCGGGGACGAAATAGAGCGTATAACCGAGATAAATGTTTTGACGGGCGAGATAATCGGAACCCGAAATCATGTGGCTGTTTATCCGAATTCTCACTATGTAACCACAAAGGAAAAGATGGCGCGCGCAATAGAAGAAATAAAGGCGGAGCTTGCCGAGCGCGAGAAGTTTTTCAGGGATAACGGAAGGTTTTTAGAGGAACAAAGGATAAGGGAGCGCACAAACTACGATATAGAAATGCTTCAGGAACTCGGTTTTTGTCAGGGGATAGAAAACTATTCGAGGATTATAAGCGGGCGGGAAGCGGGGAGCGCGCCCTATACGCTTATGGACTATTTCCCCGACGACTTTTTGCTTGTCATAGACGAATCGCATGTCACGCTTCCGCAGGTTCGGGCAATGTACAACGGTGACCGCGCGAGGAAGAACACGCTTGTTGATTTCGGCTTTCGCCTGCCCTCCGCATACGACAACAGACCGTTGAATTTTGCTGAGTTTGAGTCGCGCATAAATCGGGTATTGTATGTAAGCGCAACACCGTCGGCGTATGAGAGGGAAAACTCAACCCAAATAGTTGAGCAGGTTATCCGTCCCACAGGTCTTGTCGACCCCGAGGTAATCGTACGCCCCGTAAAGGGTCAGATTGATGACCTTTACGGTGAAATACGACTTACGGCGGAGCGGGGTGAGCGTGTCCTCGTAACTACGCTTACAAAAAAAATGGCTGAGGATTTGACAAGCTATTTTGAGGATATGGGTGTAAAGGTGAGGTATATGCACTCCGATGTGGATACATTGGAGCGCATGGAGATAATACGCGACCTTCGCATGGGCGTATTTGATGTCCTTATCGGTATTAACCTTCTCCGTGAGGGGCTTGACCTGCCGGAGGTATCCCTTGTTGCGATACTCGATGCGGATAAGGAGGGCTTTTTGCGAAGCGAAACTTCCCTTATTCAGACGATAGGGAGAGCAGCAAGGCACAGCGAGGGAAGGGTAATCATGTATGCCGACCGCATAACGGGGAGTATGGAGCGCGCGATAGACGAAACAAACCGCCGCCGCGAGATACAAAAAAAGTACAACGCCGAGCACAACATTACACCCAGGTCGATAACAAAGGCGGTGCGCGATGTTATAGAGGCGACGAAGCAGGATAAGTCGCAGGAGGTTAAGGCGAAGAAGGTCTCCGACATAGCGCGTGAGATTGAAAAGCTTACCGACGAGATGAAGCTTGCGGCGTATGATTTAAGGTTTGAGTATGCGGCGCAGCTTCGTGACCGGATACGAGAGCTTGAAAAGCAGATTTAATAAGCCTATTTAGCGAAAGGGAAGATATTTTTCATGGATAAGATACTTATAAAGGGTGCGAGGGAACATAATCTTAAAAATATTGATGTTGAAATCCCCCGCGACAAACTTGTGGTTATAACGGGGCTTTCGGGTTCGGGAAAGTCGTCGCTTGCCTTTGATACAATATATGCCGAGGGGCAAAGACGGTATATGGAGTCGCTGTCGTCCTACGCGCGGCAGTTTTTGGGTCAGATGAACAAGCCCGATTTGGACTATATCGAGGGGCTTTCTCCCGCCATATCCATAGACCAGAAAACGACCAGCAAAAACCCCCGCTCAACGGTGGGGACTGTTACGGAAATTTATGATTATCTTCGCCTTTTGTATGCGAGGGTGGGTCATCCGCACTGCCCCAACTGCGGCAAAGAGATAAGCCAACAGACCATAGACCAGATTGTTGACAGAGTGTTGTCCTTACCCGAAGGCACAAGGCTTCAGGTTCTTGCTCCGGTTGTGCGGGGGAAGAAGGGTGAGCATACAAAGATTTTCGAGGACGCCAAAAAAAGCGGATATGTTCGCGTGCGTGTAGACGGGATTATGTATGAGGTTTCGGAGGAAATAAACCTTGAAAAAACCAAAAAACACAACATAGAGCTTGTAATAGACCGGCTTATCGTAAAGCCCGACATAAAAGCAAGGCTTACCGACTCGCTTGAAACGGCAATGCACCAGACGGGCGGGCTTGTTATAGTTGAGCTTGTCCAGACGGGTGAGGAGCTTATATTCAGTCAGGATTACGCCTGCCACGACTGCGGAATAAGCATGGAGGAGCTTACCCCCCGAATGTTTTCGTTTAACAACCCTTACGGCGCCTGCCCGCAATGTACGGGCCTGGGCTTTCAGCTTAAGATAGATGTCGACCTTGTTATCCCCGACAAAACAAAGTCCTTAAATCAGGGTGCGATTTGCACAAGCGGGTGGAACAGCGCCACGGACGATACAATGAGCTCGATGTATTTCAAGGGTCTTGCGGAGCACTACGGCTTCAGCCTCGATACCCCCGTAAAGGATCTTCCGAAGGAAGCTGTAGATGTTTTGTTATACGGCACTAACGGGAAGAAAATCAGGTTTTCATACGACCGCTCATTCGGTAAGGGGACATATTTTTCGGCTTTTGAGGGTGTTATAAACAATCTTGAAAGAAGGCACAGGGAAACGACCTCCGACTGGATGCGTGCCGAGCTTGAAAGCCTTATGACGGCAACTCCCTGTCCGGAGTGCGGCGGAGCAAGGCTTAAAAAGGAGGTCCTTGCGGTAACGGTAGGGGGTAAGAACATTGATAGTATAACCCACCTCCCCGTTTCGGAGGTAAGGGAGTTTTTTAGAAACCTTAAGCTTACCCAAAAAGAAAAGACAATCGCCGAGAGGATTCTAAAGGAGATAAACGAACGGTTGGGCTTTTTGGAAAATGTGGGGCTTGAATACCTGACCCTCTCCCGCCCTGCGGGCACGCTTTCGGGCGGAGAGGCGCAGAGGATTCGCCTTGCAACACAAATAGGCTCATCCTTAATGGGCGTTTTGTATATACTTGACGAGCCGAGCATTGGGCTTCATCAGCGTGACAACGCAAAGCTTTTGTCAACCCTAAGGCGACTTCGCGACCTTGGCAACACGCTTATAGTTGTGGAGCATGACGAGGAAACTATGTACGCCGCCGACCACATAATAGACATAGGTCCGGGGGCGGGTGTGCACGGCGGTTACATTATAGCGCAGGGCGGAGTCGAGGACATAAAAAAATGTGAAATTTCACAAACCGGCCTTTATTTAAGCGGGAAAAAGAGGATAGAGGTGCCCGAAAAACGACACAAGGGGAACGGACAAAGACTTAAAATCATCGGCGCGCGCGAGAACAATCTTAAAAACATAGATGTCAGCATACCCCTCGGAACAATGTGCTGCGTAACGGGCGTTTCGGGAAGCGGAAAGTCCTCGCTAATAAACGAGATACTTTACAAACGCCTTGCGTCGGAACTTAACGGCGCAAAAAAGAAGGCGGGCAGGCATGACGACATAGTCGGCGTAGACCACCTTGACAAGGTAATCAACATCGACCAGTCACCCATAGGGCGCACGCCCCGCTCAAATCCCGCAACCTACACGGGACTTTTCGGGGAGATAAGAGAGCTGTATGCCTCGACAAACGAGGCAAAGCTGAGGGGCTACAAGGCGGGAAGATTCAGCTTTAATGTAAAGGGCGGAAGGTGCGAGGCCTGCGAAGGCGACGGAATTATAAAAATTGAAATGCACTTTTTGCCCGATGTATATGTACCCTGTGAGGTTTGCAAGGGCAAGAGATATAACCGCGAAACGCTTGAGGTACATTATAAAGGAAAGAACATTGACCAGGTTTTGAATATGACGGTTGAGGAAGGGCTCTCATTCTTCGAGAATGTGCCGAGAATACAAAAGAAGCTTCAGACCCTGTATGAGGTTGGGCTCGGATATATAAAGATAGGTCAGCCCTCGACAACTCTGTCGGGCGGCGAGGCGCAAAGGGTTAAACTTGCGACGGAGCTTTCCAAACGAAGTACGGGCAGGACGATTTATATACTTGACGAGCCTACCACGGGGCTTCACATGTACGATGTCCACCGTCTTATTGATGTACTGCAAAGGCTTGTGGACGGGGGCAACACCGTTGTAATAATAGAGCACAATTTGGATGTCATTAAAACTGCGGATTATGTTATTGACCTCGGTCCCGAGGGCGGCGACAAGGGCGGATTCGTCATCGTGTCGGGAACGCCCGAGGAGGTTGCAAAGCACAAAAGCTCATACACGGGTCAATATTTGAAGGATTGCCTTGACAACAAAAGGCGGATATAATAAAATTACAGATAATGTGATTTAATCAGGAAAGGGCTTGATTTATATGGACCGGCAAAAAAAGTTTGTAGAAGAGATTACATCGCGTGATGAGGATTTTGCGAAATGGTACACCGATATAGTGAAGAAGGCGGAGCTTATCGATTATTCGAGCGTAAAAGGGTGTATGGTAATACGCCCCAACGGCTATGCTATATGGGAAAATATCCAAAAAAATCTTGATGCGCGTTTTAAGGCGACAGGGCATGAAAATGTATATATGCCGCTGTTCATACCCGAAAGCCTGCTGCAAAAGGAGAAGGAGCATGTCGAGGGCTTTGCCCCCGAGGTGGCGTGGGTTACTTACGGCGGCTCGGAAAAGCTTGCCGAGCGGCTTTGCGTCCGCCCGACCTCCGAAACCCTGTTTTGTGAGCATTATGCCAACATCGTACACTCCTACCGCGACCTGCCCAAGCTGTATAACCAGTGGTGCAGCGTTGTAAGGTGGGAGAAAACGACCCGCCCCTTCCTGCGTTCACTGGAGTTTTTGTGGCAGGAGGGTCATACCGCCCACGCAACAATGGAGGACGCGCGGGAGGAAACGATAAGGATGCTTAATGTCTATGCGGCGTTTTGCGAGGAGGCGCTTGCGATACCCGTTGTAAAGGGCAGGAAAACCGATAAAGAGAAATTTGCGGGTGCGGTTGAAACCTATACGATAGAAAGCCTTATGCACGACGGCAAGGCGCTCCAGTCGGGAACCTCGCACTACTTCGGAGACGGCTTTGCAAAGGCGTTCGGCATACAGTATACCGACAGGGACAACAAACTTCAGTATGTCCACCAAACCTCGTGGGGCGTTTCGACCCGCCTTATTGGCGCGGTGATTATGGTGCACGGCGACGACAGCGGTCTGTCCCTGCCGCCCGTTATTGCGCCTGCTCAGCTTGTTATAATTCCCATAGCCATGCACAAGGAGGGTGTCCTCGAAAAAGCGGCGGAGCTCAAAAACAGGCTTTCGGACTTTCGCGTAAAACTTGACGACAGCGACAAAATGCCCGGCTGGAAGTTTTCGGAGCATGAGATGATGGGTATTCCCCTTCGCCTTGAGATAGGACCCAAGGATATCGAAAATAACCAGGCGGTTTTGGTAAGGCGCGACACAAGGGAGAAAACAATCGTATCACTTGACAATATAGAAAACGAGGTAAAAAGCCTTCTTGATACAATTCAAAGCGATATGTTAAAGCGTGCAAAAGAACATCTTGACAAAAGCATAACCAATATAACGGATTTTGAATCCCTTTGCCGTGCGGCCGACGAAAAGACGGGCTTTTTCAGGGCGATGTGGTGCGGCAAAAGAGAGTGCGAGGAAAAAATCAAAGAAACAACGGGTCTTTCGTCACGCTGTATCCCCTTTGAGCAGGAGATGCTTTCGGACAAATGCGTCTGCTGCGGCGAAAAAGCCGAAAGTCTTGTTTTCTGGGGCAAGGCGTACTGATGTATAATATACTGCGGTTTGAGGATGTAACCTCCACAAACGATGTCCTAAAAACGATGAATGCCCCTTGCGGCACCGTTGCGGTTGCAAAGCGCCAGAGCGCCGGCAAGGGGAGGAACGGGCGCATTTTTTCCTCGCCCGAGGGCGGTCTTTATTTTAGTGTTGTGCTTGAGGCACAGGAGGTTTCCGACAGGCTTTTTATTCCCATACGAGCGGCGGCGGCGGTCTGCGCCGCCCTTTCAAAGCATACGGAGTGTGCGATAAAGTGGTCCAACGATATTCTGTCAAAGGGCAAAAAAATATGCGGGATTCTTGCGGAGTCGTCGGGCAAAAGCGTTGTTTTGGGGATCGGCATTAACCTTGCGGCGCCCCAAAGCTATTTTACGGAAAACGGTCTGTCCGACGCCTCGTCCGTCTTTGCCCTTACGGGTAAAATGCCCGACGGCGAGGGAATAATGAACGACATTTTATCGCGCCTTGCGGAAAATGCCCCTAAGCATGAGGTTATGTCATATTACAGACAAAACTGCATAACCCTCGGAAAACGGGTAAGGGTAATAAAAGAAAGCGGCGAATATACCGCAAAGGCGGTTGACCTTGATGAGAGCGGCCGCCTTGTGGTTTTGAAGGACGGCGGGTATATAACCGTGAATTCTGGCGAGGTAAGCATAAGAGCATAAATTTGAGGGAGGTGTACGATAATAGTGAATACGGTTAATTTCCCCGGTCTCGGAATTTATCTGAAGTTAAACAGGGTTGCCTTTTCGATCGGGACGAGAGAGGTTTATTGGTACGGTCTGATAATCGTAGCAGGGATTTTACTTGCGATTGTTTTCGGAATCTATGAGGCGCGGCGCGCGGGACTTCCCAAGGACAGCGTTGTCGATACCGCTATTGTGGCGATTCCCGTAGGGATTATATGCGCAAGGCTTTATTTTGTGTTTTGGAACTGGTCTTATTATGCGCAAAAACCGCTTGAGATACTTAATTTCCGCGGCGGCGGGCTTGCGATTTACGGCGGTATTATCGGCGGTACGGCGGCAGGGTATATTTATTGCAGGATAAAAAAAATGGACTATCAAAAGATGTTTGATGTAGGGGCGTTCGGCTTTTTAATCGGACAGGCAGTAGGAAGGTGGGGCAATTTCGTAAACGCCGAGGCGTACGGAATCCAAACAAGAGTGCCGTGGCGTATGGAGGTTTTTAATAATGAAATGAACAGCTTAATAAGCGTTCACCCGACATTTTTATATGAAAGCCTCTGGAACATTATAGGCTTTATAGGTCTTTACCTTTACAGGACGAAAAAGAAATTCGAAGGCGAGATATTCCTGCTTTATGTTGCATGGTACGGCATAGGGAGGGCATGGATAGAACAGCTTAGGGCGGATTCGCTTCCATACTCCGCAACCTTCAAGATTTCTCAGATTGTGGCGGCTTTAACAGCCATAGCGGCACTTTTTATAATCGCAATAAAAAGAAAAAAACTGAAAAAAGAAGAAGAGCCCTCCGTTTAGGAGGGCATTTTTGTGGTTGTAGGGGTGGACAGGGTCGTCCGCCCCTACGATTTCGCCGAATAAATGTTTTTCACAAATCACCGCAAAGGCTTTCAAGCCTTTGTAAAAATTCCGCTTCCACTTTCGTCGTTTCCCTAAGCGAAAAGTCGGGCGCGGAGGCAATAAACGGAGGGGCGCTCCACATCTCAATATTGTGCATTGCGTCAAATTCATAATATAAAAGAGCGTCATCAACATCGGAAACCGCCTTACGCTCATCTTCCGAAAGGTCACAAAGTCCGAATCTTTCAAAAACACAGGACTGAATTTTCTTTTCTATTTCAAGGTATTGCGAAAGAATACGCTTAAAAGGGCGGGTTATATCGGCAATATAAGCCTCCGACCCGTCATGCACAAGGCAGGCTAACTGAACACGCTTTGTATAGCCCCTTTTTTCGGCTTCGACGGAGCAGTTTATACTGTGCTGCGCAACGGAGTAAAAGTGCCTGCAGTGTCCGTTCGCACGGCACAAAAGCGAGAGGGCATGCGCAATGTCCCTTTCATTAACGCTTTCGGGGTCAGGCTCCAAAACATAAAATTTAATACCGCAATAGGTGTTAATATACTCACCTTTTTTCATGCCGTTCACCTCCGCTCGTAAAATGTACTCTATTATCATATCACATAATCCGTTAAAAATCCAGTTTTCTCGGAATTCCATAATTTTATTGGATCAAAATAAGTCCACAAAATACATCAAACATATTGACAAAACCTACTGTTTAATCTATAATAATTTTTGCGGCGTGCAATGCGCTGCCCTAGCTCAGTAGGCAGAGCACTTCCTTGGTAAGGAAGAGGTCGGCAGTTCGAATCTGCTGGGCAGCTCCACCAAAAGCCGCTTAAACACTTATGTTTAGGCGGTTTTTGTCGTATATACAGAGCTTTGTTCTTTGGACTTTGTGTATTCGATTTGATTGAAATACATATATTTTCCTGCCGTTTAATAAGATAAAATGACAGGACGAAAACAGGATTTATTTTTGTGAAAGGACGCATTGTTATGTATACGGGTATTCTCATGAAACGCGGGCTTAAACTGCTGATATCTGTTATAGTAATAACTGCGATTGCCATGTCCTTTAGCAATTTCTTAATATTGGGCGACAAATCCGAGGGCGAGCCCGTGGTGCAGGCATTGGGAAGCATAACCTTTTGCGACCGTCCCCTGTCCCTAACCCGCCCGCTTTACTTTGTTTCGGGGAGGCTTTTCGTGCCGCTTATCGAAATAGTTACGGAAATGGGCGGAAAGGTTGTTTTTGAGGATGAAAGCTATATATTAAAATGGCAGACCGGCTCCTTCGCAATAGATGCGACGGAGGAGGACGGCTTATACCGTCAGCTTTGCTACATCAATGACATACCCTATATTTATCTGTATGACCTTGCAAACATATGCGGGCTTTGCGCGGTTTTCGATTCCGACAACAACAAGGTTTCGCTTTACCGTTATAAACAGCTTAAGGCGTATGCGCCCGACAACTCCGATTTGGAAAAAGCGTACATAAGGCTTGAGGATATTGTCGCCGATTACGGAACGGGCGGGAATTTTACCGACGAGGGACTGGAAAAGCTAAGAGGTATGGCGGACTATTTTGCAAGCAGGAACCAGGTTTTCCACATTGCGTGGATACCGTATTTCAAAGACCCCGAAAACAGGATTGAAAACGACCTTACGGATAATTTTGATTTTTACAACGCCGGCTTTATATACACCCTTGACTATCTGGTAAGCAGAGGAGGAAGGATAGTCATTCACGGCTATACCCATCAATACGGCGACACAAAAAGTGCGATAGGGACCGAATTCGGACCAAATGACCATCTAACACCCGACGAAATCCGCAGTCGTATGAAGGAGGCAAAGCGCATTGCGGAGGCTTTGGGCTTTGAAAGCAACTCTTTTGAGTTCCCCCATTACAGCTTCACCAAAACCTCCGTCGAAATTGCTGAGGAGATTTTTGACACTATAGCCATGCAGTATCCCTACGCCGGAAAGTACGGGAAGGTTGAAACGGTTTACTCACCGCTTCGGGGGATTACAACCTACATTCCCACTCCGCTGGGATATCTTGATTCATTGGACAGGGTTGAGGATATGATAAACTCAATAAACACCTCCCCCGCCTGGGAGTTCAAAGGACTTTTCATTCACCCCTACATTGATTTCAAAAGCATTGAATTTCAGGACGCGCCCGCAGGCTTTCGCGTAATGAGCTATGACATAAACGGCATTATTCCCCGCCTTGTGGAAAGAATAACAGATACGGGTTACCGCTTTTCACAAATGGATTAGGGTGTTGTGTGTAGGTAACAAATTGCGGATGGGTCAAGACCCATACCTACAATTTTTATATGTCCGAATAATTTTTAATCAAAAAGCGTAAGGAACGGTCTTGACCGTTCCTTATTCTATATTAAAAAGCTCTTAACGGCTTTCCGTTAAGAGCTTTAATAATACTTCTATAAATAATGCCCCACAAATATTTTAAGTCCTATAATTATTAGAATCACGCCGCCCAATATTTCCGAATTGGATTTGAAAAGGTCGCCGAATTTTTTCCCCACATAAACGCCCGCATAGCTTATTACAAAGGTAATCGGCGATATAATAAGAACCGCGGTGAAAAGCGAAACGCCGCCGGCGGCAAAGGTAACTCCCGTCATAAGCGCATCAATACTTGTTGCAACGGCCTGAATGGCAATAAGCTTAAGGCAAAAAACCTTAATGGCGCATTTCTCGTTTCGGCATTTTATACCCTCATACACCATCTTGCCTCCGATAATCAAAAGTACAAAAAGCGCAATCCAATGAGAGAAGGCGTTTATATACTTTGTAAAACCTACTCCCGCCGCATAGCCCAGCGAAGGCATAAGCCCCTGAAAAAAGCCGAAAAACAGTGCGATAACAAGGGCTTGTCTTGCTTTAAGCTTTAGCATGGTCATTCCGTTGACAAGCGATACGGCAAAGGCGTCCATCGAAAGCCCCACAGCGATAGAAATCAAGTCAAAAAGTCCCATATCCTAAAATAGCCTCCAATAAAAGTATAAGCGTGCGGCTTTCATACACCCGATACCGCCGTATTATTATGAGTTCATTCTTATCACTTCAATAACCCTTTGCATTTTCGGAAGGGCATGAGTAAAAAATTCCTTATAACTTTCGCAAAAATAGTTAAGCCCGTTAGGAAGCCTGTCCCTCTTACAGCCGTTGCGGCAGATAAACGAAACCCGACAGGTTTTGCACACCTCCGGAACGGGAACCGACTCCGCCACAAATTTTTTGGCAACCTCGGTATTCCTCATGTTCTGGAAGCCGTCGTCAATCGTGCCGATTTTATACTGGTCCAAAACATAAAAATCGCAGGGATAAACGCTTCCGTCCGCCTCAACAACAAAATAACAGGTACAAATCCCGCTCATTCCGCAGCTTTCCGGCGGTTTTCCCATAAGCATGTGAATATAGTTGTCAAAGTGGCGTATACTGGTGTATTCGCCCTTCATAAAATCATCATACCACACATCAAAAAGATTGATTAAAAATCTTGTGTACAGCTTGGGAGTAAGCGAATGATTGTGCGCGCCTCTTTCGGTAAAAAGCTCATCAAGGCAGGGGATGAACTGAAGGTACTTAAAGCCGCTCCTTTTATAGAAATTATAAATCTTATCAACCTTTCGCGCCGTATTCGCCGTTACAACGCAAAGTATGTTGTACTGCGTGTTGTGCTTATCGAAAATCTTCGCGGTTTTCATAACACGGTTAAAGCTTTCGCCTCGGTGAAGCTCATGGCTATCCTTGTCGCCGTCAAGCGAAAGCCCGACAAGAAAGTTATTCTTCGTAAAAAACTCCGCCCACTCGTCGTCTATAATCATTCCGTTTGTCTGGATTGAGTTGTTAATTATTACATTATTTACATTGTATTTTTTTTCAAACTCAATAAGCGCTTTAAAAAAATCAAGCCCCGCAAGGGTAGGCTCCCCTCCCTGAAAGGCAAAGGTTACCTGATATTTTGCCTCAAAAAGCGCATTTCTGGCAAGCCGCTCAAGTGTGTCGAGCGACATCATGCCCATACTCCTGTGTTCCCTTTTGCTTGCCACATCGTTGTAAAAGCAGTACTTGCATTTTAGGTTACAAGCGCCCGAAGCGGGCTTTATAAGCAGATTAATCATAAAAATTCCCCCATGGTAAAGTGTCTTTCACTATACAAGCTGTCCCCGAAAATTAAAAAATAAGCTCGCAATTATCAGAAGGACAGCCATTTCATTATACACTCGATAGGCGTTTGTGTCAAGATAAGGCAGGACAAATGTCCTGTTCGGCGCGGGGGCTAACGCTCAAATGAATAATTGACAAAAAAATGAAATGATAGTATAATTATGCCAAGATTCGAGTTTTTTTATAGATAAATTTATCAAGAAAGGATGAATAATATGCTTGCCATGTCTATTGAAAATTTGGAATGTTGTCCGAAACTTGACCCGACACTGTGGGATGAAAAAGACTTTACATGGGAAAACAAGAAATTTGTAAGGGATAGGGTGTTTACGCTTTTCTATGTCCCGATGAATTTCGGCGCCGTTATAAAAAGGCTTATGAACAAGGTCGAAAAGAACGGGGCGCAGACGCCCGATTATCTGTGCCTGTCGGACCATACATCAAAATGGAATATGGATATACTGCTTGCGGTTGATAAGGAAATATCGGACGCAGACAATGTAACTCTTTCCGGCAATTTTATAAGCAAGGTCTATGAAGGCGATTTTAAGGAAACGGGAAAATGGTGCAGTGATTTTGAGGAGTATGTAAAAAGCAAGGATTTAAACATAAAAAAGATGTATATGTGGTATACAACCTGTCCGAAATGCGCAAAAAAATACGGCAAAAACTATGTGGTTATTATTGCAGAGGTATAGGGCTTAAATATAGTGAAAAATCGTTGTAGGGCACGACGACCCCGGCGTGCCGTTGGTTGGGTTATGTATTGTAGGGGCGAACTGTGTTCGCCCGCAGGAAACCTTATGGATTAATAGAGAAATAAATAGAAATTTTAGAGGGAAGTGTGAAATAATGGGAGCGTTTAAAAAAGCAGATTTTTACTATGGGGCATTCTTATCACTTCTTATTTATAAGGGGTTATGTCCTGCCTTAATTGAAAAAGAAAAAGAAAGCAATAGAAGGCGTTTTCAAATCACTACCAACACTGATAGTTATGAGTTTTACTGCAAGTATATGTCAAACCCAACCGGAAGCACAAATCCAACTTGGGCATTTTCTTTTACAGATAAGGAACGAAGAGAATTAACGAAATTATTACAAACAAATAAAAAGGTAATATTTGCTTTAATCTGCACACAAAAGAAATTAACATCTTCATTGCAAGAATTGGCTTTAATCGAAAAGCAAGATTTTCTTAAATGTGTTGATTTTAATACATACAAAGAATCTACACCAAGAATTTCAGTAAAAGTAGTTAAAAACTCAGATAAACTTAGAATTTGGGGCAATAAACGCCCTGACAAAATTGGTAAGGATGATAATACTATTAAAATCGAGCGAAATAAAATAAACATTTTATAAATTTAATATCATTGTCTTGGGGGACGGTGTGGTCTGATCCTCAAAGTGACCCTAGTGCCAGTCCTTAAGAGACATTGTGTTTTACAGGAGGGTAAATATGCCTAAACCTAAACAGTATGTTGTAATATTTAATAAAGAAATCAATGGAAATAAAACTAATTGGAAAGAATTATATTTAGAATCGCTAAGAGGAAAAAGTGATAAATATATATATAACCAAAAATTATTATTATCGAAAGCTTATGAATTTGAAAAAAATCTTGATAAGGATATATGCGAATTTAATAAAATAGAGTTTGAAGGACTATTGAATGATAACAATTTTAAGTTTGATAGGTTGGGAACATTAACGACTAATATGAGTATACTACGATCATATATTAATTTCAGTAATAAGTTTGTTAAAAACAATATAAGCTATCTCGATGATTTTAGAGGCGCTGAAGCATTAAGAAAATATGTAAAGACAGATGCTAAGGATTTTATTATATCACGCTCTGAATTAGATAGATTAGAGTCAATGCTATATAATCCACGAGATGCTGCCATATTGGAGTTGTTGTTCCTTGGGCTGAGCTCTGATGAAATATTAAATATAAAAATATCTGATTGTATTTTTGAATCTAATAGTTTTAGCGTTAAAGAAAAGAATAATACACGATATATTTACGAACTTTCTGATAAAACAAAAAAAATAATAAAACTAGCAGCAGATGAAGAAAATTATTATGATAATAATGGTAAGGGATCTAAATCAAAAAGGAATCATTCATCATTAGCTCATAATGGTAAATTAATTAGAACGGGCAATACTACAAAAGGTTCATTAGATAAAACTAGTATCACAAATATTATTCAAAGTATAAAAAAGCATCTAAAACTTAAAAATCTAACTCCAACAGATTTAAATAAATCAGGTTTTTTTGATTTATTACAAAGGGTTGAGTATTATTATAAAATATCATTTGCAGATAAAAAGAATAATAATATTTTTAAAAGACTATTAGAATATTGGCATTACAAAACAGAAGATAACACCATACATAACTTAAAACCAGAATACATAGAATTTAAACAAAAAAGTGACTTCATAATTGAAAATGAAGATGAATATGATTTAAAACTCATTGAATATATTTTTTCAAGTATCAGTAATGAACAAAACGACCTAAATAATTATTTAAACGAAAGCGATTTTGAATTTATAGAGGGTAACCCAAGACTTTTGTTACATATAAAAAATGAGAAAGGAAGAAATTATACAGTTATTAAAAAGGCAAAAGAGCAGTTTAAAAACAAAAATAATGGTATTCTATTTTGCGAGGCATGTAAATCTATCCTTTCTGGCAAATATGGTCAGTTGGGTTGTGATGTTATAGAAGGTCATCATAATATTCCATTTGCCGTTTTACCTAAAGGTAGTGTAATAAAAATTTCTGATATAAAAATGCTGTGCCCAAATTGTCATAGGATAATCCATAAATTGATATGCAAACAAAAATGTGAAAGCTATGAAGATTATATAGAAGAATTAAAGTCTATTCTAAATGAACACAAGAGGAAACAAAAAAGAACGGTTTGAAATATTAAAGGGCTAGGTTGTTCGTTGCGCATATATGGGTTACTTTGACATCAGCCTTGCCCCATGTGTTTGACAAATGTAAAGTAAAAGTCTCACCTTGTCCGGCGAGACTTTTATATTTCTCATTTTGCAATAAACTGTATTATATACATTGCCGAAAGGAATATAACGATTGATAAAAGTAATATCTTTACCAGTCTTTCGGGAAGGAATTTTTGAAGGTATGCGCCCAGATAAGTGCCGACTATGCCGCCCAAACCGAACAGCAACCCCAAAAGCCAGTCGGGGGAAACAACGGCGGAACCCGGCATAGCGGTAAAAGCTAATATCTGATAATATATCACACCCGCAATAGAGGTGATAAATGTACCTGCCAAAGCGGCTCCCGCAACGGTATAGACGGGAAGGGCAAAGACCGAAACACAAAACGGAGCAATGATTGACCCCCCGCCGATTCCGTATATTCCGCCGATTAATCCTACTACCAAAGACAGGATAAATACCGATATCGTATTAAATGAATATGTCTCTCCCCAAAACTCATACTCTACCTTTGAAAGAGAGAAGGACTTTGTTTTGACGACAGCATCGACAGGAAGACCCGCAGTTATACGGCCTGTATTCGCTTTTTTCATATCTGCTACCTGTTTTGCAAACTTTTTATTCAATATATCGTTTTTATCCTTTGTTTTCCTGTTCCAACCGAATATATCCGATGCTATACGATAACCCAAATACAAAAGGACAATACCTATAAAAAATTTGAAGGCTTTCGGATCGGGAAGGTAACGAATCCTTATCCACGCCCCTACAAAAACTCCCGGAAGCGTACCGACGGACACTACCCATGTTAAAGCCCATGCCATGCGCTTTTCTTTTATATACCTGTATAATCCCCCCGGAATAGCGATTATATTATAAATTAAATTGGTGGGACTAACCGCGGGACTGTCAAAACGGAGTACGCTTACCTGAAAAGGCAGCAGCAAGAAAGCCCCCGAAATCCCCGCCGAAGCGGTAAAAGAAGATACTATCAAAGCCACAAGCGGAGGTATAAGCGGAAAAACATCTACGCCTGAAACCGAAAAGTGCATTAAAACAACTCCAATCTATTATTTTCTGAACATAAAATAAACCGCGCCAAGCATAAACAAAAAAGCAACGGCATAGTTCCATTTGAATTTCTCGTGCAGATAAAATACGGAAAAGCACGCAAAAACCGTTAAAGTTATAACCTCCTGAATTATTTTAAGCTGTGCGGTTGTGAAATAATTACTTCCGATTCTGTTTGCGGGGACTTGAAATATATATTCAAAAAACACTATGCCCCAGCTTGCCAATATTACAAATATTAATGATGTCGATTTGAATTTAAGATGACCGTACCATGCAAAGGTCATAAAGATATTTGAAATCAGCAGTAGAATTATTGTCCGATACATAATTGTTTTTTAAGCCTCCGATTTATTAATCCCTTGGTTAATGTGTAAAGGTATTAAACTTTACACCCACCAAAACTCCTGTATTTGCGGGTTTTACCTAATTAAACTCAAACTCGCCCGTTTGTCTGAACATATCCTCAATTCTTCGCCTTATTAAAGCATTTTCCTCATTCGACAAATCGGGGTCGTCCGACAAAATCTTGCCCACTGCCTCACCCGAAATGGCGACAATCCCCATGTCGGTGTAAAGGTTTGCGGCTTTAAGTTCGGGAAGACCGTGCTGAAGCGTTCCGAAAAACTCGCCGGGCCCGCGAAGCTCCAAATCCTTTTGAGAAATCTCAAAGCCGTCGCCGGTCTTTTCCATAATCTCCATTCTCTGCCTTGCGATTTCTCCCCCGCCCTGATTAAACAAAATACAGTACGACTTGTGCCGGCCTCGCCCGACCCTTCCGCGAAGCTGATGAAGCTGGGAAAGCCCGAAGCGCTCGGCATTTTCTATCACCATAAGCGTTGCGTTGGGGACATTTACTCCAACCTCGATTACCGTTGTGCTGACCAAAACATCAATTTCGCCCCTTGAAAAGCGACGCATTACATCGTCCTTTTCCTTGGGTTTAAGTCGCCCGTGAACAAGCCCGACGGTAAAACCGACGAAAACATTTTTTTTAAGGTTTTCGGCGTACTCCGTCGCCGCCTTCAACTCTGTCGTTTCGCTGTCATCTATAAGCGGACACACAATATACACCTGCCGCCCGCTTTGCACCTGCTTTTTCATAAACTCGTTTATCCGTCCCCGCATGGTTTCGTCCACTGCGTATGTATCAATCTTCATCCGCCCTGGCGGAAGCTCGTCAATCACCGATACATTAAGGTCGCCGTACAGTATAAGCGAAAGTGTCCTCGGAATAGGCGTTGCGGTCATAACAAGAAGGTGGGGCGAATTACCCTTTAGGGCAAGGGCTGCGCGTTGCTTGACGCCGAAGCGGTGCTGCTCGTCCGTCACGACAAGGCAGAGGCTGTGAAAATCAACTCCGCTCTGTATAAGGGCGTGAGTTCCGATAACCACGCTTATTTCACCGCTCGCGATTTTTTGGTACATCTCCTTTTTCTGCTTGGCGGTTAGACTTCCCGTAAGAAGCCCGACGGTAACGCCGAACTTATCCAAAAGGGCGGAAACGGAGTCAAAATGCTGTTCCGCAAGAATCTCCGTAGGTACCATCATAGCCGCCTGCGCCCCGCTTTTCGCCGCGACAAGCATTGCAACCGCCGCAACAATCGTCTTTCCGCTTCCCACATCGCCCTGAACAAGCCTTTGCATAACTTTTTCCTGACGAAGGTCCGACAAAATTTCTTTGATAACCCTTTTTTGCGCGGCGGTAAGAGGGAACGGAAGGGACTCAATAAACGGCTTTACGCTTTCGGTGTTACAAAGCGGCGTGCCGAAAAGACCGGCGCGCCGTTGTTTTAAAAGCCTTAAACCGAGCTGCAAAAGAAAAAGCTCTTCAAATGCAAGCCTTTTTCTTGCATACTCGAATTTTTCAAAGTTTTCGGGGAAGTGCATATTTGAAATTGCGTATTCAATTCCGCAGAGGGTATATTTTTCCCTTACCCATGCGGGAAGAATTTCGGGGATTTCGCTTACATACGGAATACATTGCTCCATAACGGAGCGGAAAACGCTTTGGGTAAGCCCTGCCGTAAGGGGATATATCGGCTCTATTTTGTTATCCCTCACGATGACGGGGTTGTTCATTTCAAGCCTTCCGTTTTTTACTGTGACCTTTCCGTAATATGTATACTCCGCCTCAAGGTCAAAGGTCCTTACGAGCCAGTCATGGTTAAACCAGGTTATAAAAACAACGCCCGTACCGTCGCTAACGGTAACCTTTTGGTACGAAAGCCCATGCCTGACCCTTTTCGTTTTAAGGACGGTACAGGCAGTCGCCCTGATGCAAACACTCTCTCCGTCTATGGTGTCGCAAATGCTTTTAATCTGTGACCTGTCCTCATAGGTACGCGGAAAATAGCGCAGCATATCCTCGGCTGTGCGGATTCCGAGCCGCAAAAACAGCTTTTCACGGGTTTTGCCTACGCCCTTTATACTTCCTATTTCTCTTAAAAGCATAGCTCTACTCCACAGATATTATATAGTGATAAAGAGGCTGTCCGCCGTCGTGCGACAAAACATCACAGCGGGTGTACTTGCCGCGGACCTTTGTTGCAAGCTCCTCCGCCTCAGAATCCTTAACGCCGTTTCCGTAGAAGATGGTTATAACCGCCGCGCCATCATCGGCAAGATTGTCAATAACCTTGGCGGCGACATCACCCGGATCGGTGCCGAGCATGGTAATTTTTCCGTCCTCCATACCCATAATGTCGCCCTCTTTTATCTTCATTCCGTCAATTTCGGAATCCCTTGCGGCAAAGGTTACCTGTCCCGTTTTTATGGAAAAAGCGGCTTCTTCCATGTTCTTTTTGTTGTCCTCGGCCGACGCTCCCTCATCAAACATAAGTACTGCGCTTATTCCCTGCGGAATTGTGCGGGAGGGAATAACGATAATGTTTTTATCACTGATTTCCGCCGCCTGCTGTGCGGCAAGGATTATATTCTTGTTGTTAGGAAGCACAAAAATAGTCTCGGCGTTTACGGAGGATACCGCGCGGAGGATATCCTCCGTGCTGGGGTTCATGCTCTGCCCGCCCCTGACGATTTCGTCAACGCCTATGTCCGAAAAAATCCGTTCAAGCCCGCTACCGGACGCAACCGCGACAATGCCGTATTTTTTCGGCGGGGACTCCGGCTTTGTTTCAATCGTTTCGCTGTGCTGAATTTTCATGTTGTCGATTTTAAGACCCGAAAGCTCGCCGATCTTTACCGCCTGCTCAAGAACATAGCCGGGGCGGTTTGTATGGATATGAACCTTTACAAGCTCACCCTCCTCAATAACAAGCATGCTGTCGCCCACCCTCTCGATTGCCGCGGTGAATGAGCGAATACTGTAATTAAGCGATTTTTTGGTTATCAAAAATTCGGTGCAGTAGATAAATTTTATATTATCCGTATCAATGGGTGTTGTTCTTTTTTCAGAGGCTTCCTCAAGCTCTTTCTTTATTGTAATTTCCTCGCCCTTTAATGCGGATATTACGCCTTCGATAATTATTACAAGCCCCATTCCGCCCGCATCCACAACCCCCGCCTGCTTAAGCACAGGAAGCATATCGGGCGTTTTGTCAAGGGTTTCCTTCGCCGCTTCAACAACAAGTGTCGCAAACTCCGTTATATCGGGCGTCTGCTCCGCGATGCTGACAGCTTTGTCCGCCGCGGCGCGCGCAACGGTAAGTATGGTGCCCTCCGTAGGCTTCATAACTGCTTTGTATGCCATATCGCTTGCCGATTTTATTGCCGCCGCAAGCTCTGTTGCATTAACCTCATCCTTGCCCGCAACCCCTTTTGCAAAGCCACGGAAAAGCTGTGATAAAATGACGCCGCTGTTCCCTCTTGCGCCGCGGAGCGCGGCCGATGCGGCACAGTCCGCAACCTTTGCGACGGATGTACTGTCCTGCGCCAAAACCTCTCTGGCGGCGGAGGAAATGGTCATGGCCATATTTGTTCCCGTATCGCCGTCAGGCACGGGGAATACATTCATATCATCAACGGATTTTTTATGGTTTACAAGATTATTCGAGGCGTTTATAATTGCCTTTTTCAGCATTACGCCGTCTATACTGTCTGGCACAAAGCTACCCCCTTTAGTCGACACGCACGCTTTCGACATGCACATTAATTTGTTTTACAATAAAGCCCGTAGCGTTTTCGACATTATATCTTACGCTTTCGATAATGCTGTTTGATGCCGCCTTTATGTTTACACCGTATTCCACTATGACATGTATGTCGATGGAAATACCCCCCTCGTCGACAATAACTTTTATTCCGCGGCTCACATTATCCTTTTTAAGAAGGGAGGCAATGCCATCGGAAGCGCTTCTTACCGCCATTCCCACAACGCCGTAGCACCGCATTGCGGCATCACCCGCAATCATTGCTATGACCTCGGTCGAGATGGATATTATACCGTTGCTGTTTTCGATTTTCGCGTTCATGTTTGCACCTCCATTTTATACGGTAAGCCCTGCTTAACCAAAGATTTCTTAATTTCATTATTTCCCTTACTATTCTATTTTAATATATATTCGGAAAAAATTCAAATGTTATTTTGCGAATTAATAGAAAACGCGCATTTTCGTGCGTTTTTTTACGCTTCGGCGCAAATAAATTTCGCCTTCGCTTACGCTCACGCGGCGAGCGGACGCTTTATTTAAGTATAAAATCAAAGCTTTTATCTTAAAATATATTCTATGAAAAAAAATATATTATATGCGGTAATAGGTATTACAAGCGGGCTGTTAAACGGAGTGCTTGGTGCGGGCGGCGGAACGATTATTGTCCCCGTCCTGGAGCGTCTTTTGGGTATTGCGCCTCACCGCGCTCACGCTACGGCAATATCGGTTATTCTTCCCATTACAATGGTATCGTCCTTTTTTTATTTAAGGCAGGGACTTTTGGATGTTAAGGCTACGGTAATAATCGCCGCCTTCGGAGTTGTGGGCGGAATTACGGGCGCAAGGGTTTTGAAACGGGTACCCGTAAAAATCGTAAGAACGGCGTTCGCTGTTTCAATGATATTAGCGGGGATAAGAATGTTATGGGTATAATACTTCGTGCTTTTGCAGGGTTTCTGTCCGGAATAGTAAGCGGAATGGGAATAGGAGGAGGAGTCGTTCTTATTCCGTTTTTGACTCTCCTTTTGGGGTTTGAACAAAAGACCGCTCAGGGTATTAACCTTCTTTATTTTATACCCACAGGCTTCGCCGCGCTTTGGATTCACATTAAAAACAAAAGCGTTGATGTAAGGCTTGCATGGATTTTGGCGGCATACGGCGTTGCGGGCTCGATAGGGGGCGCACTTCTTGCGGGCATTATTTCCTCACAGGTGCTCAGAAAAATGTTTGCGGTGCTGATTATTGTAATCGGATGCAATGAGTTTTTTCTTGCATTAAAGAAAGTGAAATGATATAATCATCATATAAAATCAGTATTGGGGGGAGTAGCAGTGTCAACAGTCATTATATACAAATCGAAATACGGTACTACCGAAAAATACGCCCGTTGGCTTGCCGAGGATTTGGAATGCGATCTTTTAAAGGTGTCCGATGCGAAAGCAAATCACCTTGCTCAGTATGATACAATTATATACGGCGGCGGACTGTATGCGGGCGGGGTTATCGGATTTTCTTTTATAAAAAAGAACTTTGAAAAATTAAAGGATAAAAAAATCGTATTGTTTGCCGTCGGCGCTTCGACTCAAATCGAAAAGGCGGCAGAGGAGGTTACCTCTCGTAACCTTACGGAAGAAATGCGAAAAAGTATTAAGGTTTTCTTCCTGCGCGGCGGTCTTGACTATAAGAAGATGAACCCCCTCGACAGGTTTTTAATGTTCACGCTTAAAACGATTCTCCGGGCAAAAAAAGCCGATGATGCCGACAGCATGGGTATTCTTGCTACATACGGCAAAACGGTTGATTTTACCAACAGAAAATCAATCGAGCCGATTGTCGCCTTTGTAAAGGGCGAATAACCCGACGAGGCTTAAAACATACATTAAAACAATACCGCCCCCGATGTACTTCGGAGACGGTATTATTTTGTTGTTGCTTAATACTCCTTAACAAGAAGCGCCCTTATATAGCCCCTGTCGTTTGAGGTGGACTCCACATAAAAATTTCGTCCGTAATAAAATATGATAAGCGGCTTAACCTTTGCGGCGGTGTGAAGATAAACCTTCTTTACCCCAAGGCTTTGCATTTCCGTATCCACAAGGTTCATAAGCGACTTTCCTATTCCGAGGTTCTGATGCACCACCGAAACGCCGAAGCGACTGAGATAAGCCGTCTTTGCCTCCTTATTCACATCAAGCCTTACGCTTCCGACGATTTTATTGTCCAAAAAAGCCGCATAAACATATTTGCTTTCAATATCTCTTTTAACCTGCTCAAATGTTTCCGAAAGGGCATCAACCGTTTTAAGACCCGCCATTTCGGCATATTTAACAAAAGCCTCTCTTGTTATGTCCAAAACTCCCTGCGTGTCCTCGACGGTCGCACGCCTTACAAAGAAGCCGTTACTGTCCATTGTATATCCTTCCTTTCGTTAGCCCATAAGTGTTGCCATGACCGCCTTTTGAACATGGAGCCGGTTTTCCGCCTCGTCGAAAACAACCGAAAACGGAGCATCAATAATATCCTCGGTCATCTCATATCCCCTGTAAGCGGGCAGGCAGTGGAGGAAGATTGCTCCGTCGTTTGCATGGGAATAAAGCTTTTTGTTAACCTGATAGGGCATAAATACCTTTATTCGCTCCTGCTTTTCGCTCTCCTGCCCCATGCTGACCCATGTATCGGTATATATCGCATCCGCGCCCGAAACAGCTTCAACGGGATCCTCGGTAACAACTATTTTGCAGCCGGTTTTTTTCGCCTGCTGTATTGCGCCCTCGACAATATCCTCGCGACAGCTATATCCCTTGGGCGATGCGACGGCAAAGTCAACCCCCGCCTTTGCGCAGGCTTCCATAAGCGAGTGGGCGACATTGTTTCCGTCCCCGACATACGCAAGCTTCAAACCCTTTAATTTCCCTTTGTGCTCATAAATCGCAAACAAATCCGCAAGAGCCTGACAAGGGTGATGGTCGTCGGTAAGCCCGTTTATAACGGGGATGGAGCCGTATTTCGCCAAGTCCTCGACATCGCTTTGAAGGAAGGTTCGTATCATAATCCCGTCAAGATAGCGCGAAAGCACCTTTGCGGTGTCATATACCGTTTCCCCCCGCCCGAGCTGTATATCGGACGAGCTTAAAAACAAGGATTTTCCGCCGAGCTGATACATTCCCACCTCAAACGAAACCCTTGTCCGAGTTGAGGATTTGGAAAAAATCATACCCAAAGATTTCCCTTTTAACAGGTGGTGCTCAACACCCGCCTTTATTTCGGCTTTCAGCTTTTGGGCAAGCTTCAAAAGCCCTTCGAATTCGTCGGTTGTAAGGTCCGATATTTTAAGCAAGTGTTTCACGAAAGCACCTCCTTTAATACGCTGACAAAGCCGTCGATGTCCGCCTTGGTAATGGTAAGCGGCGGCAGAATCCGAAGCGTTGTGTTGCCGACACTGCCGCAAAGGTAGCCCTTGTCAAAGAGTTTTTTGTTAATCTCTTTAACGGGCGTGTTAAGCTCAATCCCTATCATAAGCCCGCGCCCGCGGATTTGTGTAATTTTATTGGATTTAAGTCCGTCAATTTTCGATACCAGATACTCTCCCATTTTTCGGCTGTTTTCAACAAGCTCATCCCGCTCGAAAACCTCCAAAACCGCAAGCGCCGCGCGGCAGGCAAGAGGGTTGCCTCCGAAGGTTGTTCCGTGGTCGCCGGGGTTGAACGCACAGCAAAAATCCTTCGCGCAGACCGCCCCAATGGGAACGCCGCCGCCCAAAGCCTTCGCAAGCGTGAATATATCCGGCTCTATGCAGTAGTGCTCATACCCGAACATCTCACCCGTGCGCCCCATTCCGGTCTGAACTTCGTCGAATATAAGAAGAATACCCTTTTCGTCACAAATCTTTCTTGCGACCGACAGATAGGCATAAGTAAGAGGATGAACACCGCTTTCGCCCTGAATAACCTCAAGCATAATCGCACAGATGTTTTCCGTCACCGCACCGTACAGCGCATCTATATCATTCGGCTCCACATGCACAAACGGACCGGGGAGCGGCGCATAGGGCTTTTGGTATTTCTCCTGACCGGTCGCCGCAACCGTTGCCAAGGTTCTGCCGTGAAATGAGTTTTTAAGGGTTATAACCTCGTTTTTATGCCCCTCACCCTTTTTATAAAAATAAATCCTTGCAAGTTTAAGCGCGCCTTCGTTGGCCTCTGCGCCGCTGTTTGCAAAAAATACGCGGTCGGCGCACGAAATTTTTGTAAGCTTTTCGGCGAGCAACGCCTGATTTTCGATATAATAAAGGTTTGATGTGTGCAAAACCTTGTCAATCTGGTCATGAAGCGCTTTTCTTATAACAGGGTTGGAATGTCCCAGGGCATTTACGGCTATTCCGCCCATAAAATCTGCATATCTTTTGCCGTCGGTTGCATATAAATACAAACCTTCGCCCCGCTCAAAACAAACTGGAGTTCTGTCCCCGAAGGTATTCATATAGTGTTTCTTGTCAAGACTGATTATGTTGTTAAGCTCCATTTTAGCCACCTCCGATATTATTATACACTATATTGTATAAATATGCAATACCCTTTTTAGAAAATTTTGATTAAAAAAATATTTCAAAGCCACTTAATTATTATGTCCGCAGGGATAGATTTTAATTTAGTACACTTGTACTCTTGCGAGCTATTCATCCTGCATGCTTGTAATCCTGCAAGTTTGCACCCCTTTTTGTCATCCTGAGCGTATCGAAGGATCTTAAAGATTCTTCGGCATTACCTTGAAATGACATGGTATGGACAATCTCATACAAATAAAAAAAGCGGTGTAAAGCCTTTTGACTTTACACCGCTTACCAAGACTTGATTTTAACATTTGGCAATTTCAATTACCTTTGTAAGTATGTCGGTATAGCTATATGAAACACGCCGTGATGACGAAGGAAGCTGTTCAATCGTATTATCAAGCTTGACGGTAAAAATACTGGGGAAGGTTTCTTCGATAACACCGTGGCGTACGACAGCTTTTTTCCTGCCCTTTTTCGCCGTAAGCCTAACCTTTTGCCCAACGCTTTTTTCGAGTGCGCTTCTGATTCTTATAAGCTCTTCTCTCTCACCCATATTAAATAACACCTCTTCTGTATAACTATGAATTATTATACCACATTGTAATCAAATTGTAAAGAAAAATCTTTGCTCGTTTCCGCCAAATTTTTTTAATTATAATGCTTTGAATATGATAAACCTCATAAAAATCCGCCTTCCGTTAAACTTATGCGGTAAAAATAGGATTTGCCGCAAAAATAAAGGTCGATTTATTTCCTATTGATAGAAATTATTCCCTATTTTTATAAAAATATGCGTTTTTTGTAATCTTTGTTTGTCAACTCTGTTTTGTTATTCGGGATAAAATGCGGATTTTTGCGCTCCGGCATAAAATATCACGGAATAATTATAATTTTTCTGCTAAAAATATACTTGATACCAATAACAGGATAAACAATTATACCTAAAAATTCTTCAAAATCAATAAAATCATACAATGCCGAAAGGAGCGGATTATTTTGAGCAGAAAAACTCTGATTATACTATGCTGGCTTTTTGTTATAGTCGCCTTCTCGTTTTCGGTCTTACCGAGGGAAGGGCTTGAAAGCGCTTTGGGTCAGGGCTCGCAATCGGGAAGTCAGCAAAGCAATTCTGACACACAGCTTCTTGCAAGGTGTGTTAACGGAGAGGCAAGGGGAGAGAGCTATTTAGGTCAGTGCGCTGTTGCGGCGGTCATATTGAACAGGGTTGACCATCCGTCCTTCCCCAATACGCTCAGCGGAGTAATATATCAGCCGGGAGCGTTCACCGCGGTAAGCGACGGACAGATAAATGTTCCGATAGCCTCCGATTCACAGGTTTACAAGGCGTGCCGCGATGCAATGAACGGCTATGACCCGACGGGCGGGGCGATATATTACTACAACCCCGAAAAGACTACAAACAAGTGGATATACAGCAGAGAGGTAATAAAGACCATTGGCAAACATAAATTTGCAAAATAACAAGGGAATGGAGAATCAATAATGAATATTAAAAACAAATTAAGGGACTTTAAAGAGCGTCTGTCCGATCGGCATATGTACAGCATTGTGCTTGTGGTAACCGCAGTTATCGCATGCTTCGGCATATACCAGTACAAACGCTCGATTGACTTTCGGGATCAGGTTGAAAACGGCTATGAACGCGCTTTTACGGAGCTTGTTCACTATGTAAACAACCTTGACACGACCATTACAAAGGCGATGGTTGCAAATTCCCCCACCCAGCTTTCTGCTTTGGCGGCGGATTTGTGGCGTCAGGCGGCTTTCGCGCAGGCGAGCCTCGGTCAGCTTCCCGTTGCCCATACAGAGCTTGACAACACCGCAAGATTTTTGTCACAGGTCGGAGATTATACCTATTCGCTTTCCAAAAAGGTCGCCAGAGGAGAGACGCTGTCACAAAACGAAACAGACCAGCTTGCATCACTCGGACAGTATGCCGCAAGTCTTAACAAAACACTTCAAAACATGGAAAGCGAAATGTTTGCCGGCGTATTAAGGTTCGGACAGTTTGAAAAGGTCGGAAACAGGCTTACTGGCGAAGACACAAAAACCTTTGACGAGGGAATGACGGAGGTTGAAAGCGGGTTCTCCGAATATGCCGCGCTTATTTACGACGGGCCTTTTTCACAGCATATACAGGATAAGGAGTCCGTTATGACGGCAAATGCCCCCGAAATTTCTTCTGAAGATGCTCAAAAGAAGCTTGCGGAATTTTTGGGGCTTCCCGATACCTCTGCCGTGGAGCTTACGGGAGAGGGCGCGGGCAGGATACCCACATACTCATTCAGCGTAAAAACCGACAACCGGGACCGTGAGATATTCTCGGAGGTTACCAAAAAAGGAGGATATGTTCTTTTCGTTCTTGACAACAGGGCGCCCGAAAGTGCGGAGCTTGATGTTCCCGCCGCTGCGCTCAAAGCGAGGGAATTTTTGGAATCGCGGGGCATTTTGGGCATGCATGAGAGCTATTACCAAAAGGAAGGCAACACCGTAACGATTAACTATGCTTATAAGCAGGGCGATTTTGTAATGTATACCGACCTTATAAAGGTAAAAATAGCTCTTGACAACGGCGAGATGATCGGCTATGAGGCGCAAGGATATATTACAAACCATACAGACCAAAGAACGCTTCCGAATATTTCGGTATCCGAGCAAGCCGCAAGGGCAAAGGTTAGAAAGGATGTAACCATTAACAAGATAAACTATGCCCTTATTCCTCTGGAAAACGGCAACAGCGTGTATTGCTACGAATTTGTGGGAACATTAAACGAAAAGAATTTTCTTGTTTATATAAATGTCGAAAACGGAAACGAGGAGAGAATACTTCTTCTTCTTGAAAACGAGGACGGTACTTTAACGATTTAGTATAAATTTACTCGTTTAATAAGCCCTCTTCTGTTAATAATAATAGCGGGGGGAATGAGAAAATGAGTGGAACAAAAATGTCGGATGCTTTGAAATACGAAATTGCCAAAGAACTCGGGGTATACGAC
This sequence comes from Firmicutes bacterium ADurb.Bin193, assembly GCA_002070105.1. Lineage (GTDB taxonomy): Bacteria > Bacillota > Clostridia > Monoglobales > Firm-18 > MWCQ01. The sequence continues at coordinate 5,075 of MWCQ01000023.1, read as the reverse complement.
ACAGTCAGGCGCGAAGGCTGGGGAGGAGTTAGCTCCAGGGACTGCGGTAATATCGTTACGAAAGCAATCCAGATAGCGGAAAGAAGCCTCAACAAATAACGAATTCCGCCCTGTTATGAAACTTTAAGGAGATTGTAAGGCATAGAAAAAAGGATTTAACTTTTTTGCTTTTTTTCTTTTCCGAAATGATTTGATTTATTTTAGGGAATAACAGATAAGCAAAAGGTTTATCCGAAAAGTTTATATGCAAATCTCCGATTTCAAACTTGAAAAGGCACTGGTGGCGCTTTTCAAGCGAATTAAGTACGCGAGGCCGCAGATGTTTGCGGTCTCGCGTTTTTTTGAATTTTGGAATACCCCTTTGTATCGGTATCGGTTGCCAATTAATTAATTAAATGGTATAATAAACACAGTATTTATATCCCCGAATACAAAAATCAGGGCTGGTGAGCATTTATGTCTTTTGCTTCGGATGTCAAAAACGAGATTTGCAGGGCAGAGCTTGAGGATATATGCTGTGTTAGGGCGGAGCTTGCGGGGATAATCTGTTTTTCTGCGCAAATAACCGACAGGCTTATAAAAATAAATACGGAAAACGCAAGGGTTGCCGAGAGAATTTCGGAGCTTGGGGTGCACCTTTATAAGCTCGGCGTGGAAATTGAGGCGAGGGAAAGCGGAATATATTCCGTAAAGATCAGCGGCGCCGATGTTTTGAAAATTTTGCGGGATATGCGTCTTGCGACGGTTCCCATAAGGATTGACAAAGAAATCTCGCGAAGGGAATGTTGCAAGAGGTCGTTTGTAAGGGGGGCATTCTTAGGCGGAGGCAGTATTTGCGCGCCGCAAAAAGGATACCACATGGAGTTTGTCACAAGCCACTATGCGCTTTGCCGTGATTTTTCATCCGTTCTGGAGTATTTCGGCATTACACCGAAAATAGCCGAAAGAAAGAGCAATTATGTTTTTTATATAAAGGACAGCGAACAGATAAGCGACCTTCTTGCGGTAGTCGGTGCGCACAATAAAATGATGGAATTTTTGAACATCAAAATCGAAAAGGAAATCCGTAACGAAACAAACAGGCGGGTTAACTGTGAAAACGCAAATTCCGAAAAGTGCGCGGGCGCCGCTGTTGCACAGACACACGCGATACTGCTGATTAAGCAAAAGTTAGGGCTTGAAAACCTTCCCCCCCGGCTTGAAAGCATTGCAAGAGTACGGTTGGAGCTTCCGGAAGCAACACTTACCGACCTTGCCAGGGAGCTTGGAATTACGAAATCGGGCGCAAACCACAGAATGAGAAGGCTTATAAAGATAGCAAACGAAATAAAATAGGTAATTGCTAAACAGAACATCGGTAAAGTCGGCTCTACAAGTGCTGAAGGTTATAATAAACAAGTAGCTACATTGTGGTTTTAGTGTAGGGAACGGTCTTGACCGTTCCGAAAAACTCTTCCGAAAAAACATATTTTTCAATTACCGAAATAAAACAATAGGAGATATAAGAATGACCGATTTTGTCCATCTTCATGTTCATACCGCATACAGCCTTTTAGACGGCGCAAGCCGTATCGACAGGCTTGTTCGGCGTGCGCGCGAGCTTGGACAAAAGGCGGTTGCGATTACCGACCACGGCGTAATGTACGGCGTTGTGGAATTTTACAAGGCAGCAAAAAGCGAGGGAATTAAGCCGATTTTGGGTTGTGAGGTTTACATTGCCGCAAGAACGCTTTACGACAAGACCTATGAGGAGGACTATAAAAGAAGTCACCTCATTCTTCTTGCCAAAAACAACAAGGGCTACAAAAATTTAATGAAAATCGTAAGCAAAGGCCATCTTGAAGGATTCTATGTAAAGCCGAGGGTAGACAAGCCCACCCTGCGCAAATATTCCGAGGGTATTATATGCCTTTCCGCTTGTGTAATGGGCGAAATACCGAAGGCAATTTTAAACAATGATATGGACGGCGCGCGCCTTCTTATAAAGGAATATACAAGCATTTTCGGTGCGGAAAATTTCTTTCTTGAGGTTCAGGACCACGGACTTGCCGAGGAGGCAAAGATAAACCGAGCGCTCGCCACGCTTGCGAAGGAGTACGGTATAGGGCTTGTTGCCACAAACGATGTTCACTATATCGAAAAAAGGGATTCAAGCTTTCAGGATGTTTTGATGTGCATACAGACTGGGAAAACCGTCGGCGACACGGAGCGCATGAGGTTTGAGGGCGAGGAGTACTACCTTAAAAGCGGGGAACAGATGGAAAATCTTTTTTCGTACTTTCCCGAAGCCTTGGAAAACACCGTAAAGATAGCGGATATGTGTAATGTCGAGCTTGAATTCGGAAAGTATCATCTTCCGAAGTTTGCGCTTCCCGAAGAGGAGGACGGCTTTTCGTATCTGAAAAGCCTTTGCCTGAAGGGGCTTGAAAAGAGATACGAAAACCCCGAAAGCCTAACCGAAAGGCTTTTGTTTGAGCTTGAAATGATAAAAAACATGGGGTTTGTGGATTACTTCCTTATCGTGTGGGACTTTATAAAACACGCCAAGGATAGGGGGATATATGTAGGTCCCGGAAGGGGAAGCGCGGCGGGGAGCCTTGTTTCCTACTGCCTTGGAATTACCGATATCGACCCGATTAAATACGGTCTGTTCTTTGAAAGGTTTTTGAACCCCGAGCGCGTTACAATGCCCGACATTGACATTGACTTCGACTATGAAAGAAGGGGAGAGGTTATTGACTATGTCGTTGAAAAATACGGCAAAAACAGGGTAGCCCAGATTATAACCTTCGGAACTATGAAGGCAAGGCAGGCGGTTCGTGATGTGGGGCGTGTTTTGGACATATCTTATGCCGAGGTCGATGCAATCGCCAAGATGATTCCCTTTGACATTAACCAGACCCTTGAAAACGCAATGGATACCAACAAAGCGCTAAGCGCTCTTTATGCAAACAACGCAAACGCGCGAAGGATTATAGACATAGCAAGAGAACTTGAAGGCCTTCCCCGACACGCCTCAACCCATGCCGCAGGGGTTGTAATAACCCGTGACGACTTAAGCGACTATGTTCCGCTTCAGCTTTCCGACGAGGCTGTGGTAACCCAGTTTACCATGACAACTCTTGAAGAGCTGGGGCTTCTTAAAATGGACTTTCTCGGACTTAGAAATCTTACCATTATTTCCGATACCGTCCGCAATATAAAAAACAAGAGCGTTGACATAAGCAAATTACCCGATGACCCGAAGGTTTACGAGCTTATATCCTCAGGCAATACCGACGGCGTGTTCCAGCTTGAAAGCAAGGGCATGAAGGCGTTTATGCGTGAGCTTCGCCCTACATGCCTTGAGGATATAATCGCGGGCATTTCCCTTTATCGACCGGGGCCGATGGATTCAATCCCCACCTATATTAAAAACAAAAACAATCCCAATAAGATTAAATACAAGCACGCCCTTTTGGAGCCTATTCTAAAGGTTACATACGGCTGCATAGTTTATCAGGAGCAGGTTATGCAGATTGTACGCGAACTTGCGGGCTATCCGCTCGGGCGGGCGGATATACTCCGCAGGGCGATGAGCAAGAAAAAGTCCGATGTTATGGAGAAGGAGCGCAAGGGCTTTATATACGGTGACGGAGAGGTTGAGGGCGCGGTAGCGCGGGGTGTTGACGAGAAAACCGCATCAAGCATCTTTGATGAAATGATTGACTTTGCAAAGTATGCCTTCAACAAGGCACACGCCGCCGCTTATGCGCAGATTGCATATCAGACGGCATGGCTAAAAACATATTATCCCGCCGAGTTTATGGCGGCGCTGTTGTCGACACATCTTAGCGATACCTCAAAAATTACTCAGTATATCGCCGAGATGGCAAGGCTGAACATTCGCCTTTTGCCTCCGGATATCAATGAAAGCGACGCGGTTTTCAGCGTACATGACGGGGCGGTTCGCTTCGGGCTTGCGGCGGTTAAGAATGTCGGAAAAAGCTTTGTCGCCGAAATCACAAGTGAGCGTGAAAACGGTAAATTCCTCGGAATTAAAGACTTTTGTTTAAGGCTTAGCGACAAGGGAATTAACAAAAGAGCCGTTGAGTCGCTTATCCGTGCCGGGGCGTTTGACAGCCTCGGCGGAAAGCGAAGCCAGTATCTTGCGGTTTACGAAAAGGTTATGGACGATTCCGCCGCCCAACTGAGAAACAATTTTTCGGGTCAGATTTCGCTTATGGGTGAGGAGATTGCGGCCGATGACCTTCCCGATATGTCGGAGTTTGCAAAAAATGAGCTTTTGTCAATGGAAAAGGAGGTTATGGGGATATTTGTTTCCGGTCACCCTCTCGAAAGCAAGAGGGATGTCATACTGTCAAGCAGCAGTATCAGTATTGGCGAGATATTGTCGGCCTTTTCCGAAGAGAGCGAAGGCGAAATTACCGACGGGCAACAGGTAAAAATCGCGGGAATAATAACAAAAATTCAACTGAAATATACAAAAAAAGATGAGCAGATGGCGTTTTTGAGGCTTGAGGATCTAAGCGGCACAATAGAGGTAATAGTTTTTCCGAGGGTTCTTAACGATTTTGAAAGCCTGCTTACCGAACAGAGTATCATTGTAGTTTCGGGGCGCATAGACGCAAGGGAGGAGCAGGAACCGAAGATTATTATGGATGCCGCATTCCCTGTTAAGGACGAGCCCCAAAGAAGGCTTTACATCAAGGTTCCGAAGGGAAAAGAGGGCGAGTTTAACAGGCTTTTGGAAATTCTTAAAATATTCGGCGGAACCGTTCCGGTATACATCTACTTTGAAAAGGACAAAAAAACCGTTTCGGCGCCCGATGCTTATCGTGTCACTCCGTGCGAAGCCTTAAATGCCGAGCTTAAAAAAGTTCTCGGCGAGGGTTGCGAAACGGTGCTGAAAAAAATAATGTAGGTTTGTCAATGATATGTTACACCATCGGTCAAAAAATTTTGCAAAACAGTTTTTGGCGATTGCCATTTTAGCGGACGCATAGGGAAGTTATTGTAATTGCGGTTGTGCACCGCAAGCTGAGCCTTGAAATCCTCCAGCGAATAGAATTTGT
>MWCQ01000022.1 GCA_002070105.1 Firmicutes bacterium ADurb.Bin193 | reverse complement strand
AGCGGCGGTTTTCGTATGAGGTGATCAGGATGCCGTCGGACTCATGCGCCGCAAGCACCTGCTGGATGGCTTCGACCCTCATAGCATATCCTTCACCAGCGCATCAAGGGCAAGGAAGTAGCTCTTTGCGCCGAAACCGCAGATGACTCCCTTGCAGACCGCCGAAATGACCGAAATGTGGCGGAACGCCTCCCTTGCGTGGACATTCGACAAATGTACCTCGACTACCGGCAGCTCCGCCGCCGAAATAACGTCACGGATGGCGTAGCTGTAATGGGTCAGCGCTCCGGCATTGAGGATGATGCCGTCAAAAACGCCCCTGCTGCTTTGAATTTTGTCAACAATTGCACCCTCGTGGTTGGACTGGAAAAATTCCATGTCGACCCCATGCGTTTCGGCATACCTCGAAAGCCGCTCGTTTAAGCTGCCGAGGGTTTCGCCGCCGTAAATATGCGGCTCCCTTGTGCCGAGCATATTCAAATTCGGACCGTTAATCACCAAAACCTTCATATCGGAAGTCCCCCTTTTTGCGTTTCTTCATAGATTCTTTTCATCACAAGCGCATCCTCCGCCTGCGTGCCCGCCGACTCGCAGATAATAGTCGGCGAAAGTCCCCGCTTCACAATCACCGCCGCAAGCGGCGAAAACTCGGGGCCGTATTCGGTATCCTCAAAGGTCAAGTGCTTGCGCTCACCGCCTTTGGTGTATTCAATCTTGCTGAAATGGCTATGGAAGACCCTGCCCCGCTCCTCACCCAAAACCGCAATCATACGGTCGATGACGTGTTCAAAATCCGTTTCAAGCTTTAAGCTGCCAAAGCCCCGGCTGTTAAGGTGTCCGAAGTCCAGCGTAGGCAAAAGCCGCTCATCTGTTGTACAGATTTCCAGCACCTCGTCAAGGGTCCCCATCTGGTTGACCTTGCCCATGGTCTCCATACACAGCGTAACGCCGCCGAGCTGTCTGTCCGCCATTTCGGCAAGCGCACGGACAACGGTGCGTTTGGATATTGCCATCGCCTCACGCCTTGTAGCGCCGCCTGCTGCGCCCATATGCACCACGACCCGCTTAGCGCCCATGTGGTGTGCGGCAGCGGCGGTTTGCAGGATATAGCCGATGGACTTGTCGATTTTCTCCGGCTCGGCGGAAGATATATTGATAAAATAAGGGGCGTGCACGCTGAGGGTGACGCCGTTCGCACGGGCGTTTTCGCCGAGCTTTTTTGCGGCGTCCTCCGATATTTTGACACCCCTGCCGCACTGGTACTCAAAAGCGTCCAGCCCGAGCTTGAAAAGCCATTTCGGCACTTCCAGCGACGACTTGCCGCCCTGTACGTAAAAGCTGTCGGATATGCCTGCCGTGCCAAAGCGCGTCTTATTCATCCGGCACACCCATTTCTTTTAAGATACGCCGCACCAATGCGTCCTCGGTAATCTTGCGCCCGAACCAAACCTCGTCCGCCAGCAGCCCCTGATAAATTAGCAGCTTACAGCCGTTTTGCGCAAAGCAGCCCTGCGCCTTTGCCAGTTTCATGAACGCGGTTTCGGGCGGGCTGTATATGATGTCATACACCCTTGCCTGCGGTGAGATGCCGTCTAAGCTGCTGACGGGCGATGCGTCATCATTCGGGTGCAGACCCACCGAGGTGGTGTTGATCAGGATATCGCAGTCTGTCGGGTTGAAATCCGCAAGCGGCATGGCGGCGACACGGTCAAATCTGTCGGCGATCGCCTGTGCTTTTTCGGCGGTGCGGTTATAGACGGTGATGCTTGCCGCGCCGTTTTTGAGCAGCGCATACACGATGGCGGGTGCGGAGCCACCCGCACCAATAAGCTTGACTTTGCTGCCTTCTATCACTGTGCTGTCCGACAAAAGCTGCATCGCAAAGCCGTCGCCGTCGGTATTATAGCCCTTACACCTGCCATTTTCGATCTTTACGGTGTTTACCGAGCCGATTTGCCTTGCGTCCTCCGTCAGCTCGTCCAAAAACGGGATGATGTCCTGCTTGAACGGGACTGTAATGTTAAATCCCCTTACACCCGTGTGCTTAAACTGCGATACGATGTGCCCGAGGCTTTCATGCCTTGTGTGGCACAGCATATACAGCGCGTTGATGCGGTGGTAGTCATAGACGATGCCGTGCAGCAGCGGCGACCTGCTGTGCGCCACGGGGTTGCCGATGAGACAGTAGGTATCCGCCTTGCTGCGGCGGATGACGGCACGCTCAATCAGGCGCTTGAACCGCACGCCCGCACCCTCGTCCGTCGAGAGCGGCAACACCAGTACGGATATAACGCCCGCCAGATTGGCGCCGACGATGTCGGTGAAAATCTGGTCGCCGATCATGCAGATCTCGCTTTTGGCAACACCCAGGCGTTTTGATATTTGGGCAAACGCATGGGGCAGTGGCTTTAACGCCCTGTGTACAGCGCTAAGCTTTAACGCCTCATTGAAGGCGGCGACCCTGTTTTTTGAATTATTCGATACTAAAATGAGTTCCAGCCCGTGGTCTTTGACCTTTTCGATCCATTGCAGAACCTCGTCGGTCGGCGCTTTTGTGCTGGTCGCGACAAGCGTGTTGTCGATATCGAGCGCAAGCACCCTGACGCCGCCATCCTTTAAGGCTTGCAGGTCTATGTCAAATATGCTGTTTGCATACTTTGTCGGGGAAAGCAGTTTCATAAAATCATCACCTTGGCTTATTATACCAAAGAATGGGCGGGTTGTAAATAAACAATTTGAATGGGGGCATACAGTAAAAAGTTCCTCTTTCGCATTGCGAAAGAGGAACTTTGATAACAACGGTTAATCGACGTCCTGACCCGTCAGCTTTATCCATACGCCCGAATCGACATTCGTGGATGTCCAAGTACCCGACGAGGATACGCACATATAGGTTTCGCCGTTATGCGTATACAGGCTGCCGACACTTGGCGAGGTCTCCCAGTTACCCGTCCAGTCGCCTGCTGCTTTCAAATCGTCGCCCGTCAGAACTGAGGCATTTTCATCCAGCTTGACAACGCCGCTCATCTGCGAAAGAGGAATATCGTTTGCACCATCGGATTCGGACAGATACGGAGACCACCTGACAACATAAGTACCTGTTTCATCCCTTAAAACAGTGCCGTCTGTGAGCGACTTACCGTAATTTGAGGCTGCCTCCTCTTTTAACGCCGCCCAGTCGCCTGAAACATAGACCGAAACGCCATTCGGACTGATAAATGCCAAATCACCAACGGTATAACCTGATTGCGGACCGCTGCTGGGCGTAGGTGTAGCGCTCTCACCCGGAGTGGGGCTTGGCTGCGCCTCACCGTGGATGCTGCAAACAATCTTGCCGTCAGCCACGGAATATGTGCCGCCCTCGGGACATTTCATGCCGCTGACGTCCACCGGCGTTGTGCCTTGGACCACCGCCTGCAAGGTGGTGGATGGATTTTCCGCCCTCTGATAGCGGTACGCCCGTGTGATCGTATCAATGTTGCTCGCGCAGACACGCGCCTTTGCCCTTTTAACATTTCCGATATATGAAGGAGCCGCAACACCAACCAGCACACCCAAAATGGCGATGACGACGATCAGTTCAATCAAAGAAAAACCCTTATGATTTTGCAGAATTTTTTTCATAAGCACGCTCCTGATACCAGATATCATATATTAAAGTTATTATATCTGTTTTTTTGACAAAAATCAAGCATTTGTTTTTAAGGGCTTTTTCAGTATATCACACCAATACGGGCTGAAGCTGGACGCCATCCAGCGCAGCGGAGACCGCAGGGACCAGCATATCCATTTTTGCAATCAGGGAGTTTATCTTTTTAAACGCATCGTCCTGACAAAACGGTACGAAATAGATATGCTTGCTGTTGAGCAAAAGTCCTATATTCTTAGCGTTTGCGCCAAGACCGTCATTGGTCGATATGGCGAGGATTAGCGGTCTTCCGTTTCTCAAATGCGATTTTGCGGTACTCCGCCAGCGGCAACAATTCCCCATTAAGCCCCTCGTAGTAGTATATCAATGTTTTCACCATCCTGTTTTTATTGATTGAATTTGTCGTATAATGCCGGATAATTGCTTGCTCCATGAAGTATGCGATAAATCACAACGCAGTCGTCAATGATGCGGTAGAACAGTACATATGGAGGAACAAATAACATTCGCCATCCTGATTTTTTCATCTTTTCATCAGGCACCGGCATACCCCGCCGCGGAAAGTCTTTTAGTTCCTGTGCATGATCAATCACACGTTTATACATTTTTTCCGCTTCGGTTACATTGTCTTTTGCAATGTACTCGACAAGCTCCTCTAAATCGTCAACAGCATCTTGCAGAAATTCTACCTTACTTATGGGCATGGATAACCTCCTGCATACGGGCTGAAACTTCATCTATGGAGTAGGTTTTTGCCCCTGATATGCGGTTCGCTTCTGCAGCCAGCAGTTTTTCGCGCAAATCCAATAATTCCTCACGCATTTTATACGCTTCAATACTCATGACAACTAAATCACCCTCGCCGTTCTTCGTTAAAAAAATCGGCTCATTCTTCTCTTTGCACAAATCAGAAATCAAGCCATATTCATTCCTTAATGCGGTTGACGGTTTTATAATCATAAGTGCTCACTCCTTTTGATAATATTCTATACATATTATATCAATATTATAACACCACGTCAAGTCCCTCGTAGTAGTATATCAATGTTTTCACCGTCCCATAAAATTTTATCTATTATAATTTTCAGCTTGTCGCGTTGCTGAAATACGGTCAGACTGTCAAAGGCTGAATTAATTACGGATAATGCATCCTTTACGCTAATGACCGATTTCATAATTTCCTCGCTGTTTGCCTGTTGCGCTTTTAAATCGGCAATCTCTTTCTCTATCCCTTTCTTTTTTGCGGTTAATGCGTTCGCTTGCTCCATAATAACGTCCACAACGGATTTTTCATAACTCCCCTGTGCTAAATTGGCGACTAATGCGGCTATCGCCTTGTCGGTTTCCCGCAGCTTCTCATTTAAACCATCAATCAGTGCGTCAATCCCGCTCACGCTGCTACTTATGCCGTTTGCGCTTACATCAAAAGCCTGTGCGAAGTCAAAGTTGTCAATCGTCATTTGTCTTAATTGTTCAAGAAATAACTTATCTAAATAGTTGCCGCTTATGTTAGGGACATCACAGCGCATTTTTCTGCTCCGTTCCTTCATTTCGCAGATGTAGTAAAAAATCCTGTCGTCATCGCTTGTGCCTTTTCTATTGTGATATTTCGGACGCAGGTGCGATCCGCAATGCTTGCAGAACAACAAGCCCGAAAGGAGTGCCTTTGGATTGCGCACTTGCCGGATTGCTTTGTCTTTGTTGTTAGCGATGATATTTTGAGCTTTGATCCAATCATTGCTTGAAATAATCCCTTCGTGCTTGGCAACGGCAACAATCCATTCGGAATAATCCTTCGGGCGCGTAATTTTCTTGTTATCCTTCGACGTTTTATTATAGCAGGACAGCCCATACTTGCCCTTGAATTCGCTTTTGGGCGAAAATATTTCAACTCCTTTATCGGATAAGTATTTATAAACGTTTTTGTCCGCGACGCAATAAACGGGGTTAGCAAGCAGAGTTTTAAGGGTATTTATATGGAAGTCCTTGTCGTTACGGGATTTTAAGCCGTGTGTATAGGTAAATTTCTGCAACTTGCTGATAGAGCCTAACTTCAAAAACTCTTTGAAAAGCGTTTGAACAATTGTCTTTTCCTCTTGAAGTGCAGAGAGAATATTATACCGCCTGTCCTTGCCGTCCTCGTCGGTGAAATCCATCTGCTTTGACTCGAAGCCCAACGGAGCCGCCCCGCCGAGCCACCGCCCTGTTTTGGCAAGCTCATACATATTGTCTCGGATACGCTCCGCAATGGTTTCGCGCTCTAACTGCGCGAATACGGAGGAAATATACACCATCGCCTTACCCATAGGGGTGGACGTGTCAAAGCTCTCGCGAATGGATACAAAGTCCACATTGTTTTGTATTAGCAATTCCAAGATGCCCGAAAAGTCCGCCACATTGCGGCTTATGCGGTCTAACCGATAACATATCAGTATCGAAATTTTTTTGTGTCCAATGTCTTGTAGCAGCTTTTGAAATTCCGGGCGTTTGATATTGCCGCCGGAAAACCCCTCATCCTCATAAACGACTATATCGCTTTCACCCACGCCCAGATGCTTTATCGCATACTCGCGGCACAATTGTATTTGATTTTCAACACTTTCGCCCTTTCCTGTATATTTTGACTTTCTCGAATATATAGCAATCACGTCCTCACAAACTCCTCTCCCTTAGCCCCTCACAGGTTCGGGGCGTGCGTCCGTTTCGTTGTTCGTCCTCTTTCCCAAAAATGTTTACATTTTTGGGAGCCCTGTTACTCACCTCAATTTAAAATTATTTTCTGCGGACAAACAATATTACCCTCACTATTGAATATATTTGTCAATAGGTGATTGAATGAGTAAAAAAATAAAAATTAACTTTATTTACCCACCGAAAAAGGATTTGCAAAATAACATAAGATGCTTTTACAGCGATATTCTTTTAACATACATAAACAACCTGAATCTTTCCTACGGGGATAAACGACGTGTGCTGGAGCATGTTACGTCGCTGTTCACGGCGCAAAAAAGCGGTTAAGAGCGGGTATAGTACCATTAACGCTCTTAACCGCCCAAAAGTCAAGTCAATTTTGGGGATTGGAATAATTTTTAAGATTAGTGGGGAATTTGGGCGAAATATACGCCCAAATTCCTCAATCCTATCCTACGCCAGTTAATTTTTTAGACCATACTATTCCGTTGCATTGTACCTTTTCATGGTTTTATCAATCCGAAATTCTTCCTCTACGCCGTCAGGTAAATAAAACATCAGCGTTTTCTTGTCATCGACAAGTATACCCGTCACCCTATATCTGCTGGTCGGATTCCACGCGCCGTCCATCATTTTACGGACGGGTTCCCAAATATTGCGATTGCCTGTGCTTACCGCGCTTTTCTGCTCGTTGCGCGGTTTAGAAAACGGTGTTGCTTTCGCTCCGTCAAGGCGTATCGCTTTCACAGCAAACACCTTTTGCTTTGGATCAATGGAATATTGGACGTGGGCAGGGTAGCCCAATTCCTCTACCGCACGCTTACTAAATGTAATGCCTTTGGCGTTGATATAAATATCGGGTGTGGCGTTTAAATTTGCATCTAAAATCTCCAGATTAAGTGTTTCAAAATTTATTGACATAAAAATCATCCTTCCTCATCTAAATTATTTATGGACTCAATAATTTGTAAAACCGTTTCCCGTTCTTGGCGAGTCCAGTTGCCGTCGAGCAGGTAGTATCCCTTGAGATGACCGCTTTTGATGCGCGGGGCAGTGAATTTTTTCATAATCCCAATACCGCCGCCCTTTTTGCGGCTATCCTTCCGTACCAAAAGTTCAGCCTGAACCTTTTGCCACTCTGCCATCGGGATAATAGGTGTGTGGTGATTCTCTACCTCCCACATGGAAATCAGCCGATTTTTGACGGACTTATGGGTGCGGTAGTCTTCCGTTCGGGTCTTTTGAAAAAGCACGGTGCCATTGTACTTTTCGTTTGACAAAATGCTGCGAATAGTGCTGTTACTCCATTTCATATGCCCTTTGGGAGTACAAATCTCCATTTCTGTAAGCGATCCCGCAATTTCGGCGATGGTCGCGCCTTCTAAATAACTCTCATAGATGTACCGGACAATCTCCGCTTCGGCTTGATCCACCTTGATATTCCCAAAGTGGTCACGGTAATAACCAAGGGTGTATTTCACTGAAAATTTGAATGTCCCCTGCGACATACGGAAACGAATGCCAAATTTGATCGCCTCGCTTTTCTGCTGCGACTCCAGTTGGGCGATGGCGGCAAGGATTGAAATCAGCAAATCATTTCGGCTGTCCGAAGTTAGCAGATGTTCGCCCTCGAAGCACACGGTCACAGGCGGATTCAGGGTTCGCAATATTTGCAAATTGTTTAAAATATCCGCCGAATTGCGCCCGAATCGCGAAATGCTCTTGACTAAAATAATGTCAATCTCGCCTCGCAGGGCAGCTTCCATCATCTCTTGGAATCCCTTGCGCTGTTTGAGCAGAGTGCCGCTAACACCGTGGTCTCCATAAACTTTTACTAATTCATACTCGGGATTGTTGTTGATTGCATCGGTGAAATACTGAACTTGCGCCTCGTAGCTTCCCAACTGTTGTTCCTCGGCGGTCGAAACCCGTGCATAGGCGGCGGCGCGGAGTTTTTGAATTGCCGCACCCACAGTCACGGGTGGCGGTTCCGGCATAATTTCCCGCGGACGTTTTGGTGTAGTTTCTAACGCCACAGTTTCATGCACATTGAAAATTTCTGTCACCGCAACAACACTTTCCGCTTTTCGTTTCGCCCGTTTTGCCTCAATCAGCTTGGCGTTAAGTTTCCTCGGCATCGCTGCTCATCTCCCGTCTTACTCCTGCTTTTTGCATACCAAAGCACATTGCCACCTCCTTCCCCACATGTAATTTTTCAAAATAAGCATATGCGTTTCACCCCCCATTCGTAGATTTATTAAAAATTCACATACGATTGTAATTTGTCTGTGAATCCTGCATAGCACACAAATTACTCATAAATGCAGAAAAAGCCCCAACGCTGCATAGCTCTATACAGCATTGGGGCTTTTATGATTTATACATTGGCGTTATTAGACATTCGAGAAATGCAGCCAATTTCGTCAAACTCCACACCGTAAAAACGGTCGCTTAAAAGCGATGTTATGGTTGCTGTTCATGCAGGCTGCACCTAAATTCTTCACAGTAACCTATGCCATCACTAAAATCTGCATCTCTGCCCTTGGCACAATGTTTAGGAACACCATTTTCGTCATGCTTACAAAACCAACAAAAATCACAAACAGGATCGCAAACGGAGTCATTACAGATATACACTCTCGTCCTCCTTACTTAGTTTTCATCAGTAATATCTTTAAATCCACCGCCAAAGAACCAACCATGTGACTCTATAAAACGAATGAACATATCACAAAACTGATCACTTGAGATATTAGAATAAGTTTCCACAACTCCGCTTATTTCTGTCAAGCGGCAATCGGGGATTTCATCGGCATATGGCAACGCCTTTGAAATACGGTCAGCGGCTTGACCATATTTTTTGATGCGTCCTTCGTCTTTGGCGCTTGGATTTTGTATTCGCGTCAGATCCATATTGTCAGCAAGGTCTGCAAGCTTAACAAGGCAAGCAATCTCATTCGTTATAACACGACTGATAAAATCATCATAGTGCTCGCTGTCCAGCTTTGTCAGACACTCAAGGGCTGTTATAATTTCATCGGTAAATCCGTCTTTTCTCAAATCATCAAACGTAATGTTTGTATCTTCGATCACATCATGCAGAATAGCGCAAATTTTCGCTGACTCACTTTCGCAATTCATCATTACACGAATTGGATGCAATATATAAGGACTGCCGCCTTTATCTACTTGTCCGGCATGTGCCTTGGAAGCAATTTCAATAGCTTTGCTTAACATACAGTTTCCAGATTCGTGTACCGCAGTCTGTTTTCGCTGAGCATCTGCCGTTATTCCGGTTCTGCACTCGCTTTCTTTTTTCATTTTGTAGGAAATCTCGTTTTTTACGCACCATTCCCGCGCAACCTCAATATACGCTTTATCCCTGTGATGATACCATTCTTCTCGCAAGTCCACACGATCCAGCGTATCTTTAAACCGGCGAAACGCACCCTTTCCTTCCAACGCAACCAAAAGCAGTTCACGCTTTCGGTTGTCGCGTACATTATCAGCAAAGTGCTCCATCATATCATATTCCCCTATGTCGTGCTGAGATGGCAGGGATATGTATTTGTCCTCTTCGAATTCCACGGGGTCAATATCGTCATCGGAATAGTATTCGCTGTAATACACAAATTCTCCTGTTTCGGTGTTGTAATAGATGGAACTTTCATCGTTTGTCATCTGCATTTCTTCAGCAACATCTTCTAAATATACGAATTTATTCATTTTCATCCCTCACAATCTATGAATCAGCTTATCACCTAAACACAACATCACCGAGTATTTCTCTATAAAAATACCCTTCGGTATAGTTCTCGTTCGGGTGAACAAACAGAGCTGCCTCATATTCGTTCGCCATGTTTAGAGCCTTACCGAAAACTTTTATGCTGAATGGATGATACTTCTTTTCCTTCGACTTGTTAGTCCTGCTTGCTATGCAGTAGTCAGAAAAGGTTATGCTGTGGAAAATTTCAACCCCATCTAATTTTGCGTAATAACCTTTCCGATCATCCTGAAAGGTTATTTTCTCAAACTCAGCTTCGGCTACAAGTTTATTGCCTTCGAACGCAATACAATCAAATATCTGAACCCGCTCAAAGACAACACTTTCACTTTCCATACTCTTTCCAATAAAATATACCGTTACACCCTTGCCGTCCATGCCCACATTCACAAAATCGGTAACTGTCACAAATATTTCGCCAATATGGAGAATGTTTTTTGGAGGCATCCCTTTTTTCAATTGTACTGATTCCACTTCGCGATTCAACGGCACAGGACAAACGCCTCCGTCCCATCTGAATACCGGTGTTTCAGGTATAGGCGGCTTACTTCTTATATCTCGAAAATATAAATATGCAATATCCACACCATCAATTTCTTCCAAATAGTCATACTGCATTTGTGTAAGTTGATATGGAATCTCCAAAACCTTCGATAGCTCGAACAATTTAGAGGTTGCGTCATCGTCGCTTTCAAATACGGATTGCATCGTGTTAATATCCTTTGTAACCGCGTTCCACCTTTGAGCGTTGCCGCAGTTTGACTTGGTGCGCCGAAGCTCAATGTATTCAGGTTCGGAAATGTGGACGTTCACTCGCCGTCCGTTTTTCCAAAGAACCGCTTGAAGGCAATCGCCGTCCAGCAAATCAAACGCGACGCTATGGGCGTCGGTTTGAAGCGACAGAGCCTTGTTAAATGAATTGTCGTAAATATCAGAGTCAAAAACACTCACCCACTGACCTGAGTCAATAATGGCGACAGCGCGGTCAACGTCGTCGCTTTCACAAGGAACGTAATTACTTCCTTGAAAAATCTCAAGGATAGCCTGCAGAATCTGATCCTTATTTTTCTTGTAAACATGTATTCCATGCGCGAATTCTCCCATTGCTGTGTTCACCCCTCATACACTCATTTTAAATCAAAGCTCGTGTATATCAATATGTCACACTCCAATCTTAAACTCCCTCCAGCTTTTCGCCTCTCTAAATTCTGCGCCATCGGAAATAGCCTCAAAGTGGCGTTCGCCGCAATGAATTTTTTGTTGTTCCGGCGTTCGGAGTTCGTGCCGTTTCGTTGTGCCTTTAGTTTCAATGACAAAGTATAATTTCTCGACTCCATCTTTATCCATATAAACCGCCCAATCGGGATTGTATGTGCCGATTGGCGTTTCAATTTTAAACTTTTTAGGTATCTTAAAGAACATTTTTACATCCGGATCGTTGTCCAGCGCAACGGCAAATGGGCGTTCCACGCTGGTGCTGTCGTAAATGATATAATCATATGCACTATTTTTGACCGCCACGGCGTTCACGTCAAGATTGGCGGGAAGCTCCTCGTTATCAAAAACCTCAAGGAAGTAATATTCCTCACCCTCCAGCTTTGTATAGCGAATACCCTCAATTTCCATATCATGCAGAACGGTTTTTACTGTTTCTATAAATAGCTCCATAAATTTCTGCGGATTATTCAAAAAGTCGCGCATCCGACCGCTCTCACGCAAAATTTGGATGTATGCCTTGCGTGAAATAAAGCACTCCTCATCTGTCATACGCAGGAAGTCGGGCAGTTTATTCTGCACATCCTCAATATCAATTGTGCGCGTGGAGGTTTCGGTATATCCAATGCCGGAGCGTTTTACATCAATTTCAGCAGTGGTGGTAACAACTCGCGCCTTCGGAATAGCAGGAAGACGGCGCAGTTCGTCTGCGGATTTACGAATGAGTTCATTCTCGTCAAAATCCACACAATATCGAGTCTTATATTTAATCTTATCCCACAATGCTTGGAATTCAGGCGATATAACAACTTGTTTATTAAGCCTCACGACAACATCGCGTGAGGCATCGCGAACCGGGACACGCGGTTCGTCTTTCTTGAGTATATTTTCCACGCGTTCCCGCGCCGCCTCGTATCGTTCCGGCAGATTCAGCGTTCCGGATTCCAGCGCATTTTTCAGCGTATCTTTTTTCTTGTGAGTTTTCTTGTCGGCATAACCCTGTTCCACAAAATGTTGTATTAGTTCTTTCTTTTCCTCCTGTGTGGCTTCGCGTTCCACCGCTACAGTTTGAGCCACGGATACATTGGCAAGGGATGCCGCGCTGACGGTTTCAGCTTTTTTTGCAACAGCGATGACCGCCTCCTTGACAGGTTCCAATTCCTCCGGAAGTTTTATTTCCTCTGGCTTGAGGGTATCAACAACCGCGCCACTTTTGTCAATCGCGCCTACGGATTTTAATGCCTCAACCACTTGTGCCGCTTGGGTTTCGGTAACTGTAGCCTCCACAACTTTCGTTTCCGGTATGGTCAGATCTGCAAAAAGTCCAATATCTAAAACGCCAAACTTCATGCCTGTTTCCTGCTCGATTTCCTTTTGGAGCGTGTCGGCAAACTCAGCAAAACTCTCGTTTGCCATAACATGGAGTGTGTTAATTTCTCTATCATCAATACGCTCGCCGTTTTGATTCACACACAAGCGCAAACCGCGCCCGATTTTTTGTCGGCAAGTAAAATTTGATTTTTGTTCTATTAGTGTGCAGACTTGGAACACGTTTGGGTTATCCCAGCCTTCCTTCAGCGCAGAATGCGAGAAGATAAAACGCAAGGGACAATCAAACGATAACAGCCATTCTTTATCTTTCATGATTGTGTTATAAGTATCGTAATCGTCCAAAGTGTCACCCCTTGTATTTTTCAAATTACCCTTGCGGTCTTGCGAAAAATATCCATTGTGACAGTTATCCGAGAAACGCTCACGGATGGGCGCATAGCGCGGCATGGCGATGAGTTCGGCATAGCATTCCTCGAACATCTCGGCGTATATGCCCTTCTCACCTTCAACAGTGCGGTATTTGGCAACTTCATCTATAAAGAACAAGGACAACACCTTTATGCCCTTTTCCAAGAACATTATTTCTTTGTCGAGATGGGTTTCAATGGTTCGGCGGATTTGAGCGCGTTTGAGGACGTTTTCGTCTATATCGCCCATGCTTTTACCCAGCGGTAAACGATCACCGTTGGTAAATTCTATATACTCCCGTCCAGAGGCACATTCGATCCCGGCGATAGTGTAACCTTCATATAGATCACGTTCGCCGGAGAGCATAAACAGTTCAGAGTTGTTTTTAACGGTGACGGGTTTGCGCTCCACTTTGCCGCTTTTATGCGCTTTATCAATCTCTATACGTGCTGAGAAACCATTTTCGTGGCTGACTGAAATAAGCCGTACATAAGGTTTGTTGAAGTCACCAACCACCGAATTACTGGAAACGCTGATTTGTTTTACCAATCCCATTTGATACGCATCTACAGGCGTTAATCTATACATTATGTTGATTTTTTCTTTATGAGTCGCACTGTAACGGAAGACACAAAGCGGGTTCAAACTGGCAATTGCGGACTTCGCCTTATCGGTGGAATCCACAGACTGCGGTTCGTCAATGATGACAATAGGGTTGGTATCTTGAATATATCGCATTGCTGGGATTCCGTTCAGTCTGTCATGCTCTTGGTTAATTATATTTTCGGATTTGCGGAATGCGTCTATATTTATAATCATGATCTCAATGTCGGTGTTAGCGGCAAAATCCTTCACTTGGTTCAGCTTTTTGGGATCGTAAATAAAATAGTGGCACGGCACATTATCGTATTGCTCCGCAAAATGGTCTGCTGTAATTTGGAATGATTTATATATGCCCTCGCGGATTGCCACGCTTGGAACAACAATAATAAACTTAGTAAATCCATATTGTTTATTCAGTTCAAAGATGGTTTTTGTAAAAACATAGGATTTTCCTGTTCCGGTTTCCATGTCCACACCGAATTGGCGGTTATGTAAATCATCCGACATTTCGAGGCGATTCCGATGTTGGATATCACGCATGTTTTGGAGCATGACATCATCCGAAATAAGCAGTGAGTTGCCCACGCCGAGTTCGTTTTCAAGCATTGTCATTTGCGTATCATCCTGCGCTAAAGTAAATGTGGTACTTTGCTTTTCCTGCCCTTTGAATAAGTCCACCACAGCGTTCACCGCATCGGTTTGATATTGTTGTATTTTAAATTGGAGTTTCATGCTGTATTCTCCTTGCACTTTAATTTACGATAAACAGTTACACTATCTAATTCAGCTTGTCCCTTTGAAATGTTTTTTAATACGCGATAAAAATCGTCTTTTGTAATATATGGCACTTCAAAAGCAACGCATATATTGGGAATTTTCTCAGCGTTTGGTTTCGTATTACTTTCATCTGTTACAATAATTCCACTGACAATTTTTGCTTTTGCAACTAAAAACGCGTCAGCTTCGGGAGTGCCATTACGCAAACTCTTTTCTTTAACACCCTCTCGAAATTTCTTGCTTTTGAATATATCAGCAACAATCTTGCATTCTTCATTAGTAAGATTCTTAAAAGCAGATTTATGGTCATGAAGCCATGCGCCTTCTTTTGTTCTTTTGTTCTTCGCCACACTCGCTCCCCAATGATTATCTAATTCATTATATACCTCATCAACCGAAATTATCTGTCCGTTATTCATCCCATCAGACCAGGGCACATATATGTCCTCACCAAAAACATCCAGACTCAAGTTATTCAGCGAACGCGAAAACACATTAGTATCAACAACATAAATCATACGGCACCCCATCCTTTCTGAGATGCTAATTCTTTAACATTATGAACTTTCATATTGAGATACTGTGACAGTTGCGGAAGAGAAATCTTTTTCTCATAGTAACGTCTATATGCCAATTCCAAATATTGCCGTCCTTTATAAGCGGCTTGTGTACTGTAGTAATTCCCTCCTCCTTTTTTCTTACCCGACTCATCAACTTGAAATTTTCTAAAATAATCTTCTGTATACTCTCTTCTTTTTTCGATCAAAGTGTCAAAAGTAATCCGGTCTTTTTCATATAGCTTATACAAAATGACATCGCGGCTTACGGAATACAAATCTGCCCATCTTTGGATAGCTGTATCATTAAACGCCTTACCTCTGGAAACCTTTGCAAAATCGTCATCTGGGACGAGAAAAGTTCCTGCGAATTTGTTGCACGCCAATTCAACAGATATATCAAAGCGGTCAACTTGACTTATAAGAGTATCGTCATCCAATAAGTCAACACCGCTGGTTGCACAAATAAGATGATACATTTCATGAAACAATGTAAATATTTGCCTTGAGTGTGCCAACCCATTGTTTATACATATTACAGGAAATTCCTTATCGTAAATACAAAAACCTGAAACATCGTTTCCTGAGAATGAGTTTTTAAATACATATACTCCTAATTCGAAAAAGCAATGGCGCCACTGTTCAAATGCCTCATCTCTGGTACGAAAACTTTTTTGTTTTGAAATATCAATGTTCATTAATGTCCTTAATTGTTTTGCAACCGAAGATAAGTCAGATGTATCGAATGTAATATCAGTAATTTTTCTGGTTACGTTATTTACTCCACCATTTAACTCAAATAAGTTTATTTGCATCGAACGCGCCCAATCCACCATTTTAGTTAAGGAACGGTCAAAAACCCCACGTTCTTCAATTGGGAATGTGCGACATGATGCTGGAATATCTTTCATATTTGGTGGCTCTGGAAAAAAGAACACAGCTATGGGTTTTCTATAGTACTTTCCAATAACCTTAAGCTCTGCATACGTTGGGAAAACCGTACCATTTTCCCAGCCATATAGCTTTTCTTTCCCAAATTTATCAATAGCCTCTATTTCAGTTGTTCCGCTCACTTCACGCGCCCAAATGAACATTTTCGGATTAATATGAGTTATCGATTCTGCCATGCCTATCGCCACCTCTCTATATATAGTATTCTTGAACGGTTTTTATATTTCATAATACCTTTATCGTAATTCCATGATTTTTCAGCGTATGATAGACATTCGCTTTTCCCACGCTATTGCTGAAACACTCATCGGCAAAGATAATCCGTCCCGGCATATATTCTGCCATTTTTTCGGCATCTTCGGCAGTAACGCCACGGGCAAGGCAAACAATAAACAAAACGTCTTTATGAATAGCATACACGCCTACTTTGCCGTTTATATCCAGTGGGACTACATCCTCGGTGAGTTCCTGTCCTAATTTTAGCAGAACTTCGTAAACAACGTCCTCTTCGGAACGGTCGGGTTTCAAAACATCCAACATATTCATCATGCGCTGGAACGCCTCTTCTTCATCGCTGGTTGGAGTATTATCCCAAACTTTGAGGTTTGAAGTATCAAGTTTAAACACGCGATACCCAATGTCCAGTGGCAGTTTTTCCTCCTCGCCCAGTTTGATTTGACCGTCCTGTTCGGATTTGATTTTTATTCCAGCTTTGAAAATGCGTGTCTTGCCGATATCACAAATAGTACGATATCCTGACTTATATGCTTCGGATTTTTCATCCAATAACTCCGGCAACTGAACCATAATAAAACGGCGGTTACCGCCATCTTCAGCGTTCAGTTGCATAACTGCATGGGCAGTGGTAGCAGAACCGGAAAAGAAGTCGAGGATAATATCGTTTTCGGATGTATTGGCAAGTGTTAGCAATCGGCGTAATAATCGTACGGGTTTCGGTCCGTCGAAAACTCCAGCATTTAGTAACTTTGTAACCTCTTGCGACCCTTCTTGACTATGCCCGACATCTTTGTGTAACATAATTGATGTTGGAGCCATTCCATCAAATTTTAAATCTGATAAAAAACGCTTGATTCGTGGTGTACCATCGCCATCCGGACCGAACCAAATTCTGTTATCTGCAACATTTTGTAAAAATGCTTCTTTAGGTTGCCTCCAACATCGTCCACTTGGAGGCTCGACAATTCTACCCGATGGCAAAGTTATTGGATAATCGTACTCCGCATTATATGTCTTTACGGAAATATCACTTGACATCCAAACGCCACGTGGATCATTGTCGGGATTGGAATATCTTGCGTTTGCCTCTTCGGTTCTTTCTAACCTTCCGATTGTAAACTCGGTAAGACTTCTTGCATACATTAAAACATAATCATGGCTGTTGGATATGTAGCGTGCATCATTTTTCGGCGAAAAAGCGCGTTGCCATATCAACTCACTAATAAAATTTTCTTCCCCAAACACCTCATCACAAAGCTTGCGTAAATTATGAACCTCATTATCATCAATACTAATAAATATAACACCATCATCACGGAGAAGATTTTTTGCCAACCGAAGACGAGGGTACATCATATTCAACCAGTTGGTGTGATAACGTCCGGCTGTTTCGGGATTTGAGGTTGTGCCTTGTGATGTAATCTTTTTATAATTTCCAATATTATCTGAAAAATCATCCTCATAAACAAAGTCATTCCCAGTATTATAGGGCGGATCAATATATATCATTTTAACCTTGCGAAAATAAGACCGTTGCAGGAGTTTCAACACCTCAAGGTTATCGCCCTCTATATAGACGTTCTTTGTGGTGTCCCATTCCACGCTTTCACTCTTCGCCGGACGTAAGCACCCCAATGACCGCTGTTGCGCCAATTTAAGCGCATCCGTTTTGCCCTTCCAGCGAAATTCGTACCGTTCCCGGTCGTTTTCGTCAATAGTTGGAAATTCGCCGCAAAGAGACTCCAGCTTAACCAAATCCAACTTGCCTTCCACAAAGCACTCCGGGAATATAGCGCGTAACTTTTCACGCGCATCCAATTCTATATCCATGCTGTACCCATCCATTTTATCAGTCATTGTTCTCATCCTCCTGTGACTTGTTTCTTTTCGCAAGTCAAATACTTGCGGGCAATATCAACAATCATTTTTTTGTGTTTTAAAGATTCCTCTGTCGCTGAGAGATATTTTTTTAAATGTTCATCCCGCATTTTCACAACTTCCTCAACAAATTTCAGAGTGTTTTCCTTGTCTGCATCATTATCAATAACTATGGTATGTGATTCTGTTTTTTCGGAACGTTCTAACTCATTTAAGGCGCGGCTGTAAGCAGCTGCATATTCTTTAGGGTGGCGTAATCCGTGTGAAAGCATTTCTGCAAATGAATTAGCACTTTGTAATTTTCTTGCTGTTTTCAAAGACATATCCAAAATGGATGAAAGTTCATTAAAATACGAATTATCAGAATTGAGAAACAGCTTGATTCTATAAAAACAAGTTTCAAGTTTAAAATAATGGCTGTATGTTTCCATATCCTTCCCTTTATACTCTTTGTCCGACAAAGCCATATAGGAAAGTTTGTGCGCATCAAGCAAGGAAATATATTCGGATATTTGTATTAAAAGAAAATCCCTTATTTTTTCATAGTCAGCCATCTTTAAACTATGCTCACGAGATTGGCGTCCGCTCTTTTTCAAGGATGACCAGTTCATAAATCCAAGAACCAAAGTTCCCAACACTCCCAAAGTGGTTATAATACTAACGGTTTCGGTGAGCCTACCCATTCTCTTGCCCTCCCTCCACATTTATCAAAAACAGCCTCCGCACTTTCGCGGTCAATTTCGCGCCGTCCGCTAATTTCTTGATTTGCTCTTCCAGCTCCACATCCAGCTTCAAGCCATCCATAAACAGGCTCTGTTCTTTTTGCTTATACTCCCGATCCAGTACGCTTCTGCGTTTTTCAGCAAGTAGCTTTTCTGCAATGCTATCCACATTCTGCGGCGCGGTGAGCTGCGCTTTTAAGCCTTCCAAATCACGGTTAAGAGCGATTTTCTTGTCCTCAGTTTGATGTTTCAGCTTAGATATTTCTTCCGCAATAGCCGGATCAGTATTCTCGGCACAGCGGGATGTATAGGCGGCGGTATCAATTAAATCATCCAGTTCGTGATATTTATACTCGTCAAATTTCATGCCGTCCTTGCGCCCGATTCGGTTGTCGTGTGCGGAAAAGCTAAGTACAGGCATTTCCATAATCTTGCGGCATTCTCGGTCGGAGAGACTCTTGCCCTTTTGTGTCTGCCCGGTGAATGTCCTGTAAACCGCGCCGCCAAAATATCCGTTAGACACGGTCACTTCGTAAAATCCAATCGTACAATTTGATACATTACCATCAACTATAATACTGCCTTCACTCTCCAGACCTTGCCAAAATATCTCCTGAAGTACATTTTGCGCGATGTTGCTTGTTATGGTAATCCATCCGGATTTCGGAAGGGTTTTGTCCAGCATACTATATTCATCACGTCCCATCCGTGTTCCGGTAAACACATGAGGTGCAGGATTGTGGAATGTTCGAATGGAACGGTTTTCATCATCTATCATAAAATCGCGATGGCGTCCGAAAAACCAGCGCACCACGCACCATAAATCTTCATTAATTTCTTTTGTTTTGCTCTCAATATATTGTGGCGTGATATGAATATTATCTGCCAGCGCGCCGCTAAAGGTAGTGAACAGCATCTCTTCGGCAGATTTCACAGCCTCTCTATTTTTACCCTCGTTAGTTGTAAGCGTGTCCGCGAACGCCACAGCAACTTCCTGCTTTGTCCGCGCCTTTTCAAAGGCGGTGGGAAGTTCTGTCTCAATGTCACTGATAAAGCCGCCGATAACATCGTCCGTCAAGCCAAACACGCCGTCCATTAATAGGGTACGCTTGCCCACCAACTCCAGCATTCGAACATCCGCAAAATTGTTACGGTTGATGAGCGAGAGGACGATTACGTCGTTCTGCTGGCGCAATCTATGACAGCGGTCGATGCGCTGTTCTAATTTCAATGTGTTATACGCTATATCATAATTTACCACTAACGAGCAAAATTCAAAGTTCAAGCCGTCCGAAGCAAGGTCGGTGGTAATGAGGATTTCAGCCTCGTCACGGAATTTTGCGATTATATCGTCACCGCTGTTATCTCCGCTATATGTAGCAACAGTCCACTTTTTGACAAGCAATTCTTTTAAAAATTTTTGTGTAGCACGGCTGGCGGTAAAAATCAACGCCTTTTTATTCGCGCCGCGCCTCTTTAATTCGCGGAAACAAATATCAAGACTTTTAATAAGTGCCTTGTATTTGGCAGTAGTGGCGATACCATGTGTAATTTCAAGCATTTGCTTAACTTCGTTCAATTCCGCTGTAGCATCCGGCTCTTTTTCCAACCGTTTAACCACACCGTCTAAAGTCTGCGCCAACGCCTCTGCGGAGGAAGAAAAGGTACTGTACAGCATAAGCGCGAGGTCATATCGTTCCATTTTAGGAAACGCCGCTTTCGTTGGGCGTTTTAGGTATTTTTCAATCAGCGTATAGAGTTCTTTTTCTTTGGTGGTATAGTCAAATTCGACCGTTATATTTAGCCGATTAGTGATTCCGGCATATTGTTTCGCTTGCGATCGCAATGTGCGAAAACAATATCCGCTCACGCGTTCCGTCAGTTCCGGATAGTTTTCCGGCTTGCGGAAGTAGCGTTTATAAAAATCACCTGCATCCGGCAGAGCGGTTTCGTCTATAAAATGGATCAGTCCATATAAATCCATGATGTTTAGCTGTATTGGCGTGGCGGTCAATAATATTTTGAATGCCTCGTCCACGGCGGCTTTCAGCGTCCGCGCCTCTTTCGCGTCCACGATGTGAGACTTGCAAAGTCGATGAGCTTCATCAAACATCACAATATCCCATTTGATTTGTGATATGCGCTCGGAGTTTTGCGCCGCCAGTTCGTAAGTTGTTATAACCAGCGCGTCCTGCTCGAAAGGATTACCATCCTCGTATTCTTTTATATCAGCATTATTATCCAAAAAAACGGCGGGGATGCTGATTTTCTCATCCAATGCTGACCGCCATTGATGACGTAAGTGTGCGGGTATAACCAAAAGAAATCTGCGTTTTCCAATGTACCATTGCTGGAGTATAATTAAAAGCGAAACATAGGATTTTCCGAGTCCGCCCTCCGAGCATTCAATGACACCTCTCTGAAATGGCGAGCGAAGGGCGAACATTGCCGCCGCTACCTGGTATGGATACACCGCTATATTTGAAGATGCAAATGCCGGAATCAACTTGTCGTGCCCAAAGGCATAGGACGACAACTTCTTTGCTTTGTACATAATGTGGAACGGGCTTTCCAGCAAGGTATTCACATCCTATCCTTTTCTGTCGAAAGTTACAATAATCCGTATAGCATTATATCATATATTGTCAAATAATTCAACTTTATTTGTGGAAAAATGGAAAAACCGTAGGCGTAATTAACTAACGCTTGGTTAATGATATAAATAACAACCCACATATGGACAATCGCTCCCTTCATAATCATATAATGTGACAATTTGTATTATGGGGTGATATAATTGGACAAGAATACATTCCCAAAAGAATTGACTGCCCTAAAACAATGGGTATGTTGGCGGTTAGAGCCTGATAAAAAGTCCGGAAAAGATACAAAGGTGCCGTATTCACCGGGGACGGGATATAGGGCGTCGGCAAGTAATCCGTCAACGTGGGGTACCTTAGATGAAGCTATAGATGCTGAAGATAAATATTCGTTCAGTGGGATTGGCTTTGTTTTTACAGAAGATTGCGGTATTGTCGGAATAGACATTGACCACTGCCTTACCGACGGTCATCCAAACGAGGTAGCAACGGATATTTTGTCGAGGTTGCCGCCAACGTACATTGAAATTAGTCCATCGGGAACTGGGCTGCACATCTTCCTCAAAGGCAAGTTGCCATCCAGTGGAAACCGCAACAGCAAATATGGTGTGGAGATGTACTCGTCAAGCAGATATTTTACTATGACCGGAATGCGTTGGAAGGACTGTGCGGATACAATTGCTGATGATAACGGAGCGATTGATTGGATACATAAGACGTTTATCACACCTCTAAAACGTAGTAGCCGCGCGGTTTCCAAGTCAATGATAGCGGTATTAACGGATGCTGAATTGTTGAAGTTGGCGCACGCCTCCAAAGACGGTGAGGCATTCGGTAAGCTTTATTCAGGCGAATGGCAGGGCAAATATAAATCCCAATCGGAGGCTGATTTTGCGCTATGTTGCAAGCTTGCGTTTTGGTCGGGGCGCAGTGATGTTCAGATTGACCGCCTATTTCGCAAATCAGGGCTATATCGCGACAAATGGGATGCCCGGCACTCTGCCGATGGCACGACTTACGGAGAGCAGACTGTCAAGAACGCTTGCGCCAATACCACCCAAGTTTACACACCACCACAGCAAGCCAAAGAGCCTGAAATATTCGAGCAGTATGGCTGTTATTATCGTCGGCGAGGCGACAAGTTTTATCAAATCACCAACTTTATTGTCGATCCCATTGAAATGATAACCGCTGAGGATGAGGCGCAGTTGACATGCGATTTGGTCACCGACAGCGGCGAGCGATTCCGACAAAACCTGACGGCAAGCGATATGACCACCGTTCAGAAATTTAAAGGTGTTCTCAACAAAAAGACCATAGCCCTTTCTTTTCTTGGTAGCGAAGGCGATTTGGAAATGTTTAAAATGCATATATACAAGTTGAAATGGCTGAAAAAGCGAGGCGTGAAGGCATTGGGTATCTATCCACGCAAAAAGAAGTTGGTGTTCGTGGATACCAATGGCGCGGTGAGCGCAGGCGGCACGATTGTGAAAGACATGGTGCAGATGGAAAAATATAAAAGCCTTGAGAGCAAAATTCTTTCGGCTCCTCTTATCGATAAAGCCGGGTTACTTCTGGTCGCTAAGCACATTATGTCGTACAACGAACCAGCTAAGACGGTGCCCATTCTTTGATGGATAGCGGCGTGCTTTATTAAACCGCATCTGCGCCGCAGTGAAGTGAAGTTTCCTCACTTATTTCTAATTGGCGAATCCGGGAGCGGCAAGTCCAACACGTTGGAAAAGGTAGTATTACCAATATTCTCGCGTTCAAAGGTAACTGCCAGCAGCCAAATAACGGCGTTTACGTTGATGAAGGAGTCCTGTTCCTCTAATATATTCCCCCAAGCCTTCGATGAATTCAAACCGTCAAAGCTGGATAAAGTGCGGTTGAACGCGCTATATAACCATTTTCGTGACAGCTACGACTGTCATGAGGGCATTCGCGGTCGCGCCGATCAATCAACGGTGACATATGATTTGCTGGCACCGATTGCGGTATCGGGAGAGGAATCTGCTGACGAAGCATCCATCCGGGAGCGAGCCGTGGAACTGCTATTTTCAAAACGTGACATTAACAACCCTGAATGTAAAGCTAACTTTGAAAGTCTTACGGCGAACAAAAGGTTACTAAACTTACTGGGGCGAAGTCTACTGGACACTGCCCTTGATACAACAGTTGCGGAGGTTGAAAAGTGGTTTGACGAAGGCAAGGAGCATTTTAACAGTGGGCTGCCGACTCGTGTGCATGACAACCTATGTTGTTTGTATGCCGGAATCTGTTTGCTGGGCAAGCTGTGCAGGACACTTGGAACAGGCTGGGTGGATGCGTTCCCGTACGATAACGAGGAATGTGCCAAGCATATCGAATATGCCGCCCGCGAATATCTTTTAGACGGCGGGTTAAACAACAAATCCATCGTGGAGCAGTCCTTTGAGGTCATGTCCCGGATGCGGTTAAAACATGGTGTGGACTATGTTTTTGAAAATAACAATCAATACCTTTTCATTAACATTTATGCTATTTATGACCGCTACACCCGTTACCGCAAGGACTGTGCTATCGTCGGCGAGGTGCTGCCGTATCACCAGTTTATGAAACAACTGGAGCATAGCGAGTTTTTTGTCGCCAAGAACAGGCAAAAGAAGTTCGGCGGCAAGAACCGGAAGGTGTGGGTGGTGGACTACAGCAAGCTCTCCGGGCGCTGCGATGTGGGCGGTTTCGCTGAGTACGAGGAGGACGATGTCTCTTAATATATAACAATATAAACAATATATATAAGGTAACCGGTAACCCGGTAACCGAAAATTTAGAGGTACGTGCGAAAGAGTTGTCACCTTCCTACGCGAGCGTGTGCGTGTGTAAATACAGTGACCCTCTAAAAACACAGTTACCGGGTTACCGGTTACTGCTTTGATGAAAAAAATTGTGTGGATACCCCGGAGGGGCGGTCTCAATCTCTACGGCTTTTGCCTTCGTACAACGCCCATGGGGGATGCGTAATATTCCGCAATTTCAAGTCGATTATTTATCAAGGTATTGATACAAGCCTTCAAAACCCGCATGATTGCTGGGCTTTTTGGGGCTTGTTTATTGTCTTATCTTGATTTCTTGTTTTTTACGCTCTTTTTTCAAGCCGTCTGAGGAATTGTAGTAAATTTGGGGCGCGGGGTTTGTCGCCGCAAAATCCGCTATGACAGGGCTTTCGGCGAGTTTTAACTTGAAATCGTAATCAGACAAGCATATTTTTGCATATATTATCAAGAGAGAGATGGAGGTGATGGCGACGTGGCTAACGGACATGGCGGCAAGAGACCGGGCGCGGGACGACCGCGAAAACCGCTGGCAGAAAAGCTTTTAGAAGGAAATCCCGGCAAGCGCAAGCCAAAAGTTTTGGATATTGCAGCAGACTCATCTGCACCTGTGCCGGAATATCCAGAGAGGCTGGCGTATTATCAAATGCGGCGATCAACCGAACCGACTTCGCAGGATATTTGGCAGGAAACTGTTGCGTTCCTTGAGAAAACAGGCTGTCTGCACATGATAAATCCGGCGTTTATCGAGGAATATGCCTTGCTTAAGTCTCGGTTTTATGAGGTTGAGCGGGCAATTAGCACAACAGCACTGATATATGACGATGAAAAGAAAGGCGGCGTGGCGGTAAATCCCGGGATTGATGCGGTCGTAAAATATTACCGTCTGGCTGATTTGGCTTGGATGAAAATTTGGGATGTTGTCAGCCAAAACAGCGAAAAATCTTATGGAGCAACACCTCACGATGATTTGATGAAAAACTTATTAAAATTTAACCGGGAGGGGTAGCGTATGCCATATAAAGCTCGCCGTCAATGCGGTCATCCGGGCTGTCCCGCGTTGGTGGAGGCAGGAACTCGCTGCTGCCCGGAGCATCGGCGGCAATATAATCGCCGCGACAATGCAGACCACTACGACCGCCGCTGGCGTAAAATAAGCAAGCTGTATCTTGCGAAGAATCCCCTATGCGCTAAGTGCCAGCGTGCCGGGCGGTTGACTCCGGCAACTGAAACGCACCACATTATTCCGGTATCGGCGGGCGGTTCGGATGCGGAGGAAAACTTAATGGCACTTTGCAAGTCCTGCCATTCACGGATTTCATTGGAGGAGATAAGAAATGGCTGAAAAATACATATATTCTCCAACGCAATTCATGGCGGAGGATTCGTATTATGACAAAAGACGTGCCGACCACGCCGTTGCGTTTATCGAACAACTCCAGCACACCAAGGGAGAGTGGGCTGGAAAACCATTCTACCTTCTGCCATGGCAGGAAACAATTATTCGTGACTTATTCGGCGTAATCAAGCCAAACGGCGCAAGGCAGTTTAACCACTGTTTTGTTGAGATTTGTAAAAAGTCAGGCAAATCAGAATTGGCAGCGGCAATCGCATTATATCTTTTGTGCGCTGATGGTGAGGAGGGCGCGGAAATCTACGGCATGGCAAATGACCGAAAGCAAGCTGGGATTGTGTTTGATGTGGCATTACAAATGGTCAAGCGCCAGCCAACACTAAGCAGTTTATGCAAAATCGTAGAGTCGCAGAAGCGGATTGTCTTTAAGCCAACAAACAGCTTTTACTCCGCTATGTCCAGCGAAGTGTCCACAAAATACGGGCTGAATACCCATGGTTGCATCTTTGACGAACTGCTCGGTCAGCCTGACCGTAAGCTATATGATACAATGGTGCGCGGAGCCGGCGCGGCACGGAGGCAACCATTAAATTTTGTCATTACCACTGCAGGGAATGATCGGAATAGCATTTGCTATGAAGAACACTGCAAGGCAATTGATATTTTAGAGGGGCGAAAGATTGATCCCACTTATTATCCTGTGGTATTTTCCGCGCCGGATGATGCCGACTGGACTGATCCGGAGGTATGGCGGCGGGTGAACCCCTCGTTCGGGCATATTGTCGGAGAGGAATATTATCAAAACGCCTGTAATTCCGCGAAACAAAATCCGTCGGAGGAGCCGCAGTTTCGCCAGTTTTTCCTCTGTCAATGGACGAATACAGTTGTCAAATGGCTGCCCATGGATAAATATGATAAAGGCTCCACACCGTTTAATTCCGATGATTTGCGCGGGAATCCCTGCTACGCCGGGCTGGATTTGGCTTCCACAGACGATATTGCCGCTTTGGTGCTGGCGTTCCCGCCGGATGATGAAAACGGATTCTATTATGTTCTGCCCTACTTTTGGATTCCCCGAGACAACATGGAGAGACGCGTTAAAAAAGACCATGTTCCCTATGATAAGTGGGTGCGAGAAGGGTTTTTGGAAGCGACTGAAGGCAACATCATCTATTATGATTTTATTGAGAAAAAGATTGAGGAACTAAGCAAAATCTATAAAATTGAGGAAATCGCCTATGACCGTTGGGGCGCTGTTCAGCTATCGCAAAACCTTGATAAAGAAGGCTTTGAGATGATTGAATTTGGTCAGGGTTACAAGGATATGTCCCCAGCAAGTAAGGAACTTATGCGGTTGGTTTTGGATGAAAAGCTAATTCATGGAGGCAATCCCGTCCTGCGTTGGATGTTTGAAAATGTATATGCCGAGAGCGATGCGGCAGGGAATATTAAGCCGTCAAAGAAAAAATCGCGTGAAAAGATAGATGGTGCTGTTGCCACCATTATGGCGGTGTATCGGGCGGTTTTCAAAGAGGATCACGGTTCGATTTATGACAAGCGCGGTGCGCTGATTGTAGACCTTAATCATCCGAAAGGGTACTATTACTCCGGCGATCCGGAGTCTGAAAAACATTTGGGGCGGTGATATTATGGAACAGTTGGATATCCGGCAAATACATCTTTCGGAGCTAAACCCGGCAGAATATAATCCGCGTAAAGATTTAAAGCCGGGAGATATTGAATATGAGAAATTGCTGCGTTCGATGGAGGAATTCGGCTATGTCGAGCCTATCGTCTGGAACGAACGCACGGGCAACATCGTGGGCGGTCACCAGCGGCTTAAGATTTTGAAACAGTTAGGTACAGAATACATAGATTGTGTGGTTGTCAATCTTGACGAGGTTCGGGAAAAGGCGTTAAATATTGCGCTGAATAAAATCTCCGGTGAATTTGATTTGCCAAAGCTGTCGGAAGTATTGCAGGAGCTGAAATTGGGTGGGTTTGATTTTACGCTGACCGGATTTGAGGACGATGAAGTTGATAAGCTTAGCCAAAAAATGGCGCGGCTGAAGGGACAGCTTGCAGAGGACGATTTTGACGTTGATAAGGCAACGGAGGAAATTACCGAACCCATAACAACGCTGGGTGATATTTGGCTACTTGGCAAGCACCGACTAATGTGCGGTGATTCCACTGATATTGGCGAGGTGGCGCGGTTGATGGATGGGAAAAAGACGCAATGCGTCTTTACCGACCCACCATGGAACGTTGATTATGGCGGCAACGGTCACCCTTCATGGAAACAGCGGAAAATTCTGAATGACAATATGTCAACAGAGGAATTCGGAGAATTTTTACGGAAAACCTTTCGCGCGGTGGCTTCAGTCTGCGAGCCCGGCGCAATGATTTATGTAGTGATGTCCGCACAAGAATGGGGAAATATTATGAATGCACTGGCAGAGTGCGGCTTCCATTGGAGTAGTACAATTATTTGGTATAAGGACTCATTGGTATTATCACGCAAAGATTACCATACGCAGTATGAGCCTATCTGGTACGGCTGGTTGGAGGGAGATAAACGACTCTGCCCCCTGCAAGACCGCCAACAGTCCGATGTTTGGGAAATTGACCGTCCCAAGAAAAGTGTGGAGCATCCGACGATGAAGCCAATTGCGCTGGCGGGTAAGGCGATCAATAATTCTTCCCATGCTTGTGATGCAATTTTAGATTTATTTGGTGGTTCCGGCACCACGCTCCTTGCGTGCGAGCAGACCGGGCGCGTAGGATATATGATGGAGCTTGATTGTGCCTACTGTGATGTAATTGTAAAAAGGTTCATCAATCAGATTCAGACAGATGCCGAGGTTTTTCTGCTCCGTGACGGAGTAAAAACGGCTTATAACGAACTCTGATAATTTCAGCGATATCAACGATTTCCGTCCATTATCTGTTGGTTGATTTCATCTCTAATCAGAGTTATCATGTGAGTACGGCGGAGATATGAAACCCCGAATTCAAAGGAGGAACACTCACATGGAATTAAAATACAACGTAAAAGGCAAGGAAAGAAAATTATTGGTGTCGGCAATTAGCGAGATACTTAATCAACCGACAGAATATGCCGGAGTGCCAAGCTGTAAATACACAGTCGGCGGATATGAGATAGACCGAGACGGCACGGTCACAGGGGAAGATAACCTTGGGTTGATGGTGGCATTGGAAGAACGTGGGTATGAGGTTGAAAAAAGCGAGATCTTTCACCTGATTACCCCACGAGGAACCCTGCTGATTCAAGAGCGTTTCGATACCGAAGAACAAGCGCGACAAGCCGGATACGGTATGTACTTTACGCACAAGGGACGCGATATTTATACCAAGCGCGGTGAAAGCGAACACAGTACCATCTTTGCGATGGTCGGCGATATGTTCGAGGCGATAGATGAACCGGAAACCGCACCAAACGCGCCGGAAGCGGCAGAAACCGACCGCCTAACGATAGAATACCCACTTGAGGGATTTACGCCGGAAAGCCGCATAAACCTTGAAAAACTGGTGGAGTCCAAGGATATTCTCATAAAGCAAGCACTCGAAATTGACGAGCTGCTTATTGAGGAAACTGAAAATTCTCTGCGTTTCCCTTGGTTTCCTGCTGACAGCGAGGGTGAGGCGGTAAATGCTTATGCCCAATTTATATCCGCCCTCTGCGATACTGCTAAAAACAAAAAGCGTGTGGTGGCAAAACCGCAGGATAGCTTTGAAAATCCACGATTTAGCATGAGGATTTGGCTGATTAGTTTGGGGTTAGTAGGAAAAGAATTTGACCTTTGCAGAAAATTGTTAATGTGTGGGTTGTCAGGCAATAGCGGTCACAGGCATGGCAGTCCCAATAAAGCCACATCACCGCGCCGGGATAGTATCCACCGCGATGCAATATCTATACGGCTGACCCCGGATACGCTGGCAAAGCTGAACGCCATCGCCCAGACTTACGAAGGCTTGAGCCGTAATAAGCTGATAGAGCAAATCGTCGAGCGATTTGTTGACGCTGAAAGCCTTGCCGCTCCGGAGGAACCAGAAAGCACAGAGGGCACCGAATTCACCCCAGAAGGCGAGTAAAAATATACGTCAATGATATTTTTTGAGGAGGAGACTAATATGCAGGTTAGCAAATGGGGAGTGCCGTTCCCGGAACTACAGGCGTATCAATATAACGATGAAGGGAACGCAATGGCATGGTGTGGGTATTGCCACAGATATCATCTGCACGGTAGCGCCGAAGGGCATAGAATAGCGCATTGTGATAATGGCAGTCCTTATAAAGATACAGGATACATACTTGTTGATATGGGCAGGGCGCCGAAGTGGATGATAAGAGATCACGTGTTGCGTCATCCATATGGAAAGTCTGAAAGCAACGACGGAAATTATGAGCATTTCCACATGACGCTTACATGTAAAAAAGCGGCTCCGATTGTAAACAGAAGTCGTAAAATATCACACGCTTTGAAAAAAGAAGGGATATTCAAGCTGTGGTTCTCATATGGGAAGTGGATGTGCGGCGACGGTCGGGAGATTTTGTTCAATTATTATAAAGAGCCTATTTGGGAGCGCAACGTGGATATCGCTGTGCGCCGCGCTAATCCCTATGAAACGCCGAAAAACATCACAGATGAAGTTTACTATTATGATGATATCAAAACGCTCCTTAGACGTGAAATGGTCTTACTAAAATGTCTGGGCGCTTTGAGCGATTTCGGTGTTGATGGTTATGATCGTAATATACCATACACATATCTTGAATGAAGTTGACAACCACACCATTTATTTTGTTTATAAGATATTTAAAATCCCGGTAAATAGCCGTCAGGTTATCTTGCTGGGATTATTTTCATGCTTAATCTTGAGTTATGGCGCATTTTGTGATAAAATATATATCAAATGAAGGCAAGGGAGAATGGTATGAAAAAAGATTATATAACAACTTTTACAAAAGTTCATTTTACGCCGCTTGACCCCAATCCGGATGATATAAAAATAGGCGATATTGCCCACGCCCTGTCTTTAATGACACGAGCAAACGGACACTTTAAGCACTTTTATTCGGTTGCCCAGCATTGCATAAATTGTGCGCTTGAAGCGATGGCGATGGGGTATGGTGAAAAAATACAGCTTGCATGTCTTTTGCATGATGCAAGCGAAGCATATATCTCCGATATAACGCGTCCCGTTAAGAAAAACCTTCCAGCATATCGGGAAATTGAGGAAAAGCTTCAAAGTTTAATATATAAAACCTTTGGCATTGAATTAACAACGGACGAATATGCCGTTGTCGAAAATATTGACGATTCTTTATTATGGCATGAATTTATGGAATTAATGGACGAACGTCTTAATGAACCCAATCCTGTTTTGTGTAGCAATCCAGATTTTTCCGAACGTAAGTTTGCTGAGGTTGAACATGAATTTTTGCGATTATTTACCTCTCTGACAGGCAAAAACAGCAACTATAAATGTGTAGGCATTGACGCAACGAAGGGCGGTTGGATATCGGCTTGTTTGGAAGGAAATAGTCTAAACATCACGTTGTATGATTCTATTAGTGAGATTATTGCCGAATGTAACGATGTTGATTGCATCCTTATAGATATTCCAATCGGATTGCCGGAAAACGACAATAATATGCGCCCTGACGCTGATCTGAGAAAAAAGCTTAAAGGTAAAGCGTCAAGTGTGTTTAATACACCATGCAGACAGGCGGTTTATACTGATAATTACGAAAACGCCAATACTATAAATAATAAGATATTGAGTAAGGGGTTGAGCAAACAATCCTTCTCTATTTGTGATAAAATCAAAGAAGTGGATAAGTTTCTGCAATGTAATCCGGCGTGGAAAAACAGGCTTTTAGAAAGTCACCCGGAGTATATTTTTGCTATATTAAACTTCGGCAAACCTGTTTTGGAAAGTAAGAAAACACTTGATGGTATTAATATTCGGATTAATTTATTACGGAGATACATACACAATTTGGATGCATTTCTTGGTGGAATAACCAGTAAAGCAGGGATGAAACGCCGTCTTGATGATATAGTTGATGCAATCTGTCTTGCGGTTATCGGGAGGCTTGGAATGTGCAATGGGTTTCGCTCCATCCCCGACGCACCGGAAGTGGATAACAAGGGATTGAAAATGCAAATCGTTTATACGGAGATATAATTGCGAGGTGTAAAATACAGTAAAGGAGCAAGATTTATAGTAATTGATTATGACTTATAAAAACATTATCCTCGGCATATTTATATCCCGTCCGAACCGCTTTATTGCAGAGGTTGAGATTGAGGGTAATATTGAAATATGCCACGTTAAAAATACTGGAAGGTGCAAGGAACTGCTGATTCCCGGTGTAACGGTTTATGTGCAGAGGGCGGACAACCCAAACCGCACCACAAAATATGATTTGATTGCCGTCCGCAAAGGTGAACGGCTGATTAATATGGACTCAAGCGCCCCTAATAAGGTGTTTCTTGAATATCTGCAAAAGGGTACGTACATAAAAGATGTTACGCTGATTAAACCGGAAGCGCGATATGGCGCGTCTCGGTTCGATTTTTACGTTGAGGCGGGAGGACGCAGGATTTTTATCGAGGTCAAAGGCGTAACTCTGGAGGAAAACGGCGTGGTTATGTTCCCGGATGCGCCTACCGAGCGTGGCGTAAAGCACCTGAATGAGTTGGCGCGGTGTGTCTCTGAGGGATATGAGGCTCATGTGGTGTTTGTAATACAAATGAGCGACGTTAAATATTTTATCCCCAACAACCACACTCATCCAGCATTTGGCGCGGCGTTAGTTGCCGCAAAGCAAGCGGGCGTTGCGGTGGCGGCGTTTGACTGCGAAGTTGATGAGGATAGCTTGGAAATTAGGAATGCGGTGGAAGTTCGGTTATAAATTTATCTGAACAGGGAGGGAGCAAAATGTACTTAAACGACCAGGAAAGAGCAACTTTTTTTAAGTTGTTCTTCGACTTGCTCTATTGCGTGAACAAGGAGCATAAAATTGTTCGTGGATTTGGCAGCGAAAGACATCCGAAAAGTGTGGATTCACAAAAGGCTTATCAAGTGAGGGTAAAGCTGTTCGAGAACCCTGCGTGGATTGAGGATTACATACAAAAATATGGAGCCGAATTGACCGAGGATGAGAGGGGAATCCTTCTCTCGTGGCGGCATTATTTTGTTATGGATAAGTTTGTCGTTATGCGGCATTTGGCAAAATATTCTGTATTTATGACCTTTGGAGACGAGGATACAACCCGGTTATACGGCATTACAGGACTCAATCATCCCTTCGCCGACTTCTTTGCCAAGTCGGACTTGCCTGTGATGGTGGACGCAATGATTCTGCCATTTAGGAATAAAATAATCTATGACGGTCTGTTTTCGACGCACAATATTGGGTTTGGTTCCGGAATACGCAGTAGCTTCACGGAGTTATACAACATCTCAAAGGCGAAATTCGGAATTATAGGTAAGTTGCCGTTTGATGATTCTAATCCGAAAGAAGTCCCAAGCCCTGCGCCCAAAAAGCCTGTTAAAGCAGCTCCGGGTGAGTCCCGCGAAAAAGCCGAT
The DNA here is from genome assembly GCA_002070105.1 of Firmicutes bacterium ADurb.Bin193. GTDB lineage: Bacteria > Bacillota > Clostridia > Monoglobales > Firm-18 > MWCQ01. Next base: position 2,407 of record MWCQ01000022.1, on the reverse strand, counting down.
GCAATCGCGCCGCTTATCACAAAGTTCTGTGAGGAAAAACTGGGTGCTGAGTTTACAGGGGTATGTCTTTTCGCTCTGGAAAAGATTCGCCGAAAGCGTACGTCACCGCTGCTTAAAGGGAAAGCTAACACCTGGGCTTGCGGGATTGTGTACGCAATTGCTTCCAACAACTTTGTTTTTGACAAGTCCCAGCCATATTTTATGACGGCACAGGAGATTGCGGACGGCTTCGGATTATCAAAAAGCACGGCTCAAAGCAAGTCTGCCGAAATTAATAAGCTTCTGGACATTTCCTATTTTTCGCCTGAATATATGATTGACAGTATACGCGAAAGCCAAGAGGGGCTGTTTCATACAATGAGGGAAATGGAAGATTTATGGCGGAGGTTAAAGTAAACTTTCGCAGAAAGATAGAACATGAATAAACTCTATATCAAAGAATTTTATATGATAATTGAGATAGACCGTATTGTGGCGGCGAACTCGTAGTTTATTATATCCACCCACTTGCTGATTTTGATGGCGTATCCTGACGCTGAGATTTATGAGATCAAGGATGATACGATTAAGCTGATCACTACCAGGACACCGAGCATTATAAGATAACTAAGAAATTTTTGAATCATTCGGAGAAGATGTTGCGGTTGTTGTTGGAGTAGCGTAAGAGTGTGCAATGTAGATTATTTATATTTGCGGAGGTTAGTATGGAGGTCATTTATATATGGTTATGGCATATAGGTATTACGTTGTTATTATCTATTGTCATTTCTGCGATTATTGTAGTTATAGCAAAAATAGTAAAGAAAAAGCCGAAAAAGTTATTTTTTTTTTAAATTCTACCGCTATATCAATGCTCATATTATGGTTAAGCATTTTTTATGTTGCTAACAATCCATTCATCTATTGCCCGAAACAGTATCAAGGCTCACTCACAAGAGATATGAAGCGTGACGTCATTCGATATTATGGAGGTGTTTATTCATCGAACATACCAATGTTTCCGCTTTTTATTAACATAGTTGATATTGATGGGAACTCTCTCAGTGCAGATATTTACTACTCAATTGGAGTTACAATGAAGATTGCTTTGCATGACGGTATACCAAATATAGAGCGTCCTCCTTTTGGATTATAGTTGGTACATTGAAAACCAAATACTGGAATGACACGGAGGTTGTTCTCTACAATTTTAAGGGCTGATTTTTACATGGCGTAACTACCACGCCTAATAAATATAATCAATAGTATGAGCAACCGTTCCTTCAACGCACAGCCGGGATATATGGACGAGGCAACCGCCGTCAGGATTTGGGTTTCCGGCTTGAATCCGATGGTTATTTTCCAAATATGACTTCTGCTTTGAAATCAGGAAATTCCTCATAACGCAAGACGTGCAAGCCCATCCGGACTTAGCGCCGGAGAGTTATTACAGACAGAACTTTTAGTGATGGGAAACAATTTTGTCCAACAAGCTAACAATAGTCAAAAAAATCCTATAACCGCAGTGGTCATAGAATTTTTTTATATTGACGTAGTAATTTGATTTAATATATCAATCAGGAGGCGATAATTTCCTTGGTATGCCAAAACATCTGCAAGTAATAATTCGTCTTTATCAATCTTGTTAAAAAGCAATTTATAGCCTGCATTTTCAGCTAACTGCGCAAAATATAACCGTGATGTTCTGCCGTTTCCTTCGCGGAATGGGTGTATATAATTTACTTCTCCCATATAAACCGCTAATTTTTCGCAAAAGTCTTGTTTTCCTAATCCTTTTAGAAAGTTTTCATTCTGCAACTTCTCATAGAAATCATTAAAAAGACTTTCGATAAAATCAGAATTAGCAAAAATCGTACTGCCCTTAGACATAAAACCACCCTTGCGCGCTTGTCCTGCCCATTCATAAATATCGCAAAACAAATAATGATGTATAGCACAAAAATGCTTAAAGTCAAATTTGTTCTCACAAATCTTATTCCTAAGTTCAATAGCTTTGAGCGAACTGATTCTGCTCTCAATTTTATCCAACTCTGCCTCATCTTTTATATGGAACTTATTTATTAAAATATTTGTGTCAGGATAACAATAAAAAATTGCGCCCTCATAATAGTACTTATAATCTTGCATACGACTTTGCCTCCGCAAGATAACCATCTAAAACCTCCTGATAGGAACGTTTACCCTCTAAAACATCAATTAGTGTATTCTTTTCATCTTCGGTTAAATCCAAACCTTCTGCGTGCCATGAAAAAACAACCTCGTCTAATAATTCTTTTTGTTTACCGGTCATTTCACTCACCTACCTTGTTGCATTTATTATAGCACGTTTATTCCAAAATATCAATAAAAGCGCAGATATTTCAAATTGTTTAAAATGAGATTATAACACCGCCTATAGAGGCGGGGG
>MWCQ01000021.1 GCA_002070105.1 Firmicutes bacterium ADurb.Bin193 | reverse complement strand
CCAGAATTTTGCGGCAAGACCGGCAAACAGCTCAGGCAAGTATGACTGGATGCTGATACTGGAAGCGGGAGCGGCCACCCCGACGCCGACAGTGGCACCGACGCCTCCTCCGGGCGGCAATCTGATTGCAAACGCCAGCTTTGAAACAGGCACGTTTGATTCATGGGGCTATGGCGCGCCGTTTACCATATCAACCGAGCAGGCTCACGCGGGCACATACTCTGTGAAGCTGGTGAATGCAAGCACATGGGGATATTTGGGTCAGACGGTTTCGGTAAGCCCCAACACTGACTATACCTGGAAGCTGTGGATCAGATCCAGCGGTGCGGGCGGGGCCAGAATGAGAGTACTCAGAACGGCGGGAGATGGCGGAGGCTTGCTGCCCGGCACCAATTACGTGGATAATCAGGGCGGAAGCGTATGGAAAGAGTATACCATCAATTTCAACAGCGGAAGCTACAGTGAGGTGATTCTTTCAGTGTCGGATTCGGCATCGGGCAAGACGCACTATATAGACGATATGACACTGACGACTGCAGGGGCGCCGACCCCGACCCCAACGCCAGCGCCAACACCAACGCCGGCGCCAACGCCAACACCTGCACCGGGCGGCAATTTAGTGCAAAACCCGGGCTTTGAAACAGGCACGTTTGCATCATGGACGCAGACCAGCTGCACCCTGCAGAGCGCTCAGAAAAACAGTGGCACATATGCGGTTCAATTAGGCAGCACGGCTACTATCACACAGGATGTAGCGGTATCGCCCAATACCGACTATACGTTCAAGTTCTATCATCGCAGTACCAACGCAAATATGAGATACTGCGTGCAGACTACCGGAGGAACCATACTGACCAACGGCGGCGTTGTTTCTTCAGGCGCGAATACGTACAACAACTTTGTGCAGCGTACGCTGAGTTTCAACAGCGGCAGTAATACCACGGTTCAGATAAATGTATATCTGACCGCGAGCGGTACCCACTATGCCGATGACTTTGAGCTTTACTCGGATGGGGCAGTTCCGACTTCAACGCCGGCACCGACTTCAACGCCAACGCCTCCTCCGGGCGGCAGCAACCTGGTTTCGAATCCAGGCTTTGAAACAGGGGCATTTTCACCGTGGGTTCAGACTGCATGTACTATAGGCAGTACCGTAAACAGCGGCTCATATGCCGCTAGTTTGGGCAGTAATGCTACTTTGACTCAGGATATTTCGGTATCTACCAATACAAACTACACCTTCAGCTTTTATCACCGCAGCACAAACGCAAATATGAGATACTGCGTGCAGACTACAGGGGGAACTATACTGACCAATGGCGGCGTCGTTTCCTCGGGTGCCAATACGTACCTCAACTTTGTACAGCGTACGCTGACCTTCAACAGCGGAAGCAACACGGTGGTGCAAATATATGTGTATAATACTGGCAGCAGCACACATTATGCAGATGACTTTGTGATAAGCGGTAGTTAATGTTTCAGTTGCCAGGCAGTTATCACTTGAGGTAAACTTATCAGCAAACAATACCCTAACGACAGGCGGCGTTTTATGACGCCGCCTGTCATCATTGTTGTATAAAGAAAACTCCCGGCTAGTGAACAGAACCCCGAAAAACGGGGGTTTTAACCGCATCTTTGCAAACACTTTCCCATAGCTGTTCGAGCGCCTGCTGCAGAACTCCTTCTCGTTTGGCTGCTTCATGTTTTTCTCTCCGGCTTTTATATTCAGCCTTTGCAAATTCAGCCGCATTACGGCGCTTTGCTTTAACAGGGCTCGGATGTGCCCCTCTCAATGTACATGATGGGCATCCATATGCGCATCTCGCCAAAGCCTCTGTTGTCCCATGCAAAATAGGGGATCATCCTTACCGGCAGCTTTTTGATACCTTTTACGCCTAACGGCTGGTAGAGCGCATCGCGGTCATTCTTTGTCTTCTCAAGCATTGCCGCTTCAGTTTGCAGCGCTGTCACCTTCCTGCCCTGTATTTCATAGGGGATCTCCTCAAAGCTTGCGCTTGACAAAAGAAAAAGATCGTCAATGGTTTCCACATCCGCATCCGGTGTTTCCATGCAATAAACGAGAGGGCCCCTTTCCACAGCAACCTGATTGACAGCCTCCTCCACCTTGGTATGTGCAACCGTATAGCGTACCTTCATGTTAAATACAGCCTCAATCACCGCTGTGCCGGCATCCGCCACAAAAACATCAACATAAGTATTGGCATGAGCCGCCGCCAGCTCTTGTTTATTACCGCTGACTGAGATATAGCCTTCCTCTGTCCAACTGGGTATGCGTATCTTCAGCATAAACGGCTGCTTGTTGGAAACATCCTTGAAGGTAAATCGGATGGCACCGGCCCATGGATAATCCGTATCCTGTACAAGAGTAAACGCAGCCCCGTTATTCAGTTGAAAGGCTGCCTCACTGGAGCCGTACAGGCCAAGCCATACCGCGTCATCAGATAACATATAGGTATATTCCGACACCGCCATAATGCTTCGCAATAAGTTGGTGGGGCAGCAGAAGCAATGAAAGAAGCCAGACCGGGAAAGAGGCCACATCAGCTTATAGCCTACGTCTTTAGTTCTCCTGAGCATATTCTCGTAAAAATACTTGTCACCATCCAGACTGATTGCAGCCAAAGCAAGGTTGTATGTTGAACGCTCAATCAAATCAAAATACTTTGCCTGCGGACAGATGGCAAACATCCTATGCGTCCAAAATATATGGCCCAATGTAGCACAGGTTTCATTATATGCCGTTATGTTTGGGAGCTGGTATTTATAACCAAAGGCTTGATGCACCCGTTGCGCCTTGAAAAAATCACCAACTGGAGAGGCTCCGGTATAGAGTGCTCCGCAGCCGCCGGTTATATAGAGTTTCGTATGAAACAAATCCTCCCAGCAGTCATTCAATACCGGAAGCAGGGTATCGTCCCCGGTTTCAAGATAAAGATCGGCAACACCTGCATAAAGATAAGTAGCCCGCACGGCATGTCCGGCAATCTCATGCTGGTCACGCAGCGGGATACGATCCTGATTGTCATCTGTGCCATCGCGCACAAGGTCACGCAGTGATATTGACAGTTTGGCCAGATCCAGATAACATTTGTCCCCTGTGGTGCGGTAAAGCTCAACCAGGCCCATGTAATGCGATGGGCAGACAGCTGTCTTCACCACCTTTGTTCTGGCCGCTTCGCGGTACATGTCATCAAGATAGCCGGCGGCTTTAATGGCAATACTTAAAAAATTGTCCTTGCCGGTAATCCGCTTGTGGGTGCATGCTGCTGTAAATAAATGTCCGAAGTTGTACACCTCAAAGTTTTCAATATCCCCCATACGCTTGATGCCGGTGGCCATCCGTTCGCCGATTATTTGCTTGGTTGAAATATAGCCGTCTTGCTGCTGCGCTTTTCCTATGATATCAATGTGCTTATCCAATGCGGCATCAATATCGGGATCATGGCTCTTGGCATAAGCATACATCATACCTTCCATCAGCTTGTAGAAATCCCCGTCGCCAAAGGGTGTGCCCCGAAACTGGCCTTCGCTTAGACCAGCCGCTATCCGAAAGTTTTCAGCCTGGTGAAAAAAGCCGTCTTTATCTTCAAACAAGCTCAGGATATGCGGAAGCGTAACATTGGCACAGGTGCTGAAGCGTTCCTGCCAGAACCCTTCTCTCCATTTTATATTTTTTTGGTCAACAGCATAAGTTTTTGCATGGGGACTTTTTTTTGTGTCAAAAAGCATCATAGTTCCTCCTGATAATAGTAGTTTAACTGTTGCTTCACACGCGATGTTCAGCCCATGACATCAAGACCGCCGCAGCAACATGGTAGGGCAGCCTGATCATTAGCGGCGAAACTGTGTCTGGCTTGTTATCCGCCCGCGCAAACAGGCCGATAGAAGCTTTTACAGGCATTTTCTATGTGTAACAATATCTTCACAGTATTATTATAACTTTTATACGTTCCCGAAAGCAAGGATAACGATAAAAGATAACAAGGCACGCCACAAGAATGCAGGGTGCCTTGTTTTTTTTATATCATACGGTTATCATGCTCATACTCGTTTCAATTTAAAATATAGATAAAAACTTGTCTTTTTCTCGCCATGTGCTGTTGTCACCGGCGGAAAGACACCAAGTATTCCCACCAGCTTCCGCCTTGCCTGACAAAAAAATCCTGCGTTTTTATTAGACCTGTCCGCTAATCCGGACGCGAGCGGATAACCAAGGATTTTTTTCTGGCGGGTGATGCGACAGGCTTCGCCAATACTTTGTCTATTGGCGGGTTCTTCCAACATAGTATGGCGGAAAAAAGGCAAGCTTTTTGTTATATTTTTATTTTAAATTAATGTCCGTTTTTTAGGGTGCTGTGCACTGTACAGGACCGGGGACAAAAGGGGATGTCATTTTTGCGATCTACAGGTATTTTTAATGGCTATTCTTTTTTAACTTTTTCTTCATTAATGCCAAAGCCCTCAAAGATGTACATTATCGCAAAACCATACCAAAGCGTATAGATGACATAAAATAATAACAATCCGCTTAACAAAAACCATACGCTTGAGGCGTTTGACGGAGATATCCCGCTAAAGTTATAAGCTGGCTCTATAGCATTTTCATTAATTTCCAGAGCAAAATTAGCTATCTTGCCGTCTGTGGCCAAATAAGTCTTGTTTATTCCTGTAAATGCCGCATTCCACATATAGATTACCTGTTCAGGCTCCATATTATATTTTGCCGCTAAATCTTCGCCTCTATTATCAAAACAAAGTTTTGCGTCCTGCGTGGCATATGTCGCCAATTTTTGATAATCGCCGTTGAAATTGACCTTATCGCCTGTGGTTTTAGCGTTTATTCCGTTTTTGTCCAGTATGTAAACAAGCGCGTCAGGACTGCCCGCTTTTACCGTGGCCTGTGCATCAATACCTATACCCGCTACTGCTTTAATTTCTTCAGCCACACGCTCCAGTTTCACTCCCACAGAACCTTTGGTGAGGCTGTTGAATTTTTCGTCCGCCCACATTACCGCGCTTTTTCCGGTATGCATTGGCGTGAATCCCGCGAAAAGAACCGCAAAGAATACCATCAACCCCGCCGTTCCTATCCAAAACTTCTTCTTATTAACGATTACGCCTTTGTCCGATATACGCAATTCGGGAAGCTTGGTAAAGAACTGTCTTAAGATCCAAAACGAAAAAGCGCTCACTAATACAAAAAATATGACCGTTCCCGCAAGGTCTATCCAATAAAGCGCATTGCCCGCCACCTTGATATAACCCATTTCATTCAGTTTCTGAGGCAGCGCAAACAGACGGTTGACAAAGCCGGCAATGATGGTGAGCGCATAAAACACCTTTATTTGAGCGCTTTTCATAACCTTGGTTACCAGGGCGCCTATCTGCACCCCAACCAGTGAACCGAGCAGCATCCCGATAGCGACGGTGTAGAAAACAAAGCCGTAAATCGCATATTCAATGATAGACGAAAACGCTGTTGTGAATATGACTTGCAAAATATTTGTCCCGACTGTTGTAAATGTAGACACGCCAAAGCTGTATACAAATATGGGGAAGGTTAAAAAGCCGCCGCCCACACCCATTATCGCTGTAACAAACCCGACAACAGCGCCGCTCAATGCCAGCGGAAGCCATGACAGCTGCTTACCGTCAAATTTCACATAAGGCGGTATTTTGATGGATTGCATCAAATCAGCCATTCTGGTTTGCTTCGATTCCGTTGGGTCTTCATCTTTTTTCATGACATCTCTTATCGCGATTATGCCGAGTGAGCCAAGCACAACAACGTAAAACAAGCTGATTACAGCATCCGACATTGCAGGGTTGATGTCAAACAATGCGCGGTTTACCGAGCCGCCAAAGCGTACGCCTATGAACGAGCCCAGCACAAACCATACCGCAAGCCCGAAGTTTACGTTTCCAAGCTTTTTATGTATCGTTGTACCCATGATTGCTTTAGCGAAAAGATGGAACTGGTCTGTTCCCACAGCCATAATGCCTTTTACGCCAAAGCTCATCATGGCAGGCGTTAGTATATATCCGCCTCCCGCACCGATAACGCCTGTAATCAATCCCGCTATGACGCCAACAAAAATTGAGCCGAAAAACATGGTGTCATTAACCACAGACGGCATCAAGGCGTGTTTTCCGCCGATAAACTGTGGCAAAACCCCCGCTGCCTGAGCCGCAAGCACTCCAAAGATAGGAAGCGTGAGTAAAAATAGAACAGCCATCCTTTTTTTGCTTTTAAGAATAACCCGTGAAGCCTCAATCTGCCAGTTTTGTTCCTTTTTTGTAAATAACAAGTTTTTTCCTCCCCGTCAAACATTATCTCATCTGCTATGCATAATATAATACATTTTTTATTGCTTTGCAATACGGAAATATAAAAAATATCATGGGACACAAAGAGGCGGTGCAGGCCTGCTGAAAAAGGCTATGTTTTTCTAAAAGCTAAAGCAAAGTATGCGATATATTAATACGCGTGGCTATGGAAAATACAACATATTGCCAAAGAAAATATAATAGCCCGAAAACCCCTTAAAATCAGCGTCTTCGGGCAAAATAAAAACCATCTGTTGACAAAATTTCTTTTATCAATGTTGAAAACAATGTATGCTTGTCAAGATTTAAAAATAGATTGGTTTACCGCCCTCCCGCAATGACTGCAAGACATTCCGTTAACAAATCTCTTTTTTCATAATATACTATCTGCTTTTATTTGATATACTTAAATCAATCACAGCTTACTTCAGCGTCACGGCTTAAGGTCATCAACTACCGTAATAGTACTTCTGATCATTCCCATCCAACAGCTGTATGGGATTGTTCCTGATTTGGTTGGCGTAAACTCTACTATATTATCGCCCGGCTTTAGTTTTTGAATAACATTAAACGCGGGGATTTGCATTTCGTTATTACAGCCGGTTATATTGGATGCGTCAGCCTGTATTATCCATTTAACGGGAATACCTTTCTGAACGGTTATAGGCGTGTATGACCGTCCAAGCTGTGTAGTTATTTCTTGAACATCACCCTTTACTGTTGCCGGGTTTACATATTTTTTGTTTTCCGGTACTTTTTGCTGAGCTGTCGAATTGGAATTGGAGGAAGGTTGATTGAACCTTAACCCGAACCCGGATAATGCCATTCCGTTGTTGAACATGGCAACGCCTAAAACAATTATCAACACTGCGCCAACTTTAAGCATTTTTTGTGTAGACTTCTCTTTTAACAGAGAACTGATTGCGCCAAGCCCAAACATTAACGGAACAGTTCCCAAGCTAAACATAAACATGGATGCAGCACCCGCAATCGCGCTTCCGGTACCTAACGCATATATTTGCATTGCCTGAAGGGGACCGCATGGCATAAGTCCGTTTAAAAGCCCGATAACAAATGGCCCGTAACCATTTATATTATGAATCTTATTTCCTAAAAACTTAGGCATTTGTGGCGTAAACCTTTTGAGCCATGGGAATATATTTAGCATATTAAGTCCCATCATAATCATAAATGTGCCGGCTATGAGTGCAATCAACCCTTTGGCGTTACCTGAAAAGCTTATAACAGAACCCAACGCGCCAACTATCCCGCCGACAACCGTATAGGATACTACTCTGCCTGTATTATACAGAAATCCCGGCAGGAGAACACTTTTTTTGTTACTGTTTTGCTTATAGGTCATACACTGGGATATATTTATGCCGCCGCACATTGCAGTACAATGAAGTGATGTGATAAGCCCCACAACAAATAAAGTAAAGTATCCCATTGAAGCATCAACTTGCGGTATATTGTTAAGGGGTCCAAATCTGCTTAAAACTAGGTATACGGCGACTAATATGAGCACTATTCCTATTAAGATACCTTTATTTTTCTTGTTTGTTTTTGCATCAATATCGGAACTGCTTAGTGTGCCGCCTGCATCATCTACTATTTCATAATGAAGCTTGCCTATTACTTCTTTGATAGATTTTATTGGTACAACATCATTATCGTATGTGACTTTCACAACACCTGTTTTATAGATAGCGTTAACTGAACTAACTCCGATTATAGCACCAACCTTGTTTTCAATTCTTGTCTCACAAGCAGCACATATCATATTATTTATTCTTAAAACAGCCTGTTTTTTAGCCAACGCATTCATCCCCTTTTTTTCCTAATGGTAATATTATTTCAACTATAATTAATATTCCTGTGGGGTATATGTTCACACCTTCAAAGCTTGTTATAAATATATTTTAGCATATATATGTGGCAAAAGCATGACAAACAAATAAAAATTGCAAAAATACTCACTTAAAAGAATACACTACTATTTTCTCATTATCAAAGGTGAGTACCCTTGCCGCTTTTGCAATGTCCGTTTTTTAGGGTCCAGTACACTTTGGCCGGTATCCCCTTCTTTTTGTTTTGAGGGAGCGGGTTGGCCTGTAATAATATTTTTTAAATTTTGCCGGAATTTTAGCAACAAAAAAGAGGGGCTTACGCCCCTCAACTTGTCTAAAACGTCAAGTTTTAGTATAATTTAACGGCTATCTCAAAACCTCTTTATAGGTGCATTTTGGGGTGCATATTTTTTGCAGGTGCATTTCATAGGTGCAACTTCGCCAAGCAAAGAGGGCGGGAACATTGCCACGCCCTCATATCGTACCACTCCCCCATAAGCGCGGCAATCGCCGGGCTTTCTTATTGTGTGCCGATTGCTAAACATCCGCTAAATTCACAATGTTTTTCCCCTTTCCCTTTGCGTATTTCAACGCCTCATACGCACCGCCGTAGCTTGAGCGGACATAAGAAATCAGATAATCCGACTGCTCAACCATCCACCTGTTCCTATGAGTGACAGCAAACTTCCACGGCGCAAATTCCAGACCATCAGGACATAGCGTGTTTTCCTCCCGGCTCGGCGCAAATCCCGCCTTTTTGCCGGAAATATACGCAAGCACTTTGCGCACCTCTATGTGCGGATAATTCTTTTCCATCCCACTCAAAATCCCCGCCGCCATGCGGTCAAAATTGCCGTAGTCGCCAACGTAAAAGGTGGTTACGCCTTTTTCGGTAATGTGCCGCTCAATTTCCTTTGTCAAGCTGTCTTTAATATCGCTCAACACATCACGATGACCAAAAAATGTGCAGATGGTTTCCATTGTAATCCCCCTCTGAATATCAAATTTGCAATCTGGACATAAGCATAATACCACAATTAGATTGCTGCTGCAATCCATATATTGAAATAATTAAAGATGTGGATTGTGTGACTTTCAACCGCCATTTGGTAAAATATTGGCATGGCAGTTGGGGGTGACAATAAGATGGCGAATAAACACAGCAGTAAATATACTCAAATGGGATTAAATATTGCGTATTATCGAAAGTTAAAAGGGCTGACACAAGAAGCCTTATGCGAAATTGTTGATATAAGCAGAACGCATTTAAGTAATATCGAGGCTCCGAACGTGGAAAAGAATGTATCACTTGAGGTGCTTTTTGATATTGCTGATGCTTTGGACATTTCACCCTCTACATTGTTTGAGTTACGCTCAAAGTAATGTTTTCAAAAAAAATAAATCCCTTTGCAAATCAGCGTGTTTGCAAAGGGTTTATTTTTTCCATGTGGTTTTCTTTTCCGGTCCATAACGGATAATGATTAGCTGTTAAATTATATAAGCCGTAGGTGCATAAGTTTTTGAGGAAACAAAAAATATGACCGCACTCCCGCCGTTTTGTCCGGCGAAAGCGGAAAGAGGAATTGAGAGCAAAACTGCGAAACCTTTGTAAAATGGGGATTTGACACAAAAATAACTGTCCAACTCGGACAGTTATTTTTATACTAAAACTTGACGTTTTACATGGCGGAGAGAGAGAAACAACACGTCAGTGTCATAAAAGTATGCAGATTGTCTTTATTACCCCAATCACCATATGGGTGGAAAGGGAATATGTCAAAAGCCAATTTAAAGAGATGGGAAGAATACAGGATTGGCTGCCATCAGATTAAAGATTAAAGCGTAAAAGCTGTGTCGATCTTAGGATTAACACAGCTTTGCTTTTGATCCTCTTGATAAATGAATAATTTAACACGCATAGGGCAAAAATGCACATTATAATCACAAAAATCAATTGACTTTTGTGATTATAAAAGCTATAATGTGTATTGAGGTGATGAATCACTATGTATCGGTTTGCAATTGAAGAGTTAAAAAAGTGGAAAAATAAAAAAAACGCCCTGCCGCTTATTATTCGCGGCGCACGTCAGGTCGGGAAAACATGGCTGATGAAGGAATTTGGGCAGACTTGCTTTGAGAATTCTGTTTATATCAACTTTGATAACAACGAAAGAATGACGGAGCTTTTTTCCTATGATCTTGATACCGCACGGATCATTACCGGGCTTGAATTGATGGCTGGTCACAAAATCAATCCCGAAAATACACTGATTATTTTTGATGAGGTGCAGGAAGTACCGAGAGCGTTGGCCTCCTTAAAATATTTTACGGAAAACGCGCCCCAATACAAAATTGTTGCGGCAGGTTCTCTCCTCGGCGTTGCGCTCCACAAGGGAACTTCCTTTCCCGTTGGCAAGGTGGAATTTTTGGATTTATATCCGCTGAATTTTATGGAGTTCCTGATGGCGATGGAAAAAGAGCAATTTGTGCAGACACTGCAAAATCAGGATTTTCAAATGGTCGCGACTTTTAAACAGGTATATATTGATATGTTAAAATATTATTATTATGTGGGTGGTATGCCGGAGGTGGTAAACCGCTTTGCGGAAAATATGGATTTCAATGAAGCAAGGGAAATCCAGCAGCGCATTTTGGATGCCTACGAACAAGATTTCTCCAAGCACGCCCCACATGAAACGGTTCCAAGAATCAGAATGCTATGGAACAGTATTCCGGCACAGCTTACTAAGGAAAATAAGAAATTTATATATGGTTTGGTTAAGGAAGGTGCCCGCGCCAGAGAATACGAACTGGCAATGCTGTGGCTTACCGATTGTGGTCTGGTTCATAAAGTGCACAGGGTAACAAAGCCGGATTTGCCCTTAAAGGCATATGAGGATTTGAAGGCGTTTAAGCTGTTTGTCGTTGACATAGGCCTGCTTTCCTGCATGACAAAGCTGCGTCAGGACACTTTGATTGAAGGAAACAGTTTGTTTGAAGAATTTAAGGGCGCGTTAACGGAGCAATATATATTGCAGCAGTTAAAGACAATGAAAAGCCTTAGCATATACTACTGGTCAAACGATAAGGGAAACGCGGAACTTGACTTCCTGGTAGATAACGGCGAAAGCGTTGTCCCTTTGGAAGTAAAGGCGGAAGTGAATCTGCAGGCGAAAAGTTTAAAAACCTATCGGAATATGTTTCAGCCTAAATATGCGATTAGATCCGCTATGACGGATTTCAGGGTTGATGGCGGGTTAATTAACCTGCCGTTATATGCGGTGGGTGAGCTTGAAAGGCAGATAAAAGAAACAAAAGATGTAGGAAGGTGGACATGATGAAATATCTAACGAATTGGAAACTCGGGAGATCATCTAAGGGTCACAACAAATTTTCTTCAAAAACAAATCCTACAATGACGTAGCCAGTAAGCAGGAGCGGTTACAGATTGGCTGTTCCTGCTGAATATAAAAGCTGTTAAGACTAAAACTCTCAGTACACGGAAGGTTTTTATGTTGGAAAAAGCTGATAATTTCCTACTTGTTATTATTCGCTAAATGGTATATAATATTTTTATGTTTATACTTTGAGGAGGGTTTTTCATCGTGCAATATATGTCCGTAATTGAAGCAGCAGAAAAATGGAATATAACAAGGCGGCGTATACAAGTCCTTTGCTCTCAAGGACGAATTAATGGCGTTCAGAAAGTTGGGACGGTTTGGATCATACCAGCAGATGCAGGAAAACCTAAAGATGCTAGACTTAAAGATAAAAAATAATATTAAAACGAGAGGAGACTAGATATGAATGTTCAAAAAATTGAATCATTAGTAAAGAGATTTGGAAAAAACCTTCAATACTACAAGGACAGTTCAAATTCGTATAATGAACATTCATGTAGAATCGAATACATAGATCCTCTTTTAAAGATATTAGGATGGGATGTAGCTAATGAAAAGGGGTTACCACCACAATACAGAGAAGTTATAGCGGAGAATTATTCAAATGAAACAGATAGACCTGATTATTCTCTTACCCTCAAGGGTGTAACAAAATTATTTGTAGAAGCAAAAAAGCCCGCGGTTGATGTTTCTACAGCGATAGAGCCAGCCTATCAAACAAAGAAATACGGATGGAACGCCAAGCACAAAATAGCTGTACTTACTAATTTCGAATACCTAATAATTTATGATACAACATGTATACCTAAAGATACTGATAAGACAACTGTTGCTCGTTACCGTAAGTATCATTATTCAGAATATGTAGAAAAGTTAGACGAGATCATGCAAGTGCTTTCGAGAGATGCTGTTTATAGTGGAGCATTTGACGAATATTTAAATAGGCGTTTCCCTACTTTGGATAGGCAAACCGAACAAGTTGATGAACACTTCTTAAAACAGATTAATAATTGGAGAGTTTCTTTAAGCAATTATCTTTATAATTGTAATAAAAAATATAAGTCTATATCTGTACTGAACGATGTCGTCCAAGAATTTATAAACCAAATTGTATTCTTAAGGATTTGCGAAGATCGGAACTTGCCGCTTTATCACAAGTTAAAAGAAACAATAGCTGATCAAGGCTTAATGAAAAAGAAACTTGGTGAGCTATTTCATGCTGCCGATAAACGGTATAATTCTGGTTTGTTTGAAGGCGACTATATTATATTTGATCTAGATAACCAAATTATTTTTGATATGATAGAGGGATTATACTATCCTCAGAGTCCATATTTATTTAACATTATTGAACCAAATTTACTAGGTAAAATTTACGAGGCATTTCTGACTGAACAACTTATTCTTTCAGATAATCAAACAATAGTTCTAGCCAAGAAAAAGGATTGTGTAAATCGTTCAGTGGTTACAACACCAACAGAAATTGTAAAATATATGGTTTCAAAAGCAATGACTGACCTTTGCTTTGATAAAACTCCAGAGCAATTACTGAATTTAAGGATAGCTGACATTGCATGTGGGTCGGGTATATTTTTGGAAGAAGTATATGATTATCTAGTTCACTATTGTGTGGAATGGTATGTGGCAAATAGCCCTGAGCATTTAATTGAGTTAAGTAATGGAAGAAAAAAATTACCTCTTGAAGAGAAAAAATTCCTTTTATGTTCCTGCATTTTTGGGATAGATATTGATATACATGCAGTTGAAGTGGCAAAGTTTTCTTTATTGTTGAAACTAATTGAAGATGAAACCGCGCCATCCGTTGTTGATTCTGCTCCTATATTACCGAATTTAGATGAAAACATCTTTTATGGTAATTCCTTAATAGATAGCTATCGTTTAAAAGCTGATGACATAGATGATTCAACACGGATAGAAATTGTTCCGCTTGATTGGCAATATATTAACCAAGGAAATCTATTTGATTTAATTATTGGTAATCCTCCGTATGTTAGTACTGAGGATATGCACGGTTTGTTACCCGTTGTAGAAGTTTTGGCATATAAAAACAGTTATGACTCAGCATATAAGCAATTCGATAAGTATTTTATATTTATCGAGCGGGCAATCGAAAAAGTCAAAGAGAACGGCATGGTCTGCTACATTGTTCCTAATAAATTCTATAAAATTGGTTCAGGCAAAAATCTGCGAAAATTGCTTGCAGGAAATAGTTATTTAATGAGTCTAGATGATTTCGGAGATGCCCAACTATTTGACGATAAGACCATTTATAGCTCTATTTTACTCATTAGTAAACGTAAGAATAATGAATTCATTTACACAAAGGTCAATTCTGCAGCATCATTGTGGGCTGGCACAGAAACCAACTCTATCACTATTAATAATGATACTTTAAGTGAGATGCCTTGGAGACTGTCAACCGACATTGAATTCCTGCAATTGCTCAAAAAACTTGACACAGTTTCCGTTTCAATCACTAAGTATGCGGATATTTACAATGGTATACAAACCAGTGCAGAAAGACCTACCCCTGTATATTGGTTCGGGCATGATGAGATAATAAATGAAACAGAAAAATATTTCACTATTTCAAGGAGTAATCAAAATTATGACATTGAAAAGAAAATTTTAAAACCTTATTTTAAGCCTTCGAAGAAGAGCGAAAAAGGGCTGAATTCTTATAGTCCCATCATAACCGACAAATGGATTATATTCCCTTACGGCGAAGATGGGAAATTATTTGATATACAAACCATGCAAACTGAATATTCAGGCACATACGAATATTTAATGTCGAATTATAATCGCTTATTACCAAAGTGTGTGTCTTCACAAGGAGTCAGGGATGTTCAGGATGCAACAGAAGACACCTGGTATCAATATGGGCGCACTCAGCATTTAAGGTCATTTATTAATACCCCGAAACTGATTGTTGGAGTATTGAGTAAAGATCCCATGTATGCTTTTGATAATAAAGATATGCTAATTGCTTCTGGGGGGACGGCTGGATACTGTGCAGTGAGTTTAAAGAAAGACAGTCCTTATGGACTTGAGTACATACAAGCATGGCTTAGCCATCCTTATACAGAAAAGCTACTTGAGATTATAGGTAGTGACTTTGAAAATGGATTTACGGCGAGGGGTACCTTTGTACTGAAAACACTGCCTTTTGTTGAACTTGATATGAATAGTATATACGAAAAAACTCTGCACGATAACATTGTCGTGAAGACACACAAAATATATTCCATTAATGATGCTCTGATGAATCGCCCGGATAAAGGTACTACTAGTGTTTTGAACAGAGAAAAAAATCAACTAATAAACGAAATAGAAAGCATTGTAACTCAAATCTATAGGCTTGAGTTCAAACGGTGAATTTATGAGACTAAAGCAAGATAGTACGGATCGAAAATTAAGAGGAGCTTATTATACGCCAATGCAGCTTGCAAGTGCAATGGTGAGTATTTTTGCTGCCGATAAGACCATAAAAACAATTTTAGAACCTAGCTGCGGTGATGGTGTATTCATTGATGCTGCTATTGAAGCTGGATTAATTAATAATGTAGAGTTATTTAGGGCGATAGAGATTGAAGCAGGAGAGGTAAAAACATTAAAAAATCGTATAGCAAAATATAAAAATATCGATGTAAGGCAGAAAGATTTTTTTGATTATTATAATGAAGCATATAAAACAACAAAATATGATTTGATTTTAGGAAATCCTCCTTATATTAGATATCAATATTTGACTGAGACGCAAAGAGAAATTCAATCCAAAATATTGATTTCCCACGGCATGAAATCTAATAAGTTAATTAATGCTTGGGTTGGCTTTTTAGTTGCATGCGTACAGATGTTAAATGAGAATGGGAAAATAGCCTTTGTAATTCCGGCAGAAATTTTGCAAGTTGCTTATGCGGAAGATTTAAGACTCTATTTATCTAACCATTTTTCAAAAATAACATTGATTACTTTTGAAAAACTTGTTTTCCCTGATATTGAGCAAGAAGTACTAGTTTTTATTGGTGAGAAGGGACATGAAGAAAAAGGTATTCGTATATTTGAAATGAGCGATTTAGATAATTTTAGTTCAATAAATCTTGAGGCTAATGGGTATAGAGAAATGCAGCACGTTAAGGAAAAATGGACTAAATATTTTACCTCTAGCGAAGAAACAAAGCTTATACAGAAAATAAAAAGAGATAACCGATTTCAGAAGTTTTCGGACTGTGGAATCATTAATATTGGTATTACTACCGGAAATAATGATTATTTTTCTATTGATAATGAAACAGCAAAGAAATATGACTTATCTCAAGTTTTGATTCCGCTAATAGGGCGTAGTTCTCATGCTCATGGGATATATTTTACAAAAGAAGACTGGTTGAAAAATGTAAACAATGGAAAAAGAGCACAACTTATTAAATTCCCAGATGTTTCATATGAAAATTACCCTATCAAACATAAAGAATATATTGAAAAGGGTGAAAGGGAAGGACAAAATAAAGGTTATAAATGTTCTATCAGAGATAGGTGGTATATTGTCCCTGCTATATGGGTACCAGATGCATTCTTCCTAAGAAGAAATAACTTATATCCTAAATTTGTATTAAATAATTGTGAGGCAGTTTCCACAGATACTATGCACAGAATAAAATTCAATGATGACATAGATCATGAAACGATTTTACTTTCATATTATAACAGTATTTCTTTTGCATTTACAGAGATATGCGGAAGAAGCTATGGTGGTGGTGTGCTTGAAATATTGCCTGGAGAAATGGGGAATATTATACTACCTAAAATTAATGGCATTGATGCGCAGCTAAAAAAGGGTTTACTACATAAAATTGATAATATTGTACGAAACAATGATGACATTGAGGGAGCGCTAAATGTTGTTGATGAGGAAGTATTGATTGGCCTTTTAGGCATTGATCCAAAAGTTTGCAAGCAATTTAGAGCAATATGGAAAAAACTCCAAAAGCGAAGATTAGGAAGAGGATAGGCGGTTATACAGTCTTAAGTTTATTTTGATTGGAATCAGGGGGAAAAGATATGAAATTAACTAATGCGAGAATACGTAACTATCGACTATTGGAAAATTGTACTATTCGGATTGATCAGAAAACTACGATTTTAGTGGGAAAAAACAATTCCGGTAAAACATCATTTTCTTATCTTTTCGAAACTTTCCTAAAGAATACCAAAGAGTTTACATTTGATGATTTTTCGATTGCTTGTCATCAAAAATTTATAAGTGTATATAATGAATATTTGGCTGTAAAGGATAAAGAAGACTTACTGGAAGATTATTTTTCTAATATTGATAACAAGCTGCCTGCAATTGAATTGGAGTTAGATATTGAATATGGAAAAGACGATAATTGGAGCAACATTAGACCACTTTTAACTACATTAGATAATAATAATATCTTACATATTCTGTTTGCATTTAAAATTAAAGAGCCAAAAAAATTCTTTGACTCATTGACTAATACCATTTCAAAGTTATCTACTAAAAAACAAAATAATAAACAATGTATTTTGGGCGAAATATCAAAAGTGATTAATGATTTTTATGGTTGTGTTATAAAACCAATTTACCAAGATATATATACAGATGAAGTGAAGTATGCAGACATTCAAAAAATTATAAGTAGTTACTTTATAGCAGCACAAAGGCAAGTTGAAGATAGTAATTCAAAAACAAATTCTAAATTGGCACCAGTTTTTCAGCGTGAATATAAAAACTGTGAGAAAACAAAAGAAAACAAGACATTACCTGAATTAGAAAAATTGCTTGATACTATGGACAAAGCAAACGGTGATATAGATACAAAATTAGCTTCATTCTTTAGGGATTTTACAGCTTCATTTTCTACTTTTGGGTATCCCAATATGGAAGGTTCAGATCTTATATTAAAATCAAATGTAACTCTAACGAATTTATTTAGTGGCATACAATTATTTTACAAAGATCAGGAGCATTTACTTCCAGAAAGATATAATGGATTAGGATATAGCAATTTAATCTATATCATATCTGAAATACTTTGCTTCCGGTCGCAAATTAAAGAACTTAATTCTGATTTAAATCTAATATTTATAGAAGAACCTGAAGCTCATATGCACCCACAGCTACAGAATACCTTTATTACAAAGTTAAGTGAGTTTATGAAACAAAATGGTATTAATGCTCAGGTTATAATATCCACACATTCTCCTCATATAGTTTCAAATGCAAAATTTGAAAACATTAGGTATTTTAATAGAAATGAGTATTCTGTAACTGTAAAGGATTTACTAGAATTTGAAATCGATGCTAAAAAGAAAGAAATTCATGATGAACCTTTTGATGAAGGCACAATTGAGTTTCTAAAGCAATATATTACACTTGTAAAATGTGATATGTTTTTCGCAGATAAAATCATTTTAGTCGAAGGTTTATGTGAACGTCTTTTAATGCCATTGTTTCTTATGAAAATAGATACTCTAATAAAGTCACGGCCTGAGTACCAGAAACTGCGTGTACTGTCTGAGCAATATATTGCAATAATAGAAATTGGCGGAGCTTACATGTTTAAGTTTAAAGAGTTCCTTGAATTTTTGGGGATAAAAACTCTTATTATAACAGATGTGGATAGTTGTCTATCTGAGCAAGAGAAGGACAAGGATGGTAATCTTGTTTTTTTGAAGGATGGAAAAACTCCTAAAATGACTCGTTATAGAAAGAAAGAAATCACATCAGATTATATATTACAATTGGTAACCTCAAATCAGACTTTAATAAAATGGTTGCCTGGAAAGAAAATGATTAAAGAATTAATTTTCAGTAAGTTTAATCAGACCAGCAAACAGTTGGTTAATGTTTCGTTTCAAAGAAATACATATAATACAAAAACTAATATCAAATGTGGCCGCACATTTGAAGAAGCATTTATTATAGATAATGCACGATATATGTTTAACATGAAAGATCAATTAGAAAGTATTAAAAGTAATATTAGTGATTATAAAAGTGCGGACGATATTTTAAATAATTCTTATAATATTTATGAATATATTGATACAAATAATAAAAAATCTGATTTTGCCTTTGATTTAATGTATATATCATCAACAAGCTGGTCTGTTCCGACTTATATTGAGGAGGGATTAATATGGCTAGCAAAGTAGAACATCTTATTATGAAATGCGTTGACAATAATGAAAGCTTCATTGTTGAAGCTGGAGCCGGAAGCGGCAAGACTTGGAGTTTGGTGCAATCCTTGTTTTATATTCTACAAGTTAAAGGAAATCAATTAAAAGTAGCAAACAGAAAAGTAGCATGTATTACATATACGAATGTTGCTAAAGAAGAAATTATTGATAGAATTCAGGCAAATCAGTTGATAGATGTTAAGACTATTCATGATTTCTTGTGGGATATAATAAAGCCTTTTCAAAGGGAACTAAAGCTTGAACTACTTGAAATTGTTAAAACACAATATACTAAAAACACAGATATTTTGCTGACAACAAAAGCAACAACAAAAAAGTATGCTGATGCTAAAGAAAAGGCCGATAAATACAAGCTAACATTAGATGAATTAGATAAATTCAAAGGAAGAATTGAATACAAAGCTTACTATGATCGTAAAAAAGGTATTGTCTCCCATGACGATATTCTTAAATTGGCAACTGCAATGATAGGAAAGTATAATAATATTTATAAAATAATTCAGGATACATACCCTATAATTTTCATTGATGAATATCAAGATACCAATCAAGAAATAGCCGATGCATTATTAAATAAAGTTAAAAACAATTCTTCAATTTTGTTCGGGCTATTCGGCGACTATAATCAGCAGATCTATGGACAAACGATTGGAAAAGTGGATGATTCGAAATTCAACTTAAAAAAGATTCCCAAAGATGAAAATTATAGATGCTCATTGGAAGTAATCAACCTATTGAATAAATTACGAAGTGATATAGAGCAACGACAATCAGGTGAGGAAAAACATGGAAGGTGCGTTTGCTATTATATTAATAACACTGAATTAGATACAGAAGAGTTTATATCAAGTAAAATATATCATGATTTAAATATAACAGAAGATATGGAAGTTAAACGACTTTATTTGGTAACTAAATCTATTGCTAAAAGAAATGGGTACCTCGGATTACATGATTTATATGATGAAGAAAACAAGAATGTAACTAATCGTAGATCTAAAAATAAAGATGAATTGCTCAAAAATAAAGATAATAGAGATTGCCCATTCGCAAATTTTCTATTCGAAATAGAAGAAATGATTGAATTGTATCAGAACAACAAGATACAGAAATTATTAGCCAAAACATCGTATGAGCTTTTTTGCATGGAAGATAAAACAAAATTAAATGACTTGATGCAGAGACTAATCGAATCGACAAGTAAAAGCAACATACAAGAGATTTTTGATTTTGTTTGGAGTAATAATTTATTGAAACAGCCGAGTAAAATCAAGCATATTTACGAGAATCAAGAACTGCATGATGATTTTTTTTACACCTTGATGAAAATAGAATACATACAATTTCAAAACTTATATTATACCGTAAAGAAGACATCACCATTCTCTACTGATCACGGTACAAAAGGTGCCGAATTTGATAATGTTATTTGTTTTGTTGATGATAGCGACTGGAAGACAAGCTACAATTTTAGTAATTATTTTGATGAAACCGATGCGGGAACACCTAGATTTGAAAAAACAAAGAATATGTTGTATGTAATTTGTTCTAGGGCTAAGTATAATTTGGCTCTTGTATATTTATCTACATTAAGTGAAACCGCACAAAAAAATCTTAAACTGCTATTTGGTGAAGATAACTATTTTCCTAAAACGACAATAATTTAGAGATTATTGATAAATGGACAAATCATATTTAAAGAGGGATAAAAAATGCCTGCTCATATTTTTGTACTGGATGATATTAACTATAATACTTGCATTAAAAAAGGGTTGGTTGGTCTGCCTGAGGCCAAGACTGATTCAAGGAATCAGAAATCAGTTAGTGATGCTTTACTTTCAAGAATTGCCATTATGAAAGATGGAGACTATGTCTTGTTTTACATAACTGGTTTAAAAGAACTGCGAGGAATTTGGAGAGCAGAAGGTGAAGCTTTTTATGATGAAACCATTGTGTGGGAAGATAAAATATACCCTTTCCGTTTCCGGCTGAATAGTACGGAATATAGTTTTGAAAAGCCGTTACGGTTACATGACATATATGATTTACAAAATACCGGAAAGATTTGGACGTTTGCACTCAATCGTGCCAGCGGAACCAATGCTATGTTCTCTATATCGGATGGCGAGTTTCAAATTCTAATGCAGGAGTACTTAAAAATCAACCCGTTTACAATCAGAAAAAACATTATTATGGAGCCTTACCCCGTTAAGCCAGCAAACCTCTGGAATAAAATACATAGAACAAATGAGGGAAAGCCCTGTTATGAAGCTACTCTTATGGCGCTTTTATTGCATGATTTTGTAAAAAAAAGGCATCAGGACATATTTGGAAATTATACGGATTATCTAAGTTATATTCCGACAAATCTTGGTACCGAAATGGATATTCTATTAATGTTTGGAAACCCACAAAATCTATTACAGACTATGTCATACGACGTAATCGAAGTAAAGTTGGATCGGTTTGATGGAAAAGCACTACGTCAATTAATTGGATATGAATCTTGGTTCATTCAAAAGAAGGTTCAAGGTGATTTGAATATGGTTAGGACAACTGCTATAGCCAATAGGTTTGATGCCGATGTTATTGATTATATTCAAAAGCGTAAGCAATATGAAAACAAAGTTATCAAATTATTAAGATATCAGACTATGGCTAATGGTGAACTCAGATTGATGTCAATCTGAGCCTCTCAATAATGAATAGTGGTTTATAATAAAGTCTGATTTAAACTATGATATAGGATGGGACTGGGCATTAAGCGTTATTTTACGCTTAATCTGAACATAAAAGACCGCTGATTTAAACACTGTTGTTTGAAAATATGGTTGCATCCATTTTCAAAGTGTTATGCAAAGCAAAAGACACCCTTAAATCAGACTGTTTATATGTGTGCATTGATTAGTGACAGTTGAAAAACATCAACTGTCGCTACTGAATTATCCATTTATTAATTGCCATACCAGTTTCTCCGTTTCTAAATCTCTATAATTCAAACAATACAGCAAATCATTAGTAAGGCCTTGGATAAAGGCGTTGACAGGCAGAACCTTTAGAAACCGCTGCTTCAACATCAGATTCAGGTTATCCATAGCATCCTCTCCAACTACTGCTGAAATACGATTATATAGCTCTTTTAAATAAATAATATCTAAATTTGTCCGTAATTTATAGAGTTGCTCCTCAATAAATTCATCCAAGACAAAAGCAAGGTATTCCTCTGCCAGCATAGCGAAATAGATATCAACTTTTGTGACCTTCTCCTGATACGGCAGGGGATTTTCTGTAATTTTCTGCTTGACAATTTCGTAAAAGGGATGTTCTTTTTCTTGTGTTTCCCCGTCAACAATGATTCTGCATAAATTACGCAGGGTTGAGCCTGATTCAAAGCCGTCGGTGGCTGCTTCAAAAACCAATGTGTTGTTTGCAGTCTCAAGGATAAGAGAAATATACTTGTCAAGCAAGTAACTCTGTTTTTCCAACCTTGCTCGGATATCACCAGCAAGCTCAAAAATCTTCTCAATACAAATGTCTTTGCTTACTTCATTCGCCCCTATAAAAGCGTCTTCTTTACTAAAAATATTCATAGCGCAGCAACCTTTCTTTTTCCAAAATAAAAAGTTATGTCTATGTAAGCTCTGAATGGAGAACTTGTCAAGTCATTTCCTAAAAAATTCCGAGCAATTGAACAGATTTGTTACGTTTGGCTATAGACTTCCGTCATTTTTTGTGGTATCTGTTGTGTTGCCGCGAAGGGAGGTGGTAGGAATGGCAAGAGTTTTAGAAGAACTGTATTATGGGAATATTGATCCGAATACTAAAAGTTTTCAACTAGGATCGAGTTTTCATAAAGCGATGCAGACGGTATCGGATAACGAAGAAAAGTTACTGCTTTTGTTAACGGGAAAGGAAAAGGATTTATTTATTGATCTGGTCAATGCACAAAGCGAAATACTGGGTACGACCTCGCTTGAAACCTTTATTGAAGGCTTCCGTCTGGGAGCAAAATTCGGAATTGAAATTATGGAAAAGCCCAACAGTTGTTTTGTAGATATCTGCGAATAGCTGCTGGGCTTGATTTTTATGTCGGGAGGTGAAAAAGTTGATCAGAAAAGTAATACCCCTAATCCTAATAGCCGTTTTAGCGAAAGAAGTCCCGCTGCAAACCGCCGTTTTTGACACAGAAACACCTGAGGTAAGGGTAACATACCATAGTGAAAGTTTTATCTCAGAAACACCGATGCCTACCCCTGTTATCACGCCAACAACGCCGCCTGTTTCGGCCCGTGTCGCCTCAAAACAACCTGTTCCAACTGTTACTCCAACTCCTACATTAGAACCAACACAGGAGGCTGATTCACCGCAGAACGGAAAATATGTTGAGGGTTTTGGATATGTAGAATACTCAGGACCAAATCAAGGCGAAACGGTTGACAGCGGCGGGGATATTAACAAAATGGTCGGGTATATGGGGGATGAGCCGAAGCGTATGCCTAAGCCCACACCAGAGGAAACATATATCCCTAGAAACGGGGATAAGGAAATTGACTTCCAAACAGGTGCAGAACGTGTACATGTCGAAGGACAAGGATTCGTTCCGGAAGATTAATCAAAAACTACCTCAAAGATAGCCTTTGGGGTAGTTTCAATCTATAGAAAAACCAGACAGAACATTCTTTGTATTACGGCAAAAATTGAATACCAAAATAACTCAATATTATTTTTAACAGCCATACCAGTGCGCCGGCGGCCACCATGAGCTTCAAAATGAAAACGACGGTAAAACCCCGCTTTTGAGTACGCTTAATTAATGCAAGAAGCGTGGTTTTATTCTTATCGGAATGTTCTTTCTGGTAAGTATCAAATGCAGTATCAATTTCTGATAGTTTTTCCTCATAGTCTTTCTGATACAGTATGCTGCCGTATGCAAATTGATTATGCAGCCTTCCTTTGGCCTTGAGGTATTCCTCGCCTAGTAGTTTCTTTTTGATTGCCTTAATATATGTGTTATTGGCTCCGACGGACCGGCAAGTAATACCGTCTGCCTTTGGGTAGTCACAGTACATCTGATTTTTTCTGTCGGCAATAAAATACCATCCACAATTGCCACAAATCTTAATAATAATGTGATTTGTCAGCACGTTATATATTTCAAAATCAATAAGCTCTTTTAAATTCCTTATAATAAATATTTTCTTCTCAGGCTTATTTTCTGTTTTAAATATAAACGGAGGGATATGATAACGGAAATTTTCATTGTTTTTTTCTGACACATATGCGCTGAACGCCTGTAAAACCGATTTCTTTTTGTACTCCGTTACACCATTCGAAAAACCTGTATAGTATGATAAAAAAGATTTTATTTTTTTTATAACGGCGTCATCTATGTCAAAATTGCCGAGCAATTCACAATCCATTTCATTCGCGATGTGTGTTAAAACCTCGCCGATCTTTAATCTGAAGATATTTCCGTCCGTCGTATAAAGAGTATCGCTGCCTTTTATATATGCCCTCAAACTCATGCTCATCACCCAAATATATCATATCACCTTTCCCTGATTATGTAAATTCTATATGATAGATTTTTAGAATTTTTTCGCAAAAAACTCATATCTCAAATTTATCCAAGAAAACTGTATAATGACCCTATCTCAAAAAGAAGGGAGGAATGAAATATGACAAAGACAACGGATAGGACGGACAACAAAAGGAAACAGGATAAAGATACGGTGCAGTTGACCTGCACCGTATCGGGAAAACACCGTCCGGCAGTGCCGTTCGGAGGCTTGTGAATGGAGATGCATTTTCAAACTCAAGGTGCCAGACAAGGTGCTATTACACGAAAAACGCGCCAATGCAGGCAATTTTGTAAGGTGCTGTTACAGGTGCGTAGTAAAAAGGAGGTAAAAAATGAGTGCGGCGGTCATTATGAAGGCCCCATATGCAAAGGGCAGCGCAACAAGCGGCAATGCAAAGTATATTGCTACAAGGCCGGGCGTCGATAAATCAATTAACAACAGGATATGTATAAACGCAAGATATATCGCAACCCGTCCCAAGGTAGAAAAGCTCGGGACACATGGATTGTTTTCAAGTCAGGATAACGTTAGTTTAACGGCTGTGATGAAGGGACTGGAGGAATACAAGGGCAATGTCTGGATGCCGATTATATCTCTGAGAAGAGAAGACGCTGACCGGCTTGGGTATAACAATGCAAAAACATGGCAGACGCTTTTAAAATCAAAGCAGGCTGATATTGCAAAGAATTTTAAAATTCCTCTGAAGGACTTGCAATGGTATGCGGCGTTCCATGACAAGGATGATCATCCCCATATCCACATGCTTGTCTATTCAAAATCGGGTGGCGGTTATCTTTCCAAGGAAGGCATCAGGGTAATGCGGTCGGAACTTACGAGAACGATTTTTAAAGATGAATTATATCATTTATATGATTATAAAACACAAACCCGTGAAAAGCTTACGGAAAAATCTAAGGAGAAAATATCTGAAACAGCAAAGCGTATAGGCAAAAATATTTCTGTGAGCAATGAATTTCAAAAATTATTCGGGGAGCTGTCTGTATCCCTAAAACATACCACAGGCAAAAAGAATTATGGTTACTTAAAAAAGGAACAGAAGCAGGTTATCAACAAATTGTTTCAGGAGCTGGCGCAGGACAAAAGTATTGCGGATATCTATGACGAATGGTGTTCTATTCAGGCAAGAATTATGGGTTATTATCAGGATGGCGAGGTGGAGTTTCCGCCGTTATGGGAAAACGAAGTGTTTCATAAGGTTAGGAATATCATCATTGATAAAGCGGACAGGCTGGATAATATTGAAAATAAAAGTTTAGTACAAAACGCTTTCGTGGATTTGGTTTTGAAGATATTTAAAATACTTCATAGGGATTGTGAGCAGGAGATCGCAATGGAAAAGGGACGTCACATTGATAAAAAGGAATGGCAGAAAATTATGGAGAAGAAAGAGGCAATGGGTATGAAGATGGGAGGTGTGTAAATGAAAACGAAGGTTAGCTTTAGCATTGAGCCTGAGCTTTTGGTTGAAACAGAATGTCTGCGTGCGCAGGTGGACTGCAGCTCAAACAGCGAATTTTTTATGAAGGCCGTTCAGTTCTACATAGCATATCTACATTTAAAAAACAATGAAAACTTTTTCGGCGAGGTTATTACAAGTACACTGGAAGGTATGCTCGACAGCATGCAAAACAGAATCGGCGCTATGCAGTTTAAGCAGGCGGTGGAAACAGGAAAGCTGTTCCGGCTGCTGGCGCGTCATTACAATTGGAGTGAGGAAGATATGGACGAGGCTCATGAGGAAAGCGTCGAGGATGCCAAATCCATTAACGGTACGATCAGGTATGAAGGAGGCTGTGAATTTTGAAGAAAAAAGATAAGCGATTAAAAAATGTGAAAATCGAGTATGGCGATATAAAATTATTTGATGGCAAACTTATGGATTTCATTACAGAGGCGGTGCATGAGGAGTTGAACACTCCTCCGCCGTTGATTTTACGGGACATTGACACCCGTGGAAATGATTACTTATTTTTTGGTAGTAATGATGACTAGACTTGTCGCAAAATATGTAGTATTGTGTGTGGTAAATTAAAAGGAAAGGAGAAAAGGTATGGCAAAAGAATTGATCCGGGGCGTCAGCTACTGCAGGTTTTCATCCGACAATCAGCGTGACGAAAGCATTGACGCGCAGCAAAGGGCGATAGCGGAATATGCCAAAAGGAACGGTATTCTGATCATGCATGAATACGTGGACCGGGCCAAGACCGCCACGACGGATAACCGCCCCGAGTTTTTGCAGATGATTGAAGACAGCAAAAAGCGTGAGTTTGAATTGGTTATTGTACATAAGCTGGACCGTTTTGCCCGGAACCGTTATGACAGTGCGTATTACAAGCATCAGCTCAAGCGAAGTGGCATCACCGTCTGTTCGGTGCTGGAAAAGCTTGATAACAGCCCCGAAAGTGTTATCATGGAAAGTGTTCTGGAAGGAATGTCGGAATATTTTTCACTCAATTTAAGACGTGAGACTATGAAGGGGTTAAACGAGAACGCATATGCCTGCAAGCACACGGGCGGGATTCCTCCCCTGGGTTTTGACGTTGACCCGGATACCATGAAACTTGTCGTGAATGAGAAAGAGGCTGAAATCATACGGCTTGCGTTCAAAAGGGTGCTTGAAGGGGTGGGGTATAAAAGTATAGCGGGTGAGCTTAATGGCATGGGATACCGGAGTAAAACGGGAAAGTCGTTTTCTTCCAACAGTATTTCAGGAATGCTTGATAACCCGAAATACTGCGGAGTTTACGTATTCAACCGAGCCATGAGCAAGAATTGTGATGGCAAAAGAAATGGGCACGCCTATAAGGATGAAAGCGAATGGATAAAAATTGACGGAGGCTGTCCCGCGATCATATCAAAAGAAGATTATTACGCGGTGCAGGAAATACGCAAAAAGAATAAGCAAAGCTTTAAGGGCCACAAGGTGATTGAAACCTATCTGCTGTCGGGCAAAATATTCTGCGGAAACTGCGGATGCGCGTACTCGGGCGACAGAAGGGTTGACAAGCGGACCGGGAAGGTTTATATCAAATACGACTGCAATTACCGAAAGCGGCACAACGGTTCAAAAGAATGCGAGTCAAAGTCGCTGGACCGGGATGCGATAGAAAGCTTTGTCATAAGGCTGCTCGCGGAAGAAATATTCTGCGACAGCATGATACCCCGGATCGTGGGTTACTATAACCAGTTCTGCGACAGTAATGACAAGGATAAGCAGGAACACATTAAAATGCTGAAAAAGAAGCAGAAGGACCTTGACAGGGATATTGAAACACTGACCGACCTGATTATCAAAGCGCAGTCGGAAGCTCTGCTCGGCAGGCTTTCCAGACTGGAGGATGAAAAACGTGAGGTCATGCAGGAGCTGATGAAGTTTGAAATCGACACAGACATTCCGAAGGTCAGTGAAGAGGATATACAAAATGCGTTTCAAAGCGTAAAAACCCTTGTGAGAAACGGCGTTCTCTCAAACCTGAAAACCCTGATAGAAACCTTTATAGACAGGGTAACGGTCTATGATGATTCCATCACAATAAAATTCAAATTCGCGAGAGAACGGCAAACGCCGCCCGACAACCCACTAAGACGCCTGCCGATAAAAGAACAGATTGAAATCGCCAGAAATGAAAAGTCCTCGATACATCAAAGTATCGAGGACAAAAGTGGCGGAGAGAGAGGGATTCGAACCCTCGGTGGGGTATTAGCCCACACACGATTTCCAATCGTGCGCCTTAGACCAGCTCAGCCATCTCTCCGTAGCGTTATTTTGTTCCCAAAAACCCACCTTCTGATTTCCGGCAAGGGTCAGTGTAACACAAGACGCTATTTTTGTCAACCCCCAAATTGCCTCATTTCGCCGCAATTGCCTGCAGTTGATATCACGCCGGCCAGCGCCACGCCCCTGCCCCTGCACTGTTTGTGCGTCTAAGCGATATCTACCCTTGGCTGTGCTGTTTTTGCACAGGGCCCGGCTTAACGCGTTTGCAATACGGCGGTCTTTTGATTTGCTTATGATGGGCGATGCATTCACTGCACCGCCCGTACCTGACGCATTTTTTCTTCTTACAGCTGCAGATATCGCTTCCGTTTTCCAGCATACGACTGACCTCCTGACAGATGGCGCCTGACGTTACTTTTTAAACCTGTTTCCTGTATTGGCATAAATCAGAATGAAAACAATTGTTGATAAGAGCACAACAGCGCCGGCTATAAATAACCATTGCGCATCAAAGCCCTCGCCAAGCGCAAAGAGTATCATGCCGCAGCTTAGAGAAAACATGGCTTTTCCCATAAATCTGCACAGTGCGGCGGTGTCATACTGCGCTTTTTTCGCCTTTGGCAGGGTGTTATAGCCGGCGATCAGAAAAGCGCTTTTTCCCATAGAGAACAGTATCCCCAGTGCGACAAATAAGGCAATGGATGGTATGTGCATATTGATCTCCTTCCTTTCTTCAGACACCTGCTTTGGCGCGTGCGCTGCATACACAAAAACGGCGAAGAGTCTGTACTTTCGCCGTTTTTGTCATGCCTAAAGGCTATATGCCATGATTATGCGCGGATAACGAAATACGCCTGCGGATGATCGCACACAGGGCACTTCTCAGGCGCCTCTTTGCCGTAGTGGATATGGCCGCAGTTGGTGCATATCCATGCCTGCTCGGCGTCGCTTTTAAACAGCTCGCCGGCCTCAAGCGTTGCCAGCAGCCTTTGGTAGCGCTCTTCATGTTCTTTTTCTATCTTGGCCACTTCACTGAACAAATAAGCGATTTTGCCAAAGCCTTCTTCCTCCGCCGTTTTGGCAAACTCGGCATACATCTGGGTCCATTCGTAATGCTCGCCTGAGGCAGCATCCTTTAAATTGGCAGCCGTGTCGGGCATACCGCCATGAAGCAGCTTGAACCATATCTTGGCATGCTCCTTTTCGTTGCCTGCCGTTTCTTCAAAAATTGCGGCTATTTTGTTTAAGCCTTCTTTCTTCGCAGCCGAGGCATAATACGTATACTTATTCCTTGCCTGCGATTCGCCCGCAAATGCCGTCATCAAATTCGCTTCTGTTTTTGATCCCTTCAGTTCCATCTCGT
Source organism: Firmicutes bacterium ADurb.Bin193 (assembly GCA_002070105.1). GTDB lineage: Bacteria > Bacillota > Clostridia > Monoglobales > Firm-18 > MWCQ01. Next base: position 10,785 of record MWCQ01000021.1, on the reverse strand, counting down.
TTTGCTCCTTTCGTTTTTTATCTATAATTAATAATACCGCTGAAAACTTGCATCTATCATACCACATTGCCGGGCAGATGTAAAGCGGAAAACAGATGACAGGTACGGAACACGTATGAAGGGAAAAAACAAAACCTTGCCTTCTTTGCTTTATCGCAAAAGAGCGACAATGAAAAAACGCCGGGGCGTTTGGTATCCGCCGCCTGCAGACGGGGATTGAGGGGCTTGGGCCGCCGGAGGGCGCTGACGGCTTGTGTAGACACTATTGGTGTTTCTTTAGCCTGGAAGCACTGTTTTTCTTAAGCCTATGCGGTTTTGCGGCCCGGTTGCTTACCGGCCCGATTTTGTATCCTGATACCCGCATTTCATGTATACTTTTCTGCTTTCTTATGCTAGAATGTCTGTAGCGGATTATAGGGTTGCTTCTGCACAGGGTTATTTGGTCATCTTTATTGCACGGGCGTTTTGGTTGCGCATTCACTTCTTTTTTTTCGCTGCGCTTACCGTGTAAATCCGTCATCGTAAAACATATAAAGGCAATTAAAATAATATCAGAGGAGAGATAAGGATGAATATGGCGCCGCTTGAAATCAGTTTGGAGCTAACGGATCAAAAGGTCGGATTTAGGAGTATATCAAAAACAAATCCGGATACGCCGGTGATGATTGATTATTCGCCGCCTCTCGGTGACGGACAGGGTTTTCTCGGTCTGGAATTATTGGTGATGAGCTTTGCCGGATGTGTCAGTACCGGAATTGTGGCTATATTGAGAAGAATGGGGAAAAGCATTGCCGGATACAGGATGAGTGCAGCCGGTATCAGAAGGGAAAATCCGTTGTCCCTTGAAAAAATCCGCTTTGAGGTTATGCTTGAGGCGGCAGGCGTATCAGAAGAAGAGCTTCAAAATGCCGTGAGGAAGGCAGAGGAGATATCACCCGTATGGCTTGCTGTAAAAAACAATGTTGAGGTTGAATGGCAGTGCAAAGTTACGGCGGCACCGGAAAGGCTGGGTTGATCCGGCCTATAGCGCTGGCCTGGACGGAACAAACGGATCATTTGGCTGCGATATATGATGACAAAAGCAAAAGGAGATGAAGAATATTGACTTTACAGCAGTTAAAATATGTGGTGACCGCCGCGGATAAGGGCACAATCAGTGACGCCGCCAAAGCGCTCTTCATTTCCCAGCCAAGCCTTACCAACGCTATTAAAGAACTGGAAAACGAAATGCGGATCACTATATTTAACAGGACCAATAAAGGAATTGTGGCATCGAATGCGGGCGACGAATTCCTTGCCTACGCCAGGCAGGTTTTGGAACAGGCTGAGCTTTTGGAAGAAAAGTTTTTAAATGCCAGGACGCACAGCCCGAGGTTTTCTGTTTCTGCCCAGCATTATTCCTTTGCCGTAAACGCGTTTGTGGATGTGATCCGTGAATTTGGCGCAAATCAATACGCTTTTACGCTCAGGGAAACTCAAACCTATGAGATTATCCAGGATGTCAGCAGACTGAAAAGCGAAATAGGTATCCTGTATACTTCATCCAAAAATGAAGAAGTGATCATGAAGCTCATTAAGCAGAACCGTCTTGAGTTTGCGGAACTTTTTGTGGCAAAGCCGCATGTGTTCATCAGCTCAAAGCATCCGCTGGCCGGCCGGGACATGCTTACCTTAGAGGAGCTGGAGGCGTATCCGTATATTTCATTTGAGCAGGGCGCTTATAATTCCTTTTATTTTTCGGAGGAGATCCTCAGTACGCTCGACCGTAACAAAAATATCAGGGTGAGGGACAGGGCGACCCTGTTTAATCTTGCGGTTGGCTTGGACGGCTATACGGTCAGCACCGGCGTGATCAGCAGGGAATTGAACGGGGAAAATATCATAGCCAGGCCGCTTATGGTGGAAGAATATATGCGCGTGGGGACGATCACGCAAAAGAATATGCCGCTTAGCCGGTACGGCCGCTCATACATGGACGCGTTAAAAAAACATGTGTGTGACTATCTGCCATAGAACACTGACGCACCGATAACCGCATGGCTATAGCGCCATGGCACATACGCCTGTTTGATATAGTATAAAGCTATATCAAACAGGCGTATTTTTGTATTTTTCAATGGTATTAAAATAGTTTATACTGTTATACTAATGGCACCTTCTAAAATAAATTTCAGTTTGGGGGAATAGACATGGAAAACAGGATAGAAACAAAGTGCATACATGGGGGATGGAAGCCCAAAAAGGGGGAACCGCGGCAATTGCCGATTTTCCAGAGCACCACGTTTAAATATGATACCAGTGATGAAATGGGGCAGCTGTTTGACCTGGAAGCGGAAGGGTATTTTTATACCAGACTGCAAAATCCGACAAACGATGCCGCGGCGGCAAAAATATGCGCGATGGAGGGCGGCGCTGCCGCCATGCTGACCTCGTCGGGCCAGGCGGCAAATTTTTATGCCATCTTTAATATATGTCAGGCCGGCGACCATTTTATCGCTTCCTCCGCCATTTATGGCGGAACCTACAATCTGTTTGGCGTGACCATGAAGAAAATGGGTATTACGTGCAGCTTTGTCGACCAGGATCTGCCCGAAAAGGAATTGGCAAAATATTTTAAGCCCAACACCAAGGCTGTATTTGGGGAAACGATTACCAACCCGACAGTCACAATATTTGATTTTGAAAAATTCGCAACACTGGCGCACTCGCATGGCGTTCCGCTTATTGTTGACAATACCTTTGCGACGCCGGTCAATTGCAGGCCGTTTGAGTGGGGAGCGGATATTGTTACGCATTCCACAACGAAGTATATGGACGGGCACGGCGTAGGTGTGGGAGGCTGCATAGTAGACAGCGGCAATTTTGACTGGATGGCGCACGCCGGCAAGTTTCCCGGGCTGACCACGCCGGATGAATCCTACCATGGCATAACATATGCCGAAAAATTCGGAAAGGGCGCCTATATCACAAAGGCAACGGCCCAATTGATGCGCGACTTTGGCGCGATTCAGTCTCCGCAGAATGCGTTTTACTTAAACCTTGGGCTGGAAACGCTTCATCTTCGGATGAAGCGGCATTGTGAAAACGCTTTGGCGGTGGCAGAGTTTTTAGAGAATCAGGAAAAAATCGCCTGGGTCAGTTATGCCGGCCTGAAAAACGATAAATATCATGCCCTGGCCGCTAAATACCTGCCCGGCGGCTCCTGCGGCGTGCTGGCGTTTGGCATAAAAGGCGGGAGGGCGCGCTCCATCAAGTTTATGGACAGCCTGAAGCTGGCTTCCATCGTCACCCATGTCGCGGACAGTAAAACGTGCCTCCTGCATCCGGCAAGCCATACCCACCGCCAGCTTACGGATGTGCAGTTAAGGGAGGCGGGCATTGCGCCCGATTTGATCCGGCTGTCAGTGGGATTGGAAAACATTGACGACATTATCGCGGATCTGCGGCAGGCGCTCGGACAGATATAGCGCCTAATACCATCCCAATCCGGCATGATGCGAATTTTTATAATATTTTCTTAAATTTGAAGCAGTTTCATAGCCCGGAATATGCGGTATGCTTTCGGGTGGATCCTGAAACATCAGGTATGCGTCGGGATCATCCGGCATTTCCTGCCGGGGATATGCCTTCCATCCGTCCGGGGATAGGGGTGTTGTATATCCTTCGTTTTTAAAGTAGTTGATCAATTGCTCTCTCATCTGCCTGGTTTTTTCAATGTACAGGGGATTATAGGCTTTGTTGCGGGTTTCCTCCGGGTCTGCGACAAGGTCAAGCAAAAATTCTTTATTGTCGGGAGCTGAATAGATATACTTGTATTCGGTATTGACCGCCATATACAAGGCGCGCCCTTCCCTGTCGTACTGGCCGTAAACGGTATCCCTGGCGCTGGTGTTGGCCATAATGCCAAACAGACTCTCGCCGGAGTAGCTGTCTGCGGCGGGGATACCGGCAAATTCTAAAAATGTGGGCAGGATATCTATCAGGGACACGGGCGTGGCGCATATATTGCCCTTTTCGCAGCCGGGATAGCGGATGAGCATGGGAATTCTGGCCCCTGAATCAAGGAAGCACCGCTTTCCGAAGCAGTTGTAGTCGCCCAGCATCTCGCCGTGGTCCGAAGTAAACAGGATGAGCGTATTATCCATAAGGCCCTCGCCAGCCATATAGTCAAACAGCCTGCCCAGGCAGTAATCCAGATAGGATACCTCGGCGTAGTAGCTGGCCTTTAGCATCCGGATAAGGTTGTCGTCAACACCTTGATCCCTGTGCTTGTATCTGTTTTGATACTTGTTCCACGCAGTAAGAAGCGTTTCTCCGGCTTCCGGCCGCTTAGGCAACGGCATGTCGGGCCCGCGGTAGAGTTTATTCCAGGGCACGGGCGGCTCAAACGGCGGATGGGGTTTTTCAAACGAGGTCATCATAAAAAACGGCTTGTCCTTATCCCTTCCCGCAAGAAAATCTATGGACGTATCTACAGTCCACGCCGAATGATGAAGATGCGCCGGCAGTTGAGACACCTGCGGGATATAATACATTTCGCTTCGCACGCCTTTATAATCCACCACATGCCCGTAGCCCCTGCTTTTGATATGCTGGTAGAAATCGTTGTCCTCAGGGCGTTCCACATCGCATGTGGCCCTTTTTTCGTAGCCCCACAGCGTACCTAACCCCGTATTGAACGTAAAATGCATCTTGCCTGTGCCAAAGGTTTGGTAACCGTTTTCTGAAAGAATATCCATAAAGCTCTGTCTGCCGTCGGGCATTTTGCTGTTTTTGACAACATCCGTCCGGTGCGGCATTTGTCCCGTATGCATGGCGTATCTTGCGGCAACGCAGACCGGGCATGGCGTATAGGCCCTGGCAAATGCCGTGCCGTTTTCCGCCAGGCTGTTTAGAACAGGCGTTTTTATCACAGGATTGCCCAGCACTTCGATGGTATCGTAGCGCTGCTGATCGGTGAATACCAGCAATATGTTTGGCTTTTTCATCTTTCTACCCCCCTAGAGCATGTATAGTTTACTTAAAATAAACGTTAATGACCTGTGACACAGGCTCATGCGCGATTTCCCAAGCCATGCGTCTGTCTTGCTCTGGTGCATCCTTAATACGCCCGCATCCTTCCGCCGCATTCTCTTCTGCGCTCCGGTCACAGCTTGTTTTTTTTCATGCGCAGCAAAAGCAGGCTAAGAATAGAAGCCCACAAAGGTATACTGTTCGGAAACAGCACGCGACAACAGGTATGGTCTGCATTTTGCCGTCTGGTACTGCCGTATGATCCGTTTCTTAGAAAATACAATTCGCCCAAAATCTGAACATTTTAACTTGTACGGAGACTATGTAATCAGCGCACGGCTTTTTTGTGTTTTATTATATATGAAGGCGGTCTGCGGTGTCAAGGCCTGCTGCATCTGTTGCCGCGGCTGACGCATGAAAGCTGGAAAGCAAAACCTTACTTTCTTTTTCTATCGCAAAAAGAAAGTAACAAAGAAAAAAGCTCTTATACGATTAGGATTTCGCCGTCTGCGGACGGCGATTTAGAGGCTCCGCCCCTAAAAACCCTGCAAACTTTTAAAAAAGTTTGACCAAAACTTTGCCTTTTGCTCCGCAAAAAGTTTCATGCGTTTATCGTGCATCTGCTGCCACGGCTGACGCATGAAAGGAAAAAGCAAAGCCTTACTTTGTTTTTCGCAAAAAGGTTTCAGCCGTTTACGTGAGATGGCAAGGTCGCGTCCGGCGGAGGTCAAGCAAGCTTAAAAACTAAAAAGAAGCATGGCCTTTATCCCGGGCAATCGGCTGTTTACCGCTGCCGTGCCCTGATCGGGAGAATCCGGCGGATAAATCACGCTTCGCTCAGGTTATTTGCGGGTCTGAAGCCGCGGTATGGCCGATTTCGAGGGGAGTGGTTGCGTCGGATACGCCGGATGCGGTCATTGCGGGTGCAAACGCCGCCGCAGACGCTGAAAAGGCCGGCGCATCATAGGTTCCGGCCAAAGGCGCTGCGGGAACGGGCTTTGATGGCACATACGGCAAATTTTTCACAGGCTGCATGCCGGTTTTGCCGGAATGGCTGACAGTTTGGATGCGCCCACGGCGCAGCATACGGCGAAACAGCACTATGCCGCCCAGTGAGCACAGCCCGCTTGCCACAAGGATGGCAGAGGCCAGTGTGTAGGCCTGCGCAACCGCCGCTTCGCCCACAATCGCCGAAGTCAGTACTGACGGAATGCGTGCTATGGTTGACAGCAGCACAAAGTCACGCATACGCATTGGCGTAAGCGCAACGGCATAGGTTATGGCATCTTTAGGCGTGCCGGGGATTAAAAACAGCAGGAATATCAGAAGATTAAACCGCTTGCTGCCCTTAAAAAAAGACAGTGAGGCAAGCTTTTCACGGCGGATAAACAGCGCTGCCGCCTTTTCGCCAAAGCGCCTGACCATATACAGTATGGCGCAGGAGCCGGCCGCCGAGCCGACAAGGCATAAAAGCGTACCTGTGGCAGTGCCGAACAGCCAGCCGCCCAAAAGCTCCACCGCTTCTCCCGGCAAAAACAATACCACTGTCTGGAGTGTGCGCAAGGCAACAAACATGATACGGGTAAGCGGGGAGTCCGGCGTACTTGTGCCTGCCCAAGCCGCCGCAAGCCGTATGAGCGGTTCGCCGGCGAAGGCCCCGGCACACAAAAGCGTAAGCACGGCCGCAGCAAAGCACAGGATATATGTGCGCCGCCTGTGCTTTTGCTGCCTGCTCAGATGAGCGCCGTCCCGAATGAGAAAAGGGTCTATCCTTGCTTTTAATTTTAAAAAGTAGGCAAACACGCTTTTCCCCCCTGACAGTGCAATATGGATTTACCGCAGTACCGGCCTGCCATTGTGCGGCTCAGTCATCCCCGCGCAGCAGGTTTTCGGCGTAGTCCTTCAGGCTTGCAAAAGAGTTCACGCCGTCGGAGCGTGTTTCGATCTGCTCCTGAACATAGTCCGGCAACGCGTAAAAATAGCTGTTTGCTTCGTCGTCGGCTTCTATTAAGGCATACAGGTCGTGGAATTTGTCTTTCATTGCTGACATTTAAATCACCTCGGCTTTATCTTCTGCGCAAACACGCTTTTTCATGCACAAAAAATGCTGTGTCTAAAAATACCAGAGCAGGAAATCAAAATATTTTTAAATCGGACCCTGCGCTTAAAGTGCGCCCGAAATGCCGCAGACGCCGATAAAATATCTAAACCGGATTTGCATACACAAAATGCGCCCTGAATTGGCATTCAGGGCGCATTTTGTCGGGACGATGTGTTTTGGTGAAGGTAGCAGGATTCGAACCTGCGACCTTTTGCACGTCAATAAGAGATACTACAAGCGGCAAAGTCCGCTATATCGCGGGTTTAGTGGGTTTTATTCTTTTTTGTGTTTGTCCTTTGTTGCCCTGAACTTACCCATTTTAGACTTGTTTTTCCTACGCGTTGTAGTACAGATTGTAGTAAGGGTTAGTTGTTCTGTGTATTATTTTTTTCTAGCGCGTCAAGGTCGATTATCGCCACACGCTTTGTCTTATCCCACATGACGTTATTGTCGATAATCTGGCCCAGCAGTTCCTGTAACCGCTTGCTGCCTGGGTAGTACGCCTGGACCGTTTCGTCGCAGTAGAAGCGTTCTATCTCTTTCTGGTCCAGCACCAAATTAATAAGGAGGGTATGAAGGCTTAATTGATATAGTCGGCCATTTTTAACAACAACCAATAGATGTCGTTGTCGGCGTATGCCTTTTCATTCCACAGTGCGTAATCCGAAATAATGGCCCGCTTTTGCAGTATAGCGATTGCCGCATCGGTAGTACTTAACATAAACAAATATAATTTCATTGTGCGGCATGACCACAATATAAATAAATACATTGATAAAGCATACGCTCAGCACATTATTGATTCAGCATTTGCCGGAATTAAGCGCCAGCGGGATAGAGACATTCTGCAGATGTGGATCGAAAGCATTTATAAAGGAGCCAAAATTGAGCAAGCGGAACTTGCTAAGCTGTGCGGATTATCGTCAAGCATGATTGGCTTGATACTGGACAGGTTTGTTAATATATGCCGCTTTGTTCGCGATTGCGAGAGTGAGTTCCAAAACAACCCAAATGGGGTTATTCACTTTCCGGAAGCTGAACAAAATAACGCAATACATAATGGGAAAAAGATTCCGGGTGTCAAATGGGTACTGCGGAACAGGAAGTGGAAGGTTGAAATTACAGCGGGAAAAACCGGCTCTGTTTTTATCGGTTATTTTGAGAGCTATCAAGATGCTGTCAGGGCAAGGCGCGAGGCTGAAATTATGTATAGGGGAAAAAGTGATATTGATATTTGAGGAATTCAGTCTTCACTAATTTTTAGGTGACTTTTTACAGTGTAAATAAATACAGAAAGGAAGGATATGGGGTGCACAGTGCAGCCTCAGGTAGTACCTAAGATATGGTGTAACTATATATGAATAAAAACAAAAATTTTCGAAGTTGCAGTATTTATGTAGTACGTGCATTAATATGCATATTCACGAACTCAAACAGAATAAAATCAAAACCCCTGCAAGCATTGAGCCTGTAAGGGTTTTAATTTTATGTTTTGGTGAAGGTAGCAGGATTCGAACCTGCGACCTTTTGCACGTCAAGCAAACGCTCTAACCAGCTGAGCTATACCTCCGCAACGAAAAACATAATAGCACAAAGCGGCAGGATTGTCAACCTTAATATTTTGGCATGGGCAACCCTTTTGCGCCATCTGCCGTCCGTAATAGCATTGTGGCGCGTAGCTGCATATGCTGTAGTATATGCGCAAGGAGCGGCGCAAAACCGAAAGGGGTATTTTTGACTATGGACCAGGAAACACTGTGCTGGAGCTGTGCAAACGCTTATGCCCATAAGTGCGAGTGGATAAGACGGTGTGTACCGCATCCGGGCTGGCAGGCCAAGCCGACCAAAATACGCATGCGCGCCGACGACGGTGAGCTTTTCGTGCGTTCCTATCTGGTATATGCGTGCCCGGACTATGTGCGTGACACGCCGGCGCTGAGAAGCGCGGGGCGTATCTGTCCCGTATGCTCAAGACGTTTCTATACTGGTGTGGACGGTGGGATGTACTGCTCGACGCGCTGCGCACGGCTTGCACGCGTGCGGTTATTGTAAGTGAAGGATGCCGCATAAAAAAAACGAAACCATGCGTTTGAGGCGGTATGGCATTTTTTTTGCCGCCGCAGTGGGGCTTTTGCGTTTCTTGTTATATTTCTTTTACAAAAAGGCCGTGTCCGCTGCAACAAATGTAGAGTTTGCCGCGGCGCATTTTAGGTAGTCTGAATGCCGCGCTCTGCTCGGCGTAGAGCTTTATGAGCAGCGCCCTGTCATAGCATACCAGTGCGGCAAATGAGAGATAGTGGTCTTTGCGCATGGGGTGGTCGACGGTGACGTAATATTCGTCGTCGATATCGGCCAGGCTTATTTTGTGATCGCTGTCCTCCGGCTGAACGGCCAGCGCCGAAAGCTTTCTGCCGCAGCACGACACGGTCGAGCCGCTCATGGCGGTTATCACATTATTGCAGCTTCCGCAGGTATAAAATTTAATGGCTTTCATATTCCCTCCGTCTGTGTCTTTTTTTTTAAGGTCGCCTTCCAGCATATTTTCCAGATCAACGCCCAACACCTTGGAAAGCCCGCCCAGCAGCGATACATCGGGACACCCCAGGCCGCGTTCCCACTTTGAAACGGTTTTGTCGCTGATGTGCATAACGTCGGCTATCTGCCTCTGGGTCATACCTTTTTCCTTTCTCAGGGCTAAAATCAAAGCGCCTATTCTGCCATGATCCATCGTCTGGCCTCCTTTTTGTATGTTTAATAGCTGCTGAATAAATAAAAAATACTGCTGCTTCGCGGTTTCAAGGCATTTTTGATTTGCCGGAGCACAAGGCTTTTGAGCAAATCAGCATAAAGACCTTGCGATTCGGATTTGGTGTTTTTAAAACACCAGACCCCAGCAGATATTATTTATCATACCCGTAAAACGAAAAAAATTCAATCAACGCCCCGTAGAGTCCTTTTTTACCCCGCCTGCCCGCACAAATGCATAAATTCCGGCATAAAACAGATAATACTGTTATTACAATAAACTGTTGGAGGAAGCCATGCAAAGATATTTGAATTTACTTTATTCAATCATAGTCTGGTCGGCAATTTTTATCTTTATTAAGCCGAAAAGAATTAAGGAACTGCTTCCTGTGGCTTTGATTGCGGCAATCGTCATAGCGGTGCAGGAGGCTTTTTTGATCCCTTTGGATCTCCACATTTTCAACAACCCGTTCCTGCCCATCGGGAACGTGCCCTTTTTCCACCTGGTGTTTGGTGCGGGGAGCGGGCTTTTTATGATGAATTACATGAAAAAAGAACCTTCCAGGAAGGCTCTTATTCTTTTGCTTTTTGCCATCGTCATTACCTTTATGGCCTATATATCCAACCTGATCGCGTGCTGCAACCTGCTCGGAAAATTCACGATTGTGCATAATTTCTACCAGAACTATCTGGTTTTATGCTTTCTCACAATCATTTCGGAAGCCTTCCTGTATAAAAGGCTATATCGTCAATAATGCCGGCGTCGGCGCATCACCCCGGCCCAACCGGGCTTTTTGTGCCGCCGGCGTTTTGGGGATATGGGAAATGATATAAAACAGGCTGCCGGGCGCAGCCTGTTTTTTTTTTAGTTAAAGCTTTAGCGAAAAAAAACCACCGGCTAAGCCGGTGAGGAAAAAAATCTTTAG
>MWCQ01000020.1 GCA_002070105.1 Firmicutes bacterium ADurb.Bin193 | reverse complement strand
TACCGTTTCGGTAGCTTCCTCCCACGATACGGTCGCGCCCATAATCTCGAATATATAACGCATAGGTACCATTGTGCGGTCGTTTACAAGGATGGGTGCTGGGTCAAAGGTATGTTCCGTTCCATCTATCTCCACCTTTATTGTGCCGTCTTGGCTTGGCGCCTGAGGTACATAAGGCGTACCCGAATAGCCGTTGGGTATCGGCAAGGGAAGGCTTTTCCAAAGTGCACTCTTGTACTGGCGTTTTGAGGGATCTTTATGCTGCCAGTCCGCAGGTGCGGGTAATACAAAGTTTCCGCAGCCCGAGCCGAGAATCAAATCACCTGTAAGCGGATTCAGTATAAGATTGCTTGCCTGTGCAATCCGCGGCGCATTCAGGGTTATATCCTCCCATGTGCAGGCGGTGAAATCGTCGTTAATGCGTCCGCGCCAAATATTGGGGGCGCCCGAGATATTCAATATAACATAAAGCAGTTTTGAATCACTGTGATCGACAACTATTTCTCTTACGCTCCATGTAGGATGGCTGAAAGCCGCCGCCTTGCGGAGATTAAGTTTTACCTGATTCCACAAACCATCGGTTTCTTTCAGCATCAGCACATCCATATTTTCATCAACTGTATAAATGCGTCCGTCATCTGAAGGATCAGCAGTAATTATTCCCGTATTTGAGGTGTCTTTAATTTTCCAAGTTGCTTTGAATATTGTTTTCCATGTTTTGCCCCTATCCTTAGACTGAAGAATCTCATTGGGGGAACCATCCTTGATCGCATAAACAATATCACCATTCACTCCGGAAATCTCACAAACCTGTCTTGCATCTGTATTTATAGTCCAGGTCGTTCCGCCATCTGTAGACACATTCGGTCCAGCGTATATAATGTTCGGATTCTGAGCACTGTAAAACACACGGTTTCGGTTAAGACCATCGCCTCCGACGCTTCTATCCTTGCCTATCCAGTCATTCCATGTTTCCTGTCCTTTATCTTTTGTAAATATAAAATGGCTAAAGGTTCCGCCAAGAGTCATAATCTGCCTTCCCGGTAAGTTAGGACTTGCGGGCGGCGGAACATCAGAAGGCCACGGGTCCGGAAGAAGTATTATATCACGAGCAGAGCGTGCCTGTACATTTGACTGCCCGACCTGCTCTATCATTCGAGCCCATTGTTCTCCGGCTCCTTTACCTGTTATATTGCTTTGACTATACCATTCGCCGCCGTTTGTTGTGGAAAAAGTTCCGGCATCCTCCACACTGACGATAAAGTGCTGCCAGTTATTCAGGTCAAACGCAATATTACGCCACTGCGGACCGGAATAGCCTGTGGAGCTTTCCTCCCAAACCTGTCCTCCGGTACCTTCGCTCCTCCACCAATACGCGCGGCCCATAGTAATACACACATCGGGCTTTGTGGGGTGGGGAAGGAAAACGCATTGCATCTGTCCTGTGATGGAACCCCTCGTCCATTCACCGGGATTATCAGTCTTTATAGTAGGGATAATCCATTTTCCGTCAAAATTACGGATACGAGGTTTATTCTCAGGCGGGGCAACATTATTGTGGACATATATTATCCTCTTGCCGTCAGGATTCTTTGCGCCAACCGCCATCTGTGCGACAGTAATTTCGTTCATTATGTTTACCCATGTAGTTCCGCCGTCAAAGGTTTCCCATATACCGCCCTTTGTCTTGTCGTTGTTAGTAATACTTGCTAACATATGATTGGTGTCGTCAGGGTCAATCCAGAATGAGCGGGAAAGACCGTTAAGCTTATCCTTCCACGGCAGTGTCCATGTTTTTCCGCCGTCAGTCGTCCTCCATACGCCCTTGTCCGTACACATATACAGTGTATTGACATCAGTGGGATGCTGATTAAGCGAGTACTTTTTGCCATAAACCGCTATATCAAAATCAGTAACCTTTTCCCATTTAACACCTCCCGTTGAGGTGAACATCGCACCGGGACCGCCGCCCTGGTCTGATGTAACAAAACGCCATATACGCGATTCAACCGTTCCGCCTGTAAGCGGGTAACAGGCAAAATTCTGCTTTACAAAGCGGAAACCGCTTGAATAAGGGATCTGAAAAAATCTCTGTACCAAGGTCCAGCTTTGACCCTTGTCGGTCGAGCGGTAAATCCCTTCGTAATTTTTAAGGCTGGCGAACGCGTTTACAAAGCTGTTTGACGACATTGCCGCGTACAAAACATTTGAGTCCGCAGGGTCAATGGCACAGGCGTTGCCGCCGATCAGAAAATTGCCGTTATTCGGAGGGCAGTACCAGGTCTTGCCGAAATCCTCGCTGATACGGATAGAGCCCATGTCCTGACCCATTATAACAGTTCCATCCTCATGTACCGCTGCGCCGTGGATATACTGATATCCCTCGCCGCCGTACCTGCCCTTTGTATAGTACTGCGGAAAATCTACCTTATCTGCGCCAATATCACTTGGAACCCTTAGTGGTATCGGACGCCATTCAATCATCTCATCGTCAGCAAAAACCTTCTGCTGCGGCAGTATCATGCCGCTTGTAAGTAATAATGTCATAACCAAAGCTGTACTAACCAATTTGCAAAATAACTTTCTGTTCATTTCTGTCAGTCCTCCTAAAAAATTTTTTCTCGGATTTTATGTAAAGCTAACATAAAATCCGGCGTTGCTTCAGTAAAGCTTACATAAATTTTATTTGAAACCGCGACTGTCACTGGTTTTGGGAACGGTATCGGCGGTCTTAATATACCAATCAAGCAGTTTTGACTCCAGATCAAGCCTGATATCGCGATAGCACTCATCACTATAAACATTCGTCATCTCGCGGGGGTCCTTTTTCAAATCATAAAGCTCATTTTCGCCCGATGTGCGCTTTACCAGCTTATACTCCGATGTACGAATCATTGCGGTTCTGCACACGCTTTCGGGGTATTCCTTTTGTTGCAGGGCTTTGGGATAATACACCCCTGCGGGATTTTGCATGAAGCTTTGATGTCCCGACCCGGCAAACCTTCCCTCAAAGTTTTCAAAACAAACAGGCTCATGCAGATCGTAGCCTCCCTCGGCAAACACCGCACGCAGGGGGTCGCCCGAAGCACCGTTCAGCTGGGGTACGAGGGAACGGGCAAAGTGGGTATGCTCAGCCTCTATTCCCGCAAGCTCAAGCGCTGTGGGCATAATATCGAAAAGCTCAACCTGTTCCCTTACCGAATGACCCGCCTTGTTGTCGGGAGTTCTGATAATAAGCGGTACATGCAGCAGATCGTCATCCATAGCGTTGGGCCACTTTTCCACCAGGCCATAATTCCCCGCCCAGTCGCCGTGGTCGGATGAGGCAATAACGGTTGTGTTTTTGTAAAGCCCGGTTCTGTCGAGCGTTTCCAAAAGCTCGCCCAGCATAAGGTCAACATAGCTGTTCATACCGAGATATACTGCATATATTTTTGCAAAAAACTCGGGCGAAAGCTTGTCAAGCCTTCGATATTTCCGTATAAGCTCCGCAAAAGAAGGCTTACCCGATGTTTCGTCGGGGGATTTCAGCTCTTCGATAAGCTCCTTCGGGTCATACATATTGTAAAATTCCTCAAAAACCTTATAGGGCGGATGCGGCATTACTATGGGCAAAAACAGCATAAACGGCTTGTCGCCCTGCTTCCTTGAGTTCAAAAAATCCAAAGCTTTTGTAATACTATCGTCTATAACAGGCTTGCCCGTTTCAGTCTTAAAAGGTGAATGTAAAAAGGAATAATACTCAGGGTCGTCAATACTGTACGGGTTTTTCCCTCCGCTGACACCTTCGGAGCCCTGAATATGACTGCTGTCGCCTAAACGCATTTCTTCGTTATCACCTAAAATCTCATCGAGATAAGCCTGTGAGTAAAGGTCGTTTTTGCCGAACCAGGCAATGTCGTACCCCGCATTTTTTAAGTATCTGAACAAACTCGGCTCATACGGCCTTAACAGATGCCATAAAGACCTGTGCCCGAAATTATGTACATACAGACCTGTCATTACACTGCACCGCGACGGCGAGCATACAGGGTTTTGAACAAAGCATTTGTCAAACTTTACTCCCTCTTTTGCAAGCCTGTCATAATTCGGCATTTTCACGGTAGGGTTTCCGTAACAGGAAACGCTGTCGGCGCGCATCTCGTCGGGAAAGAAAAATATGAAATTCATTCTTTTGTCACTCATCTGCATAATCTCCCTGTGGTTTAAGCATTATTTTTTCCGTAATATTTTTCTCTCCAAGCCTCAATATTCGGATAATCGCTTGCAAATACATGGGGGAGCGTGGTCCCCGGCTCGTTCGGCACATTTATTTTGGGTAAATACTTTTTAAGTTCGTCTTTAATATGCTGATAGCTGGGGTTTTCCGCAAGATTATACCACTCAAATGTATCAAAAAGCCTGTCATACAGTTCCTCCGAGCCGTCAAAATATTTAATGTACTTCCACCTTTCGGTCGTCAGGCTGTGCGAATCCCTTCCGAATGTAGTGATTACGGGTGTTTCCCATTCGGTTTCGGGGTCGTCCAAAAGCGGTACGATACTCATTCCCTCAAGCTTCTGCGGCGGCTTACCGAGTGAGCAAAGCTCGTTAAGCGTCGGGAACAAATCAATAAGACCGACCGGCTTGGTGCATATTCTGTCCTGTGCTTTGCCGGGGCAGGATATAATAAGCGGAACCCTTGTAGACTCACGCCAAAGGGTAAACTTTGTCCAATGATGCTTTTCACCGAGATGCCAGCCGTTGTCACCCCAGAAAACAATGATTGTGTTGTCGGCGTTGGGGCCGCTGTCCAAAGCGTCAAGCACTCGTCCGAGCTGGGCGTCCATATAGGTTATGCAGGCTAAATAAGCATGCAACAAGTCTTTTTCCATCTTGTTGCTTTTCACATATTCATAAATCACTCTGTTGGACCGCATTTTGCCCGCATCGGGAATGTCATCAAGGTCATCCTCTTTTATGTATACATCCTGAAGCTTATCACGGTCATACATATCAAAATACTTCTTCGGGCATACAAGCGGAAGATGCGGTTTATAAAAGCCCAAAGCCAAGAAGAACGGCTTGTCATACTCCTTTGACAGTTGCTCTGCCGCCCAGGAAGCGTGAAGATAATCGCCGCACTCCTCCTCAGGCGTATCCCCGACCTTCCAGACGATACCGCCGCAGTTTTCCTTTGATTTAGGCGGCGCATCACCATTGAATGTATTTACGGGGTTTTCGATAGACGGCCAATACTCATGCCACTCGGAGGCATCGGGGCCGTGTGTCGGCGCATTGTGATGAATTTTCCCCGTCCCCATAACATGATATCCGTTATTCTTAAAATGCTTAGGCAATGTATCAACATTTTTAAACGCCGGAATAACCTTAAAAGGCTGAAAACCGTATGCCCCCGAGGTTGAAGGCAATATTCCCGAAAGCAGGCTGTTCCTTGAAGGCGCGCACATCGGCGCCTGACAATGCGCATTCGCGAAAAGAATTCCCCGTTTCGCAAGCCTGTCAATGTTCGGGGTTATTACATCGGGATATGATTGCATACAGGTCGCAAAATCCCGAAGATCATCCACTGCAATAAATAAAACATTGGGTCTTTTTCCGTCCACAGTAAAGCTCCTTTTATCTTTAAATTATAATGATAATCCGATGCACACCGCATATAATCGGTATGCTCGTTCTATGCCGATATATCACACAACTCTCTATAATATATCATATAGGTATCAGAGGCTATAGTCAATCCTCATTTGTCTTATTTGTTATCAAATTCCGACTTTTTTAAGGTGTTAAATTGTCAGCTCGGTTTTTGCGGCATCATCAATTTCCAATATAATCGCCATTTTCCGAGCAGTACTCCTTTTATGCGGAAAATATTGGAATACTAACCAAAATACTGTTTTATCAAGCGACCGCCGTTTCCGAAATGTGTTGCAACTACTATCGGCTTTTATAAAAGCTTCCGAGCAGGTTTTCAAGCTCGTAATAGTTGCGCGCAGCGGTTTCATCATCTATATAGGCGGGGTGTACAATCAGCTTCAGGTCGGGGTGCAAAACTCTTTTTACAATCTCCAGCATTTTATCCGTTTCGCCCGTCATTCTAACATGGGCATAAATCCCCTTGCCCGCAAGAGCGTCGCGAACAGCCTCAGGCTCGTTGGGGTTGGGGTCAACGGTCGAATCTATGGCGCAGTCAATCGCCGCACAAGACGGTACAAGCTCCTTAACAAACGGCATTGTATGCGACCACTTCCCGCAGGAGTGAATCGCAACGCCGCCCATTGCCTCGCCGATCTTTTGATCGAGAGGCAGATTAAACATCCGGTTTACCGTGGGGGATGCAACCGCAAGATTGTCATCCGAAACGGAAAAACCTTTAAATCCGTCGGCATTAAGCATAATATGCCCCGGCTTTACAAGCGCATTTCCGATAATCTCCGACTGTACGGTGCTGAATTCGATTACAAGACTGTTGATGTCCTCCATAAACTTCATAATCGCCTCAGACTCATCAAGACACGCCATAAAAACCTCGCACGCGTCAAGGATTAAGGTTGCGGTGTCGCTTGCCGACTGGGTATCGGTATGAATTATGGGGATCGCATCGCCCGTTTTGCTCTTAAAGTATCGGATTGTATCGAGTATCAGGTTGGGGATTTCGGCTTTGTGCCAATCGGGCTTTTTAAGCCCTTCGATTTCATCCACACTTTTGTACTTGTAATGAACGGCAGGAGCGCTCCCGTCACGCCATACATAATCACAGCCGTACATATTGGCATATACGCCGGTTCCGAACCATGGCTCCATTACAGGCAGGTGGTCGCTTTTAACACCAAAACACGACTTTATATATCTGACATTTTCTTCAAACGACTGCTCCTTGGAGCGTATATCGCCCCATACATTGCCCTCTCCGGTCTGGAAAATCATATAGGGCCGCTCACCGCTTATGAATTTATCAGCATTTATTTTTCTGTCTGCGCGCAGTTTTTCATACCTGTCGGTAAATTTCAATAAATCCATGATAAAGCCTCACTCCCCCTAATATCAGTATACTCGCCTTATCCACGGTATTATGTATATGAAATATCGGTGGAGTTTATAGTAACGGTCGCTCTAAGCCTTATATCCCTTGAGGATGAGCCGACCATAATATCAAACTCTCCGCTTTCGACATACCAGCTCTCCGACACCGCGTTGTAGTAAGCAAAGGCATCCTTGTCAAGTGTAAGTTTTATTTCTTTTTGTTCACCGGGGGCAAGCTCAACCTTGGTAAATGCCTTAAGCTCTTTTTCGGGGCGCAATACCCTTGAGAACGGGTCTCTTACATAAAGCTGGACAGTTTCCTTACCCTTCATCTTGCCCGTGTTTTTCAGCTTAAAGCTTACGGTTACCGTTTCTTTATCGGTTGCTTCGGCCGGCGTTACACTGATATCGGAGTATTCGAATGTTGTGTAGGAAAGCCCGAATCCGAATGGGAACAGGACATCTTTTTTGTAGGTATCGTAATAACGATATCCTACCATAATTCCTTCTTTATACCAAACAACAAGACCGTCTCCGGGGTATGAACCATATGCCGGAGTGTCTTCTAAGCAAAGCGGGAAGGTTTCCGCAATTTTTCCCGAAGGGTTTTCATAACCTAAAAGCAGCTCGGCAAGCGCGCTTCCCATTGTCTGTCCGGAATACCACGCAAAAACAATACCCCTTACCTTGTCTGCCCATGCGGACATATCAATTGCGGATCCTGCCTGAACTACAACCACCGTATTGGGGTTGTGCTGTGCTACACGGCAAATAACCTCCTCCTGTTCGAAGGACAGCTTGATTGTGCTTCTGTCAAAAAACTCGCTTTCGGTGACTTTTTCTCTGTTTGCCACAAACACGATTGCCATATCGGCATTCCTAGCAGCGGTAATTGCCTTGTCAAGCCTTGCCACTTGCGGCCTGTTTGTCATATATCCGGCTACAAACTCGATTTCTATTTCATCTTTGATAAGCTCTTTTAAGCACTCCAGCGGGCTGTCAACCTCGGTTGTGGGAACATTTGCGGCGCCACCGCCCTGAATTACCGGGTTTTCGGCAAACGAACCGATTACGGCGATTTTTTTCACTTTTTCTTTGGATATCGGCAGTATATCATTTTCATTCTTCAAAAGGGTAATAGCCTCAAGTGCGGCTTCTTTTGCAAGGCTGATGTGCTTTTTGGCATCATAACTTTCTGTACGCAATTTTCGGCTTTCCTTCGCCATAAACACTATCCGCAGCAGTCTTTCAAGCGCGGAGTCTATTTCCTCATCGGTTATCCATCCTTTTTCATAGGCGGCTTTAAGCTCGGTAGCGGCGTTTTCATAGCTTGGCATTCCCAATTCAAGGGACGCCTTTAGTGACCTTGCCCTTTCATGCACCGCATTCCAATCGGATATTACAATGCCTTCAAAGCCCCATTCCTTCCTTAAAATCTTGTCAAGCAGATAATTATTCTCACTGGCGTACACGCCGTTTATTCGGTTATATGAACACATAACCGTCCATGGCTTTGACTTTTTAACCGCAATTTCAAACGGTCTTAAATATATTTCGCGCAGTGTACGAATATCAACCTCACTGCTTACATTCGCACGGTCATATTCCTGATTGTTTGCCGCAAAATGCTTGAGTGAAGTTCCGATTCCCTTGCTTTGAACGCCGTCAATAAATGCGGCCGCAAGCTCTCCCGAAAGTAAGGGGTCCTCGGAAAAATACTCGAAATTACGCCCGCAAAGAGGCGTACGCTTTATGTTGGTTCCCGGTGCAAGCAGTATATCTATATCCAGTGATAGACACTCCTCACCTAACGCTTCACCGATTTTTTGTGCAAGCTCCGGGTTCCATGTAGCGGCGAGGGTCGACCCTGTGGGGTAGCATATCGACGGTTGACAGGTGAATTTTCCTTCGTCGTCCTTCACCATTTTTTTCACGCCGTTGGGGCCGTCGGCCACAGTAACAGACGGAATTCCAAGGCGCTCAATATCCATCGTTTCCCACAGGTTCTTCCCGCTCATGAGTGAGAATTTTTCATCAATTGTAAGCTGACTTATTATCTGTTTGATATCCATAATCATACTCTCCTGTTTTATATGCAATAACTTCTTATTTTAGTAAAGCGGTTTCGGACCTTGAATGGGGGCAAGCTGTGCATATGGCGACTTTCCGTTGCTTTTTACTCCCGCCAGCGCTTTTTGCCCCGTACCCGTAACCCCCGCAGACTTTGCATCAACCTCGGGGTCGGCATATTTCAAAAACCATTTCTCCATCTCTCCGCGCATGGATATTATAAGTTCTTCCTTACTCTTGTCATCAATCAGATTATTTCTCTCGTCGGGGTCCGCTACCAAGTCATAAAGCTCACAGGGCCCGTAGGGATAGCGGTGGATATACTTCCACTCCCTGGTTCTTATCATTCTTACGGGGCCGTATTCGTCAAAAACGACCAGATGCTCATGTCCATCCATATTTCCGCCTTCCAGTATAGGAAGGAAGCTCTTGCCCGGAAGTTTGTCGGATTCGGGATTCTTTAAGCCCACATAGTCAAGTAGGGTCGGCATAAAATCATACTGGCTTAATAGACTGTCGCACACCACACCCTTTGGAATACGCCCCGGATGGCTTACAATAAAGGGTACTTTAACCGAGGTATCATACATATTCTGAGGGAATGTGCCGTTGCCCTTTCCCCAGATTCCGTGGTGCCCGCAGTTTAGCCCGTTGTCACTCATAAAGCACACAAGGGTATTCTCCCTTATACCCAGCTCATCGAGCTTTTTCATAATGCGCCCTACATTCGCATCCATTGCCGTAACGGCGGCAAAATACTCCTTAAGACATTCCCTGTCGGGAGCGTCGTCCCTGTCGCCGTTAGCGCCTCTCCAATGTGTAAGCCACGGGTGCATGGGCTCACTCGGGCAGGATTCAAAGGGGCAGTCGTCGTATGATTCAACAAGCTCTTTGGGATGATTGTTAATCCATGGCCTGTGGGGGGCGTTATAATGCACGCTTATATAAAAGGGTTTGTCACCGCCGGCATTTTTTTCGATAAAACCGATAGCATCATCCGTAATTACATCGGTCAGATACTCGCTAACCTCAATGCTTTCGCCCTTTTCGTTAATCATTACTGCATTAAAGTATTTGCTTGCGCCGCCTCCGAAAACGAACCAATGAGAAAAACTTTTCTGCGGCGTATGACTGTCGCCGAGGTGCCACTTTCCGCTGATTCCGCAGATATAGCCGTTTTGGGCGAGTATATCCGTATATCCCGTCTGACCTTTAAGATACTCGATTCTTTCTTTCGTTCCGCCGCGATCTATATTGTCGCTTTCTCCGTTGCCCCCCACAATCCAGTCGTGAACACCATGCTGTGAGGGAATCTTTCCGGTAAGAATGGAAGCCCTTGCCGGAGAACACACCGGGGAAGTGCAGAAAAAGTTCTCGAATCGTATGCCATCTCTTGCAAGCGCATCAAGATTGGGCGTTCTTATCTCACTGTTTCCGTTGCAGCCCAGCGCCCAGTACCCCTGGTCATCCGTAAGAATAAACACAATATTCGGCTTATCTTTCATAAATATCAATCCCCTCTGTATATCTAAATTCAGTCCTACCGTACGATTTTCGGCTCTCTGGCGTCAATCCTGAAGGGCACAACATCATTTGTTTCAAGATAAAAACGCATAAGTCTGTTTTTAAGCTCCGCTAAAACACCGGAAAGACTTTCGTCGTCAATTCTGTTGTGCAGCTCCATCGGGTCTGCCTTAAGGTCGTACAATTCGTCCGACTCGTACAACCTGTGGACATATTTATAGTCCTTCGTCCTTATCATAACCCCTTTTCCGTGCTCGGGACCGTCCGCAACCTGCCACTGTATCCTTGTCCAGTACAGGCTTACTTCATTCGTAGGATATCTGGCAGGCCCCTCCTTTTCCTTGCAATGCTCCTCACCGTGGAGTCTTCCTCCCTCACAGAATACGGCATCACGGTGCTCGTCCTTTTCGCCCGTAATCAAAGGCAGCAGGGAGCGACCGAAATGTGTATGCTTCGGCTTGATACCGGTTAAATCCTCAACCGTTGCGGGAAAATCTATAAGTTCGACAAGTGCTTCGCGTATGCCGGGCTTAACATCAACCCACTTGGGCGGCTTTATTATAAACGGTACATTTGTCAAATCATCCTCAAATGTATTTTGGGTCTTCTCAACAATTCCGTAATCGCCCGTATAATCACCGTGGTCGCTGAAAACAAATATAGCCGAATCGTCATACATACCCTTTTCCTTTAAGGCGTTTACCACAAGCCCGAACTGATAATCCACGCGCGCGCACATTCCGTGGTATGTGGCGCGAAGCTCTTTCCACTGCTGCGGCGTCCAGCCTTTGAGCCTCTGCTTTTCTATTATTCCCTTTAACATACTCGGCTTTTTATCACTATCCTTAAAACGGGGATATATTTCCTCGATATCATCACGGTTTATCATACTGTACCAAGGATCCTCAACAGCGTACGGGGGGTGCGGGTACAGTATGGGCAGATAAATGCAGACAGGCTGATCCTCCGGCGCATTCTTTATAAATTCAACGGCGCTCATAATATGATCCCAGTCGCTGTCATAATACACTTCCCTGCCTTTGGTATCCAGCTTCCCGGCATAGAAGGAGTAATAGTTGGGACCGTCCTTTTCGCCGCGCCACTCGTACACGGTGTGAAGGTTGGGCATTAAATCCTTATTAGTCTGTATGTTATAAAAATTGCAATAATCATATATGTTATTCTGCCCCGGGATGAGGTCATTTTTTCCGCCCCACCAAACATAATATCCCTCGTCCTTTAGCGTTTTAAGTAGTACCGGTTCGTCCGGCTGCATCATATGGGCCATCGTCCTGTGCCCTCTCACATGGGGATACCACCCGCTCATAAAGCTACACCGGCTTGGCGTGCAAACAGGGTTTTGACAAAATGCAAAACGGAACGAAACCCCGTCCTCCGTTGCCATTTTATCAAAATTCGGCGTAACCGCAGCTTTGTTCCCCATATGTCCCATTGCATCAAGACGAAACTGATCCGGATTAAAAATAATAATATGCGGCTTTTTCATACAAATAATCTCCTTTTTATTTCTTTTACAAAATGAAACCCAGAAACGATTATCTAATACCTTTACCGTTTCCGGGCTTTAATACCCTAATCGTGCATGCTAAATAAAATAAATCCAGTTGTATCCTAATTTTGTGGAACTACAATAACTGTATACATGCTAGGCCAAGTACCGCTCGGCTTTGCTCCGAGATTTGTGCCAAGTGTAACGGTGCTGTTTGCAGTATAGGATTTTTTGTACAGGTTGAAAACGGCCGGAGTCGCCTGATTGTCCGAAAGTGTAAGTCCCGTATCCTGCCAGCCGCTCATCCACGCCGGAGGAGCGGTGAATTTATTGCTGAGAGCAATATATACATCCGCATCACATGACACCTTAAAGGTTGCAATGTTATCGCCCTCGACCCTTTTAGAGTCATTCCCGGTCTGAATCCACTGGTTCCCGATAAGCACAGCGGGAATCGACCCGAATTTAAACTCCCTGTCCCCGTACTGCAAATTGCCTATCTGAAGGTTATCCTGAATCGACCAAAATTCCGCCGCAGTTATGGGCGAAACAACAAGGTCTTGAATTACGCTATCGGGCTCAACATCAACTTTATCATCTTTGGTTTTCAATGAATAGCTCTCAAGCACCGGATGCATATCCCAAAAGTTGTTCCATATAAAAACGCGCAATTCGTAATCGTCTATGGATGTACCCGGCGCAACCTGAACATTGGTTGTTATTTCGGTCGTTTTCTGACCGCTCGCGGCAATGCTGATCTGGTCGGGAAACTCCAGGCTAACCAGTTTGTTGTTGCAGTACAAAGCGGTAAACACCCTTGCCTGAGAATTATAAGCAGTGTCGTTATTTTTAAGAACTATACTTGCTTTAACATTCCCTGCCTCAAGCCCGGTATCTTTAATGCTTCGGGTACCGATTAAATAATCAATACTGTCTACGGATATAAAAGCAGGCCAAAGGCCGACCGCAATTTCACATATGTCGGTAATGTTGTCGGTACTGTTACCGTTCATGATAATTCTGATATATCGGACTCTCTGCCGTTCGAAAGTAAAGCGCTGCATCTCATTATTTGGCGCGATTGTGCTTACCTCGTTTGTGAGAATGTTCGTAAAAATTTCCCCGTTTTTTGAACCCTGTATATTAAAGTTATATGTTCTTTCATTACGCCTAAACCAGGCAAGGTCAATATAGTTTACGAGCTTTTCATGCTGAAGGTCAATCTGGATGTATTTATTTAAATTGTTTGTAATCCAATAGGTTGAAAGATTACCGTCAATAACATTTTCTATTGTAACTCCCGGATTACCGCTTAGTAATGTTGAATTTGTCGTAACCCTTGCGACCGAATGCTTTCCGGAGTCGCCCATGTTTTTTATTATTTCTTCTATTTGAGCAACAATTCCCGGATACGAGGTAGCTACATTGGTAGTTTCGCTGATATCCGTTTTAAGATTGTAAAGCTGTATGGGGTTATTAGGATTCGCATCGGCATTAAGGCGAACACCCTTCCAATCCCCCATACGCACGGCACGAGCAGGACCAAAGGCTTCATGAAATTCCCAATACAGATAATCATGCTGCTTCTGCTCACCTTGCTCCAAAAGAGTGGGCAAGTATGAAATACCGTCAATTGCCGGGGGTGGCTTAACCCCTACTATGTCACACACCGTAGGAAGGAAGTCCCAGAATGTCGAAACATGGTCGCTTACAGCGCCCGCGCGGACTACTCCCGGCCACTTGACAATGAAGGGAACCCTTATTCCGCCTTCATACAGATAGCGTTTATAACCGCGCAGGTTATATTCGCCCTGAAAGAATGTAGGACTATGACCGTCCTTATCATGCGCACCGTTGTCCGAGGCGAACATAATAATCGTATTATCGTCAATGCCCAGTTCGGTGAGCTTGTCCTCAAGCGTTCCGATATCCCTGTCCATTCGTGTCACCATTGCGGCAAATGTCTTTTCCGCTGCGGGCCAGCTTTTGCTTTGATATTCGCCAAGCTCCGGCACCGTCAGTTTAATATGTGGTATCGTGTATGCCAAATACAGGAAAAAAGGCTCTGTGCTGTTATCTTCGATGAACTGCAAAGCTTCCTGAGTAAACAAATCATGACTGTACTGCGCTCCGCCCAGTGTTACCTGAGTACGGTTGCGCCATAAATTTTTCGGATAATAATTATGTGCAAGTGTCTGGTCGTCATAGCCGTAGAAATAATCAAAGCCTTTGTCATTTGGGAAACCGGTTGACCCGTAGTTTCCAAGTCCCCATTTCCCGATTATGCCCGTTGTGTAACCCGCTTCCTTAATAATCTCCGCAACTGTTGTATCTTCCGGCTTAAGGGGTGTATCATCATTTCCGATTACTGTAGTATGTCCCGTATGTAAACCGGTCATTAAAGTACAACGCGAGGGCGCGCAGATTGCGCACCCCGCGTAATGTTGTATAAACTTCATACCTTCCTGAGCTATACGGTCAAGGTTAGGTGTTTTAATTTGTGTTTGCCCGTTGAAGCCAACCTCATTATACCCTAAATCATCCACCAGGATATAAATAATATTAGGCTTTGAACCACCAACAGGCCCTCCTTGTGAATCTTCGTTAGCCCTTACAGTTATTCCTGTGTATGACGACATCATACAACCGGCTAATGCAAGAGCTGTCGCTTTGCCTGCTCTGTTCACGCGTTCTCCTCCCTTTTCTTGCCCGCCTTAGCCTGTAATGCAATTACTTTAGCTATTTTTTCTTCACAATAACTAAATACATTTGGTTATTGTTACTGTTTTCGCCAAGCTCTATTGTGCTTCCGGCCGTAAATGATTTTTTGTAAAGACTGAATGTAACCTCTTTATTAAGCGTCGCCAAAATATCCTCTCCGGTGTCGGTATAGCCGCTCATCCATTCAGGCTTGGACGGGTCCATATCGGTGTGCGCAATATATACATCGGCATCCGCAGTAATCTTAAAGGTTGCTACTGTGCCACCGGAGTTTTTGGAGTCATTTGCGGTCTTAATCCAATCCGCACCCTTTACAGTGTCGGGTACTGTGGTTAAAACAAAATCCCTGTCTCCGTAGAAAACATCACCTTCCTGAATGTTGCTCGCTACTGACCACATTGAACCAAAGCCGTCCATTGCAACAAAGTCGGTTATAATCGAACCACTTGACGAATCGGGCGTTGTTGTCGGTGTGGGTGTAGGTGTAGGTGTGGGTGTAGGTGTGGGTGTCGGCGTAGGTGTAGGTGTCGGCGCATCCTTTTTGGTCGTTATTACAACCTTGTTGCTTGCCTCTACCCATTGCACATCAGCGCCGAGCGACTCGGAGATGAACCGAAGAGGTACCATTGTCCTGTCCTGATACAGCATTGCGGGTGCATACAATACTTTTGTAGCACCGTTTACTGTTGCCTCGGTGCTTCCGATTTGAAGAATTATCGTTGTATCGCCCTTAACCGCAGTAACCGTTTCGGTAGCTTCCTCCCACGATACGGTTGCGCCCATAATCTCGAATATATAACGCATAGGTACCATAGTACGGTCATTTACAAGGATGGGTGCTGGGTCAAAGGTATGTGCTGTTCCGTCTATCTCCACCTTTATTGCGCCGCTGTTGTCAGCAGGCGACGGAGCCGCAGTAGTTGTCGGATTAGGCGCCGCTGTGGCAGTCGGTGCGGAAGTAACGGTAACAGTAGTAAAAGGTTTACCTTCCTTCGGTATCGGACGCTTTGCATCCTTCAAAAGCTCTTCCATCTTTGCAACAATTTCGGGATTAGCAGAAGCTACATTTGTTTTCTCTCCAAGGTCGGTTTTAAGATTGTATAATTCAAGGGGTCCATTCGGGTTTTTGTCAACATTATTTCGAACCGCCTTCCAATCGCCCATACGAACCGCACGCTTTCCGCCCTGTTCGTGAATCTCCCAATACAGATACTCATGTTGTTTCTGTTCGCCCTTGCCTAAAAGCGTAGGCAGATATGAAAGACCGTCTATTGCCGTTGGTGATTGCACTCCGGCTATGTCACAAAGAGTCGGCATAAAGTCCCAGAATGTTGAAATATGGTCGGTTTTCGATCCCGCAGCCACCACACCAGGCCACTTAACAACGAACGGAACACGAATTCCGCCCTCATAAAGGTCACGCTTGATGCCGCGAAGGGGACCGCTGCTCTTAAAGAATGACGGATTATGCCCGCCTTTGTCATGCGCGCCGTTGTCGGAAGCAAACATAACTATCGTATTCTGTTCAAGCCCCAGTTCCTTAAGGAGGTCGTTTATCCTTCCGACATCCGTATCAAGTCGGGTTACCATTGCGGCAAATATTTTTTCCTTTGCCGGCCAGCTTTCTTTTGCATATTCGCCAAGATCAGGTATAGTTAACTCGATATGAGGAAGCGTATACGCCATGTACAGAAAGAAGGGTTCATCCTTATTATTCTTAATAAACTCTAAGCCTTCCCTTGTAAACTCATCATGAATATAGGTCTTTCCGTCAAGACTTACCCTTTCATTATTCCTATATATATATGTAGGATAATAGCTATGCGCAAGGGTCTGATCGTCATAACCGTAGAAATAGTCAAAACCTTTTTTAGTCGGAAATCCGGTTGACCCGTCGTTGCCAAGACCCCATTTTCCTACTATTCCGGTTTTATAGCCGCCCGCCTGTAAAAGCTCGGCTACTGTGGTGTCCTCAGGTCTTAAAGGAGTGTCATCATTTTTCGTTACTCTGCCATGACCTGTGTGCAAACCTGTCATTAAGGTGCATCGTGCGGGGGCGCAAAGCGCGCAACCCGAATAATGCTGTGTAAACTGCATTCCTTCCTGCGTAAGCCGATCGATATTCGGCGTTTTTATCTTTTCCTGTCCGTTAATGCCAACCTCGGCAAAACCTAAATCATCGGCAAGTATATATATAATATTCGGGCGATTCGTTCCGGAAGCGGCCGGTGTTTCTCCGGCCGCTTCTGTTCGAATATCAAAACCCGAGTATGATGAGAGCATATAGCCTGCTGCCAATGCTATCGCTGCGGTTCTTTGTGTATTTTTCATTGATATCCTCCCGTTATGAAAGTTACTTTATAGTCTTACTCGAAATTAACAAATTTGATGAATTCAACTACTTTTGACTTGTTGAGACGAATAATGATGTAATCGCCTACTTCCAAATTGCTGCCGGAGCCTTTTTTAACCTCTTCATCTTTGACATCGTAAACCGTGACAGCCGCAGCCGCATCAATCTTTGCAGCAAAAAGTTCAAAGGTTCGCGCTCCGGGCGGCGGATAAGTTTCAGGATTTGTAACTGCAGTATCTGTTTCTACCAATAAGACACCGCCCTCGACTACCCTGATCGTTCCTACAATTCTTTGTCCGTTATCATCGCCGTTTCCGGATCTGGCGGGAACAAATGGATCAGTGGCTTTACGGATATGATTGACAGCATCAATTTCACCACTGGCATTTGTGCCTATTTGGATTACATCACCCTTCTTAAAGACGGTTCCGCCGTCTACGATGTCTTGATAAAGCTCACTGTTGTAATCGATATCTTTTGACTTTAAATCTCCCTTTTCATAATAGTAAAGCTTCTTACTAAACTGATCATCCTTCATTGTGTCTGTTATCTTTTCAACTATAAGAAGAGATGTGGCTGTATCGATATCAGCTTTATTGCCGGGAGCATATTGTTCAATCACAATAGGAGTATAAAGGCCTTTTGTCGCATCATATGCCACAAGAGTAACATTTTTTCCGTTCCCAAACTTTGCTTTTTGAGACTTGTATAATGTCTTTATATCGCCTCTGTATGTATTATAAGCATTCTGATTGGGTATTCTAAGGTGAATAGTATTGGCATCAACGAAAAACGCATTGTCTCCGGTATTGTTATTCGCCTCTAAGAATCCCATATGTGCGTTTTTATACCTTCTTGCCTTTGAAGGAAAAGATATTCTGAATATTTCATCTCTCTCCGCTTTGTCAAGCTTTTCAATCATTTTAACGCGATTTTCAGCACTGGTATCGGTCAAAAGTTTTTCGTATATTGTTTGGAAGTTAACCGCTATTTTTATAAGATTAAGCTTGCCCTCGCCGTTCACCGCATACTTGATTAACTGCCTTTTTGTCGTAATTTGACCCGGCGCTGTGTTTGAATCAAGTTCGGTCAGCTCCACAGCATCTTTGGCGAGAAACATTTCTCCCTCGTAAGTAAAAGTATCTTCTATGGGGTCTCCGTTGGCTCTGAAAACTTCTATCTTATTGTTGGCTTCAAATACTTTTATCCCACTGTCGATAGTCAGTATTTCAAACAATACTTTCCCGGATACGCCTTCTTCAATACCTGTTGAAATTAAATAGCCGTAGTTTTCTCCTGTCGAAAATTGTTTGTCAAAAGCGGCTATTTTACCTGTGGTGTCAAAATAGAATACTCCCGAAGCATCAACTTCAATTTTGTCAGCCTTGGAACTGTATAAAACCGTACTTTTCGTCGGGTCTGTGTTTGTCGGGTCTGTAACCTTTTTATAGTAGCCCGATAATTCATATTTTACTCCGTCAATGAATACTTCATCGCCCGAAATCTCAGTTACTTTCCCCTTAACGCTCTTTGAGGTTACAATAACATCTATAAGCCGATCATCGTCTACTTGTGTGGTTTGGGAAACCGAAAGAACATCCCACTTTTTAATGTCGGCAAATTTAATGTCCTTTCCGTCCTTCTTAATAGTAAATTTATAATCGGTAGCATCGGGATCAAGCGCAAGCGATTTATTACTGTACATGTCAAATACTTTGAATGTGTTTCCGGACAAGGTATCAACAACATAAATATCGTATTTGTTGATAAATACAATATCATACTCGTCGTCGTTATCCCTGTCTAAAAGAATCAGCTCTCCCGCCGCAATCCACAACTCCGTGGGCAAATCGGTGTATTCCGGATAAGCCTTTCCGTTTTTAATAATGCAGGGAGTCGGAATAATGGTGGCTTCTTTAACAACACCATCTTTACTTCCGTCTTCGCGATAATATATCTTTTTGCCGACAACCTTGGTTATATCGTCAGCCTTGATTGTAAGAACCGTGTTTTTGGACTTATCAGGCTCCATAAACACAATGGTTTTTTCTTCTGTTATCGGATCCTCTTCATAATAAAAGATAACATCGTAACCCAAAAAGGATCTTAAATTTGGATTTTTGATTTTGTAAACGCTACCGCTAATCTCAATCTCATTTTTTCTGAGGGTGCTGTCCGCTCTCGTAAGCATGGTATCTTCCGTAGCCGAAAGCACTCCGTTATCCTTATAAATTTCCATTCTTTCGGTCATAAGTGTTTTACCGGGTGTAATGCGGTAGGTTGTACTGCTTCCGTAGCCAACCTGAATCATTATATCGGTATGCAATGCATTGTAAATCAATTGTGCGCAGGTTCCCCTTGTAACAGGCATGCCCTGTACGGCGCCGGACTTTCTTGCAATACCTTTTTCAGCCGCAAGCATTACATACCCTGCGGGATAACCACCGAGCTGCTGTGCATAAACATCATATCCGAGCATTTTAACAAGCATTGTCGCTGCCTGCTCATAGAGGATGGGATCATCCGGTTTGAAGGTTCCGTCTCCGTTTCCGTCAATAAAACCCTTGCCCGTAGCAATGTTAATAGCACCCGAAGCCGGATGGTCAGCAGTTACATCGCTGTATTTCGTAGCTACCTTTGTTGCCGCTTCTTCAGCCATACCGTATGCGATAACAACGGCAGAGGTAAATTCTGCCCTCGTTACGGTGGCATCGGGCTTAAAGGTTCCGTCACTGTTCGGCATCATAATATTAAGCGCCGTCAGAAGTGTAACTGCCTGTTCATACGGTTTTCCTACCACATCGGAAGGTACGATCCATACCGCCTGTCGCGGAGCAACAGGCGCCGCGGTCGGAGCAGGTGTCGCAGATCCGGAAGGTGTAGTGGGCGTAGTAGGTGTAGTGGGGGCACCTGTGCCGCCGCTGTTCCCTATTTCAATCTCGGT
The DNA here is from genome assembly GCA_002070105.1 of Firmicutes bacterium ADurb.Bin193. Lineage (GTDB taxonomy): Bacteria > Bacillota > Clostridia > Monoglobales > Firm-18 > MWCQ01. Next base: position 24,735 of record MWCQ01000020.1, on the reverse strand, counting down.
TAAATTTGTAAAGGTGTTGACTGTGTTTCCGTTTCCAACCAGTCTTATTGATACAACATTTATCGGCGAGAAGGAATAGACTTCGGGTACACTGTTTACTCCGTTGCTTGTCAGCGTAACTATATCATCAAATTCCTCTCCGTCGGTAGAACCTTGCAGAGTGAAGGTGTATTTCCTGTCGTCCGAGCTGGCCCAGGTGATGGACACATAGTCAACTGTTTGTTCTCCCTCAAGGTCGAATTGAATATACTCGCCTATTTCCTTGGTTGACCAGTTTGTGTTAACATCGCCGTCAATCAATGACTCCAGCTTCAATTCCGGCTTGTTGCCCGGTACGCTTGCCGTAATATTTACGATTTTGTGTTTTACACCCGCTGCGGAAACGCTTATCGCAGAAGCAAACATACTCATTAACATAACGAGAATAACCACGCATGATACTATACCGCGTATTTTACCTTTTTTTCTAAGCATATAAGATACCTCCATCATATTATTGGATTACACCAATTATTTCGAAACCAACTTAGACAGTCCGTAAATAATTTTTGCAGCCTCAGCTCTTGTTGCTTTTTCTTTGGGTGCAAACCTGTTATCCTCGTAGCCGTTGATGATTCCTGCCTTTTGCATCGCGGTAATACCCGCTATGGCATAGTAATCAATTAAAGCTGCATCGCTGAACGAAGTCGCCGCCTGCACCTCTGGCAAAGTTACATTTGCAGCCATTGCCGCACGGTATGCCAGTGCTGCAATTTCCTGCCTTGTTATCTGAAGGTTTATGCCAAAACTTCCGTCTCCCAATCCGTTTGTAATTCCTGCTTTTTGTGCACTTGCAATGTATATATAATGCCACTCGCCTGCTTTTACATCCGTAAAGTTGGCAGTCGCAGTTTCGTCCGTTAAACCGAACACAAGTACAAGCATTTTTATGAATTGCTCTCTTGTAACCAGGTCATTTGGCTTGAACTCATCACCAAAGCCGTTTATAATACCCTTGGCTGACAGCTCGGTAATGCTTTCCTTCGCCCACTCAACGCCGTCAAGATCCTTGAAAGCAGGTTTAGCCGCCGGAGCGGGGGTAGGTATCGGTTCTCTTACCACTACATCCATTGGCTTGCCGTAGGAGGGCTTACCGCCGCTTGAAGAGCCGGAGGAGCCGGGCTTGGGGGTAGGTTCGGTAGGTTTGGTAGGATCGAAATCGCCAACCACATCATTAAACTTGTAGGCAAAATCCTCAAAGTCTTTATAATTCCTGCCGTAAAGCTCCTCACACACTTTATCTCTTTGCTTGTCGCTCAAGTCATTATTATACTTATCCAAAGCCGCCGCATCAAGCCCCATCTGAGCGGAATAATCTTCAATCATTTTCTTTGTTCCCGAAAGACTTGAGTCCTCTATATAAACCAGTACCGATGCTTCGAAACACTTGTCAACAATTGCCGCTATCGATGTAAGTTCCGCATCAGCCATTCTTCCGTAAACCCTTTGTTTTTGCATGTCACTGATACCGTAGAATACGCTGCCTTCCGCAATATCAACGCCTGCGGCAACCAGCATATCATTATACTCGGAAAACAGTGTTTTAATATCATAAGCATTAGCAGCCGAATCGAATTTATATATTGTTGCAAGCTCATAAAATGTCGCTAAGAATTCGTTAAGTTTGTCAGGTTCGAACGCTTTGGTTTCTTTAATGTCATACAACTGCTCACCAATAAGTGCCTTACCTGCGCCAAGAGCGGCATAGAATTCCGGCGAAATCTCCAAGGCGTAGATATTTTGGGAAATTATCTCTTCGATTTCATCTCCGTCAGCGGCGTTGTTTATTCCCTCGATTGCAGCCCTTGTTTCCGCCTGGTTTGCATATATGAAAAAGACATCCTCTTTTACGGAATCGTCAAACCCTACTCTGACTTTATATACGCCCGAAACCGCATCATCGGCCATTTTATAACCAAAGCTGAAAGTACCGCCGCTTATTGTATAGGTTTGATTTGCATAATTTATGACACCGTCCTCATAACTGTATGAGTCCGATGTGAGGTCGGTAATCTCTTTTCCGGGGTTTAATACGAGCAGGGAGATTCTTTGATTTATGCTGGTTTTGTCTGTTGCGCCCGTAATGGATACCACCCCGTTCTCATTGTCAACATTAGCTTCAAGTGCCGTTATTTTGCCGGATTTTGACCCGCTGTTGTTTTTCACTAATCCACTTGATGTGAATCTATACCCGCCATCGCGCATTAACATACCTTCGACATCATTCCATAGGAAAATACCCAATCTGTATTTTCCTATAGTTTGCCCCTCGGCAAGGCTTACATCGATATCCGTGGTTAAATCAATATCACTTGAAGGGGATATGGTTGTCTGCGGAGACATCGAAAGGTCAACCAAGGTAACCTCCTCGTTATTATCATAGTACAGCGCAGTAATCAACCTGAAGGAATAATGAGTATCCTCAGTATTATTCCTCATTGAAATTGTGGTTGTGATTTTGCCCTCTTCCAATCCGCTTTCGGTAATATCCGCAGAATCGTTAAGCGTTATAACGGGGTCAAAAATCTCAAGAGAACTGAAAGCTCCTGCTATATACCCGATCTGCATCTCTTGCATAGCCGTAAAATTATTCTGGTTGTTACCGCCGCATATATATTTGATGTATCGGTATTCCTTACCTTCGTCAAAATAAAAAATATCCCATTCCCTATCGGGACCATCGTCCTGTGCCATACTTGTGTATTCAACTGTGTCTTCTCTCACATTTTCAAAGTCATCATTAGCAGTTCCGGTTTGAGAGCCCATAAGCTTAAATACAAAAGACCTGCTCGCGCTTCCGGAGAACATAATTCTCACAAAGCCCACCGGCACTACGGCACCAAGGTCGATTATTATAGCTGCAGTTGTCTCATTACCAGTAGCGTGGTTGTATGATACATTGGTATTATAGAATTCCCCGTTCACAATGCTAAGCCTGCCGTCAAACAGATTATCTGGGGTATTAGGTACGGCGCCTGGTTGATTCGGAGTAAAAGCCTGCGGGCATTTAACAAGGTTATTTTCCGAAAGCTCATAAAATACCAGATCTCCAAGATCATCCGCAAAGGTCACAACCGTAATATTGCCCAGAATCATGCTTAAAGCCAAAATGATAGCAAATAAACTTTTCCCTCGATTTTTCACAAACATAAAATAACCTCCATTAAAATAATGTTATTGTTTTTCTATCTTTGATCTATATTATAAGGCACGACATCGCAGGTTTCCAAATAAAAACCCGCAAGTCTGTCCTTTAAAGCTGCCAGCACATCCGCAAGACTGTCATCATCAATCCTGTTATGTACCTCCATGGGGTCATTTTTTAAGTCGTATAACTCGTCCTTCTCATATAGCCTTCGTACATATTTATATTCGTGAGTACGCACCATTACGGCCTTTCCGTGCTCTATTCCGTCGCCGGTTTGCATTTTTTGCCTTGGCCAATACAAGCTAAGCTCAGGCTCTTTATGCTTCATCAGGCTTTCTCTCTCTTTGCAATGGTTCTCGTGAAGAAGTCTGCCTCCCTCGCAAAACACCGCATCGCGGTGGCTGTCCTGTGTACCTGCCAGTACAGGCAGCAAAGACTTCCCGAAATGGGTATGTTTGGGGATAATTCCCGTCATTGCCTCAACAGTTGCGGGAAAATCAATAAGCTCAACCAGCGCATCCCTTATTCCCGGCTTTAAGTCAATCCATTTCGGCGGCTTTATAATAAACGGTACATTCGTTAAAACATCTTCAAAGGTATTTTGTGTTTTTTCGACAAGCCCGTAATCTCCGGTAAAATCGCCGTGGTCACTAAAAACAAAAACCGCTGAATCATCGTACATCCCTGCCTCTTTAAGCGCATCCATCAACATTCCGAACAGATGGTCCACACGGGAGCACATTCCAAGATATGTCGCGCGAAGCTCTCTCCATCTCTCCTCAGTCCATCCGTTAAGCCGCTGACCTTCCCGAATGCCCTTCAAAATGCTGGGCTTATCCGCTTCGTTCCCAATGGGATATCTGTCTTTAATCTTCCCCCGATCTATCATGCTGTACCATGGGTCTTCAACGCCGTAAGGAGGGTGCGGGCTTCCGATGGAAAGAAATATACATATCGGCTGATCCTTCGGAGCGTTTTTGATAAACTCAATGGCGTCAACCACATTAGCCCAGTCGCCGTCAAAATAAACATCTTCTCCTTTTGTATCCAGCTTTCCGGCGTAAAACGAATAATAATTGTCGCCGTCTTTGGGCCCCCGCCAATCCTGTATTGCGTGTAAATTGGGCGCAAGCTTCCTTTTCTGACCGGGTCTGTTTTTGTATGTACAGTAAGGCTCTACACTTTCCTGTCCGGGCGTTAAATCATTTTTACCGCCCCACCATACATAGTACCCCTCATTTTTCAGGGTTTTTATCAGTACCGGTTCATCCTCATGCATCATATAGTGCATAATTCTGTGCCCTTTTACATGAGGGTACCAGCCGCTCATGAAGCTGCAACGGCTCGGAGTGCAGACAGGGTTCTGACAGAACGCATTTCGGAATGACACCGCATCATTTTCGATGATTTTGTCGAAGTTGGGCGTTACAGCCGCCTCATTCCCCAGGTGGCCCAGCGCATCGCCCCGAAACTGGTCGGGATTAAAAATAATAATATGCGGTCTTTTCTTCAAAGTAATGTCATCCTTTCAAGTCAGTCGGCTTCTTTCGATTATGTTAAATCACATTAACCCTTTAAGGCGCCGATCATAACGCCCTTTACAAAATACTTCTGTAAAAACGGATATACAGCTATAATAGGAAGTATTGCCACCATAATAGCGGCATACTTTATTGTTTCGCTAATATCTTGCCTCTCGACATCAAATTCCGAGAGCATTAAGTCCGTTGTACTGTTGGATAGAATAATCTCTCTTAAAACAAGCTGTAACGGGTGTAAATGGCGTGCCCTTAATAAATATATCATCGCACTGAACCACGAGTTCCAGTGTCCTACTCCATAGTAAAGAATCATAACCGCAATAACCGACATTGAAAGCGGCAGAACAATACGGAACATAATCGTAAAATCATTTGCCCCGTCAATTGCCGCCGATTCGGTTAAGCTGTCGGGAATTGATGAAAAGCTGGTACGCATTATAATAAGATTCCATGTGCCGATTGCCGAGGGTATAATGATAGCCCATACGCTGTCAAGCAAACCCAGACTCCTGACAAGCAAATAGGTGGGTATAAGTCCCCCGTGAAACAGCATGGATATTACTATCATCTTCATCATTATTTTCTTTAAGATAAAGTCCTTACGCGACAGGACATAAGCCCCCAACGATGTCATAAAAATGTTTAACGCGGTTCCCGTCACAACATAAAAGATTGTGTTGCGGTAGCCGGAAATTATACGCTCATACTCAATTACCGATTTATATGCCTTCAAGGAAAAGCCGGCCGGTTTTAAAAGTACCCCCACATGAGTTGCAAGCTTGGTCGGGTCGCTGAGCGACGCAAACACCACATACATAAACGGATACAGCGTTGCAAGTGTAAGCAGGGACAGAATAAAAACATTAAATACCGTAAAGATTTTTTCTCCGAGACTTCTTTTTATCTTCATTTTATCCCCCTCCTTACCACAAACTGGTTTCGTTAACTCTGCGACTTACTGCATTTGCCGTACTTATGAGGATTAAATTAACAACCGAATTAAACAGCCCGACAGCAGCACTGAAGCTGTAATCCGATTCTATCAGTCCTCTTCTGTAAACAAAAGAAGATATGATGTCGGCTGTTTCGTATATATTCTGGTTGTAAAGCAAAATAACCTTTTCAAAACCCTCGCTCATAATCTTTCCTATATTTAATATAAGAAGAATAACAATGGTCGGGGCTATACCGGGAAGCGTAACATGAATAAACTGCCTCCATTTTCCCGCTCCGTCAATCGCTGTCGCCTCGTAAAGAGTCGGGTCAATGCCCGAAAGCGCGGCAAGATATATGATAGACCCCCAGCCGACGCCCTGCCATATACCCGTGCTTACATAAATTGTGCGGAAATACTCAGGTTTTAAAAGAAAGCTTTCCCTCTGTCCGCCAAACGCTGCAATAACATCGTTTATCAGACCGGTGCTTGACGTGAAGTTCGCCACGATTCCGCAGATAACAATCGCAGATATAAAATGAGGCAGATATGTAATCGTCTGAACCGCTTTTTTGAACATCTTACTCCGTAACTCATTTAACAGCAGCGCCAAAATAATAGGCGCAGGAAAACCGAAAAGAAGATGATAAAAATTAATTAAGATAGTATTGCGTATAACCCTAAATGCATAATAGCTTCCGAAAAAATTCGCAAAATGCCTGAACCCGACAAAGGGACTTCCCCAAATGCCCTTTGTCGGACTAAAGCTTTTAAATGCAATGATAACACCATACATCGGTATGTAATGGAATATAATATAATATGCAATTACGGGCGCAGCCATAATAAGAAGATACTTGCCTTTTTTAATTTCTCTCCACAGTTTCTGCAACCGTCCTTGCGGCTTTAAGTTAAGCATTGCCGCTTCTGTTTTAATCTGTGCCAATTGGTTTGCCTCCCCTGTCATCAATAGCTATCCTTTATTTCCAGAAATAATCCTCCAAGTTATATGTTTTGGGCTCAGTAACTTCAGGATGCTTCTTAACAAACCTGTCATAAGCCGCCTGCTTTATTGCGATAATATCATTAACGCCCATCTGCTCCATACGGGCAAGATAGTTGTCAAATTCATCAAGCGATACCCGACCCATGATGAACTTGATAAACATTTCATCGCCGTAGGTGTTGACTTCAAGCTGTTTTGAAGATATAGCGGCTGTCTCTTCCGCCGTAAGAATTCCATGAACCGTAGTCTTCGCTTCGGCTGCTTCCTTTACGAATTTGGTCCATATTTGTACATTTTTCATCTCGGGGAATTCTGCCTGATTGGTGCGGCGACTGTCCTGAACATATGGTCCCGGGCCCTGTCCCCTGAAGTATTGATAGCTGATTGCTGCCCTCGGAATACCGTCGGGGTTGTTGGTGATAAGCTCCGTATACCTCGGTTCGCCGTCTACATACTCATAGCTTACGCCCTCAATACCGAAATTCATAAGCATATGACCTTCCTTGGAGTACCCGTAATCCAGATACTTAAGCGCAAGCTCCGGATATTCGCAGTTTGTTGTAATCGTAACGCTTCCCGCTTGGTGAACAAGGCGGTCCTGCTGCAGGAACTTGGGCGCTTCGCCCTTAACGAGTGACGGGTACTGAACCGCACCGAAAACGAATTTCGGGTTCTTATCTTTCATAAGGCTCATATATCTTGATATACCCGAACTTCCCATTGTGATAGCAGCGCCTGCCTCGTCGCCCATAATCATGGCATCATTGAGCTTGGCATCCTTTTTAAGCGCAAAGTCGGCATAGAGCAGACCTTCCCTGTACCACTTCGCCATTTCCGCCAAAAAGTCCTTAAGCCTCGGGTCGCTCATACCGTACTTAACCTTTCCGTCCTCGACGAAATATGACGGGTGTATCCCATAGGCGGTAAAAAGCCCCGGAACACGCAGATCGGCAAGGTTAACAAGAAGCGGTACCTTTACCTTTAGCTCCTTCTTAAACGCCGTAAGCATATTGTACCAATCTTCGATTGTTTCAGGCTCGGGCATATTAAGCTTTTCAAGCCAGTCCTTGCGCACCGCAAGACCCTGATAGGTTCTGATGGAGTCATTTCCCTTTAACTGAGGAACCTGAAAAATCCTGCCCTCTTCGTCCTCGATCTCAAGAAGAATGTCGGGATAAGCCTCTATAAGCTTCACAAGATTAGGAGTATGCTTTTTCTGAAGGTCTTTAATGTCGATTATAAGCCCGTCCTCGTATGCCTTGACCACTCCACCGGTATAATAGTTGAAGGAACCCTCAATCATATCGGTAAGGTCGGCCGAGGCAACCATTACATTCATCTGTTCCTTCTCCTGACCGAAAACGGGGTGTAAAAATTTAACCTTTACACCTGTTTTCTCATACAGAACCTTGTTCCATTCGGTGTCGGTATAGCTCGTCATAATACTTGCGGCGGTTGCAGCAAGATTACACCAATATGTAAGCGTAACATCGCTCGGTAAAGGCTTGTTACCGCAGCCTGTAAGAAAACCGCTTACGGTCAGAACCGCGGCGATAACACAAGCTAATAAAACTTTTGTTCTTCCTCTTAGAATATTTTTTTGCAAGTCATCCTACTCTCCTTTTGTTGTATTTCAAAATAAATATTTTGTGTCCACAGCAACAGCTTGCGGCAGGCAATAAAGTATACCTATTGCAATTTCAAAACACAATGTGACGTGAGTTCGATTCTATCTATAAACAAAATTTAATCGAACCCACGCCAAAATATCGTGAATCCTCTTTGCTTTTGTATTGCTTGTCAGCTTAACTGCGGCTGTGGAACTTCAAGCAACTCTGACGGGTTACAATAAGTCTTCATTCTATCTATCGGCACCAAAAGTCGATCCACAGATATTCAACCGCCTTTGCAGCATTACCTGCGTGCAGTATGTACCGACCGGAATTTCACGACATTCCATCCCATCATTTTAAGCATAAACCATAGCAATCAATAAATCAATCACCAGTAGCAGAGGTTAATAATCAAAATCCGACTTTACGGTCGCATAGGACTATCGTTGCAAGATACAGTAATACTGCCGTCCCGCTATATATTCAAAATCCTGTTTTATAGGAATTTTATTATATACGGAAGAAAAAATATTCAAAACTCGATAAACTTTTTGTAACCACAATGGCTATGAAAGCGATGCCGGAAAGCGAAATTTCGGCACAAAGCCATAGCAACCCGACGGACAAACGGTGTACGATTCAATTTTTCAGTATTATCATGCTATGTAGCTATGTATAAAAAATTAAAATATTGCTGTTTTATATGCTCGTTTTAGCCGGATTTAACAGCTTTATAAACAGCATTGTTAGGAAAGCGGTTATTGCATCGGAAATTAGATATCTTATCGCGTTTACTTAAGAATCACGCCTTTTATTAGATTGAATGTTGGATTATGATTATCATTCTATATTCTGGTAATTGATAAAGACATAATTTTACTGTATAATCTTGGCAGCGGTGTTGGGTTGTCTGTAATTTTCGATATTCAACGATTATTACCCATGGCCGGAAATATCAACGCACAAAGCGGATATTATTTATATCGAAACGGGCTTTGAAGATATATTGCTATCTGCGGTATTCTGCAGATAATCAAAAGCGGCAATCAGTTTAATTTATTTTAATATAAGTAATCAGAATTAACCTGATTTGCAAACAAAAATCCGATTGTAAGGAGGCGATTTTTACAATTTATCTTTATGCGGCACAGATAAGGACATTAAATACTATGTAGTATTTTTGAAAAATACTACATAATCGAAGTGTTCGTGTGTAAAAGCCGCAGATAAAGCGTTTTTACGCATCGCGTTTTCGTAAACGCATCCTCTCGCCGCGCGGGCTTATGCAAGGGGGAATTTATTTTCGCTTAAAGCGCGTAATTTCCGCGCTTTAAGCTTATTTCCCATAAAACAGAAACAAAAAGAAGGTGATAGATTCTAATGCACAAATGATAACAGTATTAAGTATTCAAGGGCTTAACTTACTGTTATCGGCGATTTCATTATGCTTATATCTGTGGCATCGGTAATATTCCATTACAAATGGATAAAAACCAACAAAGCAAATAACGGTATATAAAATAAGGAAAGCAAATAACAGATTCTAAAGAAATGTACATGTTAAGGCTATACCGCATATTTACAACAACAATATATTAATCTCAGCTAAAGCCGCAATGCGACTGACATCTATAATTCAATTCGTTTGTTGATTCAGACCCAACAAAAAACAACAAGACATAGCATGTCGAATCGGTGGGAAGGCCGGTTCGTACAGGCGAAAAGAAAAGGCGTAATAATCTCTATTCTTCGTGTGTCAATGCAGGGCAGAGTTTGCGGCAGGTTAAGTTATAACAGAATCCGAACAAACAATAATATGTGCGGTATATGTGCCTAAATTCAAAATTAACACAGAAAGTTACCAAAGCTAACGCTAAAAGTATAAACCACCGAAGAGTTCGGGCATCTGCCTGTTTTTTCGGGTAGTATGAAGGGCGGCAATGACGCCCTTATATTTTTTTGCGGTCTAAAACTAAAGAAGCATCCGCTTTGGGGCGTTTCATTGCAGCAATATAAAGAGCCGTTTGCCAAAACATACTGCTATTTTTTTAGTATAAGGTAGCAGTAAAACCGCTCTTTTGATATTTTTTCTTCCCGTACCCATTCAAATTTTTCGCAAAGAAAAGTCGGTTATTGAATATTAACCTCTGCTACTGATTATTGATTTGTTGATTAATATGGTTTATTATTAAAATTAGATTACAGAAAGATTTATTTCGACCGGCTTGTGATTTGCAATTAATAATAATTTCTGTATTACAACAAAAGGACAATATTATCCGCAGTGCAATATTTTCAGTATTCCGGTAATAGAATAGTAGCAGGACAATATATAATAGCGTATATGGCATGGAATAAGCATGAGTTGGATTTTGCATTTATCGCGAAATCAAATCGGACTCATGTTGTAATTTTATGAGATTTGTTAAATAACATGATTTTAATACCGTACTCAGTTGGGTTTATACAGTCTGATTATGTAATCAGATATTATAATATAATATTAAAAATGGAGGAATGAAAAATGTATCGATGTCTTGCAAGAGGGAAAACAAGGATTGTATTGGCCTTAGTTATTGCTACAATTCTGGCTGTAAGCGGTTTTCTCACCGGTTGCGGTAAAAAAATTAATCCGGGTGATGTAACGCTTACATATTGGTGTAACCTTGCTGCAACCGCATCAGGTATTATGACGAGCTATACCGACACGGAATGGAACAGGGTTATGTTTGAAAAAACAGGTGTAAAGGTTAATTTCCTGCACCCCGTTTTTGGCCAGGAAAAGGAACAGCTTAATGTTATGATTGCATCGGGCGACCTTACAGACATGATTGAGAGTGCTTTCATCCAATATACCGGAGGAGTGGTCAAGGCTCATGAGGACGGGCTTATTTTAGATATTACGAACCTTCAGAAAAAGCACGCTCCCAACCTTATGAAGCTATATGATAATTATCCCGACCTTTACATGGAGATGGCAGATGAAGAGGGCAGGATTTTTCAGACTCCTCTGATAAAGGGACATGACTCGCTCAGAACATTCCAGGGTCCTGCCTTGCGTAAGGACTGGCTTAAAAAGCTTAACCTACCTGAGCCCGAAACCATCGAAGATTGGTATAATGTGCTTACGAAATTTAAGAAAGAGCTAAAGGTAAAAGTGCCGCTTCTTGTCGTCCTCAACGACCTTCGTGTTCCCGGCTTTATAACTGCTTTCGGGATAACTTCGGCATATTTTGTCGAGGACGGAAAGGTTAAATACGGCCCGATCGACCCAAGGTTTAAGGACTATATGAAGGAAATGGCAAAGTGGTATAAGGAAGGTTTGATTTATCCCGACTTTGCGCTTAAAAAGGATGCTAAGAAAATGGACGCAATGATTATGGGTGACGAGGCGGGCGCCGCCATTTTAATGGCAAATTCGGGTATATCAAGATATATGAGCCTTATGGAAAACAAGAACCCCGAGTTCTTCTTCGGTGCGGTTCAGTACCCGTCGCTTGTTAAGGGTGAAGCACCCAGGTTCTTGCAGCGTGAAGGTCTTGTTAACAATTCGGGTTGCGTTGCAATTACATCAAGCTGCGAATATCCGGAGCTTGCGCTTAAGTATCTTGATTACGGATACTCCAAGGAAGGTCATATGCTTATGAATTTCGGTATTGAGGGCGTAAGCTATGAGATTATTGACGGTGAGCCGAAGTATACCGATCTTATTATGAACAACCCCGACGGTATTCCGAGGGCAGCAATCAGCTATCAATACTTCAGGGTCGCAGGTCCCGGTCCGTATGTTCAGGACAGTCGCAAAAACAAGCAAGGAAGATTCAACGAGAAGGAAAATGTCGATATATGGGCTAAATTCACAAAGGAAGCAGTCGAAGCGAAATCTGAGGTTCACGGAATCCTTACGGCTGATGAGACAGCCGCTACATCTTCAAAACAGCTTGAAGTCAACACCTACGGCGATGAAATGTTTATAAAATTTGTTATGGGCAGTGTAGATGTTGAAAAGGAATTTGACAACTATGTCGCACGCATGGAACAGATGGGTATCAAAGACATTATCGCAATAAAGCAGGCGGCTTATGACAGGTTTGTCAAGAGGTATCCTGATGTTAATAATCCTAAAACATACAGCGTAGAGGACATTTTCTGGAAATAAGCAGGCAATAGGGCTTGCTGAAAAACAGTTGATAACATGCTATCGCAAGGTTTTATGACGGTTTGTATGCATCCTATGGAATGTTTTTGATAAGAAACCGTAAAATACATTCGGATTATATAGCTGCATTCGATCCGTAGCCCAATAAATAATACGCAAATCCCTGTAAATACTGATAAAAATACACAGTTTTACAGGGATTTGCTTGCATTTAAGGTATCCGGCCCCAAGAATGCTGATTCAAGTTATGCAAGTACTACCCGGAATGGAGGAAAGACAGATGTATCGTTGTATGTTTAGGAAAAAAATATGTATTGTGACGGCATGTGTTGTTGCCCTTGTTTTTTCTGTAAGTGGTTTCCTTACGGGTTGCGGTAAAAAGCCTACGCCGAGCGATGTAACGCTTACATATTGGTGTAACATTGCTTTAACCGCCGCAAATATTATGTCGAGCTATACCGACACACAGTGGAACAAGGTTTTGTATGAAAAAACAGGAGTAAAGGTTGAATATTTACATCCCGTTATAGGTCAGGAGAAAGAACAGTTTAATGTTATGGTTGCCTCCGGCGACCTTACCGATATGCTTGAAAGTGCCTTCGTCAATTACAGCGGAGGAGTGGTAAAGGCTTATGAGGACGGTGTTGTAATCGACATCAAGGACCTTCAGAAAAAGTATGCCCCCAATCTTACGAAGCTTTATGAGGCTTATCCCGACATTCTTACGGAGCTTGTTGATGAAGAGGGCAGGATTTTTCAGGTTCCTCAGATAAAGGGAAATGACTTTCTCAGAACTTTTCAGGGCCTTGCGGTGCGCAAGGACTGGCTTAAAAAGCTTAATATGTTCGAGCCTGAAACCATCGAGGATTGGTATAATATGCTTACGGCGTTCAAGAAGGAGCTAAAGGTAAAGGTACCGCTTCTTGTCAACCTCAACGACCTGCGTGTTCCCGGCCTTATGTCTGCCTACGGGATATTGCCGGCATATTTTGTTGAGGACGGAAAGGTTAAGTACGGTCCGACCGACCCAAGATTTAAGGATTATATGAGGGAGATGGCAAAGTGGTACAGGGAAGGTCTGATTTACGCCGACTTTGCGCTTAAAAAGGATGCCAAGCTCAATGACGACATGATTATGAGCGGGGAGGCGGGTGCCGCTATCGCAATGGCAGGCCCGAATCTTTCAAGGTACAGGAGCCTTATGCAAAAAAAGGATCCGGAATTCGATTTCAGCGCAGTTCAGTACCCGTCGCTTGTTAAAGGAGAGGCGCCTAAGTTCTTACAGCAGAATGACATTGTTCACAAACAGGGTTGCGTTGCAATAACAACGAAATGTAAATATCCCGAGCTTGCCCTAAAGTACCTTGACTATGCATTCTCCAAGGAAGGTCATATGCTTATGAACTTCGGTATAGAGGGAGTAAGCTATGAGTATGTAAACGGTGAGCCGATTTATACAGATCTTATCGCCAACAACCCCGACGGTATTCCGAGGGCATCAATCGGCTATGAGTATTTCAGAAACTTCGGAAACGGACCCTTTGTTCTGGATAGTCGTCCTACAAAGCAGGATGTGCTCCAGGCCAAGGACCATGAGGTCTGGCTGAAGTTCGTAAAGGAAGCGAACGAGGCAAAATCTAAGGTTCATGGAATTCTTACGGCGGAAGAAACGGCGGCAACAGCCTCAAAACAGCTTGAAGTCAACACCTACGGTGATGAGATGTTTATCAAATTTGTTATGGGTCGTGTAAATGTTGATGAGGAATTTGACAACTATATCGCTATCATGGAACAGATGGGCATAAACGACATTATCGCAGTAAAGCAGGCGGCTTATGACAGGTTTGTCAAGAGGTATCCTAATGTCAACAATCCAAAATCATACAGCATTGATGATTATTATCTGAAATAAACCTTGAATTGTTTTAACAGATAGTTTTATAATAAAATAGGTGTAGCTTCTACTTTAAGATTCTAAAAACGCAAAGCCCAAGTCAATGGGCTTTGCGTTTTTTTATGCAGCCTTTTGCAACAAAGGTAAATACCAGTTCCGGTTTGAAAATCGAATCAGAAAACGCAGAATTTTTTTCGTTAGGCAAGGCAGAAGGTTCAGCCAATACTTTGTGTATTGGCGGGTTCTTCCAACGCAGCATGGCGGAAAAAAGACAAGTTTTATATTTGATTTTTGAACAGGGATTGGTATTATTTAATAATGGACAAGTGAGAGCGCATATAGATAATTTAGGGAGTGGTCTTATGAAGACGGCAATCGAAATTATCAATGTTTTTACAAGCCGTGACGAAAAGGAGCTTGAAGCGGCGTTTAACGAAAAGCTTGCAAAGCTTATAAATAACTCTCTGAATACTGATGCGAAGCGACTTATGTAGGCAATTATTTTCGTTATAAACGGTGGTGAGACTGTTATGACAAAAGTTGCGGTCTATTGCAGGCTGTCCGATGAGGACAGGGGCAAGCACAATTCTTTTGAAGACAGCGAAAGCATACAAAACCAAAAATCAATGCTTGTAAGCTATGCGACCGAAAAGGGGTGGGATATTTATAAGATATATTCCGACGAGGATTATTCGGGTGCGGACAGAAACAGGCCTGAATTTAACAAACTTTTGGAGGATGCCGAGCGGCGGAAGTTCGATATTGTCCTGTGCAAAACACAGTCGCGTTTCAGCAGGGATATGGAGGTTGTCGAAAAGTATATTCACAACCTTTTTCCGCAGTGGAATATACGGTTTATAAGCCTTGTCGACAATGCGGACACAGAGGTTAAGGGCAATAAAAAGGCAAGACAGATAAACGGGCTTATTAACGAGTGGTTTTTGGAGGATTTGTCGGACAATATCCGCGCAACACTTAAGCATAAAAAAGAAAAGGGCGAATTTACCGGGGCGTTTGCACCCTACGGCTATAAAAAATCTCCGCAAAACAAAAATCTTCTTATAATAGACCCGCCCGCCGCACAGGTTGTAAAGGAAATCTTTGAACGGTTTGCAAACGGTGAGAGCTATGCCAAAATCGCGGCGGCGCTCAACACGCGGGCAGAGCCCAATCCGCTGCACTATAAGTGGGAAAACGGCTTTAAGCTTCACTGCCCGCACCACAACGCCATGTGCCATTTGTGGAGCAGGGATACCATACGAAAAATGGTGCGAAACGAGGTTTACATTGGCACGCTTGTACAGGGAACCGTTCAAAACATCAGCTATAAAAACAGTAAAAAAAGGCTTGTAGAAAAGGAAAACTGGATTAAAGTCGAAAATGCGCACGAAGCAATTATCGACAGCGAAGTCTGGGCAAGGGTCAAAAGCAAGCTTAAAAGCCGTGCGAGATGTCAAAAATATGACGGTACCGTTCATATTTTCAGCCAAAAGGTCTTTTGTGCGGAGTGCGGAAACATCTTTCACAAAAATATAACAAACGGCTATCAATACCTTAGGTGCAAGACAATCGGCATGGATAAAAGTTTTTGCTCCAATCGCAGGCGTATGCGACTTGACGAGCTTGCCCGAATTATTCTTGCGGAATTCAACAAACTTATTAAAAAATATAAAAACGATACATACCTTAAAAGCTCCGTCAAACTTTATACCGATGCAAAAAGTAAACTGCGCAAGCTGCAAAGCGAGATTGACAGCCTTAATATGCAGATAAAACGAAAAGAGGGTTATTTCAAAAAGCTGTACGAGGATAAGCTTGGCGGGATTATTACGGACGAGGAATTTTTATCGCTAAAAGACGGTTTTCAAAAGGATATGTCCGACCTGGAAAAAAGAATAAGCTATCTGAACAGTAAAAAGGACGGGTATGAGAAAAACCGGGACTGTATGGATATTCAATCTTTGATAGAGCAGTATGACAAGTCCGACAGCTTAACACGACCCGTAATTGATGAGTTTATCGAAAAAATAAAAATCGGCGCGGTCGATGAAAAGACCAATACAAGAAAAGTTGAAATTATGTGGACTTTTTAATAATAAAAATTTGTGTTAAGAGGAGTGCACCGGTTGCAGCAAGACATTCTCTTGTCGGAACACAAAAATCAATAGCGGGAATTCTAAGCTGAACATTTCTTTCGATTTTGATTATTGTGAACAAGCCAAGGGTTACGAATACCGCTTTGTCTGCATCTCCGAGAACAAGATCATCCCCGAAGCACCTGCATATGTTATCAGGAATACCGGCAACATTGTTACAGCAGCAGTGGCAGTCTTTGGCGTCAACAAGCTTTGCGTTAAGGGCTATGGGGTCAACAACCTCGACAACAGCTTTGGGAAGATTGTTTTTCGTCCACATCGAAGGAAGCTGAGCTCCCGGATCATGCTTGGATGTGAATATCTTTGAATTGCCTTCCGAACCGAAAAGTATAACCCTTTTGTCAAATGTTGCCAAACCTTCCACTTCCGTGGGGCGGCCGATTCCGCAGAATACATCGAGGGTAACCTTGAAGAAGTATTTAATATCGACTGTGAAAAAGCCCTTGTTAAACGGAACCGGGTCAAGGTCTATAAATACCCAAATAACTTCGGCACTTTTAACCTTTACATTTATCGCACGGTCTACCAGTTCCTGTCCGCATCTCGTCAATATTACCTGTAAGTCCTCAAGACAATCGCGCTCTCTGCACGAATCATACACCTGGTCGGTATGAATGCATACGCCGTCTCTGAAATCCGCAAGTGTTTCGTTGCAGCTTCCACAACTTTCTTTCATATTTTTTACCTCCTATTTCAATTATACACTGTAATATACAGTTTTCACTATCATAATATGTAATGTGGAAATTAATGTGAATAAAAACAAGGGGGTTTATAAATGAGCGAGCATTTTGTCAAGCAAACCTACGGTGTTATGTGGCATTTTTGCCATAACACGGGTGGAATTTGCTTTTGCCGTATGACCAGCGACCATATTACGGAATATGAAGTCCTGTTGTCGAGCGGTCAGAAGGATTTTGATGTTCTGATAGATGATACAGACACAATTCACCTTGTTTGCGGGGATGATTCGGGAAGTATGATTTATATAAGCAACAGGGATAAGACATGGAAAAAGTATACGGTAATGCAGAGCAAAACCATTGAAGTATCGCCGAAAAATTTTAATATTTACCGTGTGGGTAACTGGATAAATGTTATATATTCCATAGATTATAAGGGGAAAAGACTGCTTTCGCATCAGATTTTGGAGAGCAGTAACCCGCCCGGTGCAATAGACTATACCGAAGGGGAATTCTGTACGACAAAAGACCTCGACGGGAACATATATGTTCTTTACAATAATCAGAGCGGGGCTTTGGGGTGGCGAAAATTCGCATGGGGCAAAAAGGAGTGGAGCGACTTTACCGCAATTACCGCAGGGGAGGGACTTATAAGCCCTTATATCTATGTCGACGATAAGATTCATATTGCAGGAATCAGGGACGACAGTGTTGTTTATATATCCGACGGGACGGAGCATTGCCTCGGTACCCCGGGAAGCGGGCCAATAATATTGAAACACGGCGGACTTTTATATGTTATGTGGGAAAACAAGCGCAGCGGAAAGGTTTGCGTCTGCCCAAGCAGCAACAGGGGAGCCTCATTTCAAAGCCCCACCGAATTTGTTTCGGGCACCTTTGCCCCCGTCAAGCTGTACTCACTTGCCCACACCTCTTTTGAAAACTGCTTTGCACGGCACTGCTACGGATACATTAGGGATAACACCGTAAATCTCTACCTCCTCGGCGACTACCTTAATATTAAGCTTTCGCCGCCCAAGCCCGTTATGCCTACGGTTCAAAAGGACGAGGGGGTTGAGCTTGTCAAGCTTAAAATTCAGCTTCAACAGCTTTCGGAGGCTGTGGCGAAGATGGGACTTCGCGTAGATGCTCTTGAGAAAAAGACGGGTGAAAACAGTTTAAACAAAAAAACCGAGCCATAAGGTTCGGTTTTTTCTTATTAAAACATTCTGAAATTCTATACACCGCTTTTATCCTCTTTGTAGCTGCCTAAAACCTTGAAAAAGGTTGACTTATACCTTACCGTTTCAAGCGCCATTTTAATGTTGTCATTTTCGGCAGAGCCGCTTATGTCCACAAAAAATATGTATTCACCAAGGACTGTTTTTGCGGGTCTTGACTCGATTTTGACAAGATTTATCTCGAATATGTCAAAAACGGAAAGCATTTTGAAAAGCGCGCCGGGTGTGTCGGAAACGCTGAAAACAATAGAGGTTTTATCGGCAAGGGCATCCGGTTTTCCGTCCCTTTGCGCGACAACAAAGCGGGTTGTGTTTGTGTTTGCATCCTCAATATCCTTTGCCACGATTTTAAGACCGTATATATCCGCAAGAGTATCGCTTCCGATTGCCGCCGCTCCCTCCTCCTTTTGCGCAAGTATCGCGGCTTCGGCTGTGCTGTTTGTAAACACTATCGGAACGGAGGGGAAATTTTTTGCCAGATACCTTCCGCACTGACCGACCGGCTGGGGATGGGAATATATTTTAATAATTTTCTCCGAATTGGAAAGCAGGTTTTGATGAACCTGAAGCAGAATTTCGCCGGTTATTTTCAAATCACAGTCGAACGCAAGACAGTCAAGGGTTGTGTTAACCCCGCCCTCAAGCGAATTTTCAATCGGAAGAACGGCCGCATCGACCGAAAGGTTTTGTGCCGCCGCCGCAAGCTCGGGTATTGATTGATACTGAACCGTTTCGTGGTTGCCTTCTTTTGCAAACCTTAACGCCGCCGTATGCGAGAATGTTCCGTCAGGACCGAGATAACCTATTTTCATATGCTCCTCCCCACAGCCTGAGCAATTTTGCTCACTTCCTTCATAACTCTGTCAAATTCCGCCGGTGTAAGCGACTGCTCCCCGTCGCTCATGGCATTGGGAGGGTCCTGATGAACCTCAACGATAAGACCGTCCGCGCCCGCCGCCACAGCCGCTCTCGCCATCGACGGTACATACTTTGTGTGGCCTGTCCCGTGGCTTGGGTCCGCCACAATCGGAAGATGTGAAGCGCCTTTTATTACGGGAATTGCGCTTATGTCCATTGTGTTTCGCGTGGATGTTTCGTATGTCCTTATTCCGCGCTCACAAAGGATTACCTTTTCATTGCCCTCGCTCATAATATACTCCGCCGCCATAAGCCACTCGGTAATCGTCGCGGCAAGACCTCTTTTTAAAAGCACCGGCTTCTTACCGTTCCCTACCTCTTTTAGAAGCCTGAAATTCTGCATATTCCTTGCGCCGATTTGAAGTATATCCGTATACTGGTCAACGATTTCCACATCGCGGGTATCCACAACCTCCGTCACAAGCTTAAGACCTGTTGCCGCCCTTGCTGCGGACATTATTTTAAGGCCTTCCTCCTCCAAACCCTGAAAAGAGTACGGTGATGAGCGAGGTTTGTACGCACCGCCCCGCAGTATTTTAGCACCGCTTTTTTTAACCGCTTGCGCAACCTCGATAAACTCCGCCTCGCCCTCAATGGCGCAAGGTCCTGCCATAACAACAATTTCGTCCCCGCCGATTTTTACTCCGCCAACATCAATTACGGTGGGATTTTTATAAAGCTCACGGCTTGCGAGCTTATAGGGCAGCATAATCGGAACGATCTCCTCGACGCCCTCCATGGACAAAATAAGGTTTTTGTTTATATTTCTCTTGTCACCTATGGCGCCGATTACGGTTTTGAACTCTCCGTATATGGGATGAGTTTTAAAGCCCAGCTCCAAAAGCTTATGTTCAACTTTCTTTATCTGCTCCTTTGTGGCACCCTCTCTTAAAACTACAATCATAGCTTCTCTTCGCTCCGTCCTTTACCAACTTTATTTGATTATATATATATATTATATTTATGTCAAGTAAGAATACGCCGGTAATGTTGACAAGGTATCCCTAAAATAGTATAATTTAACTGAAATAATTTATTATAATATTGTTATATTTAAAAGGAGGAGATACTATGGCTAATCTGAAAGGTAGCAAGACCGAAAAAAATCTTATGGATGCATTTGCGGGTGAGTCAATGGCGAGGAACAAATATACCTACTATGCATCCAAAGCAAAAAAAGACGGATATGAACAGATTTCTAATATCTTTACCGAAACCGCAAACAATGAAAAGGAGCACGCAAAAATCTGGTTTAAGCTTTTGCACGACGGCGCCGTTGCAGATACCATGACAAATCTTGCGGACGCCGCCGGCGGCGAGAGATATGAATGGACACAGATGTATGCTAACTTTGCAAAAGAGGCACGCGAGGAGGGCTTTAACGATATAGCGGTTCTTTTTGAGAATGTCGCAAAAATCGAAAAGGAGCATGAGGAAAGGTATAATGCTCTTCTTAAAAATATTCAGGAGGGCAAGGTTTTTCGAAGAGAAGAAAAAACCGTATGGATATGCCTTAATTGCGGACATATTCACGATGCTCCCGCCGCTCCCGAAAAATGCCCTGTTTGCGACCATCCGCAGGCGTATTTCCAGCTTCGTGTAATTAGCTATTAATAAAAAGGATTTATTCCGCCGAGGCGTTAAATTATTAATAAAGCGTTTCGGCGCGTAGCGCTTTCCGAAACGCAACCGCTCGCCGCGCGGGCGAAAGCGAAGGCGGATTTATTTCGCCGAAGCGTTAAATTATTTAAGGAGGTTTAGTTTATGAGAAGGGAACAAAAATTCTTTATCTGTAAGCATTGCGGGAACCTTATCGGACTTATTCTTAACAAGGGTGTTCCCCTTGTATGCTGCGGAGAACAAATGAAAGAGCTTAAACCCAACACCACGGATGCGTCCACGGAAAAGCATGTGCCTGTAATTACCGCAAAGGGTGATAACATAACGGTAGACATCGGAAGCGCGCCCCACCCCATGACAAGCGAGCATTTTATCGAATGGATTTATATCGAAACGGAAAAGGGCGGGCAGAGAAAAAGTCTTGCGCCCGGAGAAGCTCCACGCGCCGAGTTTGTCCTGAAGGATGACAAGCTTATTGCCGCCTTTGCGTACTGCAATCTGCACAGTCTTTGGAAGGCAGACGCATAGTATTGCCGCAAATAAGCAGATTCTTAATGCAGCATTATAAAAAGCTCTGGATTGGCAAGTGGCGTCAAACGCCAATTCAGAGCCTTTGTTTTATAAACGAAAGGATGTCGGGATAGAATGTCGGATTTTTTCGCAACACACCAGTTTATTATTACCGTGCCCGCAGGAAAAAGGCTTATAGCCAAAGCTGTGGTTTCTTTAAAAAGCGTTAATATGGCGCTGGAAAACGGCATAGTCGCTGTTATTGCGGGGACGACAAACGCCTATATAGCCGAGGAGCTTTTGCTTCTTACGGGGGAGGCGAATAGTTTTCCGATATATAAATTTTTCAGGGGAATTACAACCGCACCCGGAAAAAAGGTAAGTCCCGATTCGGGCGGATTCCATTCGGGCGATGTTATTTTTGAAAAGGGGAAATGGGTCAGAGAAAAAACCATATTTGATGCCGCGGCGCACATGGGAAAGGGCGATGTTGTAATAAAAGGCGCAAATGCGGTTGACGCCTTGAGGAAAACCGCGGGGATACATATCGGAAATCCCTCCCTCGGTACAAGCGGCGAGGCTTTGAAAGCCGCAGTCGGTAAAAAGGCGGAGCTTATTATCCCCGTAGGACTTGAAAAAAGGGTTTTCGGGGATATTACCGAGATTGCGAAGAGGCTTAACTCCTCCTCCTGCTTCGGTCCGGGAATGCTCCCCATAACCGGTACGATAATAACGGAGCTTGAGGCGATAGAGATATTAACAGGTGCAAAGGCGGAGCTTGTTTCGGCGGGCGGTATTCTGGGCGGCGAGGGCTGTTGCCGCATTGCCGTAACCGGCAGTGAAGATCGGCTTAAAGTCGCAAAGGAAATTATCGGCTCAATTTCGTGCGAGCCTCATTTTGAAGGTTAAGCAGTAAAAATGTTGCTTTATTAAGCGGTAAAAACAGTATCGATATTACAACGAGGTGCAGGAATTGTCTTTTCGAGTAGAATATACCGATGTAAATACATTTAAAAAAATGAACAGAAAGCCGGACTTTAACAATGTTTTAAAGGTCCTAAAAAAGGAAATGCCAAACAGACCCACACTTTTTGAACCGTTTATAAACCCTGAAGTAATAGAGGTCCTGGCGGACGAAGAAACACTCAAGTCTAACGGTGGATACAATTATCAGCGTGCGGCAATTGGCGCATATAAAAATGCTGGCTATGACTACTGCTCGGTACAGGCTTCTTCTTTCAAATTCAGGTCGGGAGATGCTCATTCAAAAAATACGATATCCCTAAACGATGCACCGCTTATTACAGACCGTGAAAGCTTTGAGAAATATGTTTGGAACAATCCCGAGGATTACGACTACTCCTGGCTTGACCGATTGGGAAAGGAACTGCCCGATGGAATGAAGTTTATTGTTAAAGGCCCAAGCGGTGTGCTGGAGAATGTCATTAAGATAGTCGGTTATGATAATCTTTGCTTTATGCTTGCGGATGAGCCTGATTTGGCATCCGAAATATTTGACCAGGTAGGCTCACGATTGCTCAAATATTATGAGATTGCCGTGCAATATGACAGTGTGGGGGCAGCAGTAGTCAATGACGATTGGGGCTTTAATACACAGACAATGCTTTCACCCGCAAGTATAAAGGAACTTGTTGTTCCGTGGCATAAGAAAATCGTAAGCGCCGTCCATAGTGCGGGGAAGCCTGCGGTATTGCACTCATGCGGCAATTTGACGGGGGTTTGGGATGACATAATAGACAACATCGGCTTTGACGGAAAGCATTCATATGAGGATAAAATCGAACCTGTGGAACAGGCTTATGAAAGGCTTTACCCCCGGATTGCGGTAATGGGAGGCATTGATATGGACTATATTTGCAGGCAGACTCCCGAAGAAGTTTACAACAGGTCTAAAGAAATGCTGAAACGAGCTGAAGGCAGGGGCGGGTATGCTTTGGGCTCCGGCAACAGTATACCGGATTATGTGCCGATTCCCAATTATCTTGCCATGATTTCTGCCGCAGTATTTGAATAGAATAATTTTAAAAAATAAAGCGTTCGGGTGCGAAGCACTTTCCCGAACGCAACCGCCCGCCGTGCGAGCGGAAGCGAAGGCGAATTCATTTCGCCGCAGCGAGGAAATTACGCGTCTTTTGCGTAATTTCCTATAAGTTCAAAAAAAGGGATATAATAAGCATTTACGCTTATTATATCCCGTTTTTATGTGGTATTAATAACCTTTAATTATCCGTACTGTTATAAACCCATACCACACTATTAAGAGCTTCGTTTTTAAAATTGATATTATCGGAGTTTAGCACACCATTATACCAGACATAATCAACTTTAGGCACATTTGCCTTTGTACGCAAAAGTGTATCTATCTCGTCAACATATTCCAATAATTCATCTGTGGAATTTTCTTTTGTATCGTCATAGTCATAGAGTAAATCCAAATCGCTGTTTTCAGTATTAATACCCTTTGCGAACGAGCCGAATACACCTACGCGTTTAATAGTAGGGTATTTTGATGCTAAATTTTAATAATATTAGTAATATATGGGCTAAAGATTGTTGTATTCATTTTGCAACACCTCTTGATTAGATTGTACCATATTTTTGCCGTCTGGGTCAAGTGAGCTTTTGTATATTTGCGTATTTTTCAAAACTCAAAAGAATCCAAAGGCCACCACAGTTTTGGGTTTCCTGCGTGTATCATTACCCTACTTTTGATACAAATTCGCAGAAATCCTATGGGGCGATAACCTCATCGCAAAATGATTGGATTTTGCGGTGAAGTTTAGAAAGTAAGTAAAGGTAGATTTCTATTCCTTAGATTTAAACAGTTCATCATAATTTGTTTTTAGTGCCTCACATATAGCTTTGAGTTGAGTTGCTTGTATATGTTGTATGCCGCGTTCAATTTTCACAAGAGTCTCCCTTGTTATGTCTACGCCCATAAGCTGTATTCGTCTTACAAGTTCTGTTTGCCCGATTGCACTGGCTTTTCGTATGGCACGAATATTTGCTCCCAAAGGATTGATGTGTCTTGCTTTATCTTCTGCTCACCCATGTTTATTATCGCCTCCAAGAAAAGAACTGAAATCAGTCCAAATTTGTAGGTTTGTCAATGATATGTTACACCATCGGTCAAAAAATTTTGCAAAACAGTTTTTGGCGATTGCCATTTTAGCGGACGCATAGGGAAGTTATTGTAATTGCGGTTGTGCACCGCAAGCTGAGCCTTGAAATCCTCCAGCGAATAGAATTTGT
>MWCQ01000019.1 GCA_002070105.1 Firmicutes bacterium ADurb.Bin193 | reverse complement strand
GCCCTGAAACGCATTGAGGCCGGAGAGGAGCATTTACTTCCGCTCATTACGGAAACGTTCATTTTGAACACTGAACAGAAAGCACTCCTTGAAGGTGCATTACCAACCACAAAACGCCTGAACTGATGGAAATATTTAAGCCGATACCATACCATCCAGACATATTAGTAAATGAATTGGGTGAATTTAAAGGTGTTAGAGGCAGAATTTTAAAGCCATATACTCACAAGAATGGTTATCTTACTTTAGGCATTTGGCTTCGCGGAAAGAATAAAACAAAACACTTCAAGGTTCATAGGCTTGTTGCTTTAACTTGGATAGAAAATCAAGATAATAAACCAGATGTTAACCATAAAAATGGGATAAAAAGCGATAACAGGGTAATAAATCTTGAGTGGGTTACTCGTTCAGAAAATAATAAACACGCCTCAGCTACAGGGCTCAATCCAATTAAATATGGCTCACTTGCCAATTCATCTAAATTTGATCCGATTCAAATTGAGGTAATAAGAGATACAAGAATACATGGATTTAGTGTAAAAAGCATTTCTGAATATTTCAAAGTTCATGTATGTACTATTCATAGAATTGTAAATAATACCACATATGGACGCACTTGATATTGCGCTTGCCGAACAATCAGAACAGGGTTCACAGAATTGGATAGACATCCGAGCCGGGAGGTTTACAGCATCCGAATTTTACAGGCTCATGAAAGACGGCAGGCGACCTATGACACCGGCTGAATTGAAGATGCGCCCTAAATCAGGGCCGGGGTCAAAAGCCAAAATGATAGAAGACCCGAGGTGCATGAATGAAGATACCAAATCCTACATTGAGGAAAAGGTAGCGGAAACACTTACCGGAATAGCTAAGCAGAAAGTATTCAGCTTTGCAACGCAGCACGGGGAAGACATGGAGCCTATTGCGGCAGAGGAGTTTTCCAGGTTCATGGGCGGTATTGAGTACGATATACTTTCATTCGTGCCGTTTGGGGATCATGCAGGCGGAAGCCCGGACAGAAAGATAAAAGGAAAGAACGAGATTGTAGAAATCAAAGCCCCGTACAATTCCGTGAACCAGGTTAAATACTTGATGCTTACAGATCAGTGGGATTTGAAGCGCGACTTCCCGGAATACTATTGGCAGTGCCAGGCAAATCTTTTGTTCACCAAATCGGACGTTTGCCATTTTGTAACGTATGACCACCGGATGAAAGATGACAAGCACAAGATTGTTCACATAGAAGTATTTCCGAAAGCGGAAGACTTCGAATACATGGGCGTAAAGCTCGGTATTGCCATCAAAGAAAAACTGGATATTCTTAACCTATTGAAATGATTGAAAGCCCGGTAAGCAGACGGCTAACCGCGCAGGGATAAAGGGGGAGGGTGTTTTTTGTTCAATTTCAAGTAAACCGTTAATCCCCGCACGCTTTCAATTATTTTGTAAATTGTTAAACCTATGAAAATACTGATAGCCTGTGAAGAAAGTCAAGAAGTATGCAAAGCGTTTAGGGCGCGTGGGCATGAGGCTTATTCGTGCGATATACTACCGTGTTCAGGTGGGCATCCTGAATGGCATTTACAAGACGATATAAGAAACGTTTTACGCCACGACTATGGATCGAAACCGGATTACGATATGGTTATTGCCTTTCCTCCATGTACAGATTTAGCTGTTAGCGGCGCAAGATGGTTTGCGGAAAAGAGAGCCAACGGATCACAGGAAAAAAGCATTCAGTTCTTCGAGTTTTTTACAATGCTAAGAACGCCATTTGTAGCAATCGAAAATCCTGTAGGTATCATGTCAACGCTTTACCGAAAGCCTGATCAAATAATTCAGCCGTGGCAATTTGGACATGGTGAAACAAAGGCAACATGCTTATGGCTAAAGAACCTTGAACCGCTTGTTCCGACAAACATTGTAGAAGGCCGTGAGCAAAGAATCTGGAAGATGGCTCCAAGCGCGGACAGAGCAAAAGAGCGGAGTAAGACATTTCCAGGAATCGCAAAAGCAATGGCAGAACAATGGGGATAAACATTTAAACCTTAAACACTTATGAC
Source organism: Firmicutes bacterium ADurb.Bin193 (assembly GCA_002070105.1). Lineage (GTDB taxonomy): Bacteria > Bacillota > Clostridia > Monoglobales > Firm-18 > MWCQ01. The sequence goes on along the minus strand of MWCQ01000019.1, from coordinate 43,537 downwards.
AACAGAAAGCCAAAACAAATCGATTACAGACCACATGCTACGTGGCAAAACTGTGACCCAGCTTGACGCATACAAACTTTTCGGGTGCGTCAACTTATCCGGGCGAATCTCGGAGATCAGCAAGACTCATTCCATAACGAAGGAATGGGTAAAGACTAAGACGGGGAAGCGGGTAATAAAATATGGCATTGCCTTTTGATTATGAAAACAGAACAACAGAAAGCCGAAGATTTATTAAAATGGGCTTTGCAAATTTGCACCGAAATACAGCGTACAAAGACATACGGAACACGATTTCCGGAAACAGCAGAGCTTGGGCATGAGATTGAAAAATTCTTAAATGATAAAAATGGCAACTGTAAGCAGTAGAAAACACGGGCAAATTCATTACTACGCTCAATGCCGAGATTGTGGTTTTGATGCTGGTATGAATACAAAGGAATGCCGAACGCCACAGCAGGTAAGGAACAAGGTTTATTACCACGTGAAAAAAACAGGACACACGGTGACAATAGAATCAGGAACATCAACAGATTATTTTTTGTAAAAAAAGATTATGAAAAAACCTATCCCCCCGTACTTTGAGTACGCCCCTTTCAATCGGAAATCTGAGGACAAACAGATACGCGCCTTCCGCGATGAACACGACCCGAACGATCCGCGGCTTACTGCATGGACTGTCACGACCGTGATTTTATCCGTTATCATGGCTATTGTAGGCATGACCGCTGTTTTGTATCTTATATGCCAGATAAAGTTTGTGAGCGATTTTCTGACCGATTTGGACGGCCTTACGGGATTCTGGACAATATTCACGCTGGCCTGCGTTGCCGGGGTGATAATCGTTCGTAGCGCACGTAAACAGTTCAGGAAGCCATGATCCAAGCCCCGGTATACAAGTTCCAGAAAAGACGCAAGAAGCTGCACTCATGGGAGTACAACAACCACTGCCGTAACTGTGCCGCGCAGCGTAGGATACAATGGAACCGGGTTTTTTATTCTCTCGACAATTGGGCTACATCTACCACCGTCCACCCGGAATGCTTGGGTTCTGGTAGACTTACCGAGGAAGATTGGCTTCCAGCAAACTATTCAATACTACACTGATAACTGGTTTTAAATGAAAGAAGTTTTAACAGAAGTACGAACCGAGAAGATCGGAAACATTACCCTGCACAACATGGATAACATGGATTTCATGCGTACAGTACCGGATAAGTACTTTGATTTGGCAATCGTGGATCCGCCTTATGGGATAGGAGCAAGTAAATTCGGATCATATGGGAGTGTTAAGACTAGATTCACAAAGTATCATAAAAAGAATTGGGATGATAAAACACCCGATTTTTCATATTTTGATGAACTTTTCAGGGTTAGTAAAAATCAAATAATTTGGGGCGGTAATTATTTTCAACTGCCAAACAAGCATAGATGGATTATCTGGGATAAGATTATACCTGATGGATGCGATTACGGAGAATATGAATTAGCTTGGAATAGCTCAGAACTAAAAGGTAAAATATTCAGGCTTTCAAGTTCTTGGAATAATGGCGGAAATAGCTCTGATCGTCAAGCTAAAACTGCAAAAGCACGTATTCATCCAACTCAAAAGCCTGTAGCGCTATACAAATGGCTTCTAAAAAACTACGCCAAAGAAGGAGACAAGATACTCGACACGCATTTAGGAAGCGGCTCAATAGCCATTGCCTGCCACGATTACAAGTTTGAGCTTGTTGGGACGGAAATAGATAGCGATTATTTCAACGCTGCGGTTAAAAGGATTAAACAGCACGTAGCACAGACAACACTTTTTTGAAAAAAATTCTCTCCCAGGTATGGCAGGATAGCAGGTAATTTGCTATGTTTGCTAAACGATTAACGCTGCCGACACAGCGAATCAAAAACATTAAAGAACCTTCGGGTGGGAGTAGCTGTCGGGCGAAACCAACCGGAGGTTTTTGTTTTTATGACATACGAAGAACAGTTACAAACCTGGCAGTGGAAGGAGAAACGAGAGCATATTATCTCGCGTGATTTTGGTATTTGCCAACACTGCATGAGTTCTAAAAATCTGAACGTTCACCATAAAGTTTACATTGAAGGCCGGATGGCTTGGGATTATGCAGACGCTTACCTTATCACATTGTGTCAAGAATGCCACTCAAAGCAGCATGAGAATTTAAAAATACCAGTTCTTGAGCATGGCGATGTGATTGTTGAAGCTGGTGCAAGAATACAACAATCTGTTTGGGCATTGAAGGAACTCGCTAAACAGAAACCTTGATGGCTAAAAGATTTACAGATACTGAAAAATGGCGTGACGAATGGTGGGGATCATTAAATAATGATTACCGAATGATTTGGCTATACTTAGTTGATAGTTGCTCAATCGCTGGAATTTGGAAGAAGGATTTTCGAGGTCTTAACTTCAACTGCAACACCAATATTTCGGAATCTGATTTTGTAAAGGCATTGAATGGCCGGGTTGTTGATAAGGGGAACTATTTTTTTATACCTAAATTTTTGCAGTTTCAGTACCCAAAAGGCCTTAATTCAAACAAGCCAGCAATACTTGCAGTGGTTAAGGAGTTAAAACAAAACAATCTAATCCAAACAGTTAACCAATTATTAGGTAATGATTATTTAATCATTAAAGACAAAGACAAGGTTAAAGACAGGGATAAGGATAAAGGAAAAGAAAAGGAAAAAGAAAACCGCGCTTTTGTAATTGTTGGGGATGAGGAGATTTTAGACCCGATGCCTGTTCTTGAAACATTCTTCTTGCAATTGAACGGAATGGTCAGGGAAAACAATAACATAGCATGGAGGCCGATTGTTCCTGAATGGTTTGCCCAACATATAGGCGAGGAATTTAGTGATGGACAGCATCTAAAGAACAGCTTTAAACGCTATTACATGAGCAAAAAAGAAGGTAAATTCAAGAACAATACAACGCAGTTATCCGCAGAGGAACTTTATAAACAAGGCAAGAAATCATGAACGAATTTTTTTTACACTTCCTGAACAAGATGGAAATCTTCACCGGGATAAAGCAAATGGAGAGGCTACAGGCAAAGGCCGGCCAGCTTGCCGAACTTGTGGATGAGTGCGCAAAAGCAGCAGAGGCCTTTCCTTTAAAGGAGGATATTTTGAAATCGGTTTTGTTTGACGCTATGCAGACCGATCAGGACTTTATCGGGCTGAATGTAAAATGGGTAAGGAAGGTTTTAAACACCTACTGCCAGGTTCACGGTGTTACGAAAGAAAATCAGCGTGAGGAAAAAGTAGACCTCCGCGCAGCGTACCAGTCCATGATTGACTTTTGGTCGGAGCGTACTGACCTGGATCCGTCTGGCGAAAGGAAAGAGTTTGCTATTGCGAATTACCAGCGAGTAGCGAATGGACAGGCTCCTATTGACGATTTGGACGGCATTAAAATACTTGCCGATGTTCACTCAAAACAGATTTTAGGCGGAAGCCTTGACGTAAAGCAAACCGAAAGAACAGGCAGTGGTACACGCCTCCGGGAGAACATCGAACGGTCCACCGGCAACCAGAAGTTTGTATTCGATGGATTTGAAATATGGGCAAAGACAGAAGAAGAAGCCCGGAACATTTATGAAACACAAGTTGGTAAACGCTAAAAGCCGCAGAAAATGAAAACAGAAAAGCAGTTGACTGATTACTTGGAATTTAAGTACGGAACATCAATCACCGGTTACATCGTAATCATTGTGATTTTTCTCACCCTATTCCTTTTCTCCTGTGTAAGCTCTAAGCCTGTGCCGGAGCCTGTTCCTGAACCGCCTAAGAATGTTTCACCTAAAATAAAATCAGACGTATGGAAGTAGCAGTAAACAATCGTGATGGTCTTTTGTACTTCATTGAAAGGATTGATACACGGCAATGGTACGCAGGCTCAGGGAAATGGACAAATGATCCGTTGAAAGCAAAATTCTTTAAATCAAAAGAGTTGGCTCAAAAACATATAGAACAAGAGACTAATCCTGACTTGTGGTCTGAACGCGATGAAGAACTTTGGTACAAAGAATCGCCATTTCCAGAGTGCGAAATAACAGAACATCTTTTTGACTTTTAAAAATACAGTTTATGTTATACGCAATAGGAATGTTAATTGGATTTTCAGCCGGACTGTTCGCGGGGTACAGTTACTTCCGGACTAAGCTGCAAATACTCAATCGTCAAGTTGATGATTTTAAACTTGAGGTTCGAAATTGGAAGTTTCTTCACGGTGCAGTACAAAAAGAAAATCTCCGGAAAGGTAAGCGGCTCTACAAGGCTGAGTTACTGATTCAAGAACTGAAAGAAAAACGTAAGTCCTAAACTACCTAACAACGTATGGAAGTGAGAATAGAATACAGAAAAGTTAAGGGATACTTTGGCGAAGAATACTGGATTGTTCTTTATCATTATCCACGTCTAAAGAAAATGACACCACATATACCAACGAGATACTGATTATGGAAACAGCATATTACAGCAGAGAAGATAGTGATTCACTTGATCACATGAATAAGGACTTTTGCGGTCGTGAAGGGTATGTTTGGTTTATTGAACAGGAAGAAACACAACTGTGGCTTATGGAATCCGGAGAATTAACAAGCGATCCAAGTAAGGCTATGCAGTTTAAAGCCCGCATGATTGCGATTGCTGAAAAGGTTAGAAGAAATCTTCACAAAGGATGGAAGGCTACTGAACATGAGTTTGTCGCCATCCTATCGTTCGCATCCCCCAAAGAGGAAACCAATAAAGATTGGGTAAAAGAACAAGTAGACAGGTTTCAAAAGTTTCTTGATTCAATGCCAGATGAAGAATTGGACAAGATGGTGAAGCAAGTTGAAGAAAGTGGAATTAGCGGCCCGACTGTAGAGGAATACTTTGCTGCGCTCGGTGGAAAAAAAGAGGAAACCCCTGCCAGTAAAGGGGAAACCCAAAGCAATATTAAGCCGTGTCCATTTTGCGGAACTCAGCCGGAATGGTATGGTGAGGCTATCAGTGACGGACATTATGCGCTTCGTTGCCCAAACTGCCACTGTATGATCAGAGAGGACAGAAGGGATAAAACAATTGGAATCTGGAACAATCGATACGAAACCCCTGCCAGTAAAGAGAATATCCATTACAACGCAGAAGAATTTAAAAAATGGCTCTCTACACCTGATGGTATGAGATACACAAAATGGTTCTTCTCAGAGGACGAAGACGGTAAGGTTATGTACGAAAAGGCAAAAGAAGAAATGTTGAATAAATACACCCCTGCCAGTAAAGAGAAGCCCGATTTTGAAAAGATGCAGAAAGAGTCAAGCGAACCTCATTTTTCAAAAGATTTTGTTGAGCAAAAAGACAGATACATAACAAAACTTGAATTGAAGATCGCAGCACTTCAGGAGGAAATCCGGCAGCTTAAAAACAAACAGTGATGGCGGTGTACGTTGATGATATTTATAAGCATCCAATCGGGCAATATGGCAGGATGAAAATGAGCCACCTGATTGCCGATACCCGCGAGGAGTTGTTGGCGATGGTTGATAAAATAGGTGTCCAGAGAAAGTGGATTCAGTCATTCGACTCCCCTCGGGAACATTTCGACATTGCAATGGCCAAGCGAGAGTTAGCAATTAAGCATGTAGCGATTGAAATTAGCTACCGAGATATGGCTGAAAAGACGAGAACGCGAACATACGAAGGTAAAACACAGATTTATTAAAGCAACAGAACCAGCACCACTATGAAGAAACACCCAGCCTTAGATAAAATCAGGGAACGCTTAACTCCCGAAAGGAAGGCCGAACTTGAGAAATTGCCTAACCCCTTGGTTGACGTTAGAGCAGCAAAACTAAAACCACAATAACACCGGTTTCGAGGGCGATGATTCGCCCTCTTTTTTTTAGCTTGGCTTTCAGCTTAGACCGTTCCAAAATACCCTGCTCCCGGTCGTTGGAAATTGTGGCCTTTAGCGCCTCGGTCAAAATACGGTAGTTTTGAAGCTGTTCACCCTGTAATGATATAGTCCTCGCATTTTCGGAGATCGTGGCTCTCAGAGCCTGTAATGCAGCGAGGGAGGCATTTGTGACTGAGTCCAGCATCTTGCCTTTACGGGCCATAAATATCAACTGGTCAAAGTCCCTGGTTTTAATCAGGTAGGTGCTATCAGTTTCCGAGGACGACCCGTAGCAGTGAATCCCGCTGAGCATCACTGTGAGTAGTAATACGCTTAATGCCTTTAGCTTCATTTATCAATCGTTTTGCCTTCTTTTCTGCCTCCTGAGCGATTAAGTCCTTTTCCGCGGCCATCCGCATGGATCTCAGGATCTGGTCGTCCTTGCGATTTATGACCGCCTGTAAGCTGTCCTGAGTCTTGCGTTGCCGTCTTTTTTCCTGCCTGAGTTCTATTTCTTTGGCCTCCGCGTACTCGTTCTTATCCACTGCCGTCCACGTTATCAGTATCGCGTACACAATAAGCCCGGCAAATAGCCACTTGTAATAAGACTTCATACCCTAAATTTAGCCCAATTTCGCGGATTTAAAAAAAAGTGAAAATATTTATCTTGAAAGTGTAACAAGTTCAAGATTTAGCCGTATATTTACATAACAATTAAAACAAACACCGCCATGACAACAGTAGCCTACTCTCTCAAAAAAATACAAGTTTTAGGTGTAACAAGAGACTTTACAACTTGTGAGTGCTGTGGAAAATCTGATCTTTCTAAGACTATTGAAATTTTAGATACTAATTCAGGTGTTGTATTACACTTCGGAGCGACTTGCGCTGTTAAGGCTGACAAATACGATACCTTAGATGCAATGAAAGAATCTAAAAAAGAAATATCAAAAGCTGTTAGAAAATATGATGATCGTATCAAGTCAGCACACATTATGACTTATAAGGCTCTCGTTAAATTCGGAAAAGACTCAAATGGCGAATTGATTGTTGCCAAATGTATTATTGAAGATTGCTTTAAAAAGGCCTTAAATCATATCGAATCTGGAATCTTAATCAAGGGTGGGTTTACTTACTCACTATAAAATTTTGGAGCCATCACCAAACCGAAAAGATTATGGACGAATTTGTTAGAGGATTTGGAGACGATCCGGACGGACTTACTCCAATTGATATTGTAATGGATATTTGTAATTTGACCTATGAAGAGGTCTTAAATTCTTTTTATATTGTCACATTTCCTGAACCTGAAATATCAGATTATGACCAGCAATAAACCCGCACACGTGGTTAATCGTAAAGGAACATGGGGAGGCAAGCGGGAGAGAAAGAACAAAAAAGAGCCGACTAAGGTAATGCGTATACCTGTTTCAAAAGTCGAGGCTGTTAAAAAACTTACTGGTAAATCTTAACCTCATCCCTGATTTCAATCCATGCTTTTTTACCTGCCTCAAGATGTGGGTAAACCAGTTCGTAAACTCTTCGCGTACCGTCAATAGAACTTACAAGTGGGTTGCCCTGCGTGGTCATGTGGTTGTTCTGTGAGTTCCCTACCAAAAGGCATCCGTCTGTATGCGCGTCTGTGTTACCTGCATGGATGTAGATACCCTGAAAGTTCGGCACGTTAGTTACCTCGATGTGGTATTTGAACCATGCTCCGTAGCTTTCCCGGTGTTTGACGGTCAGCGGGGTGTCCTCTTTTCGTATTTTGAGTTCATAGTAACCTGCCGGAATCCTCGTTTCGCCTTTAACCTTTACCTCGCGGAACTCATCTTCCAAGGTATAATTCAGGAACTTCTTTCCCTCTTTGTGAAACAGTAGCCCTAATGTGCTTTTACCGTTATCGGAGAATCTTTGCAGAATCAGGTTCATACAACTAAATTTTTAGTTTGGCAAGTTTTTTACTATTTTTGTTCAACCATGAAAAGCCCTACCGTTGGCGTGGTAACGTATAGGCAAGCATTCAAGAGCCGGACTGATCCTCCGGCTTCTCTTTTTCGTCCTGATCGAAGCAGTCCGATATTCCATTGTTGTTCTTATCTTCAAACCACTTGGTCACAAGCATAGCCGCAATGGTCGCGCCTCCTGCAATGTACTTCCAGTAGTGTTCTGATCCTGAAAAATACAGCGTTACCTCAGTACCAATACCGAGGCTGGCGAACGTAGCCGCCAACTTGTTCCAGAATGATTGTCTTTGCCACCAACGTATAGCCCTGTTTGTCATGCGATAACTCTTTTAACGGTCATGTCTTTAAGTATCAAATCCTGCATAAACTTCATGCGCTCCTGATCGTTCTTTTGGTTGTTGTCAACCAAGTTTATCGTGTCTTCAATCTTTTGAGCAAGCAGCTTTATTTGTTCCTGCTGCGCCATGATGAACTTGCTCATTTCGGACATATCGCGCTCATGCTTGTTCATCCGATTGTTCTGGTTCTTGGTGTTGACTACGTGAAAGTACCCAACGATTCCAATGAGCAGGGAGATAAAAGCACCCTCCGCCCCGATGATGATTGTCGCTACGTCTATTGTCGATCCTTCCATGAGTATTCAAATGCGATTACTAAACCAAAAATTAACAAACCAAGGCTGGTAGATGTTATGGGAACAAATCCTAATCTAAACCAAACCTCATTGTAACAAATCAGGTAATCAATCAGCTTACCAAATGTGACCCAAAAAAATACCTTTGTTGATAGCCTGTAGCTGGTTGATTCAATCCAAATTATGTAAGCAAGTATAGCCAGCGTTAACTTGTTCAGGATAAACCATACGTGCATTTGCAGGGTCAATTCCTGATCCGATAACGGGAAGAAAGAATACATTTCTTCCGAGTATGGCAACGCTAAATACAGGATTGCCAGAACCATCGTTAACGCAAGCAATACTACTTTACTCACGGCTTTGGTGGGTTTGGTGGTGGTGTTGGTGGATTGCCTGAAGGCTCACCACTTTCCTGAGTTGAAGCTCCGCCCTTCTTTGGTTTCTTCGGTAGCTTCTTTTTCGAGTCTTTCTTTTTGCTCTTTGACATATTTTATCAGTTTACACTTCTTCCATTGTTCGTAAACCATGATGCACAGCAAAACGATGATTAACGCGGCTACCGAAATAACCGCGATAACCACTACGTTTACCAGCTCATCAGGTCTTGTTTCCACATTGTTTAAATTCCTGTTACTCCTAACCCTACTAAAATATTCCGCTCAAGCGTATAAATCGCATCTTCGTCTATTGTATTGTTACCCCATTTAGGGAATGTCACGGTAGCATCAAGGAAGTTTGAGGCCACCCCGTCATCATTCTCGCAAAGCAAGTACACAGCAGCATTAAGTAATGCTGAAACTGCCGATGTAGCGGTAAATTCTGTGGTATTTCTTTGCCCTGTTCTCGATGTGGATGAACGCCATGAGTACAACGCTGCGCGCATGTCCGTAACACTTGTAGCGGATAATCCGGTAGTGGCCGCAAAGATCAACGTTGCAACATCCGTACTTAATCGCGGCTGAAGTCTTACGTTAATGTTTGTTCCAACGCTAAGACCCATCGCTGTCTTTGTGCCCCTTGTTACATCTTCTATTGTCCAAATGCCTACAAAACCAGAAGCTCCTACTGCCCGACTGTGTATTGCGGGATAGAAATTGGTATTGATGTACCCCGATGCGGCAGACTTCCAGCCCCTGTACTGTGTAAACGTAGGTGAACCAACAACAGAAGCATCCGGGAACGGTCTGGCAAAGTTCAAAAGCGATGCCTGTGAGTCGTGCGCAGAAGTAAAGTGCAGCATACTTGCCACCTCTGATAAACAATGTTCACCGTGCGGCAAGCCGTGAGCCGTTTTCCATCCTTTAACCCAATCATCGTACATCGTCAAATCAGAAGATGAAGGAGCAACGTTCATACGGGCTACTGTCGTGTGTACTTCTGGCTCGTAAGTCTGTAATGTTCCGAATGAACCCAACGTAATACCGTACTGTGCAGCCCACGTCTTTTCAAGTTTTGTGCGCTGATCGTATGTAATTAAGCTACCCTTGTAACGCCACTCTTTCAAATCCACAGGGGTATATTCGTTGGTTGTTCCTGAAATCCTCGCACCAATCAGTACGTTGTTCAGGTTTGTGTTCAGGTAGTTGAACCACCTTACAAGCGATTTTGGCGCATTATCGCTGAATGACTTGTTAGACTCAACTCCGTTGATATAAAACCTTAAATGCTTTCCGTTTGAAGTAACTGCGATAATTGCGTATTCGTCACCAATAAGACGAATATACCCATCTACTTCATCCATCGCCCCGGCTGTAGTCCGGTGATTGTATTTAACAGATCCACCGACTTTTGTTTTGAGGCCCATGTATTGCTGAACATCGGACGGGTGACCACCTGAAATAAGGTAAGAGTTTCCAATCTTACGCACTACGCACATAAGAGAGAATGCAGTATCTGGCCGGAAGTCGGTAGGATTTGGTAGCGGTAAATGCCCGCTTCCGTATGTCTTAATTGCCCCGTCCTGCTTGTATACCGCAGCGTTGTTTGGGGTGATATGTTTACCGTTTCCAGTGATGTCTGTAACTTGTGTGATTGATCCGCCTGACTCAACTACATCATCAACACTGTAACCCTGTCTCCATGAAATATCAGCCAGCTCAGCCGCCCTGTTAGCGTATGCTGTCGCGTCAAATGTTCTTTCTGTTGCCGTGATAGTTCCGAATGAACATTCGAGACACCAGTTAGTGCCGGTGCGCTGATAAAGTGAATCATAAACTGCCTTACAAGACCAGATAACAAAGTTTTCATTGTCCGGGAACTCGTTGATATTCTCCGGCAATTTGGACTTGTGAACGTCAACGTTTGTAATGCCAGGGGTTAAGTCCTTAACGAATGTGAACGTAGGCGGGTTTCCTATTGATGCAGTTCTGAAATCTGACGACTCAAAAAGGTACAGTCTGCGGTATGTGTCGGGCAAAATCACCCGAACGCATACGTATAGCTTGTTATTTCGAACGAACACGAACTGGTTTGTAACCCCGTCAACAACGCCTGCGGTGCGAACCGACCACCCTGAGAATGTTCCAGAACCTTCCTGTAGCCCCGTACTATCCCCTTCCATTACGCCAGTTACAGGGTCATAACTCGTCAGGTTCATTACAATACGGTTGCTTCCTTTGACGAGCTGAACGCGCTTGCCGCCCACGTTTATAAGCTCGGTGAGACGATCAACGCCTGTTTCAACCGTTACTGTTACCGTTGTTGGATTTGATGTTGGAATAGTGGCCGAATCAGGAGTGGAAGTAATCTCGTATGGGTTATCCTTATCTGTGTACGAACTGATTGGATATCCTGCAAAAAGCCCACCTGAGTTAAGGAGTATTTTTTCCCACGCTGTGCCGTTGTGCTTGATGTAGTAAAGCTCATTATGGTAGTCCTCCATGTACATGATATGAGGCGTACCATCTGCTTCGACATATTCGCAATGATCACCAAGGTTGTATATCGAACTTTCTTCCCCGGCTACTTTATATCCATTATCTCGTGCTGTGGTGATTGTGAACGTACCCGCTCCGGCAGTGAAGCTGTGCGTGTTGAGCCTGTTTCTGAAAGTTACCCAATCAGTGGTATACATTTCAAAAAGTTCATAGTTTGCCTCTGAACTTGAGTCAGTAAAGAAAATCCAAAACTTACCGTTTTCATCCGGCCCGAGATTGCCAAAAGGCTTGAATCCGTAAACCCTGTGTCCGGCAGCACCCTTTAAAACAATATCGACAACTGATTCGTATGTTGTGCCGTTCCATTTGAGCATGGCTAGCGTGGAAACATCACCAGGCGCAACCTGTTTTTGGATGATCCAGATATGTGTATTGGTTCCTGGAGTGATTGATGTGGTACGGTAAGGCATCCCGCGGGCCGTGTCGGGATCTGCCTGCGTGAATATCTTTTGAAAGTCGTTCAGGTCAGAATTTGAACGCCAGATATGGTTGTCCTGCGCATGCATGTTCTCCTGCATTGTGTACATGATACCATCTTCGTCAACGTAGGGTTTCTGGCGGCTTACGTGGTAGTCTGGCTCGCCCCCTCTTTCAGTATCATCAATTATAGCATCGTAAAAACCCTGTTCAGGATGGTAGTAGTACATCCCGCCCATACCCTGGTATTTAGGACTGTATGGCTTACAATAACCTGAATTATACTGACGGCCAGTTACAGCGTCATAAACCACGTTTGCTTCAAGGTTGTTACACTGTACCCGGTCTTGTATCTCCCAATCAGGCGTAGTGTGTTCTGTTACCGAATCAGCAAAGGTAATGGCGTTCGAAGTAGGAGTGACTCCGCCATTATAGCCAGGGTACATCATTTGCCTTCCCCACATTGAAGCGGGATAAAGGCATGGTTTATTTGGTGAACATCCTTTAGCCATAATTTTACGCGCAAACAGGGCATTTAATGTACTGGCAATCGTATTCTAAAGCGTAAACATTGAAACGCTTCTGGTATTTATCTTTGTATGCTGTTCCGTATTCATCATCCCAAATTGCGGAACGATCACGGATCAGTGAAATTTCATTTGAAACGTACGCTAACGGGTAATCTATCAGGGTAAATGATTCGGGCAATGCGTTGATGATGTCATTAATCAAATCTTCCGTTTCGTCAACGGTCATTTTGATGAAAATAACAGTCCGGACGCGCTGAGTTGTTTTTTTAACGGACTTCCTCCCGAATGGCGTTTCGTCTTTTGGTGCCGTGTCGCCATCTAACAGGCGATGGTAGATTGTTACGTTGTGCCGATCGTCCGGTGTCACTCGGTTTCCTTCGCTTCCGATGATTGACGGATAGACTTCTTCGCTATCATCCTCCAGTAAATGGCAAAGGCCGTACAGATTCACATCGTCTATACAGTTTTCGATTTCTTGGTTGATATAGTCGATAATTTCCTTCATTCAATCTTTCTTATCTCAAATTCGTAAACCCTGGCAAATGTGTTGTCCTCTTTTGCTGTGGTGTCAAAAATTTTCTTGTCGTATCGCTCCTCGTTCCATTCGGCCTTATCGGCATTGAACTGGTTTGTGAACCCTATCCCGTACTTTCCTTTACCGACCACCGTTGTACCTAAGTCCATCATCATTTGGTCTGTATTGCGGAGATTTACAGTATTGGCTCCTTTCCCTATCAAACTTTTGTACTGCCTGTAACCGCCTTTAAAATAGGTTTTACCGGTCTGCCGGGCTTGGTTCTTTTTTGAAATGCTTATTGGCTCTGTTGAGTATGATCCAATCTTGCCCCCGCTTGATGCCTTTCCTTGTTGGAAGATGCGCTTCTTTTGTTCGGCCAATACGCTATTCACGGCAGCGATTCCTGCCCTGTCAGAAACAATCATTTTGTTTAGCTGGAGGATCAGTTTATCGTAGCCTTTAGCCATAATTAACGCTTACCTCCGCAGGATTTACAGCCTTTTCGTGTCTGCTTTTTCATGGTAAATTGTTTTTTGAAGTGATTGTTGACTTGCAGAAGAAACAAATCGGATCCTCTGTGATTTTTATATTCGCTGTAGCTGCATCTAGCGCGGCCTGATAGTCCTCGTTATGGATAGCCATTAATTCAGTGGCTCTTTCAACGGTCAAAACAGACGTTTTATTTACGCGCTGAGTGGTAATTCTCTCCTTCATCGTATCAACCCCCAACCTGTACAACAATGCACCCTGAAATAAAGGAAGGTTCTCACAGATGAACTTTTCAATCGAGCAGTATAGAATGAATTTCACATTCAAACCTCCGCCATTTACCTGGGTTACGGTTCCTTCACCATATCCGCAAGGGAAGTCACAACTAAAATCATCGTACCAAACGTCTGTATCGTAGTACTTGTTCTTGGTTTGTTTTAGGCTTAATTGTTCCGGGTCGTAGGAAATGAATAGTTGCTCAGCTTCAAAATCCTGATACACTTGAAGGAGGTTTTTACCGTCCGCAAGTTGCCCGGAAATTGTCGCTAAAACCTCCCCGTCTTCGTCAGTGTCGTAAATCCGGAATACCCCGGTCGGGTCTGGTGTTACGCCCTGAGCATTTACGCCAATGCTTAGAATTTGAAGCCGTGCGTATTTTGGCAGTGTTACTTTGATTTTAACGCCAGCAAGCCCTGTGTTTTGGTTGTATTCTGAAAGGTATTCAGATGTTTCGCGGGTGATCAGCTTCTTATCGATGTGGAAACGCTCGGCAAGTTTTCGCTGCGTGTCAATGCGAAGGTTTAAAATTGCCTTTTTGTAAAGGTATTCAAACGTTTCGGAGTAATTACTTTGGCCTTCTTTTACTATATCATCAAGTAAATCAATAGTGCAGCCAGACAAATCGGTGAAATATAGCCCCGACTTGCTGACTACACTATCGTCAGTTGTGATATAGTTTGTGAAACAGGACACCTGTTAAGCAGATGTTGCTCTGTAACCCATTACACCGGTAAATCCTACCAGTTCATCCTCGCAAACCGGTGAGGTGTTATCCTCGTTTCCGAAAGAATCGGCTTGTATTGCGCTGAACAACCCGAACCATCCTGAAAGTTTGAAATTCCAGGTATCATCGCAGGTAAATTCAAAATCCAAATCCCAGTTCAGGCCAGGGTAAACAGCATCAGGAATTACAATGCGTCTGCGCAATTCAGTGTTGATTGCGATGTTTGCATTTTTGTTCCAGCTCAACAGGTGCAGCAGGTTTGGTGCGAACACAAGGAAACGGTTTGCTCCAAGAATGGTGCTTGCGGCATCATCCACGTAGAAAGCCGCCCCGGTTGTTGCGATCGCGCTGTCATACGCTACGCCTGACGCGTTGCAGCATGAGTAACCGGCCAATTCCATGAACTTTTGAAGCGTTCCATTTCCCACCATGCGCGGGATTCCTGACAATTGATTGTACTGGTAGTCCAACTTAATGTCAGAGAAATTCGCAAACAAAGGAGTCGTAACGCCTGAGTTTGTTGCCAAAAGTTGCTTGTCCTTGTAGCCGCCAATTGCGGTATCTGCGCTGCCGTCCTGGTGACGGGTCACGCCGATTTTGTCGTCAGCTTTTGCAAGCATGATTTCATCCAGACGCTCGCGAAGTGCTTTCTGATATGAAAGCAGGTATTCGTTCACGAAAGCCTGTGTATCCTGGCAAATGTTCACCATGTTGTCATTGGTGAATGTCAGCGTAGGAGTTGAAATGTGCTTGTCGAGTGTTACCTCTACTTCCAAAGGAAGCGGCTCCGTGCCATCGTTACAGACGCTTGGTACTGCGCCATCTTCAAGAATCTCGCAAGACTTTGCGCGCACTTTGTACGCCACGCGGCCTTTAACGAATTTCTTACCGCCCTGCGCGCCAACGAGATTGATTGATCCGTTGCTAGGGTCTAAAAGCGCATCCAGCATACCGGTTGCCCGGCCCATTGCAAATGGATAGTTGCCTTTTGCGATGTCTTGCATGTTACGCAGGATCTTCTCACAAGCTCCTGGTAAGTCAATATAAGGTGTTGCCATTAAAATTTAAATGATAAAAAAGCGTGTTTCCGGTTACGCTTTAGCAGATTGCGCGGCAGCCATTCTTTCTCTCAATGTAAGAGGCTTGTCTGTCGGTAATTCCTGTCTTTTACGTGGTTCCGGATTGGGTTTGCCCTGCTCTGATCCGCTGCCTGAACTCTTTTTCAGGAACTTCTCATACCTTTTTTTCAGGACATCGTCTAGGGTTACTTTGATATTGTTACCCTCGTAAACATCTGTGATAGCTCCGTCTACCTCCTTGCGAAGGTGCAGAACTCGTTCATCTTTATCGTCAAACTCTACTTTGTAGTTTGACTTCAAAAAATGTATTGTACTGTCAGCTAAAAAATTTCTGTGTTCTTCATCGCTGAACTCAGGAGCTAAATCAAATCCAGCCACCTTTGTACGCAACACATAATCAAGTTTTACGTCCTTGATTTGCTTATCAAAATTAGCATCTTTTTTCTTGATTTGATCTTCCAGCAATGAAATTTTTTCATGAAGGTCGGCTTCCTTCTTCCGGAAAACCTCAGATGCTTTCTTTACATCATCGTTTTTGCTCAGGTTGGGTATGGCATTTGCCAAAATTTCCAACTTATTCAAAGAACTGGATTCCAGCGCGAGCAATTTCTGATCTTCCTCTGAAAGTAGCGGAACAATCTTCTTCACCCTTGCGTCAACCATGTCCAAAATCTGGCCTTTGGCCTTCTTGTCAAGTTCCCGGATAATCTTTTCATCCGACATTGCCCGGTCGCGGGTCAGGTAACGCTCATTGAACGCTTTCTGAATGTCGTCAGGCACTTCTACAGCTTTCAGGTCGCTTGCTGAAAGGAACAAATCTGCATCCTCTGGCTTCTCAACTACGGAAACCAGGATTGTTTTAAGCCACTCCGTTAATTTCATCTAATTTGGCTTTAAGTTTGTCCGCTTTCATTCTCTTGTCTGCCGGTTTACCGGTTTTTGCCTCGTATTCTGTCCGAAGTGCAGCCAATTCAGGATCAACTTGCTGAACCTGTGTTTTTACTGGCTCAGTAGGATTTTCGCCCGCAACTTCGGCAACCACGTTTTTTGGTAGATCTTTCTTTTCTACCTGTTCCGCGCCAACCTCACGCCATTTGTTTGAATTAACCCTGAGCGAGTTCTTGCTCATTGTTCGCTTTACGGAAGGATTGCTTATCAGCTCCACCCGTACATACTCTGTTTCTGCCATTTCGTTAAAAATTTGTTTTTACAAAGTACCCGGCATAGTATTAATTACGGCTTAATTTTATTAAGTTTGTTGGCGTGGAAAGACCAAAGGTATTCGATGCGTTCAATTCAATTTATGAACGCCTGCTATCAGGAATCAAAAGCCGTTCGGAAATATTCGATCAGGCAAACGATGAATATCTCAACAAGTACGGATTTAAGCCGTACAAGGACTTTAGTAGTTTTATGAGCGCGAGAAGCCAGAAAAAGAGAAAGCAATGAGTGTGACATTTATAATCCTCATCACATACATGCTTTGGAAAATATATAAAGATGCTGAGGACTTGTAGAAAGTGCGGAGTAGAGAAGACTTGTGATAATTTTCATTTATCCTTCATAAAACGAAGGAATAATCATTACTACAGTTCATACTGTAAAGATTGCGGCAATCTAATGAGGAAAAAATATACTGTAAAAAGAGAAACACTTTTAAAGTGGAGAGAAAAAAACCATGATTTAATATCTTCTAAAAAGCGTTATTATAGCATTAACAACCCACAAATACTAGCAAAGAGTCAAGCAAAATTTAAAAACAGTGACAAGTATATAATAAAACTACTTGAGACGCAGGGTGTAAAAACACCAACCCCCGAACTTATACAACTTAAAAGAAAGCAATTACAACTAAAACGACTATCATATGAAAAACAAAAATCAAGCTCTTGAATCACACGAACTTGAAGCAATTTTGGACGAGCAAATCCGCGCTCTTTCTGACGAATCAATCCAGCTGGATAACAAGCTGTTTACCCGTCAGTGTCAGAAATCAAAGGAATTGGCCAATCTTGCCGGAAAAAAGATTGCCATAATCGGACAGCAGCTTTACGCAAACGAAATGGGTGCGCAAATCGCGGTTCCGTCCCTCGGAATTACGGAGGGTCAAATTATCCTTGCTCCAAAAAACAAAATCGCAAAAATGTTGAACTGATATGATAAGCAAAAAAATTTACCACTATTACCTTAAATCAAAGGATTCGGGTTATTGCCTTCGTGTAGAGTACAGAATTTTCGGCATTCTGGTATACCAGATAAATGATCATGTTTGGAATAGCCATAATCAAATGTCAAAATACTAGTCAGGTAGCCCCGGCAAATCCATCAAGGAATGGGAAAGAAGGTTTAAAGTCCTCCGGGGCATCATTTTTTAATCCGATTTAATGCAGTTTTTGGGACTACAGCCTCAGAAACAGCTATTAGTTTATGGCGGCATCTATACCCACCGAGATAAACGTAAATTGATGATTTTGTCGTGCCGCGCCTTTTCCCTGCCCAATCAAGATTAGCCCATTTTTCAATTTCCGTACGGTGGAAGTACTTGCCCGCCCTTTGTTTGCAGAACTCCCGGCTATCGGCATCGTTCGAGCCTGAATACAGATACCAATCAAGCCCGGAATTTTGACTTACAGCCTCCTGCATTGCCCGGTTGAAGTTGAACAGCGTATCGGTCGTTAACTGGCCGGAATAGCGTTGTAATTGCCCAGCAAGCTCATCATTTCCTATTGCGAACTCGCGAACCTGTTTTAATAAATCGCTGTACGATGCCCCGGTGTTAATGTTTTGATTCAGGATGTCAATAAGCGGCTTTTTCATCATGGCCTCTAACCCTTCGTTGGCTAAAAGGCTTTCAAATTGGCTTATTGTTTCCCGTTGCAGGTTTTTGATGTACTGAGCGTCTACGGTAAACCCATCTACAATATCCGCGAAGTATTGCCCGTTGGCTGTAGTGATCCCTGACACCGTTCCGGCAGATTTGTCCAGTGTTGCGTAATACCCGGATTGATTAAATGCCTTGTTAAAGTATTCATCGAACTGAGCCAATATCTTCCGGTTTCCCTGGTTCTGCAAAATAAGCCCGTCAGCCGATAATTCCAGCTTGTTTAAAAGCACCTGCATTTGCTCGAAAAGTGCCTTCTGTGTACTGTTTACCTGCTTTCCAAAAGCATCTTCAAACCCTGAAATAAGGGATTCTATTTTACCGGAAAGCTGGTCTGTCGTCATTGTATGATGTTTTCAGTAGGCCTTACAATGGTTGAAGATACAATGTACTCAGAGGATCTTGTTAGTGTTTCTGAAACGTCATACTCCCCGACTAGCGAAACAGTTGCGTTTACAATATTGTCACGATAATACCCAACACCAATAGGGTCTGGTCTATTCCCGGAAAGTATCAGCGATGTGGTTTCAGGGGTTACCAAAACGCTCTGCTCAAAAGCAGGAGCAACCCCTGTTAACGTCAGATTACCGGCCTGTGGGAATACCGTTACGTTTTCAGATACTACAGTTGCAGTTCTTGATGCTGTTCCGCCCTGATTTGTATAGGAAACGGTAATTGTTGGAGCTGCCGCACCTGCGGAAGCAGATATTTCAAGGCCTAAAATAACACCGTTACCATCCGTTGCGCCATCAGCATCCCTTGCGGGCCATGTTGCGGAGTTTACAGTTTGAGCGGTGTTTGATGTGATTGTAAAACCACCATTATGCCAAAGACGATCGCAAAGCAAAAGCGTTCCGGCCTGCGATGCGGCAGCCTGAAGCCTCGCAAGGTATGTGTTACCAGAAACCGGGTTTGTAAATGGTATCTGGCCGTTTACCGGTGCGGTTAAGGCAACACCCGCAAGCGTGTTATCAAATGATCCAGCCCCAGGATTCCCGCCTAAAGCCCACAAACTCCAAGGCCTTCCGCCCACCATTGTGCCGGTTACGTTCTTAGCAATGTAGCGAGGCCATTGCATTCCGGCTAATGCCCCGTCAAGTGTTGTGATAGCCATAATTAATCGGAAGTAGCCCCGGATAAGTTGAAAATACCACCTGCCGCAATGGCAAGCGTAAACGTGTTTCCGTCTGTAGCAGTCACGTCTGCCGGTGCGGTGTCAAGCAATGAAACTGCAATCAACGGATCGCCCGCAACCGTATCATCGTACAGCACCGCAAAACGCGCTGTAATCGATCCTCCGGAGGCAGTCCACACCGGGTTGCTCACGTCAACAAATGGCGCGGAAGGCGTTGAACTGTCAATCGTTACAGTCACAGCCTGGCCGCCTGTTGTGTAGCCGTTAGCCCCGGCAACCTGGTTTGTGAGGTCGGCTAATTCATCGCTACCGGTTAATGTGTTTGCGTTGCTCGATGAAGTAAAAAGCGCGACTTTAAACGCGTGGTTGTCAAAGTCGATAAGTCCTTGAAGTATTTTCAGCTTGGCTGAATCGTAAAACTTCCATTTTCCTGCTGCCATATTTTTAAATTACCGGTTCTTGCTGATTCTGTGGCGCAAAAGCACTCATGTCAATTTGCACCTTTGTTTTTTCTAAAACCTCGGCTGCATAGCCTTCTAAAACGGCCATCTTCTCGGTCAGCGTAAGGTTTTCAAAGTTCTTTGTTTCCTCCAATGCTCTGCGTACGAATATCTTGATGTTATCGTGTATGATAACTGTTTCTTTTGTCACAGTGCCGTTTTGCAGCATCAATGCCACATCATCGCGCGATGCCCCGGAAAGCGGGTCTAAAACAAGCTCCATATCCAGCACCGTCAATAAATGCGGATGGGTTTGGAACTCCTTGCCTTGAATCTCTGCCTGTTTTACGCTCAAATACGATGCGCTTAGCCCAGCATCCTTTGCTGCCGCAAATTGTCCTGTCAATTCAGTAAACGAATATACGTTAAACTGTGTCGGCTTGCTGATTTCAGGCTGAATACTTTCAATGTTTTTCGGGTCTGTTACCCCAAACATATATTTGGTGAAGTAGTAGTAAATATTGGTCAGGTGGACATCGAAGAATTGATCAGCCAGTTTCTGCAAGAAGTCGTGCAATTCGGTACGGTCAATTTCTTTGCTTATCCCGGATTGATTTTCACCGATTTTATTCACTACGTCCATAGCAAGCGCATTCAGTCCCATTTCAAGGTTTCTGTTCGCCTTGTCCTCCAGCATCTTGGTAGCGTCAACAGGGACGGCCACATAGCCAAAAGGAACGTCTACAGTCGCAGTTCCGTCCGTGCCGGTGAACTTGTCACGGTTGACAAGATATGATTCGTACGGGCTTTTAATCGTCTTTCTGCCAGCCCCTTTACAGGATGGGCATTTGTGCTTCTCTCCCGATTCTGCGTGATAAATCCATCCTCCGCTACATGGGTATTTGTTGTCCTCCACATAATCGCACTCATCAGCAACCTCCCATTTTTGAGGCCAGATGTGCATGCGGTAAGCTCCGGTAACGTCTGAATGGTCGTTGATGGCTTCGTTCCAAAACGGTATGGCGGGCGAAAAAAATGATTCGTACAAGCCGTAGTTCTTGTCTGAATACTCGCCACCAAGATACCATACCGGAATTTCTCCAAAAGCATGATTGTAAGTAGCCAGTATTTCTACCAATACCTCACCCTGCCTGCCTTTTGTTACCAGTAGTTTATTGATCGATAGTTTATCAACGTGAGTAAAGTACCATTGTTTATCTCCCCCTTCGTCAAAGAACAGGAAGTACTCATTTTCGCCTTTCCCAATGTCCCAAATGTCCTTAGAGCCGTAGCATGTTACAATTGGTTCTACGCGCTGGCTTTCCCGGATCATGTAATCATTCGGCTGAACCAGAAAAACCCCGTTAGGATCTGCGATGTTCTTTTTAAGGCTGAAATTGGCCAGGTAGTTAACTACCGAATTGAACCTTGGGTAATCCTCCAGCGAGTACTTTTTGAGAAGTTGTGATTTCTCATTTTCATCGAACCGGATAGAGTACAGTTTTGAATTGAATATCTTGTGTGCAATGGACAGAGCCTTTTTGCACACCGATTTAGTGATTGGCTCATAAGAATCGAGCCGGTACTGTTTTATGGCTTCATCTTCCCTCGGACGAACGCGCTCCAGCAACCTCTCCGGCTTTGTGCCGTAGACGTGCCATGACATTTCTTCGTAATGCTCGGTAGCAGCCTTGTAATAAGGATGCTTTTCTTCGTTTTTGTCATCTGAAATAAGCTGCTTCAGCCTTTTCAGGAACGCTTCATCAAAGTATTCTTCTTCCATAAGACAGAAAGTAAGGGATTAGAATCCTAACCCCTTATTCGTCAAAAATTCCAGCCGGAATGTTGAAAACAATCGGATTCGAATACTCCTGCCATTTGTGGTTGATCATCCAGAACGCGCTGGTGGTGATTCCGCGCGGGATGTTCAATTTACCGTAAACGGTTACAGGGTTTTGTACGAAAATACCCTTGTTTCCGTTGGTCACAAATGCAGCATACCACTTTCTCCGGTTCAAGCCCTCAACAAAGTCCTGATTTTCGTAGATTCCCTCAAATTCAGTGTTTGCTTCGTGGTTTGCTCCGGTTACCTGCGTAGACTCACGGCCAAAGCCATCTTCTTCCGTTGGTGTGCCTCCGGGGTATTCTCCGCGTGTTTTGGTAGCGATAAACGCACCTGCCGGGGAGGCATTCAAAAGGTTGTTCCAGAAAGAAACGCTTTCCAGTTGCTCCTTAATTTGCGCCCGTGTGAGGTTGGAGAAGTTTACCGAAGAAGGGTCAACGTAACCCGTTGCAACGATACCGGCCTGATCTATACCGCAATCGACCTGGGTGTATTCATCCTGATCCTGCGAACAAAAAATATCTGCCATTTTTAAAACTGCCTGTTGAATACAGGGCTTTTGCACTAAAAGGTAGTCTTGCGACTCAAATGGGTAAGCGCGTAAATCGCTTCTTTTTTAGCTATACAAATATAAAAATTAAATAGTATTCTTTTCAACTGAGTTGTATTTTGTTAACCATATCTGCGCCCGTTTCAATGGGTATCGGTTCAGATTCTCAGTTTCGTAGGCATCCCTTTTCTTCCATTGGATTTCTTCCCCGGTCTTATTATGAGCTTTTAGCCGATTATGTAATGAAGAACAAATTTCCTATTTTTGTCCAGACACGAAAATTCGTATAAGTTCTATGCCAACCATTGAAAAAAAGTTGATCGATACGATTAAGAGTGAATCTCAGAAATTTAAAGACGATCCAAAGATTAAGGCCTTTGAGGCGGCTAGCCACGAATTTAAGCATCTCGTTGAACAGGGCATTATAAAAGAAAGAGGTTACAATCTCTTGACTGTTGAAAATGCGCACTTGAATAGGTTGCAATTCAACGTTAAGGAATAGGCTCCATTTACTTTTATCGTCCCTACCGTGGCCAGTTGAAGTTAAATAGTATTCTTTTCAACTGAGTTATATTTTGTTAGCCATACCTGCGCTCGTTTTAATGGGTATCGGTTTAGATTCTCAGTTTCGTAGGCATCCCGTTTCTTCCATTGTATTTCTTCACCGGTCACATCCTCAATCACCACGTAATTGTGCATGAAGATTTTTTGCAGGTTTTTATGCTCATGGTTTGGCAGGAATCCGGTCTCAAAAAGCGTTTTTTCCTGTATTTCGGACCGTCTGGTAACGATTACGCCGTTAGACAATACTGAATCTTCCTGCTCCTGTGGGTTATCCTCTTTCCAGAATTGAGCCTCTACGATCTTGCGGAATTGCGGATCGGGGGAAATGTCCTCGTAACTGATATTGTCGAAGTCCTTTGAATTTGAGTAGATTATTTCCTTCAAACACTTTTCCGGGAAGCTGTCGCGAATATCGATGCAGTCTGTCAGGTATTCTTCCGTATCGCCAACAATCTTGAAATATACCTTTTTGTTGCATATTTCAGGGCTGATTTCGGATGGCGTAAATGCTAAATCGTAGATGGTTCTTTTGTAGACAAGCGTTGACTGTATTGAAATCTCTTTCAACGTAACACTCACATCTCCAACGTCAAGAACGCTATCAAATGTAAAGGCAAGGTAAGACCAGTATTGCGTAGTGGTGAACGATATTGAAATTTGAACCTCATCAACTCCGTTAACAGAAATTGTGCCTGTTACGGAACTTGAAATTTCAGTTTGTGAAGATGAATTTGGCATCCCAAAAACCTTTGCTGTAAATGGGCCATTTTGTGAAAATCCTATCATCCGGATACTTACTGAATACTCCCCGGCAGGCCATCCCAAAACGTTATCGGGATTTTGAGTGGCAAAGTATTTTGTTCTGTAGCTTGAGTTG
Source organism: Firmicutes bacterium ADurb.Bin193 (assembly GCA_002070105.1). Lineage (GTDB taxonomy): Bacteria > Bacillota > Clostridia > Monoglobales > Firm-18 > MWCQ01. The sequence goes on along the minus strand of MWCQ01000019.1, from coordinate 19,773 downwards.
TTTGTCACTGCATCTCCGGCAGCGTAAGACCAAGAGCCATTTTGCGACCCAAGCGACCTGTCACTTCCGTTGAAACTATTCCATCCGGTGATATTGCCAGGGAAATCAGTATTAGAAAACTGTAAAGCCGGGCTTATCTGGCCGGTAACCTCAGTCTGTGAAAATGGCAATGTTTTTAATACAGTTTCTGACTCGTCAACGATCAATAGATTTACATCTTGTCCGTCAATTGTGTCTTTTACCTGCAATCTTATTTCCCGATCACAAATCCAGGGTGCGCAGTAGCATTGCGGATTTACCCCGCAAATTTGGCGTGTATTAAAGGATTTACCCTCCTGCCAGAACTTAAAAGGGAGTGAATCGCTAATTATCATAAGCTCGCAATCTTGCTTTTGAAGCCCTGAATCTTCTGCGCATGCGAGAAGAAACAGCAGTAGATACGTGTATCTCATTTTTCATTGAATTGGTGTATTTTGGCCTAACCAAACCTCAAAAGTTGCCAGCTTTCGGGTAGGTCTGTACTGCAAACTTTTAATAAAGCATGCAACGTGATTTTCGTCAGTCCTACTCACTCCGATGGCATTTTTTCTGTTGTCCCTTATTGTCTTGTACTCCTCAAATGTCAAAGGATGATCAAAAGTATATAAAATTGGAAGGAATAAGAAATCACCTGAGGCATCAAAATCCTGACTTTCACTTAAAACCGGCTCGGGTGTTTCGTCTGTGGCCTCGCAAGCATCCGGGTTTAGCTGGGTTGTGGCATCATAGTTCCCGGTTCCATCAATGAAAACAATCTCTTGGCCGGATGGTATTTGAAGGCATCCAGATACGTAATTCAGCCAACGATTCATGTTTCTTGCTACCGTAAGCTCAAGATTCATGCGCTCATCTTCGTTTAAAAGCCCTGTAATTCCGTTAAAATCGCGTGAAAAGCGAGGAATCCAAGAGCCACCATCCTGATAGATGCTTAAAACGAACGTATCATCGTCATATCTCCAGTCACTGCCTTCTTTTATTTCCTCCCTCCTGGTTTCTTCAAGCGTTATAGATGCTGCTATGAACTTTGAAAGTTGCCTTTCTTCCTTACCCCCGATCGGTATTCTGGTTGCGTATCTGTGCCGGCCAAATGGATCGTCAGGGTTAATTTCTGTCGGCTTCTCGTAACCTATTTCAATTGACTTGAAAATGTAGTCGCGGTCATACGAACGCTCAATGTTGTTTACAAAATCCAGGTTGATCGATACTGTCCGGTTATACAGTTCTGATTTCGGAAGTATCTCAATTTTGTTCTGGTTGTAAAGGTACGATAATCCGAGATTGTGAGTTGGGTTTATTCCAGCCCAAAGATCATCCAGCGACTGAGAGAATAATTTTTCAACAAATGATAATCCCCTGATATTCTTACCTCTTGTGATGGCAAAATTTGCCCCACATCCGCTTGTCAGGTAAGTTGATGAAATCGTGTTGTCATTTCCTGTGATTTTTGATACAACGCTCTCAAACGCGTCCTTTATCTTGTAGGCCTGCGTGGTTGTTTCTTTGTAGAACGTGTCTGCCGTAATTACCAAATTTGTGTAAACAGGGGTAAATCCAGGGCCTGAATCACTGTCGTAATCCGCGAAGTAAGTGGCGGTTGGTGAAACGTTCAAGTTCATGCGGCCATAGATATATAGCTCATCCCCGGGCTGTAGGTCGAATGTCTGGTTCATCGTTTCAGTTCCGTTGTCGAATATCTGCGTAATCCCAGCCCCGCTTGAAGTTGTGCCGAATTGCGTAGTAGTAAGTACTCCTGATTTTCGAACAGCGTAATACCAACTTATATCAGCGTTTACCGATGCGTTGAAAATTATCGTATACCGCATAGTCGCCTGAACGTTATACGTACCTCCAAATTTCGCCCTTATCAGGTATTTTTCTGAAGCTGTTGGATTTTCATCAGAAATCTGAGTGCCATATTCAAACCTTTCTTCAATCTCGTCAACATCAAAGTGAGAAGTATCAAAAAGAAGGTATGTTTGCGTGTCTACTGCTGCTGTAAACGTCTGAAATAATCCTTCTTTGTCGTTGTTGTAGTTCGTATTCCTAACGTAACGCTCCCGAAGCATTTGACTTTGCATGTTTACCGTGATTGGGTTTATCACAGTGCGTGAATTACCATCCAAATCAACGGAATCACCAAGATTTACCGGGGTGCTTTTCCTGTTGATGAGCTTGGCCCAAAAATCATCGCGGTTTACGCCATACTGAACCTTGTAAAAATCAATTTCTTTTACTGTTTCAAGGTCAATAACCCCGACAAAAATTGTTTCCCACGTTTCGCCTTCATCCTCGCTTATTTCGATTGTCTGCGTAATCACAGCCCCTACACCTTGCGTATATTCTACGTTCTTGATGTAGGACATCCCACCAGGAAGAATGTCTCCTGAAAACAAATCGGTTGCCTCGGCATCATCGTAGGTCATTGGCTGGTCGTACATCTCTACCAGTGAGTGATATTCCTTGTTTCTGTCCAGCGTCAAAATGCCATCGTCCCACCCTTCCGGCTCCTTAATCTGCAAAGAGCCTTCTATGGCGTTTGAAAGCGTGAATTTGAACAGTGGAAAGCTCATTAGTACCCCTGAATTTTAGAGCGCATGATTGATTTAAAGTTTGAGGCCGTTTTGGCGTGTTTCATGAGCGTATAGCCATGATTTTCAAACTGCACACGGTTTTCCCTTAGTTCCCGGATGATCTTACTGTCGTCAAATACGCTGACCTGACGGCCTCCGTTACTTGCTGCCACCTGTAATATCCGGTCGTCAATTTTACGATCGTTAATAGCCTCTAATAGGTTTCTGGATGCTGCTGTAGCTTTTGCATTGATCACAGATTCCCCTTTTGATAATCTCGCGCTGATTGAATCCGATGTGCTTGTGCCGGGGCCGTCAATGTTAACCTCACCGTCCTTGTATTTACGAACGGTAGCAACCTGAACGGCTCCCAATGCTGCCGCTAAATACCCGAAAGGCAAACCAAGCGGAATACCTCCGTTATTGTAGATAGACCTGACAACGTTTGCGGCCGTGTCAATAAGTATCTTTTTGATGCTGTTCGATTTCTCGGCTGCTAATTGGCGGTCGCGGAACTGTTTTTCTTCAATCTCCCGGCGCTGCTCAATGTTCTTTCTGGCGTTTTCATTATCCCCGGCAAGTTCAATTTCTTTCTGGTAATAGGCTTCACGCGAGGAGAAATCTTCTTCTCTTGTTAAAAAACTTGCATACAGAATCTGTTGAGCGGCATCAATGGCCGTGTTAACGATTGCCTCCTGTTTTCTCTTTTCGTATTCTTCACGTTCATCTGCGGCCTTTTTAGCGGCTTCTGTTTTTGCCTTTTCCGCATCTTCAAATTTCTTTACATGCTTATCCAACCCGGCATTCAGAATGTCAAGTGATTTTTTCTGTTTCCCAGTGGTTGCATCCCAAGCCTGATCAAATGCTTTTTCAATTTTAGAGGCCGTGTCGTCAGGCTTTACGTCAATTACTCTCGGGGTCTCTTTGCGCTTTTTATTGTTTTTGTCGATCGCATTGGTATTCTTGTCGATCGCCTTTGTTCCTTCGGTGTACTGCTTGTTGAAAAGTTTGAAAAGTTCTTCGGTCTCAAGAACGTTGCTTTTTGTGATCTTTAGCTCAATGTTCTGGTTTTTAAACAGTTCAAGCGTATCCTCAACTGAAAGACCAAGTATTTTAGATGCCTTCTCAAGTTTTTGGTTTGCGGTTAAACCTTCCTCCTGGTTTACGGCAAATGCTCGCGTTAACTGATCTAACCTGTTTCTCCATTCCTGAACTTCCTGCGCCATTCTATTGACGGCTTGTGCTTGTTCAGGTTTTGTAAGCTGCTGAAACGCATCAAATTCCTTTTTGATGTTTGCGGCTCTGCGGTCTGAGAATGGATCCTCAAGTTTGTTGGCATCATCAATAATCTGAGCAATCCACTGCACAGCCTGATTAAGTTGCTCCATCACATAAGCGAGGATTCCAGTTGACACTTGACCTAGTCCGTTAAAAAGACTGTCAAACGAGTCGCCCAAGTTAGATACCTGTCCGCCCAAAGTCTGGCTGATAGCAGCCATTGAACCCGAAACGCCCTCTGCCTCACCCAATGATAAAACGTAATTTCTTATTGACTCATTGGTGAAGTCCACCTGAGTCTTAACGCCCTTGAATGTGAATAAAACATTGTTTCCTTCTTTTGCCGCCCGGATTCCGAACTCTTTCAATCGCTCAAATTCACCGGTTTGTGCGTCAATCAATGCCTCTGTAAGCTGATCGAACGACTTACCTTGTGAGGATGCTATATCTCCGAGTTTACGAAGCTCAACCAGTGTAGGCTTGAACCCCTGGTTAGCGAGTTTTACAAATGAGGCCGTTAATTCCTGTACGCTGAAAGGCGTTTGTGAAGCAAAGGTTTTAATGTCATTTAATGCGGCCTGCGCTAAACTGCGTGACCCGAGCGTGTTGGTCAGTACGGCAGCAAGTTTCTGGAACTCTGCCGTAACATCAAATATCTGTTTGGCGATTACAGCAAGCCCAATAGTGGCGGCAATTGAACGAATAGAATTAAGCGCACCGCCTCCGGTGTCGCCCATCTTTTTGAATGCCGTCTCTGACTTTTTGGTTTCTTTTTCGAGGCTTTGAACCTCTTTCTTGGCAGCTGTTAACTCTGTACTGTCTACATCATAAACAACCTTAATGATTTTCGCCACGATTGTTTGACTTTACCCATAGGTGAAAGTAGAAGTCGTAAACAGACATCTCGTAGAAGGCTTTTTCCTTCTCAATATCAAAGTTAGCCAATATTTTCACTTCTTCGTACCGGCTATCAAGAAAATCCTGCATTACCGCGTTAGGATGTCGCTCATGGTACGCCAGCCTTTTGTTAACTCCGGAGCCTTTTCCAAATAACTTATCAAAGCGTCTTTGGATGTAACCATCAAGCCCGTTACATCTTGAAATAGTTTGTTGAAAAAAAAATCCGTAGTCTTGGCCTCCTTCCAAGCAGCGATTTTCTTTTCGTTGTGTTTTTGATCATAATCCGTGAGTATCTCCTGATCATCAAAATACAGGGATGAGGCAAGCCGGTAAACGGTATCAGGCTCAAAGGCAATGTTTGAACGCTGTTCCATTATCGAAAGCAATTCCAGGGACTTACCTAATTCAATTCTGCCCTCTTTTGCCGGTGGATTAAGCCAGTTTTTAAGCTTTTGAATGTCGCCTTTCAGTGTCGCAAGGTCGATTCTGAGGTAGTATTCCTGTAGGAACGTCTGCATCACTACATACCGGCCATAGCGCATATCGGTATCTTTCCGGAAGTTGTAGTACTTCTTGCCGTTGGCCTCAAATGCAAATTCAGTCTTACCCACATAATCCGGGTGGTACATATTGCGCACCTTGTCGCTTTTTACTTTCCTAGTCATTGAATAACTGCATTAAAATGTAATTCAATCCGCACAGGCACACGCAGAACGGAACCCAAAACAAAATACCGTACAGTGGCATCATGAAGATTGCGTAAATGGCCGTGCCGTGAATGGATGCCATGCAAAGCGGGCATTTCCAAAGCGGCTTATTCAGGTACTCATTCAAATTCTCATCCATCCAGATACCGACCTTTTCGAGTATCATTTCCTCTTTGAAAAGTGTGGCAATACCGTAGCACCAGAACGATGCAAACAGGGTAACAATAAGCGCGTATGTCATAAGTTAAACAGGTTTGGTGCTTCGATCAATTCTTTACCGTAGTACTGGCAAAAATAGCCTTTTTCGGCATTTTTAAGGTCGTTTTTGATTACATCGGCCACCTTTTTCAGGCTTTCTGCCGAACTGTTGTTAATCTTTTGGTCAATGTCTTTCCGCAAGTAGCTATAATGGTGCATTATGCAGCCTATCAGGCGAACGTTGGCCGTAATGTTCAGCCTCCGGGTAGGGTCAATCCTCAATTTTCCTTCGTGCCTTGTGTAGGGATAGTCCTGAGTGAAAACAAACTTCAATCCCGGTACAATTTTATGAATGAATGGCACGTAGGTGGTGTCCTCTCCGATGGTCAGGGTAGGCTTGCCAAAATAAACGTGCGACCTGCATACAAGTCCTGATAGGCTGCTGTGCCGCAAGTATTCATACCAGAATCTAACATCTTCGGGCTGATAAAATTCATCACCATCGAGCATAATGAAGTAATTAGCCCCTATTTCCTGCGCGAATCTTAGCCCGGCATTTCTTTTGTTCTGCTCGTTCTTGTGCGGGATCAATCCTAAATCCGGTTCATGCTGGATGAGTGAGCAATCAGCAAACTGTTCCACTGGAAACCGTAATTTTTCGCCTTTGTTGGAGTGGTTCGAATAAACAATGATCACTTTATCCACAGCTTTCAGGATGTTATCCACAGACTGACGTAAAAGCTCATGATCCCAGGCGTTATAAATGGCTACGAGCATAGTTTTTCAAATGTTTGGTGGTACAACGGCAATAAACTATCCCATGAAATTGATTCCTTCAATCCCCTGGCCTTATCAACGGCATTCAGGTAAAATCCTTCATCGCAAAACTGGTCAATCTTAGCGGCCAGCGATCGGGCATCCGGTTCGTAAACGTCAACCGTCTTCCGCGCCTGTAGTTTGATTGATTCTTTGGCCGGGGTAAGCCATTCTTTAGGCAACCACAGGTTATTAGGTGAAATATCCGGGGCAATCACTGGCATTTCAGCGCCTAACGCCTCGTTTATCGGCAGGCACAGACCGCCATACTTGCGCGGCATGATCACGGGCAACACCCCGCCAGTGTAGGCTTCCCAATAGTTGTGCCGGTAGCTGTCGTCAACGACCAGTTTAACGTTGCTTCTTGGGCTTCTGACGCTCATTCTTTGTGTAGCCCGGATGATTACAGTCACTTTCTCAGTAACGTGCTGTAGGGCATTTAAAAGCGTCTGAGTGCCGTTCCTGTCGTGTATAGCTGGTCGGCCTGCTACATGAACAAAAGTCCGTAATTCCTGCTTTGGATTGAATTTGTGGGTATTTACCGGAACGGGTAGAAATACTTTGTTACGCGGAACATCGTCATAATGCCATTTGCTTGGAGCGGCAAACAAATCCGGTGTCGGAAGTACGTTGTTTGGGTATTCTAAAAACTCGTAGTTGAATTGCAGTATTGTTTTCTTTCGTTTCTCCCGGCATGCACTGAAAAACCGGTAATTGTAAGGCGTTTCCATGCAGAAAAGTACGTCAATATCTTTGATGAACGACTGAATCAGGCTTTCGGGTATATGTTCGCCTTTCCGCAGCTTGTGAATGGTCGCCCCGGGGAAGCGGTCGGGGTAGCAATTCAAAACCGGGGAGTTTCCTAATGCGATTGAATCGATAGCCAGAACTTTACATGGGATGTGATCAAAGAACTCCTTCGACTGTATGCCGAGGCCTGTATTGTCCATTCGCGCTATCAGCCCTATTCTCATCCTGTGATTATTTTTTCATCCTTACCCCTGCCATCTGAGTGAAAGCTGCGTAATTGGTTGCCTTCCGGGGTGTAAATAGCCAGTCCAAACGTGTCCCGTCCTTTTTTGTCGTACTCCACCTGCACAACCGAGTGCATTACGTCCTCAATCATTGTTCTGTCCTCTTTGCCGAAGTGCATATTCAGAATATCCTGATACCAGGCCTTTTTAGCGATGTGCGGGCGTTGTGACCACTGTATTGTGCGCTGCAATGGTATTTCATTGTGGGTTTCTGCTCCGAGCATCAAATACCCGTGTTCTTTTGGGATCTGTTCGAAGATATTAAACCGAACGTAATTGATTTCTTCACTATCCCGCACGAGGTCGCATATTTCCTGAAAAGGAATGTCACCTATAGGACTCGCGTCATGCTCGCAGAACATGATAATATCATCCGTGATCGTTTCCAGCACAGCGCGGGTCATTCGCGCCTGGTGCTGATGGCCTCCAAATTGCCAAACTGCGGTATTTTTGTACCTGTCCGGAAGTTGGTTCAGGTATTCCGTGTATGCCTCTTTGCGGTGTTTCAGGCTTGGATGCACACCGTCAGCCATGATGATAATCAGGTCGTCCGTATACCGCCTGATGTTGGAAATTGTTTCATCCAAAATTGCTGTGCTTGGATGCGATGGGATTGGGCTGGTGGGGATTAAAGTCGTGATCATTTCGGCAGGTACATAAAATGGCACTCATGGGAGTAGTCTAAAAGCGTCTCGCTGTAGCCCCGGTCTTTTATCCAGTTTCTTATATCTGTTAGATACTCTCCATACTGGGAAAAACAAAATTCAGGATGCCCGGAAAGCCAGATTATTGGTTTATGCTTAATAATTGTCTTTTCAGCACCCCTCAAAACGCAGCCTTCCGATCCTTCTACGTCAATCGAAATGTGATCAGGAACCTGTCCGATTTCTTTCACAAGATCATCAACAGTAATTTCTGGCGCGTTGTGATTGCGTAGCTCCATGAATCCATGATCGCCAATGACCGGGCCGTCCGCGCATGCTGGGAATCCGTTTTGAACAAATTCATCGTTCTTGTAGTAGGTTGATTGGCTTGAAATGAAGCCAACAAAGCAAGCAAGCGGGTTTTCCAGGTTATTCGCCTCCCAAATAACCTTTGTGTTCGGCCAAACTTTTGGATTTGGTTCGGCCAAGATCATTTTAGCACCCCAAGAGGCTATAATTGCGGATAGGTCTCCTTCCTCATTTCCTACGTACAGGACAACATCTCCTTTGTCGATGCGCCCGCGCATATTCTGCATCCGCTCCTTTTCCCATCCTTTTTCGGTGTACCATTCGGGTCGATTGGCCCGGTGTTTGGGTAGAATTATATCGTATTGCCCGTTAACGCGGCATTTTACCATTTCAGCCATTTGCTACAGCGATTAGTTTTTCCTCAAGTTCCTTTTTGTATTGATTCCACCAGTTGTTATCGTTTGGAATGTTCAGTATTGCGCTCAATGCCTTTTCATCCCAATAGTTCACGGTGATTAGTTTGTGTTTTAGGTAGACTTCATTCCAGTAGTTGAAATCCTTGCTGTTTACCGGGCTGCGAGCGTCAACAATAGGTATCGCTCCGCACTCCATAGCCTCGTAAAGCCGGAAGGATTCAGCCGTGAAACTGCCGGATGGGCAAATGACATACTTTGATTGTGCGCAAATGTCGAGGTACTCCTGGTATTCAATCGCCTTTTCACACACCCCGCCAAATAGGTCGGTCGTTCTCAAAAACCCGTCCGGCATCTTCTTCAACGTATCAACGCACTGCTGCCGGAACGGATTTTGCACCTGCCCAACGAATGACCATAAGTATTTTTTATCCTGAGTGAGATTGATTTTGTAATCCTTTAATCTGCTCGGGTAGCCCATCAATAAACGCTCCTTTACGTTCATGCCGGGCTTGTAGTATTGGCTCCAGACTTCCAAATGAGGAGGTACTATGGCCGGAATATCCCACCGGGCTTCTTCGTCTGAGGTGAAAATGACAATGCCGGATTTAAAGTCGCTCAGATAGTCGCGTAAATGCGCATAATCAGGGTTTCCGGCAACGATAATGATTGCCATGTCAGCATTTACTATTTCGGATTCGTTGTACTGGTCGAATTTATCAGGGTGACGTTCAAAGATTGACATCAATAGCCCGTGATCCCAATTTCCGCGACAGTTACGATACCAAATTACGTCTATCATCCGAATATTGTTTTAAAAACGTGTTCAATCCTGTGCCGGTAAGTATGTTCCGCCTTGCACCGTTCAAATCCTTTTAGCCTGATTTCTTCCCGGTTCTTGTGGTCGTTCAGGTAATGATCGATTTTGTTTTTCAGGTCTATAAAGTCGCCAAATTCATAGAAAACAACTTCTTCGTTTGGCTCAAGCCATTGGTCTGTACCTGTAATGTACGGGAAAATCATAAATCCGCCACGGCCAGGCACTTCAAAAAACCGATCGCTGACGTAGTACGGATAGGTGAAGTTTTTGCAAAGCGTATCGCCTACCACGATCTTCGCGCTCGCATAAAGGTCGTTGAGTTCTTTTCCCCGGATCGTTTCTTTTCCACCGCCTCCATAGTGCGCAAATCTGTCCCCGTAAGTTCGGTGAAGCCAATCAATGAGCTGACCCCGGTACTTGTGTTCTGGATGGTAATTCTTGGAGCCTGTGAAGATGATTTCATGAGGGTATTTTTTAAGGTTGGGAGTTCCTATAAAGCACTCAGATTCCGGTACGCCAGCGGGAAGGAAATGGCCTTTTGTAGTGGTTTCATTGTTTAGGTAATCGGCCATTAACTTGTCCACCGTGAAGAAATGTTCAATGTTCCAATAAGGATCGGATTTTAGGTCGCGCTCGCGCTGTAGGCCGAGCCATAAATCCAAATGAAAGCCTACCGTTGGAATGCCCGACATTTTCAAGTCTTTCAGCATTCTGGTTATTTCCTGATTCCTGCCAATTTCCCAGCCGTGTGTATGAACCCAAAACAGCATATCTGAATGCTTAGCTACAGCCCATATTTCGGCTATTCTGGCTTTGCTTTCCTGCAATTTAATAACCTCATGCCCTAGGCTTAAAAAGGTCTTTAGGTAGTAGTTTTCACTACTAAATTCAGCCTCGAAGTTACCGATGAAGGCTATTTTCATGCTTCAGATTCTTCTCCTGCGGCAGTTCTTTCAGCGGCAATCTTTTGCTCATGCCATTTCTCGCTACCCTCCTCTACTCCCGTCAACTGCTCCTGATACTTTTTGATGATCGCATCACAGTTTTCCTCGCAAAGTGTAAGCGCAGCCGGTAAAAGCTGCTTTTGATTGCAGTACATTTTCCATTTAGCAACCACTTCTTTCTTTTTGGCGGCTACTTCCGGGGCTTCCGGGTCATTTTCCATGAAAACCTCATAGAACTTCGCTACAAGGCGATTCAATGTGTTTACAGCGTCTTCTTTTACGCGCTCTTGGTAGCGTCTTTGCTGTCTGGAAATTGGTTTCTCAGGAGATATCTTTTCGGTCTCTTTAGGTTGCTGCAATTGTGCGTTAAGTTGGTTGTCGGTGTTCATAATTTCAGGTTTTTATAAAATTCAAAAGCCTCCGAATCTACCTGTTCGGATAGCCACTCTAAATTGCTGTCTTTGTGCTTCATCACAAGTTTGTGACCTTTACCGCCACACAATCCAATACCGTGCTTTATCCCGATCGCCCCGGTTTCCCGGAATGCAACCGTTTTACTCGCATCGAAAGCGTACTTCCAAAGGCTGATGTCTAAAAAGCGGTCGTTTTCTTTCGGCCTGAATCCTTTCAGTGCGGATATTTTGAAGCCAGTAGTGAATAGGCTGGATCGTCCCAGATGATTAAAATTCTGATAGGTCTTGTTGCGGAGATTGTAGTAGATCGAATTGGATTCTCCAATGAAGTCGGCATCCGGTATGTGGTTGAAGTATGTTCGGTCGTAGTAATCATCGTCCTCAATTATGAAAACAAGGTCTATTCCAGCCTCAGACGCTCTTTGCAGCCCTTCCCACACACGCCAAACAATGTCGATGTTTCCATCTTTAGGCTTAAAGTCAATAAAAAACGAAAGTTCTGGCTTTACCTCCATACGCGACAACTGATATTTGCAGAACTCTAAAAGCTCTGGTCTGTCTGCCCGTGTAGGGGTAATTGTAGTAAATTTCATTCGGTTATTGACGGTAAGTGATCCTTAAAAGCCCCGTATGCCTTGTAAATATACAATTTCACCCCAATCTTTTCCAACTCCCGCGAAAGTTCCAATGTATTTTTTATCTCGTCAGCAAGAACCTTATTTTTTACGTGCTTATGGTCGGTTAAATCGCACCCGTACAGGACTATCTCCGTATAGCCAAGTTTCACGGCAAGTGTAATTGCGATGAAGGTGGAGGTATGCGACCAATAAACCCGGCCTTGAATATACCGGCCTGACCATTGCTGCATATCCAGCTTTTTGAAATCCTCTCGGTGCTGCCATTGCCTGGAGTGTGACCAAAAGCCGTGCGTGGTCTTTGTTTCATTTACAATGCGCTGCCTATCCGGTTCCTTGCTGAATACGTTAACGCAAACCAGGGCGTTTACAGGCCTTCCAAACTTAAGGCAGTCGTTTACCCCTACGCTGAACCCAAGTCCGTCCCAAAGCGATCCTGTGGGGCCGCAGCCTATGATATTAGCCCTTGACATACTTATGCTGCTTACCTAAGAAGTCATAGAAGTTTGCATCAACCAGATACCGGAATCCGTCCAAGAAATCGTTTTTCTGCTTTTTCCGGTCTTTAATCAAAACCCCGTGATCATCTACCTGTGCGAATTTGCATTCGTTTATGAGTGGTTTGCATCCCTCCTCGTCAAATTCAATTTCAACGGCCTGATTTACTGCATTACACAAAACCCGCGATTCGATAAGGCCGATATTGTTACCCCTAACCTTCATTTGCAGGTCTTTTAGCGACAATTCGTACTTTATTACCTGCCAGTAAGATGTTTTTCCCCTTACCGCCCCGGTTCGGTTATGTCCTGATGCGTCACCCGTAACGATAAGATTCCAGTCCGGGTAATCAGCCCTTATCCTGTCGCACATTGCATATATGTCGGAGTTGTCAAGCTGTATACATTGCTTGCAAATCAGTTTTGTAAGATGCGGCCTTTGACCTATGGTAACGGTCATTGGATCTATGTTAAAATCGAACGTTATCCATATAGGAAGATTCCGGTCTAAGATTACTTTTTTTACCTGCTTTTCTGCATTAAACGAATAAAGAAACTTGTTTGATTTGTCTACAACGCCAGGGATTCCGAGGCAGTAAACGTCATAAAAAATAGGGTTTTTGTCCTTTAAATCTAGAAGTATTTTCCGGTCAGCATCGGATAAAAAGTAATTGTCGAGGTGGGTGGTATGGACTACCGTGCAATCAATCTCCTTATCCTTGTTGATTATAAACCTTTTTACGGTTGTGTTATCCTCTGAGATTGGATTGAAACTGTAGATGTACTGAACATAGTGAGGTTTTTCCCCACGTATACGCAAATCAAGCTGAAACAGATCGTCTTCTGTAAATTCGGTGGCTTCCTCAATCCACATCCCGGTAATGCCTTTGATGGACTTTATCTTTTCCGGTTCATCAAGACCCTTACATATTATTCTGTTTCCGGTTGGGATGTGTAAGAATGTTTTCTCTGTGAGGTTTATTTTAAACTCATCAAAACAGCCCATTTCCTCAATCATCGCCTTTAATTCGGCAAAAATTGATTCTTTGACTGTTTCGGCCACCTTGCGGAGGCACAGGAAAGTATGACCTTGTTCGGTTACAGTTCTTAAAACTATTTTATGGGCAGCGAAAACTGATTTGCCGCTACCAGACCCGCCATAAAGCACAAGTTTTCGGCTTCTGCACTCAATGAGCGGGATGTATACGTCATTTACCGCTATTTCCTTTTCGCTGGCTTGCAGGGACAATGTTGTAAGATTTTACAGTGCCTTTCACTTCAACTTTTTGTGCTGCGTCATACCCGAGCATTCGGTTTATGGCATCCAAAGACTTTTGCTTTGAGTAAAGTTTGATTTTGACGTATTCGTTTTCCTCAAGTGTACCGTCTGTGTTTCGTGAAGTCTTAATTTGCGTGGATATTTCCTCTATGGCGGATTTTTGGTCGTCAGTCAGGGATTCAAATTCCTTGCGTGTAACCCACGTATTGTGAAGGTGGGCTATGGAGCTAAAGGCCAGCTTTTGATGCTCCTGTAGCACCTTTAAACGCGAAATACCGGCCATTTTTTCGAGGTCTTCCTGTATTTCGGTCAAATAAGCCTCAATCTTAGGATTTCTTAGTAGTTCGGAAGCGCTTGACATGGCTGCTTCATAACTGGAATTTGGATATGCTGCTAAGTATGCCCTTGTCCCATTCCAGTCGTAAATATATTCTCTACAAAACGCCTTTTGGCTTTCTGTAAGATCTTGTGGATTTCTCTTTGCCACTCGTTTAGCTTTTTAGCTCAGTTGATAGCCAAATTTAGGCTTTTGCCTTCAATCTTGCAAAACGGCTCATTTCAGTTCAAGTTCGTTACCGGTTAAAGCGAAAAATAAGTTCTGTAACTGATGGACGTATTGGATATTTACCAAATCATTCTCTACCAATTTCTCCCAAATTTGCTCTAAGCAAACTCCAGATTTGTAAGGATTGAAATACAAACCAATAGGATACTTATGCCATGAGTCCTCCCATCCAGAACGATATTCAAACCCAAACTTCACCAGCCATTCTTCGGTGAGGGGGATAGGATTACAAGTCGCCCCACTTTCAATACACTGAATGTCGTTTGAAGATAGAACTCGTCCATTCACCCACCTGTCGAATATTTCAATGTGAAGATCAACTATGTTTCCGATCCTTAATTCTGTTGCGCGTATCATATAGTTTCCTTTTCCTGGTCTAAGTTTTCAAGTCGGCTCCAGCTCCATCCTTCGCGCTTTGCGGTGTCTGGGTTTCTCTCAATGTATTCGTGCCCTTCCATTGAGGCCGGGATCCAATAGCGTTTGTCCATGAGTAGCGTTATTCCTTTTTGCCGCGCCCAGTCGTCAGCGTAGCCGATTCTGCCTTTTCCGTGGTGGACTGTTGTAGCATCCTTTTCCGGAAACACTACACACTTTTTGCCGATAAGCCATTCTTTACGTTCTGCGCTGTATTCGGCATTCTTTTCCTTCTGCTTTTGGCTCACCTTCTTGGGTGGGGAGTAGATTTTCTTAGGCGCGGCTAATCTTTTTGCTAACCTCTCAGCGTCTTTTCTGGCCTTCTTTTCTTCCCTCCTGCGAAGGTAATTATGAGTTGCGCAATAGGACGTTGTCCCTTCGGCCATTTTCCCACACCCGCAGTAAAGGCAAAATCTTATTACAGTGTCACTACATCCCATCATCTATCCTGATAATCTGCATCACAATTCCAAAGAATAATGCTGAATACTATTGCGGCAATTATGATTGCTATTGCTATACTCATCTTGCAAACAGTTCTTTTAAGGTTTCAAATTGCGCCTTCTTTCCAGTTCTTTGTAGAAGCAATCGGTCATTTCGAAAGCCTCTTTTACAAGCGCATCACCCAATTCAGTTTGGCTTCCGTAAGCGTCTGACCATTTTAAAAGCTGGTCATGGTATTGCTCTTTGGTCATGAGCCAGACTGCGTTTGTCAACTCTGCTGTTAAGAACATTGCCACCTCCTCCTTTTCAGTAAGTTTGTTAGATGGCTTCCTGAACATAAGAAGGTACATAAGCCCAATCATTGCGGAGCCGTAAATAATCCATCCTAATAGTTCCATAGTTATTTTATTTGGTTTACCGGTGTCGATTTATTCCAGGATGTTCTGTAATAGCCATACGTCTGTCCGTTGATCTCATGTGTGAATAGCGGGTGTCTGTTACCTACAAAGTACGAAAATTCCATTTGAATCCCAGCAATTTCGAACTTTTCTCCCTCCTTTAAGTCGCTGCATAAGCGGGTGGATTTGGTCATATGGTCAATCTTTTATGTCTTGGCAACTTGATATATCGTACCTTCGTTCGCTTCCTTCACCGGAAAGGATCAGTGTAAGATTTGACGAGTAGAACCCATTGTTGTAGCCATATCCCGGAACGCTCACAGGGTGGCCGTTGGTAGGTAGTAACCTAATTCCAAAATCATCCACGCGCTCAAAAAATGAATCGTTTGAGAGGTCAAACTCAAGGCCTTCAAAGTCCTGCATTGACAGATTACTAAAGTCCAAAATGTGACTCTCGCAACAATCCTGCTGATGGTCATGTGAAAGCGACATACCATTATCAAACTTCAAACCGTCATTAACTTCAATTACTTTTGTCATACGCTTTTCATTTTCTGTTTTAAAATAGGGAAGGAGGCAGGATTCGAACCTGTCCACCTTTTAACGTCTCAGCCTTTCCGGCGATCAACCGGGCCGCAACCGTCTTTCTCGCCTACTATTTCAATTTTACAGATTATTGCCACACGGATTACTTTTCAGCATTTGTCCCGTTTAGTTCTGTATGCACAGCAAATACCTGTAATGTCAAATAACTACTAAATCAGTTAAAGCAAATAATTTTGCCATCAACTTCAATATGAAACTTTGCGTTATCATACTCCCCTCCAATCAGACGCCATTCTTTTGATGGGCTTCCTTCCATGCTCCAAAGCTCCCAGCCGGAGGATCGAGTACAAGTTAAAATTAGGTTGTAACCAGAATCGAAAAGCCTCATTTTTTTACCATTAACAACAACTGTAACATCGTGATAGGATGCGCCTATTACAAAAGGCTTACCAATCAAAGCTCTCCATAAGTTTTTAAAGTACTTCTTCATGTGGTTTCTCTTTTAGTTAGGCTAAACAGCTTTTATAAAAATTTTCTTTTTGCCTTCGTAAGACAACGTATACTTAAAACTTCCGTACTTTCGCTTTCTTATTGGCAATCTGGCTTCATCGTAAACAATTGACTTAGAGTATATTGGGTTGTGTTGCTTATTACAGCGAGGCTTAAAGTAAGCTATTAATCTGCGCTCATAGTATTCAAGCATTGAAACCTTGCAAGGTATAATCCTGACTTCATCAATGTCGAAATACCTGTGCTGCATTATTCTGGCATTCAAGTTTCGTGTTTGCCCTATGTAAAGCAGCTCGCGTTTTCGGAACAAAAAGTAGATATATCCTTTCCTAAATGCCATACGCTGAATTAAGCGCGTTTTCCACCAGGATTGAAATAGTACGCTGTTCTTTTTTGGCCAACTCGCGGAGCTTTTTAGCCCTATCTTTGGTAACAAATACGTTCATAGGCTCTTTTTCTGAACCCGCTGGACGCCCTATTTTATTCGTTTTTGCCATCGTTTAAGTGTTTACGCAAAGATATAACAATTTGTTTCTATTTTCCTACGCTACCTTAAATAAAAAAATGCAAAATATTTTCTAACATTTCTTTGCGCATAACGTAAAAGGTTGTAGGTTTACATCACCAAACAGAACAAAAGCACCATGAACGAGTACACAGTTAACGGCAAAACCTACGACCTCCTTATTCAGGACGGCTCTATAATCCTCCAAAGTGAAGCGCAAGACCTTGTTTACGACAAGGGTTTTGAAAAGTGCAAAGATCAGGCACGGGAGTACTGCGAGAAAAATGCTTACGATAACAACGGCCGGTGGATTGGCTACAGCGAACGCCACGTGGACGACATTGCTACAGAGTTCATCCGCGACTTTGTAAAGACAGAAACTTATACAGTAGTAGTTAATAACTAAAACCTCATTCCCCAATGGAAAAGAAGTATAACAAACAACTGTACTACGCGCACGACTTCAAAGGTAATGCTGTGATGGCGAAGGATTTTGAAACGCTTGCAGACTTCTACGCATACGCAAAAGAGAAAAGTATGCAGGTTTGTCACACGCCTTTAAATGTGGCCTCGACAATGGTTAGTAACTACAATGTAATAAAGCCATGACCGAAACACTCGTACCCCTATTTAAAATACAGCGCACGGAAACATCCGAGCCGTACACTATCCACGCTAAGAAACGCGGGGACAGGTATGTAAGCCCATCAGGTAATGTTTTTACACTCGAAGAAAGGAAAGCATTCTACAAAGGATTAGGGTATTTGATTATTGATTTATAAACCCTCAACTGTTATGCAAAGACAAAAAATTAAGTACTCGGATTTGCCACGCAAGACGAGAAAGAAATTGAAAACATCGCTCCGTAAAACAGTTTTAGTTTGGAACGATTCGGAGATCAGAATAAAGTCTGTGGTGTTTGACCCTTTCAACATATTAAAGCACAAGCCTGATTACAAAAGATTCTTTGTTACCGATTACGTGCTCAGTTAAACCCTCAAAAGACTATGACACTACCAACGCTTACACCTGAACAACTCTACCAAAAGACCCGCCAACTGGTAAGGCTTCAAACCCTGGTCGAATACATCGACGAAACCGATACGCGCTCTTTAACCACATCAGGCGCGGACTTCTTAGATGAAGTGAAACGATTGATTGAGGAGATTAAAGTACAACTGGGATTGCCTAAAGTTTAGTTATGAAAGAGCAGCCAAGATTTGTACCGGGGGATATTGCCGAATGTGTTGATTCAGGTGGAACGTATGATTTGACCGAAGGCAAAAAGTACAAAATCCTAAACACCAGACGGGAGAAGTGTTGCGGGATAATTACCGTAGATATTGGTCATGACGGTAGTAATTATATCGCTGTATGCACGTGCGGAGCAGAGTCCGAAGAAGATATTTATTGGTATCACCAGCGCAGGTTTGCCTTCCCGGAAGAAGTACAGCAATGGGAAAACGAAATCAATTCAGCCCTCAAGGGCATACCAGAAACCCTTTAAACAAAAGATTATGGAAATATCAAATAAGCTGGAAAGCTATACAGCAAGCATAAGCAAGTTCGACACTTCAAGGAAATATGTTTCGCTATCAAATGCTGCGCTTGACGAGTCTGTTCTGATAGAGCAATTCTTTAACGGATTCAAAGATGGTCACGATGTGAGGCTACGCTGTTACAAAGGCTATCAAATGGAAGCGGATTTGTTGGAAAGGATAAAGGCAACATTTGTCAGTGAGTTTTCAAGTGGTGGAGAAATTTCTGTTTACGATGGTTTGGTTCAGGGGCATCCAGATTTCAGATTTAACGGATTCCCGGCAGACTGTAAATCAGTGCCTTTAGACGAGCATCTTCCAGAATCAGGAAGACTTCCAAGAAAAGTTTTTATGCAAATGCAGGCCTATCTCACTTACGGTGGAGAAGGCAAGGCATTAGTTATTTATGAAAGCAGGGAGACCGGTAAGATAAGAGACTTTTGGATTCCTGGTGTAGTGCCTGTTATGAAATCTATCTATGACAAGTACGCCCGAGTAGTTCGAGTTATTCAATCAAGAATGTAAGAAACCCTTTAAATCTCAATATGGAAACAGACTTCGGCCATAAAATGCAGCGCGCCTTCAAACTCATAGACGAGTTAACCAAAGGCCCGAAAAGCATTGAGCAGGTGGCCTCCGTGCTGTGTTGCAGCGAACGAACAGCGTACCGGTGGATTTACCTCATGGACGATGTGGGTTTCTTTGTGAAGCGCATACATTATCCGGGAGATACAACACGCTACCAGATTGACACTAACCGAGTACCAAAATTTGTAGAACGATTTATAAAATGAAGACACAAGACCAGAAAGTATTATTGCAGGAGTTTCAGCGCAAACTAAACGCGGAACCGGATGCCAGGGAGTTTGAGCCAACGCCTGACGGAAAAGCCAGAACGCTACCAATCTCATTTGTTCAAATGACGCTGGACGAGATTTTTTTAGGGTTGTGGGAAAGTTCCGAACCGGCCTATCAGCAGATTTTTAACGAGGTTGTGGCGACCGTCCAACTAACCGTTTGGCATCCGGTCACCGGCCAGCCGATAAAGCGCACCGGGTGGGCGTCCGTTGTAATCACGCAGGACAAAGATGCGCTGGTTGCGGAGTTCAACATGACCAAGAAAAAGAACGCGCTCGACCTTGCGTTCCCAAAACTTGGCGCGGAAGCCCTCAAATCTGCCGCACAAACGCTTGGAAAGGTATTCGGCAGGGATATTAACCGGAAAAAGGTAGACGTGTTTAAACCGGCTTTAAAGCCCATTACTGACGAAGCTATGGCTGCGGCCCTGAAACGCATTGAGGCCGGAGAGGAGCATTTACTTCCGCTCATTACGGAAACGTTCATTTTGAACACTGAA
>MWCQ01000018.1 GCA_002070105.1 Firmicutes bacterium ADurb.Bin193 | reverse complement strand
GCCGCCTTCGCCACTGGTGTTCCTCCTAATATCTACGCATTTCACCGCTACACTAGGAATTCCGCTTTCCTCTCCCGCACTCAAGACTTGCAGTTTCAAATGCAGCTCCGCAGTTAAGCTGCGGCATTTCACATCTGACTTGCACACCCGTCTACACGCCCTTTACACCCAGTAAATCCGGACAACGCTTGCCACCTACGTATTACCGCGGCTGCTGGCACGTAGTTAGCCGTGGCTTCCTCCTTGGCTACCGTCATTATCGTCACCAAAGACAAAAGTTTACAATCCGAAGACCTTCTTCCTTCACGCGGCGTTGCTGCGTCAGGGTTTCCCCCATTGCGCAATATTCCCCACTGCTGCCTCCCGTAGGAGTCTGGGCCGTGTCTCAGTCCCAATGTGGCCGTTCAACCTCTCAGTCCGGCTACTGATCGTCGCCTTGGTAGGCTTCTACCCTACCAACTAGCTAATCAGACGCGAGTCCATCAGGAAGCGATAAATCTTTCATCACAGGGCCATGCGACCCCGTGACAATATGCGGTATTAGCACAGATTTCTCTGTGTTATCCCACGCTTCCCGGCAGGTTACTCACGCGTTACTCACCCGTCCGCCACTAGAATTTACATCAACTCACAACTCTTCGCTTCTTCTCTCCGGCTCCTTTACTGCCTTTGAAAAGCCACGGGCACTAAGCAGACTGCTTTTTCTGCCCCTTCCCCCTTGACGCCTGCTACTTCCCTTGCATCTGCGAAGCGCTCTGTGTTGACGTAAATCCCCGTTCGACTTGCATGTGTTAGGCACGCCGCCAGCGTTCGTCCTGAGCCAGGATCAAACTCTCGAAAATATTTTTCGTTCATTTGATTAGCTCTAATTTACACTGACTTACTCGTCAGGCTTTACTTTAAACTCAATTTCATTGACAAGTTTAATTCTTCGTCATACACTGTTCAATTTTCAATGTCCAATAGGCGCTTTTGCCCTCTGCTGAGCCTTTTGCCGCCGCCGCTTTTCTCCTTACTCTCTCAAGCGGCGAAACTTAGTATACCATCTTACCTCTTCCTTGTCAACACCTTTTTTGCCTTTTCTTATACCTTTTTTTACACGCCTATCTTGCACCTCACAGTTAGGGGGGTAACCCATTCTCTCCTGTGTCGTATGTAGACCATAAAGATGTGGCCATAACCCGGCTTATCTTTTGTTACCGGATGATGCCATATTTAATCTTTATTCTGTCCAGCTTTTCAATAAGCGGCTGTGAAATAAACCACAGGAATAATACGGTAGAAGCAGCATGGATCATATCAAACGGGATACCCATCAGATATGCCAAAACAAACATATCGAATGTCGGCTTTGCCTGCCACATGATAACAGCTGCCGGATTCATAATGCCGCCATAAATCAAAAAGGTAGAAAGCCCGCCAAAAATACAAAGCGCGCTTCTTGTTTTGGAAAGGTACCCTTTGCTAAACAAAATACCGGCCAAAAACCCTATGATGCCAAAGGCAAATATCTGCCACGGCGTCCACGGGCCCTGGCCGAAAAACATATTAGACACAAACCCGGTTACCGCCCCCACCAGAAAACCGGTCTCCCCGCCAAAACATACGCCGGCTATGATGACCAAGGCTACAACGGGCTTGAATTGCGGCAGCATAAAAAACGCGGTGCGGCCCGCTGTCGCAAGTACGCACAAAACCGCAATCACGACAATTTCCCTCGCCTGTGGCCTGCGGCTTTCAAAGATCAGGGCAAAAGGCAGCAGGATTTCCAGAACAATCAGCAGGCTGATGAAATAATATTTCCTGTCGCCGAAAAATGCTATCCCGGCATAGATAGTAAGCGGGATGATCAGTAAAATCATAATGGCTGCGACAAGCGTTCTTTTAGACAGCCTCCGTTTTTCCCTGAGGGTTTGACCCATGAGATCTGTGCTGCCAAGCGGTCTGCCCGGTATAAAGCTTGCCAAAGAAAACGCTAGCGCTAGCGCCAGCACAAACTGCACCAAATATTCCCGCCAGCCGGTCCATTTGCCTGAAAACAAATTTGCGGTCACAATGAATAAGCCCGCAAATATACTGCCAGACGCAATTCTTTTTTTAGTCAGCCTCACCTGCTTGGCCGAACTGTTTTCAGGACCGCTTGTACCGACGTCCCGCAACTTCTTAATATGAGGTATATCTTCTTTAGGACCCCGAAGTTTGCCGCCGCAAGCGGCTATCACGTCCTCCGCCAGGACAGCTTCCGGGAGGATGGTGCGCGCCATACGGTTTGCGGCTGTGGTATAAAAGCTTTTACCCGAAAAAAAGCCTGCTGCGGTATCTGTGCTGACGATACTGCCGTCAAAAAACATGGCGCACCTGTCAGCATGTTTGGCACAAAACTCTATATCATGCGACACCATAACAATCGTGACGCCTTGTTTGCAAAGCGCCGAAAGTATCGACGCAAGCTTTTCCTTGAAATAAGCGTCAAGCCCCTTTGTCGGCTCGTCAAGAAGCAATATCCCAGGCTTTAAGAGCAGCACCTTGGCCAGGGCGGCACGCTGCTGCTCTCCGCCCGAAAGGTCATATGGATGCTGCGATAAAAGCCCGTCCAGTTCACACAGCGCTGCCGCTTCAGCTACCAGCCCCGTCTGTTCGTCCCTGGATAGTTTGCTGTCCTTAAGCACTTCATAAAGATCAAGCTCAAGCGTCTTTTTCACGAATAAAGCCTGGGGGTTTTGCGGCAAAACGCCAATCAATCCATTGTATTTTTCACGCACGTCCGACAACGCCCTGCCATCAATTCTCACGCATCCGCGGTATGGGGTCAGCAGCCCCCCCATCACAGACAGGCTGGTCGTCTTTCCGGTGCCGTTGCCGCCCACCATAGCAAAAAGCTCGCCCGCATAAATTTGGGCGGACAGCCCCTTGACCACATCCGGTAAATCCTTTTCATACCGAAACCACACATCTTTTAGTTCTATCGATAATTTCGCAGGCGGATTTTTCCTTTCAGCAGGAATTCGTGAAGCATCAATTTTTCCAACGTTGGCAAGCTGCTCAAGCCATTTGCGGCCCTCTCTTACCGTGACCGGACAGGCTAAATCAGTCTCCACCGCAGCAAAAATGCGCATAGGCGCAGGCAGGGCGACAAACATATCATGTTCCAGAGCCTTTAATTGTTCACCCACAGCGGCAGGCGCACCGTCCGCGATTATTCGGCCTTCGTCCATAACAATGACACGGTCGGACATCGCAAAGGCTTCCTCCAGCCTATGCTCTGTCAGCAAAATGGTGGTACCCAGCTCGCGGTTAATCTTTCGCAGGGTTTCCAAAAAATCCAGCGCCGCTATTGGGTCAAGCTGGCTTGTGGGCTCGTCCAAAATCAATACCGAAGGCTGCATTACCATGATGCTGGCAAGGTTTAAAAGCTGCTTCTGGCCGCCCGACAGCTCGGTGACCTTTTTATGAAACCACGCCTGAATACCAAAAAAGGAGGCCATTTCGGCGACTCTGGTTCTGATTTCTGCCGTGGCAAATCCCAGACTTTCCAGCCCGAAGGCCAGCTCGTGCCACACCTTGTCGGTGACAATCTGGTTATCGGGGCTTTGCAGGACAAAGCCGATTTTTGCGCTTGCCTGTCTTTGGCCAAGCTGTCCGATCGGCTGCCCTTCAAAGAATATTTCGCCCTCCTTTACGCCGAACGGCGCAAGCGACGGCTTTAGCTGCCTGAGCAATGTGGTTTTGCCGCAGCCGGACTTACCGCATATGGTGACAAACTGCCCCTGCTCTATCGTCAGGTTAATATCCGCCAGCGCGCAGCTTTCACGATTCGGATACCGGAAGCTTAAATGCCCGATTTTATAACATGCCATTTCCTGTCCTCCCACACATCTATTACAACGGGCGTGATGCACAGCACAAAATACACCAAAACCACACTTGCGCTGTAACCTGTATACGCCATACCTTTTACCGATGGAAAATACCGAAAATACAACCCGCCCGAAAGGGCTCCGGTTAACACATAAAAACCGGAGGCTAAAATAGTCAGCAGTGCTTTTTTATCACGCTTATCAAAACGGTAAATAGAAAAGGCGCTGCGCCCCGCCAGGCCATAGCCCCGGCTTTTCATGCTGTCCGCCGTTTCGATGGCGTTCTCCAGCGCCCAGGTAATCAGAATAGACAGAATCGTCATGCCGTGTCTGGCTCTTTTTACCAGGCCGCCATGCGATACATCACGACCCAGACATCTCTGCGCATCGGCCACCACCTTCGCCTGGGCTTTAAATTTCGGCACTAACCTCAGCGTCATGGACAGTATGAGCGACAGCGACGGGATGAGCCTGCCGAACAGATAGATAAATTTGTCGCTCGTCATGACCGCATTGCAGCAGGAAAACCAGCAGATGATCGTGATAAGCATCACGGACGCAGCTGTGCCGTAGACGATTGACTCAAGGGTAAGCGGATTGCCGTTTTTAAAATAGGTAATGATAGTCGCGCCCTCATGATTGAACGCCATATTGATGCCTACAGCGATAATCAGCATAGGCAGCATATAGACGACATTAAATTTAAGCGTCTTTTTGCCATTAAGCCGGACAGAATAGATAAAGGCGCACAAAAAAGAGATGACAAGGCAGACCGGATGCATTAAAACCATAGAAAAGGCAAGCACAAATGTAAAATAGGTAAAATTTACGAAAGGATGATAGCCTTTGAATGCATTCATGTTCTAATCCCCCGCCGCAGCGTAATAGCCGCCCACATCCACGCCAAGGTTGCAGGTGTAGACCCATTCGATCTTATCCTGGTCCTTTAACTGATACCTGGAGCAGCCGTAATTCGGAAACCAGCCGTTCACCTTATACATCCAGCCCGAAAGCTCACCGCAGTCAAATTCGTATAAGTTATGAATACCTTCTATGTAGGCGCTGTTATAGATGGGCGTATTCTCAAATTCCATATGGATCTTGTTTTTCTTCATTTCGCGTACAAGAACGTTAAACACACTTTCCCCTTCATAAAACGTTACGGCTTTTGGCGCGAATATCACCCCGTCATCAGGCACTAACTGGGCCTTGGCCGGATCCAGCCATTTCATGTTCTGCAGGATAGTGTCGCACCGCACCGACAGGGTGCAGGTAAGCGCCTTGTCAGTGATCACGGCGTCCTGCGGCTCAACCGGAGCGGGCTTGCCCTCCGGTATGGGGTCCGTCAGATACTTATCCTTGCCCGTCGCTTCTTCTATACGCATCCCCTGAAGCTGTGAGTATTTTGCACTGCCCTTTTCTATGCCCTCCGACGCGCCTTCCTGTGCTATAGCATTTGCAGTTTCCACCTTTTGCTGGGCGCTAAGTCCCTTCTCACCGCCGCCGGAACGTGACGGGGCACCCTCCGGCGGCTTGCCGGAAGGCTCGGGCCTGGCGGTATCGGTTGGGGAGGGCGCCTTTGGCGGGCTTGCCGAAGGGGGCGCGCTGCTTTGGCCGACAGGCTGGGCCGAAGGCGTTGCCGGAGACACCGGCGTCTCTGTGGCGGAGGGCAAATCCGATGAAACTTTTACTCCCTTTAGCCCCGGCGCATTGCCGCCCCACCAGAACGCAGCCCCTAAAACCGCCAATATGACAAAGGCAGTGATGATCTTGTTTTTATGCTGCTTCATATATCATTCTCCTATAATACTCGTTTCAACTTAAAATATAGATAAAAACTTGTCTTTTTCCCGCCATGCTTTGTTGTCGCCGGCGGAAATACACCAAGTATTCCCGCCGGCTGCCGCCCTGCCTGGCGAAAACCCCTGCGTTTTATTGCTATATTTCAAAATGGAATCAGTATAAAAGCTTTGCCGCCCCAAGCATATTAAAAAGCATTTGCGCAATTTGCGCTCTTGTGATTGGTGCTTCAGGCATGATTTCGATATCCTCGTTAGGTAAAATATTTTTGTCATAGCAAAACGCCAAAGACGCCATGGCCCACTGGCCAGTCTTGACATAATCGGTAAAACCGGCTAAGACGTCTCTTATTTGCGCTGTTCCCATATCGGTGTCCATCCCGCACAATTTAGCTGCCCGGGTAACCATAGCCGCCGCTTCCTGGCGGGTAATGGTGCCGCTGGGATTAAACGCGGTGTCGGATATCCCGCTCACAATGGAATAGCTATACGCTGTGTTGACATAAGGAAAGAACCAGTCTGTCGGCAGGACATCTTCAAACACGCCTGCATCCTTAATCTTAAGGCCCAGCCCGCGGACAACAATGGTGGCAAATTCCGCCCTGGTCATGGTGGTGTCGGGCTCGAAGCTGTCGTCATCTTTTCCGCTGATGATCCCTCTTGCGGCAAGCGCCTCAATCGCGCTTTGGTTCTTGTGCGCGCTGATATCGGCAAAGGTTTTACCGGGATTTGCTATCGCCATAACCTGCACGTCCTGATGCTTGCCGGGCAGGCCGATTTGGTTTGCTTCATCGGCCGGCAGGTCCGCGATTCTGATGGCATCTCCCATGCGGTACAGGCTGTTTTTGCCCTCCGACGCGCGTTTAGCGGCCACAAGCCCGTAAAAGCACTGCTCCGTCGCCATCATATTTGATCCGCTGCCATTGTTGGTATGATAAAACCCGTTGCCCGGTCTATAATAGGTCATAATATTGTCCAGCAGCGTATGGCCGTTTTTCACAAACCGCGGGTCGTCAAGGGGGATGTCCAGCTCGGCAAGCGCGACAAGCACTTGTACAATGCTTTCGGAATTATCGGTTTTCCAGCTTGAGTAGCCGCCGTCAGCATTCTGCATATCAGATAGGCAGTCCAAGGCCTGGTTTATAACCCCTTTGACGTCCTCCCGGTCCCGGTACTTTGCAAGCGCCTGAAGCGCCATACCGGTGATATCCGGGTCGGATGTGCTGTCGGCGAGGCCTGCGGCAGCTGTGCCGCCAAACAGGGAAAACCCGCCGTCGGAAAGCTGACACGCCAGGATTCTGTCGACATACATCTCCCGGGTAGCCTGCGTTTTCGCTTCGCTGTTGACAGGAATATCATAGCCGCCGCTGTCAAGGGCGATCAATGCCCATATGGGGCCGTTGAGCCCCTGCCAGATGGTTTTATCGTAATCCGCAAGCGGCAAAAGTAGGTTATATCCCGCTACATTGCCCGGATCTTTGCCGATTGAAGCGAGCGCAACGATCACCCGGGAATATTCCGTATATTTTTTGGGGTGCAGTATACCGCCGCACGCCGTAACATAGGCCTCTACGGTTTTGTAATAGTCCTGATAATAGCGCTCAGGCACATCGCAGCCGCTGCGCGAAAGGCCCAGCACCGCCCACTCCCCGCCGATGCTCCCCACCTGCGGATTCGAAACTGTTTTACAAATATAGGTAGCGGTGTCGTCTATTGCCGCGTTCAGATCAGCGGGGACAATTGCAGAGGCTGCCGCCGCGCCGCCCAGCACCAGCCAAACAGACACCAACAAAGCGGCCATTCTACTAAAACGATTGTGCATGATTCTATCCACCTCCAAAAGCTCTCCGCCAAAAAACCCGCAGAGAGCTTTTTGTTTGCATTACCTGCCCATTTTCTGCATCAGTATCGCCAGCATCTTTGCCGCCTCTGCGCGCGTCGTGTTGTTGCGCGGCATAAACATGTTGTCGCCCTGGCCGGATATGATACCCGCCTGCTGCATTTTTGCCACGGCTTCCTTTGCGTATTCGGCAATGGAGGCGTCATCGGCAAATATTATCCGCGCATTGTTTAAAGCCAGGTCAAACGCCATATACTGCGTAAACCGCACAATCAGCGTAGCCATATCCTGGCGGGTGATCATGCTGTTTGGCGCGAAGCTTGCCGGCGCAATGCCCTTTGTGATATCGTTCTTTACCGCCCACGCTACCGAGTCGGCAAACCAGTCGGAAGCCGAAACATCGTCGAAACCGCCGCTGTAGCCCACCTTCCCCGCCCCGCTGATACGGGCAAGGATCGCTATGAATTCGGCTCTTGTGATGGTGTCATCCGGCGCAAACAAATTATTGCCCCGTCCGCTGATAATCCCTTTCCCGGTCAGATATGCGATGTAATCTTTTGCCCAATGACTGTCGCTGACGTCACCAAACGCCGGCGCGGCAGTCGCGGTTGGCACGCTTTGGCCGGGTGTAATGACCATACCTTTGCCGTCGCCCGTCCCGGTATCAGGACCGGAGGTATTGCCGGGGCTGCCGGGGGTTTGCAAATTATTCAAAGCCGCAAGCGCATTGTCCACCTCATTTTGTGTGCTGTCTATTTTGGTGAGGACCTGCATGGCTTTATCGTATTTTTCCTGGTTACTACCCACGGCCAAAAGCGCCGACTTGGTGTATTTTCCGTTCAGCCCGCCGTTGATTTCAGCCACCCGCCAGGTCAGGGCGTCTTTGTCTGCCAGATCTTTAATACTGCCCTGGGCCCATCTGCCGTTATCGGCGTCCAGATCCGCCCCATAACCGTAGAGCGTAAATTGCCAGCGCATGACCTCCCTATTGCTCAGCGGCCAGGAAGAAGCGCCCATCCCGGGGAAGCTGCCGTCAACCGAATACATCCACCCGCTCATACTGGAGTAATCAAATTCACCAAGCAGTGTATTGCTGCCGCGCGTGTCCAGCGTGCCGCCTAATTTACTTAAAATATACGCCGGAACATGCACATCCGTATCTGTATCGTAAACATAGGACAAATAAAAACTATTTTCGACATCTCCCGTATTACGGTACGGGCGAGCAATGTCGGGGTATTTTGCCTCGATCAGATCGGTAATGACCTGCGAGGCCCGCGTGTACTTAGGCACCTTGACAAGCGTAGGTTCAATGATATACCCCTGCCCTAAAGTGAATTTTTCCATGGACACACACACGGTGATAGTGGACCCTGACTTCAGTTCAACGGCGCCAATAGCGCTAGCCGCGTTGTTTAGCGCAGTGTATACGCCATTATAGGTGGTCGCAGCCTCTATGTTGGCAACACCCGTATTGTAAGCGGATTGCACCAAAGCCCAGTTTGCCGGCGTGTAGTCGGATTGGCTGCATTTGTTAAACGCCTTAAGCAGGGATGCCTTGGCGTATGCTTTATCGGTGGCAAGGTTATCCGATGGCGTTCCGGAATCACCCGAATTGCTCTTTTTTGTCACCGTAACCGCATAGCCTTGCGTGCTGCCGTCCTCGGCAGTTACCGTGTAGGTTACCGGATTGGTAAAATCGACCGATACGCCGCTTGCGGGACTGACTGTGGCCCGCTCACTCACGGTGACTGTAGGCGTAAGCGCTGCCAGATTTGAGTTATAAGGCACTTGTACAGAAACCGTCTTTGCGCTTTCATTGATTATACCATGGCTGCTGCCAATGTCAAATGCCGTAATGGCTTTTCCGGATGAAGGCTTAACGGCTACCGCCATCAGATAACCCGAATCATTCTTATAATAAATGGTGCCTTGTTTATCACATACGAGGCTGCAAATACAATACCCTGCCTTGTCGCCTTCGGGCACAAACAGGTGGCTCCCCGAAACATTGACAACCGCTGCGCCGTCCGCATCTGTCTGCGGCGTCTTTTCAACTTCAATAACGTAAATGCCGCCCGGCGTATAATTGTAGGTCGCATACACATATACCTTATTGGTATCGGCGCTGCAGGCCGTTGAAAGAAGCGCGCTGGTCTGGACATAGCCCGGAATCTCGGCCGAGCCCACCTCTTTCATAGGTGTGGTCGTCACATCGATGATTTTATAGCTGTGCCCCTCCGGCGAAAACTGTGATGTATCGGCTACGCCCAGATAGGCAAGCCCGTTATAGACCAGCGGCGTGCCGGTGCACATGCCGCCAAGGTCAAAAAGCTTGGTGCGGCTGTCGTCAAAGGTGCCGTCTGCATTCACCTTAACCTGATAAAAGCTGCCGCCCTTGGTGGTAAAGTATATTCGGTCGGTCTGGATATCATACGAAACAGTGGACCGGATATCGCCTTTTACGCCCTCAATGGTGTCAATAACCGCCCCTGTCGTCGGGTTTACGCTGTATAGGACCGCGGTTTCGGATGTGCTTCCCGGATCCCCGTCGTCTCCGCCAAAGATCACATACTGGTCTGTGGCATAAGCACCCGCCCAGTAAAACCCGCCATTGTGATTCAGCTTCCATGTACAGGCTTTCGTTTCATTTGTTTTTGACGGATCCTCATCCGTCACAGACAGGCAAAAATAGGTCCCGGATTTGATTTCTGAGTTCCATGTGCCTGTGTAGATATAGCCGTTTCTGTAAGTTGCGGGTGTGAGTGTCTGGCCGCCCAGCTGCTCACTGACCCATAAGCTTTCCAGCGTATCCGCACGAAGGGCCTGCACTCTCCCCAAGCCGATAGGCACAAAGATCATACCTCCGCCATAGGTGACGGGGTTGAGCGCATATCCGACGCTGCCCGCCATATCGGCGCTTGAGGCGACGATCTCTCCGTTTTGCGGATCGATTTTTACGATCCTATTGCCTTTCGCAATATAAAGGTAGCCGTTTAATATAATAGGCGGCGTGATGGATTCCGACCAACTGTCTGAGGGCTTCACCGCCCACTTCAGCATAGTTTCATCAGCGGTTCTCGGCGTTTTTGCGTTTGTCGCGCCCATGTTTTGGTCATTGCCGCGGAAACTGGTCCAGTCGCCTGTATAATCAGGCAGCGGCGATGCCATCGGTTGTGTGACAGATAAGGTATAGTAAGTCTTATAATATCCTCCGATGGTCTGGAGGCAGAAGGTAACGTCTTGGGTATAATCAGCGCTTTGGGAGATGTCTGCAAGCCCGTCGCCGCTCCCGTATGACATATAAGCCGGGTGCAGGGTGCTTTCGACCTGCGCTGTAAGGTCTGTGATATCCATACCGGCAGACACTTCTATAGGGATGGCATATGGCGACGCCAATGTCCCCATGCCGGCCAGCGGCACATTATCTCCGCCCTCGACATACGGTCCCAAATAATAGGTGGTCGTGCCGATATAATCAGGGTCGGCATATACTGTGTGGCTTGAAATCACGGTATCGGTTCCGCCAAGAGAAATTTTCGACAGCGCGGGGCCCCCAGACCAATAGCCTCCTACGTCAGTGCCCCATCCGATAACAGAATAATGCATGTTCAGCCTGTCGCCCGCCGAAAGGGTTGTCAGTGCCGCACCCATATTGCCAAAGTTGTCATTGATGCTAAACAACCATCCGCTTTGCCCGCCGCAGCCGAATTCGCCCAAACCGTTTAAAGAAGAAATATAATTGTACGCGGTATCGACCGTGTAAGGGATATGGTTGCTGTCCAAAACGGCTTTGATGGCGTCTAAGGCTGTGGCATCACTGTCGACGGCAACCTCCGTCTGCTCCAGAACAATACCGTTTGATGAAGCCTTATCGCTGCCATATGTAACCGCAGTATAGTCGTACGCGCCTACCGATACGGTGATCTGCGGCTTGGTAACGGTAACCTGGGTAATAGCCGGCGCAATGACCGCATCGGCGGTTCCCTTATTGTTGTCCAGCGCGACAAGATAATAAGTACCCGCCTGGCCAAAGGTATACGAAAAATTGCCTTCACTGTCTATATCGGTTATGGCAACGCTGTCTGCCATTGTGGTAACATCGGTAACACAAAAAACAGACATTTTGTCATCCACAGGCACCGGCTCATCCGAGCCCATACCCATCGCGCCGCCGATCGGTGAACCCAAAAGCTTAAAGTCTGCGCTTTGCCCTTCTTGTACGCTCGTGTCGTCGGTTTCAAAGTAGGAAAAATAACCATCCATCCAGAAATTCCAGTTCGAGAATATGGCAAGGTCAATTTCCATCCCATCTTCTAAAAGAACGATATCTGATGTCGCCCCCCAATTATCCGTACCCGGAGTGATAGGGTATTTGTGGTCCACATAGTACATCAGATTCTGGTCATGCCCCCAGAAGCCTGTCATATAGGCCCCGCCGGACGAGCCCGCTATGGTAAATGCCGAATCCCCGGAGGCTGAAAAAGACGCGTCATAAAACTGCTTGGTCGCCTGCAGCAGCAAATGCAAAAGCGTAGGCGTTTTAACGCCGCCGTACGGCTGTCCCGCTGCATCGTTGCCGTCATAGTCGATATTATAATCGCCAAGACCATAGTCTGCCAGATCAAAATATGGCACCGTCACCGGAATCCTTGAAACGGTTTTTTCCGTAATCGGAGAGATATAAAATCCACCATCATCGCTGACGGTCAAATAAACCGTCGCGCTCCGTTCATTGCTTCCGTCAGCCATGGTACCCATAGGTAGCAGGCCTGCAATGAGCGTTAATGTCATAAGAATGGCTAATGTACGTTTGAATAAGCTTAACTTTTTCATAATAACTTCCTTCCTCACTGATTTGTTTTTTCCTGTCGTCGCCTTCCCCGCACGCCACCTAACGCCTTCACGTAGCCGGGCAGCCACGCCTTTAGGTGCAAGTGCGCAAACCAAGGGTTCTGCGTTAAGACTGGTTGCAAGCTGCAAAATTTTTTCCGGCGGCATCTGTCGCTTTTCTCACATCTGCCTATGTCACCTCCAAAAGCCGGACAATAAAAAAAGCCGCGGCTACCATGCTAGATTGCCACAGCTGTATTTCTGTGTAAATTCGCTATGCCTTGCAAGACACAATAGATTTGTGCAACGCCAAAAAGCATCATTATTCCGCCAAAGCTTTCCAAACGGCGAAATAACATCCATGCAGGTCTTCTGACTCACACCCTATAGAGCAGTACGCTCGGCGTTTTTTGCCTTGCCTTCCCAGTTTCCCAGTGACCGACTTTCGTCGACAGGCACAAAACATTAAGTGTATACAGCGGCAGTTCCGTTCAGGGTTCTCACCTGATTCCCTTTTCACCTCCAGAGGCCAAGCGCCAAAGGAGACACACGACGCGAATATTAAATTGTAAAAATAACATCAATAAACATTATAAAACAGATAGACTTCGTTGTCAATATCCGTGCACAACAAAATTATGTTACACTGTAGGATTACAATAGATGTGTTACACCGGAGGAAAGGCCAGCAGCCAAAAAGCAACAGGCAAAATACCGGCTGTTAAATGTTTGTTTAATGCTCACTCATCCTTCGGAATTATTATGACACTATTTTGTATCCATACAAGCAAAAAGACCCCGAAATATTATGCGGCGTCTTTTGACAAAATATCTGTGGGTAATAAGTAATTAAATAGTTTGATAGAACAAAAAAACATCCTTCCGGCTTGGGAGGATGTTTTTTGTTGGGAAACGCAGGGGGTGCTTCCCCTACAACCCTACATATCCGCACTCCGTAACCACCCTTTGCCCGTCCTCCGACAGAACATAGTTTAATAGCCTGCGCGCAAAGCTGTCCTTCGCCGCGTCCTTGCGGATAATCGCATAATATGAAGCCGCCAGGGGATAAGCGCCGCTTTGTATGTTTTCGCTGCTCGGCTCGACCCCGTCCACCGCCAAAAGCTTGACGCCGTCCTTGATATACATCGCGTTGACATAGTAGTAATACGAATAACCGACAGACGCCGCGCCGTTGTCCGGAGCGATAATGGTTTCCACTAACCCTGACATGCCAGCCATATACCGCTCTGTCGGCACCTCCGCCAGCTTGGTATCGCCCATAAACGTCAGCATTCCCGACTGTGAGCCGCTGCCCTCGTTGCGTTGAAACGCCATAATGCTCAAGTTCTCGCCGCCAACCGCGCTCCAGTTGGTGATCCTGCCCGAGTAAATATCCTTAAGCTGTTGCTGCGATACGGAGTTGACCTTGTTTTTATCATTCACCAAAAAGACAAAAGCGTCCCTGACCACCGGCGTAATCTCGAATTCCACGCCCTGGTCCCCCGCCTCGGCAATCTCCTTTTCGCTCGGGTGGGTCGTGAAGATAATTTTCGCCTTGCCCTCGATCAGATTCCGGATCGCCTGCGAGGTTTTGTTGTGCTTTATCACCTCCGCGCCGTTTTCAATCGCAAGCAGCTTTTCCGCCAGGCTCTCCGTGAGCGGAATGGTTACGGTGGAGCCGTCAACCTTCGCAAACTCCTCCGCCGTAAATGGCGCGGGCGCCACCTCCGTCTGCAAAGTCGGCGCGCCACAGCCCACCAATAACAACGGTATTAAGATTGTGATAAAAAGCCCTTTCATAAGCTCACCTCCATGAATTTTGAACAGTATAGTCAAATTCCAGCCAGTAACTGCGCACTTCCTGAGTGGTGCTACCTGAACTATAAGTAGAACGCGTGGTTGAAATAGCTTCGGGGAACACGATACAAACCCAAGAACCGCCGTTGCCGATATAGAGCTCCGCCTTTGACAACAAGCTGTAGAATTGTTCGTCCGAAACGAATGTGCTTTCATTACGCCAATATCGATTATTCTCTTCGTTTGCCTCATACTCAAGCCGGGCACTTTTTTCTCTGTCGAGCGCCTCTTTTACAATTTGTTTATAGCCTTTTCCGAAAAATTCGCCAAGCGTTATCCTGCGCTTTTCTTTGATGTTATAAACGCCGTTTAAACCCAAATTCGGCGCGCCCTCATTGTCATATGCCACTCCGATGTAGTTATCAGCAATAATACGGTAATTGCCTACCCGCTCACAAAACAGAGCAAAATATTCAATCTCAAACCCCGGATTATCGTCAATCTTTTTTTGAATATCCTCTTTAAGCTGCTCGACCAAACTCTTTTCATACGCGTTTTCGGCTATGCTCGGAAGGAAGCATGAGCCGCTGTTGTAGAGCAAATATTTCAGCTCGCTTTTCACCAAAAGCCTGTAATCATATTTTCTGCTATGCTGGTCATCTCCCGCCTGGTACTGCTTTTCATCCAACGCAGGAAACCGATCGAAAACCGCAATCACGCCGTCAGAGAACCGCCACCAATCCAAGAATACCTCCTGACCGGACAAAAACGGCGAATCCTCGCTGAAAAACAAGCGCAGACCCTTTTCGGTTATATTGAAATAAATGTTGTTCAGCTCAACTTTATTTGTCTTGCGGATATTTGTTTCATCCTGCGCCAAAACGAGCGGCTGCAAGGCGCGGAGCAGCTCCGCTTCGTAATCCGCATTATCGCAAAATACGCTGCGCAGTGCGATCGCCTCGCCCGTCCGCAAATCATAATTCAGCGAGCACGGCGCATAGCCTTCGTAGGACGGCTGCATCTCGTTTGGAGCGTCCCAGAAAGGAACATCCTTCAGATATTTTCTAACCGATACGCTCATAAAACCGCCCCAAACCTCTTTATGAACCAGTGATTTCGGATATTGGGAAGCAAGGTCCGTTAAAGCGGGATTGAGATGTGCGCCAATTTTGGCAATCACGGCTTGATCCGTCAGAAAGTCGTCGTAATTGGTTATTTCGGCGGCGTTATATTGCCCTATAACATAACTGTCGAAAGAGGTGTGCAATAGGTATCCCGAATAGTCGTTGGGGGCGCTGACCTTTTTGCCTTGCGTTGAGGGGGAGATTGGTTTGGGGGGCGGCGTTTCGGCTGGCGCCGGCGCGGTTTGGGTTGGGGCTGCAAAAGGCGCTTGGTTTTGGATGGCGGGCGAGATGGTTTTTTGGTACACAATAAAAACAACCGCTGCGGAAATAGCAAGGAACAAGAGGATGCATGCGATCATGATGTGTTTTTTGGACATGGTTTCACCTCTTTATTAAAGGTCTCTTAACGAAAAATGTGGAACCGTTATAATTCAGATTTACATTTGTTATTTCCCTTTGCGGTGTTTATGGCGGGAATTAATAAAACCATGACTGTTGCATAACAACTTTTATAAATAATCCCCGCTTGAAATATAGCACAATTATTATGTTTTGTCAAAATCTGTGAGGCATTATCTTCACGGCAGACGCAAAGTGTGGTCGGCAGTCGTTGACAGGATAACGGTCGGCAGGGATGGTGCGATGAAATTCCGCTCCCGAAACGGCACAGCGGTCACGGTATAACAGATTTGAAAACACACAAGCTCACCGACCGGCGGGCTGTTTTTTTTTGCGGTAAAACCCTATCTTTTACCGATTAGGATAAATCGTTAAAACTTGCAACCCTTTCGAAGGTAATCTTTAAAAGATACTCCGTAAGAGGCAAGGTTCAAATCCTTACGCTGCTAAAAACTGCTGTTCTAAACCGCCAACAAATGATACGGGGCAAAATGCACAAAGGCGAAAAAGCCTACTATTAATGGGCTTTCTGGCCAAACAAAAACCACCTCCCAACAAAATTTCTTTTATCGATAGATGGTTGATAATTTGGCGGAGAGGGTGGGATTCGAACCCACGTGCCGTTTCCGACAAACTGATTTCGAGTAGCTGTAAGCATTTGGAAGAAGAGCGGCTTACGGATATTCTGGGGGATTCTGAAAACGGCTCAAACCCAGTCGTAAAGCGGGTTTTTGGCAGTTTTTCTTCCCGAAACCCTGCCCTTAAGCCATTTCCCGTTTCAGCTGCTTTTTGCACGTTTCAGATACAATTGGTTAGAAAACGGTTAGAAAAACGGCCCGTTTTTTCATCTAAATAAATGACCGGCTCATTTGGAGCGGTTATTTTTTTGAGGTGAATCACTGCACGAATTGATCCGTAAAATTTTTACGGCAAAAGTTGACTTTTTATCATTTTTAGGGTATACTATGTATCAAGGAGGGTTTGAGTATGTTAAAAAGATTCTCTGTTGAAGGGTTCAAAGGTTTTGAAAAGAAGATTACGATTGACTTTTCGGATGTCCGAGATTATAAGTTTCATCCCGAATGTGTGACGGATGGATTATTGAATACCGCAATTATTTATGGCAAAAATGCTGTTGGCAAGTCAAACTTTGGGCTTGCCTTATTTGACATTGTATCGCATCTGACGATGAATAATGTTACGCCGGGACTTTATGATTACTATTTGAATGTAAATAATCAAAAGGGATACGCCGAATTCGAGTATGTATTTCAGTTCGGCGAGGATGAGATCATTTACAGGTATGGGAAAAGCGGAGATAAAAGTGATTTCATATCTCCTGCATATTTACAATTAAACTCCAAGGTCTTAATTGACAACAAGGGAGGCATGGATGACGATGTTGATGGCTTGCGGGAACTGGCTCCCCATCTTATTTGGGAAAATTACCACGAAAATTCCGATTTAAAATATTTTCTTTATAATACATCCTTAGATGATAATCACCCTTTGCGTAAGATGCTGAAATTCGTCAATAACATGCTTTGGTTCAGAAGTCTGGACGAGAACAGATTCATCGGATACAAAGAAAAAAGCAATGATTATCTTACGTTTATATTTGCAAAACAAGAATATATAGATGAATTTAACGCATTATTAAAGCAGTCCGGCGTCGGTGACTCCGTTGTGGCAAAGAAGGATACCGATGGAGAAATTCGTCTTTACTTTGACACAAAAACACCTATGCCGTTTATGAAGGTGGCCTCCAGCGGTACAAAAGCTCTCTATACATTTTATTATTGGCACAAGACCGCACCGAATGTTTCATTCATGTATATTGATGAATTTGACGCGTTCTACCACTATGAGCTTTCTGAAACGATCGTAAGTATACTGGAAAAGATGAGCGGATTCCAAAAAATCCTTACCTCCCACAACACCAATTTGCTGTCAAACCGTATCATGCGGCCTGACTGTTATTTTATACTGATGCAGGATAAGCTCACATCTCTTTCCAACGCAACCGAGCGTGAGCTGAGGGAAGGGCATAATTTAGAAAAGCTGTATATGAGCGGTGAGTTTGATGGATAAAGCCAAAGCTAAAATCCTGATTCTTGTGGAAGGCCCAAGAACCGACACACGGTTAATGGAACATCTGTTTCGGGTATACGGCATAGATACAAAATATGAAATCGTTTCATACAATACGAATATTTATGTGCTTTATAATGAGATGTTCTATGACGGAAAGCCGGAGGACATGGATGTTTTACAGGTTTTGAAGGAGCATGAGCCAAGAGAGGAAAGGAAACGGATTTTTGAACAGGAGTTTACCGACATACTGCTCATTTTCGACCTTGACCCGCAAGATCCGCTGTTCTCGGAAGATAAAATATCCAAGATGACGGAATATTTTTCCGAGTCAACCGATATGGGAAAGCTCTATTTAAACTACCCCATGGTTGAGGCTTTTTATCATATGACCTCCATTCCCGATCCTGAATATAATGCTCGCGTCGCCACGCTGGACGAGCTTCGCGGACATACATATAAGCAAAGAGTCAATGCTGAAAACCGGAATCATGGCTACTCAAAATTTGCGGTAACGCATGAGGAATGCAATGTGGTAATCAGACAAAATATTGAAAAGGGCTGGCACATATTATCTGAAAATCCAAATGATATTCTTCCGAATACCGATTTGATATTGAACAAACAGCTTGTTATGCTGCGCGATTATGAGAAGATTTATGTTTTATGTACATGTGTATTTTTTATAGCGGAGTACAACCCGAAATTATTAAAATAAACCAACGGGAATTATGCTGCGATGAATTAGCTTTTGATAGCTGATTCGTCAACATACGCTTGTTATGACGTTCTGCATACCATTGGTTAGAGAACAATCCCTGTTCTCTTCACCAAATTTTCCATCGTTTTTCACAATGTTTGTAGCTTTGACCTCAAAAGATTTGACATCATATCCAATTTACAGGCAGCCATTTATATCAAGCGCCCCCCAAAGCAGATCTTGTATCTACTTTTGAGGGGCGCTTTTATACGTTTGCTTATTCAATTTTCCAATAACTGAAACACTTGTTTATTGGTCTCACAGTCCCTGTGTATCAGGCAATAAAGCAGGTCATTTGTAAAGCCTTGAATAAAGGCATGTATAGACAAAACCTTTAGGAATCGTTGTTTCAACATCAGATTAAGGCTATCCAGAATATCTTCCCCAACGATTGCTGAAATGTGATTGTATAACTCCTTTAGATAGATGATGTCCAAGCCTGCCCGGAGCTTATCTTGCTGCTCCTTGATAAATTCATCCAACACAAAGCTCAAATATTCCTCTGCCAGCATAGCAAAGCAGATATCGACCCTTGTGATTTTTTCCTGATAAGGCAGAGGTATTTCTGCAATTTTTTGTTTGGCCGTTTCATAAAAGGAATGTTCCTCCTCCGAGACTTCCCCGTCAACAATGGCCCGGCACAAACGCCGCAGGACGGAGCCTGCTTCAAAACCGTCAGTAGCTGCCTCAAAAACCAATGTAACATTGGCGGATTCAAGAATAAGTGAAATATACTTGTCAAGCAGATACCCCTGTTTTTCCAGTTTCAAGCGGATATCGTTTGCCAATTCAAAAATTTTCTTAACCGAAATACTCTCATTGATTCCATTTGTTCCGATAAATGCATCGTCTTTACTAAAAATATTCATAGCCAACAACCTTTCTTGATCAAAATAAAAAGTTGTGTCTATGTAAGCTCTGATTCAAGAAATTGTCAAGTCATTTATTAAAATCTTTAAAAATTAAATAGGTTTCGTGCATGCTATTTTAATATTTCAGTAATTTCGTTGACAAAAATCAGTTTTTTGGCTATAATAATATTAAATGTTATATTAGTCAGAAGGTGATTGATAATGTATATACAACGCCATATTGAAAACGCAATAGTGAAAGCATCAAAAATGTTTGGGGCCGTTATGGTCACAGGACCAAGACAGGTGGGGAAAACGACTCTGCTGAAAAACGTTACCGGCAACATGACCTATGTGACGCTCGATGACCCCATTCTGCTTCAATCGGCAATCAGCGAATCGGGAACATTTTTTAAGGATTTTCCTCCACCTGTATTTGTAGACGAAATTCAGTATGCGCCGAATCTGTTTCCCTACATCAAAATGTATATTGACAAAGAAAAAAGCAAAGGACAGTTCTTCCTATCCGGCTCACAGCAATTTCAGATGATGAAAAACGTCAGCGAATCCCTTGCCGGGCGGATCGGTATCCTCAACCTGCTGGGGCTTTCGCTTCGTGAAATAAACGGTGTGGAATTTAACAAGCCCTTTCTCCCGAGTGATGAATATTTTAATGAACGGAGAAATGATTTAAAGGAAACCCCATACAAGGATATCTGGCATATCATTCACCGTGGCAGTATGCCGGAGCTTATTGCAAATCCTGATTTCGACTGGCAGACCTATTATGCCGCCTATGTGAAAACCTACATTGAACGTGATGTTCGTGAACTGACGCAGGTTGGCGATGAAGTGAAATTCTTGAGGTTTATGACGGTAATTGCCGCATCCAGCGGACAGCTTTTAAACCTCGCTTCCGTTTCCCGGGACGTCGGAATCAGTCCGCCCACAGCTGAGCGGTGGCTTTCCATTTTAAAAGCGTCAAGCATTGTGTATCTGCTGGAACCGTACCACAACAATCTCACAAAACGGGCGATAAAAACACCGAAGGTTTATTTCCTTGATACAGGGCTGATGGCATACCTCACCCGCTGGCCGACACCCGAAACGCTTCAAACAGGCGCGCCGGGGGCGTTTTTCGAGAGCTTTGTGGTAGCGGAAATCATAAAAAGCTATTACAATGCCGGCATATTGGAACCGCCGGTTTATTTTTACCGTGATAAAGAGCAAAATGAAATTGACCTTTTGATCTATGAAAACGGCACGCTTTATCCCATAGAGATAAAAAAACACGCCGATCCCGAAAAGAGCGATATTGCCGCGTTTGCTGTGCTGGATAAAATTCCGGGCATTCACCGAGGCCCCGGCGGTGTTGTCTGCATGTATGACCACTTGATTACACTCAAAGGTGAAGACAGGGCGATCCCGGTTAACTATCTTTAAACAAAAGGGTGCGCAGCGTTAGCGTTTGAATAAAATTCCCGAGCCGATTTGTTGCATTTGGCTATAGACTTCCTCCCGGTTTTGTGGTATCTGTTGTGTTGCCGCGAAGGGAGGTGGTAGGAATGGCGCGGGTTTTAGAAGAATTGTACTATGGAAATATTGACCCAAACGCGAAAAGCTTTCAACCGGGATCGAGCTTTCAAAAAGCAATGCAGACGGTATCGGATAACGAAGAAAAGCTGCTGCTTTTGTTAATGGGAAAAGAAAAGGATTTATTTATTGACCTGATCAATGCGCAAAGTGAAATACTTGGTATAACCTCGCTTGAAACCTTTATTGAAGGCTTCCGGCTGGGAGCCAGATTCGGAATCGAAATGACAGAGAAGCCCGATAGCTGCTTCGTAGATATCTGCGAATAGCTACGGGCTTTATTTGTGCATGAGGAGGTGAAAAAGTTGATCAGAAAAGTAATACCACTTGTTTTAATAGCTATTCTCTCGACAGAAGTCCTGCCGCAAACCACCGTTCTGAACACAGAAACACCTGAGGCAAGGGTAACATACTATACAGAAGCACCGGTGCCTACCCCTGTTATTACGCCGACAGTACCGCCTGTTTCGGCCTGTGTCGCCTCAAAGCAACTTGCCCCCACTGTTACTGCACTACCTGCACCCGGGCCAACACAGGAGCCTGATTCAGTGCCGAAGGGAAAATATGTTGAGGGCTTCGGATATGTGGAATATTCTGGCCCCAACCACTGTGAAATTGTTGACAGCGGCGGGGATATCAATAAAATGGTCGGATATATGGGGGATGAACCAGAGCGTACACCCGAACCAGCCTCGGAAGAAGAATATATCCCGAAAAACGGGGATAAAGAAATTGACTTCCAAACGGGTGAGGAACGAGTATATGTTGAAGGTCAGGGCTTCGTTCGCGTAAATTGATTCAAAAACAAGCGGACATTCCATCTATGATGACATGTCCGCTTGTCTATTATTTTGTTCCTAAAATCAATCGTGTTTGATCCTCTCGAGAAATTCTTCTGCCGTAATGTTACCTGCTTTAAAAGCTTTTTTCTCACGAGTATACATTTTTGACCATTTTTTAAATTCTTCCGGGGTCATATCCTTATCAGAACCGGTTCCTGTGGATTTATCGGTTGCACGGCTCATACGTGAATACAGCTTATTATATTCACGTTCCGCCAGCCGGAGCGGAGAGTCAGCCTCGCCTTTTTCCTTTTCATAAGCTATAACGGCACCAACTTCTTTGCAGGTCTTACCATCATTGAAAATCCGGTCACAATACTCCCTGTTCCGATTATCAAAAACAGCGAAATACTTACCGCACAGCTTGCATTTTTTAGAATCCGTTCCTCTTCTGAGCATTTCATTAAATTCAAAGAAAAGCATTTCCTCCAAGCTTTCGATCACATAATATGGAATCAGACTTACTCCTTTTTTTCCATAGTCTATTATTTTTAGCTGTTCCGCCGCGTCGTTGATATTACTGTCATTCATATTTTTAACAACCTGATAATCAAGCTTCCTCTTATAGGTCGGCATGATAGCAAAGCCAGTCTTAAGTACAAAATCTGAAAAGCCGGGGTACTTATAATAGAACCCCACCATTTTCTCAGCTTTTGTTCTGTGCTTTAAATTTTCTTTATCAAGGCAGAGATGAACGCCGTCCTTAAAAATCTCCTGAAGCTTTAAAACTGATTCAAGTTCCTCAAAGCATCTTTCTATTTGCCCGCAAAGCGCATCAAAATAATCCTCAAATTCAACCACAGTAATGTCTGCAAAAACATTATTCAGCGCACCTACAAGATAAAAGAACAAATACTTATGTTTTTCCTGTGTAAGCTCCGCAATGTCAAAAACTAAGTTTCTCATTTTATCATAGTTCAAAGGTGTCAACTTTTCCTTCTTAGCTTTTTCTAATTGTTTTTCGTATTCTGATAAATCAAGCTCACAAAAATTAATAAGTTCATTTCCAATATGTCCTGTTGAATAATATCCTGACTTTTCCTCAGAGGTATATGTAATAAGATGCACTCTGTCGTCGTAATCCAAAAAAGCTTTTACAAATGGATATTTTTTTGAATTAACCATAAAAACCTCTCCTCGATTTGCAAATAATCAATTTTTATAAAATATATTATTTGCAATTTTCTATTTATCCTGATATTTCCACATGAGATAATAGTATCACAAATAATCAATATTTTCAATAACTTATTATTTGCACCTTGACAATTGAATAGCCTGACCGTGAGTGATATTTGCAGTGTGTATGCCATGACAAGCAACAGCTTCGAGCGCACGGGCTGCAAAGAAAACGGGATTCAGTCAAACAAGGCTGTCTGTCAGGAACAGTAGCGGCGCAGGTGTGTGAAATTATTTTAGAGGGGAGGTGAAAGCATGACTTATGAAAAAGAAAAAACTGCTTTATCTGTTGGCGCAGAAAAGCAGTCGGCTGCCACGCAAAGCGCGGCAGAAGTATTAAACTCTACAAAAAGAATATCACAACCATACAGGGAAAGCAAGAAAAAGTTTGATACGATTGACGGAAAAACCTTAATGGAACAGGAGCTGTCACCTATCAAATATATCGTTTCGGATTTTCTCTCGCAGGGGCTTCACATTCTTGCTGGAAGTCCGAAGACAGGAAAGTCATGGCTGGTGTTGTGGTTCTGTCTGCAAATCGCAAAGGGTGAAAATGTTTGGAATTTCAAAACAACCTCTGGTACAACGCTGTATTTATGTTTGGAAGACAGCTTAAACAGAATCCAGAACAGACTGTTCGACATCACGGATGACGCGCCCGACAATTTGCATTTTGCTGTTATGGCTGACACGATTGAAAATGGCTTGTTGGATCAGATTGAAAATTTTATGAAGGAACATCCGGATACAAATTTAATTGTGATTGATACCCTTCAAAAAATCCGTGGAGCCTGCCGCGACAACAATCAGTATGCGAACGACTATAAAGATCTGAGTATTCTAAAATCAATTGCTGACAAATATGCGATTGCGATTCTGTTGGTGCACCATCTCAGAAAGTCCGGCGACGATGATCCGATGAATATGATTTCAGGAACAAACGGTATCGTAGGCGCGGTGGATTCCGGTTTTGTTTTGATGCGTGATGTGAAGCAAAATCTAAAGGGTACCCTCTACTGTACAGGCCGGGACATTGAAAGTATGGAGCTGCAAATAGAGTTTGATTCTGACACGCATATCTGGAATTTAGTATCAAACAGCAGTGCTGAAAAAACAGCAGACCATGTGATTCAAACCGTTTCTGATTTTCTTTCTTCCCGTAAACAATTTACCGGAAGTGCAACGGAACTCACGGATGAAATTGGAACAGTAACCGGTGAAAAAATTCTGCCGCAAGTGTTGTCAAAAAAATTGAGCAGATACGCCAACCAATTATCCGAACTTAAAATTATTTTTTCTCATTCCCGAACCCGTGACAAACGGATTCTCTCACTGAAATATTGTGACGACAGTGACGGGAATGACGGCAAAAACGATAC
The DNA here is from genome assembly GCA_002070105.1 of Firmicutes bacterium ADurb.Bin193. Lineage (GTDB taxonomy): Bacteria > Bacillota > Clostridia > Monoglobales > Firm-18 > MWCQ01. The sequence goes on along the minus strand of MWCQ01000018.1, from coordinate 26,178 downwards.
AGCCCCGCTGTCAGATTTGCCGTCACAGCTGTCGCAGCCGTCACGGAGTCCTCTGCCTTAGCAGAGGGCAAGCATCGCGCGCGGCTATACGCCGCAGCACTGTCGCACCGCCAAAGCGGTGCAATATCGGGCAGTAGCCCGCACCCACTATAAAACGAACGGGAGGTTTACCATGAGAACAAAGAACAAGAGCTTTGCCTTCAGAACGACCGAAGGTCAATTGCAGGCAATCAAATCACAGGCGGAAAAAGCAAAATTATCTGTGACGGACTACCTGATCCGCTGCGGTCTCAATAAAAAAATCATTGTGATAGACGGCCTGCAAGACGTATGCTCCGAGCTGAAACGCATCGGAAACAATCTGAACCGGCTTGTGGTTTTAGTCAACATGAATAAAATATCCGCCGTATATTTAAATGAAATATGCGACGAGCTGTCACAAATCTATAAAATGATTTCCAGCCTTGCACGACAGACCAACAGAAGGTGACGGCTGTGGCGATCGTAAAATTTCTGCACAACACCAGTCAGAAGCCAGCCGGGCTGAAAGCCGTCACACGCTATGTCACAGACGAAGAAAAAACACGGCTGCCTTCCGGCAAGCTTTTGGTCACCGGGGTCAACTGCAATCCCGAATTTGCTTTTCAGGAGTTTATGCTGACCAAGCAGACAGTAAATAAAACGGACGGGAAATACTTTTATCAGTTGTGGTATTGTGTCTGTTGCCGCAGGCGGAAAGGGTGAAGGCCTATGAAAATTACAGGCAGCGTTCAAAGCAAGAACGGCAGGCTGTACGCTGTGATCAATTATAAGGGCGAGGATGGAAAACGTAAAACAAAGTGGATAAATCTTAACCTGGCTGAGCGGGGTAACAAACGCCTCGCCAGCCAAAAATTAGCGGTACTGCTTGAGGAATTTGAGGTCGAGATGGCGGAAGCTTGCGAAGACCGTCAAGAAAAGCAAAGGTTTTATACATACCTGCAGGACTGGCTTAAAATCACACAAAGCACGGTTCAGCCGACAACGATCAACGGATACCGGGACATGGTAGAGTCAAGAATCAAGGATTTCTTTGACAAGCCGGGAATAACCCTGGAGAGCGTAACGCCGCAAATGATAAACAAATTCTATGCCTCTATATTTAAGGACGGGTGTGTCAGCAACACGGTGATTCATTACCACGCCGTACTCAGAAAGGCGTTTCAATACGCCGTGAGAAATGATATCATCCCGTCGAATCCCTGCGATAAGGCTGATAAGCCTAAGAAAAATAGCTTTCAGGGGAACTTTTATAGTCAGGAGCAGCTTAGCAAGCTGCTGAAAGCATGCGAGGACGATCCTCTCCATATTGTGATTACGCTCTCGGCATATTACGGATTACGGCGAAGCGAGGCGCTTGGGATACGGTGGAGTGCCATAGATTTCGAAAGCAAAAAAATCAGTATCAACCACAAGGTTGTAGAGGAAAAAACGGACGGGAAATATATTCCGAAAGCCTATGACCAAATGAAAAATAAGTCCAGCAGACGAACAATTGAATTCTTAATAGCTTTTCATCATTTTGCTCTTTTATTATTTTGTTCATCGTACTTTTTCACCATCCGAAAAATTGTATCATAATCTTTGCAAACTTGCCCCATTGCATTAAACTGAAATAAAGGGAGTAACTTACTACCATGACACTTTCTTGTGATTTTCCCACTATTGCATGGGCAAGGTAAGTGTCCTCTATATGGTTCATCCTTGATCTTTCTCAGAAATTCAAAAGTGTTTGGTAAATCCGCAAAACAAAAATATTCTCTATAAAACTCTAATGGTCCCAAACAATGGTCTCGTTCGCCAAAGGGATATTCTCCAAAGCGCATATAGTGTTCATATGAAAAAAAGTATGATACGATATAACGATCAATCCACTGCGAAAGGCTCATTCCGTTACAAAAATCAATATATATTTCCATGGTTGTACCTAAGCACAAAGAATGATCTTTATATTTATGAGAATACGTATCAGACACTTGCCCACAAATATCATATACAACCGGCAATTGTTCAGGCAAATTCTTAGGAATATGCATGGAGATGTTATATATTTTGTTAACCGGAAAATCATTGAAGACTTTGTTTACATACAAGTTTCCAAAAATAATGAACAACTCGTTTGTTTCTCCATCAATGTAAAAATCCGAAAAATTGAATATCAGATTTTCTATGTTGGCACGAACAATCATAACGATGGGTTTCTCCAAGGACTTTTTTTAGCTTCAGGGATAAAATGTGTTGGCATGCTTTGGCTGTATTTAGACACAGGCAAGCTTTTACTGACAAAAGCATATCCAAACGCTGACTCAAGTAGTGTTCTAAATTTTGCATCATTTTCTTGAAGCGATGAAACTAAATCAGTGGTAACCGCTGAAATCCAAACAAAAAATTCTTTTGCAGCATTGATGTCCTGATTCCACGCATCAGCCAAATTATCGTTAGGATTTGCAGGATTTTCAATTTTCCATCCTTCTGTATTTCTGATGATAATTGATTTGCTCGGATACTTCGATTTAAAGACTGCCTCATTAAGACTCTGATGTTCTGAATACAATGTCAGTTCTTTAACGACAAAATCCAGCAACTCCAAAACATCATAATGATTGGGAGCGGATTTCGCTATCTGTGCAGCAAGCGTAGTGATTATTGCAGATATCGGCTTTGTGGCGCTTGTCCTATTCGAAAAATATACATTTCTATGGTGTTTCAGTATTTGAACTACTCTTTGGAGGGATGAACGCTCCAATTCATCGGGGACCGCCTCAATAGAAGCATATATGTTTCTTGCTGACTCAAAGAGTGCCCTCCTCCGGATATCCCTGTTGTATGTTTTGAAAGGCTCATTAATGGAATCAAACCATACTTTATATCCCTTGGGGTTGTTTGTAAGCCATTCATCGTTCTTTGGAATAGCGATTGAAGTTTCCACTAAGTCTGGATATGTACATTTTTCTTTTAATGCGTTTTTGACTTGAGCATCTTCATCGACCGCAGGGATAATGTCCATCGTAAATCCGATGTCATTAGTATCAGCATATTCAATCGTAAAACACTCATCACAGCTTGAAAGCTTTCCACCATATAAACCGCTCGATTCCAAAATTTCTCCGACCTTATCCTTAACAGCCTTGGTTCCATCCGCTTTTGATTTTGCCCTAAGTTGACATATGAAATCTAAATCATACGCACAATCTTTATCTTTCGAATACGGCCTAACAACTGTTCCAAGCGCAAAAGAACCCTGTGGATAAATGTCTGCATTTGCTCCGTTTTCTTCAAGATATGTAGCTACGCTTTGATACTTTTCGACTGCATTTTTATACATTGTCGGAGAAATATCAAGCTTGTACACAAGATCGATTATATCCTTTCTGCGTTCTTCCAATGATACCATTTAAAATCCTCCTTCTATTTCATGTTTTCCATTAGTTCATCTATACTGATGTCTTCTGGGTTGATGCCAAGCTTGGTAAGTTCCGATATTCTTTCCGAAATTTTATTGCTAAGTGTGGTTTTTAGGTCCTCCATTTGCCTTTGCTTTTCAAGGTTCAAACTTTCAACTCGCTTATAAAATTTTTCTAAGTATTCATTGTCGGTTTCGGATTCTTGTGTTAGTTCTTCATGAAAAAGTTTATAGCAGTTCGAAAAAAAACGCTTTTCGTCATCATTTATATTATTAATGTCCGTTTGCCCGTTTAGTACAAGGAAGTAATTTGCAAGATTTTGAAAAATCGGATTTTTCCGGTAGCTTCTGATAAGCATGTTTACAAAAATATAAATATCAAGGTTGCAATCAGCCTCGGACATATCATTCTTCATTTCTGCAATTACTGAAGTTATGATGTCAGTTTTCTGGGGGTTCAATTCTAAAGTACCAAGCATTTGGTCTCTTTCGATTAGAAAGTGAATACTGTCCACTTCAGCCAAAAATGTTTCTTTGTCAAATATCTCGTTAGAAAAGAGACGATCAAAAATAAGTTGATATTTTTCCTGTGGAATCTGCTGACCTTTTTCATAGAGATCAATGTATGAATCAAGCGTAGGCCGAGAAATCATAAGCTTTTTAGCACATTCGGAAAGAGTAATGCCTAATGATTTTAATTTTGGCTTTACAACATTCATATTCGCTCACCTCTTTTAAATAGTATAAACGATTTTTGTTAAAATGTCAATTGTTTTACAAATTAACTTTACACTTTTTCTTTTTCTTCAATTTTTACTATATAAAGTTTAAAATGTGAAATATAATTAGTGTCACATACTATATGCATATTTTTTAAAATGTAAAATTAAAAATTACTATTTACAAATAATTTGTATTTATGTCACAGACAGAGCAAGGGCAGTCTAATGCTGAGTCTCTATTTTTCTTTTTTGAGGCTATGGAGTGAAAATGACTGAAGCTTGGCAAAAAAAGGCAAAAAAAGTCCGAAAACCAGCATAATTACTGACTTTTCGGACAAATTGTGGCGGAGCGGGTGGGATTCGAACCCACGTGTCCGTGAAGACAAACTGATTTCGAATGTTGTGAAAATAAACTCAGATAAGTGTAGCTGAGATTAAATAAGACAATTTAAGAGGCGCCGTGAGCCCTGATTTTTCAGGACTTGCGGCGCTTTTTTTCGTACAACAAAAGCCGTGAAGCGGGATGCGGGAATTTTATGAAAAAGATGATTTTTTGGGAAAAATGAGAGAACTCGGAGAGAACAGAGAGAACCAAATTGGGTATAAATATCTTTCCGCCGGTTTTTAGCTGTAAAAACGACTCAAATCAAACAAAATAAGCGATTTTGCATCACCCACCATTGAAATAATTAACGATTGAGGAATGCAAAATGGAATTTAACGATTTTTATAAAGAAATCATAAACGATAATTCCGAATTTGTATCCAAGGAAACAATGTGTAATATAATGGGCATATGTCAGTCAACAGGGTACAAATTATTAAAACGAGGAATCATACCTTACAATAAACGCGTTGAAAAATCAGTGCATTTTTATGATATTGCGGTAATTGATATAGTGAAATACATGCAGCAACAAAACAGCCTATTTAAACTCGAATGTAAGTATAAAATGAAAATGAAGGCAATTTGTGAGTGTGATTTCAAGAATGAGAATGATGTGCTGAAAATATCTGATGTTTCACGCTTGCTTGGATATTGTAAGGAAAGCATAAGACGTTGGATAGAAAATGGTCATCTCGGAGCATACCGTGTTAAACAGCGGTTATATATCTCAAAAGAGGATCTTATAGATTTTATGCTCACAGAATATTATAACAAAATACGCTTTAAATCCGACATTCATAAAAGGATGTTGACACAGGTTTATAATCAAACAAACAATATACAGGAGGAGTTATGATGAGTGCAGTTATTAATTTACTGAATTTAAAGGGCGGCGTTGGAAAAACAGTATCAAGTATAAATATTGCCTATTCGCTTGCTGAATGCGGAAATAAAGTTTTGATTGCAGATACGGACGCGCAAGGAAACATTGCAACATCAATGGGCGTAAACGGAAATGAACTTAGCATTACTCTTGCAGATATTCTGTCGGAGGCGATTGACAAGGACGTAAGCATAAAGCGTATCACGGAGGCTGTAATCAGTGTCGGAAAAGTAGATATTCTTCCTTCAAATTCGATGCTTGCTGGTCTGGATTTTAAGCTGATGAACGCATTTGGCAGAGAAACAATATTGAAATCCATAACGGATAAGCTGCGGGATACATACGATTATATTATTATCGACTGCCCCCCATCGCTTGGACTCATGGTAATAAATGCACTTGTTGCATCCGACTATACGTTAATTCCGGTGGAAGCACATTACCTGTGTTTTGAAAGCTTAAAGATAATGCTTGATACGATTAATATGGTGAAATTGAAGCTTAACCCGAAACTGGAGGTTGCCGGGATATTCCTGACAATGTATCAGTCAAGGACAAGCCTCAGCAAAGGAATCAAGGAAATGGTAAACCGCACTTACGGGAACAGCGTTAAAGTATTTGACGATAGTATCCCCTACTCCGTAAAGGCTGCCGAACAAACTCTTTACGGAAAAAGTATTATAGAGCTTTATCCGAAGCATCCTATTTCAACAGCCTATAAAAACATTTCAAAGGAGCTGATGAAGTATGGCAAATGATGTATTTACAACATTAAGTAAAAAAAGCCCGGGCGGAACAGTTTTTAATGGCATGGCTGAGATGTTTGGTCTGTCGGATAACTTTACGACTGTGATGCTTCCGATTGACACGCTTATAGAAAACGCTAACCACCCGTTTAAGGTCAGAGATGACAAGCAGTTCGAGGCTCTTGCTGAAAGCATCAGAAGTGAGGGTATGATACAACCGATTATAGTACGTCGTTTGAATGAAAAATATGAAATATTGTCCGGTCACAGGAGAACCAAAGCAGCTTTACATATCGGTCAGAATAAGATAAAGGCAATTGTAATCGAGGCGGATGATGAGCTTGCGGATCGTATTCTCATAGTAACAAACTTTCTGCAAAGAGAAGTCATTCTCCCATCAGAGATTGCAAAGTCATATTTACTCCGATACAATGACTTGAAGAAAAGTCTTAAAAGTGAAAATTCCGACGGTCGGAATTTTAAAATTGATAAGATTTTGGAAAACGAATTTTCTACATCTAAATCAAACATATATATGTATCTGAGATTTAATAAGCTGATAGAGGCTTTTCTTGATATGGTTGACAACAGAAAGTTGAAATTAAAGGTGGCGGCGGAGCTGTCATACTTGCGTAAAACTGAACAGACAGCAGTATATAGTTTGGTATTTGAGCAAAAGGCAGTTACTATTGACTATAAGCAAGCGGCAGAATTAAAACGCCAAAGTGGAGACAAGGAACTTTCCGCCGATGAAATAAAGCTTATTCTGACAAAGCCTGTTACCATGAAAGTAACCACCAATATCTTTAACAATTCCGATTTTAAAAAATATATCAGAAAGTTTGACAGCATAGAGGTTATGAAAAAAACGGTGCTTGATTTCCTCGAAGCATATAAATGCGAGGTGGAAAAATGAGAAAAATATACACATATTATAATAACGGCGAGTGTCCCGTTTCCCTGTTCTTTGATAAGGCAAAAGAGAAAATCAGAAAAAAGTTTTTGTTTCAGCTTGAATATATAAGAGATAACGGTAATGTACTGTGTGAGCCGTATGTTAAGCATTTTTCAATAGAAAAATACCGAAGGCTGTATGAAATTCGCGTAAAGGCGGACGGGACGATGGTAAGGATTATCTTTTATGAGCAGGAAAACGAAATATTTCTTCTTCACGCCTTTTACAAAAAAGATAAGAAGGATACTGAAAAGGCACTTAAAACCTCACTAAAGCTTCTGACAAGCATAAGTGAGAACAACAAAATAAACAAGCAGTATGTAAGGGATGTAGGCGAAAATCTACATCCTCTTTTCAATTTCAAGAATAGAAAGTTAGGAGGAAATTGATATGACGGGAGTTTTAACACTGTTCGGTGAAACAGATTTACAATCTGCACTGCATAATTCTTTTCGGCAGAATGAATTGTACTTTGTTAGAGAAAACGCCGTGACAGATGTTCAGCTGATGGGCTTTTGTGAGGAAAACGCTGAAAAAACCGACGTTGTAATTATTGCCGGAAATGCTGTGAATTTAAGCACATTCACAAGTCTGGCGGCCGAAATAATCAATATTGATTCATACATCAGAATTATACTTATCTTAAACGGTAAGCGAAGCCACTATATAAGAAGCCAGCTTGAAAGATACAAGGCAATGAAAATCGATTTGATTTTTGACGATAACGGCTTTGATGTTGGGCTTCTGGTTGACCTCGTAAAAAAGGGACGGCTTGAAAGCGAAAAGAAAAAGGTTAGCGGATTTCAAGAAGAATATCCTGACGAAATAATTGATATTGAAGATGCACCCGCCTCGTTTATTAATCCAGCCGGACATTATAAAATTGCTGTTATGAACGCAACTCACGGAGCAGGTGCAACCTCAGTTGTTGTCAGTCTTGCAAGATATTTTGAATTACATAATTATAAAACGGCGGCGATGGATTTATCAGGCAATTATGATCTTGAGCTTGCCGGATTAAAAAACATTGAGGTTTCGGCGGATGCGGCTGATATTGATAAACTAAACCAAAAGTGCAATATTCTTTTGATAGATTTCGGAACGCCGTATCATATACCACCGCAGGGTGACAGCTTTAAAATTGAACAGGGATATAATTCTTCTAATCTCAAGGAAATTAAGCATTGTGATTTAAAGTTAGTTACAGGCTTTGCGGATACATGGAATATAGGTAAGATCAAATTTTTCTTTGAAAATGAACAATGGGCACAAATGGTAGACAATTCATATATGTTCTTGGTTACGCATAACGCCGAAAAACTCCGTATCCGCTATCCTGACGCCAACATATTTAATCGTGACGATGATTACACGGAAATGATTTTTAATGCAATTAGGAAGGATGATTACAGTAAATGAAGATATTTCAGAATAAAACATTTGTTGGCGGCGTGTGCATCGTACTTGCGGCAATTTTTGCTTTTTTGCTTCTGCCTTCAATGAACAAGAAAAAGGGTGAAACGCAGACGGTATATAAACTCAAAACAAGCGTATCTGCAGGAACGCAGATAACAGAGGAAATGCTTGATGATAAGGAAGTCGGAAGCTACGGTTTGCCGGAAACGATTGTAAAAAACAAGGATGATATTATCGGTAAGTACACAAATTGCAGTATATCTGCTGAGGATTATATTCTCACCACAAAGCTTTCCGAATTTGCAGCAGATGCACAGCTTGACAAGGTATCGGCAAACGGACATAAGCTCATTACCATAACCATATTATCTGTTGCTGCAGGTGTGGGAAACCATATAAAAGCGGGCGATATCGTGTCCGTTTACAGCTTTATTGACGGAAAGACTGTTATATTTGACGAACTTAGGAATCTTGAGATTTACAGTATTGAAAACGACGATGGCGAGAATCTTGAGGAGGCGCAGAAAAATGAGGACGCAGAGAAAATTGCGGCAACAGCAACACTTATCGTAAACGATTCTCAGGCAGAAAAGCTGGTGCTTGCCGAGTATTCCGGAAAGCTGCATATTGTTTTTGAAAGGAGGGGCGGCGTATGAATACTAACATAATTTGTGTTTGGGGTTCAGGCGGAAGCGGAAAAACAACGGTTTCCGTTAATCTCGGAATGGCTCTTGCAGAGCGAAACTACATTGTCGGAATAATATCGTCTAAATTGTATTACGGCGAAATGCAGGGACTGTTCGGCAAACGCATTGAAAATGAGAAGGGCTTGTATACTGCTATTTCTAACGGGTGCAATACAAAAAACACTTTTGTGCCGGTAACGCAAAAAGCAAATTTGTTTATTTTATCGGTACCAAACAGCTTTGATGCCATGCTCCTCTCTGCAATTAGCGGCGATACGGCAAGAGATTTGATTTATGACGCCGCAATGCGCTTTGATTATATCATTATCGATGGCAGTGAGGAGCTTAACAATCCTATTTCATCAATAGGCATGAGTATGGCGTCAAAGATTGTAACGGTTCACAGGGTTTCGGTAAAGGATTGTTCGTGGCAAAGCTCAATGGAAAACACCGTCCGCCTCCTCCATCTTGCTGATAAGCAACTTCATGTGATAAACAGCTATGATAAAACCTGTGACAAGGTGGCGTTTATCAGTAATATCGGAATAAAATTTGCATTTGAACTCCCATATGTGCAGAATGCGAAAATACTCGAAAACTCCGGCAAGCTGATATACGAAAGCAAAATGGGTACGCGGGAGTACAAAAAAATTATACAGCGGCTGACAAGTCAGCTTATGAATGGAGGTTAACGTTTTGGTTGAGGTATTTAATATTAACGACCTGATATATAACGTAAATGCGGGAACGATCGATAAAACAGGCGGCGGCAAGGATTTTACATACAAAGAAGCGCTGGATAAGATAAGGCATATTATTTCAAAAACCCATTCATCGGAGCTGATTAACGTCCTCTATTCAGAGGATGCAAAAGAAAAACTGAAAAACCTTATTGTGCGGTACCTGAATCAGAATCAAATGTCGGTAGCGGAGTGCAGTAATATTTCGGAGCTTGCGGACAGGATTTATGAGGACATGGCGGGCTTTGGCGTACTCACAAAGTATGTTTCGGACATAATGGTTGAAGAAATAAACATCAACAGCTGGAACTGCATAGAGGTCATTTACCCGGATAGAGTTGAGCTTTTGCCCGAAACCTTTATAACGCCTGATGATTGTATGGACAAAATCAAAAAGATGGTCTGGATGGGCGGCAGTATAATAGACGGCTCAAATCCGAAGGTAGACAGCTTTATCGGTGAAGGAATCCGAATATCCGCTATCATTCCTCCCTGCGTGGATAAGCGAACAGGCGGTGTGGCTTCAATCAGGCGACAAAAGGAAAATGTTATTACACGAAATATTATGATTAAATATCAAAGTGCAACGAATGAGGAACTGGATTTTTTATCTCTTTGCGTTAATAACGGCGTGTCTCTTGCCATTGCTGGAAGCACAGGGAGCGGAAAAACTACAGATTTAGGCTATCTGATTGCCTGTATAGATAAGAACAAACGAATTTACACCATTGAGGATACGCGTGAATTAAATATAACCAAGACAGACGAAAACGGTAAAATGATAAACAGAGTGGTTCAGACGGTCACAAAGGACGGAGTAAATCCCGTTACAATGGACGACTTATTAAAAGAAGCTCTTAGATTTCACCCGTATGCGATTATTCCGGCGGAAATGCGCGGCGGCGAAGCGCTTACAGCTGTGGAGGCAGGTAGAACAGGTCATACCATCATCAGCACGCTTCACGCCAACTCGGCGATAGATGCATATAACAGAATTCTTTCAATGTGCGTATCAACAGGCGTGCGGCTTTCGGAAAACAAGCTATTGGAATTTATCTTAGAGGCGATCCCTTTAGTGCTGTTTAAAAGACAGCTCCCGGACGGACGGCGAGTGTATGATGAAATATTCGAAGGGCTTGCTATATCGGACGGCAGAATTGTCGGAAACACACTGTACAAATATGAGATTAAGGAAAATGTATATGATGACAGCGGCAGAGTTACCGAAGTAATCGGTGAACATGTAAAGAAAAACAAGATGTCGGATGGATTATTGTCGCGGCTTAAATACGGCGGCGCTTCTGAAACAAGTCTTGCAAACTTTATTTAGGGGGTGGTCATAATTGCAAGGATTTATATGTTTTATCGTATTTGTACTCCTGATTACAGGGTCATTTTTAATGCTCGAATTAAATCCGCTTAAGAAAAAAAGCAGAATCTCACTTGCAAAAGCGGCGGCGAAAACTAAACAGAAAGCTGTAGACGAAAGGTTTTCAAAGCTCGGACCTGTCGAACGGCTGAATCTTGAAATTAAAAACACAGTTATGATGAGCGGTTCGGGTATAAAGACCTTTTGGATATTCGTAGCGCTTGCAGGCTTTTTAGGGATTGCAGCAGGTAAACTGCTGTTTGTAAATAATCTGCTTGCTGCCACTATGGGCATTGTTTTTTTACCCTTGCCCTATATTGTTTTCAAGGTTCGGTCGCGTTGGTACAGACGAAATCAGGACGAGTTATTGGAAAACTCCATGAATCTTATAACAAACAGTTATTTAAGCTGTAACGACATTATAACGGCAGTGAATGAAAACCTTGATAAGCTGGATATTTATCAGCCGTTTGCCGAGTTTGTAACTGATGTTACCCTGATTGATTCCAATCTGAAGCGAGGACTTAGACGGCTTGAACTGAAAATAGGTAATAAGTATTTTTCGGAGTGGACAGATATTCTTGTGCTGGCACAGGAAAAGTCAGGCGATTATCGATTTATACTGCCGGCGGTGGTGCAGAGTATGAACGATGCAAAACGGCTGCAGATTGAAGCCGACACCGTGATGATGAATGTGTGGAAGGAGTATTTTACTTCAATTTTGCTGGCATTTTCAATTATCCCTCTGCTCCGCTGGAGTAACAGTGCATGGTTTGAAATATTAGTCGGTTCGGCTGTAGGTAGAGGACTTATAATACTTATGCTTGCGATGACGCTTGTTTCGGCGTTTATAACGCTGAAAATAAACAAGCCGCTTTAGGAGGTGAAGCTTTGATATATGTTATTGTGTTTGCTCTTATGGCGTATGGGACATTTTCCATAACGTCAGAGGTGCTGAGGCTTCCTCCAGCAAGCACCGGCAAGGGTGTTCGACTTGCAGTCAGGCAGGAAAAATCCTTTATGGATATTTTGAATCGAATATTTATTCTGCCGATGGTAAATCTGATTGCTCCGCTGCTAAGGCTTACAGATTTCAAGGAAAAGCGAATGGCGGTGCAGCTTGCAAGAGCAGGAATTAATTTTACACCGAAGGAATACTTTGCACGCTCGTTTCTGATGGCGGCGACGGTATTTATTATTACCTTTGTTATGTTGTCTGTTACAATGATAAACATGGCATTTATATCGGTAATTCTTGCTGTAGTAGTTTTCTTTCACTTTCACAGTGAAATAAAAGATAAGCTGAAGGAAAAGGATAAGCTCATTGAAAGGGAGCTTCCAAAGTTTGTGCGTGCAATCGTACAGGGTTCAAAAACAGAAAGAGATATTATTAAGCTACTTGAAACCTATGAGACTATTGCAGGCGCAGGATTAAAATATGATATCTCGGTTTTAATTATGGATTTAAAGTCGGGAAATTTTGAGGAGGGTATGTCGGAATTCGATAAACGCGTGGGGAACGCATATGTATCAAGACTATCCAAAGCTCTCATAGCGGCGAACAGAGGAGATAACCAAGATTCAACTTTAAATTATCTCTTATCTGATATGGGACTTTTGGCAAAGGAAATGATGCAACGTGAACTTAATAAGCGTCCGGGACGAATAAAAATACTGGTTATTCCGATTGTTATTGTCGCAGTTGCGGCATTATTTTATGTAATCGGAAGCAATCTTTTTTCGTCCCTAAGCGGCATTATGTGAGGAAAGGAGGAAAAAATCATGCGGAAAATTATTAGAAAAGGTAAAGCAATGGCAGGTAAATTTGCATACAACGTCAGACGTGTAGTTATGAATAATGAAGGGGATCAAATCACCGGCTGGCTCATCGTAATACTGCTGGTTGTTGTCGTCGGCGCATTCTTTCTGAATACATATCAGAGCACGATAACGGAAATATGGGAAGCTATTGTTGACAAGATTTACGATACCTTTGGCATTTAAAAACGAGGGGGGGTGAAAGCCTTGAAAAAGAAAAGAGCAAGCGCATATTATGAGCTGATACTGAAAACGCTGGTGTTTCTGACCTTGATTGCCACTGCAATATCATTTTTCGGGGTTTTCACAACCTACCTAAATCTGAATTATACGGCTCGACGGGTTGTGCGCGAAATAGAAATATCCGGTCAGGTGACAAGCGAAACAACAGCGCTGTTTAACACAATGAAAAGCGCTGCAAACTTAGGAACCGGCGCTACTATGTCGGTTTCAGCGACATATTTTAATGCGGCGCAAAAGAAAATACAGCTAAGAAACACATTTACCGTTACATGCCGTTCAAAATACAGGATTAATGTGTTTACACCGAGAGGCGGAGCACCGATGGGGTTTGATATTCCGCTTGTCGTAAGTCTTACGGGAATGTCGGAAAAATTTTGGAAGTGACAGGAGTGAAATCATTTGAAGGAAATACTGAAATACGCTATTGAAAAAAATGCCTCAGATATACATATAACCGTCGGCATTTCCGTATGGGTGCGTGTGAAGGGCGAATTTAAGAAGTATATCGGTAAAACAGTGCATTATTCTGATGTGGACGGCTTTGTGGAGGATTCCCTGCCGGAGCTGTTGCATGAATATATTGAGTTTAGAGAAAAACGCCGTACTGAGCCGATTGACGGCGCATTTGAATTTATAAACAGACGATTCCGCATCAATATTTACCGCAGTATGAACGGAATTAATATTGCCCTCAGACTGCTCAGTGACAAGATACTGCCCTTGGATAAGCTGTATCTTCCTGATGCCACAAAGTGCTTTACCGAAGTTGCAAACGGGCTGATAGTGGTTGTAGGCACAACAGGAAGCGGCAAATCCACAACGCTTGCTGCAATGATTGACGCTATAAATCACAGCAGAAGTGAAAACATTTTGACGATTGAGCAGCCGATAGAATATATCCATTACCCTGATTTATGCAGGATAGAGCAGATGGAGGTCGGCGTCCACGTTGAAAGCTTTGAGATGGCAACGATAGCCGCAATGCGTCAGGACCCGAATATTATCCTGATTGGGGAAATGCGGGATTTACCTACAATTCAAAATGCCATAACTTTAGCTGAAACCGGGCATGTGGTATACGGTACTCTGCACGCAAAGTCTGTTACAGAAACACCCGACCGAATGATTGACGTTTTTCCGGCAAAGCAGCAGGAGCAAATCAGGATGCAGCTCGCCAACGTGTTAAAGGGCGTTATACATCAGACGCTTATAAGAACAAAAAACTGTGGCGTTGCGCCCCTGATTGAGCAGTTAGCAGTCGATGATGTGGTTTCCGCAATGATATTGCAAAAACAAAAGGCAAATGCTATCAGGGATTATTTAAGAGGCAAATCCGCCTACGGCAACGTACATATCGCTGACAATGCGGCATGGCATGTCAAATCCGGTCGGACAGATATTGAGCCATTGAAAACAATACTTTCAGCGGACGACTATAACATGGCAAAGGCAATTGTCGCAAATTTGAGTGTAAGAGGTGGTTTCAGTGGCTAAAAAGACATTAATGCAATTTGCATTTGATGCGGGGTATATAAATGAGGAGCAAATGGAAAAGGCAAAGGAATACAAGAACGATGCTGAGGTGTCCGATGAAAAAGCTCTGCTTGATATGAAGTTCATTAATGACGCTACTCTGCTTGATATTTATCATGAAATATACGGCTACGAATTTGCGGGAGACATTTCCGGCATAGGGCTTGGAGATTTTATACTCAAGTTTAAGCATAATACTCTGCAAAAGCTTGGCTTTGTTCCACTGTATGCAAACGGTCAAATTACAATCATCACTTCAAAGCCGCAAGATACATTGTTTGCGGAGGACTACATCAATGAAAAAACCGGGTTTAAGGGCACATTTAAATATCTTCTGATGAGCGAAACTGACCTCAACAGAATCATTAACAAAGCCTTTAATATTGAAGCAGATACTACAGATGTGGAATCGATTGAGGTGGTCGAAAGCGGCTATGAAAGCAGTATTTATGATGTTTCGGAGAATGATATTTCAGGCGTTGTAAATCTGGTGAATAGAATATTCCGTGAAGCAGTTGAGAACAAAGTTTCAGACATACATTTTGAGCCACAGGAGGATTTTTTCCGTATTCGTTATCGTGAGGACGGGCTGTTAAAGCAGAAATTCAAGTTGCCGAAAAATATCAGCAAGCAGATAATAAACAGAATTAAAACCATGTCGAACTTAGATGTAAACAACAATAAAATAATCCAGGACGGCAACTCAAGACTCGATATTTTTGGTAAAGTGGTCGATTTGCGTGTGTCGGTTATCCCTGCTGCAAACGGCGAAAATGTAGTTATCAGAATATTGGATCAAGGGAAAATGAACTTTGATATCAGTATGCTCGGCTTTTCAGAAGAAAACGAAAGTCAGTTTTATAAGCTGATACAAAAACCACAGGGTATCATTCTTTTGACAGGGCCAACAGGCAGCGGAAAAAGCACCTCGCTTTATGCGGCTTTGTCGGTCTTGAACACAATGGAGCGTTGCATAATTACCTTTGAGGAGCCGGTGGAATACCGTATGCCCGGCATTGTTCAGGTACAGGTAAATCCCGCAATGGATGTAACCTTCCCAAAAGCCTTAAATAGCGGACTTCGGCAGGATATAGAGGTGGCGCTTGTCGGTGAGATACGGGATAAAGAAACAGCGGATATTGCTTTTGACGCAGCAAACACAGGACATATGGTGTTCTCTACCCTGCATACAAACTCGGCGGCATCGTCAATTTTAAGATTAATTAAAATGGGAATTGAGCCGTATATGGTGTCGCGAACACTCTCAGCTGTCATCAATCAACGGCTTGCACGCCGTATTTGTCCGCATTGCAAGGAAGAATACTTCTTAGAGGAAAACTCGCCTTACAGAAAGGTTTTAGGCTGTGGGGATAAGCCCGTAAAGCTGTATCGCGGAAAGGGCTGTGAACAGTGTGACGGCAGCGGCTACAAGGGCAGAATTGCTGTGCAGGAATTCTTGGTAGTTAATGATGAAATCGGTGAGCTGCTAGACAGGAACGCGACAACCTTTGAAATTGAACAGGCAGCAATCAGAAACGGTATGAAGAAAATACATCAGGACGGCATTGATAAGGCACTAAGCGGTCTGACTACACTTGATGAAATTCATCGGGTAGTATTTTTTGAAAATTTATAGGGAGTGTGGATATGGATATATTGGTAAAAAACAATATTATTAAAAAGAATAAAATCATTGTTGATATCGGCAGTAAATTCACTAAGGTTTTGGAGGTGAACTATGCTTCAAAGAAAATAACTGTAAAAGATGCTCACAAATTCGATTCATCTGCAATGTATCAGGATGGGACAATTGATTTCTCTGAGATAGCAAAGACTGTAGAGCACAGCATAAAGGAAAAGAAAAGATGCGAGGTTTCGGTGTCGCTGCCAGAGGATCTGGTCGAGGCGAAAATTGTAAGCATCAAAAACAAAAAGCAAGCCGAGATTCCAAAATTGATTGAAAAGGAATATGGTTCGTTTTCCAGAGTAAGCCCATTAACTCATGTCCTTGATTATGCATACTTAGGACAAAATGAGGAAAACGGGGATACTCTTCACTACTGCATGATTGCGGCGGTACATAAAAACACCGTATCTCAATTGATAGCTGAATTTGAAAAAAGAAAGCTGAAAATAACCACTGTCACATTCCCGTTTTACGATATGATTTGTCTGTCAGAATTATATCATGACGATTATGAAAATCTGAGCAGGCTGATGATTGACTTTGGAGCGTCAGGTACGCGTGTTGTTGCATTCTCCGAAGGAATACCTGTATATGTAAGAAATATTGATATAGGCTTTAACACCTATGCCGACAGGCTGTTTATCATGCAGGAATCAGTCGGAAAGCCCGACATTGCAAAAACCTTAATTAATGTGGGCGAAATCGGGCTTATCACAAATGAGCAAGCAAATAAATACTTTGCTCAGCTTGATAATAAAATATACTTTGACGGCGTAAGCGATATCGGAAATCGTCTTGTCGGAGAAATTCGTCGTATTATTGAACTATGTGAAACAAACGGCATCGCGATATCAAAAATAATATACGGCGGTTACGTAATAAACGGGTTTGAAAAAAGGCTGAAGCAGCTCGGCGTTGAAATAGAAAAATTTGATTTGGATATGTGCGGCGAAAAAGACGGCAAAGACTTTTTACTGTGGATAGACGAAGTACAGGTCGGCAGTCAGTATTACGATGCACTCGGCTTGTCTGTCAATACTATGCTTTAGGAGGAATTTGATGTGAAGGGAAACAAAAAGGTAAACCTGCTCCCGGTAGAGATAAAGAATAAGTATATAAATAAATATCTTATTTACGCAGCAGCGGCAATATGTGGGGCTTTTGTTATAGCGTTATCGGTTCAGTATATAAATATCGGTGTGCTAAGTCACAGCATCCATACTATGCAGCAGAAAAATGAGAGATTTAATGAGGAAAAGAGCAAAATGGAACAACTACAGAAAAAGATTACCGAGCACAGGGAATTTTTAGACAGCTACAGAGACGGTAAATTTCCGTTTTCAGATTTTATGCGCGATTTGGAGCTTTCAAGACCGTATTCGGTATCTATCATATCTGTTGACTCAAAAGACAGACTTGTAAATGAGGGTGTGCCGGAAAAAAAAGAGGAAATTGAGCAAAAAGAAGAAAAAACTGAGCCGGAGGAAACTGAAAATTCTGAAAACACAGACAACCCCGAGGAATCGGAACAGCCGAAAGAGCCAGAGGCTAAGATTGAGTACCAAAAGGATCTGGCAGATGAAGAAATTACAGTACGCGGCTATGGGACAAATCAGGAAGACATATCAAAATTCATATACGCCATAACAAACCTCGGCTACATAAAAAGCGCAAAAATTACGGCGATTGAACAGCGTGAGCTTGAAGGGAATTTGGTTAACATCTTTGAAATATCAGTAGTCGGAGGTGCTTTAAATTGAAAATGACTATACGGGACAGGATTATTGTTTTATGCCTCCTACTGGGTATCGGCTTGTACGGAGGGTATAAGTTGCTATGGCTTCCGGCAGGAAGAAGCATAGCGGAACTTGAGCAGAAAAAAACAGGGGTTATGGGTCTTGCGGCAGATATATCTCCTGTACTTAAACAAACGGAGGCGCTGCAAAACGAGGAAAAGGATTTGCAAAATGCGGTTTCAGATGTAAAAGGCACAGGCGGAATGACGGTTACAAAAGAAGACTTTTTACTCACATTAGGAGAGTCAACAGTAAAAAATAATGTAAAACTGATTGGCTTTAATGACCTCGGATTGCAAGAGAAGGATGGTATATACAAGGCAATATTTGATTTTGAACTGCAGGGTACGGCGAACAATATTAACAGCATTTTAAATAGCATTGATAATATAGGTGTTAGGTACAGCGTTGGTTCAATGTCTTATCGACAGGTTGCTGAATTTGATTACTTAAAGAGATTTTTTGACGGCATAACCGGACTTCCATGGTATAAAGAACCTGAGAAAAAAGAGGAAGAAACCATAATTGATGATGTACTACCACCGCGTGATGAATTTTTCGGAGAACCGATACCGTCAATTCCTGATTTGGCAATTCCGGAGGAACCGGCCCGGACTCCTACACCGGAGCAGACGCCCCTGCCCCCGGAGGAATCGAAACCCACACAGCCGTCGGAGGATAAAAGCATTGATGAACGTCTTGACAGCTTGCTCCAGCAAACCGGTAGCTTCGGCAACTATAAAATTATGCTGCTCACAAATAATACCGAGAATTTCGATGTCGGCAGTGAAATGCGGCTTGCCGTTACAGTGTGTTTTATTATGTTTGAAAAGCCCTCTCCTGCAACAAGCTATCGTAACGGAATCGCGGAGGTGCTTTGATGGACTATTTCGAGTATAAGGTCAGAAACAGACTGAACGGGAAAATTACAAGGGGCGTAATTACCTCAGACGATATGGAAAGCGCCGCAGATACACTTAAAAAACGCGGTGAGAGTGTTATAGAAATAGATTATCTGAAGGATTTTATGAATTTACGCAAGCTGTCCTTCAGACTTTCAAACAGAGTCGGCAAAAGAATTGTCTTGGAGTTTTATACAATGCTTTCCTTTATGTTGGAGGCAGGAATGTCACTTCATGAGTCACTTATCAATATTCGTGATTCAAGTATTAACAAAAAACTCCGTAATCTTGCCCGTGTTGTTGCAGATGAAGTCAGAAAGGGTGCAACGCTTAGTCAATCAATGAAAAAATCGGGTGCTGTTAATAATGCGGTCGTTGAACAGATAAGGGCCGGCGAAGAATCCGGAACTGTTCCGACAGCTTTAAAACGGCTTATCACTCAGACGGAAACGGAGCTTGAATTTTCCGGAAAATTAAAGAGTGCTATGATGTATCCAATTATTATCTGCGTAGTTATGGTGGCGGTATTATGGGTGCTTATGACGGTCGTTGTCCCTTCTCTATCAAAAACGCTTGTGAGTATGGGCGGTGAGCTGCCGCTTATTACTAAAATCGTAATTGGGGTATCGGATTTCATGGCAAAGGCAACGCCATTTTTTATTGTTTTTGTTATTTCTTCAATTATTGCATACAGAATACTTATAAAAAAACCGGAGTTTAAATTCATGGTGCATAGCTACAAATTGAAAATACCAATTGTGGGAGAAATGCTTATAAAAATTGAACTCAGTCGGTTTTGCAGAAATTTATCTGCATTGCAACAGAGCGGAATAACACTGGTTACGTCACTGAAAATATGCGAAGCCTCAATTAAAAACGCAAAAATTGAAAAGGCCGCCCAAAAAGCCTGCCGGTTGGTAGAAATATTCGGAATGAACCTTGGCACAGCTTTGAAAAAGGCAGGAAGTTTTCCGGGCATGATGCTTCAGCTCATTGAGGTGGGCATCAGCTC
Organism: Firmicutes bacterium ADurb.Bin193; assembly: GCA_002070105.1. Lineage (GTDB taxonomy): Bacteria > Bacillota > Clostridia > Monoglobales > Firm-18 > MWCQ01. Next base: position 5,840 of record MWCQ01000018.1, on the reverse strand, counting down.
GGGGCAAATCTGTGATGTGCTTGACAAGATAGCTTTGCAGTATGAAAAAGAAGTTGACACAAGCCTAAAGCGCGTAACCTCGCTTATAGAGCCTATTTTAATCGTGGTTGTAGGCATTATCGCAGGTACCGTTGTGGTCTCGATTTTCTTGCCAATGTTCAGTATGACAGATAATATGGGGCTGTAGGGGGTGACTAAAAATTTTTCTGAGATGCAAGTCTATACATTCAATGTAAAATATGCTATAATAAAACAAAATGAAGACTCGGAAAGTGAAGGGAGAAATCACAAATGAAGAGTGGTACTATTCATGCAAAAGGCATTGAAATAGGTATTTATACAAATGATTTTCAAAATGAATTTATTTCCTTGACGGATATTGCAAGATATAAAAGTGACGAACCCAAAGATGTTGTTAAGAATTGGATGCGCTTAAAAGATACAGTGGAATTTCTCGGCTTGTGGGAAACATTGCACAATGAGAATTTTAAAGGGGTCGAATTCGACTCCTTTAGAAACGCAGCGGGCTCTAACGCTTTCACTCTATCTCCGAAAAAATGGATTGAAACTACAAATGCTATCGGAATTGTATCAAAACCAGGTAAACAAGGCGGTACATATGCTCATTCAGACATTGCATTTGAATTTGCGTCATGGATTTCGGCGGAATTTAAGTTATATATAATTAAAGACTACAAACGGTTAAAGGTTGATGAAAATAGCAAATTATCACTTAACTGGAATTTAAACAGAGAAATTTCAAAATTAAATTATCATATTCATACTGATGCAATAAAAAAGAATCTGATTCCTGATGAATTAACTCCAGCTCAGATTTCTTATACATATTCAAATGAAGCAGATATGCTAAACGTCGCCTTGTTTGGAAAAACGGCAAAACAATGGCGTGATATGAATACTGATAAAAAAGGAAATATTCGTGATGAAGCAACGCTCCAACAGCTATTGGTACTGGCAAACATGGAGAGCTATAATGCCATCCTGATTGAACAGGCACTGCCCCAAGCAGAACGATTGGTTTTATTGCGTGAATTAGCTGTAAAGCAGTTAAATACTCTTGAAGCCCTTAATGGTAATGGAATAAAAAGGCTTAAATGAGTTTATAAATCATACCTGTAGAATTTTATGTAATGGAGAAGAAAAGAAATGATAAATCAGGAAAGAGATAAAATAGAAATCGGAGCAACTGTAGAGATTGTTAAAAAAGAGGACCAGCCGACGGGAACGCTCACGCGCGGAACGGTTGCAAGAATACTTACAAAAAGTCAGTTCCATCCGCATGGTATAAAGGTTGAACTTTCCAACGGACAAATAGGCAGAATAAAAAATGTCATAAACTAACTTTGAAGTCACCTGAACGGGTGACTTTTTTGTTAGAAAAATATATCTATCACATACACCGCTTAGACTTTTAAAGAAGGGCGGTGTTTTTTTATGCAAAAAATCAGCGGTCTATGTGGTGTTCATATAAAAAAATATAAAATATGGAGGAAAAACATTATGCAGAAATTATTGAGAAAAAAGAACAAAACAAGGAAAAACAAAATTTCGGTTACAAAAAAGGGCTTTACGCTCGTGGAGATTCTCATTGTCGTTGCCGTAATCGGTATTTTATTCGTCACGCTGGTGCCCAGGATTGACTTTGCAGGCGACAAAGCTCGTGAAACAGGGGTTAAAACCAACTTTAGAAGCTTTGAGCTTGCGGCTGAGCAGCTTCTTCGTGAGAACGCCGGAATCTCAAAACACGATACGCTTTCAAAACTTTGTGCAGCAAACGGTGGCTTGAATTTGTATCTGGATGCAGGGCTTAAGTTTGACACATCAGGAGTAAGCGCAAGCCTTGACCCGTGGAACCAAGCATATACCGTACAGGTTGTAAAACCGACGGGTGCAGGTATCAATGCTAACAACGGCGGCATTATATTTATCTGTAACGGCAAGGACAGCTTGCTCTCAACCGATACGGATAACTACGCAAGCGCAACTGTTTTTATAGACGGTGTTATTGAGAGCGAAACTGTCGGTTTCAGTTCTAACATTGAGTGCGCCAGCATCGAATCTGTTGAGGCGAACGCTACGGCGGCTGCTATGACAATATCATCTGGTAAAGCAACGGTTAAATACAAGAAATAACCTATGAAAAAGTACGGATATACTCTTGTAGAAGGGCTTATCTCGATGCTGATTATAAGTGCTGTGGGAATGGCGGCAATTGGCTTTGTCGGCAGTTATCTAAAAATATCCTTCGAGAGCGACAGGCAAAATGCTGCCGTTATTTCCAACATGAGCCTTATAGAAAAGTTAAAGGCTGAGGTACATACGTTGCCTCAGCTTTATGACTTTTCGCAAGGAAAGAACATGAAAATTATCGCTGTGGGTGTCGGTGAGATTAGGCTTACATCTGAATCAAGTTATACAGTGGTTTCGGATGAAAACTATGGCTTTTCTGATAAGCTTGCCTCCGATACGCCCAAGCTGTTTCGCATAGAAATCGGTGCAGATTTGCCCAATACAAGGCTTGTTACTATTATTAGATTGGAGTGAAGGACAGATGAAAAAAGCATTTACCTATGTTGAGGTGCTTATGGCGGCGGGAATACTGTCAATGGTAATTACAATCGGTCTTTCACTCTTGCTTTTAATGAACCAAAGCTTGTATGACGGACAGGTTGAGAGCTCGAACATAAGCAATTTAGGCAATACAATTTACTATATTACCCGAGAAATCCAGTCAGCTGAGGGCATTAAAATATCGGCGGACGGCAAGAAGCTTACGATTAAGCAGCGCGGCAGTGGAAAATATTCGCTAACCTACTCCTTTGTAGAGCATTATCCTGTTTCCTATCTTGCATTTCGGGAGAAAAGGCTGCTTGACGCAGATTATAGCAAAAGCGGATTTTCATTTGACAGCAAATGCTTAAAAATCACACTCGCAATATATAAAAATAATACCGAAACAAATCAAATTCCGCAAGAACTAGAGATAAATATTTTACCGCGAAGCAAGTCGGTTTTAACGGAGGTGGACGATTGAAGAAAAAAAGAGCATAACCCGCAAAGTATGAACAAAACTCCTTTGCGTCAGAAATGCTTGTGCGGAGCGGTGCTAAGCGGTTTTGTTTACAAGCTTGAAAAATGAACAAAACCACGAAATGAACAAAATGATTTTTAGAGCGATGAACAAAACTACCCCGCAATTTGAGTTTGGGTTTTGTTCATCGATTACATTTTTCGGTTTATGCTGTTTAAGTCCGAATGAAGAATAAAATGCTCCACTGTATATTATGGCACAGAAAATTATAAGACTGTTTTTTAAATTTTATGTATGCTATGATAATTAAGTCATTTGTTACTACGCAGGGGCTCGCCTCGCACTGTTTACAGATTGGCAAAATTATCATAAGGCAGTGATATATGTGGTGGGAAAAATTATTGATTTATGGGGTCAGCCGGAATTTCGGCGCGAAGATTATCATTATGGGTTATACAATCACAGGTTGATTTTAAAAGACGGCATAATATACTCAAGGTCATTCATTGTGATTAAGAACCGTTTTGGAGTGATTGCACGTTTTACCAACCTTCACAATTACGCCGAAATTTATGAAAACAAGGTGTTTGTTCCGATTACGTCTGACGTTGAGGCGAAGCTGCATTACATCTGTATGATGCTGAATTACGTTTTAATACAACATTATGAATGTTTCCGAGTCGATCACGTTTTCAAAATCAGTCGGGAGGCACTGGAATGCTTTTTTCGTGATTATGCAACGGAGAAATTACCAAACGGAAAACATCGCGGGGAGCAAAGCATCGAAAAATGCGTGTATGCGGTAACAACGTTTTTTCGGAAGCTGCGCTGGAAATTCGGAAGCTATATCTTGTTGGCAGAGGGAGACCTATACACAGAAAAGGCGGTCTACAACAAGTATGGGAAATTTCAAAAGAAGACGCTTCCGGCATTTCAGGTAAAGGGTATTCCAAAAACCGATGTAACGTTCAGAGAACTGCCTACCAAAGCATTTAAGATTCTGTTGAACCTTGCGTTTCGTTATGCACCGGACATCGCCTTTGCCATTTGCTTGCAGGCGTTTGCTGGACTGCGTGCCGGAGAAGTGCTAAATGTTCGTCAGGAAGGAAGCCCTATGGGCAGCGGACTCATTTTTACACGTATTGAAAACAGAACCATTAAGGTTGAAATTGACCTTACGCGTGAGATGCCGATGCGCAGCGACGGCGTTATCTGTGGAAAAATCAAAAAGGAAAGGCGGCAATGTGTCTACCCGCCGTTTTTGGAAGCATTCATCGCCGCCTACGAACATCATAGGCATTTTTTGGTCAAAAATACATTCGAGGCAGATTACCGCCCCATGTTTATCAACAGCCGGGGCATGGCGATGACCTATGACGACTATGCCAACCGTTTTACAGCTCTTGTTGATAATCATTTTCGCCCTGTGCTGCTTGAATGTGACGACCCAGAATGCCGTATTTACGGGCAGCTGCTATATGAAAACCGGCTCACAGCACATTCGCTCCGCCATTGGTATTCTACACAACTAGTTCTGCATGGCGAGGACATCGCACAGATACAGTATTGGCGCGGCGACAAGAATCCGGAAAGCGCGTTCGCGTATCTGCAGGATAAGGGTGATTTAGTTAGGGAACTTGAGCGTGCTAATGATTTTCTTGCGGAAATTCTCATGGATATGGGTGAAAAAGAGGTTGTGCGTCGACATGAGTGACGTGAGCCTGTTTGAGATTGCGGCAAGGATGGCGGCGGAACTGGATTCTTTGTATAAGGACACATTTTTGTGCAGAGACGACTTGCTGGCATTTATGGAAGCCAATGAATGGTTTGGGATAGCACCAAAAACAAACGATGGAACGCCAATGTTTAAAGAGCGGGAATTAGAAAATTTCAAGGCTCTGCTGATACTCTGGCTGTCAGCATACAAAAAGCCGGGGTGCGAAAAAATTGACCTCATGCTGGAGTATTTTAGCGGGATATACCCCGTGACCTGCCGGCTTTACCGGGAATTTATTGTTAAAAGAGACGCCATGAATGAACCGTCCGCATGGAAGGCGCTGGATTATCTGCTTTCAGAGATTAACAAGGAAATTATCAAATATAGCGAGGTTGAACTGGAAAATCTGATAAAGCCGATGGATACCGGGACGACGTTAGTGGCCGCGTATATGTTAGCCGACTTTTTACAGACCGCTAAATATAACGGCAAGCCGCTTACAAGATGGGAGTATTCTTTTGATTCCCGCGCCGTCACAGAGAAAATTAAACATGCTTATTCCATTAATGACTTCGCGGTCATGGCATACTGCGTATTCAGTGAAGAAGCGTGGAAGGAACAGGGCATGATAGAAAAAGCTGTGAAGTCAAGAAAACTTGCTGAATTATGGTTGTTTACCGCGTTGCATTTTGTCTGCGCGCTGCGATTAAGCGACATGAAACGGTTGCCTGCGCCTGCACTTCCATATGATGGGGAAACCGTGCTCAAAAAGATATTAGACGGAGCCCTTTCAAAAAGTGAGGCGACCGCGTTGGTTGAGGAAATGCTCTTCCGACTCAAACTGAAACCGATGAAACCGTCCAAAACCTCTTCGTATAGCAACGTGCCTGAATTGAAATTGTTTGTGCCGGAAAGCCTGAGAGCACCACTGGGTATGATTATGGCAATATCTTTGGCACACAATACTGAAATAAAGCCGGGTGACGGCTTTGTATTTTCGGCATATGGCAACACTAACCGTATTAAGAATTTATTCGGTGAGCGTTTCATGGCGGCTCTCGGAAACGGGAA
>MWCQ01000017.1 GCA_002070105.1 Firmicutes bacterium ADurb.Bin193 | reverse complement strand
CGTGCTGAAAAGGAGGATGAGCACAATGATGACGAACATTGAACTTGCGAATAAGCTCAAGAATATCGCAAAGAACTACAAAACGCTCTATGTGATGGGCTGCTTCGGTGCGCCTATGACGGCCACCAACAAGAAGCGTTATACCCAGAACCACAGCTACAACAGACAGGCCGCCAGAACCGCCATGATCAACGCTGCCTCTGCCGACACCTTTGGCTTTGACTGCGTCTGCCTCATCAAAGGCGTTCTCTGGGGCTGGTCCGGAGACAAGAATGCTATTTACGGCGGTGCCAGCTATGCTTCCAACGGGGTCCCGGACATCGGAGCAGATACCATGATCACCGTCTGCAAGAATGTGTCCACCGATTTTTCCAAGATTGAGATCGGTGAAGCTGTCTGGATGGAAGGTCACATCGGCGTCTATGTGGGTGACGGACTGGCGGTCGAATGCACCCCTCGCTGGGACAACAAGGTCCAGATCACCGCTTGCAACAGGAACGTCTCTGGATACAATCGTCGTAACTGGACGAAGCACGGCAAGCTGCCGTATGTCACCTATACTCAGCAGACCACGCCTTCCACCGACACTACTGTCAAAGGCATCGATGTTTCCAAGTGGCAGGGTGAAATCGACTGGAACAAGGTCAAGGCGGACGGGGTGAAGTTCGCTATGATTCGCCTCGGCTACGGCTCTGCTGACGGTAACTCTTGCGGTCTTGACGGATACTTCGAGAAGAACGTGGCAAACGCTCTCAAGGCCGGAATCGACATCGGCTGCTACTTCTACTCCTACGCCACCTCTGTAGCGGCAGCGAAGAAGGAAGCTGCTTATGTCGTGAGCGTCCTTCAGAAGTATAAAGGTGTCTTCACCTATCCTGTGGCTTTCGATCTGGAGGACAAGACCCAGCAGAACCTTGGAAAGACTGTCCTGACGGATATGGTCATTGCCTTCGGTGATGCCATTGAGAAGGCCGGTTTCTATTGCTCTCTGTACAGCAATCTCAACTGGCTGAAAAACTATCTCGACGATTCCAAACTGAAGCGTTTTGACCACTGGCTGGCACAGTGGGCTTCCGCTCCGACCTATACCGGAGCTTTCGGTATGTGGCAGAGCTCGTCCACGGGCAAGGTGAACGGCATCAGCGGTAACGTCGACACCGATATCGCTTACAAGGACTATCCGACCATTATCAAAAATGCCAAGCTCAACGGATTCACCGGTTCTGGTCAGACTCCCACTGTTCCAACGCAGCCGGACCCGCAGCCTTCCGCTTCCTTCAAGAAGGGTGATCTCGTAAAGATTACCGGCACGAAGTACTATAGCGGAAAGACTATCCCGGCATGGGTAAAGGCGAAGAACTGGTATGTCCTTCAGGTAAACGGCAGCCGTGTCGTGATCGATAAGAGCGAGGATGGCAAACACGCCATCTGCAGCCCGGTCAATGCCGCTGATCTTCAGCTGGTGAACGCCAAGCCCTCAAAAACCGTGGATGAGCTTGCTCGTGAGGTCATCCGTGGCCTCTGGGGTAATGGCACCGACCGGAAGAACCGTCTGACCGCTGCTGGCTATGACTACAACGCAGTTCAGGCTCGTGTAAATGAACTCCTGAAATAACATGACCTATTGGCCCATCGTGGATTATTTCTGCGGTGGGCCATTATTTTTTTGCCCTTTTTTCGTTCAAAACTGCCGTTTCCCTCCAGTTGGTAGTGAGAGGAACCCCTCTCGGACTGGAGGACAATCTCATGACCAACGAGCAAAGAGAAAAGATAACGGCCTTACGTCATCAGGGCTTCGGATATACTGCCATCGCTAACAGCGTCGGTCTGTCAAAGGACAGCGTCAAAGCCTACTGCCGCTCCCACGGTCTTGCCGGTGAAAAGGCCAAGAGCCATAGTCTTACGGAAGTACCTACACAGCTTTGTATGAACTGCGGCAAGACCCTGATCCAACTCCCCGGACGGAAACAGAAGAAGTTCTGCTGCCCAGAGTGTCGGACGGCATGGTGGAACGCTCACCCGGAGGCCGTAAAGCAAAAAGCGATTTATACCTTTACCTGCCCGGAGTGTGGGAAGGACTTCACGGCCTACGGGAATGCCAAGCGCAAGTACTGCTCCCATGACTGCTATATTGTGGCCCGGTTCAAAGGCGGTGATGCTCGATGAGCAAGGAGGAACTCCACAACGATATGCTTTACCACGCAGCGATTTCAATGGCGAAATCCATGCTCGAAAAGGGCCTGATCACCGAGGAGGAATACGCTGAAATTGATACAATTCTGCTCGAAAAATACCGGCCATATTTGGGTACATTATTATCCGAAAACGCTTGATATTCCGGCCTTTTAGAGTGATATATAGACACTACCGGAAGGAGGGATTTCATTGAAAACAGTAGAGAAAATCGAGCGAAAACTGCCGGTTCTGAAAACAAGAAAGCGAGTCGCTGCCTATGCCAGAGTGTCGATGGAATCCGAGCGGATGCAGCACTCGCTTTCTGCACAGGTGAGCTATTACAGCACACTGATCCAGAAGAACCCCGAATGGGAATACGCTGGCGTTTTTGCAGATTACGGGATCTCCGGCACCGGCACCAAAAAGCGTGATGAGTTCAACCGCATGCTGGCTGAGTGTGAAGCTGGAAACATCGACATCATCCTCACCAAGTCAATCCAGCGGTTTGCGAGGAACACCGTGGATCTTCTGAACACGGTCCGGCACCTGAAAGATCTCGGCATTGAGGTGCGCTTCGAGAAGGAAAACATCAATTCCTTAAGCGGCGACGGAGAGCTGATGCTTTCCATCCTCGCTTCTTTCGCTCAGGAAGAAAGCCACAGCATTTCCGAGAACGTGCGCTGGGCCATGATCAAGCGGTTCAAGCAGGGCATCCCCAACGGCAAGTTCAGCATTTTCGGGTATGAGTGGCAGGACGACAAACTGGTCATCGTTCCAGAGGAAGCCGAGATCATTCGATGGATGTACGCAGAGTACATGAAAGGCGCATCCCGAATTGAGATCGGCAGGGCCTTGATGGACCGAGGCATTTATACCCGGCAGGGAAAGCCGTGGGTGGATTCCAATGTGAAGGTCATCCTGACGAACATTACCTACACCGGGAACATGCTTTTCCAGAAGGAATACTGCGAAGACCCGATCACGAAACACCGCAGAAAGAATTATGGTGAGATGCCGCAGTATTTCGTCGAGGACACCCACGAGGCGATTATCCCGATGGACGAATGGCAAGCGGTACAGGCCGAGTTCAAGCGCAGACGGGACCTTGGCCCCTTCGGAAACAAGTCGCTGAAGCTCTCGGCTTTCTCCACCAAGATCACCTGCGGCTGCTGCGGAAAACACTACCGCCACAGCGGGAAACGGAACACCGCCGGTGAGGTTTATTACGTTTGGACCTGCCAGACAAAAAGCCAGAAAGGTGCGACGGCTTGCCCATCAAAAAACATACCGGAGAAAATGCTCCAGAACACCACGGCAGAGGTGCTGGGCCTTGACAAGTTTGATGAGGACGCCTTCAGTCAGCAGATTGAGGAGGTCATCGTCATCGGAGACGACACCTTGACCTTCCGCTTTTACGACGGTCACGAGGTCACGACCAAATGGCAGTCAACCGCTAAGACAGACTGGTGGACGGACGAGCGCAGAAGGCTCTGGGGAGAACGGCATAAGCGCAAGGACACCAATCCCAACAAGCATCTGTTCTACGAGTTCACCGGCTTCATAAAATGCGGCTGCTGCGGTGCCAATTATCGCTGCCAATCCGGAAAGCGCAAGGACGGCACTCCGACACGGTCTTGGTACTGTACCGGCCCGAAGGATCGGTGCCATAACCCCGGCATCCGGGACGAGACCATGAAGCGGCTGGTGAGCGACGTTCTCGGCCTTGACGAGTTCGATGAGGCTGCGATGGACGCCCAGATTGAAAACGCTACCATCCTCGACCACACGGTTACATTCCATTTCCGGGACGGCCATACCGAATCCAGAGACTTCTTGGATAAGCGGCACGGCACTCCTTGGACCGAGGAACGGCGAGAAAAAGCCAGAGAATCCATGAAGGCCGCTTGGACAGACGAGCGCAGGGAGGCAATGAGTGAGAGAATCAAGAAAATAAGGAGCGAAAAGAAATGGCCAAATCCGTAACCACGATACCGGCGACGCTGTCACGCTTCACGGCGGCACCGATCAACAGCACCAAGAAGCGACGTGTGGCGGCCTACGCTCGTGTCAGCACCGACAACGAGGAGCAGCTGACCAGCTACGAAGCGCAGGTCGATTACTATACCAACTACATCCAAGGACGGGACGATTGGGAGTTCGCCGGTGTCTATACAGACGAAGGCATCACCGGGACGAACACCAAAAAGCGTGAGGGCTTCAAAAGCATGGTGGCCGACGCCCTCGCCGGGAAGATCGACCTGATCATCACAAAGTCGGTCAGCCGTTTTGCCAGAAACACGGTTGACAGCCTTACCACCATCCGCTCCCTGAAGGAACACAACGTGGAGTGCTATTTTGAGAAAGAAAACATCTGGACCTTCGATGGAAAGGGCGAGCTGCTGCTCACAATCATGTCCTCGCTGGCACAGGAGGAGTCCAGATCCATTTCCGAGAACTGCACATGGGGCCAGAGGAAACGTTTTGCAGACGGCAAGGTCACAGTCCCGTTCAATCGGTTTCTGGGCTACGACATGGGGCCTGACCACAACCTCGTGGTGAACCCGGAACAGGCCAAGCTGGTCAAACGCATCTATGGAATGTTCCTGCAAGGTCAGTCGCCGTTTCAGATTGCCCGGACGCTGACCGAAGAAGGCATTCCTTCACCCGGTGGGAAGGACCACTGGAACCCCAGCAACATCAAGAGCATCCTCACGAACGAAAAGTACAAGGGCGATGCGCTGTTGCAGAAGACCTTCACGGTCGATTTCTTGACCAAGAAGAAAAAGGCCAACGAGGGCGAAATCCCGCAGTACTATGTCAAGGATAATCATGAGGCCATTATCGATCCGGAGACCTTCGAGATGGTGCAGACCTTGATGGCCACCCGCAAAAAGGGCCGGAACCGCAAGAGCTCGGTCAGTATTTTCTCCAGCAAGGTCAAGTGCGGCGACTGCGGCAGCTGGTACGGCCCGAAGGTCTGGCACAGCAACGACGCCTACCGGAAGGTCATCTGGCAATGCAATCATAAGTTTGAAGGTAAGAAATGCGCCACACCGACGCTCACCGAGGATGAAATAAAAGAACTGTTCCTCCGGGCAGCCAATCAGGTGATCGACCAGAAGGAACAGTTTATAGCCATATACGAGCAGGTCCTTTCAAGGAGTCTCGATACCACAGCCCTTGAAAGTGAGCTTTCGGATCTGGAAGCTGAAATCAACATCGCTGCTGAGCTCATCGAGGAGTGCATCAAAGAAAACGCTCACGTTGCCCTCGATCAGGCCGAATACCAGAAACGGTACGACGGTCTGGTGTCTCGGTTCGATAAGGCCAAGGCCAGACACACCGAGGTCACCGACCTGATTGCCGAGCGCATGGCACGAAAGCACCAGATCGAATCCTATCTGAATGAGCTACGGAACCGGGAGCCGCTGACGGAGTTCCGGGAAACAGACTGGCTGGCGATGGTTGATTTCATCACAGTCCACAGCAAAAAAGACATCCGGGTAACCTTCAAGGACGGCACAGAGATCAAAGCATAACCCCATAGACGCAGCAACGCCTCTGAACCACATCGGCTCGGAGGCGTTTTCGTTATCTCTCTTCAGGTGGACAGATCTTTGGCAGGATTTCAAGGAAGTGCTGACCGATCTTCTCGGCATCATAGCCGTTGGCCTCGCAGATGAACCGGACGGTATCCGGCAGCAGGACATGTCCCTTTGCCTTCTCAGCTTTGTATTTCTGCCACTCTTCGTATTCCTTATTTGTGATTTGCTTCATTTTGAGGGTCCTCCGTAAGTGTACTATCACAGCAAGATTTTTCGCCATCCAGCCTTACAACCCAATCATTAAACTTTTCATCTGAGCCATCATATTTTGATTTTTGAATTGCCATTGATATCTGGGCGATGTCGCTATGATAATCCGACAAACCAGAGGTAGCATTCAATTCAACATATTGTACTCTGTCTGAAAATCCGTGAGTGGTCATTAGGAAGGGCTTATTCTCAATGGAATCATATATTTCTTGGTAGTCGGCTTTCATGCTTCTAAGAACTTTCTCAAACTGTTCTATGCGTTTTTGCGCATGAATCGTAAGTGAGGCAAGCATGACTAATTCGTACCGACAGATTTTTCGTATAAGTACCGGATTTAATTGTGGCGTTACTTGAGCAATCTCCTTCAACTCATCAGGGATGTCTTTATGGGCCGCTTCTTTAGCAGCTACCATTAATGACTGTGGCTTGTGAAAGGTCCAATTTCGCACATCGAGAAATTCAGAGAGAATTGCTGACACTTCTTCTGAGAGTGGTGATAAAATATACTTGTGTTTCTCCAGAATCTTGCGTAGATCTATGTATGAAAAAGAACTGCTCTGATGATCCGCTGTAAATTTCAGAATCTCACGCTGCCTATAAAGGAGCTTATCATTAACATCATCATATTCTTTAGCGGGAACATATTCTTCTTGGGTGCTTTCCAATAAGGATTCTGCCTCAGACGCATACTCCTTATATTTTTCAAGATTGACAGTCATCCCGGAAATTAGCATTCCCAACACAAGACATGCATCTTCGGCAGAGGTAATACTAAACTGCTTGAATTGTTGCTTTGTTCCTCCAGACATGTTAAATACCTCCTATAAAAACAGCCGGGACACCCCGACTTCCACAACTTACCCCTCAAACGCCAACTTACCCCTCAAGCGGCAAAACGGCTGTAGGAATAATTAAATTGTATCAATCTCGGTGTTTTTATATCATAAATTTTAATTTCTGTTCTGTCCTTCAAATGCTCTGCGACGATTTCAGACATTAGAACCGACACTTCATGGGGCGTATAGAATTCACCGGCTTTTTTTCCTGCGTTTGCAGCAAAGTTGGAAATCAAATACTCATAGATAAACCCAAGAACATCATAGTCCTGTTTGCCGTCCATAGGAATATCTTTAATCAGGTGAATTAAGTCGCTGATAGCTTTTGTCTGGCTACCGGAGCTGTCACCAAGTTTGGAAAGGCCGGTCTGCAGGGTGTCAAATATTTTTTCAAAAACCTTTTTGTGCGAAGAATCAATAAGCCGGTTAAAAGCAGATAAAGCATCACGAACATTGGATACATTGAAATCATTGCTCATGTCCAGCCATGTTGAGAACAAATTCTCATATGCAATAAAATAACCTAAATTACGTTGGATAGTTAAGACGGTTTCACTATCTTCTTCATTTAGATATTGTTTAATATCTTCTTCTGTCCAGTCATTTTCCTTAAGGTATTTAACTTCTTTGTCCGAAAGAAATTTGTAGAAAATAAATCCGAGTATATAATCTTTATATTCATTTGCTTCAATCTTGGAGCGCATTTTGTTTGCTGATTCCCAGATTTTCGAGGCAAGCCGTTGCTTGTTCATAACTGTTCCTCCATATTCTTGTCTATATTGTATTAATGCTACAGTACAAAAAAGACAGATTGATTCTTTACTATATAGTTCGTCCTATATTCTAATTTGATGCTTGTTAGTTCAAGCAAACCGTTTATAGAACCGATAACGGTCACCTTTTTTCCTTTGCCTTGCTAAGCCATGCATTCTGAAGCTCTTTAAAGGAAATGTTGTTTTTGTCACAGAAAATTTTAATTTGCTTCATAGCTGATATATTAGGGAGTGTTTTTCCAGTTTCCCAACGGTTTACAGTCGAAAAGGAAACATTCAGTTCTTTTGCAAAATTTTCCTGTGTCATAAAAGCTTTTTGGCGTATTAGTTTTATTTCACTTGAAATATCCATTCACGCATCTCCCTTGCACTTATATGACTTTATTATAGCATTTTGCTTGCAAAAACTCAAGAGGTTTTGCATAAAAAATACAATTGCTTGGGAACAGCGTAAGTTGGGGGAACTCGTTGAAAGAGTTGTTCGTAAAAACACCAATAATGAGTCAACATTGCCGCTGACTATTTCGGCCCAATACGGTTTAGTTGACCAAATCACATACTTCAATAACCGCGTTGCCAGTCGCGATATAAGTAATTACTACTTGGTGCTGAATGGTGAATTTGCTTATAACAAAAGCACTTCCGACGGGTATCCATATGGAGCCGTAAAACGGCTTGATTTATATGAAAAAGGTGTATTATCAACGCTTTATATAGTTTTTGCCCCAAAGGACTTGATGAAAATCAACTCTGATTTTTTAACAGTTTTCTTTGATACGGACAGATGGCATAAGGGTATTGCTGAGCGTGCTGCCGAGGGTGCAAGAAACCATGGCTTACTAAATATTTCAGCAGAAGATTTCTTTGATATTGACATTTCATTACCCAAGGATGTGACCGAACAAACTCAAATTGGTATTTTCTTTAAACAACTCGACAACCTTATCACCCTTCATCAGCGTAAGTTTTCCTATGATAAATATTTGATAAATTTAATTTAACATATGCTAGAGTTTAATAGAAGAAGACCTTTTTCTATTAAACTATTGCAAAAATACAAAATATGAAACAGAATTCCGGGCTTATTGCCATACAATCAGGACATTGCAATGCCTGAGCATCATTTTTTACAACAAAAGAAAAAGCTTGTCCTACACCTCGGATAAGCTTTTTTATTTTGAGTTAAGAGTGTTTTAGAGATTTCAATTTCAAACAACACTTTCCTTATAGACATGTTATTTATATTCATCATCCATTGATTGTTTTAAACCATGCCGTCTATTTACATCGATTTTTATCTCTTGCGTTTACGGACATACTTCGATCTTCTTGCATAGTACAAATGGACTTATCTTTCTTTACTAGCTGTTAATAATGATTTTGCCTTCTTTCTCAATCACCCTACCATCACTAATAAGTATAGATAATGCCTCCTGCATGGCGTTCCGAATTTTTTCTCCCGTACGGAAAAAGCCATATGCTCTGGCCGTTTCTACAATTAAGTAGTCTGCCGTACTACCAACACATTTACTTGCAATAATTAGCATTGCCTGAGCAAGCTCTTCCGTACTAATATGTTCAATTTTACGAGTATTCGGAGTCTTAACAATAATTTGATAATTACTACAAGGATATAAAAATTCACCCTTTCTTATGATATTTCCTTTCAGTTTTCTTAACCCATAATCTACTTCTCTCCTAATTGCTACAGTTGCCTTTTGATTACCATATAAGGGGGCAATCTTTTGGCAAAGCAATTCATAATGGATAGGGAAATCATTTTCAACGATGGCCATAATACAATCACAGACATCCAAAAAACCATCTTTTTTCGGCAGATTATCAAAGTTCACAGGCTCATATTTTATAAATCCATACGGATTGTCTAGTTTATCTTTTGTATCAATAATAAGAAGATTTCCTGAAGCCACATTTTCCTCCGAAACGGAATCGACAGACAGAGTCTCCGAGTACTCATTTATTGCTTCCTCAACTGCTTGAATAAGCTTTTCGCCCTCAGAAATAGGATCTTTTATCCAGTCAGTTGACCATATGCGATATATACGCCATCCCATATTTTCCAAAACTTCCTGACGCAGTCTGTCTCTTTCGCGAGCTGTTCGAGAAGCATGGTAAGAAGCACCATCACATTCAATACCCAATACATATCGACCATCCAGAGATGGATGTTTTACGGCTATATCAATCCTATAACCAGAACAGCCCACCCGAGTTCCTAGTTTATAACCTTTACGATCCAAGAAATTATAAACTGCAGCTTCAAATGGAGAATCATGCTGCGCTAAATCGTTCTCCGTTGCCTCGCTTAATATTGATGATGGACCATTTATAGCAAAATCAATGTATGAACGAAGAAGTTTAGGCCCTTCTGCACTAATTCTTTCAGTGACAAGATCAGTAGGCATAACTGATCCGACTAATTTTACATTATATTTTGCGCGAGTGATTGCAACATTTAACCTGCGTTCGCCTCCCACTTTGCTTAATGGTCCAAAATGCATACTCATCTTTCCTCTTAAATCCTTTGCATAGCCTATACTAAATATTATAGTATCTCTTTCATCGCCTTGAACATTTTCTAGACTTTTTATAAAAAATGGTTCTTCCTTGTCTTCTCTAAAAAATGGTTCAAAACTTTGATTTTTCATACGCATATGACGAACAGCAGCATCAATAGCTTGTTGCTGCACCTCACCGAAGGCTATAACTCCTAAAGAGCGGTTAGGATTTTTGCGGAAATGCTCAAAAACAAGTTGAGCCACACGCCTTGCTTCAATGGGATTGCCTTTTTTCCCACCGCGATCATAATAACCATCTTTGACGTAAACATACTCAACGCCAATATCCGGTATTTTTTCAATGCACGAAGGAAAAGTAATCAAATTATTGTGATATATCTTAGCATTTGAGAACGCTATAAGGTGTTCATGCCTGCTTCTATAATGCCATAAAAGTGTGCGCTCCGGTAATAACATTGCTTCATCTAATAAAGATTCATAAGCATCGGCATCATCATAATTATTATCATCTTCAACATCAAAATCTGTATCTGATGTTGTAGAAGCAAAAAAGTTCGTTGGTGGCAATTGTTTACTATCGCCTGCAATAATAACTTGTTTGCCGCGTGCAATTGCACCTATTGCATTTTCAGTACATATTTGTGAAGCTTCGTCAAATATAATAGTGTCAAAAGAATAGCTTTCCGCTTCTAAAAACACACTCACAGAAAGAGGTGACATCATAAGGCATGGTTTCAATGTGAGCAGTAAATTGGGTATCTCCTTGAATAATTTACGGATAGGCATAATCTTCCTTTGTTTCCTAATTTCTCGCTTTAATATGCTTAGTTCATCGGAACCACTTGTGAAACGATCAAGTGAAGGAAGATTATTAATTAGAAGTTGTTGTATGCGAGCTTTTCCTATTTCGAATTGAAGCTTATCAAGTTTGGCAAATTCATTAATCATGTTTTCATGTGTTTTGCGTCTAAAATTCATGACTGCAGGATATTGTGGCAATATGGCATCAAGCCATAATCTGTAAAACCGTTTTTTAAAGATTGGTTCGATTTCATCCTTATCTATATTTATCGATTCAATCTGGTTAATGTAGTCTTCAAGTCCAATCTTTGCACAACTTTCTCTTGCAGATCTGTAATCAATCCATTCCTCAAGCAGAGCATGACCGTTTAAACAACGTTTTATTCTTTCTACTAAATCTAACAGATTTACAAATTTGAATTGCTGGTCATCATCAAAAAGTTTCACATACCATTCAAAGCGCTGTTGAATTGCATTGTACTTTTCACACAAACGGTTTTCAAACTCGGAGCACGAAAGTACTATTTGCTGATCCGTACAAACACTTTCAATAAAAGTCTGATTGATCTTATGCCTTCTAACTATCTCTCTAAATTCTCTAGCCCAAACTAAAGCATTTCGAATATATTCCCAATCTGTCTGTACTCCTTTATATAGATGGTCAAACAATTTTTTTAGTCTGCTTTCCGATGAATCAATTTGTTCCAAGATACTTGTAATGTCTTTAAGCTTAATTCTGCAAAGTCTGATTTTGTCAAAAATGCTAATTGCTATTTGAATATCATTAAAATCAGTATTAAAACCTTTGTATCGCTCGCCAAAAAATTCTATTAACGAATTCTCATTTTCCTTGAGCCACTGTTCAAGTTCGGAAAGACGGCGCAGTTCTATTAAGAGATTAATAATCGATAAATCATCAATCCTTTTTCTTACCTCTATACTTAACGTTTTAATTAATTTTTTATCAATTCTATATTGATGATTAAAGAACTTTAAAATAGAGGTATAATCTGCTTTAAATCGAGAAAGCATACTTGCATGGTCAATTGTCAATATTTCCTTTTCGTATCTCGATAATATTTTTGTACGGCATGCAGTATATTCAGTAACTTTGGCTTTGAATTGCTCATATATAGTTTTAACTGCATTTATGTCATCTATTTTATCCCACTTGGAATAACAACTGTCAGTTTCTATAATTTGATTGATGTAGCCTAAATGTGTATGAGCATCATATATTGTCGTTATTTCCGAGCATGAATTAAAACTCCAATGACAATCTAATTCTTGTATGTCTGAATAATATGATGAAAGCTCCGAAACAGCATTTGAAAATACTTTCATCGTCTGCTCCGAGTTATTGAGCTCCTCGTATATTGGATCAAGACTTCCTTCGATAATCCATGACGAAGGTACAATAGGCGAAGCGGAAGCACATTTTAGTATCTCAATAGCATCTTTAATGCCATTATAGGATAATTCAATGTTTAAATGAGTCGTCTCGACAATTGAATTAAATACTTTTGCCAAATCCAAAACTTGAGGAATCAATATTTTTAAATTTGCATTAATATCATGCCTAAGTTCAAAGGTGACATTCGGCACATTTGAACCATACCATGGATTGCTTTTATAACTATCAGTCATTTTACCAATTGTATTAGAAAAATTCCGAAGCAAAATAATATATTCATCAAATTGTTCGGGTGTGGTGTTTGCTACATCATTAATGTGGAATATTACATCTTTATACTCCTGCAGATTTGCCAAATAACCATTCACTTCATATATTGACTTATTTAAGGGAGCTACCTTTGAATATATTTCTTTCGCATAATCATTTAACTCATCACGAATTGTTTTCAACCTACTGAGCTTTTGATATGCCTCATCACTCAACTCAGCTTTTTTTTGGGATAAATTTAAAGAAACTCTTAGCTGCTCAAGAATATCTTTTTTATTTGCTTTATAACTATGTAGCGTAAGACAGAAATTGCCCAGTCCAGCTTCAACTAACCGCTTATGAACAACTTCAAGCGCAGCCATTTTCTCGGATACAAATAAAACTTTCTTCCCATTTGCAATGCATTCTGCAATAATATTGGTAATAGTTTGGCTTTTACCTGTTCCAGGGGGCCTTGTAATACAAAACTAACGCCTTTTTTTGCGCATAATATGGCATCTTGCTGACTTGAATCAGCATCAACAACAAGAAAAGAATCTGTTGGTTTTGATAATTTATCATGATCGTATTCATTAATTTCTTTTAGAAAATCAAAACTTAAGGCTGACGAGTCCCCACAAAGAGCTCTTACAATTGGATTTTGACAAATTATATCTTTATGCTTTTCCAAGTCATTATACATATTTATTTTAAGGAATGAAAATAAACTTAGGCCTGTTTCCATTATAACGTCCCATTCATTTCCTTTGATTGTATCTTGTAATTCATTAAAAAATGATTGAAGGTTATTATCTGAATTAAATACAGGTAGTTTTATGCCAAAATCTTGTTCTAATTTATAAGATAGTGTAGGATTTAATAGAATCTCATCTTCGTAAAGGCTTAAAACAAACGGAGAGATTATAGATTCCCATGTTATAGAAACTGGCACAAGGATAAGAGGGGACAGTAATGGCTGACTCGAATGGTCGCTTTCAAACCATTTTAAGAAGCCAAACGCAAGATATAATACATTCACGCCCTGTTCTTCTAATACAGTCTTTGCCTTTTCGCGAATGTTACGAAGAGTTTTCTGTTGCTCCTTTGGAGATTGATTAGTACTTACACCGTTTTTCAAACTTCCAGCAAAATGATCAAATTGTTCATCATCTTCAATATCATCTTCGATATATGGAAATATTATAGGTTCTTCGTTTACAACAAAGCTTTCCCATAAAGTGAATATATCGGGATTTATTATGCGTAAGTTTGAGCGTTTTGTATCACGATAGTTAATAAGTCTGTTTCTTTTTCCTAAATCAAGCAGTTTATTTTTCCACTTTTCTATTTTGTAATCTACATTCAACGTGAATTACCTCCAACTTTACCTTTTCGTTTTATGCTTTATATTAGAAAATCCAAGGCTATCCCATGTACCCAAAGTTAAATCAAGTGAATATAATTACTTACTTTTCTTTTTATATCTTTGTTGATTGGAAGAAGTTTTTTCAATCGCAAGTATATTACCATTCATTTTATTTATTTGATTTAAAAACAATGTCCCAAGAAGGAGTCGATCTTTTCTTAGTATTCTGTTCCAAATATAGCCTTTGAATAGATCTTTAACAAGAAATACCTCACCTTCATTAATGTTTTCTGTTTCTTTTATTGCTATTTCCAATAATTCATTCACATCAAACATATATTCACCTCTTTATATACCACAATAACAACAATATTGTTAATACTTGGAGTGTTTTTTCATTCTTTGTTGACATTTATGCTTTTACAAACTACAATTTAAGCATAAATGTCAAAAGGGGTGGATACCAGCAAGTTAAAACAGGATGGACTGATTGTGCACACTATAAAAAAAAGAATTATTTGAACTTGGAATCTGTACAAAGCAGACATCCTTTGGAAATGATATCAGAACATACGATAAATAATAACCTGTTGGTACCGTCACGCAATAAGAAACTGGATCTCTATCAGTTAAATCATTTAAAAATAAAGCAGTTTCATGAGAGTATACCATTTTTCTTTTGCGTAGTTGTAAGATTAGCATTTTATCTTCCCATACCTCTGGTGTAATATAAATGCCGTGCACAATCCGTTCAAGCTTACCCTGCCTGACAAATACACTCTGCAAGCTTAGCAGTAATTACACCATGGCTACTTTTAATCAAAGCTTCAAGTTTCTCCGTTCCAGTCAACGGATCTCACTCCTTTTGACATTTATGCTTAAATTATAATTTACGAAAGCATAATTGTCAGGGAAAAATTCAACAATACTCCAAGTGGCAATCATAAACACGGGTCATTGCACAAACCAGGAGATTCACCAAAGATTTCCGTATTTTAAATATGTTTTTAACACAAAATCTATTTCGTATGTATCAGGCTCCGCTTTATCCCATTCGGTTCCAAATAAGCCATAGTAAGATAGTAATAGCTCCAAATTCAACCAGTTATTATCTGCTATTGTCGTTAGTAGGCCAGCTATTCTATTTACCATATATTTATTTAATGTTTTCATATCATTTTCTGAGAGCTGACCGCCGGCGTGCATATCTTCTATCGGCCCGTTTCTGAATATGTAATGGGCAATTGCTTTTGATATGACATCAATGTTATCTCTCTTTAACAGCCGTTCTTTAGAACTTGAATTTAACTCTTTAAACAATTCACTATGTTCTTCAACATATTTTTGATATACTTTTTTCCAGTTTGAAATTCCGAATTTCTTTCTTCTATAAGTGACTTTACTTTTAGATACTCCGAATAAATCTGCTATTTGTCGGTCACTTAAGCCTTTTGGCTCTATAATAAAACCTGCTAAGGTTTGTCAAAGAGCCTTATATAAGATTATACAACATCAATTTGTGAAAATCAAAAATCCAACGATAGCCCCTAAAATCAAACGATTACCCCAAAAGCCAAACGATAGCTTTTGAAGTTATGTGCAGATTTAATACAAAACCCCGAAATTGAGAGGTGTATTTCTCAATTCCGGGGTTGGTTCATTTTTGCCGAAGTCCTGAAAAACCTTATTTCAAGCGGTTTTCAAGGCATAATGTAAAAACTCCAACTTTGAAAAAATTGTATCAAAGTTGGAGTACTTATTTGTATCATCACCCTACTTTTGATACAATTCGGCGTAATTCAAGGGGGGTGTAACTTTTTCGCATATTATTCTGACTTTTTAATACAATTTAGCGGTAATATTTTTAGCAGATATAATTAAATCTCACTCATATATAATATCACAACTTTTTGATTCAGGCTTTAAACTGTTTAAATCTTCCCAGATGAATACTTTAATTCTTTTTATTTCCGAAACTCCTAATATATCAAAAGTATAATCCGTTATATTTTGCTCTATTGTTTGCCTCATAATTTTAATCAGTTTTCCGTTTTCGTTATATATTCCCATAATAATATTAGGATAACTTTGTACTGCTTCTGCAAGCGAACTGACACAAACCTCAACCACATTGCCTGAATAAGTAATATTATCTATTTTCCAATGATAATCGATGTTAGAATCATTAGTGCCTATAGATGCGTCAGATTGAGCAAAAAATGCTTCATTATTCAGCGTTCCATCGTTGTTATTGCCCGACAAATCTGCTGTTACGCTGCCTTCCATCTCATCAAACGGCCAATATCCAACCAGTCCGATTTCGTTACCTGTTAATCGTTTGTGCATATTTGTATATATCTCATCTGCTGTTCTTGCAACATTCCAAATACGCATCTCATCAATCTGACCGTTATAATTATTATAAGGTGTCCACGGCGCTTTGCCCATATATAAAGGCAAAGCAGTTACTGATATATTTCCCGTCTGCGGAACAATCTTTTCTAAAATACCATTAATATATATTTTCATACTGGAACCATCATACACTCCTGCCACATGCGTCCATATGTTGTTCTGAACCACAGTGTCGGAGGTCACGCCCACTTCGTTTGAGTATTCAGTTGAAATATTAAACATTATCTTTCTGGGAAAGCCTTGCTCGCTGGAATCAGCGCTCGCCGCACAAAAACGATAAGCATACCATGGATTGGTATCATTCCAGCTATATTGTTTTCCGCAGATTAAAGCCCATTCTCCACCGCCATCAGGCTTAATCCAAGCCTCTATTGTTAGCGCGCTTGTTAAATCAAGACTGTCGCTGTCAGGCACACTGATATAGGAACTATTAACCTGTGAAAAAGACGCAGCATTTCCTGCAGACTGAACGGACGGAGCGTTTGTTTCAAAGGCGATGTTCTTCCATCTTGGCCAATCACTGACATCATCCGGACCAGCGTCCACAGCAAAATACAGGCTGTCACCATCCGAATACTGAATTGTTAGGTCAAACGTTCCGGAATTTTCCGTCTGCCATAACGGCGCATTATAGCCCGCTTCTCCTAAATAAATGTAAAACCTTACACTGCCTTTGTCAACATAGGTTTCGCCTGTTACCCTTATTGTACCATAATTGCCGCTCAGCACCGTTTTTATCACGGCATCCTTTTCCGCCCCACATTGGTTATAAGCGGAGGGGTCTGCTTCTATTATTCCGTTTGTGAAGTCCATGACTTTAATTATAGGTATATTATATTTGTTCGGAGCGTTAGGAGTTTTAAAAGTATAATCTGAAAAACAGCTTAAATCATAATAGATACCATTTTCATCTCTCGATTGCAGGTATATTCCATTTTCGCCCTGATTTGTTTTTGGGAAATAATCTATTAATTTCGTCGTTATTCCCGGGATAATGGGGGTATGCCATAATAATGCCACCGTAATCCCTTGAGGTCCTACTCCGCCTTTAAATGTTGTATTGGAACCTGCAATTATTCTTTTTGGCGCAGCATTGCCCTCATCGCTTATATTATAAACATTGACTGTGCTGCTTGTGCCATTCTGGTTCATTACAAAAAGCTCATCACCAAAAATGCAGATTTCACGGTTATTGATTAAATTTGTCTGTTCTCCTGCAATGACCCTTTTAGGCACAGCATTACCGCTTGCGTCAGCAGAAAAAACTTTTATGGCTCTGTTAGCGGAGTCAGAAACGTACAGTTCGTTTCCCCTTGATGTGAGCCCGTTTACATACCCGGTAAAACCGGTATTTGCGCCCGATATCGTCCGCAGAAGCACTCCGCTCGCTTTATTATAAACTAAAACCTGCCCGCCGCCATAATTTGTCACAAAAAGTTCCTCGCCGATAACCACAACGCTCATCGCATTTCCTGATTGGATTGTGCGTTTAGGCGCAATATTTCCACTATCGGATGCATTATATACGGTGATATTGCCGCTATAGTTTGTGACATAAATTTCACCGTTGTCAAATACAAACCCCGAAGGATAGCCCATGCCTGTGCTTGCTCCGGCAATGCGCCGCTTAGGTGCTATGTCACCGCTGTCTGTAATGTTAAAGACCTCAATTGAGTGTCCGCCATGGTTAAGAACATACAATTCATTGTTATAAGCGTAAGCAGATAAAGGACGATCAAAATAGCCGGAACTCCTGATTGTTTTTACCGGAGTAACATTACCATTTGCATTGATTTCAAAGAAGTCAACGCTGTTGTTATCTCTATTTCCAACAATGATATTCGCTTCATACGCATATGCGTATGAAGATTGAGTGGTTGACAGAATTGTAAAACACATGAAAAATGCAAATGCTGAAAAAATGGCGAAGCTTTTTTTCATTAAATCTCCTTCTTCCTCATAATACTATTTGAAGTGTAAGATAATGGTGTGTATCCTCATTTATTGAATAATAATCTTTTGCTCATTTTCCTTCCATTGTACTTCATAACCAAAGTTTTCTGCAACAAACCGTACAGGCACCATTGTCCTGTCATTAACTACCATAGGCGCTACGTCCATAGCTTTTGTACTGCCGTTTAATTTGAGGCTTGTTTTGTTAACCCACATTTCCAAAGTTTTTTCAGCTATCTTTAATGTTATTTTTTGTTCCTTGTCATCATATCCTACAGTTCCGCCCATAGCTTCAAACACAGCTCTGATCGGAATCAGGGTTCTGTCATTATAAATCATTGCAGCAGTACCTCTTCCAGAATCTATTTCTTTTTGTATGCCATTTACCTTCATATTTTTATTGTTAATCTGAAGCTCTATGACTGTTTTTGCCCATTTGTTTACTTCTTGGTTAATATCGAAAGTACCTCTTTGAATAGTTCCGTTTGAATCGGATGTTGCCATATTTGCGGCTGTGATTTCCGCAGTATTACCCGCTTTTGTTTTGAAATAGACAGTTCCTTCAATTACCTTTACGGTCGAGCTATTGCCTGTTTCCTCCAAGATAAAGGTTGTACCCCTTACCCCTAAAGAAGCTTGACTCATCTCAACGTCCATAGTACCGTCCTTCACCATCTTTTTTACATTTACCCATATATTCCCTACTGCAAGTTTGAGCTTGCTTTCTTTATTCACAGGATTTGAGAGAATAACAGTGGTTTGCGGTTTTACATTAAAGGTTGAAATATCAGCAAAACTTAATATAACTCCGCTATCAATCCCTGTTCTTATCTTTGTTCCAGCATACAGCTTTTCATCTATTTTTGCAAAATGCCAATCTTCGTCATCATAAATTTCCTTTCCATTTTCATCATATCCGATAGGATTACACACCTCAACCTGACCGGATAAATCAGAAAAAATGCAACCTCCATCTTGCAACTTTGATGTGTCAGGTTTTGCTGGAGGAGTGACAGTGTTTGTAATGACTTTGCCGCCTGATGGAGCAAAATCATAGGAAGTAGGAGGGGTACCCTCTTCATATTGATAAATATAATCCATTTTCAATGCACCAGGTGAGCATGCAGACATAATGTCAAATCTAATTAAAAGACCATCAGCTTTCCCCGGGGTTGTAAAATCCTTTGTCGATTCAGCGTGTGTTCCACGAAACGACTCCCAATTGGTACCAGCGCCCCCATAATCTATACGGCGCCAATCTCCACCGTAATTTACCACCAAATGACCACCCATGACATGCGTGTTATTATATTCACCATCTTTATTATTGGAACCGGCGTCAGAAACACTGAACTTCATTTGAAAAGTCTCTCCGCAAACCAATATCGAAGGAACACTGAATGCGAAGGTCGCTTTAATTGTATCTCCCATAAAAGTTGTCGACATATTTCCGCCACCCGGATGAATTTCATAGCTGTATGCCGAAACCCTGTCATCTTCCTTTGCATCGTCGGCATTTATTGATTCAGCTTCGTTAAATTTTGTCGCGACAAGCTTCCAATAACCTCCCTCTGCTTTTGCGGGCAAGTACGGCAAGGCAAAGGAGAACATAAATGTTAATACTACTAAAATGCCAATCATTCTTTTCATTTTTACCATTCCTTTCATTATTATTTAGATATAACACAGTTTGTACGGATCAAGTAAAAGATTGTGTACACTTACCTTTGAACTTTCATTTCAATATATTGACCTTGTTTGCAATAACCATTTTCGTCAAATTTTAGTTCCATTGGCTCGCTTATATGCTGATTACTCCCATTAGTAATTACAAGAGTTGCATCTCTGATACCTTTTGTTTTAAATTCCTTTGCTTCAAAGTCAACCAAAAAATCAGGACCGCTGGAACCTTTTCCGTATTTTAAAGTCATATTGGTTGGTGATTTATACATAAAATCCACATAACCGCCCTGTTTTTCAGGGTCAACGATTCTGACAAGTAATGTGCCCTCCGGATAAAGACTGGTAAGTGGTTTATCAGTCATATTAAGTGTGATATTCTTTCCCTGAGTGCAAGTCTGTATATCTGGAAATTTGAGAACCAAAATTTCGGACAGGGGATTGCGTACGTTAACATCTTCAAGCCGAGCAGCTGTGAGCCCTACCTTAAACATACCGGACTCGTCAGTTTCAAAACAGCTAAAAAAATCGAAAATATTTACAGTTAACGGCGTACCTATGCCGACGGTATAGGATTTAAAATTGTATATAGGTTCGCCGGTTTTAAATGAGCTTGCCGGTGCAAATATCAAATTATATTTTTCTTGTTTTTGTTCCGGATTAGAAATGTTTAAAGAAACCGTAATCGTTCCGTCACCTTCTTGGACCGCCTCTTTTTTTATACTGCTCGTTGGTTGCTCGCTTGTACTAAGCTTATCTTCTAAAATTGTTTTATTGCAACCTGTAATGAAAGCAGAAAAGATAAGAAGAGTTGTCATAGAAATTAAAATTCTTTTTTTATTCATCATAAACCCAGCCTTTCTAAGCAGATAGAATGTTTTATTTTAATAACGGACATTTGCACCTTGGGCAAATATCCTTGTTAATATCATGAAAAGACATACAAGCCGCACACATGATCTGTTCATCCTTAGATTTATCAAACTTTTCATAATAGTAAAAACCTTTATGATGGCGAACTATATCTCCGACATTGTAATAGCTGTACGGTCCGGGGATATTTCTCCACTTATGTTTTTTAATTCCTCCGGAATCCTTTCTGATTTTCAGAATATAAACCATTGTATAGTTGGTATGCCCGTCACGACTTCTTTCCTTCAGACGATAACTATCCTTATATTCCACTACACCGTCCCATGTTTTATCCATACCCCTTTTGATGGTTTGAAGCAAAGCAATTACTACGAACATCCCGCCGATACCCATTCCGTAATAAAGAGATTGCGGCCAGTCCAACTCACCACTTTTCTCACCGTAAATAGGTAAAGCGACAACAGCAATTACGGCAAGTATTCCTGCAAAGATAAACGACCATGATACAGATTTCTTTTGATATGCAGCAAAAGAAGGATCGCTTATCTTATCGGAAAATCCAATGAGTTGACCTTTGTGTTCAACGTTTGCTAAATCAGACATTTTTATTCCCTCCATTCTTTTAATTTTTGTTTCAGTATATCTACGAACATATCTCCTCTGAAAATAATAAACAAGAAAAAAGGAAGCATAATGATATGTATTGAATGTCTTTATCTCTGTTTTTCATTATCATTATAGATTTCATCTGCAGAATCATCGCAGTCTGTCAAATTCACCCGGCAACCTACCAGGTCTGCTTGATTTCGATTTTTCTTTTTATTGTTCATCGCCCATATCAGCAGTAAACCCAATCCCAAAAGCAATAGCTTTCCACCATCCGGCTCTGTTTCGTCCGCTATGGCACTGATGAAAGGGGCAGCGGAGAAATATGCCACTCTTTCACCGGTTTTTACCGACAAATCGCTGCCCCGTCGTGTAGATACTCCACTTTGTTGTCTACCATATTTGTCGGTAAAAGTGTAGCTGATAGACCATTCGTACCGCTGACTTGATGTCCTGTCATGATCCGCGCCGCCAACCCGCCTCGCAGAAAAGGTGGCAGGTGCGGTTTCTCCAAAAAAGAAAAGTGCAGTGCGGGAAAGAGCAAGGACTATAAGCATAACGCCAACAGTCGTTATCACTATTCGCCAGAAAATATCTTTTGCTTTGCCTGAATTTTTCTTACCCCCCATTCTAAGCACCCCTTATTCGCATTTATTTGTCCGTTATGGTTAATAGGCTATAACGGCGCTTTGCGTGTCGCCGTCCCATGAAATGCCGCAACCCGGAATATTGTCCGCAACAAACCGGACGGGAACCATGGTGCGGCTATTGATGGTGGTGGGCGCAACATCAATGGTTTTATTCTGTCCGTTTACTTTTATAGTTGTGTTATCCAGCCACATTTCAATGGTAGTACCCTTTGCCGATACCGTTACCTTACGCTCGGCGTTGTCCCAGCCCACCGTGCCACCCATTGCCTCCGCTACGGCACGAATAGGAAGAAGGGTTCTGCCGTTTAATAAAGTGGGTGGGGAATCCAATGCCACCAGCTTGCCATTTACGCTAATATTGGGATGGTCAATTCGCAGAATGATTTTTTTCTGATTCTCAGGCGCGTTCGGATCGGGCGCAGGAGCCACAGGGGTGATTCGCTTGCTACCTGTCCAACTCCCACCCGACAAGTTAGAGCCATAACCCCAAGAGCCGCTGAAGGTCGTTCCGTCTGCCGACATAACAAATTCAATATCCCCTGCATCATTATCCGGAGAATAGCTTGGCGCTTCTGACCATGTGCCGGTCAGCTTGTTACCCGATACAACGGCGTTAATACGTCCGCTGTCATGGGTATATGTGCCAGTTACTGTATTTCCACTTTGTGTCAAAACCATATTCCCCCAATTGCTGTCCCACTGACCTTCCCAAGTGTATTTACCCAAATCTCCGGATGTACTGCTTGTGATCCCGTATTCCTTTGCCAGTTCTTTTAATCCATCGCCTGCCACACCTGTTGCATAATGCTTTAATATCTCCTTCGGTATGACCTTAAACCCGAACCAGCCAATCAATCTTGCTTCGTCAACAGGATATGCGGCAGGTCCCGGCTGCTTTGGTGCTTTCGCAAGCTCGGAAAGAAAAACCTCCCACCGACGTTTTAATTCATCTTTATTATCGCCTTTTTTGGCGGAACCTTCAAGCAACATCAGCTTATCAAGTGCTCGCGAAGCTTGTTCCATATATTCAATATGGCGCTCCTGATAGTCCCGATTATCGGCATCTGCCGCATCATCATCACCGTTGCCTCCTTCTATCACATGGGTCAACTCATGCCAGATGGTTCCCGATAGGGTCGGGCTGGTCTGTCCACCCGCAACATCCTCGCTGAACACAATTTTCCCCCGTGATACAACCTTCCCAAGCACAATAACCGGAGGACGATACTCTGCCTGTGCCTTTAAATTAGGATCATATTCCACATCTACACCGGCTAATGCACTTAAATATGTTGATTCGTTGCCCAAAGAAACCCCTTCGGATTTCGCAAAAGACCAATTATCAAATTTGTGAATATACTCCTTTAAAAGCCGCTCCGTTTCACTGCGCAAATCTACCGCAAAAACGCTAACCGTACTTAATATTCCTACCATAAGTACAACAACCGTACATAACGTTAAAATTCTGTATAATCGTTTCTTCATTATAATCACTCTTTTCTTTTTAAAATATATTTGAAGGAATAGTTTTTTTGCTTTCCTGCTGTTTTTGACTTACCAACCATTGATCACCGCTTCCACGCCTGTTTCACGAAGTAGATTTTGTTTTACCTGAAAAACCTTTTCTGCTTTATCTAAGCCATGCAACAGTTCCAGTTTAAGAGTTTGCGCTTCGCTACCAAAAGTCAGGCTGATTCGCTCCCTGTCCATCTCAATATTTTTCAGCCGAGAACCGTTTAAGCCATCGCAACCCCATTTGTAAACCTTATCACCCACCAGTGCACCAAAAGTTGAAACTATTGTTTCATCCATCGTCTTTTCCTCCGTACCCTCTAAATCTGACAAAACAGCCGAGTGAACCGTAAGTATAGAGTTGCCGCAAATCAGCCTTGCGTTATAAACCATCCGGCTTTGGTGGATTAGGAGTATCAGTGCCGCGGCTCCGGCCACGCTAAGTATAAATACAGTTTCCCGCATCTGCTCTACGACAAAGCAGGGGATCAGCAAAGCGCAGAGCGCAAAAAGCAAAGCGTAAACATTGCGCTTTTTTCGGATTGCTTGCATTTTATCGCCTCCTTTACAAACTATTATACTATAAAGTTGGTTAAAGAGTCATCCTCCTAAAGTATGAGAACGCACAAAAAAGCCCGTCATACTAAAGTATGAGAGGCTTAATTTATTAGTATTTATGCAATTTTAGGGTTCAATCTCCGGATTGGTTTTTCAAAAGTATGCTGATCAGCTCAGCACGGCTTTGCACATCATATTTTGAAAAAATGTTGCGCACATGAGTCTTAACGGTGCTTTCGCTGATATGTAATACATCTGCAATTTCACGATTCGGCTTACCCGAGAGAATCAATTGCAAAACCTCCTGCTCACGAATAGTCAGTGGGTCAAGGGTTTGTATACGGTTCATGACGGCTGTCTGTCGCTCCTTAGGCATATGGTCATAGACGGCAAGGTAGGCATGGCTTTTTAGTAATAGCACAAGCTGGCGATTCAGGGGTGGTAGAATTACTAAGGTAACACAAACAACTACCAGTGCAATGACTGCTGTTTGTTCTTCGGGTAAATGAACCGAAGTAACCACCGTTCCGATAATACCTCCAACAAATATGCCTAAAACATTTGCCGCAAGCCCTAAACCGAAAACTTTTGCGGGGTTTCTTCCAAAAGCCAATATCTCAGCCAGAATGCTCCACCAAAATAAATCAAATATTCCACATGCGCCAAGCATCAATGTGTCAACAGTAACATAGCTTACCACAGAGCGGTCAAGTAGCATGAAAAATATGAATGCTACCATCATCATACCAATACCAATATATAAAAAGGCAGAACCTTTCATCTTGACCCGAAGATTTCTTATAATAATAAGTGCTATAATATATGGAACAGACCAATACCAGCTGGTGATAGATGTTAAATGAGCAAAAGCAGGATTTATGACGTGATACATTAGACCCGAATTAATTGTAAGAATAACTATAAACAAGCACAGAAGATAAAGTGGCCATTTGGTGCTTATCGGGACATCATTTTGGGGTTCTGTCGGTTCGTTCCGGTCTTCTACAGGTAAATATTTTGCGAAGAACACTGCTAAACCCAAAGTTGCGATTAAAAGAGAAAGCGCAGCAAAAGATGAAAAATTGGCGGAAATAAGGTCAGCCAAAATCATCAAGAGATTTGAAAAAATCAATACGTCAGCACAGGTCTTCATTCTATCGTTTCCTGAAGCTCCGATATTCAGAAAATACCCCCACGCAGAAACCGCAAATCCGCATGACAAGGATGCAATCATAAGTGATATATCCCACATAATGCCGGGTTTAAAGAAAAAAGGTAAAGATGTGGCAATGCAAATAAGGTTGCTTAATATAATAATTCTTTTTGCAGCTTTTACGCCCCGAACAATAAATCCGCTTAATAAGAGTCCGACAATATGAGCAATCATCACTGCAAAAATTAATTGGCTGCCATCGTATCCGGCATTTTCGGCATGACGGTAAAAAACCTGCCCTTCAAATACAAATGACAACAGATATGTAAATCCTAATGTAAAAACTATTATATTTAGTTTTCTTACATCTAAAAGCTGTTTCTTCATAATTATAGTTCCTCGTTTTGATGTTTGCATTTTAAATATTTAAAAAATTTGCATAGTAGTTCCCTCTGAAGCTATACTTCTCTATTTTTTATGGCGTCACTCTACGCTAATCCACTATTCCGTCGATACGATATAATATGCCGAAGATTCGACAATCCATGAGTCAGATTCAAAAATGCTATTGGCAGGGTTTCTAATAATTTTGGGCACATAATCATCCTCGCTCATCCGTTCGGAATCAATGAGATAAATATAGTATTGTTCTTGTTTAGCTTTCGCAACCTCCAACTCGTTTCTCGACCAATAAAAATGCGGTTTGCCAATATAGGATTTCACTTCAATAAATCTATCATAGTTTTGGGAATGTTTACTCTCGAAAGATACAATATCATATCCGGCACTTACATCTATATCTGATATTCTTTTAACATCACCAACATATGGATTATCATAAATCCGTTTCATTTCATAACGAACCACATATTCTTCGGCAAGTTCACCCTGTTCTTGCTGGATTTTCAGACGTTCGTTCAACATTTCAATTGAAATTTTCCGTTGCTTCTTAGAAAGTAATTTTGTAAAAATTTTCTCAGCCGATAATTGGAAATAATAACGCCCATTCTCCGATTCGACAATCGCACCCAACAATATGAGTGTATTCCTAAATAATGCAGCCCAAACTGGAAACCCGTATTTTTCAACAAAGTAGGTGCGAACCCCAGGGTCAAAATGAACGGCCGAAATATCAACAATACCATCGTTTACAATTTTTTTTATACAAAGTTCGCACAAACTGTTTGTAAATTTATCTGTATTCAAGCACTGTGAAAGCTCTTTTCCTGTGTCGGTGGGTACTATTGTGACATTGTCGTAATTTACAATTTCCAAATACTCAAAAAAAGCTACTGCACAGCTAAAATTCAAACGAATGCCGTTAACAAATGAGCAGATGCTTTGTGCAGAAGAATAATCGGTTTCACCTTGCGAAAGAATCACTTCCGCAAAATAGTTTATGCCGTTGATATCACCAACGGTATTATTGTGTTTTAGTTCTCTTCGCATAATCTCTTAATACCGCCTTTATATCCTCATTACCGCCGTTTTCAGATGCATTGTCAAACAGTGGTATAGGCATACTTTCAATAATATCCAGTAGCCGTCTTTCCTTTTCGATTAGCCTTTCGTGAATCACCCTGTCGATAGAATCTTTCGATAAGAAGTAGTAATAATTAGTATCCGTGTTTGGCAGTAGACCATATCGATGTACGCGATCCTTTGACTGCAAGAAATGTGCAGCGTTAAATGTCCGCTCCATATAAATCGCATTATGACAGGCTTTGTGCAATGATATAGATTCCGACACCGCAAACGGATTAGCAATTATCACATTGAACGGACTGTCCGGGCTGTGAAACTGCTTGATTATAGCCTCACGGGTGTTTTCGTATTGCTCGTCGTCTTCGGATATTCCATCTCCGGCGACAGGCGTTGCCCCATAGAGAATCCGTGAGTCTATGCCACTTTCGGATAAATATGCATGAAACATTTCAAGATTTCTTATATAGCAAGCCCATACGACAACCTTTTCGCCGCGGTTAATGATAGCGGTTATAAGGTCTTTGACCGCCTCATATTTAGCAGGGGTTTCACTTTCGTTGTAACGTAATATCTCATTTATCATAACTGTATCATCTTCGACAGTCGAAAAGTCCACGCCCTCCGAATCCGCAAATTCCGACAGTGGGCGATTAAGCAACACTGGATTAGTTGCGGCTTGCATTAGCCGTACCAAGCGCGCTCGAATCAACTCGTTTTTGAAACTTTGGTCACGGCTATTGGCGATGTCCAGTACATATCGTTGTTCAATATAATCATAAATTTTGCGTTGACTTGGCTTCATTTCGACAATAATAGGTCGATGCTCTGTTGCAGGCGGTATGCCGAGATCACTTTTTCT
Organism: Firmicutes bacterium ADurb.Bin193; assembly: GCA_002070105.1. Classification (GTDB taxonomy): domain Bacteria; phylum Bacillota; class Clostridia; order Monoglobales; family Firm-18; genus MWCQ01. The sequence goes on along the minus strand of MWCQ01000017.1, from coordinate 26,042 downwards.
TATCCTTATGAAGTAAGGTGCAATTGTATTTAGCAGTGTTTCCACTCGCGGATCATCAATGCTTTTGGACATATCTTTTAACTGCCCAATGTGAAATTTTACAATTTCCTTTGAAGGCCAAATAAACTTAAACAGATTATACAAATCTTCATAGCCATTTGGTGCAGGAGTCCCCGTCAACACTACACGTGATTTGCAATTTTGGGCGAGGCTAAGTATACTCTGTGCCAAAACGCCGCCATCGGTGTTTTTGATTTTATGTGCCTCATCAAGAACGACCATGACGTTGTTTGTCTGCAAAAAGTATAGAAGCTCGTCGCGAAGCGATAAAACAGAGGCATAAGAAATCAGTATGAGTTCATCGCTACAGCGGTCGTATAAATACTGTTTCTTGGCATCTATAGGTTGCTGTCCCGACAACCGTTTGACATGTGGCTTGAATCCAAAGCATTCTTCATATTCTGATTCCCAAGGGGCAAAAGCATTCAAGGGTCCAATAATTAGAATCTTATCAACCTTTTTTGGGTTTCCGTCCGGCAGATTTTTAAGGAATGCGTACGCACCGTAGACCACGCTCGTCTTACCTGCACCGGGGACTGAAAAATTACACCCATTCTGCGAGTATGCCAAATGATACGCTGACAACATCTGCAAATCATACAAAGTACGATTCGTGAGGTTTTGTTCCAGCGATTCCATGAAGAGTCTGAATTCTTTTGTGTTACAATTATTATTTCTAATGTCCAATGCTTTCTTCGAAAACTCAATAAATCTGTTTTCCTCGTCAACATAGGTTTGCACAGCCGCACTTGTGCTACCTGAAAATTCAAGATCACACCTTGCATACTTTGCAATAATCCTTACTCTGTCTAATGTTTTATTCATATTATCGGTAACGAGTATTCTTATTAAGCCCTCGTCAAGCGCATATTGCGTACAGTCTTTCATAAAACGCAAAGCGCGCCTGTTGCCAAGGATAGAATAAATATCACCTGTCAAAGTTACGGAAGTGTTGTCACTATTTGAATCCACCACGACGTTGCTCATTATTATCACCAACTATTCCAGTATTCCGTTGTACTCAGTAATTACATCTTGAATGTTATCCAAATACTCTTTTATGCCGGGATCGCACTTGAAGGACGGTTGTGTCGTATCAACCGCAGAAAGCGCTTCCCACGCCTTTTGCAGAAGTTTAATTGGTTCAGCAGCCTGTTGCTTGTTATTCAGCTTGTCCTTGAAGTGCATAAAGTTAGCAGACAACTTTTCGCCGATGCTTTTTTTCCAGTCATTATCCCTCGAACGAAGTAACCTCTTCAAATCTCCTGTTGGATTTTCTCGAATAATATCTTCAACTGGTTTTTCCGTCACGGTATCGATAGTCTCAAAATGTCCCTCCGAGAAAGCTCTCCAAATTTCCTCATTCGCAAAAAAACTGGATTCTGTGTTGTTTTTATTTGGTTTTCGAATGATATCCCTAAATTCAAGTTGATCCAAGCCTAAACGAATGTAATCAAAGGCGATACTCTTTAAGTCAGAGACATCGGCCTCTATGTCATAGGCCCACATTTTGGAAACGCCTCCCGCTTTATAAACTCTCAATGCCGTTTCAAGTTTAATAAATGAATCTTCGCGAGTATCCAGTTGTGTATAAATTCCCGTATAACCATAGGTGTCCAAGTAATCGTTCATCAGTTGCAATACGTTAAGATACATCTCGACTTCACGATTTTCGATACCCATAAAACTTGCGATTTCTTTGTTTGAAAAACCTTCCTCAGCTAAGTCTCCGGCTTTAAGATACTTTTCGATAGGACCATAATCAACTTTTGCGTCTTCACCCATTTGGTAAGTGGTTTCAAGGCGCAGTATTTCTTTCCTGTCTGCATCAATAGGCAGAATGATTGCTTCAAAATACTGACAATGTTGTTTTTGATTCGGCGGAATTGTTTCATCATTCCAAATCCGATTTAAGAGACTCGCGCGTCTATTCCCATCAATTATCTTCCCATCAGCGGTTACAATACCAAAACGCTGTTGGTGGTCAAACAGCAAACTTTCCATTGTGCGCTTATTGGCATTTTCCTTTGATTCCCAAAGAAAACGCTCAATAATTTTCACGTCCGCCTCATTGTCAGGGTTAAGCTGATGGTGTTGACGCTCATACGACTTAACCTCACTACCGATACGCCCATTGTAGGGGTTGTATGTTAAAAATGCCAATGGTATGCGATAGGCCTCGAATGACTTTCTTTCACCGTGATATGTAAGCGTTATACCTGTCATACTGGGTTCGCCTTGCTGTATTTCGACCAATTTGTTTTTTCTTTCTTCTGATGTCATTTTATTCAACCTCCAGCTCTTGTTATCCAATATAATAATCGATTATCTGTTCAATGGTATTAAGTGAGTTGAGATTGAGTAAATAGTCTGAACATCGATGTATTTTTTTATAATCAGATAAACGACCTACCCAACCTGCTCCATCTAAAAGGTTTACATATGCGATTGATGTGCCATCATGCTTATTTTTGTTCTTAATGGTTTTTGCTGTTTTTTCGGCCTGAGTTGCATATCTCGTCTGTGCACTTGACGTTGTCACACCATATGCAATGTCGATTATAATTGCTGGTGTATCATTATTATAAATGACAAAACTTGCCTCTCTATCTATTAGGGAAATATGCTGTTTTATCTTAAATAGCAACCCTTTCCCTTCGCATATTGACTTTATTATACCTGTTGCACGTTCAAAAAAAGAGTCTTTAATACTGCTATTGTACTTTACCTCAAGACCCTGCTTAACAAAGCGTTTTATTGCATCCTCGTGTGTCAATAATGATATTTTACTAAGGTCTATTGTGAAATTCTCCAGATAAAATAGAGGCATTTTCGCAATGAACTTTTCAGATGTGGCCCCACTTGTCAACAGCTCACAAATTTCATCCATAAAGCAACTATCTTCTAACATCACACTTCGAATTTTCTTTGTGTCCCATTCTCCTGTAGGGTTATGCCCTTTAGCCAATCGAAGCATAGTAACAACTCGCTTGAATTTTTCAACCCTAATGCTGAGGAGCGTTATAATATTGCTTATAGATTTTTTATCCTCACGAATATATTTTTTCAGCTCGTCCGGCGAATTAATTCGTTGCAACTTATCTTTTAACGAGTTGACATCATCTGAAACTTTTTGTGAAAACCTTTCATCAACTTCTTTGTCAACAAAGAACATGGTTGATGTACTAATAAGATCATCTGTCTTTAATTTTGCTGGTTTATCGACCATCATTTCGCTTTCCCTCCATGCTCTTTATAATTTGTTGCCATTCTTTCTGAAACTGCTTTGATTACAGTAACACATACAGTGTTTCCCAACAAATCAAACCCTTGCTTAAGTCCTTTCTTTGTGCCATTGAATGCATCAAGTGTATAATCATCAGAATAGCCAAATAACCGCAACCCTTCGCGCAATGTCAACCTTCGTAAACCACCGTTATCAATCACACCCAATGTAGACATATCCATTGCCACGAGTGTCGGGGTAACCGATTCCGGACACAATATCCGACTAAATTGAAAACTCAGTTTTCCTGTAACAATGTTATATCCCTTTGGCTTTGTTTTGTCAGGTACTCGCTCATAAATTTTTCTATCTTCAGTAGAGTCCTTGGTTTCTTTTTTTTGTTTGGGGTGTTCTAAAACCAGATACCCTTGTTTTGTCAATTTATCTAACATTGCTTGTAAATTGGGTTTATCATGAAAAGTACGAATTTGTTCTGTAGTCAGCGGCATTCCATCCATCCAAACAATCCCAATTTTTTCGGCCCAGTGTTTTTTTCGACGTTCCAGCAACAATGCGTTTAATAATGCTCTCTCCGCAATGGTTGTTGTTCCCCGTAGACCAATATCCCAACTATGAATATTGTTATCACCACCGCGCTTATCTTTGATTGCCTTACCGTATAACTGCTCCGGATTATACCTATTGAATAGTTTTTCTATAAACTTTCCCCTTAGCGTATCGCACCCTGTTTCCATTATATCTTCAAATTTAGCACTTGTAATAGGAAACTCCCCTAATGAAATTTTGCCTTTGCGAGTTCCTACAATATAAACGCGTCTGCGTGCTTGGGCGATTCCAAAATCCTGTGCGTCCAACACATCCCATGAAACATTGTATTCTAATTCCTTTTCCAATTTTTCAAGTATAATTTTTAAAGTTCTCCCCGGCTTGTCCGTATTACTTGCCAAGTCGTGAACTACAAGCCCCTCAACATTCTCCAGCAAAAAACCGTAGGGTTTCTTATCTCGGAGTATACGTTCTATCTCGAAAAACAACGTCCCTCTCGTATCGGCGAATCCGCGTTGTTTTCCTGCCACACTGAATGCCTGACACGGAAATCCGCCAAGCAAAAAATCGAAATCAGGGATGTCTTTAGATTTAATCTGTGTAATATCACCATCTACTTTTTCGCCAGGAAAATTCAGATTAAGTGCCGTGATTGCCGCTTCCTTGATCTCTGAAGTGAGAACACATTTTGTCTTATATCCAGCCTGTTTGAATGCTTCTTCAAATCCAATCCTAATTCCACCCAAACCGGCAAACAGGTCTATAAATTTCACCGTTTTCTTTGCCATTCAAATTCCCTCCAAAGCAGTAATTTTTTTAGAAGTGAACTACTGCTCATCATCTACAATATCCATAATATCACCGATGTTACAATCCAGAGCCTTGCATATTTTAGAAAGAACACTGGTAGTAACATTCTCATTTCGACCCAATTTTGCAATCGTGACCGCACTGATATTTGCCTTGATTTGCAAATCTTGTTTTCGCATATCTCTATCAATGAGTTCTTTCCACAACTTTTTATAACTAACTGCCATAGTAGCACCTCAATCCGCGAACAAATTAATTCCAATAAAAGTATAACGGATAATCTCTAAAATGTCAATATTAAATAAGCATATTCTTAAATTTACTAAGCGTTCGCATATATTTGCGTGACATTATAAAAATCTGGAAATGATTTAACGGATCTATTGACAAGCTCACAAAAATATGTTAATCTATATATGTGTACACATACACATTAACAATAAGGGAGGAATCCAGATGAATGATGGGAAACAGACTTTCGGAGCGTTTGTACGGGAGAAGCGCGAAGCAATAGGTATGTCTCTAAGAGGTGTTGCGGCAGAAATTGAAATGGCTCCAGCTTATCTTAGCGATATAGAAAAGGGGAACAGATGGCCGCCAGTCAAATATCTTGAGAAAATGGTGGAGACACTAAAAATATCTGGTGAAGAACTAAATCAGTTTTATGACCTTGCAGGAGAAATACGCGATGGTGAATATCCCGACTTAACGGATTACATTGTCAAAACAGACATTGCACGTGTTGCTCTAAGAAAAGCTCGTGACCATAATATTTCTGAGACCCAATGGCAGAAGTTTATTGACGGAATTGATAAGAAGAAGTAATGCTGAGGAAGGTTGATATCGTATGGAATTGAATTACCCACAAAAGTCGAACGGGATGTTTATTATTAGCAGGGACGATATGGATGACATTGCAAACCAAGTGTTGAGAAATGAAATACCTTCTGTAGCGGAGTTTGCGAAGGAAGTTGACATTGTTTACTTGGCAAAAGAGTGCCTGTTTCTTGATATTCTTAGTAAATGCTTAAGCCCTGATAAATCCACGCTGGGCCTGATTGCATTTGAGGATGATAGTATTTCTTGCTATGACTTACGCTATAATCAAAAGACGCTTGACATCCTTGGCGGCACTATCGTTGTCGATATTAGTCTAAGCGGACAAGTAAATTTACCACGCCGACGCTTCACAATCGCGCATGAAGTTGCTCATTGGATATTGCACAGAACCTATCATTCACCTACAAATCAAAAATTCGCATTAAAAACGGTTTCCTGCGATTCCAAAAACATTGAAAACATTATTTTTATTCCTGATTCAGATTTGCGCTTGATTCGAACAGACCCCGAGTGGGAAGAGTGGCAAGCCGATGGATTAGCAGCGGCTTTGCTAATGCCCAGTATACCCTTCCAACGTTTGGCGATTGACAAAATTTCGTATTATTATGGAGGTAACATGAAACAGATAAATATACAGTTGGATCCATATATTTATGGAAACATCATTCGGGATATTTCGAACGTATTTAATGTTTCATTTGCCGCCACAGAAATCAGATTAAAAAGATTTGGATTTGCTTCTATAGCATAGAGTCGCGAACCACTTAACGGTATCGCCTTTTGAGAGATACCGTGTTTTTATAAATAAGTGTTAATATGAATATATACAAGTAAACGGATTGACAAATAAAGATTTTTTGCCCAAAAATATATAACTATGGAGGGACAGGTGTGAAAGAAATAATCAGAAAACATAAGTATACATGCGAAAGACCATCCCAGAGGAAATGCCTATGAACAACAAATCAGCATTCAAGCACCTCTATATCTGCCCATGGTGTTCAAAGGGCATGGTGATGGCAGATAGACAAGCTGACGTTAATATTTCCATAGAGTGTCCTTTTTGTCATAAATACTTCTGTGCCAATCTAAACACACAGGTAACGACAAAAGCGAGGGCTTCACCAAAGGCATAGAAATGCCGGGTATAATTAAATATTTTATGAGTAGTTTTACTGACTGAGTCAAATCGGGGTACATATTGCCGAGAAAAGATTTGCCGTACAAGGGATGCCCACTCACATTTCCTCTTATGGATTTCGCAATATGGCAACCACCACTTAAGGCCGGGGTAACGCTGGAAACAGCGGATGCCCATGGCCTTTTTTGTTGCTCAGTCAGTTTTTTATACATTCAGATATGGTATTGGGAGAAGTTTTTTAAACTATTTTTTCAAAGGTGCAAAAACCCTGCACCTTTGAATTGCAGAATATAAGTGAGCCTAAGAGAAAGGGGGTGTGAAACCGTGAGTGCAAATGAACGCAGAGCTGAGATTATTAAAATATTGGAAGGCAGACGAAGTGAACAAGTTAAGAATTTAGCTTTTCAACTTGGCGTGTCTGTCAGAACAATCAAAAACGACATTCTTGTACTCACGGCGGAATACCCCGTTGAGACTGTGCGCGGGAACGGTGGGTGTGTAAGGCTGAATCAGAACTACCATACATATCAGAATCGGTTAACACAGGAACAGCAGGAGTTGCTGATTTCCCTTATGGATACGTTAGACAAACCGAAAGCCGACATCATCCGTGACCTGCTTCGTGCGCAAGGTTCTATAAGAAACAAAGAAAAAATTGAAGGAGGTCATGAATGTGGAAATTAAAATGCCCATTCGGGCGGCACCGTTTGCGCATCAGAAGGAGGCATATGCCGCTGCACTTACGGCGCTTGAAAAAGGAAGGGGGTATGCGCTTTTGATGGAGATGGGAACAGGAAAGACACTGACTACCATAGCCATCGCCGGAGCCCTGCGAAAATCCGGGCTGATTCAGAGAACACTTATCGTTGCTCCGCTTTCCATTCTCGGTGTTTGGCGGGATGAATTTGAAAAGTTCGCGGCATTTGATTACACGCTGACGGTGCTGGAAGGAAACGGTGCAAAGAAAGCGGATGCCCTGCGGAATATGCAAGGTGCAGGGTTTCAGGTCGCCGTTGTTAATTATGAATCAGCATGGCGGCTGGAAAAGGAAATTGCTGCTTGGAAGCCCGACCTGATTATCGCCGATGAAGGACACAAACTGAAAACGCATAACACAGCGGTTTCAAAAGCAATGCACAGGCTTGGAGCTTCAGCGGATTATCGGTTGCTGCTCACTGGGACGATTGTGACGAATAAAGCAATAGACATTTTCTCTCCGTATAAATTCCTGAACCCATCTATTTTCGGCAACAGTTTTTACAGTTTTCGCAACAAATATTTTGACATGACGGGATACGGATTATACACGCCTGTTCTCAAAAAATCAATGGAGTCGGAACTAATGCGGCGGTTGCATAGCATTGCCTATCGGGCCACCAAGGCAGAATGTCTGGATTTGCCTGAAACAACTGACATCATCCGCTATGTGGAATTGGAACCGTCCGCCATGCGTATTTATCGTGAGCTTGTAAAAGAAAATTATGCCGAGCTGGAGCGGGGCGAGATTACAGCAAGCAATATTCTCACCAAAATTCTGCGGTTATCACAGCTTACCGGCGGCTTTTTGAGCAACGATGACGGAGACCCACAGCGTATTAGCACGGCGAAGATGACGGCGCTGGAGGATATTGTGGATGTCGCAACTGCCGAGGATAAAAAATTAGTGGTTGTTGCCCACTTTGTGCCGGAAGTCAAGGCGATTTGCAAAATGCTTGAAAAATGCAATATCCGATACTCCTGCATTTACGGTGATGTGAAAAACCGGACGGAACAGGTGGCGGCATTCCAGACTGACCCTGATGTGAAAGTCATGGTTGGGCAGATAACCACCATCGGTTTGGGACTTACTTTAACAGCAGCGTCAACACTTGTGTTTTACAGTGAAAATTATAGTATGTCGGATTTTGAACAAACCAAATCACGCATTCACCGCAACGGGCAAACCGAACCGTGTACCTTTATATATCTCACGGCGCGCGGCACGGTTGACGAACAGGTGCTGAAAGCCCTGCGAAGCAAAGCAGACTTGGCACGGGCGCTGGTAGACGATTATAGAAACGGAGGTAAGATTTTTGGATAATACAATGTTTGAATTGGCGGATAAACTTCGCAGCCTCAGAGAGGAAAAAGACGATTATACCGCCATGTTAAAGGACATCAATACGGAGATTGAAGCCACGGTACGAGAACTTTCGGATGCTATGGCGGAAGCCGAATGCCCGAACTTCACTCGGGGGGACAGGATGTATATTCTAACAACCACCACCCGCTGGTCTGCGGAACCCGAACGTAAGGATGATTTATATACCGTTCTTCGTAAAAACGGTTACGACCATCTGTTTTCGGTGAACCATCAAACCCTCGCTTCGTTTGTAAAAGAGCAGGTGCAGGAAACTGCGGACGCTAACGGCGAGACACACGTTCCCGAGTGGCTTGCAGGACTTGTCAAAAGTTATGATGATATCGGAATTGCAATGCGTAAGGCAACAAAAAAATAAATTATTTCGGAGGTATGTGAAAATGTCAAACAAAAATTTAGCGGCAAAAAATAATGGGTATATGACCCTTGCGGATGTAAATATAGGCGATATGATAGCCGAGGAACTGGACGGCTTGGAGGTCAGCTTTGAGAAAATCAAAATTCCATCGGCTGGCAGCACATTTTTTGAAATCGAGGACGAAAACGGTGAATCTGCCGGCGTTGCAGAATTCAGCGGTGTAATTGTGTATCAACACCCGCTCCACTGTTACTACAAAACGAAATATACAGGTGGTAATAACCCGCCCGATTGTGGCAGTTTCGACGGTGTAAACGGCATCGGTGACCCCGGCGGCTTGTGCAAGAGATGTCCATATAACGAATTCGGAAGTGCAGAAAACGGTGCAAAGGCATGTAAGAACCGCCGCAGAATTTATGTACTGCGTGAGGGTGAGTTGTTTCCGCTTCTGCTTTCACTTCCCACAGGCAGCTTGAAGGAATTCACCAAATATCTGAAACGACTGCTTTCCAAAGGCAAAAAGTCAAATATGGTGGTTACGAGTTTTTCGCTTAAGAAAGCCACCAACGCGGGCGGCGTTACCTACTCGCAGGCACATTTTGCCGTGAGCCGTGATTTGAGTAATGACGAACAGACGCTTATCGGTAAGCTGACGGAACAAATCAAGGCATTATCCGGCAAGGTAGGCTTTGAGACGGATAACGAACCCATCAGCGTCGATCCCGAAACGGGTGAGGTCATAGAACCTTTAAGCGGTGACAGCGATGTATAGAGTTGTTACTGATATGGTCGAGGTACAAAAATACCTCGGCCCCGCTTCGGCGGTAGCATTTGACTTTGAAACAGCCCCCCTTGACGGATGGCGGCATGAAGACAAATCCGCCCTTGACCCGCATAAGGCTTGTATTGCGGGTGTTTCATTCAGCACAGCAGAAGGCGACGGGATATATGTTCCGATTACCCACCGCGTAGGAAACAACGCCGATGTAGGTGAGGTCATGGCTCTGCTGAGTGATTTTGCCGCAAATGACAAAATCATAAAAATAGCACATAACTTGGCTTTTGAAGCAAGTTTTTTGTATAAGCATGGGATTGTGATTCAGCCCCCTGTATATGACACCATTGCGGCGGCGCAGCTGACACTTAAAAGCAATACGGAAATTCGTTCCCTCGCGGACAGCGGACTGAAGACACTCACAGCTGAACTTTTCAACACCGAGATGCCGACTTTCAGCCAAACAACAGGCGGACGGCATTTTGACGAGCTTGATTCCGGGGATGCCGAAACTATCCGTTATGCCTGTGCGGATTCGGATTATACCCTGCGGCTATATCATTTGTTTAATAATTGGTTTGACAAATGGCTGCCATGCCATCGGATTATCACCGAACGGGTGGAGTCGCCGACTGCAGTTTACTGCGGATTAATGAAATTCAACGGCCTGCTTGTGGATGCGGAGCGGATGAAGGCACAGGGCGCACGGTGTGAAAAGGAGCGTCAGCGTCTCCGTGAAAAAATCGCCTTTATCATTGGTGACGTGAACATTGGTGAAAACGCCGGCACCGCCGCTTTCAAGAAATATTTGTTCGAGGATTTGGGGCTTCCGGTTTTAAAGACCACCGCCAAGTATCAGGAAGCTGCGGACGATGAAACGTTGGTGCTCCTTTCCGAGTGGTGTGAACAGAATCGTCCCGATCTGGTACCATTGCTCAAATATATACAGGAGTACCGCCGTTGCGGAAAAATTCAATCCACTTACATAGACGGTTACGGTAAGTATATAAATCCCGTCACGGGGCGCATCCATGCCGACCTTATGCCGCTTGCCACAGAGACAGGGCGCTTTGCCTCCCGCAGACCAAACCTCCAAAATATGCCCAGAGCTGGCGCGGATGACATCGGAGTGCGGAACTTCTTCATTGCACCGGAGGGTAAGTTGTTGTTGTCACTGGATTTTTCTCAGATTGAGCTGCGTGTCGGGGCTTTCTACTGCCGAGACGAGAAAATGATAGATACCTACCGCACAGGCGGAGATATCCACGACCAAACCGCCGCCGTTATATTCGGCGAAGGGAAGCACGGCAAAGAGCAACGTACCATTGCAAAGAACGTCAACTTCGGGACTTTTTACGGATTGTTTCCTCGCGGATTACAGCGGACACTTAAGTTCAAGGCAGGCTTAGAAAAGTCCCTGGAAGACTGTGAAAAAATAATATCCAACCTAAAAGCAGGATATCCGAAGCTGACCGAATGGCAGGATTCGACCAAAACCAAAGCAAAGTCAGCCCGATTTACCGAGACTGCACTCGGCCGCAGGCGTTATCTCCCCGGCATAACCTCACAAGACTGGGGAAAACAGTCGTTTGCTGAGCGGTGTGCCCTTAACACGCCAATCCAAGGAACGGCGGCAGATATTTTAAAACTGGCTTTGGGGCGTATCCTCACGGGGCTCCCGAAAAGACCTTGGCTCAGACCACTGCTTCAGATTCACGACGAATTGGTGTTTGAGCTCCCGGAAGGCAAAGTCGGCGAGGCGACGATGTTTATAAAGCAGTGCATGGAACAGCAGCCGTTTGCTGAATTTGATATCCCCGTGATTGCAGATACCACCGTAGGAGCAAGGTTCGGAGAAATGAAAGAACAGGAGGTAATAGCGTTATGAAATACAAGAATTTCAATATTGATGCCAACGACAGATGTGTTGCGGTAGCACAGTATATCATAGAAAACAAAGCAACCGTTCGTGAAACGGCGCCGGTGTTCGGGTACAGCAAGTCAACGATTTATAACGATGTCACCAGCACCCTGAAAAAGCGTAACCGTGCGCTGTACCTACAGGCAAAAGAAGTGCTGGATTATAATAAGGCGGAGCGGCATATCCGCGGCGGTCTTGCTACAAAGCGCAAATACGAATCGGAGGTGTCCCGTGAACACGACGAATCCGCATAAAAACAGTGAAGGTTACAGCGACCCGACGGTCTATGAGGCATTAAAGCAAATTCAAAAAGAAAATCATCTTAAGAAAAATCGGTATCGTCCGCTTGTTTATATCTGCTCGCCTTACGCCGGCGATATTGAAAGCAACATTCAAAATGCCCGTCGCTACTGTGCTTTTGCCGTCCGACAAGGAACAATACCCATCGCGCCGCATTTACTCTTTCCGCAGTTTATGGACGACAGCAACCCAGAAGACCGCAGACTCGGACTTCTGTTCGGGAAGATACTACTCGACCGTTGCGAAGCGGTCTGGGTATTCGGCGGCAATGTTTCAACGGGCATGGCGGCAGAACTGGAGCGAGCCGAGCATAGGGGCATTCCAATAAAGCACTACGATACCGACTGCAAGGAGGTCGCACCGTGAAAATAACTTTTGAACAATTTTTATCCCCTTTTTTTGAAAACCGAGAAACCGTACACATACGTATTTTTGATGACAAGAAAAGCAGTACATTCAAGGGGTTGAAACTGGAGCGTGAATGCGGAAAAATCTCCGCACTGGAAGAGACCCTCCGAAAGCATAACGCACAGGATCGCGGTATCTTTTTTGTAGTCAATTACGGCGGTGATAAAGACGAGGACATTACCCGCATCAATGCTGTGTTCGTCGAGAACGATACTCTGTCCATCGAGGAGCAGATTGCCCGGCTGGCGGAGTTTCCGCTCCCTCCGTCGCTAATGGTAAAAACGGTAAAGTCCGTCCATGCATATTGGCTCACGACAGACGTAACGGTGCCGGAGTTCCGCACCCTTCAGCGTCGGCTTATCGCACGGTTCGATGGTGATACCTCCTGTGTCAATGAGAGCCGCGTTCTGCGTCTGCCGGGGTTCAATCATTGCAAGGGCGACCCCGTCTTGGTAGAGTGTATTAAATTCAATCCCGAACTGCGCTACACAAAAGCGCAGCTGGACAAGGTTTTGCCGAAAGTCACTGCCGAGGACTTCTCGGTAGTGACTCCGGCACCCAAAGGAACGCGCAAAGGATTGTCGCTCGTGGGCTTGCGGTGTGATTTTATCAAGCATTGCCGTGAAAACGCAGCGACCCTGCCCGAACACCTCTGGTACGCAATGATAACGAACCTTGCCGTCTTTGAGGGCGGTGCAAACGCTATCCATATCCTGTCCAAAGCGCACCCGAAGTACAACAAGGCTGAAACAGACGGCAAAATTACACACTACCTTGAATCCGGCACCAAACCTATGACCTGTGCCAAAATAGCTGAGTGCGGGTTTAACTGCCCAAGGCGTGACGAGTGTGGTTGTAGGGCACCGGCCGCACTCTGCTATCTGCCCCTTGACCCCGAAGCCCTGCGAACTTTCCTTGCCAAAGCGGAGGTTAAGGGTAACACCACCGACGATATGGAAACAGCACGGGACTTCGTTCAGGACTATCTCTATAATGTGGATTCCGCTGTTGCGACGGCGTTTATTGAAACGGAACTGCGTGAGCGGTTCGGATTCAAGGCGGGCATCGTCCGACCACTGATTACGCTCCAGAAGGAACTATTTAAGGCTTACCGAGACAATAAGGCTACCAAGGCTGAGACAGACGGAGCACAGCTACCCGACTGGTATGAATTTACCGATAAAGGCGGAATTCGATTTTTGCCCGGTGTGCTGGCGGAATTTTTGGCAAAGGAAGAACGGATTTTCTACTCCGCCGAGCAATATTACTTTTACGACAAAGGCGTATATTCTGCGCTTTCTGATCTTTCAGCGAAAGCCGTTGCTCGTAAATACCTGATTGCCCGCTACACAACGCTCTCAAATATCACCGATGCCGAGGGTCAGTGGCGGATGCTGATTATCAAGCCTTTGCGGGAACTGAACGCGAATCCATATATCATCAACGTCCGCAACGGTCTTTATAATGTGCAGACCGAGGAGTTCCTGCCGCACTCGCCCGACTTCTATTCTACGGTGCAGCTCAATGTGAATTATACTCCGAACGCCGAATGCCCGCGCTTTAAACAGTTTCTCTCCGAAGTATTGGACGAGGGTGATATCCCGCTGGTGCAGGAGATGATGGGATATTTTCTCATACCCGTAAACAAAGCGCAAAAATCATTCGTTATCGTCGGCGAACCCGGCGCAGGAAAATCAAAGCTGCTCCTAACCCTAAATGAGCTGCTTCTCGGGCAAGCGAACGTGAGCAACATCCCGTGGCAGTCATTAAATGAGCGGTTTAAGACAGCGGAGTTGTTTGGAAAACTGGCTAATATTTTTGCTGACCTGCCTACAAAGAACATTGACGATAACGGCATATTTAAGGCTTTGGTTGGCGAGGACTTTCTGACCGCCGAGCGCAAGAACAAAGACCCGTTCAGCTTTCAGCCGTATGCGCGGCTTCTGTTTTCATGCAACACGATACCCCGTAACTATGGTGACAAATCAGAAGGTTTCTACAGGCGGCTTATCATTATACGCTTTGCGAAGCCTGTGCCGCAGGAACGACGGGACCCTGCTCTGCTTGACAAGTTCGCCGCCGAAGCGGACGGAATCTTTATGTTTGCAGTCGAAGGTTTGAAGAGGCTGATTGCCAACGACTTCAAATTCAGTGAGACTCCGAATACAAAAGCGGAGCTGCAGCGTTATCGCATCGACTCAAACAGCGTCCTGTCGTTCATCGAGGACTGCTGTAACTTATCCTCGGACGCGGAAGCCGAGCGCAGCGAGATTTTCGAGAAGTATCGTGAATACTGTCGCAATGCCGGGTTATCGGCGGTGTCGCAAAAAACTTTTAACAAGGATATCGAAATGGCGTACCCCGACCTGCGCCGCAGTGTGGATAAGGTCGGCAAGCGCAGAACGTGGAAAGGCATCCGTCTGGATAATGACATTTGACGGAATTACGGAATTGACGGCTTTCTGATTTTCTTTACATTAAACATTCCACATAGGTGAATTTAAGTAAATGTTGTGAAAATCGGTATATAAAAAAGATAAATATATGTACCCGTCAAATCCGTCAATCCGTCAAAAGCGAGGTATGAAATGCTCGAAAAAGATATTGTAAACCAAATTATGAAGTATCTGAAGACCCTCCCATGCTGCTTTTGCTGGAAAGAACACGGCGGCATGTACGGAGTGGCCGGTCTGCCGGATATTATATGCTGTTTAAGCGGACGCTTTATCGCTTTCGAGGTGAAACAGTCATCCGGCAAGCTGACTAAGCTGCAAGAGGTCACAATTACTAAGATTCAGAAAGCAAAGGGTGAAGCCCACAAGGTTACAAGCGTCGAGGAAGTTATTCAGATACTTTCACGTTTGGAGGATTAGCCTTTATGGATAAACAAATAAAATGCATCAGTTGCAGATATGCCCGACCGGATAAGGCATCCAGTGATAATAGCTGGACGGCTTATGAATGCGGAAATCCGCAAAGCGAGTTCTATAAATCCCTTTTAAATGTCCGTCCCGACGGAAACAAATTAAAAAGAATATCATGGCCGGGCTGTGAACATGGCGAAAGGCGGTTGAATGGATGATGACTTCAAAAGAGTTTTTAAATCAAGCCTATCGCATTGACGAGCGCATCAACAGCAAGATTGAGCAGGTGCGGTCTCTTCGGGATTTGGCGACCAAAGCCACGTCCGTTCTATCCCTTGTGCCAAACAGCGGAACCCGTAACGTCCACCGCATGGAAGATATCATTGCAAAAATGGCGGACATAGAAGCGGAGGTAAATTCCGACGTTGAACATCTGTTGGAAATAAAACGGATTGTCAGGGAAATCATCAACGATGTTGACAATGTTACCTACCGTACTATATTGGAGCTTCGGTACCTTTGTTTCAAAACGTGGGACGAAATTGCCGCCACTATGTATTATGATTATCGATATCTTCTCAAAATACACGATCGTGCATTAAAGGCAGTGGACACTAAAAGACACTATAAAACCAATAACAAACCTGCTATAATGTAAAATAGCAAGAAAGGCAAGGACGCACCCATGAGCGGAGCGTCCTTTTGTTATGTTTGGAGTGATTAACATATGCCGATGAAACCACCAAAACCATGTCGACAGCCCGGTTGTCCAAATCTAACCCACGACAGTTACTGTCCAACTCACGCACCACTGTATAAGCGTTCGGGCGCAACATTACGCGGATACAGCAGCCGTTGGCAACGGTTATCAAAAAAATATTTACAGGCGCATCCGTTGTGTGTGAAGTGCAGACTAAGCGGACGGTTAACCCCTGCTACAGTCGTCGACCACATCACTCCACATCGTGGAGACCCGCAGCTGATGTGGAGCGAGAGCAACTGGCAGAGCCTGTGCAAACGGTGCCATGATAAAAAGACAGGCACACACGATAGCACACCTGTTTATTCATACTGATTGAGGTTAGGCCTAAAATGTTGACCGAACCTCCCATAGGGGCCATATTATCCCTACAACCCTTGCAGCAGAAGACCGCCGCCCCCCTTCGCGTGAAAAAATCCGAAATTAAACGGGGTATTAACCCCGAAATTGAACAGCCCCCCAAAACACCGGATTTACGGTGATTTCAGGGCTGTTTCATTTTACGAAAAGCTGTAAAAACGAGGTGAAACACAAAATGGCAAAAGACGGAACCAACCGGGGCAACAAACCCGGAAACTATAACGGCGCCGGGCGGAAGAAAAAACCGCTTGCGGATAAAATCGCCGAGGGCAGAACAGATATGACCGTGCTTACTCTGCCCGAGCCGCCTGAACTTACGGCCTTTGAGATTCCGCCTGTTGAGGAATATATGAAAGCACAGCAGAAAAACGGCCGCGACCTTTGCGCCGAGGAACGATATATGCGGACATGGCAGTGGCTTCGGGAGCGGCGCTGTGAAAAACTCGTCAATCCGCAGCTTGTGGAACAGTATGCCATGAGCGTAGCACGCTGGATTCAATGTGAGGAAGCTCTGTCGGAGTTCGGATTTCTTGCAAAGCATCCGACTACAGGCAATGCCATCGCCAGCCCCTTTATTAAAACCCTTCAAGATTTTATTAAGCAATCGAATATGCTGTGGGCGCAGATTTACACAGTGGTTCAGGACAACTGCTCCGAGCAGTATTCCGGTCCCAATCCGCAGGATGATGTAATGGAACGACTGCTCACCATGAAACGGAGGCGGCAGGAATGACGGAGTTGCAAAAACAAAGAATTGTTGCTTTGCGCAGGAGCGGACTGGGCTATAAGAAAATTGCAGCTGTGGTCGGTGTAAGCCGTGATTCCGTGCGGTATTGCTGTAAAAACAGTATTGCGGATTCTACATCGGACGGCGAAGGCTGCCGAATGTGCGGCGGCAGTATAGAACATTCTGTGCGAGGGCGAAAGCGTTTCTTCTGCTCTGAAAATTGCCGGCGGAAATGGTGGTCTGCGCACCCGGAAATGCGAAATCCCAAACCCGGTGCGGTATACACAATTATTTGTGCAGGGTGTGGCACCAAATTTGAAAGCTATGGCAACCGCAGCCGAAAATATTGCTCCCACGGTTGTTTTGTAAAGTCAAGATGGCCCGAACAGAAATCTGAATCTAATATCAAAGGAGTTTTGCTATGAACACAACGGAGCGTTTTGAAAAAGTAAATATAAATAAACTTATCCCATATGCACGAAATGCGCGGACTCACAGCAAGGAGCAGATACTACAGCTTCGGGCATCTCTGCGTGAGTTTGGTTTTGTGAACCCGGTAATTGTAGATAAGGATTTTAACATCATTGCCGGGCATGGACGTGTACTTGCCGCCAAAGAAGAAGGCTTGACTGAAATACCATGCGTTTTTGCTCAGCATTTGACCGAGGCCCAAAAGCGTGCATATATTCTTGCGGATAATCGTCTTGCCCTTAACGCGGGGTGGGATGAAGAAATGCTGTCAGTTGAATTATCTGATTTAAAGGGTAATGATTTTGACCTTTCACTATTGGGTTTTTATGATAACGAATTAGAGAAATTGCTCGGCGGTGATAAGGAAGCACAAGACGATGATTTTGATGTTGATGAGGCTGCCAAAGAGCCTGCTTTTGTTTTGCCCGGGGATATATGGCTGCTCGGACGGCATCGCCTGATGTGCGGTGATTCCACCAATCCCGATGATATGGCTCGGCTTATGGACGGAAAATCCGCAAATTGTGTTCTGACCGACCCTCCGTATAATATTGCGTATGACAAAAGCAAGGTCGGCACCATCAAAAATGACAACCAGTCCGATGAGCAGTTTTATAATTTCCTTTTGTCCGCATTTTCAAACATGGAAAAGGTTATGGCGCAGGATGCTTGCATTTATGTTTTTCATGCAGATACCGAAGGGCTGAACTTCCGCAAAGCATTTGACGCTGCAGGGTTCAAATTATCATCCTGCTGTATTTGGGAAAAGAACACATTTACCCTCGGGCGAAGTGATTATATGTGGATTCACGAGCCTTGCCTCTATGGCTGGAAAAAGTCCGGCAAGCACATATGGCACGGCGACCGAAGGCAATCAACCGTGTGGCATTGCGACAAGCCTGCGAAAAGCGAACTGCATCCTACGCAAAAGCCGATACAGCTTTTGGCAATACCGCTCCAAAACAGTACAATAACAAATTCAATCGTGCTTGACCCCTTCGCAGGCTCTGCAAGTACGCTGATTTGCTGTGAACAGTTGGGCCGGGATTGTTACACGATGGAATTGGATGAAACCTATGCATCCGTTTCAGTAAAAAGATATATCAGTCAGGTAAATAGTGATGAAGATGTATACGTTATAAGAAACGGCGAGAAAATCAGATACCGTGATATTCCGAAGGAGGGTGCAGATGAGTAACCTAACACTTGGTTCATTATTCGATGGCTCAGGCGGTTTCCCTTTAGCAGGATTGCTCAGCGGCATCACACCGCTCTGGGCATCGGAAGTGGAGCCGTTTCCCATCCGAGTGACCACAAAACGGCTGCCCCGGATGCAGCACTTCGGTGACATTAATAAAATAAACGGCGCATCCGTGCCGCCTGTGGACATTATCACAGGCGGCTTTTGCTGTCAGGATTTATCTGTTGCCGGGAAACGTGCGGGTTTACATGGTGAACGCAGCGGACTGTTTTTTCAAATTATACGAATAATAAAAGAAATGCGAGCCGCTACTGATGGTGCATACCCGAAATACGCTGTGTTAGAGAACGTGCCGGGTATGTACTCATCGGGCGGCGGGACTGATTTTTTGGAGGTGCTGAATGAACTTATCAAAATCAAGGACGAAACCGCTTCAATACCTATGCCTGAAAGCGGGAAATGGTCGACCGCCGGAGAGATCGTGGGAGATGGTTTCTCCCTCGGTTGGCGCACGCTTGACGCTCAATTTTGGGGAGTCGCCCAAAGACGCCGCCGTTGTTACATTGTCGTCGATTTTACAAGCGAGAGTGCCGGAAAAATATTATTTGACGAGTCGCGCCTGTCAGGGAATCCTGCGCCGTGCAAAGCAGAGGGGCAAAGAGCTGCCGTTGATACTGCGGAAGGCACTGGAACGGCAGGCACTTATGCCTTTGAACCCGGAGCTTGTTCAAGATTAGGCAAACACGCAAGTTTTGAGAAATCCAACTGCCTTCGGGCATGGATGGGTGATAATCAGACCGCTGTGGCTATCCCCGTGAACACACAAGTCGGACTCCGTGAACATAAGAACGATGGTACAGGTTTGGGTGTTGGCGGCGCCGGTGACCCTGCCTATACGATACAAGCGGCGCACAGCCATGCTGTGGCAATAGAAAACAGACCGCAGGACAGCAGGATAAAAATTAAAGAGGACGGGATTGTTCAAACTCTCGATGCACGTATGGGCGAAGGGGGCGGCAATGTTCCATTAGTGATGAACGAAAGACAGTATGATTTGACTATTGGCACGGAAGTTGCAAATACCCTCACCGGGACTGATTATAAAGGTACTCAAGTGTGCTTTGAGCCTAAAACCTTAAAAATCCGTTCCGGCTGTGAAGGCGGCGGTAAAGGTGCACTTGTTCAAGACAACAAATCAGCCACACTTTCAACAAGTAATGACCAGACTGTATTTGTTCCAAAAGCTACTGTCTATGGCATTTGTTCACTGAACAGCAATGCAATGAAATCTTCGAACCCCCACAGCGGCTGTTATGAAGCAGATACCGCTCGAACCCTTGACACCACCAATCCATGCCCCTCAAAAAATGCAGGCGGTATGGCTGTGGTGGCACTAGAGGGAAATGGTTCCCGCCCTTCTCATAACGGCAGCGGCGTTAGTGCGAAAGGTGTTTCCTTCTCTTTAAACACCATTGAGCGCCATGCAGTTTGTTACCAAGAGGTAGTCGGCACTTTAGATTGCGGCCTTGCAAAGCAGAACGGCAACCAAATAGTACAGGGTAATAAAATGATTGTGGAGCAGATTACCGTTGAAAACCATCAGCACAGCGGATATCGTGAAGTTAATACCGCAGGTACGCTGAAGCAGGCGGGCGGTACAAACGGCGGAGGCAGTGAAAACATGGTGGTGGAAAAAGCAGCCGCCTCGTTCTATCCGCAAATGAAAGCGGAATCTCAATGCTACCGTGAGGACGGCACGGCAAACACTCTGGTCAACGGCACAAATTCGGGTTTTCAAAATGGAATCGTTACGGAGGACGAAGCCTGTTATATCGTCCGCCGCCTGACTCCGTTGGAATGCTGTCGACTGCAGGGTTTCCCCGATTATTGGTGTGCCGGTCTTGAAACACCCGACCCAACCGAGGATGAGATTTCTTTTTGGGAGGGTGTGTTTGAAACTCAGCGTAATATTTTAGGCAAAAGCACAAAACCGAAAAGCCGTAAACAGATTTTAAAATGGCTTCAAAATCCGTACTCCGACAGCGCTGAGTATAAAATGTGGGGGAATGGAATTTGTTTGCAGTGTGCAGTGTTCGTGCTGGGCGGTATAGCGAATATACGAGCAACAGCCCCATAACGGAGCCGTTGCCATTGGAGTTAGGCTAAGTATGCGGCGTATTTCGGGAAATCCTCTCCGTCCGACATTACAAGTATGCCGTCCGTTTTCCCCTTTTGACTGACGAATATACATTGATACTCACCGTCAGTAATCCGCATAACCCCGGCGTTGTCTTCAATAAACTGCCTGTCAACGCACAAATCGTTTATAAAATTCTCATAGTCAATCTGTGCAAGGTCTACAGTCCTTACGATTCTGAATTGCCGTTTATCCTTAGTGTCGTGCGGTTTTTTTAAGTCATTGACTGTAAAGGGAAGCTTAACAAAGTACGCCAAACCTACTATACCGACCTCAAACACGATTTCCACCTCCTTCCTGCCCTAAAGCCCGGGCATACTATATATTGCGTACTATGGAGAGGAAAGCAAGTCCTATATACGCCGAGGCGAAATGTTGTGTAGTATTGCCGGATTTAAAGCTACATAATAGTGTTCTTTACATCTTGCGATTAGCGAAAAGTAACGCTAATATACGTACTACCAAAACGAAAGGCGGTAAACAAAATGAGGATTTCTTACAACATTACAGGGAGCGCAAGAAAAAGTTTGGTTGGTGCGATAAGCCAAGTATTGAATGCCCCGACTAAATATCTGGGCGCACCGACATTTTCTTATGAAGTAGGAAACTACACCATCGACAAAAGCGGTACACTTACCGGCCCCGATAATCTTGACTTGGAGGATGCTTTGCACCAAGCAGGTTTTGACGCCGATGGTGACAGTCGCGAGTATGACGAACCCGACACCTATGAGAGTGGGCTCGGCGGTATGGGCGCGCTTGACGAGTTTCCGGATATTGACCAGCACCACCCCGGACAATACGTAAATCCCAATGCACCTATTACCGAAGCAATGCAAAGGCAGATGGATGAAGCACTTGCCTTCGAGGATATTAGGATGGACGGCCGCGAGGAAATGGGACTTGGGCGTACCTGCCGTGAAAACTTCCGAGGTGAAAACGGTATGCAGGCAAGCGACATCCCCGAACATGATATCCTGACCATAGAAATGCCGCTCACAGGCTTCACGCCCGAGAAACTTGGCAACCTCTCTAAACTGGTGCTAAACAAATCGACACTGATAAAAAAGGCTCTTGGCACAGATGAACTGCCAATCATAGTAACTGATGACAGGGTTTCATTTCCTTGGTTTCGATTCGAACCCGACCCGGCGCAGATAGCTGCATACACACATTTCATTTCCGCACTCTGCAATATGGCAAAGGTGCAAAAAAGGGTCGTTGAGAAAGAAACTGCCGCCGACAATGAAAAATTTGCTTTTCGCACATTTTTATTAAGGCTGGGTTTTATAGGCCCGGAGTTTAAGGAACACAGAAAAGTACTGCTAAATAATTTATCGGGTTCCTCAGCTTTTAGAAACGGGGGTGACAGCAATGAATAACTTTCCATCAAGGGAAACCGTCGAGCGTATCAAACGGCAGTACCCCACAGGAACAAAGGTGCGTCTTGTCCGTATGGATGATGCCTGTGCTCCGCCCATAGGCACTGTTGGTGAAGTGATTGGAGTTGACGATATCGGAAGCCTGCTGGTGAAATGGAGCAACGGTTCATCTTTAAATGTTGTTTTTGGCGAAGATTTGGTTGAGAAAATATAAATAAGGGGATATTGATATGACGGAAAAACAGTTGAGGCAGGTTCAAAGCCAGCTTCCCGATGGAACACAGATATTGAGGTTATATAGAGCCTTCGAAGGAGATTACAGGGTGATAGCCAAAACACCGGGAGACAATTTTGAGAAGCGTTACACCATAAAGTTTGAAAACGATTATCCCCGGATTCAGCTGATGCCATAATAAAAAACAACATAAAACAGTCCTTTCGAGGGCTGTTTTTCGTATATAAAGATTACACAAAAGGAGGCAGTCGTGCGAAAACTGAAAAAATATAAACCAACGTCATTTATGGCTGATGACAGTGTTTACAATAAAGCCGCTGCCGATTATGCAGTGGCGTTCATTGAATCCCTATCCCATACCAAAGGGTCTTGGGCCGGCAAACCCTTTGACCTGATTGACTGGCAGGAGCAGATTGTGCGTGATGTCTTTGGCATTTTAAAACCGGACGGATACCGTCAGTTCAACACTGCGTATATAGAAATCCCCAAAAAACAGGGTAAATCTGAACTTGCGGCTGCCATTGCCCTGCTGCTCACCTGTGGTGACGGAGAGGAACGCGCCGAGGTATACGGTTGTGCCGCTGACCGTCAGCAGGCAAGTATTGTATTTGAAGTCGCTGCGGATATGGTGAAAATGTGTCCGGCATTGAATAGGCGGGTTAAACTGCTCGCATCCACAAAACGGCTGGTATATCTGCCAACAAACAGCTTTTATCAGGTGCTTTCGGCAGAGGCATACTCCAAGCATGGCTTCAATATCCACGGTGTGGTGTTTGATGAGCTGCATACCCAGCCGAACCGAAAGCTGTTTGATGTTATGACCAAAGGCTCCGGGGATGCAAGAATGCAGCCACTGTATTTTCTTATTACCACTGCCGGAACCGACACACAGTCCATTTGCTATGAAACCCATCAGAAGGCGCTTGATCTGCTTGAGGGCAGAAAGCACGACTCCACATTTTACCCGGTCATATACGGCGCAGGCGATGATGAGGACTGGACTGACCCTAAAGTGTGGAAGAAAGCGAATCCCTCCCTCGGCATAACAGTCGGCATGGATAAGGTCAGGGCGGCGTGCGAATCTGCCAAACAAAACCCCGGCGAAGAAAACAGTTTCCGCCAGCTTAGACTGAACCAATGGGTCAAACAGGCTGTTCGGTGGATGCCTATGGCAAAGTGGGATGCCTGCACTTTCACCGCTGATCCCGACAGTCTTTCCGGTCGCGAATGCTATGGTGGTCTTGACTTGTCCTCAACCACAGATATTACGGCGTTTGTGTTAGTTTTTCCGCCTTTTGACGAAAAAGATAAATACATTGTTCTGCCGTATTTTTGGATTCCCGAAGATAACATTCCTCTTCGTGTTCGGCGTGACCATGTTCCGTATGATCTATGGGAGAAACAGGGACACCTTTTAACCACTGATGGTAATGTGGTGCATTATGGTTTTATAGAAAAATTTATCGAAGAACTCGGTATGAAATACCATATCCGTGAGATTGCCTTTGACCGCTGGGGTGCAGTGCAGATGTCCCAGAACCTTGAAGGGTTGGGTTTTACCGTTGTCCCTTTCGGGCAGGGGTACAAGGATATGTCCCCGCCCACTAAAGAACTTATGAAGCTGACTCTTGAACAGCGAATTGCTCACGGTGGGCATCCTGTTCTACGTTGGATGATGGATAATATCTACATCAAAACTGATCCGGCGGGCAATATAAAACCGGATAAGGAAAAATCAACAGAAAAGATTGACGGTGCGGTCGCACTTATTATGGCACTTGACCGTGCAATACGCAATGAAGGTGTTCCGGCCGGCAGTGTTTACGATAACCGCGGGCTCGTCATAATTTAGATCGGGAGGTGGAATTTTGAAATGGTTTAATAAAAATAAAAAGCTAAATAACAGTGCCCAGCAACGTTATGCTGACTTTATTAAAGGTGAGGATATTAATCCTCTTTCTCTCTCGGGAATGTATGTGTCAGAGGAAAACTCCATAAGCGTAAGTGGCGTGTTTGCCTGTGTCAGAGTTATTGCCGAGGATATCGCAAGCCTTCCTCTTCCTCTATATAAACGCCTTCCCCGAGGTAAGGAAAAAGCTGTCGAACACCCGTTGTACTATCTGATTCACGATAGTCCGAATGAGGATATGACAGCTTTTGCATTTAAAGAGGCAATGATGACAAACCTATTGCTTTGGGGCAATGCTTACGCGCAGATTATAAGGGATAAGCACGGGCAGATATTAAGCCTGTACCCGCTTTTGTCATCACGAATGAGTATATCCAAGAACCAAAATGGTGAGCGGATTTACACCTATATAAATGATAAAGACGAGATTTACACCTTAAATAAAGAACAGCTACTGCATATTGGCGGTATTGGTTTTGATGGTGTCACAGGATTGTCACCAATAGCTGTTGCAAGAGAAGCAATCGGTCTTGCCAAGGCTACCGAGGTTTACGGCAATAAGTTTTTTGCAAACGGAGCAAGGCCCGGCGGTGTTTTAGAGCACCCCGGCACATTAAAGGACCCGAGCAAAGTTAGAGAATCCTGGGAGGCTGTTTACAAGGGCGCAAACAATGCTCATAAAATAGCAGTCCTCGAGGAAGGCATGAAGTACCATGAAATTGGTATGCCGCAAAAGGATGCACAGTTCTTGGAAACGAGGCAGTTTCAGTTAAATGAGATTTGCAGAATATTCCGTGTACCGCCGCATCTGGTCGGTGACCTTTCCCGCTCAACCTTCAGCAATATTGAGCATCAAAGTATCGATTATGTTGTCCATACCTTAAGGCCGTGGCTTGTTCGTTGGGAACAGGCCATTAATTTATGCCTTTTAAACGAGTACGAACGGAAAGATTATTTTGCAAAGTTTAATGTTGACGGCCTATTGCGAGGCGATTTTTCTGCAAGAATGAGCGGTTATGCGGTCGGCAGGCAGAACGGCTGGTACTCAGCCAATGACATACGCGAACTTGAAGATATGAATCCCATACCGGAGGATCAAGGAGGAGATGTATATTTGGTTAACGGAAATATGGTAAGCGCAAACAATGCTGCGCAAGGCGGAGGTGATGAAAACAATGCGTAAATTTTGGAATTTCAGTGAAACTGAAAACGGAGAAAATATTCTGAGGCTTGACGGTGAGATTGCATCAGAAAGCTGGTGGGGCGACGAGGTTACACCCAAACTGTTTATGAGCGACCTTGCCGGATTTGCAGGAAAAGACATCACCGTGTGGATCAACTCACCCGGCGGCGATGTGGTGGCAGGTTCTCAGATATACACTGCCTTAAA
>MWCQ01000016.1 GCA_002070105.1 Firmicutes bacterium ADurb.Bin193 | reverse complement strand
GCGGGGTATTTGCGGCGCTGAAAGGACCCGCCGCACAGCAGGAGCTTTCAGCGGCAAAAAACGCCTGCGCTGTCATGGGCGGGGCAGACGCAAGGCTGGTGTCTGCCGAAATTGCCGAAAGCGATCTGGCGCACAGCATAGTGCTGATAAAAAAAGTACGACAAACCCCTTTAAAATATCCTAGAAAAGGCGGAAAAGCGGCAAAAATCCCCATATAACAGCCAGAGATGTTCCATAATATGGCGAAAAACATAGAACGGTTTATGTTCACATTATTAACTTTTATGGTATAATGTGGATATAAACCGTTTTTGGTTGCGATTTTATGCGCATAGGCGTGCCTGCTTTAAAGTGGTACAAGCCTTAAGCCGTTTCCAAAATCGGGTTTGGGAAGAGGAAACCGATTATTGACTACAAAGGAGGCATTAATGATGAGTTTATCTATGGCAGTAAGCGGCGGCCTTGCGGCTGCCGGTCCGACAATGATTACATATATTCCGATTGAGGCGGTGCGCCCCAATCCCTATCAGCCACGGCGGCATTTTGATCAGCATGCCTTAGAGGAGCTTGCCGCGTCCATACGCCAATACGGGATCCTGCAGCCCATCAGCGTAAGGAGGCAGACAAGCGCGGTATATGAGCTTATCGCAGGAGAAAGACGCCTTCGGGCATCCAAGCTTGCAGGGCTGGCGACCATACCCGTCATCATTCACGATATGGGTGAGAGCGATTCGGCTGTTGTCGCCCTTTTGGAGAATCTGCAAAGGGAAGACCTGTCCTATATGGAAGAAGCGGAAGGCTACAGCCATCTTATCAATCAGCACCATCTTACCCAGGAGGAGGTGGCGGCGCGCGTGGGGAAAAACCAGTCCACCATTGCTAATAAGCTGCGGATATTGCGGCTCCCCCCGCTGGTGAAAAAAATACTGGCGGACAACAATCTGACCGAGCGCCATGCAAGAGCGCTTTTAAAGCTGCCCGACGAGCAGCTTCAGCTCAAAATATTAAAGCAAATCTGTGAAAGAGGTCTTAATGTCAAGCAGTCCGAAGAGCTTATTGATTCGGCGGTGAGCAGGCTTAACCCGGATGCCGGTGCCAAAAAGCATAAAAACGGGTTTTTCGCAGGCTTTAGCAGCGTAAAGATATTTATCAATACCATTAAGCAGGCGGTGACGCTCATCAAGGATGCGGGCATGGATGCGGTGCTGCAGGAAAATATGGGCGACGATTTTGTGGAGTATGTCATACGTATCAAAAAATAGGCAGTATTCATAAGTGCCACCCCCCTGTCACTTATGTTCAATCGCAAAAAAGTCAGGAAGAAGTTTTTCCTGACTTTTTTGTGTGGCGGTTAAAGGATACGGACGCAAGCAGCCGGCCATGGTAAAGTTTTTTGTACAGGCCTTGCATATTTTGTGTTTGTGATGTATCATAATACAAAGCGCAAGGAGGTATTTATGGAGCTTACATCGCCGAAAACTATCAGTTATCTGAGAAAAAAGTATCATTTTGCCCCTGATAAAGGCCTGGGGCAGAATTTTTTGTGCGATCCTGAAGTTTTGGACAAAATCGTTTGCGCATCGCAGGCGGATGAAGCAAGCGGCGTGCTTGAGATCGGCCCCGGCATTGGCGTGCTTACCGCTGCGCTGGCCAAAACGGCTAAAAAAGTGGCCGCTGTTGAGATCGACCAACGGCTCAAAGATGTTTTGGCGGAAACCTTGCAAGGCTACGACAACATAAGCATTATCTATGATAATATACTAAAGCTTGATTTGCCAAAGCTTATGTCCCAACAATTTTCTGATTGCAAGACAGTAAGCATAGCGGCCAACCTGCCGTATTACATCACCACGCCTATCCTTACCGGTCTTTTGGAGCAAAGGGGACTGGCTGTGAAAAACATTGTGGTTATGGTGCAAAAGGAGGTTGGCGTGCGGCTGTGTGCGGGGCCGGGCAGTAAAAACTATTCTGCGCTGTCGGTGCTGACACAATATCACAGCGTGCCCGAGATGGTATGTGTTGTGCCGCCCGGATGTTTTATCCCTCCGCCCAAGGTGGATTCCGCTGTGATACGCCTCAGTATGCGAGATGAGCCGGCCGTAGTGCCTGATAATGAGACGCTGTTTTTTAAAACCGTTCGCGCCTCGTTTGGCCAACGCCGTAAAACATTGCTAAATGCGCTTTGCAATTCTGGCGCTTTCGGGCTGGGCAAGGATGCCTTGAAAGACATTGTGCACGCCCAGCAATTAAGCGAAACCATACGGGCAGAACAGCTTACGCTGGCGCAGTTTTCAAGCCTGTCGGACGCAATCGGCCGTGCGGCGAAAATAAAAATGGACTGAAAGCAAACTTGCTTCAGTCCGGTATCAGGTTTTGCGCCGCTATGTATTTTTTCCTGCCTATTTCTGCAATTCTTTAATGCAAGCGGGACATATGTTTTTGCCTTTAAATACAAAGATGTCTTTTGCGTTACCGCAGAAAATGCAGCACGGCTCATACTTTTTCAGTATTACCATGCTTCCGTCCACATAAATTTCCAAAGAATCTTTTTCAGCAATGTCTAATGTGCGTCTAAGCTCAATAGGCAAAACGATCCTTCCTAATTCATCAACCTTCCTCACGATGCCTGTAGATTTCATGACAAGGCCTCCTTTCTCTCGGGTATTTTTAAATCAAGGTGATAGTATCATATAAAAAGATGAATAGCTGTTTTTGTCGACGATCATACCCTGATTATCATATGCCGAGGCAATGACAACTGTCCTGACATGGTCATATTTTACCATGTTTATCAATTATAGTCAACACATAAAATGACAAAAAATAATAATTTTTCGAAAAAATATTAGGCATTTATTTAAAATATTAGCATAGCAAGAAATTTCAACCATAAAATCATGTAATATTTTGTCTGTTGTTGTCGTTTTATAGTGAAAATCACGTAAATACATTGTCAAAGACAGTCTGAAAAGGGAACCGGGCAGCAAGGCGTATTGGTATGAAAATAGAGTTTAAACTTTACTTTTACATGATTTTATTGTAAAATGAATATAGTATAGTAATTGATATAACATTATAAACTATGTCATTTTTAATGCCTGTCAATTTTACTGTGCATATCAAAGACGCAGCGGACGTTGAATAAGGCGCCCGCCTGGCGGCAGCATCAAAAAAAACCTAAATTAAGGAGAACGACAAGTGAGCTTGAGCAATCCTAAAAACGGCCAAAAGTCTTTAAGTCAAAAAAGACGGGACGGCAACGAAAAAATCAAGGCGCGTTACCGCGTTTTGGGATTAAGCGCCGGTGCGCTGCTGGTTATTTTTATTGCGGTATTCGGCGTTATGGGCACAGACGCGTTTTATACCGATAAGATTTGTCGGGGCGTCAACGCAGGCGGCGTTTACATAGGCGGTATGACGGCGCAGCAGGCTGTCGATTTGCTGGGCAGCACAGGAGAAAATCCTTATGCGCGCTCAAGCGTCACGCTGAATACGGACGCGGGCAAGTCGGCTACCATCACGGCAGCCTCGGTTGATGCGCATGCTGATTATGAAGCGACTGTAAATTCGGCAATGGCGCTTGCAAAGTCCGGAAATGCGGTTTCAAAGCTTATGAAAGCCGCTTCGGTGCGTCTTTTTAAAACCGAGATGGGCATAACGGCGGTGTATGATGCATTGAAGCTGGATGAACAGCTTGATAAATTTGCCGCTGAAGTAGGCGGCACCCTAAAGCAGCATAAAATAGATATTGACGCTAAAGAAGTGACTATCACTCAGGGGACACCGGGTCGCGGCATTGATATTAATATGGCGCGCGACATTTTTAAGGAAAATCTGCGGGAAAATAAGCAGACGTCCGCCCATATTGAACTAGTTGATGCTAAGCCGGCGGATATTGATATTGAGGAGCTTTATAAAATGACGTATGCGCAGCCTGTGGATGCGCATTATGAACGCGCCGGCGGCGGCGTGGTTGTGGCCCCGCACAAGGATGGCCGTGAGATAGACCGCCAGCAGGCGGCCAAAGCTTTAGCAGAGTTGTACGCAGGCGGCCAAAGCGTAAAAGTGCCATATACCACATTGGCGGCAAGCGTTACGGCGGGCCAGCTCAGCACAAAAAATTTTGCCGATACATTGGGTACTTTTTCGACCAAGTATGATACGTCAAATAAACCGCGTGCCAACAATCTTGCCGTTGCCGCCAGAAACATTAACGGAACCATCTTGCTGCCGGATGAAGAATTTTCATATAACAAAGCGGTTGGCCCCCGCACCTATGAGCGTGGGTTTAAGGACGCATCGGTATATGAGAATAATAAGATGGTTGACGGCGTGGGCGGCGGTATTTGTCAGGTGAGCTCAACGCTTTATGGTGCGTCTTTGTATGCGAATCTGCAGATTGTGGAGCGTCATGAACATTCGCTGGAGGTGCACTATGCGCCGTTGGGCATGGATGCGACGGTTGCCTGGGGTGCATTGGATTTTAGAATCAAAAACAATACGGGCGCACCCTTAAAAATCAATGCAAGCGCGGGCGGCGGTGTTGTCAGCATAAAGCTTATAGGAACCAATCCACATCCTGACTGGGTGGTTAAAATCAACACCGAAACAATAAGCTCCACACCGTTTACGGTACAAGAGATTCCTTCCCCCGATATCCCTTCGGGCGTTCGTCAGGAGGAGAGTTCAGGCTTTAAAGGATATGTTGTCAACACTTATAAACAAATTTATCAGAACGGCAAGCAAATAGAAAATAAGTTTTTGCATAAGAGCGTATACACTATGGCGCCTAAAGTCATTAAAGTGGGAACCGGACCGGCGGTGACTTCTCCTGCCCCGTCTGTTTTGCCCGGAGAGCAACCTTTGCCGTCGGCCACGCCTGGGGCGGACGCAGTATCGCCCGCACCGACAACGCCTGCGGGTCCCGGTGCGGTTGTTACGCCGGATCCGGCAATTCAGGCAACGCCTGCGGCGTTGCATACACCTGGCCTTGATCCGCAAATCTATCCTGACGGAATATAATATGATTTCGCGTTCAAAACAGGACTATCTGCCGTGTCTTTTTTGTGCACAGCTCTGTTGTCGTCCTTGCCTTGCGCCAGCAAGGCTGCGTCCTTCGCCGCGCTGTGCACAAAAAACCCAACGACATTTTATTCGTATTTGGAACGCGAGATAGTATAAATTTATAGCCAGTATAAAACCCCGTGCATGGTGTACGGGGTTTTAGCTTTATTAATACCTTTCATTTCATAATTAATTCTGAGACGGCGGGATGGTCGTCATACCGCCCATGTAAGGTATCAGCACATCGGGTATATTGATACTGCCGTCCGCATTCTGATAGTTTTCCAGGATAGCGGCAACTGTTCTGCCGACAGCGACGCCTGAGCCGTTAAGCGTGTGAACAAACTGCGCCTTGTCCTGTTGGCTGTCCTTAAACTTGATATTTGCGCGACGCGCCTGAAAGTCTTCAAAATTGGAGCAGGAGGATATCTCCACATACCTGCCATAGCTCGGCATCCATACTTCAAGGTCATAGGTTTTCGCTGACGAAAAGCCCATATCTCCCGAGCAAAGCAGCATCACACGATAGGGCAGTCCCAGGAGCTGCAAAACCTTTTCGGCGTTTGCCGTAAGCTCTTCCAGCTGATCATAGCTGTCCTCCGGACGGCTGAACCGTACAAGCTCGACCTTGTTAAATTGATGCTGACGGATCAATCCGCGCGTGTCACGGCCCGCCGAGCCTGCTTCGGCACGAAAACAAGCGGAATATGCGCAATAGCATATGGGCAGCTGCGCACCATCTAAAATTTCGTCGCGGTGCATGTTTGTTACCGGAACTTCGGCTGTGGGAATAAGGAAATAGTCGTTGTTTGCCACCCGAAAAGCATCCTCTTCAAATTTCGGAAGCTGGCCTGTGCCCGTCATGGA
This sequence comes from Firmicutes bacterium ADurb.Bin193, assembly GCA_002070105.1. Classification (GTDB taxonomy): domain Bacteria; phylum Bacillota; class Clostridia; order Monoglobales; family Firm-18; genus MWCQ01. Next base: position 48,725 of record MWCQ01000016.1, on the reverse strand, counting down.
ATTGCGGTTGACCATAAACGGCGGAAACACTTCGGTATAACCGCTTTGCGCGGTGTGGGTGTCTAAGAAAAAATTGATTATTGCGCGCTCTAGGCGCGCGCCCGCGCCCTTATAAACCGTGAATCTTGCGCCTGCGATCTTGGCGGCTGTGGCAAAGTCCAGGATACCGAGAGACTCCCCCAAATCCCAATGCGCCTTAGGCTCAAATTCAAACTTGCGCGGCGCGCCAACCTTGCGCTGCTCTTCGTTATTTGTATCGTCGCTGCCGTCAGGAACACTTTCGTGGGGAATGTTTGGAATGGTCAGAAGAAGCTCCTGCATTTGTAAGTCTATCTGCGAAACCTTGGTGTCCATATCCTTAATGGTGTCCGAAATAGCCTTCATTTCCGCAAAAATGGCGGTTGTGTCCTTGCCCGCCTTTTTAAGGGCAGGGATTTGACGGCTTACCTCGTTTTGCTTCGCTTTAAGGCCTTCCGCCTCAAACAGTATCTCACGGCGCTGTTTGTCAAGCGCTAAAAGCAGGTCTATATCAAGTGATGAGCGGCGGCGGCGTAAAGCCTGCGCTACAAGCTCCGGTGTGGTCCTGATCAGTTTAATATCCAGCATAAAGTCTCCCCCTTTATTCGTCAGGCTGCCCTGCGCTGCAGAACAGAAAATTATCTTTTGTTGTTACTTGGCTGCGTCGTGCTTGCCCCAAGCACCGCCTTTTGCGCCTCGTCATAGAAGCCGGGCAGATATGCGTCCAACTGCTCTTTTGTAACGGTTGCCATAAGCGCCTGAAGGGTTTCGGTATCGTTTTTATCATAAGCGTTGTAGATATTGGCTATGGTTGCTTTCATAGTATTGTCGGCGCCTGCTGACGCCTTTATTGTTTCCAGCTCGGTCGCCATTTGCCGGCTTTTTTCCTTCAGGTCAGCAAGCTCGTTTTGCAGATCGATGTTTTCCTGCGTCAGACGGGCTACATTCTGACTTGCATTTTCGGTAAATGTGCCCAGGATTTCAAATGTACCGTTGTGGCTTACCAACCGTACCTGCGTGAGCGTCGTTAAAAATATGAGACCTATAGCGATTAAAAGAAGAATTGCCGCATACAGCCAAAGTGCTTTTGTACTTTTTTGCATTACTGTTTCCACCCCATATTAAAATTATCTTTTATCTGAGCTATCGCCTTTATTCCATATGTTTTTTGTTATAATTGCTGATTGCTTCGGAGATAGCGTGCTTTTCTTCCTCCGAAAGTGAGATGCTGCTGTTTCCGGCCGTGATGGGCTTCAAATATGTGTTGGCGTGATCGCGTCCGAAAATGCCTGTCAGCACAAACCCGGTATTTGTCTGATCTAAAATCGCAATGGAATAGCTAAGGTCACTTCCCATATCGGAAAATGCGTTGTATCGGACACAGCCCACCTTCTGCACGCACAAAGACGTGTTATTTTCATATTTGACAAATCTGTGTGCCTGCGCCTTAATTTCCTGCGCCAAGGCTTCTACATTATTATAGTAGGATACGATAGCTTCATCCAGTCTGCCGGAGGAACAATTTTTCATAATACGCGCAAGCTTTATCCGGCTGTCTATTGTCATAGCCAGCGTGACGATCAGCACAACAATCAGCACAAGCAATGCTATAACGATAATATCCAAATTGATGCCCAATGCCGCAAACAAAATGCCACACCCTCTTTGTTGGTCTTTAGTGTTTTTCGAAACGTATTGCCGGCCGCAGTCCGGTATCATCAAATCAAATAAAATTGGAGAGCCCTTCCAAATGCGGCCTGAAACACCCTGTATTTAAAATACCGTGTTGCGAACAGTTTTATACCGGCGCTGCACCAAAATCGGCGTATGCGCGAATATAAAACCTATAAATTTTCAGACAGTCTATAAAAATTTACGCTAAAACAGATTACCGGGCACAAATGCGGGATGCCATATTTCTACATTTTTAGAATATTTAACAATCTTCCCAGATCCTCCGGGCCGTAATATTCAATTTCTATTTTACCCTTTTTGACACCGTTTAAGATTTTGACCTTAGTGCCCAGTAATGAAGACATTTCCGCCTGAAGGCTGTCAAGCTGATGATCAAATTCGGTTTTGGCATTTAAGGCTTTGTTTTGCCTGGCTTTTTCTTTGGTAAATGATTTTGCAAGCGTTTCGGCCTGGCGCACATTGAGCCCATTTTGTACAATTTTTTCTACAAGAATCAACTGATTCTTTTCGTTTTCCACTGATAAAACGGCGCGGGCATGGCCGCTGCTCACAGTGCCGTCCGCCAAGAGCTTTTGTATGGAAGGCGGCAGACCTAAAAGCCGCAGGGAATTTGCTATGGCAGAACGGCTTCTGCCCACATGCTCGGCAACCTTTTCCTGAGTCATTGCAAAGGTTTCAAGCAGCGCTTTGTAGCCTTGAGCTTCTTCAAGCGGGTTTAAATCCTCACGCTGCAGATTTTCAATCAAGGCCACTTCCATGGCGGCGAGCTCATCATAAGACCGGACAATCGCGGGAATGGTTTTCAGGCCTGCCTTTCTGCTTGCCCGCCAACGCCTTTCTCCGGCAATGATCTGGTAATAGCCGTTTCCCATATCCTTTACCAAGATTGGCTGTATGACGCCGTGCTTTTTAATAGAATCCGCCAAAATCTCCAGTTTTTCGTCATCGAACATTTTCCTTGGCTGATTTTTATTGGGCTCTACCGAAGATATTTTCAGCTCTATTACATTTGCACTGCCGATTTCCTCGGCTGTTTGTATGTCGCCAAGCAGCGCGCCCAGACCCTTGCCAAGTACCCGTTTGGACATAAAATCACCTGCTGATCCATATTTTTATTGATTTACCTGTATCAATTGCATTTTTATCAAACCGCACGCGCACCGCCGGCAAGCGATGTGCGTTTATTGGCCTCTATTACCTCTGATGCAAGTGCGAGATAAGCATCGGCACCTTTGGATGTAATATCATAAGACATAATAGACTCGCCAAAACTGGGCGCTTCACTGAGCCTGACATTTCGCGGGATCGCAGTGGCGTAGAGCTTGTCCGGAAAGTACTTTTTGAGCTCGTCCATCACCTGGATGGCAAGATTGGTTCGCGTATCATACATGGTGGCAAGGACGCCTTCCAGAGCAAGGGAAGGGTTTAAATGCTTTTTCACCTGCTTTACAGTGGACATCAGCTGTGATACGCCTTCAAGAGCGTAATACTCGCACTGGATAGGGATCAGAATAGAATCGGCGCAGGCAAAGGCATTGACTGTAATGAGCCCCAATGAGGGAGGGCAGTCTATAATAATGTAATCATAATCATCTCTTATACTGTGGATACATTCTTTCAGCCTGTATTCACGCCGGTCCATGCTGACAAGCTCAATTTCGGCGCCCGCAAGCGAAATATGGGAAGGGAGGCAAAAAAGCCTGTCCTGACTGGTGGGAATCACGGCTTGTGTAGCGGCAATATCATTGATAATGCAGTCATATATCGAAAAACGTATGCCCGAACGGTCCACGCCAATGCCGCTGGTGGCGTTGCCCTGCGGATCAATATCTACCATAAGGACTTTTTTCCCTTTAAAGGCAAGGCCTGCAGATAGATTTACCGAGGTTGTCGTCTTGCCGACGCCGCCTTTTTGATTGACTACCGCAATTATTTTGCCCATAGCACCATGCTTCCTTCCATGTAGTATTTCTTACCTAATACCCGCTGAATAATTCGCAAAATGCATAGTGCAGGCGGCATCTATGGTATTTTGCGAATTATCTAAATGCAAGAGTTTTGAGCTGTTTTGCTCAAGAACCTTGCATTTAGGGTCTGGTGTTTGGAAAAACCAGACCTCAGTGAGGCATCAAGGAAGGCCTGAATTGAATACAGATGGCTCAGGACAGCCATTCGCATCTAATTTGTACGGTTATAAGCGCACGAATTATTCAGCAGACATTACTTATTTTAGCACATATTGCCGAAATAGTAAAGCTATAAAAAAGATAAGCAGCAAAAATGTTTCACGTGAAACATTTTTGCTGCCTTTAAAGTATGGCGAAATAGTTATACTATATCAAAACTTCCTTGGATTCTAACAGCTCAAAGCCGGATGCCGGCGATTCATCCATATCTACATCTATATCGCGGTAAATATTCATACCGGTTCCGGCAGGCACGAGCTTGCCGATGATAACATTTTCCTTTAAGCCGAGCAGCGGATCGATTTTTCCTTTGATTGCAGCCTCTGTCAGGACTCTGGTAGTTTCCTGGAAGGATGCCGCAGAAAGGAAGGAGTCGGTAGCAAGCGCGGCCTTGGTGATTCCCAGCAGAACCTCCGAAGAGGTTGCCGGCTGTTTGCCTGCCGCTTCGGCCTCTTTGTTGGCGCGCTCAAGCTCAAACATATCAACCAGGCTTCCCATAAGAAGGTCTGTATCACCGGGCTCCTCTACCTTGACCTTGCGCATCATTTGCCGCGCGATGACTTCAATATGCTTATCGTTGATGTCCACACCCTGCAGGCGGTAAACGCGCTGAACTTCCATTGTCAGATAGTTCTGTACTGCGCGGGCTCCCTTGATCTTTAAGATATCATGCGGATTTACAGAGCCTTCGGTGAGCTCATCACCGGCTTCTATTACCTGATCGTCCACAACCTTAATGCGCGATCCATAGGGGATCAGATACGTTGCGGACTGAGCGGCAGTATCGTTTGTTACAGTAACTTCACGGCGCTTTTTGGTTTCGGAAAGCTTTACGGTTCCCGCAATTTCTGAAATAATGGCAAGACCTTTCGGCTTTCTTGCCTCAAACAACTCCTCAACACGAGGCAGACCCTGTGTGATGTCATCGCCGGCAACTCCGCCGCTGTGGAAGGTACGCATTGTAAGCTGCGTGCCGGGCTCGCCTATGGACTGGGCAGCGATAATGCCCACGGCTTCGCCGACAGGCACCGGCTCCCCGCTGGCAAGGTTTGAGCCGTAGCAGTGGGAGCATACGCCGATAGCGCTTTTGCAGGTAAGGATACTGCGGATTTTAACAGACTTAATGCCTGCGCTTAAAATGGCGTTTACTTCTTTGCTGTTCATCATGATATTGGCCCGGACAAGCACTTCGCCTGTTTCGGGGTGCAGCACATCCTCAAAGGCATATCTGCCAAGGAGTCTGTCCTCCAACGGCTCAATAATTTCATTGCCGTCCTTTATATCGGCCACGATAATTCCCTCATCGGTACCGCAGTCTTTCTCACGGATAATAACGTCCTGACTCACATCCACCAGACGGCGGGTCAGGTATCCCGAGTCTGCCGTTCTTAATGCGGTATCGGCAAGACCTTTTCTGGCGCCGTGCGTGGAGATAAAGTATTCCAAAACATTAAGGCCTTCGCGGAAGTTTGCGCGGATAGGAATTTCTATGGTTTTACCGGATGTGTTGGCCATAAGCCCACGCATACCGGCGAGCTGACGGATCTGGTTCACGCTTCCGCGCGCGCCTGAGTGCGCCATCATGTAAATAGGATTCAGCGCGTCCAGGTTTGACATCAAAGCCTTGGTCACTTCATCACTGGTTTCCGTCCATGTCTTAATAACAAGATTGTAGCGTTCCTCATCCGACACCATGCCGCGCTTATATTGCTTTGTGATCTTATCAATCTCTTTTTCCGCGGCGGCAAGCAGCTGCTTTTTGGTTTCGGGGATCTCCATATCCGATACGCTGATGGTGATAGCGCCCTGAGTGGAATATTTAAAGCCTAAGGCTTTAATATCATCAAGAACCTGCGCAGTTTCGGTAGAGCCGTGTGTGCGTATGCATCTATCCACGATCCTGCCGAGAGCGCCTTTGTCGACAAGGAAGGTAACTTCGTAGTCAAACGCTTTGTCGGGGTTGCTTCTGTCCACAAAGCCAAGATCCTGCGGCAGCTTTTCATTAAAAATAATTTGGCCTACAGTAGCATTTACTACTTTGCGGCGTACTTCTTCACCAATTTTCTTGCAAATACGTACTTTGATGGGGGCATGAAGCGTAACAGCGCCGTTTTCATATGCCATTATAGCTTCTTCCGGGCTTGCAAACATCTTACCTTCACCAGGATCGCCTGCTTTTACAAGAGTAAGATAGTAGCTTCCCAGTACCATATCCTGTGTGGGGATGGTAACGGGGCGGCCGTCCTGCGGCTTTAGCAGGTTGTTTGCCGAAAGCATCAAAAATCTTGCTTCTGCCTGTGCCTCGGGCGAAAGCGGAACGTGAACGGCCATCTGATCACCGTCAAAGTCTGCGTTATATGCCGTACATACCAACGGATGCAGCTTCAGCGCGCGGCCCTCAACCAAGATGGGCTCAAAGGCCTGGATACCGAGTCTGTGGAGCGTAGGCGCACGGTTTAGTAAAACCGGATGCTCTTTGATAACGTCCTCAAGCACATCCCATACTTCGTTTCTTACGCGCTCAACCATACGCTTAGCGCTCTTAATATTATGCGCCAAACCGTTCCCCACAAGGCGCTTCATGACAAATGGCTTGAACAGCTCAAGCGCCATTTCTTTAGGCAGACCGCATTGATACAGCTTAAGCTCCGGACCTACCACAATAACCGAACGGCCGGAATAGTCGACACGTTTTCCGAGAAGGTTCTGGCGGAAACGGCCCTGCTTTCCTTTCAGCATATCTGAAAGCGACTTAAGCGGCCTGTTGCCGGGACCTGTGACCGGACGGCCTCTTCTGCCGTTGTCAACCAAGGCGTCCACAGCTTCCTGAAGCATTCTTTTTTCATTTCTCACGATAATATCGGGGGCGTGCAAATCTAAAAGCCGTTTAAGTCTGTTGTTGCGGTTTATCACACGACGGTAAAGGTCGTTTAAATCACTGGTGGCAAAGCGTCCGCCGTCCAGCTGTACCATCGGACGGAGCTCAGGCGGAATGACAGGGATAACGTCTAAGATCATCCACTCCGGCTTGTTGCCGGACAGACGAAAAGCTTCGACAGCTTCCAAACGCTTAACGATACGAATCTTTTTCTGACCTTGTGCCGTTATCAGTTCTTCTTTTAATTCTTTAGCCAGGTCTTCCAGATCCAGCTGCTGTAACAGGTCTTTCACTGCCTCAGCACCCATGCCGGCTTTGAATTTATTTCCGTATTTTTCCAAGCTCTCGCGATATTCCTTTTCGGTCAGGATACCTTTATACATTAATCCTGTTTTGCCCGGGTCAATCACCACATAGGAAGCAAAATACAGTATCTTTTCCAATACGCGAGGCGACATGTCCAGCAAAAGTCCCATGCGGGAGGGTATACCCTTAAAGTACCAGATGTGTGAAACAGGGGTAGCCAGTTCAATGTGGCCCATTCTTTCACGGCGGACCTTGGAGTTGGTCACTTCCACGCCGCATCGGTCACACACAATACCTTTATAGCGTATTTTTTTATATTTTCCACAGTGACATTCCCAGTCGCGCTGCGGGCCGAAAATCCTTTCGCAGAACAGCCCGTCACGTTCCGGCTTCAAAGTCCTGTAGTTGATGGTTTCGGGTTTTTTAACTTCGCCGTGCGACCATTCTCTTATTTTTTCGGGAGATGACAAACCTATTTTAATGGCTTCAAAAGTAGTGAATTCCAATTTAAAACCCTCCTCGTAATTGTGATCCCACTGCGTCTTGGACGGCAGCGCTTTTTGTCCTGCTCTGTTTAAAACCGCCCAAAACATTGGGCAAAGTCCACACTATTATCGGGATCAAAAGCGCCTACTCGTCTATAATGTCGTCAAAATCGTCATCTTCATCGTCGGGCAACGCGTCCAAATCCTCTATGATATCGTCAGCTATCTCATCATCGGACAAATCTTCATCCGCATCCTGATCTATGGCGTCGAGCACATCGTCGAAATCATCAAGCTCGTCTGTATCATCGTCGAGAATTTCCAGGTCGTCAAGCACGCTTTCCTCTTCCTCAAGGATGAACGGCGAATCCTCGTCTACACTGTCAGCAAGTGCGCTGTCCTTGTAAAATACCCCTGAGGACGCTGCGTTGGGATTGGCGCTGTCTTCGCTGCCTTCGATATTAACGGGAAGCGGCATAAGCACGGTCTCTTCTTCTTCGGAATACTCTCCCAGCTCGATCTCTTCCATGTTCCCGCCCAAAACCTTGACGTCCAGCGCAAGGCTCTGCAATTCTTTTATAAGGACCTTGAAGGATTCGGGCACACCGGGCTGCGGAACATTTTCTCCCTTTACAATGGACTCGTAGGTCTTGACACGCCCTACAACATCATCGGATTTCACGGTCAGGATTTCTTGTAGTGTATAAGCCGCTCCGTATGCCTCAAGCGCCCAAACTTCCATTTCTCCGAACCTCTGACCGCCGAACTGGGCTTTACCGCCGAGAGGCTGCTGGGTTACAAGAGAGTACGGACCGGTTGAGCGCGCGTGGATTTTATCGTCAACCAAGTGGGCCAACTTCAGATAGTACATATATCCTACCGTGACGCGGTTGTCAAATGGTTCGCCTGTGCGTCCGTCATACAGCAAGGTTTTGCCGTCTGCGTCGTAGCCTGCGTTTTCGAGCAGCTGCGCGATATCATCTTCGTCCGCCCCGTCAAATACCGGGGATGCGATTTCCCAGCCCAGAGCCTTTGCCGCGTAGCCAAGATGTACCTCAAGCACCTGACCTATATTCATACGAGACGGTACACCCAAAGGATTAAGCACAATGTCAAGCGGGGTTCCGTCGGGCAGAAACGGCATATCCTCCTCCGGCAGAATCCTTGAAATAACACCCTTGTTACCGTGGCGGCCTGCCATTTTATCGCCGACGGATATTTTGCGGCGCTGTGCGATATAGCAGCGGACCAGTTGGTTAACGCCCGGCGGCAGGTCGTCGCCGTTTTCGCGGGTAAACACTTTAACATCAACAATTATGCCAGCCTCGCCGTGCGGTACGCGAAGAGAGGTGTCGCGCACTTCCCTTGCCTTTTCACCGAAAATGGCACGCAATAACCGCTCCTCTGCTGTCAGCTCGGTTTCACCCTTGGGCGTCACCTTGCCTACCAGAATATCGCCTGAACGCACTTCCGCACCGATGCGGATAATGCCGCGGTCGTCAAGGTCTTTTAGGGCGTCTTCCCCAACGTTGGGGATATCGCGGGTGATCTCTTCCGGCCCAAGCTTGGTATCTCTTGAGTCAGCCTCATACTCTTCGATATGGATAGAAGTATACACGTCGTCTCTTACCAGTCTTTCATTAATAAGCACGGCGTCCTCATAGTTATAGCCTTCCCATGTCATAAAGCCGATCAGAACGTTTTTGCCGAGCGCCACCTCACCGTTGTCTGTCGAAGGACCGTCGGCGATAATGTCATCCTTCTTAACAACCTCGCCGGGGATGACAATGGGACGCTGATTGATACATGTCCCCTGATTGGAACGGCGGAATTTCAACAGCCTGTGCCTGTCGGTTATACCGTCGTCGCCCTTGATGATGATTTCATCTGCCGAAACGCGCTCCACAACACCGTTACGATTGGCAAGCACCACCACGCCGGAGTCCTTTGCCGCCTTGTACTCCATGCCTGTACCCACGATAGGGGAGTCGGGCTTTAGGAGCGGCACAGCCTGACGCTGCATGTTGGAGCCCATCAGCGCGCGGTTTGCGTCGTCGTTCTCAAGGAACGGGATCATTGACGTCGCGACCGAAACGAGCTGGCGGGGTGATACGTCCATATAATCTATTTCGCTTGCCGGGACCTCCAAAAATTCATCCAGATAGCGTGCGGTGATTTTCTCATCAATAAATCTGCCGTTTTCATCAAGCGGTTCATTTGCCTGCGCGATGATATACTGATCCTCCTCGTCGGCGGTCATATACACCACTTCGTCTGTAACAACGCCTGTTTCCTTTTCGACTCTGCGGTACGGCGATTCTATAAAACCATACTCATTGATGCGCGCAAACGAGGATAGAGAACTGATCAGGCCAATATTGGCGCCTTCAGGCGATTCGATCGGGCACATGCGGCCGTAGTGGGAATAGTGCACGTCGCGCACCTCAAAGCCTGCGCGTTCACGTGACAAACCGCCGGGACCCAGGGCCGAAAGCCTTCTTTTATGTGTCAGCTCCGCCAAAGGATTGGTCTGATCCATAAACTGCGAGAGCTGTGAACTGCCGAAAAATTCTTTGATGGTGGAAGCCACAGGGCGTATGTTAATGAGTGTCTGAGGCGTTACCACGTCAAGGTCCTGAATGGTCATTCTTTCGCGCACCACTCTTTCCATGCGCGACAGGCCTATCCGGAACTGGTTTTGTAAAAGTTCGCCCACACAGCGCAGGCGGCGGTTGCCTAAATGGTCGATATCGTCAAGGCCGCCGATGCCGCAGGCAAGATTGTTCATATAATTGACAGAAGCAAAGATATCCTCCACCACGATATGCTTGGGCATAAGCTCGTCTTTTCTTGATTTGAGCGCGGTAATGATATCGTTTTGAGAATCATGCGTGTCCAATATCTCTTTTAATACGCTGTATCTGACCTTGGTATGAAAATCAAGCCCGTTTATGTCAAAGCCCACAAAGCTTCCAAGCTTAACCATGCCGTTAGAGAATATTTTCACTTTTTTGCCGTCTGCCAGAACAAATACCTCATTAACGCCCGCCTCTTCAATGGCATTCGCCATGTCGCGCGTGATATAATCCTGAGCGTGACAGAGTATTTCGCCGGTACGCATGTCAACAATATCCTCCGCAGCGGTCTGGTTTACAATGCGCGCGGAGATGGCCATTTTTTTGTTAAATTTATAGCGGCCCACCCTGGCAAGGTCATAGCGCTTGGGATCGAAAAACATATTTTCGATAAGTGAGCGTGCGCTTTCCAGTGCGGGCGGCTCGCCCGGACGCAGCTTTTTATAGATTTCAATAAGCGCTTCGTCGGGATTAGTTGTTGTGTCCTTTTCCAGTGTTGCCGCCATCCGCTCGTCATCGCCGAACATTTCGGTTATCTGTGCGTTTGTGCCGCAGCCCATAGCGCGTACTAGAACCGTAACGGGAAGCTTTCTTGTTCTGTCTATTCTGACCGAGAAAACATCGTTAGAATCATTGTCATATTCAAGCCATGCGCCGCGGTAAGGAATAACCGTTACAGAAAACAGCTCCTTGCCGGTCTTGTCGTGCTCCATGGAATAATACATGCCCGGCGAACGCACCAGCTGGCTGACCACAACACGCTCCGCACCATTGATAATAAAGGTGCCCTGATCTGTCATCAGCGGAAAATCGCCCATGAATATATCCTGTTCTTTTACCTCACCGGTTTCCTTATTAATAAGGCGGACCTTGGCACGCAGCGGAGCGGAATAGTTTGAGTCGCGCTCTTTGCATTCATCGACAGAATACTTGGGCGTATTTTCTATTTTATAATCAATAAACTCCAACACAAGGTTACCTGTATAGTCCGTGATCGGGGAGACATCTTCGAAAACCTCTTTCAGCCCTTCCTTTAAAAACCACTCGTATGAGTTTTTCTGAACCTCAATCAGATTAGGCATATCAAGGGGTTCCTTGATTTTCGAAAAGCTCATGCGTCTGTTTTTTCCCAAGGAAATTTCATGTACCATTAGCAGATCACCTCATTTAAAATTTGGTAGGGACAGGTGTGCGGTCCGCAGTTGTGAGAATATATCCGGTGTGTATAAAATTTTGTTCGTGCACATAAAATAAGCAAAAGAGGAAATAGGGGTAAAAATTAGTTTTACAAAATATTATCCGCAACTATTGCATTTTTTATTCACATATGCTAAAATTCAGATTATAATTATGGGCGTTTTACGCTCATTTTATGTTATAATGCAATTTACAATGATATCATGGATATTAATTTATGTCAAGCAAATTATTTTAAAAATTCTGTGAATTGTTTTGCAGTATGAAATATTTTTCAAGCAGTGTATAGGTTATATGTTAACACAATCAAATAAATAAAAATGTCGGACAATGTCCGGCATTTTTTTAGTTGCAATTTAGTTGCAATAGTGTGCAGTAATATGATATTATAACGGCATGCATTAACTGGAGGTGTATTATGCGAAAGATTTGCGGTGTTTTAAGGGCACATTCGACTAATCCCAGATATTTTACCGATGACACAGGTAAGCCGATTTATCTTACCGGTTCGCATACCTGGAGCAACATACAGGAATATCTGGGACCTGATCCTGACAAAAAGTTCGATTATCCGTCCTACCTTGACTGGTTGGAGGGCTATGGGTTTAATTTTATGCGGGGCTGGGTTTGGGAAGAGGCTTCTTATGATAATGTGGCGACAGAGAAAATATATATCGGCCCGCTGCCGTATGTCCGGAGCGGCCCCGGCATAGCTGCGGACGGGGAGGCGAAGTTTGATTTAGACACCTTTAATCAAGACTATTTCGACCGTCTCAGGGAGCGCGTGGTGCAGGCGGGAGAGCGGGGAATTTATGTGTCCGTCATGCTGTTTAACCGGTGGAGCACTAATGAGCGCCCTGATGCCGGCAAGCTGGCCTGGAACGGCCACCCTTTTAATAAGGATAATAATATCAACAACATAGACGGCGATCCGGAAGGTCTGGGCGGGCGGATGATTCATACGCTGGCGCTTCCGGAGGTTTTGAAGTATCAGGAACACTATGTCAAAAAAGTGATTGATACGGTCGGAGACCTTGAGAATGTTCTCTATGAAATAGGCAACGAGCATTGGGAAGATTCCGGGCCGTGGCAGTGTTATATGGTACGCTTCATAAAAGATTATGAGGCTGGCAGGCTTTTGCAGCATCCTGTGGGGATTACCTCAGGGGGTGGGGCCTGGCGCTCGCTTGCTAATCAGAAAGTGCTTGACAGTCCTGCTGATTGGATTTCTCTGCGTCCCGAAGAAGGGATGGCATACGACACTGATCCTGTGGCAGCTGATGGCATAAAGGTCAACATAACGGATACCGACCATATCTGGGGGCTTGGCGGAAATGTAGACTGGGTATGGAAAAGCATGACTAGGGGACTTAACCCCATATTGATGGATCCGTATGAACCTATTTACGGAATGAGCGATTACACGGTTGAAAGCTGGAAGGCGGTTAACTGCCGGGACCATCCCACATGGGAGCCCATCAGACGGAATCTGGCATACGCCAAAACTTATGCGCAGCGTATGGAGCTTGAGGCTGCTGTACCAAGGACAGACCTTGCTACCAGCGGATATTGCCTTGCGCAATATGGGCAGGAGTATCTTGTGTATATTCCTGAGGGCAGAGAGATCGCGGTAAATCTCGGCGACGAGCGGGGCGAGTTTGCTGTGGAATGGTTGAATCCCGATAATGGAGAAACGGTGTGCGGCGATAAGATCCAGACGGCGAATGAAAAAACGTTTATAAATCCTTTCAGCAACGCCGCTGTTCTTTATATTGCAAGGGCCGTTTAGCGGTTGCGTGTCTTACCTGCTGATGGGATCGGAAGAAGCATTTTGAAAAGTATGCAAAGTTATATATTGACACTATTCCAATCATGTGCTATACTGCAAAAGGCTGTGAAATGCGCTGAGGTCTTAATACATAAGACTTTGGCGCTTTCAATTCCGGTCGTCTTTTTTCACATTGCGGCGGTGCCGTTAGTGAGGAACGGCGATGGCAGACGTCAATTTCATATTCGGAGGGGTATCGAAGTGGTCATAACGGGGCTGACTCGAAATTAACGTGGAATGAGTAACGCAAAACCCCCGGAAATCCTGTAGCCACGCGGGTTGCGTCGATTATAAAAAACAGCGAAAAAGTCGTTTTCTAACCATTTTTCTAACCAAATGCAGAAAAATGTGCAAGAGTTTTATTTTAAGTTAGCAAAATCGGATGCCCGATTTTACTATAAATTTCATACGGAGCGGTATCGAAGTGGTCATAACGGGGCTGATTCGAAATCACTCGAAATGAAGTAAAAATAAGACAACATAAATTGCCATGAAACACTGATATAATCAGGTTTTTAATGGATTTGAAAATTTCATAAAACTGTGTGTTCTCTCCTAAAGTTCTCTCCAAATTCTGAGCTTTAAGAGATTACCATATATTAGGAGAAGTATCGAAGAGGTCATAACGAGAACGACTCGAAATCGTTTGACGGTTAACCCCGTCCGTGGGTTCGAATCCCACCTTCTCCGCCAACCATGCGGGTTTGCAGCTTTTGCAAGCCCGTTTTTATTCTATTATTGTATGTTCTAACATTGTATTTGCCGACACAAGTTTTGAGTTGTAGTCCAGATGAGAATATATATTTGCCGTTGTGGAAAAATCACTGTGCCCCAACCATTCCTGGATCTCTTTCATGGAAACACCGTTCGCCAGCAGCATGGATGCCGCTGTATGCCTCAAATCATGGTAACGTATTTTTCTGAAACCGTTATTCTTCAATATCGTACCGAAAGCAGATGTGATATAATTCGGAAGAATTAAATTCCCCATTTCATCTACGCATACATAATCCAAATACTTCTTGTTATAGCTTCCTTTGAATTTTTTACGATACATCTTTTGTCTTTCCTGTAATGCCAAAAGCTTTTTCTTAACCGGAAGGACAAGTGGCAGTGTCCGTAAGCTCGACTTGTTTTTCGCCCTGTCTGCTGCTACGATCTGCTTTTTGCCATCCACCATAGGCGTTGTAACCGTATGATTTATTGTTAACGTATCTGCCTCAAAGTTAATGGCGCTCCACCTAAGTCCGACAACCTCACTGCGCCGGAATCCATAAAAACCGCCTAACAGTACCGGGATTTCCATTATAGTGTCCTTTACAGCCGCAAACAAGCTGTTAAGCTCATCGCTGTCATAAAAGCTGCCGATAAAAGTATTTTTTCGAGGCTTTTCAACCTTGTAAATCGGGTTTTGCTGTATCATATCCATCTTCAAAGCATAGCAAAGTGCCTTTCTGATATTTGCGTGATAACGAATTACGGAATTAGGCTTCACTCGCTTTAACTGAACCGAATAAAATTCCTGAATGTCAATCGGCTGCAAATCAATAAGCTTTGTACCTTTCTTTCTGAAGTACGGCGCTATGATACTGTTTACATTCATGCTGTAGCTCGAATAGGTTGAAGCGGTGATGGTCGGTTTTACAGTGTCGAGCCACATAATCATAAAATCTGCAAAAAGCATGTTTGATGTATTGGTCTCTTCACTTTCGCCAACCGCAGCTTGCACTAACTCAAAATTCATTCTCTCGGTATTTAAGACTTCCTCTGCCTTCTTTTTATTTCCCTTGAGAGGCAACCCGGTTGAAATCCACTTTGTTTTTCTTTTCCCGTTCTCATCCTTATAACTCAATACTGCGTAATAATATCCCTTTTTTTCTTGTAGGTGTCCTGCAACCTTCATAATAAATTAGCCTCCTTAATTTGCAGAAAATTACACCCACCATTGATATTTTAATAATACCATAGGAGGGCGACTTTTTCAAGTATTATGATTGATTAACAAGAAATTTAATTATGTCAACCTTTGTTATCCTATATGCTCTGCCAACCTTAATGCAGGAAATTCTACCTTCATCAATAATTCTGTATGCAGTGTGACGGCTTATATTCAGCATTTCGCATAATGCAGGAATGTCTACTACATCGGGGTAACTTTTAAACATTGATTTATATACGGTAATACTCTTGTTTGAAGATGCAACCATTTATAATATACCTCCGCCTTCAGTGTCCTTCAATAATTTGAAAGCCCTCATTATTATAACACCACCCTTAAAATCAATTTTGTGTGTTAATAATTTATAATGCCCCTTTTTAACAGCCGCCGGCTACGGCATACATAGCATTTCAGCTCTCCCGGGTCCTCCGCGAGGTGCGTACACAAGTATCAATTACTAACTGCATTTTTCATCGCAAAGCTACACCGCCACAGTGTAGGTTACAGGCAAATATTTATCGCTCCACTTAAAAAAGCATCCCGGCGTATTCCCTGATGCTGCTGCCGACTTTTACCGGCCATGCAGTCTGACGATTAAAAAGGTGCTATTTACTTGTCAAAGTTCAGAAATGATATATGACTATCATTTTTATAAAACATATCACAGAAATTTGATATGCCTTATAAAAGTGATAATCCGCAGGCTTCTCGGTAACAAAGAAAGCCGAGAAGCCTGTCCGATAAATTCACGCCACTTTGAACGTGAGAAGGACCTCCTGCAATTTGAGCTTCAGACTCATATAAATATCTTCATCAATCTTATACTTAAGCCGACCGTCTTTGTCATAAAAAGGCACCTTTGATAGCTTTATAATATAAGCCTCATAATGCTCAAAGATTTTTTCCTGCGATGCCTCGTCGCCATTAACTGCCCTATGAATTACTTCATATGTAAGCTCGCTGGCCCTGTTTTTATTTCTCATGCATATCATCTCCAGTCATATTTTTCTTTAAGTAGCCCGTCACTTTGGATTTTATTCTTTGCACCTTAGCTCTTGATAAATTCAGTTGCTCTCCAATTTTTTTATCACTCCACTTTTGGCAAGCACTTAAAAAAATAACATCACGCTGCTGTTGCTCCATTGTATTCAATAACTCAAACAGCAGATCGTTTTTAATAATTACATCAAAATCCATAACGGCTACATGATTTTCCTCAAAATCATAATAATCCTCTGATGCAAAGTTTAGAGTTTCGATATCGAGTGCCGTCTCATTATCAGATAATTTATTTCTTTTCTGCCGAATATGGCTCAGGCAATGCTTAAATGCTGTTTTTGTATATGAATCAAATCTGGCAACAAGCTCGTTATTTATGTCCTTCATGGAAGTTCACCTCCTTTCCCAATCGGAAAGAAAGTGTCCCTCCACCTATAATAAGAGTAAGCACATTGCTCAAATTGCTCACTTTTAATAAAATTTTTTTATATTCTTTTGTTCTGAACATAAATATCCTCCCGATTTTCGTTTGGTATAACGAGTAAAATCGGGAGGCCCTCTTATTTTTATTGCATAAAAAAGAAAAAAGACAATAATATCCCTATAATCAGGAACACAATTGTCTTCATCAATATAATATTTACTGAGCCATAAGTGTCCATTACGCTTTCGTAGCTGTATACTCATAGGCAATACTCCGCAATTAAAACACCAAACAAAACACACCACAGCATTCAGCCATGGTGTGTGTAATAGTATTTTATTTTGCAGAATATTAAGTTTTGTCGGAAATACTATTTAACAGCTATGATGAACTCTGCAGTATGTATTTGTATTGAGTTGTAATGAGTTGTAATGATAATGCAGCTACAAATATCAATGGCACACCCTTCTCTCGAAAAAATTATTTACAAACCGCTTCTTTATTCTTAATACTGTTTATGTAGTATTCAATCGCCTCAAGCAATATTGCTTTTTCTCTATTTGTCAAAAGTTGTAACCTTATATTTATTGTATTTGTTAAATAATCATCTGTTTTTTTCTCATCGACGCATGTGAGATAATCCAATGACACTCCAAGCAAATTTGCAATTTCAAGAACCTTTGCAAATTCCGGTTTGGCAGCTCCGTGCTCAATTTTCGAAATATATCTTTGCCCAACGCCTACTTTTTCGGCAAGATACTCTTGTTTATAATTTAGTTTTATTCGTTCAACCTTCAATTTGTGACCTAATACTTCATAATTCATTGTTTTTCACTCCTGTATATATTTTACCAAATACGATTCGCAGGTTGAATACCTACAACCTGCATCTTTAGACCTGCATAATACAATACAGAAGAATTATGATGTGTTAAAAAAAATATATCGACATAAAACAACCTCAACAATGCTATGATGTTCCATTTAATCGTATAATGTCGCATAGAAAATGAATTTTGCACATTCAGTTCCTATCTTCATTTATTTATACAAAAACAAAAAAACACGGTCGGTATTTTTTGCAATACTAACCGTGTTAAATATAGACTAATATGATTTGCATTAGCTTATTTTGTCGATCATGCAAAATCAATGATATTATACTTCGCAATCTTTTTATAGTATTATAGCATATTTTTCCACAGATTACAATGTTCTTAGATGAATTTTCGGTCATAACTTATCCCGAATGATAAGTCAATATCGTAAACAGAAAAAAGACTCATGTGCATTTCTACACATAAGCCTTTCTCTATTTGTTCTGTTATTATGTTTAATATTAGGATCATTAAAAAGCTTATCATATTGTTCGCCTGATAATTAGTCGATTTCTTCCCACTCCTCAATTTGAGAAATAAAACCCCTTTTTCTGGAGTCTGTCTTGTGAATTTTTTTGATGGCATCAATAAAATGCTCACTAAGCAGAAGTTCCTTTTCTTCAAGCTGTATTATACAATGCGTTTCACTGTAATATCCTTTCACATAACACTCATATGACCTATCCGTGATATCAAGAGCAAAATCCTCATCATACTGAATTTGCTTACCGACACCATCTGATAAATCATTTGAAATTGCGTTTTTGAAAGCAACCAGAGCATCATCAAACCCGGCATATAACTCCGTTGAAGTTCCGGCGTTATCGGCATAAGCCCAATTTTCAGAAACTTCATACACCGTAACTTTATGTTTGGATTTTTTTAATTCAGAAATCAGAGCTATCATTTTTGGAGCCATAATAACATCATCAAAATTTATATCTGCCAATGTCAAAGGGTTGCCATAAAGCTCCGAAAATCTTTTTTCAATCTTTAGTATTTCGGACGGAAGCACAGGCGGCTCAAAGGTACAATACATATCCGGGGTTTTATTATCCGTATCTTTATCTTTACCGTCACGGATTTCCGTAACGACCCCGAACAAGCCATCATACTTGCTTTCTTTTGTCCCAATTATTTGTTCGCCGATAATATATTCCGTTCCATCAAATTTATATTTCTCTCCCGTTTTGTTAATAATCATTTCAGCCTCCATATTATTTTTGCTTCAGTTTTTCACCATGTTTTTTGCAATAGCATGTTTAATAATATCCTGCGGTGAATATCTACTATAAACGCTTTTTAACCGTTCATCATAATTAATGATTTTATTCTCCCACTGTCTTTTGGCAAACACATAAAGCTTGTAGCTGAAATCCGGGTCAAATCCGACAGCACGCATTGCCTTAATAATGTTTGTGTTGTTATCCAGAATAACAATAGGAGAAAATACGCCGTATGGCTGTGGGTTTTTGAAATTGAATTCCTTGTACAGCCCGGCGTTAAACGGCATATCAAATATAAAATCCTCAGCGAATTTCGCACTGATAAAAACAATACCCTCAACTACACTCAGATATGTATCCAACTTACCGCTCTCAAAAACTGAAACATCATCCCCAGTCATTTCAGACAGACCGATGGTAATAAAACAGTTTTTTTCGGTCATTTCAAAAATGGCGCCGTCTCCGCCCATAACCTTATCAAACTTTTCACCTACACAGTAACACACAAACTCATTATTTATCTTATCCATAAAGTATTTCTCCCTTCTATGCAGCAAATTCTGAGCGTCTGCCGGAATAAAGAATGCGTTTTACGGCATTTCCGAATTCTTCAAGGCTTGTCCTTTGGTTCATTCCGCCTGTAAAGTCATTTTCGCTCCTTGCCTCACGTACAAGCATATTTCTATACCACTGTCTGTCATATCTGACATCGCCGGTGTCAAAGAACATAAACCCTCCTGTTTCTTTATTGCGGATAAATCCGTATATAAAGAAATATCCTTTTCCGCAAATAATAAGTTCACAGCCGATCCCAGCAATTTGTGCCATAAGCTCAGCCTTGAAACTTCTTGCAAATGCCGAAAAGTCCTTGCCACATCTGTTTTCCACCGGTTCAAACTCATATCCGAGCCATCTCTCAATGTTTTTTGTCTTATACATTTTATTTCTCCTTCCTAATAGTCAGGAGGACGCCGCACTTGACGTCCTCTGTTATGCCGCCACTCCAAATATCTGCGAGCTTTTTACCCTCAGCTTGAACTGGTCGCACATATCTCGAAGCATACTAAAGTTTTCATCTACACCCGATAAATCCTGTTTGAGTATTGTTTCATATTCCCGCTTTTTGTTTTCGAGCGACTGAATTTTAAGTTCCCAACGGTCTAAAATTCTCTGACTGCTGTTACCGTTTTGAATAAGGCTTGTGATTCGTCTTTGATATTCGTCAATCTCACGCCCGATATCCTGATAGAATTCACGGCACATCTTACCACGCTGCTTTGCATCATCGGCAACATACATTGAATTTATGCTGATGTACTTCGCGTCACGGTTATCCGCATACGAGAAAAGATTTTCCTTTGCGATTGCTTCCATGAAATCCTCCAAAAGTGATATCTTGCGCATATACGCTTTAGGCACAAAATAATGGTGTCCGCGCGCCGAAATACCGATTGCCTGCATACCCGACACGTATTTTTCCGCCATAGTCTCAATACTACGGTTTCCTACGCAGTCCTGATACAGCTCAAAGAGTCGCTCTGCACGGCTGAAATATCCCCGTATATCTCTGTCGGAGGAATAGTCCACATCAGATAGCACCATCTCACCGCTCGCCTTATCTAAAGTAATATTGGCAAGCTTGCGGTAAGTGTTTGTGCTCTCAAAAAGTGTTTCCTCCACCAGTTCACGGGACAGCGTATCACTTTCCACACGTTTGTTGTCACGGCAATAAATTCTGCTTATATGCTTTTCACTGCCGTCAGCTTTTTCAATTCTGTCTCTGATTTCACCTGTAGCGCTGCGAAAAGCGTCTGTTACCGATATATTCTCGTTAACACTAATGGGAAAGCCTGTCTGAATACAAGCCTCTTTTACCTTTTCAGCCTTGATAATCAGCTTTGGCAGGGAGTAATACAGATATTTCCCTAAAATCTCATCCTGCTGACCGTTTTCCGAATTGATAATCATAAAATTTTCTGTTTTCATATAATTTTTCTCCTTTCAAAATTATTACGCAGCGACAGGTGTTGACAGCTTTCTTACCTTTGCAAGATAATAGTCATCAATGCCCTTATACTGCGAACTCCATGAACAGCTTACACATTCCACATTTGTTTGTTTTAGCACATTTTTTAGCGAAATCAGCGCATTTTTCACCTCCGGCTTCGAACACTTATCCATATCAAAGCATTCATAAACCTTATTTAATTTAAGTCCCTTTATGACCTCGGGAAGCTGACCTATTGCGTTTACGCCGGGGACGGCTAAAAACAGCCGTCCGTCAGACAGTACGCTTGTGATGTCAGCCTTCATCGCTCCTTCTGTCAGGCAGGCTTCATCTGCGCTTGTATCTCCTACAATGTGTATCCATGACTTTGCGCCTGTGCCGTTTTCAAAATGCTTGCTGGAAAACCATCTGAATTTTTTCTCATCCGAGCCTTCCGGTACATCAAGTCTCATCTGCAAGCCCTGAATGTAACCCTCCTTGTTGCAGACGGGAATGAACATTCCGCCGCATTTTTTGAAATACATCTGAAAATCGCCGCAATTATCACGGTAAAAGCCCGGAATACCGACAAGGTCATGCCTTGCTGCAAGTGTTTCAATTACCTCACGGCGAAACACTCTGTCTGTCGGAATGCTCCGATACATAAACCTGTGGATATCAGCACCAGTTAGACCTCGTGAAAACAGGTTATCCTTATGATATTCATTCAGCTTTAAAAGCCTCAGGAAATCATAATAGACATTGTGTCTTTCCAGTGGCGGTTTTATTGGCATCTCCAGGTTTGTGTCAAGGTAGGCAAGTTGAGGCTCAAAGGTATCAAGGTAGTCTTTTAATGCCATATATGCTTCCTTATTACTTATTCCATGAAGTTTTGCGTAAAGCGATACACTGTTTCCGCTCTCCTTGCATTTTAAACAGTTAAACCTTCCTTTTTGTCGGTTTAAGCCCAAATGGTACTTTTTCTCTCCGCAAAAAGGACACAGCGCCTTAAACTCAACACTGTTACGAGGATTCGGATGCATGACAAGTCCGCACATCTGCGCAACCTCAATAATATCAAACTTATCATACTCTCTGCACATCATGCCGCCTCCTTTACCTGCGCCTGACTCCTGCGCGGAAGCTGTACCGTAAGCGGACAATTTTTTGCATATGCTAAAATAACCTGACCATTTACCTGCTCCAGCTTTGTGGTAATGCACTCTGCATTGTCAATGTAGGTAGGGTAGACAAGTCCCGTAAGCCTTTGAAGAAGCTTTGAAACCTCAAGTCCCGCCTTTAACCGCTCGGACGTGGAAATCCAGCGATAGTCCTTGCCGTCATAGGTAAACCTGAAAACATTTTTAATCTCACCTGTGGTTTTTACAACATCAAGGAGTTTGATTGCAGCGCGGTTCATTTTAAGTTGACTAAGCGTAATTTCTGCTTTTTTTGCAGCAAATTCTCCTGCCGCATGAATAAGACTCTGAATATCTGCAGAACGCTTTTTATTATCAGCAAGGCTTTTTTCTATTGCTGTAATCTTCTCCGGGATTTTGTCCGCCTCACAGAGAAGCTCAACCTCCTTGGCATATGCGTCAGCCTGTTTTCTAAGCTCAGTAAGCTCCGAAAATTCCTCCTCAGACAGATTGCCGAGTCTGATTTTATCCTCAAGCATTGCAATGTCACCGATCTCACCGTTTCCAAGTTGTGCAAGCTCAGCCTCAAGCTTTGCGAGGTCATCATCGCGAAACTCCGCAAACTTTTGCATGCTTTTCTTTTCAAACTCCAAAAGTTCCTGATAGGCTGACTGAACACTCTTGCCCTTATTGCAAACTGACGCCAGCTCCCGTTTCATGCCGGTAACTATGCCTTCGTAGTTAGCTTCCGTCACAACAGTATGACATGTTGGGCATTTGTCGCCAATTTTTACGTCTCTGATTTGTCCGTCCAGTTTTTTATATAAAGCCGACAGTGACGCAAGCTCCGTTTTAATCTTAGCAAACTCATCCGTAAACTTAGAGATATACTGACGGTTTCGTGCCTCCGCCTGTTTTGCCAGAAGCTTCGCGCGTTTATTTTCCGAAAGACCTTCCGCAATTCTTGCCTGCTGCTCCTTTAGCGCATCGACATCTATCCCGCTGTACTGCTTTCCCTCCAGCTGTGTTTTTCTGCTGACAATCTCCTCGCCGCGTTTTACAGCGGCGTCCACCTTACTTACCGTTTCCAATTGCTGCTTTTTCAGCAGGTCAAGCTGACCATCAAGATAGGTAGCGGTGTCGGTGATTTCCTTTAACTCCTCACGTTTCTTTTTGGTATAGAATTCCGGATCAAGCAGGCTTTCGCCATCAAGGAGCTCTTTTGTGTTTTCGCTCAGAAGCTCCAGCACCTCATTTTCATTCACGGGCGGCAAAAGCTTTTGCAAAAACTCTTTGCCGTCCTCTGCTATTTTTTCAATGAAGTACAAAGGATTAAAAAGCGATAAGAACACATCCTTTTCGGCAAATATGCTCACAATATCGGTCTGCCGAAGCTGCAGGGTGTCCATCGTGATTGTGGTAGTATTACCGCTTTTTCTGCGGGACAGCGTATGTATTTCACCATCCTGATCCACAAGCTGAACATCAACCTTCATTTCCCTGCAATCGGGATTTTGCAGCTTCTCACAGCTTTTTTCACCCATAAAGGGCGTGCCGCAAAAGACATATGCAATGGCATCGGCAATACTTGTTTTGCCCTGACCGTTGCCGCCGGATATATACGTAAGCGTATCCATACCGACTTCATACGGCTCCTTAAATTGTTTAAAACCCTCCAATTTGATGTTTATAATAGAAAATGCGGTTATTTTATTCATTTGCTTTTACTCCCTTCATTTAAGCGGCCATTTCATAATTGTTAATCATGTTATATGTGCCGTATGAATTTTGTTTTTTCTCCACCTCAAGATTTTTAATCTTAGCGCCGGCTTTTAAGCGCTCGTCCTTGCCTCGCAGAAACGCCTTATAATCCTTTCCTCCGAGCGACAGCAAAAGAGCACTACTCTCACCGCTTGCACCATTTTGCACCTTGACCTGCTTCACCTCATAAACAGGTGTGTCTGTTTTTTGGGAAGTCGGTGCGGTGTTTTTAGGTGTCTCAGGCGGTATTGCCGTTGGTGTTTCCCGTGGTTTTCCAGACAGCTTTTCACCGGTTATTCTTGCAACAGTGCTTATATATTCGTTATCAAGTTTTGACTGCTCGGCTTTGGCAATAACATAATTTTTGCCTCTTTGCTCCGCCTTAACCCATACAGGCTCAAAGCCATACAAATACCGACCTATATTCCACTTGACCGCCGCTCTTTTAAACGCGTCAGATAGTCCGCCCTTAACCGGTTCAACATCCGTGTTCTCCGCGCCATCATTTTTCCCGACCCATTCCTTTAATTCTTCATCGTAAATGTAGATGGTACAAAGCTGAGAATTTATCGGCTTATTATCATCTGCAAAGCTGTGCCATGCAGTATAGCTATCCTTCCAGCCGAACTGTCCGACAACATTATCAAGCCTGTCGGAAATTGCCCTTGCGTCCAAATACGGTACTGCAAACCCTTCCATTTTCGTTTTGTCAACATACTGCAGTCGCCACGACACATCAGATACCGGAAACGGTTTTCCGAACGCTTCGAAATACTTGTTTTCCCTCATAATGCTTTCCTCCTTATACTATCTTATAAAATTTTGCAATGTTTTCCCGCTTTCACAGAGCACGTCCGTATAATAATACTCCGGCTCCTTATCCTTCAGTGTTTCAAGCAGGTGTCTGTACTCCAACTCAAGCTTTGTCCCTCTTACATTGTAACGGTCGTTATTATTCGGCATTGATATAATGTAATGCATAACGCCGCTGAGCTGATGCAGTGAATTGATTTCCGGCAACCTGTTCGTCCCAAGGCATAAGCTGAAACCCGATACATTAGAAAACGGATATACATACATTTTGCTTTTCGGTGTGAGCATTCCACGCTGTGTAACACCGAGATTAACATTTGTGATACGGGTATCTGTAATGCCAAATCCGAAAACAAGCCTTGGCAGCGGGAAATTCGGATATACAGTGTTTTCATAAGTGAAATCACATCTGTCACACCCGAACTCGACACAAACATATTTTTTGCCACCGCTCCCTGATGCAAAGGAAAAACAGCCATGCGGAAGCATACCGCTTGATATAAGCTCCGTTCTTATTGATTCTTTAATGCAATCCATAAATACTGACGGAGAAACCTTTTTAAAAGACACAATACCGTCTTCGCAGTCCTCAACCCTGATTTCGCCATTAGCCGACACATGAATTACAAGTTCATCTTTTCCCCTCACTGTTTAATACTCCTTTCTTTTTCGCACGTTTCATCCGTCTGGCAATACGATATTTTTCCTGTAACCGTGGCAATTCATCTTTTAAAAGCTTCATAACACGCACAATCCAAAGACACAAAGCCACATCACAATTAAAATCATATCCCCACAAAATTTCAAGCTGTGCTCCTTTACGTTTGTTTCCGATAAAATAATCAAAGCTGTAGGATTCAAATCCACGTATATTATCCATCTTGGATTCAATTTCTCTTATATACGGATTTTCCTTTTGTATGCAGCCCTCCAGCCTGTATAATTTTCTTGCAAGCCAATAATATTTCTGCATCTCTTTGCTGCTGTATGCCCATATGTTGACCTCATCATCCATATCCCGATAGCCGTGCTTTCTGTATAAATTTTCGCTGTTAATTACAATTGGCGCTGCTGACTGGATAGCTTCCATTACAAATTCGTAGTAGTAATCAAACTCATTTATCCTATCGTTGCAATAATATGGTGTCTCAAAGCATGTGATTCCGGCATCATGAAACACCTTGAACATACAAATAAGGACAAGGAACTGATTATACTCCTCCACAATATTTGTTCTCATTTTGTCCTCCTAAAAAAACCTTTTAGATTTAAGAGATAGTGCACTGCTTTCCGAGAAGCTTTCTAAAATAGTATTAACCGCATGGAACGCACCATCAATCAGATTGCTTTTGTTGTCAACAATATTGACAATATCATCCTCGTCAAAGGCTGAAAAATCAATGTCGGATATCAAGAGCGGCTGATTAAAAACGCATTTCGGGACGATATGTTTAAATAAATATTCTTCTCCATCTGTATCCCAAAGCGGTTTTTCATTGCTTTCATCACACTGCTTCAGTGCTGCGCACATTTTCTTCAGATCTATTGAATATTCACTCATTTTTTCACCTCACGCTAACTTTTTCATTCCCTCCGGCGTTAAGATATTAAACAGCATCCTGTTCACTCTCGTTTCCGTAAGGGTTCCTTCATCTTCGTTTTCACGCCGTTTTACCTCCTTGATTACACGCCCCTTGATAACGTGCGGATTATCGCAATCCACATAGCCGTTTATAAGACCGCTTCCGCCTATCAAGCCCACCTGACCTACATTGAGCGGAAGAAGAGGACGTTTTTCTATGGCATCAATCCGGCTTTTCTCAAAAAGCATGCCTATGGATTTGGATTTAGCAAGCTGTCTTTGAAGCTCACCTAAGTTAAACACGGCACCCTTGAACAGTTCAACTGTTTTAGGAATATCAGGCAGAGAGTATTTTTCTGCGTTCACCGTATCAAGCACCGGTATTTTCTCCGGCAGCATAGCATACTGTGAAAGCAGCTCCGCTTTGTCACTGCCATCGCCCTTTCCCTTTTTTACGCCGAACACAATAATTTGCTTGAATTTTGAAAACTCATTATCCAAAAAACGATAAACAGAAATATTTTCAAAATTATCGCACAAAACTCTGCAAATATCGTATGTCAGACGGTAGTACGGAATGATATACATCAATACTCCGCCCGGCATAAGATGGTGCAGGCTCTCAACTAAAAAGCGTTTTTCACTCCTTGCTTTTGTACCGCCTTCACCCATAACAGACAAATACGGCGGATTTAAAAACAGTGCGTGGAACGCCTCGTGACTTACCCTCGAATGAAAGAAGCTTCCAAAGCCTACACGGTCGAGTCTGCCTTCAGCCTCCCTTCCGCGTGCTTCATCAATTTCCATACCAAAGGTTACGGCATTTTCATTCATTGCAAGCGTTTCAAGTGCTAAACCGCAGCCGCAGCAGGAATCGAGAATATTAACGCTGCATTCCGGAAATTTAAGCGCATTTTTTATCAGCTTAACATGTGCCGTATCCGTGGGATAATAACCCATTTTCACATTGTTCATCAAATGTCCGATTACACTTGCATTAACCGTTTCGTTTTGCGGAATACTCTTTTTAAGCATTTCCACAGCACCAAGCAGTTTCGTGTAGTCCTCGGTCATCAGATTGAACTGTTTCACAGCGCCGTACAGTTTTCCTGAAAAGTCTGCGTTTTCCTGCATGTCACACTCCAAAAACAAAAGCCGCAGTGTTCTCACTGCATCAAGCAGCTTGCCCTTTAATACATCCAGTTCCGAATATATGTCCTTTGCTCTCTGTATATTGTTTTTCTGCCTGTAAATATCAATGGCGCGTCTTTTTATCGGCATTGCCTCAAGAATACCTATGAGGCTCCTTTCAAGCTCACCGAATTTTTCAAGGACGTAGTATCTTTCTTCCATCACGCAGCCCTCCCCACATTAAAATCATTATTATGAAAATTAAAGTTTTCGGACTGCCTGTAATCGCAAAGCGTTTTGCGTCCCAACGCATCCACTGTTTCCAGCTTTTCCGTAGTAATCGTGACTGTTTTGTCCATTGTCATAATTACCTCCTTGGTTTGAGTAAATACAAAATCGTTTTTCATCCGATAACTCCTTTCACGCTGCGGCTTTCATCAAAAGTTTCCTTGAAGAAAATGTCAGCTTGCTTTTTTCCAGATTGCCCTCAATAAGCAGATAATAAAGCATTGTCGCCACAGCGGTTGAAGCAAAAAGATTTGCCGCAATCGACTGCGGTGCGGATATACTGCGTTCTGCGCATGAAAGCTCAGAGGGAAATTTTTCGGTATCTATTAAAATATCAGGATAAAGCCTTGCCACAGGTCTGCTAAAAACTCTTCCACCTTGCTTTACTCCGCAAACAATTTGTCCCGTGTATTCACCGTTACCCGCGTCAATATAAATCAGGTCATTAAGTCTGTTAAAAACATTATGACACATAACTCTTGAACGGTTATTGTCCACAGCACCGATTAATATTCCTATTGGTTTTGGCTCTGAGTAACTACTTCTTAAATCAAACAGATTACAAAGCTGTTCCTCACTTTCGATAAAATCAGGAATATACTCTGTTTCAATGCCGAACACCTCGGAATACCTTTCCGCCATAACTTCTGCTTTGTTTTCACCGATATCACAGTCCGCAAAATTTTGCCGTATAAGGTTTTTCTTTTCCACAATATCGCCGTCGGCAATAATTATCCTGCATTTTCTCTCTGAGGCAAAGGCGATACGATACAAATGCGGAATAACATATCCTCCTGTACCTCCCGCACCGATTATAACAATCTTTACCGGTCTGTCTTTTGCAAGCTTCATAGTGACGCCTCCTTTGCATTTGGCGTGCATTCTTCAACTGCTTCTCTCCAGTTTTCCGGATATGGATTATCAATGCCATCAAAAATGCTTGTCGGATTTATTTCGACATATTTTCCACCGACAGATATTCTTGTTACTATGTCAGGGAACAGCTTGTCAAGCCTGCCGACAACCGTATAAAGTCTTGTGGCTCGTTCATCCATATCATCAGTAGGCGAAAATACAGCTCTCATTGTGTTGTGAGAATGAATTTCCATAACAAGCAGAAACTTATCCTCATCCATTTCCGGAAGCATTGCATCTATGCTTGCCTTGGAAACCTGCTGTTTGGGCACATGAACATAATACTTTTCATCCGCAAAAGACCAATAGATATATGCCATTGCCTCCAACTCTTCGGCTGTGGTTACATATGCCTTGAAAAAAGTGATGATCTCCGCAAGTATGCTGTAAGGAATTTTCGGCAGAGCCGGGACAAACCCGGCTCTTACCTTTTTTAATATAGAAACATTATCAGCTTCGGCAATAAAGGTTCCGATCCTGTTTGAACGAACCTCGTACACCCTTCCGTTATCCGAGGGAACAAATGCTATTACCTTGCCGCTTGCTACCGCATCGTCAACAGAACCAAATACGCCCTTGTATGGCGACATAATTCCTTTCTTCTTAGCAGTCACGGAAGGCGTTACCTGACATTTGATTTCACCCTTTGCTTTTTTGAGTGAATCCAGAAATTCCTTTGAGTCCTCAATCTGCTTTTTTAAGCTTGCAACAGAGGTTTTCTTTGGCGTAGGTATGTTCTTCGTAATTGTGCCGTACACCATTTTCCATGTTACAACTGTAGCATCATCAAGCTCCGGGAAATCCTCCGCTTTTTCAATGCGCAGAGCATCAAAGGTTTTTGATGTATCCACAATATCCTCAGTCGCTCCGGCATAGGAAAACACAGGGAGCTTGTCGCTCAGGCTACTTTTTGCAGTATCTGCCTGTTTTTCTTCTGCCTTGGCGATTGCCGTCTCGAAAGGATTAAGTACGGCTTCCGACTCTTTGATGCTAACTTTTTCGTCTGCATTTTGTTCTGCGGCATTTTGCGGTGTGCTGATGTTTGTCTCATTTTCTGGTTCCTCCAATTCTGTTTTGGATGTATCAATAACGGCTGCAGTTTCCGGCTCTGCCTCTGCAGGATGCAGCTTTTCTGCTTCTTGCGGCTGATTACTATCAGAAGAAGCTTCCGTCGCCTGGGTATCGCCGACATTCGTATCAATCGGCGATTTCTCGTTAAATTCGTCGTCAGCAAATGCTGAAAAATCAGCAAAATCTCCGCCTAAATCACTGCCCAAATCCAGTTCACCGCTCCCGGTAAATAATCCATCCTTGTTATCGCTTTCAAACATAGTCTTTCCTCCTGTAAATTTTTTGTTTTCCGATTTGTGTTTTCACATTTATTATCCCTGAACTCTGCATCACCTCCTAAGCTGCAAGCTCTGCCGGCTGCAAATCGGTTTGTGATATATATAAAAGCCGATTTTTACGGGGTAATCGGCTGAGTTTTTCGCATACTTCCTCGCAAACATTAGTCCTTTCGTCGGCAATGATGTCGCCGAAGGTTAAGCCGGATTCGTAAGCTAAGGGATAATCAAGACTTAAAACCACCATGTTTTCTTTTTTGCGTCTCTGCTCTGTAAAATAGTGTCCGAGTGCTGAATACATACGTTTTTTTGCGATTGAATTGAACGAATACTGCTTCAAATCCTCACGCTCATCATACTCTTTCACTGCTCTTAAAAACTGAAACACCACCACATCATAAAAATCGTCACGAGAAAGTCTTCTGGATTTAAGAAAATCCTCCAGAACCTTATGATGCTTCGACGCAAACTGTTGTTGCCTCACCGTTAATTTGAAATCCGTCATTTTGTTTAGTCCTCCTTATAGAATTTTTTATATTTACAAAAAAACACACGCCGAAAGCCCCTAAAGACTTAAGTCCGTGTGTTTTGTTTGTCCTAAATATTTAATTTCCCGTAAAAATAAAAAAGCAGGTAAAAGAGCGCACCTATCCCCGCGGACAAATACTTCTTAAACCTGCTTAACTGCTTACCATTTTAACTGCTTACCATTTTTACATGCCCATTTTACCACATATTTTTTAACACTGCAACGACGGGAGTTAAATTTTTTAATAGTTTTTATATAAATTTTTTTGTTTATAATTTAAAACACTTGTTGTGTTTTAAATTATAAAATCCTGTCGAAACTTGACATTTGTATAGAATAATGAATAAAATGACAAAATTTCTGCGAGTTATAAAAAACATGAAAATATTAATAGGAAACCTGCAAAAACTATTGTGTCATCTTGACACAATAGTGTAATTGTGATACAATATATAATAATATGATTGTATGTAGAGACCATTCAGGAAATCATATTTGGGATTATAAAAATGAGGTGTAAAAAATGTTAAACGATAATGAGTACATTATTATTATGAGTAGTAATTTAGCTATGCTTCGAGCTAAAGCTGCCGTGACTCAGGCTCAACTTGCTGATGCCATAGGAATACCTCGAACAACTTATTCAGCTATCGAGAATAAAAAAAGAAGAATGACATTTCCCGTTTTCGTGAGTTTGTCAAAATATTTTCTTTCAAACAATGAAACGATAGATATTATGAATTTGTTGGGGTTATCCGAAGATGTGTTAAGTCATTTTTTTTATATAGAGAAATTGATTGAAAAAAATCCCCACAAAACTAAAAGAAAAAAAGTTGCCGCATTTGGAGGCAACCGGAATTCTGAAGATTATAACGAAAAACAACGACAAATTGAAAAAGCAATAAAAGGAATTGATAAATAAATGACATCTAAAATCAAGCAAGCGGCTTATAAGTTTTTAAAAGAATACAAGATAAAGAAGCTTACTCTTGAGCGAATAACTGAAATCATTAGAAGTCAGGGCTACAAAATTATCAGATTTGGAAAAGCATATAACGAAAAAAATATCGAAATTCTAATCAACGGTTTAGAGTTAAAAGGGTATGTTCAAGCATATAGTGCTTTTACATATACTGACGATAAATATCGGCTTGTGTTTTTGGAAGATAATATTTCCGAAGATGAAGCATTAATATTATTAACGCACGAGGAAGGTCATATATACAATGGTCATTTTGGGGAAACTGTAATTGCCGGAAAGAATACATTAGATGAATTTGAAGCCAATGAATTTACCCACTATGTAATAAATCCAACAAAAATAAGCAAAGCAACTACTTTAGTTTCAAATCATAAGGTTGCATCGATTATAGTGAGTATTTTTGTTTTGTTTGCTATAGGTGTAAGCATTGCAAACCCATCGATGTTGAAACATCAAACCTATTATGGAAACTATTATGTTTCTCCGACAGGAACAAGGTATCACAAGGAAGACTGTTTTTACATAAGAGATAAGACAACAAAAGGACGGGTAACTAAAGAAGATATAGAAGGCAGGAATTTGGAACCGTGCAAAGTATGTTTACCAGAATTGAGGGATGATGAATGAAAAAATTTAAGTGCTATTTTACAAGTTTTCTAATTATGATGTCAATTACGATGTCGTTGACATCTTGCGCCGCTTCAAATGTTGAGAATGCTGTTGACAATACATTGATATTTTTACAGATAAATAATCCATATATGTATGCTAATGGTGTAGAAAAAGAAATTGATGAAGGTAGAGGCACTACACCTATAATTGATAACGGAAGAACGTTGGTTCCGATTCGATCTATAATTGAAGAATTTGGAGGTACTGTAGATTGGGTTCAAGATACACAAACTGTAACACTAAACTACAATTCGGACGAAATTAAACTTATTATCAATTCAAATACGGCTTACTTAAATGGTAAAGAGGATACCATAGATGTTGCTCCTCAAGTAATAAATGGCAGAACAATGTTGCCCATCCGCTTTGTAGCAGAAGGGTTTAAGTTTGATGTTTTTTGGGATGGTGATAATTCTGTTATAACTATTACAAATAATTATAAAAACAGTAATATTGATATTCCAAGGAATTGGTTATCAACATCTAAAAAAATTGATGAAACGGCATCAACACCAGATTCAATAAGTGGTAATTTAAATGTTCACTTTATAGATGTTGGTCAAGGCGATGCTATCTTTATTGAATTGCCAAATGACAAAACTATGCTCATTGATGCCGGTCCATCTGCTGGTATAGTACCTAACTATATCAAGTCAAAAGGTCACAATGATATTGATTATGTTATAGCAACTCACCCTGATGCTGACCACATAAATGGTATGCCTGAAGTTTTAGATACATTTAAAGTTGGTACTTTCTATATGCCCGAAAAAGAACATACAACCAAGATTTTCAGCAGAATGCTAGATGCAATTTCTAACAATGGTTGTGCAGCGGAATATGCTTTTGCAGGGAAAAACATTATAGATACAAATGAATTAAAAGTTTACTTTGTAGGTCCGTTAAAAATTTACGGTGATAATAATGCTTGCTCTGCTGTTGTCAAGTTAGAATACAAGCAAACATCACTATTATTTACGGGTGATGCTGAACACAGTTCTGAAAATGATATGATGAAAGCCGGATATGATTTGTCTGCAGACATACTAAAAGTTGGGCACCACGGCAGTTCCTCATCTTCTTCTCCAGAATTTATAAAAGCTGTAAGCCCTAAAGATGCAATAGTTTCAGTTGGAGAAAACAACCAATATGGGCATCCAACAAATGAAGTATTGGCAATATTGAGCAATATGGGTGTAAATGTTTATCGAACAGATATAGTTGGTACTATTGTAATCACCTCAGACGGGACTAGCTATACGATTGACAAAATAAAATCGACGGTTCAACCAAATGCTCCCCCACAAACAAACAATACACAGAATATTACATCTAACAATAATAATACACAACAAGAAACAACAACGCAAAATTCATCAGCTATTGTGTATAGAACAAAAACGGGTTCAAAATATCATAATGCAGGATGCTCTTATTTGAAAAGTTCAATACAAACAACGGTCTCTGAGGCAAAAAGTATGGGATTAACACCTTGTTCAAGATGTAATCCTCCCAAATAAAGGAGTAAAATTATGAGATATATAATAGATAGATTTGAAGGAGAACTCGCCGTATTAGAATTGGAAAATGGAGAATTTGTCAGTGTTACTACAAAGATATTACCTCCAAACGCAACCGAAGGTTCAGTAATAAACATTACTTGTGATGAGTATGAAACTGAGAAAAAAAGATTGGCTGCAAAAAAGAAAATGGATTCAATTTTTACAAATAAGGAGAATGTTTAATGCAAGTTAAATTTTCAAAAGAGTTATATCCTAAAGAAGCTGTGCTGAAAGCAGCACAATTCTTCACTGATAAATACTATATGTTTCTGGATATTGATGAACAGTATTACTTTGTCAACATACAACCCATTGATGGTGAAATGGAAAAAGACATAGAAAAGCAATTTGCCAACGAAGTCCTTACACAGTCTGCAAGGTTTAAGATTATGCAAGAAACAAAAGGAATCAGAGAGTTAATACTGGGCAGAGCACTAGCTTCTACCATAATTGACGACTCTGACACCGGATTTGTAGATGATGAAAACATACATTCAGAAGATATATTGAATAGTTGGTTTGATGAGTATGATAAATAGCATAATTATAAATGAGGCTGTTTTAATTACATTGTTAATATGTATGTGCTACTATGTTACTATAACAGATCTCAAACACGGCATTATTCAGAATAAAGTGTTATTGATAACAGGGACAATAGGCTTGGTAGCAAATGTTATATATTATGCATTTTTCGGAAGACAGTTTTTAATAGCTTTCTTACTGAATCTTACTGTAATGACGGCAATAAGCGTTACTTTTTACGCATTACATATTTGGGCAGCTGGAGATAGCAAACTGCTTATGTTGACTATATTTCTTATTCCAGCGAGGATATACTACAAGGGCAATAATGTCACGGCAACGGTTGTTATAATGATAATTATATTTTCTATTGCTTATCTGTATATTATAGGTGAATCAATATACTTGGGTATAAAAGAAAAGAATCTATTTAAGATAAAAAGCATTAAAGCTGATATAACATTGATGGTAATTCAATATATAAAATGTACTTGCCTGGTTACATTATTGGGGTTTACAGTGCGGTTTTTAGCACCGGAGTTTTATGAGAAGAATATAGAGCTTATGATGATACTTAATATGATAATTATTTTATTAAGTTATAATTTTAAGTTCTTTGACAAAAAAATACCACTCATTTGTTTGGGTATAATTACATTAGCCTGCTTTACATTTATAAGTGGCACAGATTTTAATGTTAATCTTAAAATATACCCACTAGTGCTTGTTGTTTTACTGTTACGGTTATTTGCGGAAAAGTACAATTATCTTACCATACCAACGAGTAAAGTAGCAAAAGGAATGGTATTGGCATATTCAACAATCGTTTATTTCATTCCATCTACGATAAAAGGATTACCAAAAGAAAAAACAACAGAAGATATACGCTCAAGAATTACAGATGATGAAGTAGAAAGTATTAAAAGGTGGGAAACATCAAAATACGGACAGCCTGAAATAACTATTGTAAGAAAATTACCTTTTGCAATATTTATTTCAAGTGGTGCAGTAATATATACATTTGCAAGGATGTTGATAAAAATATGAAAAACTATATTAAAGACTATAACGATGATTACCATGTGTTTAAGTTGGCAATGAGTCAAGAAAAACATATTGAATATATGAAAACAGGCTTTAATCATATTTATAATGATAATGGTGTTTATAAGCTCTACACTTATGATGGATACATATTATTAAGCCAAGATGCGGAAAAACTATTTGAAATCTATTCAGATGGAGATGTTCTATCCATTGACAACAGAGGTATTGTTTATGAAGAGTATAGGGCTACTTCAAACGATAATGCCATTGTCTGTACCTTACAATGTAATTCAAATTGTTTTATGTGCCCATGTAGTGAAATGTCAAGGCGAACAAGTGAAATATGTTCTCTTGAAGAACTACAAGAACTGATACGATATATACCGAGAACTGTACCATTTATAACAATTACGGGTGGCGAACCAACATTGTTAAAAAATGATTTCTTTGGCTTATTTAAAACATTGCAATATGAATTTAATGAAACAAAGTTTCTTTTGCTTACTAACGGTAGAGCATTCGCTGATTACAGTTTCACACAAAGATTTGTTGAATGTTTACCCAATAATATCCGTGTAGGTATTCCTATTTACGGTTATAACGAAGATACACACGATGTAATAACACAAACTAAAGGAAGTTTCAAGCAAGCAGTGATAGGTATTCATAATCTACTCCATTATAATATCGAAACTGAGTTACGAATTGTTTTAACAAAGCAAAACATCAATAATATGGAGAAAATTGCACGATATATAATTAAATACTTCAGAGGTATAGCGTGTGTCAATTTTATGGGGTTAGAACTGATGGGCAATGCGGCAAAAAATAGTGAAAAAGTTTGGTTGCCTTTTGATGAAGCCTTTCAAAAAAGTAAAAAAGCTATAAGACTATTGATTGGAAACGGAATTAATACACAATTATATAATTTTCCATTATGTTCGGTTGAACCGGCATATTGGGAGATCTGTGCCAAGAGCATTTCGGATTATAAAGTTGAATTTGGCAAGGAATGTCAAGAATGTGATTTGAAAGAAATTTGTGGTGGCGTATTTGATAGCACAAAACGAGTTATAAATTTTAAAGGAAGGCCTATAAAGAGGTGATTTAATTGATAAATTTCTTTAATTTCAAGAAGTTTGGTGATGAGTACCTATTAACAAATGACACTGGAAAATATGCATTTGTCTCAGAAGATACTCTTCATTCGCTAATTGAAAAGAAGAATTTGCCTGAAGAAATATATGAAAAATTAAAAGAGAACTTTTTCGTATATGATGAACACGATAGCGTATTCACAGAAAAGATTAAATGGTTAATTAGAGATAACAAAAACTACTTGTTTTCATCTACTGCATTGCATATTTTTGTTTTGACCAATATATGCAATATGTCTTGTGTATACTGTCAGGCAAAAGATGATACAAGCATAGTTCATCATAAAATGACAAAAAAAATTGCTGAAAAAAGCGTAGATTTAG
Organism: Firmicutes bacterium ADurb.Bin193; assembly: GCA_002070105.1. GTDB lineage: Bacteria > Bacillota > Clostridia > Monoglobales > Firm-18 > MWCQ01. Next base: position 12,051 of record MWCQ01000016.1, on the reverse strand, counting down.
CACTCAGCTCCCCATCAAGATATTTGACGTTTGAATTTCAAGGTGGAGAACCCTTGGCGAATTTTGAAGTTTTGAAACACATCGTAGAGTATACTGATGAACATAAAAAGGGAAAGCATATAAGCTATAGTATAGTTACTAATCTTTCACTTATGACTGATGAAATATTAGATTTTCTAATTGAGCACAAAATAAATATTTCAACATCATTAGATGGAGATGAAGAACTTCATAACCTTAACCGAACATTCCAAAATGGTACTGACACATTTGAAACAGTAACAAAGCTGTTCAAAAGAATTCAAGACAAAGGTTACGATGTTGGTGCTATACAAACTACTACAAAACAAAGCTTATGCAAAGCACGCGAAATAGTAGATACCTATGTCGCATTAAATCAGACAAGCATATTTATTAGGCCTTTAACGAGGCTTGGAAGCGCCGAAAGGGTTTGGAATAATATAGGATATACTGCTGACGAATTTTTAGTTTTTTATGAACAGTGCTTGCGATACATAATCCAGCTAAATCTTGAGGGTATTGATATATGTGAGAGACATGCCGTTATATTTTTGAAAAAAATAATAACGGGGTATGCAGAAAATTATATGGAACTTCGTTCTCCTTGCGGAGCCACGGTCGGACAAATGGCATATTTCTATGACGGAAATGTATTCACTTGTGATGAAGGCAGAATGTTATATGAAATGGGAAATGATGCTTTTAAATTAGGAAATGTTTTTGAAAATAATATTGATGATTTAATACAATCACCTGCTTGCAAGGCGGTTTGTGTGTCTTCCTTATTAGAAGGACAATTACATTGTTGTGATTGTGTGTATCAACCTTATTGTGGTACTTGCCCAGTGATAAACTTGGAACAAGAGAAAGATTTATTTTTCAAGAACGCAAAATCATACCGATGTCGAGTTTACGGTGGAATGTTAGATATAATTTTTAAGATATTACAAAAAAATGATGCCGATGATATGAAAGTATTTAATAAATGGGTAGGAGTTGAATGTGATGAGAAAATTTAAGGTCTTGAATTGGTTGAAATGGATAGGTGTGTTCACTGTCTTTGTAGTAGTTGTATCTGTGATAAGCACATTTAATGCCCCTAAACTAGATAGTTTGACAGGTGAAATTGCAACAAGGTATATAGAAATGCCTTCTGGAAAGTATGCTGGTGATGCGGTATTAGGTACTATTACAGGAAAAGGCTCATTCTACTTTGATACGGGCGAAATATATGAAGGTTCGTGGAAAGATAATGAAATGAGTGGCAAGGGTAAATTTACCTATACTACAGGAGTTTATGAAGGCGATTTTTCAAATTCAAAAAGGAACGGACAAGGAACATTCACTTGGGAAGATGGTTCAACATATACAGGCGAATGGAGTGCAGACAAATTAAGCGGAAAAGGCACTCTTACGCAAGGGCAAACATCATATCAAGGAACATTTGCTGATAACAAGTTTAAAGAAGGTACTATTACACTTGCTACAGACATCAGCACTTATAAACTGACTGCTGTTGAAAATGCATTAACGGATCAAATCGAAGTTACTTACGCTTCCGGAATCACATATAAAGGCGGATATAAAGGCAATGCTATTTCTGGAACTGGAACAATGATATATCCAGGAATAGGAAAATTCGAAGGTAGCTTCTCTGATGGAAAAAGGAACGGACAAGGTACATTTACTTGGGAAGATGGTGTAAGTTATGTAGGTGCATGGAGCAACGATTTAATGAATGGTGCAGGTAAATACAACATAAGCAGTACAATTTATCTCGAAGGCACTTTTGATAATGGGAAACTGAATGGTACATATACATACCACAATGAAAAAGGGAACTATAAAACAACGTGGGTAAACAACAAGAATACTGGCGTTAAGGAGGAATAAATCAATGAGCAAAGAGATAATTCCAAAGATTAAGAAGTCCATTGAAGATTTTTTGTTTGAAGAAGAAGGTAATATTACCCGAAATAAAGTGTTGACGGTTGGGTCAATGATGTTAATTATGGGAGTAATTATGAGCATAGATGCTTTTGCGGCACATCGAAGCCATAGCTCACACAGAAGCCATAGTTCGCACAGAAGTTCAAATTCGGGGCATTTTTCTCATGTATCACATTCATCACATGCGTCGGGCTATGGTGGTTCACACAGTAATAGCGCACCGGCACACTCAAATACACATGCATCACATACGAATATTATGCCTTCGATGAACGGTGTTGCACTAAAAACACCTCCAGCAACAGAGGTGCTTGGGTTAGCGGATAATATAACGACTGCATTTACTTTACCCGACACACCCAAAATCAAATAAAACAAAAAAGAGGTGAATCAAGTGGGTTTATATTTTAGAAAAAGTATTAATCTTGGCGGAGGAGTAAGATTAAACTTCTCTAAAAGTGGTATGGGCATCAGCGGTGGTGTAAAAGGGGCAAGAATTAGTACTGGCCCAAGAGGGACATATATGAACCTATCTATACCCGGAACAGGTATCGGATACAGAAAAAAATTATCCGGCTCTAACTCAAGCTACAGAAGTTCGAGCACATCTACACGCTACCCCTATCAAAGAACTATTGTAAATGAATATACAGGTGAAACAAGGACTGTCAGAGCAAGTACGCAGTGGGAATTAAATGAACAAGTTCGAAATACTGAGCTTCGTATGCAAAACAATGAGTTAAGAGCAAGAAGAACCGCAGAAATCGCCACGCAAAAAGAAAAAGCAGAACAATTAACAAATGAAGTTAAACAAATTCAAAATAGTTTCAAATCTTTGATAGCAAGCACTATTAAAGTAAACGACCGTTTAGATTGGAATAAGCAACTTGTGAACGAGAAATATCCTGAATTTTCATTTAATGAACCACAACCAAAGAGAAAAAAAATAAGTTTACTTGGTGGATTATTTGGTAAAACAGATGATTATGAAAACGAGATTAAATCATATGAAGAAAGAAAAACAAAAGCTTTACAAGAGTATTTAGCAGCAAAACAGGAATTTGAATCAGAACAAAGGCAACATAATGCAGATGTTCACTTTTTGAGAGAAAGTTTTGAAATGGGAGAAGAGAGTGCTATTGAAAAATATGCTTCTGTAGTTCTCGCAAACTCCCAATATCCATCTGAATTAGAAATGGACTATGATGTTGACTATGTTAGCGGTGAAAAAACCTTATTTGTTTCATTTTTATTGCCTGACATAAACAGTTTGCCTATGATAGACAGATATTCATTTATTCAATCGACAAATGAGATTAAAGAATATCCTTTATCAAAAGCAAATGCCATAGCTTTATATGAAAATACCCTTTTTGCAGTAGGTATTAGAACAATACACGAAATGTTTGAGGCTATTTACAATGGAGCAGTAGAGCTTGTAGTTTTTAAGGGATATTTACTATCAAGCGAAGCTACTGAAGAAACAATAGATTTCACGGACAATGTTAGAGAAATATTTGAAATTAAGGCAAATAAAACTGTATTTGAAAGCATTCAAATATCAGACAACAATATTGCTGAAACATTAGAACAGCTTGATTTTAGACGTACGAAGGACTTTACAAACCCTTCTGAAATATTATAAGGAGGAAACGAATAGTATGGCTGCAATGAAAACAGCGGTAGGCAGATTATATATGCTATTTGAGGCTTGTCTACCTCAAAATGAAAAAGTAAAGAAAAGACTAAATATATGTAAGATAGCAGAATCAATCACTTATAACGAACTTAAAAGTTATGCTCCGTTTGCCAGGCAATTTGAACAGTTATTTTCAAGAGATAAGCTGCTTGAATACAATGCAGAAAAATTGGACGAAATAGTTAAGGTCATTCCTAAAATCATTCCGTTAGTTGAACACATAAGCAATGCAATTACATATGGAAACGCGGTGGATCTTACAGAAAAAGATATACCTGATTTCACTTCTGTAAAATCGATTGATGCTTTAATGAGTAAATTGAAAATAGACACTTCCACTCCAAATGTAACAAATATTGCTAAAAATAACTTTATGGATATTTTTTCAGATAAAACAATAAAAGACTCAACGAAAGCTTTAGAATCTGTGTCTGCAAATGATATTAAAAATCCAATAGAAGCTGTAAAAAGAAATTTGAATAACACTACTTATTGCATAAAAGCAGAAGATATTAAAGCTATACAGGACACATATGCAAAGAAAATTTCAGAGATCAAGGCAAAACTTGAAAGCGTTAAGAATGAAAAATGGAAAATGAGACGTAAAAAGTGGTTGTATATCGGTATTGCATTTATCATTTTAACTGTTTTCAACGCTTTTGAATTGCTTTCAATGAGTAATTTAAACGGGCTAAATTACTTGTCGACCATACTGTTAGTGCTTTATTTCTTTATAGGTTAAGGAGGGATACAAATGGCGGAAAAGAGCCTGGAAACATATTTGAGTGAACAGGAAAATGAATATCAGAAAAAGTTGGCAAAGCTAGAGAAAAGGAAAAAAAGATTTAAGAAAAAAATAATGATTTTTGGCATAATTTTTTCAGTGCTTATCGTTGGTATGTTTGCCATCAATTTAATTCCAAAAACCAGTACTTATAATGAGTTAATAAATGCAAATGAAACCGACTCTGAAGCAATCTATAAAATAGCATCTTCTTTAGAAAATGTTACTTATCCTGATTTGTTTGATAAATACGAAAATGGATATTTAGGCAATAAATCAATGAATGCTTTAAACTATGGTTTAATTGCAGAAAATCAATATGGATATACTTCTTTAAATGAAAATGGAGAAACAAGGCTGCACAGCAATGGAAAAGAAAGCATTATCGCAACAGAACCAATTTCACAAATAAACCTAGCAAAAGATATTGTGATTTTTAGAGGTGCTGATAAAAAATTATACTCATGCAAGCACGATGGCACTGATAAGAAAGTAATTGTTGACGAAAAGGTTGGAACCGTTGTTTTATCCGGAGATGTCATTTATTATGTGAATTATTCAAAAGCAAATAATCTATATAGATACACTTTGAAAGACAAAAAAGCTGAACCCATCATAGAAGCAGATGTAAATAAATTTATTGTTGTTGCTGACAGCATATTATACACTGATTATTCTAACAAGTTAATGCTTCAAACCATAGGCTCTAATACTCCTTCTTGGACAAATGCAAATGTTGTTACTTTTTATTATAACGGAGATGTATATGTGCAAAACAATAATAAAATTATAAAGTTTAATATAAACAATCACTTTCCAAATGAAGTTGCAACTGATATCAATGAACTATTGGGAGTAGATGAAAATAACGTATACTACACTGTAAAAAACAAACTATATTCGCAAGACTTAATCAGCAAAGAAAAGAAAGAGTTGTCTTATAACTTTGACTATTACAAGGGGGTATATAGTGCCAACGGTAAGATAACCGCATTGGGTGGTGTTAAAGAGTGAAGTTAAGTAAGTGGCATCAAGAATTGGATCAATTCATTGAAATTAAGTCTACATTTCTTATGGAAGGCAACATCTATGATATGCAAACTTATCCAACGAAAACAGCAGAAGATGCAATACGCTGGGATTTAATGTTTTTGGATAACTATGTCTATCACTATCTTAAAGATGCAGGGTATGTAAATGTTATATTCTATAATCATATAGACGGGTTCTACAATGAATTTAATAGAGATGAATTAGAACAATTTTGCATTATTGCTAAATTGAGCAAATCCTCGATAAAAGATAACTCTATTAAAGTTGAAATGTGCCAGGCCGCCGATATTATACGAAGCGTTAATCAAAACAGAGAACAATTGAATGCCATTGTGCTTATGATGGCTTCACGATATGTTCTTTCGGCTGATAATGTCAGTGAAAATGAAAGAGATTTCTATACAAAAATAATGATGTCCGGCTTGAAAAAAACACAAATTTCAACTGAAGGCGGATTCAAAAATAATTTGATTTTTATTGTGTGTGAGAAATCAAATGACATTCCAGTATGGTTGTATTTAGATAATCCAATGGTGAAAGTTCTTAAAATTAATGAGCCAGATAAAGCCACTCGTGAATTGTTTATCAATACGCAGATTAAATTTTTCACAGGGGATAAAGAGTATCCAGCAGAAGATTTAGAAAAGTACAAGGAAGATTTTGTGGAATTAACAGACGGTTTCAAAAATCTTGAATTAAATGCTCTGAAACTTCTATGCAAGAAGCAGAACATAGCTATCGAAAATATCAAGGATGCTATTCATCTTTATAAGTATGGTATCAAGGAGAATCCGTGGGCAGAACTACCGCCTGAAATCTTTGTTGATGCAGAACAAGTTATCAAAAAAAGAGTTAAAGGTCAGGATAGAGCTGTATCACAAGTGTTGGATATTATAAAACGAGCTGCAACGAATATGGCTGGATTACAACATTCAAGTGCAAGCAAACCTAAAGGAATACTATTTTTTGCAGGTCCTACCGGAACGGGTAAAACAGAACTTGCAAAAACTATTGCTGAAATGCTGTTTGGCGATGAAAATACTTGTATTCGTTTTGATATGTCAGAATATCAACAAGGTCACTCGGATCAAAAATTATTAGGCGCGCCTCCCGGATATGTTGGATATGAAGCTGGCGGGCAACTTACTAATGCAATAAAAGAAAAACCTTTTTCAATTCTACTGTTTGATGAGATTGAAAAGGCTCACCCAAGTATTTTCGATAAGTTTTTACAAATACTTGAGGATGGCAGAATGACGGATGGCAGAGGTGAGACCGTATATTTTTCTGAATGTATTATCATATTTACAAGTAATCTCGGCATATATGACCAGGATGAATTTGGCAACAGAGTATTAAATGTAGACCCTAAAATGGAATATGAAGAATTGTCAGAAAAAATAATCACTTCTATTGAGAATTACTTCAAATTACAATTAGGCAGACCTGAAATACTTAATCGAATAGGCGAAAATTTTGTTATATTTGACTTTATACGTGAAGATGTAGCACAAATGATTTTAGATAGTCAGTTAAACAAAATAATAGATAATCTTGAAAAACAAAAGAACATAAAAATGGACATTAGTGAAACCGCAAAGAACTATCTTGTTAAGGCTGCTTTTGGTAATTTGGAGAATGGCGGTCGAGGAATAGGCAATATTGTTGAAAAAGACTTCATAAACCCACTATCTAGGTATTTGTTCGATAATAAAGTGCAAAGCGGAAGCAGAATAAAAGTAAATGAGATTGTAGTTGAAAACTCTATAATAAGTTTGGAGTGTGAGGTAGAATGAAGTATGAAGTTTGTGCAATTACGGATATTGGATGTATAAGGCAAAACAATGAGGATGGGTTTTATATTAACAATATGGGTTGCTATAATACTTCTGAATGTTTCATTTATGAAAAAATAGATGCTCCGTTAATTGCATTTGTTACTGATGGTGTTGGCGGCAGCAAAGCAGGTGAAGAAGCAACCAGATTATGTATTCAAACATCACAAAAAGAGACTATACCCTATGATGATAATGAGCTTGTTGCGCTTATTGATAAAATGAATAAGGGTGTTATTGCATTAAGAAAAACTGTAGATAGTGCTTGTACTCTTGCTGGTATTGTTTTAGGAGAGGACAGTAGCTATATATATAATCTTGGCGATAGTAGAGTTTATGTGCTGGAACAAGGATATTTGAATCAGTTAAGCACTGATGATACTGTTTCGGGATTGTCCGGTGGTAATATCGACGATAATGTTGATATTAAAGAACCGTTAATGCAATATATAGGGAAAGAAGCAGTCTTACCCCACATAAAGCAAATCAGTAATATGACACAATTTCTAATTTGTACTGACGGGCTAACAGATATGGTTTCTTTAGATGAGATTGAAAAACTATTTTCAGAACAAAATGACATTAAGAAAATAGCTGCCCTGTTAGTATCTAGAGCCAAAGAAAAAGGTGGACTAGATAACATTACACTAATTATTGTTAAACCTGTAAAGGAGGACGGTAATAATGGCTGATGAAAGAAAAACAGAAATTATGGCAGACCAAGAGAGATTAACATCTGTAATGCATGATGAAAATACTTCTTCTCGTCAAACAGAACTGATGGACAACAGTCGAAATGATAGGGTTACTTCTATTATGCAGGCAGATACAGCTATTGATTTTACGCGCAGAACAAGTATAGATAGATATAAAATAAAAAAAGTAATTGCCGAAAATACCGGCGAAGCTTCTCTCTTGCTTACGGAAAATGAAGGAGTAACACAGGTTATAAAGTTGTATCACATGGATACAGAACCTGATGAGAGAATTGAAAATGTTTTGGCGAAGATTAATTCCCCTTATATTATGCCGCACTCAAGAGGTGGTGTTTTTGACGAACGCATCTATGAAATCCTTCCGTATTTTGAAAAAGGTGACCTTACAAAACACATTCCTATGAGTGTTGACTTTATAGAAAATGTTGTTGTAAAAAGCGTGAATGAAGGCTTGAAAGTCTTGCATGACAATAATATTATTCACAGAGATATTAAACCAAGCAATTTGTTTTTAAGTGATGACGAAAAACGAGTAATTCTGGGCGATTTCGGAATTAGTTCACTTTTAGATAGTAATATTTCTGTCCGTGCAACATCAATGTCACGAACTTTTGGGTATTCCGCACCGGAAGCTTCAAGTGGATTTGTTTCCAAAGAAAGCGATTATTACTCTTTTGGAATAACTCTATTGCATCTAGCGATAGGTCAAGATCCATTCGCTGGAATGACAGATATGGCTATATTATATCAGACAATAAACAAACCTTTGGATATTCCCTCTACTGTCAATCCGAGATTGCAACAGTTAATCAGAGGGTTAACGGTAAAAGACAGGAATAACAGATGGGGATATGACGAGGTCAATCGTTGGCTAAACAATGAAGAAGTTGAAGTTAAAGAAAGAAGAACATTCAAAGGACTAAAACCTTATAATTTCTCAAACAGTAGGTATTACGGACTTGATGAAATAAGCATGGCATTTGCAAGCGACTGGGACAATGCAACAAAGCACCTATACAGAGGTCTTGTAGAAAAAAATATATTACAGTACGGTGAGGAATACTCCAATAAAGTAACTGACGTTAAAGCAATTAATGATAAAGATGTTGCCGTGTTTAAGATGATTTACATATTGAATCCTAATGCTCCGCTGTGCTTTAAGGGTGCAATATATGCTGATTTGCAAGCATTGGGAATGGCAATCAAAGAAAAAAGTCCTAATATTGACAATAACATTATGCACTTAATAGGCTCCGGTTGCTTGTTAGAGTATATAGAAAATAACAATTTCAATGAAACTTTTAAGGGGCAAATTAGATTCATTACACAAGAGGTACAGAAGAATAATACGGATTATTATTTTGCACTGATGTTTATTCTTTACCCTGAAATTGGCTTTGAATATAAAGGAAAAAAATATGTAAATCTTGAAAATTTTATTGATGACTTGGAAAAAAACGATGCTAATCAGATAGCAAAAATCTGCCAAGAGTTAATATCTGACAAGATGTTTATCATGTGGATATATTCACTTGGATACTCTCAACAAGTTGAAAGCTGGATGAAAGTTTACGAAAAGGCGGTTTGGTAATAATGAGTGGTCCTAAATATTCTGATTACGTATTGGAACGGCAGCGATTGTTGATGATAAAAGCTCAGTTGGAAGCTGAACTTGAGCGTAGTAAATGCGTCCAAATTATAGAAAATATAAATGTTTGCATAGAAAAAAACAACTTATATTTTTCACAAATTGATATTGAGAAATACGAAAGAAATATTTCTGTTGCCGAAGAAATTGTTAAAACGAACATACTAATTAATGAGTTAAAGAGGCTTATTATAGAATTAAAAACCAATTTAGAGAAAAAGTATGCTATTAAGGGTAACAGTCAAGAGTTGTTGGTTGTGTTGAACTCGTACGAGAGGAAATTAAAAAAGACTAAAAATCTTGTATTACGAATTGAAGATTTGATGCGGGAGCTAAATGCTGAATATAACCAACAAAGGCAAGAAAATCTTGAACATGAATTTGAAAAAGTGCAATGGGATGCTCCTACTATCACATGTAATCTTTCGGAAAATATCATGAAAGTTTACTCAAATATTATGGAGCAGTTGATGGATTGTGAAAATTTTGAAATAGAAAAGGCAAAGTACGATGCGATACTGCATAATCACTCACTTGACGATAATTATAAGATTTCTCAAATGAAAATGAATTTTGAATCATACCTTATTGAAAAGCAGGCAGGAATTGACAATGTTGAAGTGTTAAAACTTCGTAGTGATTATATTGCTCTTTCCAATCTTATCTATGGTGAATGTCTAGAAGTGCCTGAAGATATTGAATGTCTAAAAGAAGAAATTGCAGAAATGTTAACTGAAGCACAGGGACAAAAAGTTGGAGAATATGTAGCAGATTGTATTGACAAGGTAATGTCAGATTTAGGGTACAGTGTTGCTGGGAGTGAAGTGTTATCTGCACAAAAACTGACAAAACAGCATTATGAATATTCTTCTGACTCTTCAATAACTGTTGCATCATCAGAAAACGGTGCTATGATGTTTGAAGTTGTCGGTAAGAAAAACAAAAATGGAACAAATAGCTCAATCGCTGCTGTCAAAGCTGATATGGAAAGATTTTGCCCAGATTTCCAGAAAGTTAAGAAAGGGCTACAGCAATATGGAATTAGTCTAACTGATAAAAAGCTTTGTCCTCCTGATGAAAAATATGTACGCTTTGTAGATATTAATAATGCTTCATCGTCTAATAGAAGAATAACGACAAGGAATAGAAAGAAGAGAATGTATAATGAGTGAAATTAGGGTTTGTGAAAACTGTAGCCACTATAATAATATAAATAATCTTGAATGTGAAAATTGTGGTTTTGACCTTTCTTTTGTAATACCCATAGATGAAAGTGAGTTGGATAAACAAAAGAATATAATTTCTAATCATACTTCTACTTCTACATTATCTTCTGAAACTTGTAATTTAGTACTCGTGTCAACAGATGGTCAGCTTACAATATCAATACATAATGAACTGGTTATTGGTCGTGATGGTATTAATGGTGAATATTTTGAAAGAAGCAAATATGTAAGCAGAAAGCACGCAATATTTTACGTAGAAAATGGTGAAGTGCAGATATTTGATGCAAGTACTAACGGTACTTTTGTTAACAATAAAAGGCTACCGAAATTAACAAAAATAACAATACATCCTTCGGACAAAATAATTTTTGCCGACCTTTCGTTTGAGGTGACAAATGCAGATTGATAGAGTTTTATACCCTATTACAACATTAGGGCCGGGGAAACGTTTAGTAATTTGGACAATAGGATGTCCACATCATTGTGCTAATTGCTCCAATCCTGAATTATGGAATCCGAATTTAGATAAAGAAATAGAAATCCAATATTTGATAGAATATCTTGAACCCTATTTGATCAAATGTGAGGGAATTACTATTACGGGTGGAGATCCATTCTATCAGGGAAATGAATTAATCAAGTTGATATTTGAAATAAAAAAAATATGTAATGTAGATATTTTAGTTTATACCGGCTATTCCTATGCATACGTAAAAAGGAAATATTCAAAAGCAATAAGCAGTATTGATGTTTTGGTTGATGGTTTGTATGTTGATAAATTAAATAATAATATTGGCTTAAAAGGTTCCTCTAATCAAAATGTATATATAATTAATCCATCATTTAAGGAAAAATATAAAGACTTCAATTCATTAGAGCGACAAAGACAAAATTTTATTGTTAAAGATAAGATAATAAGTGTGGGTATTCCGCGAAAAGCATAGCACAATACTTCTAATATAGAAAACGATGTAGCCCGCAATCTTAAAAACATTAGAAATCAATCAGAATATTGATAAGTATTGTATATTGAATTCAATATGAGGAGGTGACTAACTATTAGAAGTCAAGAGTTTTTTTGAAAAAAGTTTAAAAAATTTTAATAAGCGAAAAAAGTGT
>MWCQ01000015.1 GCA_002070105.1 Firmicutes bacterium ADurb.Bin193 | reverse complement strand
CCGAAACGGTAACGGCTGTTAAGGGCGATACAACAATAGTTCTTAAAATCGGAAGCACAGAGGCAACGGTAAACGGTGCTACAAAGGTATTGGATGCGCCCGCAATGCTGTATCAGGACAGGACAATGGTACCTCTTCGGTTCATTTCCGAGTCGCTCGGCGCGGATGTACAATGGGTAGAAGCAAACAACATGGTTGTAATAACAACCAAGAAAGATGAACCTAAACCCGTTATCGCTTCTGCCGGCGGTACAGGTATTCTTCCGGCGGACGCTAAAATGAAGGAGAAGTATACCATAACAGCGGCGACGGCAAGCGTAAAAGGACATAATGCAACCGTCCCCGAAAATATGATTGACGGCAATATGGAAACAAACTGGACTCAGCAAAACCTCGATATTTTTGTTACATTTGATCTCGGAAGCGAAAAGAAGGTTGATTGCATTGCAATCGCATGGGGCAAGGGAAACGAACGGACGCAGAACTTTGAACTGCAGGGCTCTGTAAACGGAAAAGACTTCACCCCCATAGTAAGCCTTACAAGCAGCGGAACGACCACCGAAAAAGAGCTGTACGGCTTTCCGGCGCAGACCGTCCGCTATATCAGAATTATAAATAAGGGCAACTCAGCAGGCGCGTGGATAAACATATTCGAGGCTGAAATAGGACTCAGATAAATACATAAAACAAGTCTTATTTCTAAAGGGTGAAAATCTTTCTTCCTAAGCTCACCGTTTTACCATTGACATTAAGCGGCATGATTTGGGTATATTATTTATAAATGGAAGAGTTATTTTCTGTTTGTATAATATAAAAAAATACATATTGGAGGTCAAAAACTATGAAGAAAAAAGCTTTTTCAAAACTGCTTTGCATTCTTATGGTTAGCTCAATGCTGCTGTCTTTCGGCACAGCTTTTGCTGAGGATGCAATCAAGGTTGTGATTGACGGCACATCGTACACCTTTGACCCGGCGCCTATCCTCGTAAATGACCGTACAATGGTACCTATGCGTTTTATTTTCGAGATAATGGGCGCAGCCGTATCGTGGGAGGAAGCTACCGAAACTGTAACGGCTATGAAAGGCAGTACAAAAATAGTCCTTCAGATCGGAAGCGTTAATGCGACGGTAAACGGTGTTACCAAGGTATTGGACGCACCCGCAATGCTGTATCAGGACAGGACAATGGTACCGCTAAGGTTTGTTTCGGAGTCGCTCGGCGCTGATGTGCAGTGGGTAGAGGCAACAAGCACGGTTGTAATAACGACCCAAAAGCCCACACCAACACCTACGCCCACACCTACACCCACACCGACACCCACACCCACACCAACTCCGACACCCACACCGACGGCAACAACCGCTCCTGCCGGAGGAATAAGTATTCTTCCTGCGGGTACTGCTTTGAAAGAGAAATTTACTATCGCTAATATTGACACAAGCGAGCCCGGCAACAACGGTCTTCCCGCAGAAAATTTGTTTGACGGAGATTTAACAACAAACTGGTCAAACAAAAATCTTGGCGTAACTGCAACAATAGACCTCGGAAGTGAAAAGAAGGTTGACTGTATAGCAATAGCATGGGCAAGCAGCAATGAGAGAAAATACACCTTTGATCTTGAAGTTTCGGTAAACGGAACGGACTTTACCCCGATTGCAACAAGCTTTGAGAGTACCGGAGCGACAGCGGGAGGCAGTGATTTGGAGTATTACGCAATACCCGAACAAAGCATCCGCTATATCAGGATTACAAACAAAGGAAATACAAAGAATACCTTTATGAATATCCATGAGATTGAAGTAGGGCATAGATAAATATTAGAACAAATTTTGTTCCTAAAGGGAAAGCCTTCCCTTTAGGAACTTCTTTATTATTGACAATAAATGATGTAATTCAAATATAATAAAAAATTATGAGAGGTGAAAAATTATGAAGAAAAAGGTTCTTTCAAAACTGTTCGGCATCTTTATGGTTGGCTCAATGTTGCTGTCTTTCGGCACGGTCTTTGCGGATGATCCGATTAAGGTCGTGATTGACGGCACATCGTACACCTTTGACCCGGCGCCCATCCTTGTAAATGACCGTACAATGGTACCTATGCGTTTTATTTTCGAGATAATGGGCGCAGCCGTATCGTGGGAGGAAGCTACCGAAACTGTAACGGCTATGAAAGGCAGTACAAAAATAGTCCTTCAGATCGGAAGCGTTAATGCGACGGTAAACGGTGTTACCAAGGTATTGGACGCACCCGCAATGCTGTATCAGGACAGGACAATGGTACCGCTAAGGTTTGTTTCGGAGTCGCTCGGCGCTGATGTGCAGTGGGTAGAGGCAACAAGCACGGTTGTAATAACGACCCAAAAGCCCACACCAACACCTACGCCCACACCTACACCTACACCGACGCCGACACCTACACCGACACCCACACCGACGGCAACAACCGTTCCTGCCGTCGAAGCAGGTATTCTTCCTGCGAATACGGTTATGAAGGAAAAATACACTATAGTGGAAGCAACGGCAAGTGTAGAGGGACATAAAGGAGCAGTACCCGAAGAAATGATTGACAAAAACAAGGAAACTTATTATACTCAACAAAATATAGGTATTTATGTTACCTTTGACCTTGGAAGCGAAAAGAAGGTTGACTGCGTAGCAATCGGATGGGGTAACGGAGCTGTACGAGTACAGAGTTTTGAGATTCAAGGCTCTGTAAACGGAACGGATTTCACCACCATAGCGGACCTGTCAAGCAGCGGAACAAACGATGATATGGAGTTGTACGGCTTTTCGGCGCAGACCGTCCGCTATATCAGGATTATAAACAAGGGGAATACAAAAAATGCCTGGCTGACTATCCATGAGGTTGAAATCGGGCTTAGATAACTAATCTAAAAAACTACACGCATAAAGGGGCAAAATTTTACCCCTTTATGTTGCTTTTTTTATATAAAACAATTATAATAGTATATAAATCATATTTTATAATAGGGAGTGTTACAATTGAAAGGTAAGCGTGCATATCTTGTTAAGCCGGGTAAATTTGAGATAAGGGAAGAGGAGGTCAGCTATAATCAGGATGAGGTACTGGTAAAGGTAGCGGTATGCGGCCTGTGTAATTGGGAGCTTAACCATTGGTTCGGTTACCTCGGAACATGCCCCCAGACATTAGGGCATGAGTGGGCAGGAGAGATTGTTGAGGTTGGCTCACGGGTGACAAATTTTAAGGTAGGCGATAAGATTTGCTATTTGCCGGGGAAACTCGAAGGGTTTTCTCAATACGCCGCGGCAAGCGAAGACAGATGTATAAAGATAAGTGAAGAGTTTGACATACATAAGGTTTTGGGTGAACCCTTAAAAGACATTGTAACTGTATTGAAGGCTGCGGCTGCCGAACCTGGCGATTGCGGAATAGTAGTGGGCTGCGGTCCTATGGGGTTGTGGTGCACACAAGCGCTTTCGGGGAATACGCTGTCCTGTCTTATAGCTGTTGATATTGATGATTCAAAGCTTGCGTTGGCAAAGAAGTTTGGCGCGACCCATACGGTAAACCCGAAAAACTGTGATGCAATACAGGCTATTTCGGACATAACGGGCGGACACATGGGTGACTTTGTTATAGAAGGCACAGGAAATCCCGGTGTTTTAAACCAGTGCATATACTATCTGAAGCCTACGGGCAGAGGCAGGCTTCTTCTTATGAGCTCGCATGAAACGGCTACCAAGGAATTTGATTTCCGCCCCGCCGTTGAAAGGTCGATTGACCTGCGTGTTCCTCACCCCGGTCATTCGCTCAATCAAATGGAGGACTTAAGACGCGCTGTTTCCCTGCTTGAAAAGGGTTCGTTTAAGATAGACGGTATGATTACGCATGAGTTTTCGCTTGATGAAATAAACGAGGGATTCCGGATGCTTGAGAATAAGCCGAAAGATTATATAAAGGGAATCGTTTTGCCGTGGAGATAGGATAAGTCAAAATAATTGCCTGATTGCCGAACTGAAATAAGGAGCTGATAATATGCGTGCAATTATGGTTATGTATGATTCTCTTAACCGACATATGCTTCCGCCCTACGGGTGTGACTGGGTTAAGGCGCCGAATTTCAAGAGATTGGCGGAAAAGACCGTAGTATTTGACAAATGCTATGTGGGAAGTATGCCATGCATGCCCGCACGGCGGGAGCTTCATACGGGAAGGTATAACTTTTTGCATCGAAGCTGGGGGCCTTTGGAGCCTTTTGACGACTCGATGCCACAGATATTGCGAAAAAACAAAATCTACACACATTTGGTAAGCGACCATCAACATTATTGGGAGGACGGCGGATGTACCTATCACCACCGCTACAACTCGTGGGAAATTGTCAGGGGGCAGGAGGGTGACCGCTGGAAGGGTGAGGTTGCCGACCCTGAGCCTGTGGAGCACCTCGGTCAGCGCCTGAGGCAGGACGCGATAAACAGAAAGTATATGCAAAAAGAAGAGGATCAGCCTCAAAGCGTTACCTTTAGTCTTGGGCTTGAGTTTATCGAAAAAAATGTTGACTGCGATAATTGGTTCATACAGATCGAAACCTTTGACCCGCATGAACCCTTCTTTACACAACAGCATTACAAAGACCTTTACCCCCATGATTATAAAGGACCGCCTTTTGACTGGCCTCGGTATAGTCCCGTAAGTGAGGAAGAGCGTCCTTACATAGAGCATGTAAGGTATGAAAATGCTGCGCTTATCAGCATGTGTGACCACAATCTCGGCAAGGTGCTCGATATGATGGACAAGCATGATATGTGGAAGGACACGATGCTTATTGTCAACACCGACCACGGGTTCCTTCTCGGTGAGCATGACTGGTGGGCAAAATGCCGTATGCCGTTTTATGAGGAAATCGCCCATACGCCGCTTTTTGTATGGGACCCCCGAACCGGCATAAAGGCAGAGCGCAGGAATGCGCTTGTTCAGACGATTGATATTGCGCCCACACTTTTGGACTTTTTCAATGTCGATATTCCCAAGGATATGCAAGGTAAACCGCTTAAAGAGGTTATTGAGTGCGACCGAAAGATTCGCGACGGTGCGCTTTTCGGAATACACGGCGGGCATGTAAACTGCACTGACGGAAGGTATGTTTATATGCGTGCGCCAAAGTCTGACGACAACACTCCGCTTTATGAGTATACGCTTATGCCTACTCATATGAGAAATATGTTTAGCATATCCGAGCTTCAGGATATTGAGGTTGCAGGCCCGTTTTCCTTTACGAAGGGGTGCAAGGTAATGAAGATAGCAGGGCGGGATAAGAAAGAAAACCATTCCTACCCAACCCTTCTTTTCGACCTTGATAGTGACCCCGGTCAGCAAAACCCCATTACCGATTCGAAGGTTGAGCGTCGAATGACAGAGCTTATGATTAAGCTGATGAAGGAAAATGATTGCCCTTCGGAACAGTTTGAAAGACTAGGACTAAAATAAAACCGATTTAATACCAAGGAGTATCAAAGTGGAAAACAACCCTTTAACAAACAGTACCCCCGGCGCATGGGGGGATATGGGTAATGGAAGCTATAAAAACCCCGTACTTAATGCCGACTATTCCGACCCTGATGTAATCAGGGTCGGAATAGATTTTTATATGGTATGCTCCGAATTTCACTATATGGGCATGCCTGTTCTGCACTCAAAGGATCTGGTCAACTGGACGATTATTGCGCATGTCTACAACCGTCTGGATATAGATGAGCGCTATGATAACATGGACGGCTACGGAAAGGGAAGCTGGGCGCCGTCAATAAGATACCACAATGGAGAGTTTTATGTTTATTTCTGCACTCCGAGGGAAGGGCTTTATATGTCCAAGGCAACAAACCCTGCGGGGCCGTGGTCGCCTCTTCATGAGGTAAAACGGGTAGCACGCTGGGAAGACCCCTGTCCCTTCTGGGACGATGACGGGACGGCATATCTCGGGCACAGCGTACTTGGGGCGGGACCCATTATCCTTCATAAAATGAGCCCCGACGGAACAACGCTTTTGGACGACGGTGTTACCATATATGAAGGCCCTGTTGCGGAGGGAACGAAAATTCACAAGCGAAACGGATATTACTACCTCAGTATTCCTGAGGGCGGAGTCAGCGAGGGCTATCAGACAGTGCTGCGTTCCGGGAATATTTACGGGCCCTATGAGCGAAAAGTTGTACTGAAGCAGGGCTCCACGGAAATTAACGGGCCTCATCAGGGCGCGCTTATAGAGCTTGAAAACGGTGAAACATGGTTCTACCATTTTCAGTCGGTAGGAGCGTTGGGAAGGGTATGTCATCTTCAGCCCGTGGAGTGGGTGGATGACTGGCCGATGATGGGAATCAACAATGAGCCCGTGATGATACATAAAAAGCCCGCGATAGACGGCGAACATCCCATAACCGCACCGCAGACAAGCGACGAGTTTGAGGGGGAAAGTTTGGGGCTTGGGTGGCAGTGGAACCACAATCCCGCTGATTCGGACTGGTCGCTTACCGAAAGGAAGGGCTATTTCAGAATAAAGGCAAAACCCGCACAGGATTTGCTCCTTGCGCGAAACACCATTACACAAAAGATTATGGGAAACAGGGGAGTGGCAACGACAGAACTAAGCGTTGAAAACATGGCTTTGGGTCAGGTTGCGGGGCTTGCCTTTATATCGGGTAAACAAGGGCATTGGATAGGCGTTGAAAAGTGCGATGACGGCCTTTGGGTATCCTGCCTTACGGAGGGGGTAAGCGTTCGCGGGCCGAAATTAAGCGGTGATACAATCTGGCTGCGGGCGGAAATCAATGTGCCAAAGCCCGCATACTTCTCATACAGCTTTGACGGCGAGAAATATATACGGCTCGGAGAAGGCGTTATTCTGCAAAACGGATTTTGGAAGGGCGCAAGGCTTGGTTTGTTTAGCTTTAACGGCTCCGGAGGAAGCGCGGATTTTAACAGGTTTATATACCTTCATGACGGACCCTGCGGCGGACTGCTATAACAAAAAGCGATAGTCAATAGTCGGATTTTGAGTATGTTTTAATTAATTTCACGCTTCGGCGGAAATGAATTCCGCCTTCGCTCACGCTCGCGCGGCGAGCAGTTGCATTTCGGAAAGCGCTACGCGCCGAAACGCTTTTTTATGATATAGGATTCTTAATAAACGCCTCGGCTTTTGTGTTTAGCCGAAGGCGTTTATTTTATGTTTTGCGTTGTAACTAAAATTTTATTTGCAATAATCGATAATTTGTATTATAATTATATTGAAACTCTGTACTTATATCACGAAAATCCTACAAATAAAGAATTAGTACCGTGTCGGCAATCCGTTATCAAGGCATTATTCATAAAATGATTAAATCGGGTTTATCCATTGAAATACATACAAAAGAGAGTGGATGTTATGGGCATTAAAAAACTATGGAGCAAAAGAAAAACTGTTTTTGCATCATGGATATTTTCATATATTATTTTTATGCTTATTTATAATTCTTTTGCGGGAATGAGCCTTTTTGTCGCGCACTCGATTATAAGCAATATGGCTGAAGAATCGGGCTACAATGCGGCAGGTCGTGTCGGGGTTGTTGTTGACAGCTATTTGAAGAATGCACAAAGGCTTGTTTCGGATATAGCTTCCGACGGTCGGGTTTCTTTTATGCTTGCATCAAGCGGACAAATGTCCGGGACTATCGGCGATACCGCCACGCAACTTTCGGACCGATTAAAAAATGATATTTCAAAAAACGAAGCAATAAGCGACATTTACATATATTTTAAGCCGCTCGATCTTGTTTTGTCACCCGATTCCCATGCCCAAAGCGAACCAATGTACAGCGCTTTAAAAATGGGAGATTATCTTTCCTACAGACAATGGATCAGCCTTCTTACAGGGGAACATTCAAAAACCTATCTTAATATCAGAAAAACGACCGATACCGATGAAAGCGCAAAAGAGGGCTTGCTTTTATACATACAATCCCTTGCCGCTCCCGACGGAAACGAAGTCCTCGGCGCGATTGTCGCACGGCTTGATTCGGAAAGACTGTCCGATATCACAGCTAAACAAGGCAGCAATGTTACAATTTTGGATAAATTCAAAAACATTTTGGTGTCCACCTTACCGGCAGCGTTGCCTGAACGAACCGCCCATAAGGTCCTTGAGGGTAATTACAGGGTAACAAGCACAACCCTGCTCGGCAAGAGCGTATTGATTTCATACATACCGTCAGAGGTTGCGGAGCTTTCTTACCTTGTTATAACGCCGAAAAGCGCTTTCGGTGTTGAGAGTGGCTCTTTGCAAGGTCTTTTATGGATCGGTGCGCTTTTGTTGCTGGCTGTGGGTGTATTCTTGTCCGTGTTCTTTGCCAAACGAAATTACAAGCCCGTAAAGGAAATTATGGAGGAAGTTTTTGAGGGGAAGGGGCACAACGAAAAAGGGGCGAACGAATACGAGCTCATAACAAAGGCCGTTCATGAAATGGTAGATGAAAAGAAGAAAATACGCAATGTTCTCGGTCATCAGAACGAGGCGCTCAAATCAAGCTTTATAAGCAGGCTCTTAAAAGGAAGGGCGGGGAACTACTCATCCGTTAACGACATGCTTGCGGCGCTTGACATAAAGTTTCAGTCCGACAGCTTCGCGGTGGTACTCCTTCACATAGACGACTGCGGCGACATTTTTCACCGTGCGAGGGACGGAAAAAACCAAAAGGAGCTTGCAATGGTGAATTTGGTTATAACCCACGCCGTTGAAGAAATGCTGGAGCTTAATGATATGGTCGGAATTATGGTTGAATCGGAATCAATGATGACCTGTCTTGTAAATCTCGGTACCAAAAGTACAAACAGTCTTGAGGACATAATCCGAACGGTGAACGAAGCTTTAAAATTTGTATATAAGAATTTCAACATTAAGCTGACGGCATCGGTAAGCGATATTCACAAGACCTTCAGCGGAATACCCAAAGCCTATTCCGAGGCGTTTGAGGCAATGGAATACAGGCTTATAAAGGGCAACGGAATAGTAATTCCGTATAATACAATCGTTACCGCCGAACAGAATTATTACTATCCGATTGAAACAGAACAGGCACTTATTATGAATATAAAATCAGGGGACTGTGAGAATGCGGAGCTTGTTTTGGAGGATATTTTCGAGAGGAATTTTTCCAAAAAACCTTCATCGGCTTCCCTCTCAATTTCTCTTGCAAGATGTCTCATGTTCGATATTATGAGCACGGTTATTAAGACGCTTGACGAAATCGGCAGCCACCGTGAAAATATTTTGGTTGAGCAGATGGATTCGGTGGAATCGTTTTTGAAATGCAGTACGATAATAGACATGAAAGAGACAATCAAAAAAATTATAAGGCAGATGTGCCACTATATGCTTGAGGAGAAGGGAATCCGACCGGATTCTATCGGGCTTAGGGTAAAGAAATTTATTGACGAAAACTATGAAAACGCAGACCTTAATATTTCAACAATTGCCGAAATGTTTTCGATGCACCCCGATTATATCTCCCGCGTTTTCAAAACTCAGATAGGTGAGGGGCTTTTGGATTATCTTAACAGGGTGCGCCTTGTTAAAGCGAAATACCTGTTAAAGCATGAAAAATACAATATCGGTGAAATTGCTCAGATAGTCGGATACTACAACAGCAATACCTTTATCAGAACATTCAAAAAGTACGAGGGCGTAACCCCCGGAAGTTACAGAAACGCATAAGCGGTTTTGTGTTTATGGGATTTCGGGTACCGATGAAAACCCCTGCGATTTGTTTAACTCGCTTCGGTTCCCGCTTGACGAATTTTTCCCGCCGCAGAAAAATGAATTTGACGACATTAAAAAGTGCTAAAGCATGCTAAGCTGAAAAACTCTGTTTTCCGGCTGTATGCCTTAAAATGTAAGCATATCCCTTCGAAACCTCTCGGTTTTGGCAGTTTTGAAGGGGTTTGCGCACATTTTTATGGGAGCGGTCGGGGAAAATGTAAAACCATTGCAAGTCTTGATATTGCTGATGAAGCATTTTTTAAGCAAGCCTGAAAACGAAAGAGGCAAGCTCCTCTTTTGTTTTGGATTGCAAAACAAGCCGTCTCGACATTAGTGGTGAAAACTGTGTCGGGGCGCTTTTTTTGTCAATTCATAGGAAATTACGCGAAATTCGCGTAATTTCCGCGCTTAGGCGGAATGAATCTGCCTTCGCTTACCCTCGCGGGGCGAGCGGATGCGTTTTACGAAATCGCATCGCGCCGAAACGCTTTATTTAATATGCAAAAGTTTTTGTTGACATACAAAATTTTTTCAAATATAATAATTTCAATCACATTTTTTAACAATAGAATTATAATGGTGACGACCACCGTGTATTCATAGAAAATTCTTTATAAAATGAGGAATAAAAAAAGGGAGGAAGGTAATATGTTAGGATTGCCCGACGCATCTGTGTGGCTTGCTTATTTACTTTCGATAGGTGGAGCGATTTTGTGTATTGTCTACGGGGCTGTTTATTGGAACCGTGATGACAACGGTGAAAACGGGGGTGGGGGAAAATGACCTATGTTTTGTTAGGCTTGATAGTTTACATAATTATAATGGTTGCGCTTTCTTACATCGGATATAAGAATACAAGAAATTCCGGTGACTTTCTTCTTGCGGGCAAAAAAATTCATCCCGTAGTAATGGCACTTTCGTACGGCGCAACCTTCATAAGTACATCGGCGATAGTCGGTTTCGGCGGTGCGGCGGGACAGTTCGGAATGTGCCTGTTGTGGCTTACCGTATTTAACATAATTGCCGGCGTTTTTATCGCATTCGTTGTGTTCGGCAAGAGGACCAGAAAAATCGGCCATGAGCTTGGCACAAACACAATGCCCGAATTTTTTGCCGTTCGCTTCGGCTCAAAATTTATGCAGGGTTATGCCGGCTTGCTAATCTTCCTGTTTATGCCTATATACGCTTCCGCAGTATTAAAGGGTATTGTTGACTATGTTTCGCAGTATACGGGGATAAGCTTCGGAGTGGTGCTTATTGTTTTGGGCTTGCTCGCCGCTGTTATGGTTATTTTCGGCGGCTTAAAGGGCATCATGTACTCGGACGCCTTTCAGGGCGGAATACTGTTTGCGGGCATGGCGTTTTTGATTATTTACACATATTCGATTTTGGGCGGTATTGTAGGTGCACACTCCTCGCTTTCCGTTCTTCCGCAGATGCCTGGCGTGGCTGAGCAGATAGGAGGGCTTGCAAAAATAGGTTTTACCGGCTGGACATCAATGCCGAAAGCGGGTACGCCGCTTTGGTGGAACATTGTAACCACCCTCGTAGCGGGTGTCGGAATCGGCGTTTTGGCGCAGCCTCAGCTTTCGGTTAAATTTATGACGGTAAAAAGCAGTAAAGAGCTTAACCGCGCCGTGCTTTCGGGCGGAATTTTCATACTGTTTATGACGGGTGTGGCTTTTACGGTCGGTGCGCTTTCAAATGTGGCTTTTTATAATGCCACGGGTAAAATAGCGATTGTTGCCGCAGGCGCAAATGACAGCATTATACCCGTATTTATAAGAGATTTTCTGCCCAAATGGTTCGGCGGGGCATTCCTTGTCGTGCTTATGGCGGCGGCAATGTCAACATTGAATGCGCTCGGACATACAATGGGGACTGCGCTCGGCCGTGATTTCCTAAAGCAATCGTTAAATCTTAAAACCGATACCATAAAGCTTACAAAAATAGCTATGATAATCGGGCTTTTGATAAGCATAATCGTGGCATGGCTGTCGTCAAAATTAGATGTCAGCATGGCAATTATCGCAATCGGAACCTCGCTGTTTTACGGACTTTGCGCCTCAGCCTTTTTGCCGGTATATATTGCGGCCTTGTATATCAAAAAATTCCCCAGAGGCGCCGCAATCACAAGCATGCTTACAGGCTCGGTTTCAAGCCTGTTTTGGCTTTTCTTCGTTCAGGAGAAAACTGCGGCAAGTCTTTCACTTTGCAAATTGTTGTTTAACACAACATCAATCGTAAAGGGTACGCCGCTTAACACGCTTTCAATGGTAGACGCGATTGTTATCGGGCTTCCGCTTTCGTTTATTGCGGCGGGGCTTGCTTGGGTAATAATCGGCAATGCAAAGGAAAACAAATCCGTAATGTAAGATACGACAAAATAGAATCTTTATACCAGCACTGCCCCCTCTGATAATTCGGAGGGGGTTTTGTATTTTTCATAAAAAAGTCAATAATTTTTATTAAAATTATTGACAACTTCTATTTTATGTTGTATCATAAATATGTTAATAATTTTAATATTTTTGTTAATTTGTAACATCATGTGGGTGGGGGTGGAAGATGTGAATGAACGAATTTCGCTTATCAGACAGCATATACAGGAAAAAGGCGAGGTAAAACTTTCGGAGCTTGAGGTATTCTTCGAAGGTGTATCTTCGATGACATTAAGGCGTGACCTTAAAAAGCTTGAGGAGTCGGGTGATGTTGTTTTAACGAGAGGCGGCGCAAAAAGCATTTCTCATCTTTCGAGGATAAAGGAAGAGCTTTATTCAAAGCGTTCCTCCGAGAATACCGCGGAAAAATACGCAATTGCCAAAAAGGCTTTGGAATATGTTGAAGAGGGGCGCTCGATTTTCATAGATTCGGGAACAACGGTTATGTATCTTGCCCGACTTATTGAGAACCAAAAGCTTTTCATAACCACAAGCGCACCCAATGTTGCGCTGGAGTGTGCGAAAGACCAGAATGCGGTAATAAACCTGATTGGCGGGAATCTAAACCGCGACAACCTGTCGCTGTCGGGGATAACGGCGCTTAATTTCCTTGACAACATTAACATTGACACGGCGTTTATCGCCTCGTCGGGATTTTCCTTCAAAAACGGGTTTACCTGCGGCGATTACAGCGAGGGCGAAATCAAAAAAAAGGTTATCGAAAAGGCGAGCAGGACGATTGTGCTTATGGACAACACAAAATTCGGAAAGAATCTCCCGTTTACCTTCGCAAAGCTTTCGGATGTCGACCTTGTCATAACCGACGACGGCGTATCCGAGGAGATAAAAAAGAAACTTTGTCAGGGGGTACGCAAAAGCGGTATGGCAAAAATAAATTAGGCTTTTCACCCTGATTTTTAAATATATGCCGTTGCGGCAGAACGGAGCAGATAACGATTATGAAAACAAAAGCGGTTCGTTTTTACGGAAATGAGGATTTAAGGCTTGAGGAATTTGACCTTCCGCCGATAAAGGAAAACGAAATTCTGGCAAGGGTAGTGTCCGACAGCCTTTGCATGTCAAACTACAAGGCGGCAAAGCAGGGGAGCGCACACAAAAGGGTTCCCGATGACATAGACAAAAACCCCGTCATAATAGGGCATGAATTTTGTGGTGAGCTTGTTGAGGTCGGTAAAAAGTGGCGCGATAAATTCAAAGCGGGCGACAAGTTTTCCATTCAGCCTGCGCTTAATTATAAGGGAAGCCTTGACGCCCCCGGTTATTCGTATCAATACATAGGCGGCGATGCGACATATATTATAATTCCGAACGAGGTAATGGAGCAGGGTTGCCTTCTTCCCTATGGCGGCGAGGCGTTTTTCTACGGCTCGCTTGCCGAGCCCATGAGCTGTATCGTCGGCGCATTTCACGCCAATTATCATACGACGGCGGGGAGCTATGAGCATAAAATGGGCATAAAACAGGGCGGGAAAATGGCTATTCTTGCGGGCGCCGGCCCGATGGGTATGGGCGCGATTGACTATGCCGTTCACTGCGATCTAAAGCCCTCATTCCTTGTTGTAACGGATATTGACGATGCAAGGCTTAAAAGGTGTGAAGAGATTTTGCCCGTGTCCGAGGCGGCGAAAAACGGCGTAAAGCTTGTATATGTCAACACTGCAAGGGTTGCGGATGCAAAGGAATATCTTATGTCGCTGACCGATGGAGCGGGGTATGACGATGTTTTCGTTTTCGCTCCCGTAAAGCAGGTTGTTGAGCTTGGCGACAAAATACTATCGAGGGACGGTTGCCTTAACTTTTTTGCGGGCCCGACAGACCCCGAATTTTCGGCAATGTTTAATTTCTATAATGTGCATTACGCCTCAACCCATATCGTCGGAACAAGCGGAGGCAACACGGCGGATATGATTGAATCGCTTGAAATGATGGAAAAGGGAAGAATTAACCCGGCGGCAATGGTTACGCATATAGGCGGGCTTGACTCCGTTATCGGAACAACGCTTAACCTTCCGAACATTCCGGGCGGGAAAAAGCTTATTTATACCAATATAAATATGCCGCTTACCGCGATTGCCGATTTTGAAGCCCTCGGTAAGGATGATGAATTTTACAGAGAGCTTGCGAAAATTATAAAGGAAAACAACGGACTTTGGTGTGCAAAGGCGGAGAAATACCTTCTTAGTAAAAAAGGATAGCAAAAGGAGGACTTGAAATGTCAAAAATGACAGAGCCTGCGTTAAGAATGATAATGATGGGCGACAAAGACGGCGGAATACTCAAAAGAATCGAAGGCGGCAGGGAGAATGCCGAGGTCATAGTAACCCCCGACTGCCTTGAAAACGCAAAAGGCTATAAAAAAGTATATGTTGAAGGTACAGGTCTTTTCGAATATGAAAACGAGCTGCTTTCGGGAAGGCTTAGCGGAAAAATTGCGATAGTAACGGGAAGCGCACAGGGCTTCGGTCATGGCATAGCGGAGGAAATGCTGAAAAACGGGGCTTATGTCGTCATAGCCGACCTAAACTTTGACCTTGCCCAAAAGGTTTCGGATGACTTCAATCAAAAATACGGCAGGGGGCGCACCCTTGCTGTAAAGGTAGATGTCGGCGACGACACATCGGTCAGCGATATGGTTAAAGCAACCGTTAAAGCATACGGCGGGCTTGACATTCTGATTAGCAATGCGGGTGTCTTAAAGGCGGGAAGCCTTGAAGAGATGGATACAAAAACCTTCGAGTTTGTCACAAGGATAAATTATACGGCATATTTTTTGTGTGTAAAATACGCCTCGGAGGTAATGAAAATACAGCATGAGTATAAAAAGGATTATTATATGGACATAATCCAGATTAATTCAAAATCCGGTCTTGAGGGAAGCAATAAAAACTTTGCCTACGCCGGAGGGAAATTCGGCGGGATAGGTCTTACCCAAAGCTTTGCGCTTGAGCTTGTGCCCTATAACATAAAGGTAAATTCGATTTGTCCTGGGAACTTTTTTGACGGCCCGCTGTGGAGCGACCCCGAAAAAGGTCTTTTTGTGCAGTATCTTAACACAGGCAAGGTTCCCGGCGCAAAAACGGTGGATGATGTTAAAAGGTTTTACGAAAGCAAGGTCCCCATGGGCAGAGGCTGTGAGTGTGAGGATGTTGCGAAGGCAATATATTATATAGTAGAACAAAAATACGAAACAGGGCAGGCGGTTCCCGTAACAGGCGGACAGGTAATGCTTAACTGAAAGGAGAAATGATAATGGCAACACCGATAATTATGCCAAAACAGGGTCAGTCGGTAGAAAGCTGTATTATCACAAAATGGAACAAAAAGGTCGGTGACAGCGTAAGCGTAGGGGATGTACTGTTTTCCTACGAAACGGATAAAGCCTCGTTTGAGGAGGAATCCAAGGTAGAGGGTAAAATGCTTGCGATATTCTTCGATGAGGGTGACGATGTCGAGTGCCTTACAAATGTCTGTGTAATCGGACAGGAGGGAGAGGACTTTTCAGTATACGCGCCAAACAGCGAAGCCGAAAAAGAACCTCCTGCCGAGGTTAAAGAGGCGGTAGCTGAGGAGGTTAAACCCGCGACGATTGAAATTCAGCCTGTAAGTCAGGACGGCGGAATAAAAATTTCACCCCGCGCAAGAAACCTTGCCGAAAAAAGCGGAGTGGATATAAAGCAAATAGCCCCCACAGGGCCGATGGGTCGGATTATTGAGCGTGATGTGCAGGGCGCGATAGCCGAGGGAAAGCTGGTGACGGTCGGTGCGAAGGAGCAGTATTCAAAGTCGTCCTTTGCGGTTTCGGGAACGGGTATCGGCGGAAGGGTTACCACCGCGGATCTATCCTCACCGCAGGCGCAGTCGGTTTTAGCCTCAACCTCGCAGTATGATGAGGTTAAGCTTTCAAATATACGAAAGTTAATCGCAAAATCGATGCACGCCTCGCTGTCAAACAGTGCACAGCTTACATTAAATTCATCCTTTGACGCGGGAGACATATTATCCTTCCGCAAAAAGCTTAAAGAAAATGCCGAGGCGGCGGGGAATATAAACATAACAATAACCGATATAATCGTCTGGGCGGTATCCCGCGCGCTTATGAAGCATAGAGAGTTTAACGCCCACTTTATGGGCGATACAATGCGCCTTTTCAATACGGCGAATGTCGGTATAGCGTGTGACACTCCGCGCGGACTGATGGTGCCGACGCTGTTCGGCGCAGACAGGCTTTCGCTTGCGGAAATCTCAAACAGCTCCAAGGCTTTGACGGGTGCATGCAGGGAGGGTACGATAAGCCCCGACCTTCTGACCGGCGGAACCTTTACGGTTACAAATCTCGGAACGCTTGGGGTTGAGTCTTTCACCCCCGTGTTAAACCCGCCTCAGACAGGTATTCTCGGCGTGTGTGCACTTACGGAGCGCACAAAAAACGGAGTGCCTTATTCGGCTATGGGTCTGTCGCTCACCTTTGACCACAGGGCGGTGGACGGTGCGCCTGCGGCAAGGTTTTTGCAGGAGGTTGTGCATATCCTTGAAAACTTCAGTATAACACTTGCACTGACGGGGGGCATATTCTGATGTATGATTTAATAGTACTGGGCGGCGGTCCCGCAGGTTATCTTGCGGCGGAGCGCGCGGGAAGCGCGGGGCTTAGTGTTCTTCTTATCGAAAAAAGGTCGCTCGGCGGAGTGTGTCTTAACGAGGGCTGTATTCCGTCAAAGGCTCTTTTGCACTGCGCAAAGGTCTTTGACTATACAAAGCATGCCGATCAGTACGGCATTAAGGTAGCGGATTCTCAAATCGACCACAAAGCGGTTGTCGAGCGAAAAAACAAGGTTGTAAAAACTCTTGTTGCGGGCGTACAGTCCCTTATGAAGGCGAAAAAAGTTACGGTTATAAACGATACGGGCATAATTACAGGAAGAAACACCGTAAAGGTTAGCGATACGGAGTATGAGGGAAGATACCTAATTGTTTGCACAGGCTCCGAGCCGATTATTCCCCCCATTCCGGGCGTAAAAGAGGGACTAAAAAGCGGTATGATTGTTACAAACCGAGAGATACTTGACCTTGAAAGTGTCCCGAAAAACCTTGTTATAATCGGCGGCGGCGTAATCGGGCTTGAAATGGCTTCGTACTTTAACTCTGTCGGGAGCGCGGTTACGGTAATCGAAATGCTGCCCAACATAGCGGGGCCGACAGACAGGGAAATATCGTCAATCCTTCTTAAAAATTATACCGCAAAGGGTATTTCATTCAAAACGGGGTGCAGGGTTACGAAGGTTACCGAAGACTCCGTCGTATATGAGAGCGAGGGTAAAGAATACTCCGCTCCCGCAGACAAGGTTTTGTTGTCGGTAGGAAGGCGCCCCTGCACGGAGGGCATAGGTCTTGAGGCGGCGGGTGTTTACTGCGAAAAAGGCGCAATCGTTACCGACAAAAGGTGCCTTACCAACATACCGAATATTTACGCCGCTGGCGATGTAAACGGAAGGTCAATGCTCGCCCATACCGCATACCGTGAGGCGGAGGTTGCGGTAAATAACATTCTCGGCAAAAAGGACATAATGCGCTACAACGCCATTCCATCCGTAATCTATACAAATCCCGAGGTTGCCTCGGTCGGCGAAACACAGGAGAGCGCCGAAAAGGCGGGGCTTGACTTTGAGGCATTCGTAATGCCGATGATGTACAGCGGAAGGTATGTGGCGGAAAATATGTCGGGCGACGGAATATGCAAGATTATAGTCGACAAAAAGACAAAAACACTTCTCGGTGCGCATTTAATAGGAAACTACGCCTCCGAGATTATATACGGAGCGGGGCTTATGATAGAAATGCAGATGAGAATTGACGACATAAAAGAGCTTGTGTTCCCCCACCCCACGGTATGTGAGATTATAAGGGAAACAATTTTTGCGGTGCACTAAAAATCTAGGAGATGAATATAGAATGCCAAAATCACAGTTTATAAATCCAAATGAAGTTCGTAAAAGCGGGTTCGTTAAATTTAAGGACATACCCGTAAACCGGTATAACAAGTCTATTCAAGATGAAAAGAAAAATTTTACCGATGCCGATTTCGTGCGTATTTACAGGGATATGGCGATAATACGAGAGTTTGAGGCAATGCTGCTTGCCATTAAAACCGCAGGCGAGTATAACGGTATAAAGTATAACAATCCCGGCCCTGCTCACCTTTCGCTCGGTCAGGAGGCGTCGGCAGTCGGGCAGGCATACCTTTTGGACAGAAACGACTATATTTTCGGCTCCCACAGAAGCCACGGCGAAATTCTTGCGAAGGGGCTTTCGTGTATAGAAAAGATGGGGGATGCCGAGCTTCAGTCCGTAATGGAAAACTATATGGGCGGCGCGGTTTTGAAGGCGGTTGAAAACGGCCGGAAAAGCGTAAAGGAAACGGCTGTCGATTTTCTCGTCTACGGTGCGCTTGCGGAGATTTTTGCCCGAAAAACAGGCTTTAACAAGGGACTCGGCGGCTCCATGCACGCATTTTTCACCGATTTCGGAATATATCCTAACAACGCAATAGTCGGCGGAAGCGCAACAATCGCAATGGGAAGCGCGCTGTTTAAGAGGGTTAATAAAAAAGGCGGCGTGGTTGTTTCGAATATCGGCGACGGTTCAATGGGTTGCGGCCCCGTGTGGGAGGCTCTTAACATGGCGTCCATGGATCAGTTTACCCAGCTATGGGAGGAAGGCTACAGAGGCGGACTTCCGATAATCTTTAATTTCTTCAATAATTTCTACGGTATGGGTGGACAGACCGTAGGAGAAACAATGGCGTACAACATTCTTGCCCGTGTGGGCGCGGGTGTAAACCCCGACCAGATGCACGCCGAGCGCGTTGACGGTAACAATCCCCTTGCGGTCATTGATGCAATGAGGCGCAAGCTTGAGATAATCAAAAACAACAAAGGGCCTGTTTTACTTGACACGATTGTATACCGCATGACGGGACATTCGCCTTCCGATTCGGGAAGCTACCGAACAAAAGAGGAGCTTGACGCATGGGCGGAGCATGATGTTCTTAAGCTTTACAGCGCAAATCTTTTAGAGGCAAAGGTTACGGACAGGGCAAAAATCGAGGAGCTAAACGCCTATGCGAAGGAGCTTATTACAAAAACGCTTAAACTTTCGATTGACGACAGCGTATCGCCCCGAATGGATTTGGTGAAAAATCCTTCGGAGATTGAAGGGCTTATGTTCTCGAATCTTAAAATCGAAAAAACGGAGGATTCCGCCCCCGAAGTTTTAATCCCCATGGAAGAAAATCCGAGAGTAATCCAGATTAAAAACAAAATAAGATACGCCTTTGAGGAAAACGGAAAGCCCGTTTCAAAAAACAAGGTTTATCAGCTTCGTGACGGTCTTTTCGAGGCGATAATAGACAAATTCTACAAAGACCCGACCCTTGTGGCGTACGGTGAGGACAACAGGGACTGGGGCGGAGCGTTTGCGGTATACAGGGGCCTTACCGAGTCGCTTCCGTATCACAGGTTCTTCAACACCCCGATATCCGAAGCCGCAATAGTCGGAAGCGCGGTCGGCTATGCCATGAGCGGCGGCCGTGTGATCGCAGAGCTTATGTATTGCGACTTTATCGGCAGAGCTGGCGATGAGGTATTTAATCAGCTTTCAAAATGGCAGGCTATGAGTGCGGGCGTTATAAAAATGCCGGTGGTGCTCCGTGTTTCAATCGGCTCAAAATACGGCGCACAGCATTCGCAGGACTGGACGAGCATGATTGCCCACATACCCGGACTTAAATGCGTGTTCCCCGCGACGCCCTATGATGCAAAGGGGCTTATGAACAGTGCGCTTGCGGGCAGTGACCCTGTTGTGTTCTTTGAAAGCCAGAGGATTTATGATGTCGGCGAGCAGTTTCATAAAGGCGGGGTTCCCGAGGGCTACTACGAGGTTCCCATCGGCGAGCCCGATGTAAAAATCGAGGGAAGCGATGTCACTATTCTCACAATAGGCGCAACCCTCTATAAAGCGGTAGAGGCGGCGCAAATACTTAAGGAAAAGTACGGTATTTCGGCTGAGGTTATAGATGCGCGCTCAATCGTGCCCTTTAACTATGAGAAGGTTATAGAGTCCGTCAAAAAGACGGGTAAAATCGTTTTGGCAAGCGATGCGTGCGACAGAGGCTCATACATTAAAGACATTGCGGCGGCGGTTTCAGAGCTTGCGTTTGACTGGCTCGATGCTCCCCCCGTATGCGTGGGCGCGCGAAACTGGATTACCCCCGCATACGAGTTTGATGCGGATTTCTTCCCGCAGGTCGACTGGATAATAGACGCAATTCACCAGAGAATAATGCCCATTGCGGGACATACCCCCAAGAGCAATTTTACGGATGTGGAAAAGATGAGAAGAAATAAATACGGCGTATGAAATACATAAATAACGAAAGCATGAATCCGTATTTTAACCTTGCGCTTGAGGAGTATTTCCTCAAACAGACCGATATGGAGGTCTTTATTCTCTGGCGCAACGACAATACGATAGTCGTTGGGAAAAGCCAGAACACCGCCGCGGAGATAAATACATCGTATGTCAAAGAGCACAATATTTCCGTCGTAAGGCGATTAACGGGCGGCGGTGCGGTTTATCACGACAAGGGCAACCTTAATTTCACTTTTATAGTAAGCAACAGCGGCGGGTGGTTTTCCGATTTCGGGCGTTTTACCGACCCTGTGATAAAGGTTTTGCGCGATCTGGGCGTAAACGCCGAAAACAGCGGGAGGAACGACATAACAGTTGACGGCTGTAAAATTTCGGGCAACGCCCAGACGGTTTACAAGAACCGTATTTTGCACCACGGAACACTTCTGTTTTCGGCCGATATCTCAAAAATTGCGGGCGCGCTTAATCCGCACGAGGTAAAAATAAGCTGCAAGGGCATAAAATCGGTTAAAAGCAGGGTTACAAACATAAGCCCGCACATGAACAAAAAAATAACCGTGGAGGAGTTTAAAGATCTTCTTGCCGAAATCTTCGGCTTTGAGGAGTATGCTCTTAACAATGATGATATTGATAAAATCACCCGGCTCGAAAGGGAAAAGTATTCGACATGGGAGTGGAACTTCAGTTTTTCGCCCGAATACTCCTTCAAAAACAATATGCGCTTTGACGGAGGGTGTATCGAAATTCATCTTGATGTAAAGGACGGAATTATAAAAAACGCCCGAATTTTCGGCGACTTTTTCGGCACGGGCGAAATTGCCGAAATAGAGCGGGCTTTGGTGGGCGTGCGCCACGGCGCGGAGGATATTAAAAAGGCACTTTCCGCCTTTGATTTTAACAAATACTTTCTTAATATCAGCCTGGATAACTTTTTAGAGTTGATTCAGTAACGGAGGTTTTTATGGATTTATTAAACAGCAAAGACAAAGCGGAGAGGCTTTCGGAATTAAGACGCCTTGTAAAAACAGGCGAAAAAGCAGCGGCTGGGGAATGGGTTAACAACCATATCCATACCTTTTATTCCTTTTCGCCCTACTCACCGTCCAAGGCGATTTGGCTTGCATATCTTTCGGGGCTTACCACGGCGGGTATTATGGACCATGACAGCGTGTCGGGGGCGAAGGAGTTTATAGAGGCGGGCGAAATTGTGGGTATCGCCACGACAAACGGCGTGGAGTGCCGCGCGGATTTTTCGGGTACGGCCATTGAAAAAAGACGAATAAACAATCCCGACCAGGACGGCGTTGCGTATATTGCGCTTCATTCGATTCCCCACCGCAATATTGACAGGGTTGACGAATTTCTAAAGCCCTACCGTGAGGCCAGAAACAGGCGAAACCGCGCAATGACAGAAAAAATTAACAGCCTTGTTTCAGGCTTCGGTTTAACGCTTGATTTTGACGGGGATATTGTTCCCCTATCAAAATCCGATGAGGGCGGAAGCATAACCGAACGCCACCTCTTGTATGCCCTGTCGCTTAAAATTACCGAAAAGCTCGGCAAGGGCGAGGGCGTTTTAAGGCTTTTGTCTGACCTTGGCATAAAGGTTGAGGGTAAGGCGTGCGATTATCTTAAAGACAGTGAAAACCCGTATTACGAATACGACCTTCTGGGCGTTTTGAAGGGTAATATGGTTGAAAAGTTTTATATAAACGCAACGGATGAATGTCCGAAGATTGAAAAGCTGATTGCCTTTTCAAAGGAAATCGGCGCAATATCGGCGTATGCGTATTTGGGTGATGTGGGCGACAGCGTTACGGGTGATAAAAAATCTCAAACCTTTGAGGACAGCTACCTCGAGCTTCTGTTTGACGAGCTAAAAAGGCTTGACTTTGATGCGGTTACATA
Organism: Firmicutes bacterium ADurb.Bin193; assembly: GCA_002070105.1. Taxonomy (GTDB): domain Bacteria; phylum Bacillota; class Clostridia; order Monoglobales; family Firm-18; genus MWCQ01. Next base: position 32,885 of record MWCQ01000015.1, on the reverse strand, counting down.
TATGCCTTCGCGCAACACTGCCGCACAAATCGACCGCGTACGGTCACTTTGCGACAAACACGGCTTTATGCAGATAAGCGGCGAGGACATTAACTCACCGCGCCAGTCCTTTATCTGCCCGAGACTTAGCGAGCCTGAATTTAAAAATCTTGTCGAGTCAACATGGTATCTTATTAAGCATGAAAGAATGTAAACCGAACAAAACCCTGTAATACGACATTTTTGTGTTGACAACAATTTGTTTATACTGTATAATGTTTTTACTGTCAAAATGGGATAATTATCGCATAACATTTTATTTAATCCGTTAATCGGGGCTTGCCTGAAAACTGTTTTTATGCTAAGCCCAATCAAGCATATACAATAGGAGGAATACACTATGCTTCAAACCTATCAACCGAAAAAACGCCAGAGGAAAAAGGTCCACGGCTTCAGAAAAAGGATGTCCACCGCAAACGGAAGAAAGGTTCTTGCCCGCCGCCGTGCAAAGGGGCGCGCACGCCTTTCGGCATAGTAAAGGTGAAGAACACCGTTTCGCTTAATCAAAATACGCTTTTTAAGAGGCTTTACTATCGGGGCAAGGTCGAGCACAGCCCGATATTAATCATGCACAGTATGCCGAACGGTTTGGGATACAACCGTTTTGGCATTACGGTAAGCAAAAAAATCGGGAAAGCGGTAAAACGGAACAAGGTCCGCCGCCGTATATACGAGGCGTTTCGTCTGTATGAGCCTTCGATAAAGAAGGGTCTCGATATTGTCATAGTTGCAAAGGCTTCGGCGCTGGAGGCGGATTTTGAGCGCTACTACCGCGTAATCGGCGGAATGATTAAAAAAGCGGGTCTGTTTATATGAAACACTTATTAATCGCCGCAATAAATCTATACAGATGGTTTATTTCGCCGCTTAAAAGACCAAGCTGTCGCTTTACGCCGACCTGCTCAAGGTATGCGATTGAGGCGGTCTCAAAGCACGGTGCTCTCTATGGGCTTTATCTTTCCGTCCGGCGTATTTTAAGGTGCCATCCGTGGAGTGCGGGCGGGGACGACCCCGTTCCGTAAAGTTATATAACAAATATCCGCTTTATAATTTATTCGAAATTACGCAAAAAACGGGTAATTTCATACCGCGGCGGAAATGGATTTCGCCTTCGCTCAAAGCGGATGCGTTCGGGAAGGTGCTACTCATCCGAACGCTTTATTTTGAAGGGAGAACATATATGGGTTTTATATCTGCGCCGTTCGGCAGCCTGCTGTTCTGGCTTAACAATCTGGTGGGCAACTATGGGCTTGCTCTTATCATCTTTACTGTTCTGGTAAGGATTATTCTGTTGCCGCTCACCGTTAAACAGCAAAAATCAATGCAGGAAATGCAAAAAATAAATCCGGAGCTTGCTAAAATAAAGGAAAAATACAAAAACGACAAGGATAAGCTTAACGAGGAAATGATGAAGCTGTATAAAGAGCACAATGTAAACCCCGCGGGGGGGTGTCTGCCCGTGCTTATACAGTTTCCTATTATAATAGGTCTTTATCAGGTTATTATTAAGCCGCTTACTTATATGTTCAAATTAGCCCCCGAGAAAATTGCCGAGCTTACCGTAAAGGTGAACGAGGTTTTGGCGGCGGGCGGTAAGCCTCTTATCGACGCGGCGGACTACAATGGTCAAATTATGGTTGCCCAAAGCGTTAATACCGATATATTAAACTCCGTAGGGCTTGGCAACATAACTCCGATAAACTTTAATTTTCTTGGCATAAACCTCGGCGACACCCCAAGCATGTCGCTTATAACGGCGCTTTGGGTGATTCCCGTACTTGCCGCGGTTACCACATATCTTTCCACAAAGATTTCAATGGCTCAAACCAATAATACATCGGATGACCAGACCGCAGCGACGATGAAAACGATGAACATGATTTTCCCTTTTATGACCGCATGGTTTGCTTTTAAAATGCCTGCGGGTGTAGGTCTTTACTGGATTATGGGAAACATTATCCAGATAGTTCAGCAGTATTCGTTAAACCGTTACTTTAAGTCAAAACCGGCGGAAAATCCGCTTGTTATAGAAAAGGAACACAAACCCAACAAGGGAGGCGGGAAGAAAAATGAAAAGCGTGAAAGTAAGCGCAAAGACGGTTGAAGAAGCTGTAAGAAGCGCGCTTATAAGGCTTGGCGTTTCCGAGGAGGAAGCGGTTATAGAGATAATGGACGAGGGGTCAAAGGGTCTTTTCGGCATAGGCGGAAAGGAAGCCCGCGTATTGGTCAGCGTAAAGGAGAAGGAAGAAACCTCGCTTGAAAAGGCAAAGGAGTTTATTGACGGAATTATTAAAAATATGAAACTTGACTGTACCTTTCAGGCTTCTGAGGATGACGAATCCGTAAAGATTATCGTATCCGGCAAGGGCGTTGGCGGAATAATCGGAAGAAGGGGCGAAACGCTTGATGCCGTTCAATATCTTACAAGCCTTTATGTCAACAAGGGTAAGCACGGCGAAGGCTATAAACGGGTGATTATTGATTCCGAAAATTACCGCGCAAAGAGGGAAGAAACCCTTATACGCCTTGCAAAGAGTATGGCGGATAAAGCGGTGAGATACCGCAGGGACATGATATTCGAGCCTATGAATCCCTACGAGCGCAGGATTATCCATTCGGCACTTCAGGAGTATGGCAGCGTAACAACCCGAAGCATAGGCGAAGAGCCTAACCGAAAGATTATAGTAAGTCCTAAGTAATATACTGTTTCGTCTTATATGGGGCCGCATTAATCAGATTGAAAATCTGTTTATAGCCGGCCCTTTATTTCAAGATGAGCTGTATTTGAATTGGTAGGAGGTTACACATGATAACGGATACAATTGCGGCTATTTCAACCCCTCCCGGCACGGGCGGCGTCGGAATTATCCGCATAAGCGGCCCGGACTCATTGGCCATTGCAAATAAAATCTTTGACAGAGAGCTTTCGGAAAGTCACAAAATTGTTTACGGCAGGGTAGTGTGCGAAGGAGGCGCCGGAGTTATAGACGAGGCTTTAGCCTGTTATTTTAAGTCGCCGTCAAGCTATACGGGCGAGGATGTTGTGGAGCTTTACTGTCACGGCGGTACGGTCGTGTGCAAAATGGTCTTGGAGTGCGCACTTAAAAACGGCGCGGTTTTGGCGGAGGCGGGCGAATTTACGAAAAGAGCTTTTCTGAATGGAAAGATTGACCTGACCCGTGCCGAGGCGGTTGCCGATATCATATCCGCAAAAACGCAAACGGCGGTTTTAACGGCCGCAGGTCAGCTTTCGGGAATTTTAGCCGACAAAATCAAAACACTTCGGGGCGGGCTTTTGGAGATATCCGCTCACATCATGGCGGGGCTTGACTTTTCGGAGGAGGTTGACGAAATGCCCCGCGACACCATGAAAGAAAGGCTTGTGTCTACGCTTTGTGAGATTAATGCGCTTTTGGACACGGCCGACGACGGGCGTATCATAAAGGACGGAATAAATGCTGTAATAATCGGCTCGGCGAATGTGGGGAAATCAAGCTTTTTGAACGCCGTATCGGGTGAGGACAGGGTGATTGTAACCTCAACAGAGGGTACAACGCGTGATACTGTGGAAGTGTCGGTGAACATCCGCGGCTGTCTTGTTAACCTGATTGACACGGCGGGGATTCGCGAAACAGGCGACGAGGCGGAGCGCCTTGGTGTAGAGCGCTCCGTGAAGGCGGTCGAAAATGCCGACATTATTCTTCTTATGCTTGACGGCTCACGCCCACTGAACCAAAACGACAAAGCGGTTATAGATCTTGTGCGTGGTAAGAATGTTATCTGCCTTGTGAACAAATCCGACCTTCCACAAAGGATAGACGATTTGGAGTTTAACCGTATATTTCATATCTCCGCACTGACGGGGGAGGGGCTTGATCGGCTTTTTACCGAGATTTCGGACAGATACAAAAGAGGCGGCCTTGTTTCGGGTGCGGTTATAACAAGTCCAAGGCAAAAGCAGGCGCTTATAAAGGCAAAGGGGTATCTTGAAAGCGCAATTTCCGCGGTGGACGGCGGAGTGCCTTCGGATATAATTATGGGAGAGCTTGAGCTTTGCCTGTCCGCGCTCGGCGAAATTGACGGTATGACGGTCAGCGATGAGATAATAGACGAAATCTTTTCGGCTTTTTGCGTTGGGAAATAATAATTATTGTAATTTACCGAAAAATTTGATATAATTGTTGTATATACCGATGGCGGACTGCTTTTTGTGAGAGGGATGATTTTGTGAAGGACGAAAGAAAATACTGTACGAGTATCGGCGGTCAGGCGGTAATCGAGGGCGTAATGATGAGGGGACCCGAAAAATACGCAATCGCGGTCAGGAAGCCTGACGGCGACATTGTAATAGAAGAAAAGGCGGGCAAATCAATTACAAAAAAGAATAAACTTTTCGGCCTTCCGATTATAAGGGGCTGTATCTCCTTTTTTGAGAGTATGATAATAGGTACCAGGGCGCTTATGTTTTCGGCGGATTTTTTTGACATCGAGGGCGAGGAAGAGAATGAAGCCGAAAAAACCGAAACATGGCTTGAGCGTGTGCTCGGCGACAGACTTAAGGATGTGGTGATAGGCTTTTCCATCTTTTTGTCGCTTGTTTTCAGCATAGGGCTTTTCATACTTGCGCCCACTTATATCACAAGCTTTTTCGGAATTGAGGGCAACGCCGCAAAGACGGCGGTTGAAGGCGTTTTGAAGATCTTACTTTTTCTCGGCTATCTTGTTGCGATTTCAAGATTAAAGGATATACAAAGGGTATTCGAGTACCACGGTGCTGAGCATAAAACAATACACTGCTATGAGGCGGGCGAGGATATTACGGTTGAAAATGTGAAAAAACAGTCACGCCTTCACCCAAGGTGCGGGACGAGCTTTCTTCTTATCGTGCTTGTTATAAGCATAATACTGTTTTTGTTCGTTCCCAACGGCGGAAATCTTGCATGGTATATGCGTGCGGCTTACAAGCTTTTACTCCTTCCGTTAATTGCGGGCGTAGCGTATGAGGCTATAAAGTTTGCCGGAAGAAAAACAAATGCCCTAACCCGTATTATAAGCGCACCGGGAATGGCGTTTCAGTATATTACCACAAGAGAGCCCGATGACAGTCAGATAGAGGTTGCGATTGCGTCGTTTAATGCGGTAAAGCCGAGTGACAAGGAAGAGGCAAAATGGTAATATCAAAGCTGATTGAAATTTCCTGCGATATGCTAAAAAAAGAGGGTATCCAAAGCTATGTCTTGGATACCCATCTGTTACTCTGTATGTTTTTGGGCGTAGACCGCCCGTACCTTATAACTCACGGGGACAGAGAGGTCGAAAATACCGACGGCTTTTTTAACCTTGTAAAACGAAGGGCTAAGCATGAGCCGCTCCAGTATATAACCGGGCGGTGCGAGTTTATGTCGCTTGAATTTTTCGTTACGCCGAAAGTTTTAATACCCCGCCCCGACACGGAAACGCTTGTTCAGAGGGTTATCGAGTATGCTGGGGAGAGGCCCCTTACGGTGCTTGAAATAGGGACGGGAAGCGGCTGTATCTCGGTAAGTCTTGCACACTACTGCAAGAACCTTATAATCGACGCAGTCGATATTTCTAAGGAGGCGCTTGATATTGCAAGGCAAAACGCTGATCACAACGGTGTTTCCCGAATTAATTTTACCAAAATGGATATTATGAGGGATTTCCCGAATAAAATATATGATATAGTTGTGTCAAACCCGCCGTATATAGAAAACGGCAAAATTCCGGACCTTATGCCTGAGGTGAGGGATTATGAACCGCCAACCGCACTCGACGGGGGAGATGACGGGCTTGCGTTTTACCGCCGAATCGCCGAAGGGTGTACCCACTTCGGGTATATCGCGCTTGAGGTGGGAATGGGACAAAGCCAGGATGTAGTGAATATACTAAAAAAAAATGGGTATAAGGATATTAGGACATTTTGCGACCTGTCTGGGATCGAAAGGGTTGTGTCGGCAAAAGGAGGGGTATAAATGAGCTTTGACAATCAATACATTATGTCGGTTATAAGCCTTGTAATTGCGGCGGTACTCGGCGGTATCATAGGCTTTGAGCGTGCGGGGAAAAATCACGATGCGGGACTTCGGACTCATATCTTAGTATGTCTGGGTTCTGCAACGGTAATGGTACTCGGCAGGTATATAATGAATGATTACGACATAGATATCGCAAGGCTTGGGGCGCAGGTTATAAGCGGAATAGGTTTTTTGGGCGTAGGTTGCATAATCGTAACGGGTGACAGGGTTAAGGGCCTGACAACGGCGGCGGGACTTTGGGCGACCGCTTGCTTAGGGCTTGTTATCGGAATGGGTTATTATCTTGTGGCGATTACGGTTGTGGCTTTGATGCTGCTTGCCGTTTTGGGTCTTCGTCCGATAGCCATGAAGTTTCAGGAAAAGGCTTATGACATGACAATAAGCGTTACAATGAGCAGCAGAGGCGCAATAGCCGATTTGTTCTCCTGCCTTTCGGGTCTTGGGATTGAGACGGCATCCGTCAGGATTAACCAAGTGCCTGACGACGATACAATCAGGGTAATTGCGGAGAGCTATTCCAAAAAGGCTGTCGCAAAAAGTGATTTAATCGCCTTAATCAGTGCGGTTGAAGGGGTTAAAACCGTTGTATTTTTGTGAAAAATGTAGAAAAATGTGACATGGAAATATCTTTTATTTTACAATAATATTAAATCGCTTGACCTTTTATGGTGCAGATGTTAGAATTATTATGATTTACTGGGATTCAGATAAATTTTTTATTTACTAAGGAGGATAAAAGTTTATGAAACTAAAATCAAGATTGCTATCGCTTATATTAGCTGCAACTCTTGTTGTGGGCGGTTTTGTAACTGTCGGCTCGGCGGCGACATTCAGCGATGTGGACGAAACAAAATCATACGCTACTGCCGTGTCGTTTCTTGCGGCGTTAAAACTGCTCAAGGGTTATGACGGCGGAACCTTTAAGCCTGACGGCGATATAACCCGTACCGAATTTGCCGCGGTTATCGTAAGGGCTTTGGGACAGGAACCTTCCGCAACAGCTTCGATGGGAAAAACTCAGTTTACCGATGTTGCTGATGATCATTGGGGTTCAGGATACATAAATGTTGCGTCATCGCTCGGAATAATTAACGGCTTTGGCGACGGCACATTTGGTCCTGAAGCGCTTGTAACTTACGAACAGGCTGTAAAAATGGTAGTTTGCGCACTCGGATACGAATCGCTTGCTCTTAGCAAGGTTGGAAACGACGCATCAAAAGTATGGCCGAGCGGCTATCTTGCCGCGGCTGTTCAGCTTAATATCGTTTCGGGTGTTGCCGGTACGGAAGGCGTTCCGGCAAAAAGGTGGCAGGTCGCAAGGCTTGTTTATAATTCGCTTGAAGTCGACCTTATGGTAAGGTCTGTTGTAGGCGGCCGCGAGAGGTTTGAAGTTAAGCCGGATAAAACCCTGCTTAGCGAAAACCTCGGTATTACGGTAAGAAACGGTGAGCTTATAGCTAACTCAGCCGAGAGTATTAAATCTTCAAAGGCTCGTGCGGGAGAAGTTATTATCTATGACAACACAGAAGAGGAGAATGTTACATTAAAAGACGGCGGAATAAGCACTGCCGGCATGGTTGGTCATTCCGTCAAATTCTATTACAGCGAAGATGTTGAAGGTTTAAAGACTCTAATCTATATTGAAGATAAGACAAAATCCTCCGATATACTGATTATTGATGCAGATGATATTGAAGAAATAACGGGAAGCATAGAAAACGGACTTAAAATTAAGTATTGGAGGGAAGACGGAAACAGCACTACAACGGTAGAGGTTGCTAAAAACCCGTTGATTTCCATAAACGGTCGTATTGACAGCTCGGCAGATGTGGATGACCTTCAGCCTCTTACCGGTTCGCTTGAGCTTATTGACTCCGAGAGAACCGGAAAGTTTGACAGGATAATGGTTACCAAATATGAAACCTATGTCGTAAAATCGGTAAGTACATCAACCAAAAAGGTTATAGACCAGTACCGCACCACATCACAGGATAATTCGATAACGATTGACACAAGCGATTCCTCGTGGGATATCACTATTAAAAAGCAAAGCGGAGCAGAAGCAACACTTAGCAATATCACACAATGGAATGTTCTTTCCATAAAGAGCACTAATGCTTCAAGCAGGAATACCATGGAGGTAATAATAACAAGCAATCCTGTAAGCGGGTCGATTACGGCAGTTGAGGACGAGGATACAATCGAAATAAACAACAAGGAGTATAAGCTTTCAAAATATTTTAAGAAGTACGCAATCGGAAACGGGGCAGTCTCCGAGCTTAAAGTTGACGACAGCGGAACCTTCTATCTCGACAAGGACGGAAAGATTGCCGCATTTAACAAGACGGCATCGGCGGGAGCTTCTTACGGATTCCTTGCTGCGGTAGGGTATGAGTCTGTCGGACTTGAAAATAACGGTCTTGAATTCTATATCGTTCCCCAGACCGGTACAAGTTCGGGTGCCACAAAGTACCACGGGGCGTCAAGGGTAAGAATAGACGGAACATCCTATAAAGCCGAGAATGTTGTGGGTGAAATAAAAGACATTGTAAATTCCATCAACACCATAAATAACGACGGAGTAGACCCATCTATCTATGATGAGATTAACGCTTGTTATCCGTCAATGCTGATAAAATACAGCTTAAATTCATCAAAAGAGGTTACCGATATCTATACCCTTGCGGGTGATGAACTTGAGCAGACCGAACTGGGCTACAATGTTAGCGGCGACGAAAAGACCCTTACCTACAAATCGTCAAACCGACAGTTTGTGGGCAAGACCGAGGAAGGCAAGCAATCGAAATTCATAATAGATTCAAAGACTATAGTTTTCACTGTACCGTCTGACAGAAGTCAGCTTGAAAAATACTCAAGGACTACAGGATACTCGAAATTCTATAGTGACAGCAAATACTGTGTTGAAGCATACGACGCAACCGGGTCAACAAACCTTGCAAAGGCGGTTGTTCTGTATGGCGGAGCGGTTAATGACGATATTAACGAGCGGTCACCTACGGCTATTGTTGAGAGCATATCCACAGCCAACAGTCCTGACAACTCGGATTACAACAGGAAGATAACAGCATATATGTTCAAGAGCGGGTCATACAATGTTAAAGTGCTTATATGGGCGACAGAAGCAGATGCAAAGAATGTTGGAGCAGGCGATGTTATAAGGTTTACCTCGTTTAGCGAAGAGACCAAGGATATCAATGACGGAGACAAGAAACCGTATAAAATGGAGATTTATGTTAACGAGGGCAAGCTTGACATTACTGTTGATGTAAGCGGAAACATAGAAGAAGTAGACATCAATTATGCGAATGATAATGATCATTTCATCATGTTTAACGGATACCTGAAGAGCTATGAGGATAATATCGCCCAGATAGCGCTTACGACAGATAAAACCAAGGAAGCCATAGAGGGTGCGGATACCGAGGAGGTTCCCGTATCGTCAAGTGTTAATGTATTTGTATATGATTCAGAAAAGTCCGCAAGCAGCAGATTTGAAACAGAAGGTAGTCTTGACGAGGCTGATTCGTATGAGGATACCAAGGAAATGGAACCGTTTAAAGCTGATGAGATTGTGGTTCTCAAAATAGACGGTGTTCCAAGATTTATGTACATTATAAGAAGATAGGCACGGCTAAATACAAAAAGATATTCAAAGAGCTCTCCTCAATTATGAGGAGAGCTCTTTGCTGATTTATAGTGAATTGCTTAGTAATACCTCCCGTTTTACATACGAATGCTTATTTTAAAGCTAAACTTTATTCCTGCCAGACCCTGAGCACATTTCCGGTTAAGGCATTGTATTTGCCCTTAATATTATATATGATTCCCGCGCTTATATCCTCCAATGAGGGCGAAAAGAAGCCCCGATCATTAACCCTTCCGGTCATTTCAAAGGTCAGAATCGCATCATATCTATCGGGGATCCCGGCTTTTTTAAGCTCGCCGTTTGCCATCTCAATAACACTCTCGGCATTTGACGCCTCAACGCTTAAAAGGCGCCCCATTTCGCCGCTTATCCTTTCGTTTAAGAAAAACTTTTTGCCGATACTTTTTTTAAGTGCCTCAAGGTTACTTTCCCTTATTGAGCTTACCTTAAAGGTGTAATAAAACCGCGTATCCACTGCGATTGTCTTGGCAGGTCCTCCGAAAAAGCGGATATAAACTCCCGCCAGGGCAATGATTACGGCTATGATTACAATTAAATCAACTATATTGATTTTTCCGAAAATTCTTCCGTTTGAGTCAATCATTGCATTGCCTCCCTCATATCAATAATATACCCCGACGAAAATCCGAATCCCCTGCCCAAAAACGGCATGGGCGAACCTATGCGGATTTCCTCCTTTTCGCCCTTTATTTCATGCTCGGTTTCATAAACTTCCGCGGTGACCATTATGACTGCCTGAACATTTGTGGGATGAACCGCCCAGATATACTCCCCTGCCAGGGTATCCATCTCAAGCTTTTTATATGGCTCGACCTTAACCTCTTTTATAGTTCCCGTATCGGAATTTGAATAGCCGAATACTATTTTGCTTCCGACCCCGCCCTTTATGCTGTCCGCTTCGTCCTTTGTAAGATTTGTGGCAAGGATATCAAATTCAATAGTCGTCCTTGTGCTGTTTTCCCAGTCTGATTTTTTTGACAAAACAAAAATACTTCCGCCGATAAGCGCCGCCATAATAACGACAATAAAAACAAATTCGATAATGCCAGGCTTTTTCCTTGTCATATTATTATCACACCTTCCGTTAGGGATTTATAAAACTGCTCCATTTTTTGCGTCATAATTTGTGATGTAAAGCGGCTTTCGAAAATCTCGACCGACCGTTTCGACATATCATTCATAAGCGCTTCGTCGGTCAAAAGCCTGATAATGGCATCCGCCATAGCCTGCGAATTTTTAATCGGAACGACAAAACCGTTTACTCCGTCCTCGATAAGTTCGGGATTCCCGCCGAAATCGCTTACCACCGCGGGTTTTCCTAAGCTCATTCCCTCCAAAAGCGAAAGGCTTGCCGCCTCGGTACCGTATGAGGCGTTTGCCTGTATGTCCATGATGTTTTCAAGCTCGCTTACATTATTTAAAAATCCGGTGAACAAAACAGTATCCGAAAGGTTTTTCCCCTCTACAAGCCTTTTTAACTCCTCATACCTTGAGCCTGTACCCGCTATTACAAACCTTGCCTTAATCCCCGCTTTTTTAACTAATCCGGCCGCCTCAATAAAATACTCATGCCCTTTAACCGCCTCAAGCCTTGCGATAATCGCAACAATTTTCTCGTCCGGCGATATGCCGAATTTCCGCCTGATACCGTCCTTTTCCTCCTCGGAAAGCCTTGGCAAAGGCTCAACCCCGTTATATATAATCCTTATATTTTTTTCGCTGATTCCCGTATCCGTAAGGTTTTTCGCGGCGGCGCCCGCAACGGCTATAATGCCGTCGGACAGAAGCCTTGCCGCAAAGCCGTTTATCCGTTTGCCCAATCCGGATGTAAGGTATTTTTTTTGCGGGAAAACGCTGTGGCGGGTATATACAATCCTCGGCACGCCCGCAAGCCTCGCCGCAATTCTTGCCGAAAGTGCGGCATGGGTATGGACAATGTGAGGCTTTTCCCTCCTTAATATTTTATATAGCTTTAATATGTCAAAAACAGATACGGACCTGTCCGCCATAGCCTCAGCCTCGACAACCCTAAAGCCGAGTTTTTTTATTTCATCGGTAAGCCTGCTCCCCTTCGGCACTATAACGGATACATCAAAGGATTCTCTGTCATGGCACGAAAGGTATGTCAGAAGATACCTCCCTGCGCCCCCGATATTCGTATCGCTTATTGCGTGAACAAGCCTTATTGCTGTCGGCATAGCGCATCCTCCTTTGACTTTCCTATAAGACTTCCCGCCGACACGCCAAGGGCGACAACCGACCAAAAAATCAGGAAAACCCTGTAATTATACCAAACATAATCAAATGCGCCCTGAAGCAAAAAGCCCAAAAGCCCCGCAAATACCGCCGACGCGAATACCCCCGTAAAAGTTTTTTCGCTTTCGACAACCGCAATAAGCGTCTTTTTTAGAGCTGCCCAGATTGTCGCTAAAAATGCCGCAAGCCCCGTAATGCCCGTTTCGCAAAGAAGCTGGAGATATATATTGTGGGCGTGGGGCGCCTTTATAGCGCTGTAAGAGTAAAACGGATAAATTTTATTGTACGCATCGCTTCCGAGCCCGATTCCGTAAATCCCGAAGTCACGAAGCATATTAAGCGTTCCGAGCCAGATAAACAGGCGATATGATGTTGACGAATCATTGACATTTCCGATGCTTGTAAAGCGGGTTATTATACTTTCGGGCATTACAAACGGAAGAGCGAACAGCGCCAGAATTTCCAAGACCACAAGCCTTGGGTCTACAAAAAGCGCAAAAACGGCGGCGGAAAGAATAAGTCCGAGCCAACAGCCCCTTGACTGGGTAAAAATCATACACACCGCCATAGTTATTAAAATACCGGAATAATAAAACCTTGAAAGCCATGTCCTTCTTGTGCATAGCAGGGCGGCGCATACAGGCATCGCCAACAAAAGATACTCACCCAAAACATTCGGATTTTCAAGGGTTGAATAAACGCGTACGGTAATAGACTCAAACATCTCCTTATCAAGCCACGCATGACCGAAATTATCGCCGAAAAACCTTTGGTATATACCCAAAAGCGAAACCAAAAGGCCCGAAAAAGTCATAATAGATGCTATTTTGCAAAGCCTGTCCGCCGATAATGCCGTTTTTATAAGCGGAAAGATAAAAAGCATAAAAGCGGAGTATAAAATCCAAATCCTGATACTGCTTTTCGGGGTAAGCGAAAAAAACGCGAAAAACCCGAAAATCACTATAAGAAGAACAACCCAAAAGCCGACTGTACCGGGGCTGTATAAAGCCTCCTTGCGGCGAATCATATCCAAAAGGTAAAGCAAAAGCGTGATTACCGCAATCCCCGCACAAACCATTGTCGGAACCATAGGTGCGGCGGCAACCAACAAAAATGTCGTAATGTGATATAGACGAAGGTCGGAAAAATTAAATTCAACCTCCGATATCCGCTCAATAAGCCTACATAAAAAGGAAGCCTTAAAATACGCCGCCGCCCTTCTTCCGAGGGCTAATGAGTCGCTGACCAATGAACTTTCCTCAACAACAGAGTTAACCCTGTCGCCAAAGCGCATTGAAAAGCCGTGCAGAGCATTTAGAGCAAAGCAGAAAAAATGATAGGTACGGCTGTTTGCCGCTACTTTGCCGCCTTCCGACGCAAAATACTTTTTAATACGGCTTTGTTCCCACATTTTGCTTAAATAAGCGCCCGTTTTATACAAAATGCTTTGCTTAATTATATCAATCATTTTGCTTTATCACTCCTTTTTGCAGGGATTGGAAGCGGAATTGTTTTCAAAGCTGTCAAAACCGCAAAATACGCCAAAGCGCCAACCGCCGCGGTGACGGTGGTTTTAATAAAGATATGATACGGCGCAAAAAAGCTTTTCGCCATATATGCCGCCACAACGCCGAGGGCTGTGGAAGCTATAATTTTCAAAATAAACATACCCGTTTTGCGCCCCGTTAAAAAGCCTGTTGCCCGCTGCATTTTATAAAAAAGAACGCCTGATACGGCAACGGAGGAAAGGGATGCGCCAAGCGCAAGCCCTCCGATTCCCAAATAAAAAATTTTCGTTAGGACAAAGGCAAAGACAACAGTACATATTATACCCAAAACGGTCGAATACATAGGCGTTTTGCCGTCCTTCATCGCGTAAAAGCATTTGTTAAGTATTTCGTTGGCGCCGAAGGAGACCATCCCCACACTGTAAAAAAACAGCGCCGTTGCCGTTAAGGCTACCGACCTTTCGTCAAATTCTCCCCTTGCGTAGACTATGGTAATAACCTCATTCGACAAAAGCATAATCCCCGCCATAATGGGCGCAATTATTGCAACCATTGCGCGAAGGGATTTATCCGCGATATCCGAAAAACCGTCGCTGTCGCCCCTGCCGCTCATTTTTGACATGGCGGGGAAGGTATAATTGGTAATAGCGAAAACGAACACCCCCACTACTATTATGTAAAGGCGGTTGGCAAGCTCAAGTGCGGCGACGGAGCCCTCCTCAAAATATGAGGCGAATATTGTGTTGATTAAAACACACACGGGCTGAAGCCATGAGCTTATTAAAACGGGGAGCGCAAGGATAAAAACATCCTTAAGCCCTTTGTCCTTGAAATTCAAGATAAACCGGTATCGGTATTTCTTTTTTATAAGGGAAGGAATCAAAACCGCAACCTGAAGCCCCCAGCCCGCAAGCATGGAAACTGCAAGACCGTATATCCCGAAGTATTTGTTAAAAAACAAAAGATATGCAATAACGGCGGTGTTTGACACAAGGCTTATAACGGCGGGTATTTTGAACTCGCCGAATGACTGAAGAATCCCCACAAAGGAATAGGCAAGGGATGTAAAAACTATTGCGGGAAGCATTATCGAAAGAAGATGAGAGGTCAAAAGCTTAACCCCTGTGTCATAACCGGGGGCGATAAGGTTTACCAAAGCGCCCGAAAAGACTATCCCCAAAACGCAAAGCGTGCCTGAGATAATAAGTATAAGGTTTATAAAGCTGTTTGAAAAATCCGAAGCCGCCCTGTCCTCGCCCTTTTGAAGATAGCGGTTAAAAACGGGAATAAAGGTTGAAATTATAGCGGCGCCGAGGGTAAGGTCAAAAAACAACAAAGGTATCCTGCTTGCCGCCATATATGCGTCAATCTCAAAATTCGCTCCATAGCTTCGGGCGAGTATAATGTCCCGCAACATTCCCATTACCTTGGCAAGCATAGTCGCCGCAGCAATAAAGCTTACAGTTTTAACCGCCTTGTTCAACGCTTTATCCTCCAAACACCTGCGTAAGCATAAGATATACAAAGCCTATACCGATTGGTATATCTCATGCTTTTAGCTCGAATAAAATTATGCGGGGTGGGTCGTAAACGGAATAAAACCGCCTCACTCGTCTTTCAGATACGCGCTGACAAGCTCTTCCAAAAGCTCATCGCGCTCAAGCTTTCTGATAAGCGCGCGCGCTCCGTTGTGGCTTGTGATGTATGTCGGGTCACCGGACAGAATATAACCCACAAGCTGGCTTATCGGGTTATAGCCCTTCTCGGTAAGAGCCTTATACACCGTAAGAATAATTGTCCTCGCTTCATTGTCAAGGTTCCCCTGCGCAGGAACCTTCCTTGTTTCGTCCATGTTACTTCACTCCTTTTTGCCCTCCTTTTTAGAGGGGCAACGCATTGTCTGCTTATAGTCGCAGTTTGGCGTTCAGCTTTTGCTTAAGCTCCGAAAGGATTTTATCCATAACCGAGTTGACCTCGTCATCGGTAAGAGTTCTGTCCAAGGCCCTGAAGGTAAGCGAGTATGCAACGCTTTTGAAGCCCTCCTCAACCTGCTTGCCCTTATAAACATCAAAAAGACTGAAGCTTTCGGTTATATCGCTCTTCACCTTTTTAACTATATCCTCAATACTGCGCACATTAACATCATCAGGCACAACAAGCGCAAGGTCTCTTGTAACGGCGGGATATTTCGGCAAAGGCTTATACTTTTTCTCAAGCTTCTTGCATTCTAAAAGCAGGTCGAAATCGATTACCGCAACATAAGCCTGTTTATTTATC
Organism: Firmicutes bacterium ADurb.Bin193; assembly: GCA_002070105.1. Taxonomy (GTDB): domain Bacteria; phylum Bacillota; class Clostridia; order Monoglobales; family Firm-18; genus MWCQ01. The sequence continues at coordinate 17,061 of MWCQ01000015.1, read as the reverse complement.
TCAAAATTCTTCAAAACCGAGGGGTGAATACGCCCGAGGACTGCCGCCCTTTTTCTCCTAAGGCTTATGACAGCCGTCTGACCCGGGTGGAACACAGGGTTGTTGCTTTCGGGCTCAATGTCATAGTTATTTATGCCAAAGCTTTCAAAAAGCTGTTCAACCGCGCCCTTTATGCTGTAATAATCCGTATCGTCACCGTACATTGCAATAACAATCTCCTGCTTTTCAATGGCAAGCCCCTTTTCTCCGCCCTTTTTATAGGTTGTGGCAAGCTCGAAAAGCGACACATTCTCATTTCGGTGGTTGTAATTAACCGCCAAAGCCTCAAGCGCAGAGCCGATTGCCGTCGTCCTCATAATGCTTTGCTCTTCGCCGAGCGGATTTGCAATCTCTATATAATCATCCTTCGGAAGGTTCAGCTTGTCGTAAATTTTAGGGCTTACAAACGAATAGGTTATAATTTCGTAAAAGCCGAGAGATGTAAGGGTATCCCGTATAAGATCCTCTGCCCTCTGCTTTTCGCTTTTACCTCCCAGTGTCGCAGCGCCGATGTATAGGGTTGAGGGAATTTTGTTATAGCCGTAAAGGCGGGCGATTTCTTCGGCAAGGTCCGCCCCGCCCTCAATGTCCGCACGGAAGGAGGGAACAACAACGCTTTTTTCCCTGACCTCAAATTCAAGCGCCGTTAAAGCATTTTCCATAAACTCACGGTCAATATCTGTTCCTAAAAATTTATTTATATAGTCGGGGTCAAACGCGATTTCCTTTTTTTGCGGTATGGGTGCGCAAACATCAATCACACCGCTTACAATTTCGCCCGCACCAAGCTCGCACACAAGCTCGCACGCTCTGTCCAGCGCGGCTGGCGCAAGGTTAATGTCAAGCCCCTTTTCAAACCGTGCGGAGGATTCCGTTCTAAGCCCCGCCTTTTTAGCCGAAGCTCTTACGGAAATTCCGTTAAAATTCGCGCTTTCAAAAAGAATTGTTGCGGTTGTGTCCTGTATTTCACTGTTCTCTCCGCCCATGATTCCGGCAAGAGCAACGGGACGGCGCCCGTCCGCGATAACAAGGGTATCGGTGTCAAGCTCTCTCTTCTCGCCATCAAGCGTGGTCATGCGCTCACCCTCGGCTGCACGGCGGACGATTATTTTTCCGCCTTCTAAGGTTTTAAGGTCAAAAGCGTGCATGGGCTGACCGTATTCAAGCATAACATAGTTTGTTATGTCTACAATATTGTTTATAGAGCGAACTCCGCTGTCCTCAAGCCTTTTTTTCATCCATGCGGGGGAGGGCGCAATCCTGACATTTTTAACAACGCGGCAGCAGTAGCGGGGGCAAAGGTCGGGGTCCAAAACCTCAACACTTATAAAGTCTTTTATATCCCCGCCGCTTTCGGTGACCTTAGGAGTTTTCACGCTAAAGCCCCGTCCGAATGTTACGGCGGTCTCGCGCGCAAGCCCGATAACGCTGAGGCAGTCGGGTCGGTTTGAGGTAATCTCAAATTCAGCTATATTTTCGTTTAACTCCAAATAATCTCTTATATCAACACCCAAAGGCGTGTCGGGGGGCAGTATCATAATCCCCTCCGCGCGCTCCTTGGTAAGACCGAGCTCATCCTCCGAGCACATCATTCCAAAGCTTTCAACCCCGCGGAGCATACCCTTTTTAATCTTTTTGTCGGGAAGGGTTGCGCCGTCCTTTGCAACGGCAACACAGTCGCCCTCCTTCATATTTGTTGCGCCGGTTACTATTTGCACGGTTTCGCCTCCGACATCAACCTCGCATACGACGAGCTTGTCGGCGTCGGGGTGGCGCTTTATTTTCAGAATCCTGCCGGTCACGACATTTATAATGTTGTCGCCCCGGCACTCAATCCGCTCAACCATGGAGCCGCTCATGGTAAGGGCGGCGGCATAATCGCGCGGGCTTATATCCTCTATGTCAACATAATCATTTATCCAGCTAAGCGGTACTCTCATAATATTGCCTCCTTAAAACTGCCTTAAAAATCTCAGGTCGTTTTCATAGAAAAGTCTTAAATCGTCAATCCCGAACCTGCGCATAACCGTTCGTTCAAGCCCTATACCGAATGCAAAACCGCTGTAAACGGAAGAGTCAATCCCGCAGATTTCCAAAACCTTGGGGTGAACCATTCCCGCACCCAAAATCTCAATCCAGCCCTCATCCTTGCAGACGCGGCAACCGCTTCCGTTGCAGGCGGGGCATGATATATCAAGCTCACAGCTCGGCTCGGTAAACGGGAAATGGTGGGGGCGAAAACGGGTTTTAATGCTCTCGCCGTAGAGCTTTTTGCAAAATGCGTCCAAAGTCCCCTTAAGATCGCCCATTGTAATCCCCTTGTCGACGACAAGGCCCTCAATCTGGTGGAAAAGTGGGGAATGTGTCGCATCAACAGCATCACTTCTGTAAACGCGCCCGGGGGCGATAATCTTTATGGGGGGCTTGTTATTTTCCATAACCCTTATCTGAACGGGCGAGGTTTGAGTTCTCAAAAGGACGCTGTCGTTTATATAAAATGTGTCCTGGGTATCCCTTGCGGGGTGTCCCTTCGGAATGTTAAGCGCCTCAAAATTGTAGTAGTCAAGCTCAATTTCAGGCCCCTCCGCAATGGTAAAGCCCATACCGATAAAAATGTCCGTAAGCTCGTCCAAAACCGTTGTAAGAGGGTGCCTCTTGCCGAGGGGTCTCTTTTTGCCCGGCATGGTGATATCTATTTTTTCCTGTTCAAGCTTCTTTAACAGCTCTTCTTTGTCAAGCCTGTCCGAAAGCGTTTCAATTTCCGCCTCGATAAACGACCTCACATCGTTTACAAGTTTGCCGATTGCGGGGCGCTCCTCTGCGGAAAGTCCGCCCATGGAGCGAAGCGCCTCCGTCAGGCAACCCTTCTTGCCCAAAAACTCAATGCGAAAGCTTTCAAGCTCCTGCTTTGAGGTTATATTTTGCAGAGCCGCAGATGCCTGCTCTTTAATCTTAATAAGACGGTCCTTCATTTTTAACTCCCTTTCCCTTAAAGCATGTTACGAAGGCGCCAACCCTGCTTCTTTGACCCTCGCCATTTTACACCACGCTTTGACTATTACACTAAATTATAGCATAACCGCCAGTTATATACAAGTAAAAAATTCGTTATGCTTGAAAAATTCGTACTTTTGTGTTAGTATGTATGGTAGTATATAAAAAAACTAAGTAATCGCTGATTTAATGTAGCAATTAAATATTTTGCGAAAAAACTGGCGCTCCTCTACGCTTTTTTGCTTGAAAAATCTTTTAAGCGAGGCAAAAAAGCTTCACGATACGCTTGTTTTTCCGCTCAGGGTGCTAAAATTTTTAATAGCCTTGAATTAATCAGCGATTACATTGAACGGATGTGTATGCTATATGGACTTTTTTTGCGAAACCATTGTAAGACGGAAAAAAGGAGCAAAGGAGTATATCCTTGCTTTGGCAATGGTTGTAATGCTGGTTGCTATTGTGAGCGCGGCGTTTATGCTTATAAAAATACTCGGCGGCTTTTTTCTGCTTGCCATTGCGGGGATTATTTATCTTTTTTATATCGGAATAACCTCTTTGAACATAGAGTATGAGTATGCCCTGACAAACGGAGAGCTTGACATTGATAAAATAACTGCGCGCAGGAAGCGCAAACGGATTTTAACGGTTAATTCCTCCTTATTTGAATACTTTGCCCCGATGACAAAGGAGCATATACAGAGGTATAACGACGCTTCCGTTGAAAAACGCTTTGACTTTACGAGCAATACGGGAAGCGACGGGGTTTACTTTGCGATTTTCCGAACGGACGGCGTAAAAACATGCATAACCTTTGAGCCCAACGAGCGGATGCTTGAGGAGTTTTCACGCACCGTGAGAATAAATCGTTCCCTATAAGAAATGAAGGGTGTTTTCGCAGTATGATTACAGGCAACGGAATTGATATAGTCGAAATAGAGAGGATAAGGGCTGCGCTAATACGGAGGCCGCAGCTTCTTTTTCGCATATTTACCGAAAATGAGCGCAGATATTTTAAGGAGCGCGCAAACAACATAGCCACGATTGCGGGCTGTTTCGCCGCCAAGGAGGCGACCGTTAAGGCGGCGGGCGGCGGATATGTCCGGAATGTAGAGCTCCGGTGGGACGAAAGCGGAAGGCCGTCGGCTAAGATGGCGGGCTTTGAGGATATAAAATTCTTTGTCTCTATAACGCATACAAAAGAATATGCGGCGGCAAGCGTTGTCGCCGTAAGCGGCGTTTTTTAGGCCGCAGGCGGGAGGCGGTTTTATGAAGGCGGCAAACACCCGACAGATGAAAAGCATAGACGAAATAAGCATAAACGAGTACGGCATCAAAGGCGCCGTTCTTATGGAAAACGCGGGCGCGGCTGTGGCGAAAACAGCGTTAGCCCAAAATGTCCGAAGCTATGCGGTTGTTTGCGGTAAGGGCAACAACGGCGGCGACGGAAGCGTTGCGGCAAGGCATCTTTTCAATGCGGGGAAAGATGTCTGCGTTGTGCTTATCGGCAAGGGCGATGAGCTTTCGGGCGATGCTCTTGTAAACTATTATATACTGAAAAAGCTTGGTGTTAGGATAACCGAGGGACTTGACAAAAAGGCTCTTGAAAGCTGTGATGTAATAATCGACGCTCTTTTGGGTATAGGCGCAAAGGGTGCGCCGCGCGGCGACATAAAAGAGGCTATAACGGCGATTAACGATGCGAATAAAACCGTTATATCCGTTGATGTGCCAAGCGGTGCGGACTGTGATACGGGCGCCGTTCCCGGCGTTTGTGTCAGGGCTGACATTACCGTAACCTTCGGGCTTTACAAGGTGGGGCTTGTGTGCTATCCCGCCGCCGAATATGCCGGAAGGGTTGAGGTTTGCGATATATCCTTCGCACCCGAAGCAGTACAACGGCAGGACATAAAGGTTAATATTATCGAAAAAGCCGACCTACCCCCCCGCCCCCTAAACTCCCACAAGGGAATCTTCGGAAAGGCTTTTGCGCTGTGCGGCTCGGTGGGCTTTACGGGCGCGGCATACCTGTCCTCTCTTGCCGCGTTAAAGTCGGGCTGCGGGCTTGTAAGGCTCGGTATACCCTACTCGCTTTGCGATGTTATGTCGGCGAAACTTACGGAGGTTATCACCTATCCCCTTGCCGACAGAAACGGCATTCTGTCGTCAGACTGTATTCCGCTAATCGACAAGGCGACGGATGGTTTTGATTCCATAATTTGTGGCTGTGGACTGGGCTTAAATGATGATATAATAGAAATAGTGGCGCATATTATCGGGTCCTCGAGGATACCCGTCGTGCTTGATGCCGACGGCATAAATGCCGTATCGGGACATACAAATATATTAAAAAGGAAGGTTGCGCCCATTGTCATAACTCCGCACATCGGCGAAATGTCAAGGCTGACAGGCATAGCGACAGGGGAAATTCTTAACAACCCCATTGAGGTTGCAAAAACCTTTGCGTGTGAATATAATGTAGTGACAGTCTTAAAAGGCGCAACGACAGTCGTGGCTTTGCCCGACGGTGAGATTTATTTAAGTACAAACGGAAACAGCGGAATGGCAACGGCGGGAAGCGGAGATGTTCTTGCAGGCGTTTTAGGAGGTTTCATAGCCCAGGGTCAAAGCCCTGCGGATGCTGCCGTTAACGCGGTTTTCATACACGCAAGGGCGGGCGGTAGTGCCGCTTTGAAGCTTGGCTCGCACGGTATGACTGCGGGTGATATTTTAGACCATATTCCTTATGCTATAAGAGAGGAAGTCATAAACCATGGGGGAAAATTTATACAGAACCTGGTGTGAGGTTTCGTTAGATGCAATGATTCACAACTTAAACCAGCTAAAAGGTCTTGCACAAGGGAAAAAGATTATGGGCGTGGTTAAGGCGGATGCTTACGGACACGGCGTTTGTGAGGTTTCCAGAGCGCTCGCCGACAACGGAATCGATGCCCTTGCGGTCGCTTTTACGGACGAGGCTATTCAGCTTCGTAAAAACGGAATTGACATACCCATACTAATACTGGGGCATACCCCCGTGGAGTATATGGGAGAGCTTGTCGACTATAACATAACGCCCACCGTCTACAACTTTTCTCTGGCAAAGGCGGTTTCGAATGTGGCGCAGCGGCGGAACAAAACCGCAAAAATTCATGTCAAAATAGATACGGGAATGAACAGGCTCGGGTACCCCTGGGGTCTTGAAACAGCGGACATTATTATGGACCTTGCCACCCTTCCCAATATTGAGATAGAGGGGCTTTACACCCATTTCGCAAGCGCGGATGACCCTGACGAAAGCTATACAAGGCTTCAGTTCGAGCGGTTTATGAAGCTTGCGGATGAGATTGAGAGGCGTGGACTTCACATACCCATAAAGCATGTCTGCAACAGTGCGGCCGCCATGCGGTTCCCCGAGATGCACCTCGACATGATAAGGGTCGGGATTTCGCTTTATGGGCTTTATCCCTCGGATTTTCCGTACGGCCTTGAGCTTCGTCCCGCCATGCAGTTGAAATCAACGATAGCGCATATAAAGGAAGTAGAAGCGGGCGAGAGGATAAGCTATAACGGAATATATACCACCAAACGCAAAACAAGGCTTGCGACAATTCCCATAGGCTATGCCGACGGGTATTCAAGGCTCCTGTCAGGCAAAGCAAGGGTTATCGTAAACGGGAAATTTGCACCTGTATTGGGAACAATTTGCATGGATCAATGTATGATTGATGTGACTGATGTCAATAATATAAACATTGAGGATGAGGTCATACTGTTCGGCGCCGCGCAGGGACTGTCAATCCCGATAGAAGAACTTGCCCGTATTGAGGGCACTATTAACTATGAACTGCTTTGTGTCGTAGGCAAACGCATCCCCAGATGCTTTACCCAGGACGGTAGAGTGGTTGAAATTCTCAATTATCTTATATAACCTTACCTTAAATTGACATTGACTATATTACATAAAAGGTATATAATGAGTATATATGAATAATATATAAAAAGATATAGAGAAAATCAACTCGAATGGGGGACTGGTCAAGGTGGCAGAGTCAAAAAGGATTTTGGTGTCGTTGCCAAATACTCTGCTTGATGAGGTGGATGCCTTTGTCAATCGTTGCGGTATGAGCAGAAGCAGGTTGATACGCGAGGCAATCGGGGAGTATGTTTCGCACCGTAAAAGATTGGAAAGAGATGAAAAGCTGATAGAGGGGTATCAGCTTATGGCAAGGATTAATCTTAAATGGGCAGAAATGTGTTTTGAGGCAGATAATTGTCAACAATTTGAGTATGAGGAAAAACTTGCGGAGTGTGAATAAAGTGATAGTAAAAAGGGGAGACATATTTTACGCCGACTTAAGCCCTGTTATCGGTTCGGAGCAGGGGGGCGTAAGACCTGTGCTTATAGTACAGAACGACATCGGTAACAAGTACAGCCCAACAGTGATTGCCGCGGCGGTAACCTCGCAGATTAACAAAGCGAAGATGCCGACCCATATCGAAATAGACGCGGCGGCTTACGGGCTGGCTAAGGACTCGGTGATACTTATGGAACAAATCAGAACCATTGATAAAAAACGGCTTAAAGAAAAAATCGGACATATTGACGATGCTCTTATGAAACAGGTTAATGAGGCATTGGCAATAAGCTTCGGGATAGGCGATTGAAATTAATTCCTGTGGGAAAGGAATGTGCCGCAAATGAAAAAAATATTGATTTCGGCTATGCTTGTGGGGATTATCGGGTTTGGAACAGGCGTAATGCTCGCCGCACCGGGGGACGAGTCCGACCCTGTTGTAACGCTCAGTTACATAGAAAGCGTACTTATGCCCTCGGTTACAAAGCAGATTGAGCAGTCACAGGCTTTTCAGGTCGTTAATGTCGGGCAGGATAAAAGGGTTATCTGCGAAGCGGGGACAGAGCTTGTTTTAAGAATGGGCAAAGCCACGGTTATATCTTCCGAAAAGGGCGGACTTGCGGATATAACATCGGGTGTCGATTTACAAAACGGAAGCGCGGTTCCTCTGAATTCGCTTTTAATCGTGCCGCTGTCCGACGGTCGGGGCGTTGTCACGCAAAGCGATGTGATTTTGATGATAAAGGGAAAATACACCGTTGAAGATTAAAGCCTCCGCCGACAAAATCAGGCGGAGGTTGTCTTAACGGACTGATAATAATTGGTAAATAGGCTAAAAAACTTGACATAATACATAAAATGTGTTATTATAATTAAGCGCCTAAAAAATACGGCGATAAAAAGATGTCGCGGGGTAGAGCAGTTTGGTAGCTCGTCGGGCTCATAACCCGGAGGTCGGAGGTTCAAATCCTCCCCCCGCAACCAATAAAAAACACCGTAGCCATAAGGGTTTACGGTGTTTTTACTTTTTGGGTATATTAAATTAAAAATGCCCTTTGTCCTTTATTTGTCCTTTATTGGGCAAAAAAATAATAAAATTTTAGCTTTTTATGCTTGTTTCTCTTTTTGTATTTTGCTGAATATATTCCCTATCTTGTCTGCTGCTTTTGCGTTGGCGCTTTGTATTTGGTGAGTATATATATTCCCTGTAGTCGTTATATTTGAATGTCCTGCCCGAGCCGATACGGTTTTAATATCCACCCCGTTGGCTATCATAATACTAATATTAGTATGCCTAAGGCTGTGAGGCGTAAAGTGCGGCAGGTTGTTTTGTTTAACAAATTTCTTTGTATATTCCGTTATGCTATCCGGGTGCATAACCCCGCCGTTTTCTTTAATAAAGATTTTGTTCGTCTTTACCCACCTATCACCGTTTAATAGCTTCTGCTCCAGCCACCATTTTTTATAATCGTTTAACAAATACATTACCCCGTCATCAACGGAAATATATCGTATACTGCTTTTTGTCTTTGGCTCTTTCTCTATCAGCCTGCCCTTATGAAATACTCCGTTTTCGTCTGTATATTCGTATTTTGTGCCTACCACATATTGGACGGTTCTTTTAATGTGAATGAGATTGTTTTTAAAATCTATGTCCGACCATTCAAGCCCTACAAGTTCACCCCGGCGCATACCTGTATATAAAAGCAATAGTAGCGCAGTTTTCCATTTAATCGGCGCGCCTCTTAATGCTTCACATAATGATAATGCCTCTTTTTCGTCGAGAAAATCAACATCTTTTTGCTTGACTTTTGGAGGGGTTGCAAGGGTGGAAACATTGCGGAAAACATACCCTTGCTTATACGCACTGCCTAAAATTACGCTTATTAGTCGGTGATGGTGCAATATGCTCTTTTCTGAAAGGCCGGCGCCATTGTTATTACAGACAGTAAATACATCGCTGAAATTCACGCCCAATGCTTTGGCTATAGCCTCGGCTTTTTCAAGTAATATATTTTTGCCGTCACAGGCCGCTTTAATGGTTGATGTGGCTATTTTAGTCTTGCTTGATATATCCGCCTTTGTGATTTTGTTTTTCTTGAGATACTCCCCTAAGTTTTTCCCCGCTGCCTTTGGCTTTAAATTTATAATGCCGTCCTCAGCAAGATTGTTATAAAATTCCTGCAGGTGGTGTGCTTGCAAATTTTCCAACTTGATATGCCCGATAGCGGGTTTTATTCTATCAAGCAGCGAATTATACCGTATATAGGTTTTAGGGGCGAGGTTTCCCTCGTTTATTTCAAGCCATTTCAAAGCATAATCAGCAAACCGGGTAGAACCGTCCAACACAAAGCCGTTTTTGCATTTTTCCTCAAATAAAGTTGCCTGCCTGTTTACTTCCTTCTCAATCTGCTTTTTTGTCATTCCGGGAGCGGGGGTATAGGTCATTGTTTTTGATATTTGTTTGCCTTGCATATTGTAGCCAAGCGATACCCTTATTTGATACGCTCCGCCTCGTTCTCTGATTGTTGCCAATTTGCTCACCGTCCTTTGTTAAACATAGTGATTTAATGTGATTTAACGTTATATCACGTTGGTATTATTAAATATACCATTGCTTACCACAGTCAAGGCATACGGCCTTTGTTTTGTTCACAGTCTTTTTACCCGTAAACAGCCATACGAAAATCCATATCCACCAAACAAAGAAGAATATCATAAAATGTATGAGGTTACCCAAACAGCCCCTTTTTTTGATATGCGTTTCATTAACTATTTGAATGTTTTTACTACCGCAGTAAGGACAGACGACCGCTCCGGCAGGCTTGCTTTTTGCCTTATCTTCTATGAACGCCCACGCCACACCTGCACCAAGAGCAAATAAAACCAACCCTAAGCCCGGATATACCATAAAAATCTTGAATATTCCCACTATTACCAATGCCATAGAAACAGCCTGCCAAGGCGAAGATGGCAGCTTAAACCCTTTTATTGAAAACAAATCCTTTCCTTGACCGTCTGCCGGGTGTGCGTACTTCAAATAGCCGTCAACATTTAAGCCCCGCCTTTTGGCTTCCGCTATTGCGTCGTCAATGTTCTGTTGGGTATATTCCCCGCAAGTGATTACTTTGATAAGGAAATCATCTTTGAAGGTTTTGTAGTAACTCATTTGACAGCCCCCTTTTATAAAAAAAATTAATCATTCTTTGGGTATTCGTGTTCAATATCAAATAATATGTCGTGTAATAGGTTTTGTGTTAGTTGGAGTAAAAAATATTCTTTAAAATCATCCTCTTGCATATTTAATAATTTTGCTTTAGTCAAGTCAATAGATTTTTTACAATTAATGGACACATCGCTTTTGGGAAAAGCATATGCCGTCGCATAATATAAAAATTCTTCAAACCTCATATTATCTATAATTAAATTCAAAGTATTTAATGACTTTTTTTCGAAATCAAGGCCTTCTGCATTTATCTTCTTTAGCTTATTAATTGCGCTTTGTGTAAGACCGAGCTTTTTATTAATAGACATATTTTCAATATCAAAACTTTTAATATCGCTTAGTCCCAATAAATAATCAGATGGAACACCAAAAAACTTAGCCATTTTAATGACTGTATCTGCAGAAGGTGTTCGATTTCCATTCTCGTAATTGTTTACTGCAGTAATGCCAAGGCTCATCATTTCAGCAAATTTTTGTTGCGTTAATCCTTTTTGAACTCTTAATTCCTTTATTCTTTTTGCTAACATTCATATCACCCTTTCATTATGTAGTATACACTATTTTTTACTCAATTGCAATACATTTTAATATATTTACTCAAAAGCATTGACAATATTTCAAACGAGTGTTATAATATAAAATATACTCGAATGGATAATAAGGAGGTTGAAGCATGAACTCGAAAATTATAAACAAAGAAGAATTGCCATTGCTAATTACTGCGAAGGATATACAAAAACTTGGTTTTAGCAGACCAACTGCTTATAATATTTTGTATCACCCGGATATGCAAAGCAAAAGAATAGGTAGGAAAATTGTAGTTACCAAAGAGAATTTTTTTAAATGGTTAAACTCTCAAACAATTACAACAAAGGCAGGTGAGATTGAATGTGCAAAATAAGAACAATACCACAGGCTGTGAGAGAAATAAAAGCTGCCGACCCACTAACAGCACTAACCATATCCGGGCTTAGGCAATTGGTGGCGACTGGTAAATTCCCGTGCGTAGAGGTGGCATCGAAACGACTGGTCGATGTAGACAAACTTCAAGCCTTTTTAAGTGGCGACTACGCTCCTGCTCCCCCTGCTCCGCTGCAGGAACAGCATATAGGAGTCATTCGCAAAATAGCGGTCGGGAGGTAGGTGTTGAATGCCAAAAAATAGTTTTGTCGTTTATAATGACTACATGGAATATTGCAAGGAGCTTACTGATGAGGAATTCGGAAAGCTATTTCGCGCAATTTTTAACTATAGCTCCACGGGTGAAATTCCTGCTTTTGCCGACCGGGTTTTAAATATGGCGTTTTCATTCATAAAATCGGCTTTGGATAGGGATAATGAAAAATGGGAGTTGGAAGTAAAAAAGCGTAGCGAAGCCGGGAAAAAGGGCATGGCAAGTCGCTGGGGGAAGAATAACAGTGTTATAGAAGATGATAACAAAAATAACGGTGTTATAGATAGTATAACAAAAATAACTGATAATGTAACTGATAATGTAACTGATAATGTAACTGATAATGTAACTGATAATGTAACTGATAATGTAACTGATAATGTTAATGATTAAAAAACAATATAATATTACTGCACGGAGAGATGCAAAAAAAACAGCTGTCAGCAAATCGCTGACAATTGACAGCAGAAAGACATCAAAGCAAAAAAATACCTTTCTAACCGCAAAAGATTAAAAAGGTACTTTTCCAACAATGAAGGGGCGACCACTTTATGTAAATTATATCATAGAGGAGGTCGGCTTGTCAAATGGAAACCAACGAAAGATTGATACACAGAGCAAAAAACGGCGACACACAGGCAATGGAACAGCTTTATAAGCAAAACATTGGCATAATTCATAAGGTTATTAACAGATACGCCCCTGCATTACAATATGAGCATGATGACCTACGGCAAGAAGCATATTTCGCACTGGTTAAGGCGGCAAATGACTATGACGATACAAAGGGCGCAAAATTCATTACATACTTTTATAAATGCTTGATTGGCTATATTTTAAAATTACGGAATAACGACAAGAACAAAGATGACTTAACAACGCTTAATGCACCTTTGGCGGCCAACGAACCTACGGAAGGTATAGACCTTATAGCGGACCCGGCAGCAGCTGCAGAGATTGATAATGTTTTAAACAATCTTGAATATTTGGAAATAAAAATCCTTCTCCGCTCCACACTTAAAAAGGCATTGACTCCAAGCCAACAGCAGGCAATTCAGCTAAGATATTATGACGGATATAATGTCGAGAATACCGCCGACATAATGGGCGTTGCATTGGAAAAGGCAAGGCAACTGGAAAAAACCGCTATTAAAGAATTGCGAAAGAAAACGGAAAGCACAGCCCCGCTCCATAAGTTTTACCAAGAGAGGCGGGGAGCATATGAGTAAGAACCGCCCTATTTGGTATGATTATGTTGTAAGCATATTACAGGAATACCCTGTATTATCACAAAAACATTACCTACAACCCAATGAACAAGCAAAGGTACAAGCTGTAAGGCAGGCACTGCAGGAAGCAGAGAAAGACAACCCAGACGGCGTAAAGGCAGTTGTTATAATAGATTTTCAAAAAAGAACATGGGAAGATGTGAAACTGGTCATAAAAAAGCACAGTAACTATTATACCAAAGCACGGTACCGTTTTATTTGCAAGGTTGCAACAATATTAAATTTGCCATAGAAAGCGAGGCAACACAATGAACCCGGTAAAAATCAGAAAAATAAACGAGGAAAAACAGCTTGCCTTTGGTTGGGCAAACATTTCAACAAGAGCAAACGGCGAGGTTATACAGGACTGGCAGGACGATATTATAGACATATCAGACCTCGAGGAAGCGGCATACAATTTTGTATTGCACCACAGGAGCGGGGGCGAAATGCACAAAAAAAGCGACGTAGCGGTACTTGTTGAAAGCGTTGTATATACAGCTGATAAAATCGAGGCTATGGGCTTTGACCCCGCTGTAACTCCTCAAGGTTGGTGGATAGGTTTTAAAATTACCGATGCCGACGTTTGGGAAAAGGTAAAAAGCGGTGAATACAATATGTTCAGCATTGAGGGCGAGGCAGTCCGCCAAACAGTCGGCAAGCCAAATAACGGCATTGCAAAAGGATTTAAGCAAGTATATAGCGGGGTATGCAAGGGTAAAACCGTTATCATAGGCGGAAACAAAACACCGCTTGTAATTACCGACAGCAAGCCAACCGCCTCGCAAGGGTTTATATACAGCGATAAAACCCGCATTATTACAAAAGGTAATAAGCAAGTCGGAATTGCTCAGACACGAACAGACAGATATAAACGCCTTAGGACCAAGCTGAAAAACGAAATAAATAATGACTTGGAAACCAAAAAGCCCGAGGCGGTAAGGCGGAACTTGAAAAAACGCATTACGGAACTCGAAAGGCTTATAGAAAAAAGCAAGCCGCAAAAAGGAAGCACCCCGGAAGAAAGACAGTTTTATAATGATTTGATAGCGGAGCGGGGCATTTTAGAAGGTTTTGTAAGACAATTAACTATTAAAAATTAAAGGAGTGATTTACATTATGGAAATGTATACAGCGGAACAAATTGCACAGATGAAGGCACAGAAGGAAGAACGCATAAAAGGCATGGTTTTGGAATTTATCAAGGAAAAGGGATATTATTCTTCAATGTATCCAAAACTCGCTCCCGGTGAAGCCGATGACTTTGATAGAATATATAAACGGCTTAAGGCGGAACACCAACAGCAATTAAGAGAGGAACGGCAGGCGATAATAGCGGCTGAACAAGCAGATGCGGAAAAAACACCCCTTGAAAAGTTGCTTGATACATTCGCCAATACAAAGGCGGCCATTGACAGCGTAGAAGGTAATTCACCATATAATACCGAGCGAATAAAAGGGGCGTTAAAGGGTATTTGCAAGGTTCTCGACTATTTGTTAAACAAGGAGGCATAGATTATGGCAGCGAATAAAAACGCTTTGCCCGAACCGTGGGAACGTCTGCCAAAAGAAACAGCAAGAGCATTTGAGGCATTTATAGATTATAGGGATAGCGGTACGGACAGAAGCATAAGAAGCACTGCACAAAAACTATGCAAAAACCGTACAACTATTGCCGAATGGTGCAAAAAATATAACTGGGTAGAACGAGCCGTACAATACGATGCAGAACTTGACAGGCAGGCGCGGGAGCGGAACGAAAAAGAACGGGAAGAAATGGCACAGCTTCATATTAAGGCGGCAAGGGCAATGCTGACAAAAGCATTAAAAGGACTGCAGGCAATCCCCGACGATGCTATGACACCCAACGACGTGAGCAGAATGATAGAAGTTGCAAGCAAACTGGAAAGGCTAAGCCGCGGAGAACCGTCGGAAAGCACCGAACTGTTCGGCCGTGAGGGAACTGCCCCGCTTGTACAAATATACTTACCCACTAACGGCAGAGAGAAAGAGAGCGAAGGGGGCGGAAATATTGAAAGCAAGTAAGGAATTGGTCTTTTTAAGCAATAAGAGCATTAATGCCGTGCCGTTGACTACTTCAAAAGTAATTGCAGATTTTACAGGCATAGGGCATAAAAAAATAAAAGCGGCAATCAATAAGCATAAAAAAGCGTTTGAATCGTTTGGACTTTTGGTCCCATATGAGTCCGAAAGTACAGGTGGCAGACCCGAGGAAAGCATATACCTAAACGAGCAGCAGGCAACTCTATTAATAACATTCTTAAAGAATACCGAAGCGGTAGTTAACTTTAAAGTGGCACTTGTAAAGGCTTTTTACAAAATGAGGAAGGAATTAACCGAAAGGCTGATAGCAAAGCAGGAATTAAAACCCGTACAAAAGACACTTGCTGAGGTAATAGATACGAAAATACCCGACAGTCCGCATAAAAAATTTGCTTTTAAGCAATTTACAGACCTTGCATATAAAAACGCTTTAGGCAGAACGGCTGCACAGCTGCGTAAAGAACGTGGAGCGAACAGCAGGGCGATAGCGAGTGATTTCTTGAGCACCGGGGAATTAAATCAAGTCCGCATTGCAGAAAATCATATAATAGCATTAATTGATATGGGGTATATCTATCATGAAATAAAAGCACTCACAGCCAAAAGCAAAGCTAAGTTATCTGCATAATATAAAAAATCCAAAGTAAAAGAGGTGTATGCATTATGAAATCGCCGGATGTAGTTGTTATAGACATTGCCGCACGGTTTGTAGATAATACAAGTCAAGGCGTTGACGGAGCAACAAAAAAGGTTGATAAATTCGACGAAAGCATAAAAAAGGCAAAAAAGCAAATGGATACATTGAGCGGGGCAAAAGCTAATCCCACGCTTGCTGTAAGAGATAAGGCGACGGAAATCATAAGCAAAGTGGGCAATTCGCTTAAAAATATGACGGGGAAAACCTTTAGTTTTTCAATGAAAGTCATTGACTATGCTACAAAACCACTCCGCAGCCTGTATAATTTTATTACAAGTTTCCGCGGCATAGTTACCGGGATTTTTACAGGGTATGCCGCCAAAAAGTCAATATTTGAACCGATTGCATTGGCGGATAGCATAACAAATGCACAATTAGGCTTTGAAACCATGTTTAAATCCGCTGAAAAGGCACAAAAAATGATGAACGATATAAACAAATTCGCGCAGGCTACACCATTTGAAACCGAGGGAGTAATAACATATACACAAAAAATGATTGCTATGGGATGGAAGCCCGAGGATGTTATAAAGGACCTTAAAGTCATAGGTGATGCCACCGCAGGGACCGGCAAGGGCGAGGAAGGACTGGAGCGTATCACATATGCCCTTTCAGAAATAAAATCAAAGGGAAAACTTTACACACAGGACCTTAACCAGTTAGCCTCTGCAGGTATAAAAGCAAAAGCATACATAGCGAAAGGGTTAGGGTTTGGAACAGACGATGCAGGGATAGGCAAAGCTTCAAAAATGATAGAGGATGGTTTAATAGGTTCAGACCAAGCGCTTAAATACCTTTTGGATGGCATGAAGGAATTTGACGGGCTGATGGACAAAACGGCAAAACTAACAGTTAAGGGGCTGAAGGAACAATTAAAAGATGCATTTAAAATCAATATACTCTCCAAGTGGGGCGAGGGCTTGCGTGACGGCGTAAAAAACGGTTTAAGCAAGGTTGTTGATTTTGTTAATACTAATGAGCAAGGCTTAATAAAATTAGGCGACAGAGCAAAAGATTTTGCGTACGACCTATCTACAAGGGCAGTAACGGCTTTAGGAAAGTTTACAGAAAAACTGCTTGAAATTACAAATACCGATGCATTCAAAAACGCTAACATGGGCGGAAAGATAAAAATCCTATGGGGTGATGTTATAGCAAAGCCGTTTGATGAATGGTGGTCGAGCAAAGGACAAAAATGGCTTGCCGATAAAGCATTAACAATCGGCAAAGGTATAGGCGGAGCG
>MWCQ01000014.1 GCA_002070105.1 Firmicutes bacterium ADurb.Bin193 | reverse complement strand
AAACCATTCTCGCGCTTCCCGCAACCGCCTGCGCCGCCAAGCGATACGCCTTGTCCCTCGGTATTCCCCCGGCAACGGCGGCGTCCGCCATAGCCTCTATCATCATATATACATAAGCGGGGCTGCTTCCGCTTACAGAAACAACGGCGTCCATATACTCCTCGCCTATCCTCTCGACAATGCCCACGCTTTCAAAAATCTCGCAGACCATTGCCTCATCCTTTTTTGTAACGGGAGCCTCGGACGAAACCGCGGTTACACCCTCGCCTATCAAAGCGGGCGTGTTGGGCATAACCCTTACCACCCTGACGGTCCCCTTGAAAAAGCTTTTTATATATTTGACTGTTATTCCTGCTGCGATTGATACATATAGCGGCTTTTCACAGGCTGAAATTTCGGTAAGAACCTTCTCGAAGGCATTGGGCTTAACCGCAATAATGACGATATCCGCCTTTCCCGCCACATCGGCGGCATTGGGGCATACCTTTATGCCCGATTTTTCAAGCTCGTTAAGTTTTTCGGTATCCAGGTCGGTAACAAGGATATTTTCCGCCGAAACCCTACCCGAAGCGACAAGCCCCTTGATTATGGCGCTCCCCATATTCCCCGCACCTATAAAGCCTATCACTGTATTTGTATTCAACCGATCACCGCCTATACATTTATTTTGACACTCACCGTATCTCCATCCCGCTCGATGGTATTCAAAAACTCCGAAACCTGCTGTGCGGCTCTTCCGATAAAGTTTTCGGGGCTTAATGTCTTTCTGATTTCGTCCTCCGTCACATTAAACAGAGGGTCTGATGCGATGCGGGAGATAAGGTCGTTTTCAAGCCCTTCCTCCTTAACCGCCTTTGCCGCCGCAATCGAGTGGATACGGATTCTTTCGTGAAGCTCCTGCCTGTCACCGCCGCGTTTTACGGCGTCCATTAGGATATTTTCGGTCGCCATAAAGGGAAGCTCGGACATAATCCTGCGACGAATCACCTTGGGATATACCTTCATGCCGCCCGCAATATTTATATACAGATTCAAAATGGCGTCAACCGCCAAAAATCCTTCTGGTATGCTTAACCTTTTGTTTGCGGAGTCGTCAAGCGTTCTCTCAAACCACTGTGTCGAAGCCGTTATTGCGGGATTTAATGCTCCCGCGATAACATGCCTTGCAAGGGAGGTAATCCTCTCGGAGCGCATGGGGTTTCTTTTGTACGCCATGGCGGAGGAGCCTATCTGTCCTTCTTCAAAGGGTTCCTCAACCTCTTTAAGATGCTGCAAAAGCCTTAAATCGTTGCTGAATTTTGATGCTGATTGAGCAATCCCGCTTAATATGTTCATAATCATGCTGTCAAGCTTTCGGGGGTAGGTCTGTCCCGAAACGGCAAAGATGCTGTCATATCCCATCTTTTCGCATATAAGCCGTTCGGCCTTTTTAACCTTTTCGTGGTCGCCGCCGAAAAGCTCCAAAAAGCTCGCCTGTGTTCCCGTCGTCCCCTTCGAGCCTAAAAGCTTTGCATTTTTAAGCCGATAATCAATGTCCTCAAGATCCATAACAAGGTCCTGTATCCAAAGGGTTGCCCTTTTCCCCACCGTTGTAAGCTGAGCGGGCTGGAAGTGAGTAAACGCAAGGGTCGGCAGATCCTTGTACCTGTCCGCAAAATCGCACAATAGCGAAATGGCCGACTTTACCTTTTTGCGTATAATTTTAAGACCCTCGTACATAAGTATTAAATCGGTATTGTCGCCGACATAGCAGGAGGTCGCCCCAAGATGTATAATCCCCTTTGCTTTGGGGCACTGAACGCCGTAGGCATAGACATGCGCCATAACATCGTGGCGCACCTTTTTCTCCTGCTGCTCCGCAACATCGTAATTTATATTGTCTATGTTCGCCTTAAGCTCGGCAATCTGCTCGTCGGTTATAGGTATGCCAAGCTCCTTTTCAGCCTCGGCAAGAGCAACCCAAAGCCTTCGCCATGTTTTGAACTTGGTATCGGGCGAAAAAAGCTCCTTCATCTCGTCACTCGCGTACCTTGAATTTAAAGGACTTTCGTAGACATTTTTCATATCCTGTGTACCGCGAAGCGCGACCGCAAGGTCAAAAAAGCGTGTAAGCCGTGCTTTTTATGCCTTAGCGCTTCGTCCTTTCTATGATAAAAATTCCTCTATCCTCTCAATACCCTTTTCGATATTTTCCATGCTTGTAGCGTAAGACCATCTTACATAGCCCTCGGCACCGAAGCCGCTTCCCGGAACGAGCGCAACCCTGCAAACCTCAAGAGCATGTTCGCAGAATTCATCGGAATTATGTATGACCTTACCCTTTATCTCCTTGCCCAATATGCTCTTTATGTTCATCATAACATAGAACGCACCCTGAGGCATAAGGCATGACAGACCGGGAACCTTGTTTATCCTCTCCGCCATGTAATTCCTTCTCGCTAAAAATTCGGCGCGCATGGTGTCTATACTGTATTGCGGCCCTTCAAGCGCGGCAACCGCCGCCGCCTGTGATATTGAGCAGGGGTTTGAGGTTGCATGGCTTTGAACATTCCCCATAACCTTTGCGATTTCGGGAGCGCTTGCGGTGTAGCCGATTCTCCACCCCGTCATTGCATAAGACTTTGAAACGCCGTTTACGATAATGGTAAGCTCTTTGATTTTATCGCCCAATGATGCAATGCTTACATGCTCGTTTCCGTCGTACACAAGTTTTTCATAGATTTCGTCCGAAATAACGAAAATATTGTGCCTTATCGCAATTTCTGCTATCGCTTTAAGCTCGTCCCTGCCATAGATCATTCCTGTGGGATTGCTCGGACTGTTTATTACAATAGCCCTTGTCCTGGGAGTTATCGCCGCCTCAAGCTGTGCGGGGGTGAACTTAAAGCCGTCCTCCTCGGTCGTTTCCAAAACAACGGGAACGCCGTCCGCAATCTTCACCATTTCAGGGTAGCTTACCCAGTAGGGAGCGGGAATTATAACCTCATCACCCGGATTTAATATTGCACAGAATGCATTTACCAAGGAATGTTTTGCACCGTTTGAAATAACAATATCGGCGGGCGTATAGGAAAGACCGTTGTCCCTTGCAAGCTTTTTGCAGACCGCCTTTTTAAGCTCAACCGTCCCTGACGCGGGCGTATACTTTGTAAAGCCCCTATTAATGGCGGCAACGGCCGCCTCTTTTATGTGTTCGGGGGTATCAAAGTCAGGCTCACCCGCACCGAAGCCCACTACATCAATCCCATTTGCAATCATTTCCTTATACTTTGCGTCAATCGACAGTGTCGGCGACGGGCTTATTGATAAGGATTTCCCCGATAGTTTCATATTTCATCCCCATTTCCGCGAATTAATAAGTTTTCTTAAAATTCAAAGCGCCGACTTCGTTTATTCAGTCCGCACTTTTTGCATATGAACGGACAGGAAAAATTTTTTCAAAGTCTTATCGTCCATAACAATATAATATACTATTCGGGGACGAAATGCAATAATTATTTTTATTTTTTCAAAATTAGTTTTACTGCTCTGTGAAGGTTTCCGTATAAGATTGCGTTTATCTGGCTTTGGCTGTAATTGAGCCTGCCAAGCTCGTTTATTACCTTGGGCATATCCTCTACGCCGTTTATTCCCTCGGGAAGGTCGTCAACGCCGTCAAAGTCCGCCCCGAAGCCGAGGACACCGCCGCCGCCCAGCGACATAATATGCTCAATATGCCGTATGATGTCGGTTATATTCGCCCCGCCCTCACTAAGAAACGAAGCGCAGAAATTTATGCCGATAAAACCCTTTCGCCTGATAATTTCGGTTATCTGCTCATCCGTAAGGTTCCTGCGATGCGGGCAGATTGCCTTTGCGTTTGAATGAGATGCGATAAACGGCAGGGTGGAACACTCCGCAACATCCCAAAATCCTTTGGGCGCAAGGTGCGAAACATCGACAATCATACCCAAAGCGTTCATCTCGCACACCGCACGCCGTCCGAATGAGGACAGGCCTGATGCGGTATCGCCCTCTCCCACTCCTTCGGCAAGTTCATTCCTTCCGTTCCATGTAAGGGTTATTGCCCTTACACCAAGCCTGTAAAGCATCCGAAGGACCGAAATACGCCCGCAAAGCGCCTCCCCTCCCTCTATGGACAAAAGCGCGCCCCCGCCGGTTACATCCTCTGCCGTCTTAATCACGGGGATATTGCATTTTTCGGTTTCGGTATAAAACTTATCTATAATTTCAAGGCATCTTATAAGCCTTCCTTCAGAGTAATAGGACGGGTCAATCCACGCCGCATAAAACTGAACGAGGCTTCCCGACGCCTTAAGCCTTATTGCGTCCACATGCCCGTCATTTTCATAAAGCTCCTGCTTTTTGTCGAGAATTCTCGATATTGTATCACAATGCGCATCGCTAAACATAAAAATCTCCTTATCCGCCGCCCCGAGTCGGCACAAATAATTATATAATTGCGTTTTCAATATGGTTTATATGCTCTTTCTTAAACTTTTTTCCGTCAAAAGAGCCGTAAACCTCAACAACATCAAAGCGCACAAAGCAGTCGCCTTCCTTTTGCAAAAAAACGGTCGCCGCCTTTTTCATGCGCTGTTTTTTAATATATGTAACCGCTTCGGCGGGGCTTCCGTACCCGTCCCCGCTTCTCGTCTTTACTTCCACGAACACGGTATTTACACCCTTTTGGGCTATTATGTCTATCTCGCCGCCCTGTACCGTATAATTCCGCTCAATAATGCGATAACCGCGCCTTTTCAGGTATCGGACAGCCGCATCCTCGCCGTATCTTCCGATGGTTTTGTTGTACTTTTCCATTTAACCACCAATCCCAATCTTCAGATTAAAGGATTTTCTGTGTATATCGCTTGCGCCGTATTTCGACAGCGCCTCATAATGTGCCTTTGTCGGATACCCCTTGTGCTTTTTAAAGCCGTAAACCGCATACTCCTCACCGAGCGAATCCATATATCTGTCGCGGGTAACTTTCGCAAGAATCGACGCCGCCGCAATGGAAATACTTTTGGAATCGCCCTTGACGATACATTCATGCGGGATGCTCATTCCCCTTACCATATTGCCGTCAACAAGCACAAAATCAGGCTTTTCGGAAAGCCCGTTTACGCTTTCGCACATCCCCTTGAAGGTTGCGCCAAGTATGTTAAGCCGGTCTATTTCATCGTTATGTATCAGGACTATATTATAGCATACCGCAACCTTTCGGATTTCATCAAAAAGCCTGTTCTTGTTTTTTTCGGAGAGCTTTTTTGAGTCGTCAATCCCCTCAAGATAAGCATCGGGGGGCAGTATAACCGCCGCAACGCAGACAGGCCCCGCAAGCGGCCCTCTGCCCGCCTCGTCAACCCCCGCAATACGCGTATAGCCATTTCTCATTTTTTCGCGCTCTATGCGCCAAAGAGCGTCAACCCTCTCAAAATCACTCATCATAATCCTCCGGCATCTCAAGGGTTATGCGGCCGAGCCTGCACGCCCGAAACTCGTCAAGCAAAATCCTTGCCGCGCGCCCCATGTCAACCTCTCCGCCGCTTATAATACAGCCTCTTTTCCTTCCGATTTCGGTCAGGATTTCATAGCCCTTCATATTATTTATATCGCCCAAGCGGTATCTTTCAATAATATTTTCGGGGTATTTTTCGGCAAAGTATGAGCAAAGATGCGCCCCCGCCTCCACAACATCATAAACCTCGTCCTTTATCGCGCCGGTAAAGGCAAGATAAAGCCCCGTTGTCGGGTCGTCAAATCGAGGCCATAAGATACCGGGGGTATCCAAAAGCTCATACCCTCCGCTTATCCGTATCCACTGCTTATCTCTTGTAATTCCGGGCGTGTCACCGGTCTTTGCACCCGCCCTTTTCGAAAGTCTGTTTATAAAGGAGGACTTCCCGACATTCGGAATCCCCACAACCATTATTCTCGGCGGGCGTACCTTCATACCTCGCTCCGTATCACGGCGGTTTTTCTCCTGCAAAATACTTTCAAAGGCGGTCTTTAAACCTCCGATTCCCGCCCCGCTTATGCTGTCAACCGCTATCGCCGCCCTACCCATGCTTTTATAGTGGTCTATCCACCTTTTGTTGGCGGCGGGGTCCGCCATATCGCTTTTGTTGAGTATAATTATTTTAGGTTTGTGACCAGTAATCCCGTCTATATCCGGATTGCGCGACGAGCGGGGAATCCGCGCATCGACAAGCTCCGCAACCGCATCGACTATCTTAAGATTCTCCGATATTAGGCGGCGGGTTTTCGCCATATGTCCGGGGTACCACTGTATATTCATAAATCAGCGTAAGAGCCCGAATTTTGATAAGGGCCATATTCTGAAAATCGCCTTACCCATTACCGACTCGTTTTTTATTAAACCGCTTTTGTTGTCCATACTTCCCACATCAACATTCCTGCTGTCGTGGCTGTTGCCCCGGTTGTCGCCCATTGCGAAAAAATACCCCTCAGGAACCGTAACGGGGAACTTAACCGCCTCACCGTTTACGGATTTTGTGGCAACCTTAATATACGGCTCATCCAAAACCTTGCCGTCAATCATAACCAAGCCCCTTGTGTAGTCGATGTCAATGGTCTGACCGGGCGTTGCAATAACCCGCTTTATAAACGGCTTGTTGGGGTTCCTCTCAGGCTTAAACACAACAATATCACCGTTTTTAGGGGTATATCCCAGACGGTAGACAAAAAGACGGTCGCCCGTATGAAGCGTGTTTTCCATAGACGGACCATCGACAAGCACTATTGTAAAAATGAAGGTTTTGATGATGATGGCAATGACAATCGAAATTATGATTGCCTCGCTCCACTCAAAAATTTCCTTTTTCCAGTTGATTCCCCGGGGTGCGGGTGTAACCTCGATTTCCTCTGTCGTTTCCTCAGGAATAAAATTATTGTCTTCCATATATAAGCTCCATTCCGCCACGAAAATGCGGCACAAATTCATTTTTATCCATTCAAAAATAAAAGGCGTCCCCCCGACATAACGCAGCCAAGCGGCTTATGTCGGCAGCCACGCCTTTTGATAACACATTCTAAAGCTTTTGTTTAACCTTTGCGGCCTTACCGACCCTGTCACGCAAATAGTAAAGCTTGGCACGCCTTACCTTACCTTTTCGGATAATCTCTATTTTAGAGATGTTGGGCGAGTTAACGGGGAATGTCTTTTCAACCCCGACGCCGTATGAAACCCTGCGGACGGTAAATGTTTCGTTAATTCCACCGTGCTGCTTTTTAATTATTGTTCCTTCAAACATCTGAAGTCTTTCTCTGTTTCCCTCTTTAACCTTGACATAAACCCTTGCCGTAGAGCCGATTTCAAGAGGAGGAAGGTCATTTCTTATCTGATCCTGACCTATAAGCTTTACTAAATCCATCTATGTTCTTCCTTTCATTAGGACAGTCGTACGCCGAATAAGACGCAGCGGATTGCCCATTTGTTAAACGCAAATTATATTTTAACACAACCAAGATATATATGCAAGCATTTTTTTCAAATTATTTGGCGAAATTATTGAATGAACCCCTGCGGCTTAATACCAATACCACATACCAACACCATCTATATCGGCAATCGGACGCATTTTATTTATATCGTCCCACAAAAATGCTTTAACCCAATATCCGCCTATAGGGTCGGCGGACAACTTAATTTGCGGCGTTAGCATCACACCCGGCATTTGGTCAAGCTCAATATAGCTGTTTGTTATTTTCAAAAGCTTTTCATCAACGGTATGCACAAAAAGGATAAGCCAGCAGCTTTTCGACTGCAATTTAAAATTGTTTATAATAAGAGATAAATCTAAATTTTTGGTATCAGGGTTGTATTTTGCGGATGATATGATAATTTGAAAGTCATAGGCAGGATTAATGTGTATAAAGTCAATATTATTATCATCCGCATAGGTTTCGGCGCATGAGTCCTCATAGCCGTAAATGTTTAAATTATCGCAATTTTTAAATGCTTCCTCGCCAATGATTATAGTACTTACTGTTCAAAATGGTTACCGATGTAAGATTTTCGCAACTGTAAAACGCACCTTCTTCAATCGTTGTAACGCTGTTCGGAATTGTTACCGAGATAAGGCTGTTGCATCTAAAAAATGCATATTCTCCAATCGTTGTGACAGTAACTCCGCCTATGGTTTGAGGAATCATAACGATACCGCCGTTCCCCGAATAACCCGTTATCTTTCCTGTTGAAGGAATAAAATCAAAATCCGATTCGGCGCTGCCCCCTGATGCTTGTACGGTTATACCCATTTTGTTTTCATCAAAAACCGTATCCGCAAAGGTTATCAGAGTAAACAACATTATCATTGCCAAAGAAAGACTTATTACCTTTTTCCTCATTATAACGCACTCCGTTATCTTTTTTTAGCTGTGAAGATGAGTAAAAAAACTCAATAAATCTGTCATCTGCGAGGGCGAAGCCCGAAGAATCTTTAATGTGAGTATGCGATTTTTAAGATTCTTCGCTTTGCTCTTAAATGACAGAAGCAGATATTTTGCTGACTCCTTCCTTTTTTCCTATTATCAGACATTTTATCCATATTATACCTAAACTGCATTATACCCTAAAAAAATCCGACTGTCAAACACTATGTTAAAAAGCAGTTGACAGTCGTTTGCAATTTCGTTTTCTTTATCCTCTTTTTGACCATTTACAGCCGCAATAATCCTGTCTGTAAAGCCCGTAAGCCTTTGAAAGCTCTATCGACCTTTTATATCCGTTGTTCTTTTTGAAATCGGAATACAGATACGGTACCCCGTATTTTTCAGCCATTTGCGCGCCTGTTTCGTTAATCCATTCGGCGTTTTTGTGGGGGCTTACGGAAAGGGTTGTGGTAAAATAGTCAAGATTAAGCCTCTTTGCCGCCGCCGCGGCCTCCTCAAGCCTTAGGGCATAGCACAGGCGGCACCTTTTTCCGCCCTCCGCCTCGTCTTCATAGCCCCTTGTGATTTCCGAAAATCTGTCGTTTTCATACTCCCCTTCGATAAGGGTAATAAGATTTTGAGCATCCATTTTCATTATAAGCTCTTTTAGTGTTTTAAGCCTTTTGTCATACTCCTCCTTGGGAAATATGTTGGGGTTGTAATAAAGGAGCGTTATATCAAAGCGTGATGACAGATATTCCAAAACATAGCTTGAACAGGGCGCGCAACAGCTGTGGAGAAGAAGCGAAGGTATTTTCCCCTCACACTCAAGACCTGTCAATAGATTTTCAAGCCACCGCTTATAATCCATAAGGTTCGATCCTTTATAAGTTTATCATAATAGCATTCGGATGGGTCAAGACCCATCCCTGCGCAAAATTATGTGTTTATATTATTCTCGTCAGTTATGTAGGAAACGGTCTAGACCGTTCCGTGGTCTTGACCGCTTTGTACTGTGTTTGATTCCCTACTTTGTTCTGTCAATGGACAAAAGCAAGGGCTGTTGCCCCTCTCTTTCGAGGTACCTGATTTTCACGGGCTCGTTGGGGTTAAGCTCCATCCTATCGAACGATGCCCTGACACCTTCGGACAGCGCAAACGCCCTGTATCCGTTATCTTCCGTGCGACCGTTTATCTTTATCTCTATGGAGTTATTGTCAATTTGCCCCGTATATACCCCCGTTGCGAAAAGCCCCTCCTCATTCGTCTCTTGCGGTGACGATGCCGTGCTTACAGGCTCGGGCGGCGGCGCCACGGTTTCTTGCGCCGTACAGCCGGTCATAAGCATAATAACAACCGCCACGGAAACAACACTCAGTACCTTTAACATGCCAACGCCTCCTTTTCGATTAACCTTTCCGATAATCCCGGCGAAAGCGACTTTTCCGCCGGACAATTAAAGACAGCTTCATTATACCCAAAGCTACATATATTGTCAATTACATATTTTCGGGACATGGTTAATATAATGATACGGGATGTAATTTTTTATGAAAGGTGATGAAGATATGGTAACCACACGGGCAAGGCTAAATACCTCACGGTTTCAGCGAAGGCAGGTAGACTCTGTCGAGGATAATTCGTTTGTGATAAAAACGATAAGACAGCTTTTGGTGTGCGTTTTATTGGCGGCGGTTGTTTTCGGGATTGCAAGGATTGATACGCCGACATTCAGGGCGGCTACGGACGGTGTAAGAAACACGCTTACATACACCATTGACTACAAGGCGGCCGCATCGGGAATCTGGGATGCCATAAAGAAATTCCCCGGTATATTCAATAAAAACAAAGCCGGAACACTTGAGGAGGCGCCCACCGCACCCACAGAGGGCGTGAGTGAAGAGAATCCGTCCGCAGAGCCGGCAGGTGACACAGCCGAGGAGGACAACACTACCGGTGAAAACGCTGACGAGGCGGAAAATACCGAAGACACGGTTACGGAGGAAGTTCCCGATGCTAAAACCGATCAGACTTAAAAAAGTCGAAATACACCCCTCTTTCCTGCTCCTTTTGTTTTTTGCCATTGTTTTTGATTTTATTTACTATCTTTCGGTGGCGTATATTATGGTTATAATACATGAGCTTGCCCACGCCGCTGCGGCACTTTCGCTCGGAGTTAAGCTCGACACCGTTGAAATACTCCCCTTCGGCGTGGCGATAAAGATAAGCGGCTCATATATTAAAAATCCAGTCCACGAGATTATTATTTCGGCGGCGGGTCCTCTTTGCAGTGCGGGAATGGCGTTTTTGTGCCACAGGCTTATGACCGACAGCTTTTTTGTTATGGTCAATCTTTCGATTGCGCTGATAAACATCATTCCCGCCCTGCCGCTTGACGGAGGGCGTATTCTCAAAGCCTTCCTCACAGAGCGGTGGGGATATGTTAAAGCATTTAATTTTACGGTTAAAATAACAAGGGTTTGCGCGGTTGTTGTTTCGCTTGCCGGCGCCGCGTTTCTTTTTTATACCCGTTTTAATTTTTCTCTGATACTTATCGGCGCATTTTTGGTCGTAAACACCGTTGCGGAGCAGCGAAGCTCTGCTCATATTATGATGAACGAAATAATAAAAAGCAGGGAAAAGCTTTCAAGAGGCTGTGCGGAAAGGGCAGGGGTTATAGCTATTTCCGCCGACGAGCCCGCCGGTAAGGCATTGAAACTTTTAAGCTATAACCGTTATTACCTTATAAATGTAATAAACAGCGATATGGACATCATCGGCACCCTTACGGAGACACGTCTTATAGAGCTTCTTGTCGAGATGGGGATTAGGACTAAAGCTGCAAAAATGGTTGATTTAGACAACCGATAATGGTATAATAACCGCAAGCGGTTATTATACGGAATTTATCGCGCCGCCGAGATTTTCCTCGCTATGCTCGGAAACGGCGATGCGCAATTATA
The DNA here is from genome assembly GCA_002070105.1 of Firmicutes bacterium ADurb.Bin193. Taxonomy (GTDB): domain Bacteria; phylum Bacillota; class Clostridia; order Monoglobales; family Firm-18; genus MWCQ01. The sequence goes on along the minus strand of MWCQ01000014.1, from coordinate 55,105 downwards.
CCATAATTCGCTTCGCTTTTATGGTATAATAAAAGAAAGTGAGAATACCATGTTTACAATAAACCGAAAGAACAATATCGAATATCTTACTATACCGTCTTTTGAGCAAAGCGGGCTGGTTCGGCACGCATTTTCCACACGAATCGGCGGAGTGAGCACGGGCGAAACCGCAACCATGAACTTCGGCTTTGAAAGAAAGGATACGCCCGAAAACATCAAAAGAAATTTTGAGCTTTTATGCGGCTGTGTCGGCATAAATCCGGACAAGCTTGTTATGGCAAAGCAGGTACACGGCGATATCGTATTAGCCGCCGACAAAACCGATGCGGGGCGGCGTTTGGAGGGCGTTGACGCCTTTGTAACCGACGACCCCGATATTGCAATATGCACCTTTCACGCCGACTGCGTTCCTCTTTTCTTCCTTGATACGAAAAAAAGGGTGATTGCTCTTGCGCACTCGGGCTGGCGGGGCACGGCGGCAAACATAGCGGGGAAAACCGTAGGTAAAATGATTGCTGATTACGGCTGTGACCCCCATAATATCATAGCGGCCCTCGGCCCTTCCATCGGGGTATGCCACTTTGAGGTCGGGCAGGAGGTTGCCGATGTTTTTGATACGAAATATGTTATTCAAGGCGAAAAGCCCCGAATAGACCTTTGGGCGCTTTGCAAAGATCAGGTTTTGGCTTGCGGCGTCACGGAAAGTAATTTTACATTATCCGGCATTTGTACCTTTTGCCGGAAGGATCTTTTTTATTCATACCGCGGCGACAATATGAAAACGGGTAGTATGGTTTCGATAATGCAGCTTAATGCTTAACATATTTAAGGAAAGGGGGATTGGGGAATAAAATGAAAAGGCTTTTGGTTCTTTTTTTAGCCGCCGTTTTTTTGTCGGGCTGTATGGGAAACACACCGTCGGGCAAGGTAAAAAGAAGCGATGATGAAAGATATACCCCCAAATACGGCGGAACGCTTAAAATTTATTCCTACAATCCCGACACCTTTAACCCTCTTTATACACGCAACAAGGCGAATGCCCAGATGCTTATGCTTATTTACGACACTCTGATAAAATGTGACGAAAGCCAAATGGTGCACCCGGTTTTAGCTTCGGATTATAGTGTTTCGGATGACGGCCTTGTGTGGACGGTCATGATCAAAAACGGGGTTTTGTGGCATGACGGCACGCCGTTTACCGCCGAGGACGCCGCCGCCACACTTATTGCGGTTAAGGAAAGTCCGCACAAAAGCCCCTATGCCCCCGCACTTTATAACGCCGGAAAAATTGAAGCGACGGGCGATTCGGTCATCATAACCTTAAAGGAACCTCAGACGAATTTTATTAACCTTCTTGAAATCCCCATGGTTAAAAAAAGCGATACGGCCGTTTACGACAATTTCAAGCCCTTGGGCACCGGTCAATATGTTTTTACCGAAAAGACTCACAAGAAAATATACCTTACATCAAACAAGGGTTGGTGGAAGGGGGCGGACCCGTTTATCGAAAATGTTGAGGTGCTTCTCCTTCCCGACAAGGAAACCTCGGTTTACGCCTTTGAAGCAAGGGAAATTGATGTTGTCACAACCGATTTGCTAAACTGGCGGGAATTTTCGGGAAGCTCCGAAATAAAATCGGCGGAGTATAGCTCCGGAAGCTATAATTTTCTTGCGTTCAACCTTGAAAACAGATTTCTTTCCAACCCCGATATTCGAAAGGCCGTTGCGCATGCCATAGATAAAAGTCGTATTTTTAAGGAGGTTTTGCTTTCTCACGGCAGTCTTACCGATACTTTTTTAAACCCGAAATGGTGGGTTTATAACGATGATGCCATAAAATACGCCTATGACCCGGGGCTTTCGGTGGATATTATAAAGCAGCAGAATTTATCGCCTAAGGATATAACGCTTGAGCTTTTGGTCAATAATGATAACGAGATGAAGCTTAGTGTCGCCGAAATCATAAAGCAGGAGCTTGAGGAAATCGGTATTGCCGTCAGAGTCTCGGCGGTGGAATGGCAAACATTTGTTTCGCGCGCAAATAGCGGCGCATACGATATGTATTTGGGTGAGATAAACTATTCCACCGAGATAAACCCGAAATATGTTTTAAGGGGCAATCCGCAGTTTGAGCCGCTTTTATCGCTTTTACAGCTTCAGACGACCGATTCGGGCAGAAAGGATATTTACAACAAACTTCAGCAGGAGTATGCGCAGTTACTCCCAGATATTCCGCTTTATTTTGATGTGGAGGCTCTTTTATACAACAGTAAAATCCTTGGGGATATAAGCCCGCTTCGCACCAATATGTTTAATGATGTGCACAAGTGGTTTATCGAATATGAATAAACGCAGATGGCTTATGTTGACAACAACACCTTGTTGCCATATAATAGTGTAAATAGTTTTAATAAAGCGTTCGGGTACGAAGGCGAAATTAATTGTCGCCGAAGCGTAAAATAAAAAAAGGAGTGGGGAAAATGGCTTTGCGCATTCTTACGGACAGCGGTGCGGATTTACCTCAAGAAATAATTAAAGAATATGAGTTTGAGATTGCTCCCATGAATGTATACCTTGATGATGTGGAATACACAGACGGTCTTGATATCACGCCTAAGGAGGTATATGACCGCATGCGCGGCGGCGCAAGGGCAAGAACCTCACAGATTATGCCCGAAACCTTCATGCAATCCTTCGAAAGATACGCCCAGGACGGCGACAGCGTTATCTATATTGCTTTTTCAAGCGTCCTGTCGGGGACCCTTAATTCTGCAAATATAGCAATGAACGACATTAAAGAAAAATATCCCGATTTTGATATTACGGTAATTGATACGAAATGCGCTTCAGCAGGTCACGGTCTTGTGGTATACAAGGCGCTTGTGATGCTTAAAAACGGTGCATCAAAAGAGGAAATTATCGAGGCTGCTCTTTTTAATTCCGCACATACCGAGCATATTTTTACTGTTGACAACCTTGAATACCTGTACAGGGGTGGCAGGCTGAGCCGAACCTCTGCCTTTGTCGGCGGGCTTCTGGGTATTAAGCCTGTTTTAGAGGTTAACGACGAGGGTAAGCTTGTGCCGATTGCCAAGGTTAAGAGACGGCAAAACGCTATCCGCAAAATGGCGGAGCTTTGTATTGAGCGCGGCGCAAACCTTGATAAACAGCTTATCGCAATAAGTCACGGCGATGATATTGAGGCTGTTAATACTCTTATGGGGTATCTTAAAGATATGGCAGGCGCGCAAAACTTTATGATAAGCTATGTGGGCTCTACAATCGGCGCCCATTCGGGACCGGGGACGCTTGCCGTCTTCTTTCTTGACAGTGAATCGCCCTATGAAAAATATCTGGGCTTGGCATAAAACAAAGCAGCAGTTTTAATAACATTAGCTTTCGCCGGGTCAAAATGGCTCGGCGAAATTGCATAGAACAGAGCATTGTCGGCAGGGCATGGACAAGCCCTGAAATCGATTTTCGGAGGAGTTAATTTTGGCGGATATCCGGCATTTTTTGAGCAAAGTTGAAAAGCCCGCAAGGTATACGGGCGGTGAGTGGGGAAGCGTTATAAAAGACCCTGAAAAGGTCGATATACGCTTTGCCTTTTGCTTTCCCGACATATACGATGTGGGTATGAGCCATTTGGGCATGAAAATTTTGTACGGGCTGATAAATGAGCGCCCCGACACCTATTGTGAGAGGGTTTTTGCGCCGTGGGCGGATATGGAACAGATTTTAAGGGAAAACTCTCTTCCGCTTTTTGCCCTTGAAACAGGCGATTCACTAAAAGATTTTGATATTGCGGGCTTTACGCTTCAATATGAGATGAGCTATACAAACATTGTAAATATGCTTGATTTGGCGGGGATTCCCCTCCTCTCCCGTGACAGGGAGGGTATTTTTGTGTGCGCCGGCGGCCCCTGCGCCTACAATCCCGAACCTCTGGCGGATATTATTGATTTTTTCATTCTCGGCGAGGGCGAGGAAATTATAAACGAGGTTTTGGATGTTTTTGCGGCGTGGAAAAGGGCTAATGCGCCGAGAAAAAGGTTCCTTGAACAAATTGCGGAGCTTGAGGGCGTTTATGTTCCGTCGTTTTATGATGTTTCATATAATGAGGACGGGACAATCGCCTCCGTTTCGCCCAATAATCCCGCCGCAAAGGAAAAAATCAAAAAGCGGATAGTAAAGGACCTTGACAAAGCCTACTACCCCGAAAAAATTATTGTGCCTTATACCGATATTGTCCATGACAGGATTATGCTTGAAATTTTTAGAGGATGTTCAAGGGGCTGTCGCTTTTGTCAGGCGGGCATTATATATCGCCCCGTGCGTGAGAAAAGCCCCGAAAAGCTGTTAAATCTTGCCGACAGTCTGATCAAAAATACGGGCTATGAGGAGATTTCACTTGTATCCCTCTCGTCCTCCGACTATACCCGCCTCGGCTGTCTTACCGACGGGCTATTGAAGGTAACGGAGCCTAAAAATATAAATCTTGCCCTTCCGTCGCTTAGGGTTGACAACTTTTCTATGGAGCTTATGGAAAAAATGCGAAGGGTGCGAAAAAGCGGGCTCACCTTCGCCCCGGAGGCGGGGACGCAAAGGCTTCGCAATGTGATTAATAAAAACATTACCGAGGAGGACATACGCTCGTCGGCTACTCTCGCATTTTCGGGGGGCTTTAGTGGTATTAAGCTGTATTTTATGCTTGGGCTTCCGACGGAAACGGACGAGGATGTAATAGGTATCGCAAACCTTGCGGAGATGGTTGCAGACTGTTATTTTACAATCCAGAAGGAAAAGCGCGCAAGGGGGCTTTCGGTAACGGTAAGCGCGTCATGCTTCGTTCCTAAGCCGCATACTCCCTTTCAGTGGGAGGCACAGGACAGCATTGAGGTCCTTGAAAGAAAGCAGAAGCTTTTGCGGGATTCGATTAAGCACCGCGCAATAAGGTTTAACTGGCATGAGGCATCCGTATCCTACCTTGAGGGTGTTTTTTCAAGGGGTGACAGAAGGCTTTCAAAGGTTATAATCGCCGCCCAGAAAAAAGGCTGTAAATTTGACAGCTGGCATGATTTTTACAGCTTTGACAGATGGCTTGAGGTTTTTGACGAGTGCGGCGTAGTCCCTGATTTTTATACGACACGCGCACGCTCTTATGATGAAATTCTGCCGTGGGATCATATAGATGTCGGAGTTTCGAGGGATTTTCTGATGCGTGAAAACGAAAAGGCGAAAAAAGCCGTTACCACGCCCCAGTGCAGGGAGCAATGCAGCGGGTGCGGCGCAAACTCCTTCGGCGGAGGTGTTTGCTTTGAATAAGCTAAGGCTTACCTTTGAAAAGGGCGAGGCGGTCAGATATATCGGTCATCTTGATGTTTTGCGAACCTTCGTGAGGGCTATGCGCAGGGCGGAAATTCCCGTAAAATACTCCGAGGGCTTTAACCCGCACGCGGTTATGACCTTTGCCCTTCCTCTGGGTGTCGGCGTGACGAGCGAGTGCGAGCTTGTGGATATTGCGGTAACCGATGAGCCTCACCTTTCGGATGTAATAACAAGGCTAAACGCAAACCTTGCACCCGGCGGAATAAAAGTCGTTGCGGCGGAGTATACGGACAGGCCCTTTCGCGAAATCATAAGGGCGGAGTATGTGATTGATATTGTAAATAACGGAAGGCTTAACATTGACGATATTTCGGCTGCACTTGCGCAAAAGGAAATACTTATTGAAAAAAAGAGCAAGAAAAAAGTTTCCGAAATAAATATTATGGAGAATATTTTTGAAAGCGAAATCCTCGGCTATACGGATTTTTCCGTCAGGCTCAGGGTTGTTATATCCGCGGGCAACACCTTTAACATAAAACCGCAACTTGTATGTGACGCGCTGTCCACGGCGGCGGAAAGCCTTAACCCAAGAGCGGTATTTCCATGCCGAAAAAGGTTTATTTTTGCATAAAGAAAATAAAAAACCAACAACGCCCCCGCTTTATCTGAAAGCGGGGGCGTTGTTAACTTATAAAAAGTCGCGGATACCTGCGGAATTTTCGATAAGGGAATAAACCTTGTTTTGTCTTGTCCCTACCCTTACTGTATTGTCCCGCTCGCAATATTAGTAAGCGGTGTCAGCGATAAACCCAGAGGATTGCCGAATGTCATAACCTTAAATGTGAGATCGCCCCCTGTTTCGGTTGTAATATTAAGCCCGTTAAATTCTACAAGATTATCACCCTCGTTAAGGATTTTGGGCTCTACATACACATCTATCAGCTTAATCTCCTTAGCCTCATTCACCCGATAAACCGCAAGAATAACATTGGATTCAACAGCATCGCCTGTGTCGTTTACAATATTCAGATCTATCCCGCCCGTTATCACCCCGTCATTAAACGAAATATTGCTTTGCTCAATAAAAATATTGAAAAGTCCGCTATCCCTGCTTTCCGTCTTAATCGGGACTTTAATAAACTGTGTAGGATTGTCGTTAAAGTTTGAAATGTAAGCCTTCACCCTCTGAATGAGTTTATTCGGGTCATTGCCGAAATTGCCTGAAATCGCTTGCACAGCCTGAACCAACTGTTCGGAAACGGGTGCAACCTCCTCAAGAATATTAACCGCGCGTATAATTGTCAGATAATTGGTTGAAGAAAGCGCCGCATGCAAAGTCGCTTCCGCATCGGCTTTGTGAATATTTATTGCCATAAGCACTCTTGCGGCTGCAAGTTTTAATGAATCGCAACCCGTCAGACACGCTTTCAGACTATCGGTAGCATTGCTGTCGTTTTTAACCGTATCCTTATGAATATAACAGCCGATTGCCGCCCAATAGCGTACACTGCTATGCTCAGTCGGCGAAAGCCTTGCTATTAATTCTGGCAGGTAAGCCTCGTTACCGCTTGCCGCCATCTCAGCCGTTTCTTTAATCCTCGCATACGGGAACGACTGGGCGTTGACAACATCATGTGCATTGTCCGACCCGCCGAGCGCTAAAATTTCTTCCTCCGGAAGCACAAGCCCGACATCTCTGTATGTATTCTGATAATTGTCCATAACGCCGCGCAATTCATTTAAGATATCATAGTAATTCGGATCGTTGGCAAGATTGTTTATTTCATACGGATCTTTTTCCAAATCGTAAAGTTCTTCATACGATTTCGTGCTGAAATACCATAGCTGTGCACTGTTTAGCGTACCGTTTCTGAACTCCGCCCACATGGATGCGTATGCCGGCTGATCGTTCGGATACTCCATAAATTGCATGTGCGGCAGGAACGGATAATAGTTTCTGACATAATCGTACTTTTTGTTGATTACTGCCCTTATACATTCAAAGCGTTCATCGGCACGGCCGACAAAATTAAAAATATACTCGTTGGTCTGTGTATTGCTCCCCATAAACGGCTTGCCCTGCATATACTCCGGTATATCGGCGCCGACAAGATTAAGTATTGTCGGGGCAAGGTCTACAAAGCTTATAAGGCGGTCGGTAGTCCCGCCTAAACTTGCTTTCAAGTCAGCGGGAAGCAGACTGTCATGGAATTTTTTCGGAATACGCACAACAAAGGGAACCCTTGTGCCTCTGTCATGGGGATAACGCTTCATTCCCGGCATAACGCCGCCGTTGTCGCCGTAAAAGAACACAATGGTGTTGTCCCATTCTCCTTCGGCTTTTAATTTATTTATGTATCCTCCCAATTTGGAATCCATTGAATGAATATTTGCATATTCCTGCCCCCACGACCTTTTGAAAATATCGTTGTCGGGGAGGTAGGGAACGGACTTGTCGACCTTGTTGGTCCCAATTGTGAATAGTTTGGACTCATGCGTTATAGCTATGTTATACACCTGAAAAAACGGCTTTGTTTTGACCGGACGGTCGTAATAATGCGCCGAACTGCTGTTTCCGGTCCACGCACGGCCTGCAAAACCGCTGTTACCGATGTTATAATCGGTCTTGCTGTTGTTGTAGGTCATATAGCCGTTATCTTTCAAATACTTCGGAAAGCCTTCGATGTACGAAGGTATTAAAGGGCTACTCCTATGGCTCTCGGCGCCAAGCGCATTGGCATATATACCTGTAATAATCGTTGTGCGGGCCGGTGAACAAATCGGCGCGTTTGAAAAGGCATTGGTAAATACAAGCCCTTCCTTCGTTCCGTCGTTAGCTTCTGCATTCGCCAAAGCATCGATATTGGGTGTAACTGCGAAAGTGTCGCCGTAGCACCCGATAAACGGGCTTAAATCCTCGGCTGTAATCCAAAGAATATTGGGCTTGTCCGCTGCGGCCGCCGTCATTGAAATCCCGCCCGCCAGACATGCGCCCGACAAGGCAACCATCATGCCCTTTTTAGAAAAAACCTTTTTAAACTTACTAAGCTCGGAGTTGGAGTATTTTTCGCCCGTACCTTTTTGTATCGGCATTAAATTTTTCATTCCCTTCTTAATGTCAGAGGATTACCTGCGCCGGCTATTGCTTAATTATAAAGCAAAATTATTAATACAATAATTACATTTTATATGATTTTTTAATATATGTCAAGGATTCAAAAAACCGCTTTTCTGTCTTGAAAAGCGGTTTTTTTACGCAGTATCATTTTAAGAAATCGGGGTTTAAAATAAGCTCTTTCGCTTTTTCAAGCTGTCTGTCCTGAATAACATAAGCCTGCGCCGCCTCGTCCGCGATTTTTATCTGGGTCGTAATATCGGCCACGCCATAGGGGAACAGACCGGTGCTGCTTTGAAAAGCTGTTACCGCCGCGGCGGTATAGCTGTCATAAATCTCATCGACCGACTGAATATAAAAGCCCATTGCATCAAGCCTATGCTCAACCGCCAAAACATCCTTACCCCTATCACCGTTTTTCAAAATGCGCTCACCCGTAATCGCCTCAAGCTTTGTTATGTCAAGCTTTACTTTTTTGTTGTTCTCCAGATATTCGGGCTCAATTCCGACCTCATGGATATACTTTCCGCCCGGAGTAAGATACTTTGCAATGGTAAGCCATATTGCGCCACCGTTTTTAATGTTTATACCGTCCTGGACCGTTCCCTTTCCGAAGGTCGTCTGACCCACCAAAACACCGCATTTGTTGTCGCTTATCGCCGCAGCAACAATCTCCGAAGCCGATGCGCTGTATTCATTCACCAAAACCACTGCTTTAAATTTCAAATCGGTATGATACGACCTGTACTCGGAATTGTTTATCGGATCCTTAAAATCCTCTGTAATTACAAGGGAATCGTCGGGTATAAAATAGCTTGCGACCGATATGGCCTCCCTCAAAAAGCCTCCCAAATTATTCCGAAGGTCTAAAATTACCTTGTCAACGCCCTGCGAGGCAAGGTTATAAAGCGCTTCTTCAAGATATTCCGTTGTATTTGCGTTAAATGAAGAAATACTTACATAACCCGCATTGTTTTCTCCGAGCGCATAATACTCGACAGGGTTTATCTTTATAAGATCACGCACTATAGTAAAGGTTAATACCTGTCCGTCGCGGAGAATCTCAAGCTCTACGCTCGTCCCCTTTTCCCCTTTTATAAGGGATATCGTTTTATCAAGCACATAACCGGTTATGTCCTCTTTGTTAACCTTCAAAACTCTGTCGCCCGGCATAAGTCCGGCAATGTGCGCGGGAGAGCCTTTAATCGGCTTGCCTAAAAGCGTTATTCCGTTGTACTCCGAAACATTTATTCCTATGCCCTCAAACTGACCCGTGACCCTTTCGGTGTTTGCGCCGTTTTCTTCAAGGCTTAAATACCTTGAGTTCTCGTCAAGCGCATCGTATGCGCCCTTCATAAGCTCGTCAAAAAGTTCGGGGTGGTTTTTTAATATACCCTCAAGTGCCGAGTCCAAGAGTTCTTCCTTTGTTATACCGAAACGGTAATACTCCGCGGTAAAGTCAACAATCTGATCAAACAGTGTGTACGCTTTTTCGCCATCGGTAGGCGAGGTTTTTGGATCCTCCCCATCTGCAAAAGTATATGTAAAACACAGAGCAAGACACAGGACAAATGATATAAGCGCTTTTTTGGTATTCATACAAAACACCCCTTTACTGATTAAAAACTCTCCCCTATCCGCCTAAAAAACAGGGGATGCATATTTTGCGTTTATTTCGTTTTCCGAAAGGCTTCCCAGTATATAGATGTCGCTGTCGAGGTGATTTGCGTTAACCTCGTCAGCCTCCATCTCCCTGCCGTCCTTCTTGACCCTTCCGCCTTCGAGGCGGACGGTTATGTATTTGTTTTCGGATACATCCTCCCACAAGCCGTTAACAAGTTTTTTAGTGTTTGTAAGAATCAGTGTGTCTCCCTCCTGCAGGTAAAGACTCCCTTTGAAAATACAGTCCTGCAATGCGCCGTTTTGCTTCCAGAGGGCAAAAATTTTACCACCCCTGTTGACAAGCGCATAGTAGCTTTCGCCTTCGACAGGCTTGTAGTCGGGTACAATTTCGTTGTCAATAAGAAACAGAGTATCGTCCGATATATTCATATCGGCTCCGCCCTTAACGGAAACAACCTCAAAGGCGGTGTCCTTAAAGCCAAACCTTTCAAGCCCCTTTATAAGAGGCGTTAAATCCTCTGATTTAGGGTTTAGCATATCACCCTCAGGGCATAAAAGTCTTGCAAAAAGCGCACCCGCCATTGCGGGCCTGTACTGTTTGTCAACAAAGCTCCAGTCCTTGTAAAGCCTTAAAACATTGAAATCAACCGCCATTTCCACGCTAAGGCTCACAACGGTTTTATAAACAGCCTCCTCCAACGGAGTTGCCGAGGCGGAAACGGAGGCAGCCATTAAAACGGCGATCAGAAAAAGCACCTTCTTTTTCATTCATAAAGTCCCTTTCTTTTAGAAGTTCCTACATCCTTTCGGGTGCGCAAACGCCGAGTATACCAAGCACATTCGCAAGCGTTTCCCTTGCGCAGTCGATAAGTTTAAGCCTTGCATCCCGTATTTTCTCATCATCGACATTTACGCGGCAGGCATTGTAAAACGAATGAAATTCATTGGCAAGCTCTATGGCATATCTTGTCATCCTCGAAGGCTCAAGCGTCTGCGCCGCCGCATGTATCTCGTCGGGGAATTCGGCTATTTTGCGAAGAAGCTCAAGCTCCTCCTTCTCCGTAAGAAGCCCCGTGTCAATATCGGCATACTTTTTCACAAATACTCCGTCCTCGCCCAAAATGCGGATTATGCTGCAAATCCTCGCATGGGCGTATTGGACATAGTATACGGGGTTGTTGTTGCTTTGCTCCACCGCAAGGTCAAGGTCGAAATCAAAGTGGCTCCCCGCATTCCTCATATTAAAGAAAAACCTTGCGGCGTCAATTCCGATTTCGTCAAGAAGGTCGCCGAGCGATATTGCCTTCCCGCTTCGCTTTGACATCCTCGCAACCTCACCGCCGCGCATCAAGCGCACAAGCTGCATCAAAACGACAGTAAGCCTGTCAGAGCTTATTCCCACCGCCTCCATTGCGGTTTTCATACGGGCAACATGACCGTGGTGGTCGGCGCCCCATATATCTATAACCCTGTCAAAGCCCCGCTTATCAAATTTATTTTTGTGGTATGCTATGTCCGCCGCAAAGTATGTCGGCGTTCCGTTTGCACGGACCAAAACCTCATCCTTTTCTCCATCATTCGATGCGCGGAACCAAAGCGCGCCCTCCTTTTCATAGGTGAAGCCGCGCTCTTTCAGAATATTTATAACCTTGTCCACTTCCCCGCTTTTATAAAGACTGCTCTCACTAAACCACACATCATAGCTTATGCGGTATCGGGAAAGGATTTTTTTCATCATCTTAACATTCTCGGACAGAGCGTAATCAACAAGAGCGGATTTCCTCTCCTCCGAGGAAGCGTTAACATATTTATCGCCGTATATATCAATAAACTCCTTCGCGCGCTCCGAAATATCCGCACCCTGATACCACTCGTCATCAAATGGTACATCAATCCCGCACTGCTGAAGATAGCGCGCCTCAAGAGAACAGCCGAATTTTTCAATCTGGTTGCCCGAATCGTTTAAATAAAACTCCCGCGTAACATCATAGCCCGCAAAATCAAGAATGTTAGCAAGCGAGTCGCCCAGGGCGCCGCCTCTGGCATTTCCCATGTGCATGGGGCCTGTCGGGTTTGCGCTTACAAACTCAACCATAACCTTTTCGCCGACCGGCGGTGCGCTTCCGTATCTCTTGCCGAGCCTCTCGACAATCCCGATTACATCGCAAAGCCACTGCCTTCCGAGAAAAAAGTTTATAAAACCGGGGCCCGCAACCTCCGCCCTTTCTATATATGTTCCGCTTATATCCATATTGTTCGTTAGTATTTCGGCAACGGCCCGCGGAGGCTTTTTGGCGGTCTTTGAAAGAAGCATTGCCGCATTAACGGAAAAGTCACCGTTTACCCGCTCTCTCGGAGTTTCTACGGTGTATGGGATGCCCGAAAAGCCCGATTTTTTAATTGCATCGTCGACAACCCCTGCGATTTGTTCTCTTATCGTTTGTTTGATGTTAAACATTTGTACTATCCTTTCGTCTTGCAACCTCAACAATTATTCAGCGATTTAACATTCCCTGAAATGAAGGTGAAAATCATTGCTTCCGCTTATGTTGTTGTCGATTTCTATCCGGTATTCCGCGGATACATCGCCGCCTTTGTCGTTTATGTCGATATCGACACGGTTTGACAAAACGCCGATTGTGAATGCGCCGAAGGGCGTTTCATAGCAGCAAAGGTGACGCTCACCCTTTTCAAATATTAGCTGACTGTTATTTTGCCCCGAGCGAAGCATTGTAACCCTTCCCTTTTCGATTTTCAGGGTCGTCGTCGTTCCCTCCATGCCCGTGACCTCTGTTTCATTATATGTAACATAGTGGCTTTCATTGTCCTTATAATAGATTCCTTCGGTTACAAGCTCTATCTCCTCGTTGCCGTCCTTGTCGCTCTGCCTGCCCCGAAGTGAAATAATTACATCTTTTTTCATCAGATAATCCCCCGTTATCTTTTTCATATCAGTATTTTTCAATATCAATCCGCGACACGCTGTTTGAAATCTCTTGCTGCATGAAAAGTCCGCCCAGCGAGGCAAAATTTTCAACCGTATCGCTTACGAAGTACTGATACTGCGCAACGCCGTCCGTCTCCATACCATTTTCATAAAGAAGGCTTGCCACACGCTCCGCCACGGGTCGCCCCGAATCCACAAGCACGGTATCACCACCCATTATATCAGAGATAACGCCTTTTAGCAAAGGATAATGTGTGCACCCGAGGATAATTGTGTCAACGCCTTTTTTCTTAAGAGGCTCAAGATACTCCGTCGCAACAAGCCTTGCAACCTCGCCGTCGGTATAACCGTTTTCGACAATGGGGACGAAAAGCGGGCAGGGCATTGAAAAAGGCTCTATCTCAGGGTCAATGCTTTTAAGCTCTTTCACATACGCGCCGCTTGAGATTGTCCCCGCCGTGCCTATTATTCCGACTTTTTTATTCCTTGTCGCCGCCGCCGCCGCGCTTGCCGTCGGGGATACAACCCCTATAATAGGTATATCGTATTTCGGAACAACACTCGAAAGCGCAATGGAACTTGCGGTTCCGCAGGCGATTACAATCGCCTTAACATTTTTGGTCATAAGAAAATTTATGTCCGAAATCGCATACTTTATTACCGTATCGCGCCCCCTTGTTCCGTAGGGCACCCTTCCGGTATCTCCGAAATATATAATACTCTCCTTTGGGAGGAGGTGTATAAGCTCTTTTACGACTGTAAGCCCGCCAAGACCGCTGTCAAACACTCCGATAGGCCTGTTATCCATAGTAATCTCCATTCCTACGGCGAACCGAAAAAACCCCTTTACAGGGCATTCCCGCCGGTTCGTGCGTACAGTTTATTTTCCATTGCACATAGAGATTGTTAACCCTCCATGGCGTAGGATATGATTTCGTCCAACAATGCGGTGAATGTAAGCCCGCTCTTTTGCCACAAAACAGGGAACATACTGCTGTCCGTACAGCCGGGAAGCGAATTAATCTCATTCAGAAAAACCCTCTCGGTTGTCTTTTCCACAAAGAAATCTATACGGACAAAACCCTTACATTCCAGTGTAAGATATGCCTTTCTGGCTATTTCCTTTATCTCCTCCGTCTTTTCGGCGCTAAGCGGAGCGGGGATAACGGAGCTTGCCGCCCCTTCCGTATACTTCGCCTCAAAATCGTAGAAGGAGTGGTCCGTTACAACCTCGCCCAAAAGGGCTATGCGCGGGTTGTCGTTACCTATAATTCCGCACTCTATTTCGCGGGCATTTATGTTTTCCTCAACCAAAGCCTTGGTGTCGTACCTCAGCGCATCTTCGAGCGCGGGAATAAGACCCTCGGGCGACAAAACGCGCCCTGCGCCGATTGACGAGCCTGCGCCAGACGGCTTTACAAAAACAGGGTATGAAAAGGCTTTTTCAACCCTCTCCAAAACCAATGCGGGGTTTTGCATATCACTTTCCCTTATAACAAGCCACCTTGCCTGAGGTATGCCGTTTGCCTCGAGTATCAGCTTTGACGAAGCCTTATCCATGCAAAGCGCAGAGGACAGCACCCCCGACCCCGTATAGGGTATACCCGCAAGCTGAAGAAGCCCCTGGACGGTTCCGTCCTCGCCGTTGCGACCATGGAGTATCAAAAACGCAACATCTATGTTTATTTTTTCAACCGTATTGCCCTTAAATACCAAAATACACTTGTCGCCCGAATCGGGTGAAATTATCGCTTTATGTACATTGCTTTTTTCCCATTCGCCGTTGTCAAGTTTACTTATATCGCCGCTGTATAGAAGCCATTGCCCTTCCTTTGTTATTCCGAGGGGATAAACCTCATACTTGTTTTTATCGAGATTGTTTATTACATTCCGCGCCGAAACCCTTGAAACCTCATGCTCCGATGAGTTCCCGCCGAAAATAACGCAAACCTTCTGTTTGGACATCATAAGCCTCCTTTAATGCAGATATATATTCGGCATAATAATCATCTATATCCCGATTGTTATGCCATAAAAGCAAGCGAATTATGGTATAACTGCGCATCGCCGTTTACGAGCGGTTTTCGCGAGGAAAATTTCGGCGGCGCAATAAATTCTTCGCGGAGCGTATAATAACCGCCCGCGGTTATTATACCACATTTAATTATATGAAACAATTTCTGAAATATAATTGTAATGTTGTTTACATTAGCCGCGACAGGGTGTATGATATTTAAGAGGTGACCGCAAATGAAAACTGTTCTTTGTGCGCTTAACGCAAGATATTCCCACTCCTCTCTTGCGCTTTTATACCTTAAAAAATACTGCGACAAATTTGATATGGAAATCGCAGAATTTTCAACAAATGATACACCCCATGCGATATATTCCGACCTTGTCGAAATAAAAGCGGATATATACGCTTTTTCCTGCTATATATGGAACATTTCTCAAACCGCGGTTGTTGCGGATATGATAAAAACCTCAATGCCCGAATGTATTATCGTCTTCGGCGGGCCTCAGGCGCAGGGCGATTTTGATTTTGTCGACCACTTTGTTTCGGGTGAAGGGGAAAAGCCGTTTTTTGCTCTTTTGACTGCGCTTGAAAACGGAGAATTGCCCCCGAAGCTGCTGAAAAGTGAGGAAAATCTTTCTCCTTTCGAAATTCCCGCGCCCTATACCAAAGAGGATATTATATCGCGCAGGGGCAAAATCATATATTTCGAAACATCAAGAGGCTGTCCCTTTTCGTGCGCCTACTGCCTTTCGTCCACGGACAGGAGGGTTCGCTATCTTCCGATGGACTATGTGAGGAAAAATCTTTTGCTTTTGTTTGAAAACGAAGTTCCCCTTGTAAAGCTTGTGGACAGAACATTTAACTGTGATATTGAAAGGGCGGCGCAGATAATAGAATTTATATCGGAAAACAGTATTTCGACCCGTGTACATTTTGAAATGGCGCCCCATCTTATAAATGACGATATTATCGGTCTTTTGGCGCAAAAGCCTCATCTTTTCCGGGTAGAAATAGGTATTCAGTCGGCAAACCCCAAAACATTGGCCGCCGTAAACCGCAATTTTGATTTGGAAGCGGTTGCTAAAATCATTGAAAGGATTAAAAAAACGGGTGTTTGTGTCCATCTTGACCTTATTGCGGGTCTTCCGTTTGAGGATTATGCCTCCTTCGCGCGTTCCTTTGATTTTGCATACGCCTTTCGCCCCGATATGCTTCAGCTTGGGTTTTTGAAGGCTCTGCCCGACACTCCCATAAGAGAGATGAATGGTATTTGTTATATGAAAACACCTCCCTTTGAGGTTTTGCGCACCGATTGGCTTTCCGCTTCGGAGCTTATAAGGCTTAAGAAGACGGAAGAGGCCGTTGACCGTTTTTACAACAGCAGGGCATTTTCAAGAACTATTGAAGTTTTGACAAAGAAAAATGCATTTTCGGTTTTCGAAGCGTTGGGCAGGGCGCTTAAAACCGCCGAATCAAAAGGAAAAATCCCGCGCTTTCGGCTTGGCGATATCTTGTACGAATTCGGCGGGGAGTCGGTTTTAGTGCCGCTTGCGCTTGACCTTCTTCAAAGCTTTAGGGAGCGTCCGCTTCCGAAATACATTAAGCGAAACGAGCCTGATGATTATAAAAAAAGATGCGCCGAGTATCTTAAGAGGCACAATTTTTCGCTTAAAAATGTACGGATCGAACCGATTTTCGATAAAGTATATCTTGCGGATTATGAAAGTAATACCGTATCGGATATTACGGACGAGATATAGTTTTTTTGGCTTTTCCACTAATATAACAGCCCCACGAAAATATATGATTTTTCATGGGGCTGTTATAATTCTCAACTGTAATAATTATTGTTTACTCATCTTCTCATACTTTTCATACTTTTCTTTAGCCTCATTTTCCGCTTTTTCAAAAAGCTCGTTCGCAATGTCGGGGAAGGTTCTCTCAAGCGAGGAGTATCTGACCTCGCTCTTTATAAAGTCCTTAAACGAGGCGGTAGGCTCTTTGGAATCGAGTATAAACGGATTTTTACCCTCTGCCTTCAAAAGCGGATTGTAGCGGTACAGATGCCAGTAGCCGCTGTCAACGGCCCTTTTTGCCTCAAGCTGAGCATTGCCCATCCCGCCCTTTATTCCGTGGCTTATGCAGGGTGCGTATGCTATGATAAGCGACGGACCCTTGTATTTTTCCGCCTCAATCAAAGCTTTTATAAGCTGATTCTGATTAGCGCCCATTGCAACCTGTGCGACATATACATAGCCGTATGACATTGCGATAAGGCCCAAGTCCTTCTTTTTGGTTTTTTTGCCCGATGCCGCAAAGTATGCAACCGCGGCTGTCGGCGTTGCCTTTGACGACTGGCCGCCCGTGTTGGAGTAAACCTCGGTGTCGAACACCAGAATATTTACATCCTCGCCCGAGGCAAGAACATGGTCAAGCCCCCCGAAGCCTATGTCATAGGCCCAGCCGTCGCCGCCGAATATCCACTGCGATTTTTTAATCAAAAAGTCCTTTTTCTCAAGTATTTCGTCGACTATTGCATTGCCCTTGTTTTTCTCAAGCTCTGCGACCAATGCCGCGGAAGCGGTTTTTGATGCCTCTCCGTCGTCCATGGACTCTACCCAGTTTTCCATTGCCGTTTTTAATGCCTCATTAACACCGCTCATAATGGCACTTTGGCATAAATCCTTAATTCTGCTTCGTATCTGCTTAACACCCAAAAGCATTCCGTAACCGAATTCGGCGTTGTCCTCAAAAAGCGAGTTCGCCCAGGCAGGCCCCTTACCCTCCGCATTTATCGTGTAAGGCATCGACGGCGCACTTCCGCCCCAGATTGACGAACAACCCGTTGCGTTCGCAATCATCATTCTGTCGCCGAAAAGCTGAGTTACAAGCTTGGCGTAAGGCGTTTCGCCGCAACCTCCGCAAGCGCCCGAGAATTCAAGCAAAGGCTGAACAAACTGGCTTCCCTTAACCGTTTCGGGCGAAGGAAGGTCGGTTTTTCTTTTAAGCGTAAGCGCATAGTTCCAGTTTTCTATCTGTGTATCCTGTGTTTGAATGGGCTTCATAACAAGCGCCTTTTCCTTTGCGGGGCAGATGTTCACGCAGTTGCCGCAACCCGTGCAGTCCTGAACCGAAACCTGCATACGATAGGCGTAGTTTTCAAGCCCCTTGCCTGTCGCCGGTATTGTTTCAAACCCTGACGGCGCCGCCGACTTCTCGTCCGCATCGAGCAGGAATGGGCGAATAACGGCGTGAGGGCAGACATAGGAGCACATATTGCACTGTATGCACCTGTCCTTTTGCCACTCCGGAACATAGGGAGCGATGCTCCTTTTTTCGTATTTAGCAGTTCCCTGCGGAAAGGTTCCGTCCTCTCTGCCGACAAAGGCGCTGACGGGGAGGAGGTCACCCTTCTGTGCGTTTATAGGCTGTTGAATATTCTTTATAAAATCAGGTACATCGCTTTTTATAGGCTCGCTGTCCTCCGCGTTTGCCCATGAGGCGGGGACATCGACCCTGCAAAGCGCTTCGACGCCCTTATCAACCGCGGCATAGTTCATGTTGACTATCTGTTCGCCCTTTTTGCCGTAGGTCTTTAAAATAGCCTCCTTCATATACTTTATCGCATCATCTATCGGAATTATATTTGTAAGCTTAAAGAACGCCGCCTGCATAACCGTATTGGTTCTGTTGCCCAGGCCAAGCTCCCTGCCGATACCCGCGCCGTCTATTGTATAAAAGCTTATGTTGTTTTTGGCAATATATCGTTTTATGTCGGCGGGCAGCTTTTCATCAAGTTCGGAAGGAGTGTATGGGCAGTTTAAAAGGAACACGCCGCCGGGCTTTACATCGGAAATCATGTCGTACTTACCGAGATATGAAGGGTTGTGGCAGGCAACAAAATCCGCCTTGCTTATAAGGTAGGTCGACTTTATCGGCGTTTTGCCGAAGCGAAGATGTGAAATCGTTATACCGCCCGACTTTTTACTGTCGTACGAGAAATACGCCTGTGCGTACATATCCGTATTGTCGCCGATTATCTTTATGGAGTTTTTGTTTGCGCCTACCGTTCCGTCCGACCCGAGACCCCAGAATTTGCAGGTTGTCGTTCCCTCGGGTGTTGTGTCGATATCCTCAACCACCGGCAGCGAGAGGAATGTGACATCATCATTTATGCCTATTGTAAAATGGTTTTTTGGCTCGTTCATATTGAGATTTTTATAAACCGAAAGGATTTGCGAGGGGGTTGTGTCCTTTGAGCCGAGGCCGTAGCGCCCGCCCACAACCGTGGGGGATATGCCCTTTTCATAGAACACGGTGCATACATCTTGATACAATGGCTCGCCCAGTGACCCCGGTTCCTTCGTCCTGTCAAGCACCGCGATTTTCTTTACCGTTTCGGGCAAAACCGCAAGAAAATGCTTGTGGGAAAACGGTCTGTAAAGCCTTACCTTTACAAGCCCGACCTTTTCGCCCTTTGAATTCATATAATCTATTGTTTCCTCAATCGTGTCGCAAACCGAACCCATTGCAACTATAACACGCTCCGCATCGGGCGCGCCGTAGTAGTCAAAAAGCCTGTACTGCCTTCCCGTCAGGGCGGCAAACCTGTTCATATAATCCTCGACAACCGCGGGGATTTTTAGGTAGAAGCTGTTGGACGCTTCCCTTGCCTGAAAGAATATGTCGGGGTTTTGCGCAGTACCTCTCAGCACGGGATGCTCCGGATTGAGCGCACCGTTTCGGAACGCTTTTACTGCCTCAAAATCTATAAGCTTTCTGTAAATCTCATAGTCAACCTCTTCAATTTTCTGAAGCTCATGGGAGGTTCTGAACCCGTCAAAGAAGTGCAAAAACGGAACCCTGCCCTTAATCGCGCTAAGGTGGGCTATGCCCGCCATGTCCATTGTTTCCTGCACATTGCCCGCCGCAAGCATCGCAAAGCCCGTCTGGCGGCACGCCATAACATCGGAATGGTCGCCGAAAATAGAAAGCGCGTGCGATGCAACAGCCCTTGCGGAAACATGTATAACGCAGGGTAAAAGCTCACCCGCTATTTTATACATATTGGGTATCATAAGAAGAAGGCCCTGTGAAGCCGTATATGTAGAGGTAATCGCCCCTGCCGCCAACGAGCCGTGAACCGTGCCTGCGGCGCCCGCCTCGGACTGAAGCTGTACGACTTTTACCTTTTGGTCGTAAAGGTTCTTCCTCCCGTTGGCGGACCACTCGTCGATATGCTCCGCCATTGGCGACGACGGAGTAATCGGATATATCCCCGCTACATCTATAAACGCATACGAAGAATGCGCCGCAGCGGTATTTCCGTCCATTGTTTTCATTTTCTTTGACATTGTAACCCCACCCTTTCTTATTGTTAAACACACTGCCTATTGATTAAACCTTTCAGGAACCTTTTATAAGGATTTTAAGCGCATCTATTGCCACGGCTATCGCGCTTTCCGCATCATGTACCTCAGGATTGGGAAGCTTAAGCCTCTCACGCTCCTGATTCCATACAACAGAAAGCACCGCACCGCTTTTCGCACCGAGCACGCCCGCAACGGTATATATTGCAGCGCACTCCATCTCGGAAGCAAGACAGCCCGCTTTTATCCATGCCCTCCACTTGCTTTCAAGCTCGTATCCCACGGGCATTCGCTCCGGCGAATGTTGGCCGTAAAAAGAGTCCTTGCTTTGGACTACGCCGGTATGATACGGCTTGTTTAGCTTCTTCGCCGCAGAAGCAAGTGCGGCGGTTACCTCAAAATCAGATACCGCGGGGTATTCTATCGGGACATATTCCCTCGATGTCCCCTCCGCCCGCACCGCTGCGGTCGCTATCACTATATCTCCGCCCTCTACCTGAGGCTGCATACCGCCGCAGGTTCCTATCCGTATAAAGTTACGAACGCCGAGGGTGTAAAGCTCCTCGACGGCTATTGCCGAGGATGCGCCGCCTATGCCAGTCGAGGTTACCAAAATACTTTCGCCGCATAACAGTCCGCGGTATGTCAGGTATTCCCTGTTCGAGTCAATCTTTTCGTAGGACTCAAGATGCCTTGCAATAGCCTCAACCCTGCCCGGATTGCCCGGCAGCAGGGCATATTTCGCCTGTATATCTTCCGAAAGACCGATATGATACAGCTTATTCGTTTTTATCATTTTAAGCCCTCCGCTTTAAAGGAGTGTGGCATAAGGCTACTTAGAGTATATGCCTTACACCCGCCGCCATCGCCTTTGCAAATGACCTTAAAGTTATCGTAAGCAAATTCACTCATAAACTGCCTGCATATACCGCAGGGGGTCGGAATTTCGCCGCCCGATGCGGAAATCGCAAGCTTTATAAAGCCGCTTTTGCCCTCGGATATTGCCTTGACAAACGCCGTACGCTCAGCACAAATCGTTGCGCCGAATGATATGTTTTCGACATTACAGCCCGTTATTACCGAGCCGTCGCCGCACAGCAGAGCCGCCCCGACCCTGAAATTTGAGTAGGGGGCGTATGATTTTTCCCTCATACTGTCGGCAATTTTTATAAGCTCGTTATCGGTCATAACAAAAACACACCCTAATCTGTACGGTTTGAGTAATAACTTGTTTTTATTATATCATTATTTATAACAATTTACAACAAAAAAGCCGCAGCTTATTCACAAAAAACGGAAACCTTTTTGTGTAATGCGGCTTATTATATGTGCATTTTTAACATATTACGGGCGGTAAAAGCAAAAGGCTGTCGGTTTTAAAGGCTTGTTCCTATATCATTTAAGCCTAAGGTCGTTTCCGAAGAACAGCACCTCGGTAAAATGGCCCATAATTCTTGAGCATATTCTTTCGGAATAAATCCGTTTTAAGTCTTTTAAGGATAGATTTGTGCTTATTATCATGCTTTTGTCTTCAATAATTCTTGAATTAATAACATCAAAAAGTATGCTGTCGGTATATGCCGTGCGAAATTCGGTACCCAGATCGTCGATAATAAGAAGCTCGGCATCACCTATCGAGTTTATAACCCTCTTGGTTCTGTCCGTAGTATCCCGCCCGAATTTATATTCCTCAAAGGTTGTGAACAGCCTCGGCGCAGACATATAGAAAACTGTTTTGCCCCTATCGATAAATCTTTTTGCGATACAATCCGATGTAAAGGTTTTGCCAAGCCCCGTCGCTCCGTAAAACAGCAGGTTCCTGGGCGCATCCTTGCCCCCCGAGGCAAAATTACACGCAATATCGTAAACCGAGGACATATTTTCCCTCGGTGAAATACCGTATTTTTTGTCGGGCACGGTCGAAAACAGGTCAAGGTCAAAGGTTTCAAACGAATTTTTACCGCTCATACATATATTTGAATACCTTTGAAGAAGCCTGCTCAGTTTTTTGTCGTAGCATACGCAACGCTTTCCGTCTGTATAGCCCTTGTCAAGGCACAGCGCACAGTCGTAAATCTCATCCATTGCATTGGGAGCGTAGCCCGCGGACTTTAGAAGCTTCTCTTTCTCGCGCACAAGCGAATTCATTTTAAGGCGCATGTTTTCCACCGCTTTTTTAGGGCTTTCGCCCCCCGACAAAACCCTTGATGCCACAGCCAAACCCTCGTTTGCGATTTCGTCGTCGATTTCTTTGATGCGCGGTATCTTTATGTATATCTCGGCCGTGATTGCCGCCTGCTTTTTCTTGTTTCGCTCACGAATATTTGCATACTCCCTGTTTAGAGTCTCATAAATCTCTTCTATGGTTCTGTCCAAATCCTCACCGCCCCATACGCTTTTTCAGAATCTCTATTTCGCGGGCATCAAAATCAATGTCGCCGCGCTGGTCAAAGTTTGCAGTGCCCGTGCTTTTTGTTTCCAGCGGAATCTGCCCGGTAGTTGTTATTCCTTTTTCCTTCCAGCTTTTTAATATGCCGTTTATGTACTTTATGTTTAAATTCCCCGTTCTGTTTATGTTGATGTCAAAGGCGGAGAGCAAAAGCTCGTCCGTCGGCTTTATGGATGTAGCCCACTCGTCCAATATCGCCTTTTCGCTCGGCGTAAAATCCCTGTCCTTTATGCCGAAAAGTTTTTTGATATGGTATTGATATGTGCTTTTTTCATCAAGGTCGGCAAGGTAGCGCTCTGCCTTTCGGACAGTATCCACACCCTTGTCCGCCCAGTCCATCGCAATCTTTTCGATATAACGCATTGATGCTTTGTCAATTTTTTTTGCATAGTTTATGATAAGCATTATAACCTGAGGATTAAGCCCCAAATAATCATAAATCCAAAAAAGTGCCTGAATGTCTGCGCTTGACAGAATTTTGCCCAGTGAGTTTTGCGCCTCCTCATAAAGCCATTTCAGCTTTTTGTCGGTTTGCGCCCGCGCGGCAATCTCGGAGGGCGTGTATATGCTTTTGTGCAGTGTTTTGATAACATTCCTGCCGCCCAAATTAAAGCCGTACCGATTCCAATAATCCATTGCCGCCTCGACCTGCCGTTCCTTAAGATTGAGCGCGGATGCAATCTGACGAGTGTCGGGAACGACCTCATTTCTGCTTATGAAACGGTAGGCATACAAATAAACAACCACATAGGCAGGCTCTGCCTTTGGTAGATATTCGTCTATGAATTTGACGGGAAGGGATATATTATCCATACTTTACACTACTCCAGTATCAGTTCATCAATTGGCCTTCCTGCGGGTACCATCGGCAATACACGCTCATCAATGTCTATCATCGTATTTATAAGTACGGGCTCATTTAAGGAAAGCGCCTCGGCAAATGCCGCCTTAAACTCACTCTCGGTCTGTACCTTGTAGGAGCGTACGCCGTACGCCTCGGCAAGAATATTAAAATCAGGCCCTCTGTCAAGCGTTGTCTGTGAGTATCTTCCCCCGTAAAACAGCGCCTGCCATTGGCGCACCATGCCGAGTGTTCCGTTGTTCATAACAACAATGATAACGGGGATATTATAATGCTTCATTGTCGCAAGCTCGCTGCTGTTCATACGGAATGAGCCGTCGCCGGCGATATGGACTATACGCTTGCCCGTACCAGACAGGGCGGCGCCCATGCTTGCCCCCGTTCCGTAGCCCATTGTTCCGAAGCCGCCCGAGGATATAAAGGTTCTCGGCTTTGTATATGAATAATACTGCGCCGCCCACATCTGGTGCTGTCCGACCTCGGTTGTTATAACCGCATCCCCCCCGGTCTGTTTGTCAACCTCACGCATTACAAAATATGGGGTCAGGCTTCCTATATGGGTATGGCCGATTTTGAATTTCTTTTTAAGTCCGAGGATGTGGTCAAGCCATTCGGGGTTTTCAAGGCTTGTTATATCCTTTAATAACGGCGCCAGCACCTCTTTTATATCACCTATAACCGAATGATAGGATTTTATGTTTTTGTCGATTTCGGCAGGGTCAATATCGATGTGAAGAATTTTTGCGTGCCTAGCGAATTTTGAAGGGTCGCTTATAACCCTGTCCGAAAACCTTGTTCCCACAGCAATAAAAAGGTCGCAGTTTGACGCCGCAGTATTCGATGCTTTTGTTCCGTGCATACCCAACATGCCCGTAAAAAGCTTATCCGTCGCAGGATATGCGCCGAGCCCCATTAAAGAACAGCTTACCGGCGCGGATATTCTTTTTGCAAACTCAAAAAGCTCATTGCAGGCATCGGAGCTTATTACACCGCCACCCGCGAAAATAAACGGTTTTTTGCTTGACATTATAAGCTCACGCGCTGTTTCGACATCTTCCTTTTTCGGCACAAACCGCTTTATCTCTTCGGGTTTTTGGCTTTCAAATTCACACAGGTTAGCGGAAACATCCTTCGGTATATCAATAAGAACGGGACCGGGCCTTCCGCTTCGGGCTATCTTAAACGCCTTCCGAATGGTGTTCGCAAGGTCCTTGACATCCTTTACTATATAGTTGTGCTTTGTAATGGGGGCGGTTATACCCGTAATGTCCGCCTCCTGAAAGCTGTCCTTGCCCAAAAGGGATGTTCCGACATTCCCCGTGATGGCTATAATCGGAACGGAGTCCATATAAGCCGTGGCAATACCGGTAACAAGATTTGTCGCGCCGGGACCTGAGGTTGCGATACATACACCGACCTTGCCCGATGCCCTTGCGTAGCCGTCAGCGGCGTGCGCCGCACCCTGCTCATGCGCCGTAAGAATATGCTTTATCCTATCGCTGTTTTTATACAGCGCATCATATATATTGAGCACCGCTCCGCCGGGATACCCGAATACCGTATCCACGCCCTGCTCGACAAGACATTCTATAACAATCTGTGAACCGTTGATTTTCAAGATATGTACCTCCATTATAATATTACAATTATTTTACCATATAAAGCCCTTACTGTAAAGAAGATTTTGACACACTTCGGCGATGTTTTTAAGGAGGTAGGACCGCAACTTCGGGGCGAAGCGTTTACGGGTTAGTCCAAATACCAAAGCAAACAGCGTATACACCATTAGCGGTTATAATGCAGCCATAGTGTATACGCTGTTTTTAATTTGTTGTTAATTATGCAAAAACTTATAATTTATGCGCTGAAAGCGGTTTAGTTCGGGAAAGTGCTATGCGTTAAGCCCCTGTTTTTTAATTCAAAGTATATGACTTAAAGAAATTTAAAGCTATCCACTATTTTTTTGAATATCGTAGCGGTTTCCTTGCCGTCGCCTATATACGGTGTTGTAAATACAATACTGTAAAGTTTTCCGTTGCCGTAGGCTATATAGGCGGTATACACAAAATTGCCGTCGTTTTCATTGGGCAAGGTATACTTGAAAAAGTACATTTTAATATTATTGATTTCATAGTCGTCACTGTCAAGTATTTGAGCGCCTTTTTCTTCCGACATATAGTTCTTTAATTGCCTTCCCACTTTTTCTGCGGGGTCTGCGTTTTTGTTTTCATTTGTAAAAATGTTAACTCCTCTTCCGCTTTCCGGATCGAAAAATACAACCGAAGTGCTGTTTTGTTCCTCTCTGTTCCAATTAACCGGAATATCTACCTTGCACTCCAAATTCTTTTCTTCGTAGGTTGTAAAGATATCATTCTTTTGTTCAAACCTTGTAAGCTGTCCGACATCCTCGACATAAATCTCTTCAACCTTAAAGGAATTCAAAACCGCATTATAATAATCCTTTGAGTTCATAAACGATTCCTCAAGCTCGATTGTAAGGTTGTAGCGGTACTTGCCCTTCATAAGGAAGATGTCATTCATAATGATCTTTTCCTTTTTGTTGTCCATTTTAATCATATAAGAATAGCCTGAAACACCAGCTACATTGATGGGTGCGACGGGCGAAGTCTCAATTATGCAGGCCGGATTGAACATGTCAATATTGTGCTGGCGGTCCATATTCGCCCACTGCTCAATGGTTTGCCCGCTTTGTTCGGAATAAATTTCAACACCTATTCTTCCGACGAGTCTATTACTTTGTATTCTCCCGAATATAAATTCGTTTTCCTTATCCTCCAAGCGGACCTCAATCCAGTCGGCGGGAACCTTCAAAGAGAATTTCATTCTGTTCTCACTGAAAACTCTGTACCCGTCCGACATAACATCGGATAAATCCTCAACCGACCCATCGGTTGGGAAATTTAAAACAAACCCTTCAATAATGTCCGACATCACCTGTTTTTCCTGGGCGGTGGCTCCGTTATCAACAGCGGACAAAGCATAGAATATCTTTCCGTTGCTTAAGTAACCCTTATGTTCATAGGTCATTTCTTTGTCTTTGTATTTAACAAAGTAATACTCGCTGTGTGATTTGTCTACTTTTTTAGTGCTTTCAATCAGAGTATATTCCTTAGCAATGGCAATAAGCTTTTGCGCCACCGTATCAGGAGTGTCGGAGGATTCCGCATCTTTTATGGTTATCATTACCTCTCTTTTGCCGTCGTCCGATACAAAATAGCTGTAATAGCCGTCAAAGGTTCTGTCTCTGAGTCTCATTTCCTTCGGCATGGGCATATGCCACTTGTGATAGCTGTCGCCGATATAATCCTTTGTTGTCCTTTTGAGAATAAGCGCATAATCCTTAATACTGTTGCTTTCGGTGTTTTCCTTTACAACCGTAATCTCCGCAGTTTGGGAATTGTATGACACATCGGCCCCGAAGTTTTCGGTTACAAATCTTAAGGGCACCATTGTCGTTGAGTTTTTCAGCTCAGGCGCCTGCAGTAGCTCTGTCACCTGAGAATTTATATATGCCGTCTTTTTGCCGATATTAAGCTTGATTACGACCTCTTTGTACTCAAGAGTTATTCCCTGTGTTTTTTCGTCCCATGTAACCTTTGCCCCAAATGCCTCGGTTATAACCCTGAGAGGAACAAGTGTGGTTCCGTCAACCACATAAGGAGTTTCGACAGTAACCGATTTACCGTTGATTTTAAGAGTGCTTTCGCCTACGGTAAAGGAAATCTCAATTTTGGGGATGTCCTTTTTTTCTTCCTTATCCTCGGCAACCGCGGGTATTCCGATCACAGAAAACAACAGGAATGTGCAAAGCAATAACGAAATGCCTTTTTTAACTTTTCTGAATGCTGTCATAAAAATTTTCCTCCTATTTTTCACTGAATTTTATTGATATATCTTTTTGCTCTGTTCCTCTTTGCACCTTAAGGGTAACCGTATCTGCGGGCAGGTACTTTTTCATTTCCTCGTTCCAGTCCACAATGCTGTGAACAGCACAGCCGTTTACCTCAATTATCGTATCATTTATTAAAATTCCTGCTGTCTGCGCCGGCGAGCCTTCCTTAACCGAGCTTACCATAAGCCCCGTATCGGCGGGAAGCCCCATATATGCAAACACGCTCTCCTGAAGAGTTGCTCCTATGTCGGGGCGTCTGACCCTTCCGTATGTTTCAAAATGTTTAAGCACATACTTTACCGTGCCCGCGGGAATCGAGAAGCCCATTCCCTCAACGCCTATCCCCGCAAGCTTTGACGAGTTTATACCCACAACCTCGCCATTCATATTGACAAGCGGGCCGCCGCTGTTCCCCGGATTTATTGAGGCATCAGTCTGTATAAGGCGATAATCATTTGTTATGCTTCTGTTTATTCCGCTTATTATTCCGAGTGAGGCGGAATTTCGCAGCGAAAAAGAAATCGGCGTTCCGATAGCCACAACGGTCTTTCCAATTACAATATCCTCATCATCGGCAAATCTTGCGGTTTGAAGCCCCAGCCTGTTGATTTTTATAACCGCAAGGTCGGTTTCCTCGTCTATATACTTAATTGTCGCCTCATATCCGCTTCCGTCATATAGCACGACAATTATATTATTAAGGTCCTTTACGACATGGGCGTTTGTTAAAATTTCACCGCCGCTTTTTATTATTACGCCCGTACCGTGGGCTGTGCCCTGCATATATTTCTCCTTATAAGCGGGCGTCCCCTCAAATGAGTACCCGCCTATTATGGCGACTACAAAAGGGCTTGCATCCTTTATAACCTGGGGCAGGATACTGTCGCTTCGCGAGGTTTCAATGCTTGCAGTGTTATTTGTTTCGTCCCACGAAACGGTTGCGCCCATGCTTTCGCTTACTGCCCGAAGCGGAACATAAATTCTGTCATCCTTCATAATTATATCCGCTTCTATCTTGTTTCCGTTTACATAAACGGAGGGAGTGAAATCGATGTCGGCAAGCCCAGCCGAACATATTATAGCCAATGCGGTTACTGCTCCAACAAGTTTTTTCAATATGCACACAGCCTTTATAAAAATATAAAATTAAGCATGGGATATACGAACACGCATAGGTTTTGGGCAGCGAGAATAGTGCATGTTCATATAACTCATGCTTAAACCAAAAACATTATACAATATTTGTACAATAATTGCAACATTTTCTAAAATAACAATAATGTTACATTTTTTCTTCAAAATAACCCACCAAAACGGGCAACCCTTTTGGGGGCTGCCCGTTTTGCATCGGAACAATTGTTTATATGTATTTCATATAAGCAACTTTTTTACGGAATGATAATCTGCTTTCCCGCTATTATTTCGGATTCGTCGGAAATGTCGTTCATCTGCATAATTTTATCCATCGTGGTACGGTATTTTTTCGCAATGTCCCAAAGTTTATCGCCCTTTTGAACGAAATAAATTTTAATGCAGCATTTCTTTTTCTCCGAAGCCTCGGCAGACTCATCGCTTGCCGCAACCTCCGTGACATACTCTATTCGGTCGGTGCAGATAACCTTTGCGCTTATACCGAGTATAATCCGAAGCTGGACCTCGCGTCCCATTGCAATATTATAGCTTATATGGTCGATATCGAGCTTTACATCACAGTACATATCGTCGCAGGCGTTCCCGCCGTCCATGTTGTGTGAAAACCTCATTTCATGCTTGTGGGTGTAAAGCGGGCATGACTTGTCGTCCGACATATAGAGTATGTATGCGTCTACAACCCCTTCGACAACAATCTTTCCGTTTTCGATACGGGTTTCCGAAAGATACGGCTTTGCGATGACATTATAAACCTGAACAATTTCGGGCGATTCATCGGAAACGGTTGCAACATCGTTTACCGTCACCTGAACCCTTGTATTCTCTACCATTTTGTCAAGGTTTGCCGTGTTTTTCGCAACATAAAGGGGCGTATTGACGCTGTATATATCCTCTATAACATCAATCTCAAGCTGCCTTGCAACCTTTCCCGTTACAGCAACCGCCACGCAGACTATTAAAATCCGGCTGTCTCCGTCGCTGTCCTCAACTATATCGTAGGTAATGTCGGTTACCGCAAAGGATATCTGTCCGTCCATGCCGTCGTCCGCGCTGGGAACATCGAAAATTTCGGTAAAGGGTACCTCATGTTCCATAAACTGGATGACATCGCGGTCCATATCGCCTAAATAAAGTGTGGTCACGCAAAGCGTACCCTTAATGATAAGTTTGTTTGTGCTGACCTTCAGCTCGCTTTCCTTTACCCTTGCATCAATTTTAAGAATCGATGCAATGCTCGGCTTTCCCGCGGGAATTTCAAGTTTTTCTTTAATTTCCGTATTGTCATCGATTCTTGCCACAACGCTGTACGGTTTTATTTTTTTTCGCAGGGTTTCAAACTCGCCGCCCATGACATTTGTAAGAACATTGATATCGCGGGGCATGAAAGCCTTCACATCAAGCCCGATTAGAGTCCTTACATTAATCTTGCGGCTGTTTATAACCTCGTACTCCACATTCTCAACATCGCTTTCCAGCTCAATTCCCATTCCCTCCGCCGCGCCCTTTACATCGATATAGTGCGTAAAATTCTGAGCGGAGTTGATGCTTTTTACGGAATTGTCCTCTCCGACATAGAGGATGTTTAAGGTTGCCTTTCCCTCGACCGTAATCCTATCGGTCGAACATTCCTTCGAAAGAATAACCGCGCGTGCATCAATCTGCAAAACCTTTGCAATATCGGGCTTTACATCGGGAACAATAATATCCGCTTCCGTATACGCCTGTGAAAATGCGGTTATCGCCGCTTCGCTGACACATACCGGCTCATGTTGGTATTCTATCATCATTGTAAACCTCTCCTCCAAACAACTTGTTTGTACTATATTTATGTAGCCAACCCTTGCTTTATGCTAAAAATATGTTATAATAAATATAATAGGTAAATAAAACCTAAACGGTTTTATCCCGATCATTTATTGAAACGGTGTGAAGCAAGCCGATTGGCGGCTTGCACCTATATATAATTAAGTATCTTAGAGCTCATTAAGGAGTGTTATTATATGACAAAAAGTATGACAGGCTATGGACGGGCTGTGAAAACCATTGATAATTTTGACATAAGCGTAGAAATTAAGTCGGTTAACCACAGATATGCCGATTTCAGCCTTCGGGTTCCCAGACATTACGGATTTTTGGAGGAACATATAAGAAGCTATCTGAAAGAGCGCATTTCAAGAGGAAAAGTCGACATTTCGGTTACCGTACGCAAAAGCGTTGACGACAGCAAGGAGATTCTTCCCAACATTGCGCTTGCCAAAAGCTATATTGATGCATTTTCAAGAATTTCCGACGAGTTTGGTATTCAAAACGACATAACCGTTACATCACTCACCCGTTTCAGCGAAATATTCGAGATAACGCATAAGGAGGACGATGAGGATGAGCTTTTAAGCCGTGTCCTTACCTTAACGGAAGAGGCTGTGGAAGGGTTTACCGCTATGCGTGTTCGCGAGGGCGAAAAGCTTGCGGCGGATATGCTTATGAGAAACAGAATTATAGCCGAGGAGCTTTCAAAAATTGAAGCGCTTGCGCCAAAAGCCGTAATCGAATACCGCGAGAAGATTGAAGCGCGTATAAAGGAGCTTTTGGGCGATGCCCCCATTGATGAAAACAGGCTTTTAACCGAAACCGCGCTTTATGCCGACAGGCTTTCCGTAACCGAGGAAATAGTGCGACTTAAAAGCCATATAGTGGAGTTTGACAGAATTATGGCGCAAAACGAGCCTGTGGGAAGAAAGCTTGACTTTCTTTTGCAGGAGATGAACAGGGAAATAAACACAATCGGCTCTAAATCCAATGACCTTGAGATAACGCGAATTGTCGTAAACATAAAATCCGAGCTTGAAAAAATAAGGGAGCAAATTCAGAACATAGAATAGGAGGGTGAGGCATTGAAACTCATAAGCGTAGGCTTCGGCAACACCGTTTCCGCCGAAAGAATAATAGCAATAGTAACGCCGGATTCGTCACCCATCCGGAGAATAATACAGGAGGCGAAGGACAGCGGTATGCTTATCGATGCATCATGCGGCAGGCGTACAAGGGCGGTTATAATTACCGACAGCGACCATATAATTTTAAGTGCGCTTCAACCCGAAACAATTTCGAACAGAGTTGTATCAAAGGGAGGTATTGTCGATGAGGACGACCGATAGCCGGGGCGTTTTAATGGTTGTGTCAGGCCCTGCGGGTGTCGGAAAGGGTACAATCTGTGACGAGGTTGCGCGAATGATGCCCGATGTTTTTCTTTCGGTATCCGCAACCTCACGCCCACCCAGAAAGGGTGAAATTGACGGGGTTCACTATTTTTTCAAAACAACATCCGAATTTGAAGAAATGATAAAAAACGGCGAGCTGTTGGAATACAACCGCTATGTCAACGGAAACTACTACGGAACTCCCGCCGCGCCCTGCGACGAGCACATAAAAAACGGCGACAGTGTTATACTTGAAATAGATGTGGAGGGCGGAAGGCAGGTAAAACAAAAGCGGCCCCGGACAGTTA
The DNA here is from genome assembly GCA_002070105.1 of Firmicutes bacterium ADurb.Bin193. GTDB lineage: Bacteria > Bacillota > Clostridia > Monoglobales > Firm-18 > MWCQ01. The sequence continues at coordinate 22,825 of MWCQ01000014.1, read as the reverse complement.
TGGTTTTTGTTGTTCCGCCGACATTCTGCGAGCTTGAGAGGCGCCTTCGGGGGCGAAAAACGGAAACCGAGGAGGATATTTTATCCCGGCTTGAAAGAGCTAAGGTAGAATTTAATCTTGCAAGCGATTATGATTATATTGTCGTAAACGATACCGTGGAAAACGCCGCCGAAAAGATAAAGGCAATAATCGAGGCGGAAAAGTGCAAAACCTTGAGGTGTCTTGATTTTATATGCCGGCATATTACCGACGAATAAAAAAGTATTTCACGCGAAATTTAATAAACAAAAAAGGAGAATTTGTATGTTATACCCGGCAATAGTTGATCTTATGAAAAAGGTTGACAGCAGATACTCGCTTGTCGTTGCAACCGCAAAGCGGGCAAGAGAGCTTGTAAACGGCTCGGAGCGTCTTGTGAATACAGAAACAAACAAGCCTGTTTCCATAGCTGTCGAGGAGATTTTAAACGATAAAATAAAGTTTGGGATTTCCTCCGACAGGAAACTATCGTATGAGGAAGAGTTTTATGCTTAACGGTAAAACAATTGTCATAGGCGTAAGCGGCGGCATTGCCGCATACAAGACGGCTGAAATAATAAGCCGTCTTAAAAAGCTGCACGCAAATGTAAGGGTCTGCATGACCAAAGCGGCGACGGAATTTATTACACCTCTTACGCTTCAGACGCTTTCCCGGAATACCGTATCGGTCGATATGTTTGAGGCCGTTCCGAAGTGGGATATCGAGCATATCTCACTTGCATCCGACGCCGACATTATGCTTATCGCCCCCGCAACGGCAAATATAATAGGAAAGATTGCAAACGGAATTGCGGATGATATGGTTACCACAACGGTTATGGCGACAAAGGCGAAGGTTATAATCGCACCCTCGATGAACAGCAATATGTACGAAAACCCCATTACACAGCAAAATATCGACAAGCTGAAGGGGCTTGGCTATATCTTTGCGGAGCCTGACTTCGGAAGGCTTGCCTGCGGCGAGGTAGGGAAGGGAAGGCTTGCCGACCCTGCCGATATAGTGGAACTTGTTGTGGAATATGCGCTTTTTGAAAAGGATCTTGTGGGAAAACGGGTTGTCGTTACGGCAGGCCCCACGCAGGAGCGGATAGACGATGTGCGCTTTATTTCAAATCACTCGTCGGGGAAAATGGGCTATGCCATTGCGAAAAACGCTAAACGGCGGGGCGCGGAGGTTACTCTGATAAGCGGAAGCGTTTGCCTTCCCGAGATTAAGGGAATCAGGACGATTTATGTTAAAAGCGCCGTTCAGATGTATAACGAGGTTATGAGGCTTGCGCCTTCCTCGGATATCATCGTAAAGGCGGCGGCGGTGGGCGATTTCAGGGTTAAAAACGCCGCAAGCGGAAAAATTAAAAAGGATTCGTATTCTACGATAGAACTTGAGAAAAATCCCGATATTCTTTTTGAGCTCGGTAAAAACAAAAGCTATGTCCTAGTCGGCTTTTGTATGGAGACGGAGGACCTTGAATATTATGCCTCACAAAAGCTTAAAGAGAAAAATGCGGATTTTATGGTTGCCAACGACCTTACGAATGAGGGCGCGGGCTTTGCGACCGATACGAATATAGTAAAAATTCTGCACAAAAGCGGTGAGGTTGAGGACCTTCCCATTATGTCAAAGGACGACCTTGCGGGTGAGATACTCGACAGGGCTAAAATTTTACTCAAATGAAAATGATTGCGCAGATTGTCATTGCCTCAAATTCAAGAGCAACGGACAGGATTTTCCACTACCTTGTGCCCGACGGCATGGATATTACCGTCGGCATAAGGGTTTTGGTTCCCTTTGGCATGGGCAACAAAACAACAGAGGGGATTGTTGTCGCCCTTTCCGACAAAAGCGAGCATAAAAACCTTAAAAAAATTGTGTCCGTCATAGATGACAGACCTCTTTTCAGCGAAAGTATGGCAAGGCTTGCCGATTGGATAAGGGAAAAATATCTGTGTACCCGCTATCAGGCATTAAAAACCGTTATGCCCTCCGGAACGGGCGTTAAAACAACCGAGTGGGTTACGCTTGTCGGCGGTGATGATACCGATACTACTCCCACTCAAAAAGAGGTTCTGAAAAGGCTCAAAGAGGCGGGCAGGACTGCCGACCTCGGCTTTTTGTCCGATATAAAGGGTGCGAGGCGGGCTGTTCTGGCTCTTTCGGAAAAGGGGCTTGTGACGCTTGACGAAACTGTGGCTCAAAATGTCGGAAGCAGGCATATAAGAATGGTTCACCTATGCGGTGAACCCGATTTTTCAAAGCTGCAAAAAAAAGCGCCCAAGCAGGCAAAGATGCTTGAAATTCTGCGACCCGTGGGATCCATTCCCGCCGCCGACCTTGTTGCGCTTTCGGGCGGTTCGTACTCCGCACTACACTCGCTTTGCGAAAAGGGGTTTGTGCGCTTTGAGGATAAAATCGTATATAGAACGGTATATGATAAGGACAGCTTTGAAAAAACACGCCCCCTAAAGCCTACCAAGGAACAGGCGGAGATTTTGGCGCATCTTAAAGCCTCGCTCAGCAACAATGACGGAACTCCCGTTTTGATAAGGGGAGTTACGGGAAGCGGAAAAACGGAAATTTTTCTTCAGATAATCGACCATGTTATATCGGGCGGAAAGCAGGCGATTGTTTTGGTGCCCGAAATTTCGCTTACTCCGCAGATGGTTGAGCGGTTTGTGGGGCGGTTCGGCCCCATGGTTTCCGTTTTGCACAGCGGGCTTTCCCTCGGCGAGAGGTATGACGAATGGATGAAAATTGCGGAAGGTAAGGTAAAGGTCGCCGTCGGGGCGCGCTCCGCGGTGTTTGCACCTTTTAACAATCTCGGCATTGTTATAATAGATGAGGAGCATGAGGGTACATACAAATCCGAAAACGCACCCTACTACCATGCGCGCGAGGTTGCGATAAAAAGAGGAGAAATCGAAGGCGCAATCGTTATTTTATCCAGTGCGACACCGTCCGTTACAAGCTACTACAAAGCCTGTCGGGGCGAATACCGGCTTTTTGAGATGCTTCGCCGTCACAACCTTTCGGATATGCCGGCGGTTGATATTGTGGATATGCGAAGCGAGCTTCAGGACGGAAACAGAAGCGTTTTCAGCAGGCGGCTATTAAGCGAGCTTGACAAAAACATTTCAAGCGGTCAGCAGACGATACTTTTCCACAACAGGCGCGGGTTTAACAGCTTTGTGCTCTGTCGAAGCTGCGGCCAGGTTTTATGTTGCGGAAAATGCAGCATTTCGCTTACCTATCACAAGCATGACGGACGGCTTAAATGTCATTACTGCGGTTTTGAGCGGCCCAATGCCGACAAATGCCCGTTCTGCCAAAGCCCTCACATCAGGTTTATGGGTACGGGAACGGAAAAAATCGAGGAGGAAATAATTAAGCTTTACGGAGAGAAATCCTTTATACGCATGGACAGCGACACCACGACGGGTAAAAACTCGCATGAGATTATACTCCGCCGTTTTGAGAGTGAAAATATACCCATACTTTTAGGAACGCAAATGGTAACAAAGGGGCTGGATTTTAAGAATGTAACGCTTGTGGGCGTTATGATGGCGGATTTGTCCCTTAATAATGACGACTACCGCGCGGCAGAGCGCACCTTCAGTCAGCTTACTCAGGTTTGCGGGCGCGCGGGACGGGGCGATTTATCGGGAAGGGCGATTGTCCAGACATATCAGCCCGACCACTATGCCGTGAGGCTTGCGAAAAACCACGATTACTCCTCGTTTTACGAGCATGAAATCGCAATACGCAGACAGCTTTTTCTTCCTCCCTTCTGTGACATTGTCGTACTGCTTATGCAGGGACCGGATGTAAACAGTATAATCAAAGAGCTTAAAGAAATAGCGCAAAGGCTGAAGGGGAAATGCGACAGGCTTTTAGGTCCCGTAAGCGCACCCTATGTTAAAATAAGAAACAAATACAGGTGGCGGATTATACTTAAATGCACGGATGTGAATACTGTTATGCCCCTTTTACATAATATATTACAGGACTATTCTAAAAGCGAAAACCTTCTTTCCATAGATATAAACCCCAACTCTATGAATTAATCGCAAAAAATCAGGAGGATAAACTTATGGCGATACGCAACATCATTAAAATCGGGGACGAATCCCTTACCAAAAAATGCAGGACGGTCGACAGAATCGACCAGAGGATTATTACGCTTTTGGATGACATGGCGGAAACCCTTTACAATTCGGAGGGTATCGGCCTTGCCGCACCGCAGGTCGGCGTTTTGAAGCGTATTGCTGTCATAGATGCGGGCGACGGGCTTTTGGAGCTTATAAATCCTGAAATAACAGGTGCATCGGATGATATGATTGAGGATTGCGAGGGCTGTTTAAGCGTCCCCGGAAAGTGGGGCATTGTAAAGCGTCCGAGGTCCGTCACCGTCCGGGCGACAGACAGGCACGGAAATAAAACCGAAATCACCGCCGAGGAGCTTTTGGCGCGCGCAATATGCCATGAGCTTGACCACCTTGACGGTCATCTGTTCATCGAAAAGGTTACGGAGTTTATAGACCCCGAAGAATTAGAGGAGAGAAAAAGCCAAAGACAGTAACCTTGCATTAATACAGAGGATTTATTTGGGAACGGAGATAAAAAATGAGGATAATGTTTATGGGAACGCCGGAAATAGCGGTAAGCTGTTTTGAGGCGCTTACAAAAAAACATGAGGTTTGTTGTGTCGTGACGAAAACGGACAAGCCAAAAGGGCGGGGCAAGGCAATTGCCTTTTCCGCCGTAAAGGAAAAAGCCCTTCAAAAAGGTATCGACATTATTCAGCCCACAACCTTAAAGGACGGGCGCTTTATAGAGGTTCTCGAAAAATACAAGCCCGATGTAATCGTGGTTGTTGCGTTCGGGCTTATACTCCCTAAATATGTCCTTGATTATCCCCGCTTCGGGTGTATAAACCTTCATGTCTCGCTCCTTCCGAAATACAGGGGCGCCGCGCCGATACAATGGTGTATAGCCCGCGGGGAAAAGGTCGGCGGAATTACCACAATGCTTATGGACGAGGGGCTTGACACGGGTGACATTCTGTTAAAGTCGGAGGTCTTAATAACCCCCGAAATGACGGCCGGTGAGCTTCACGACATATACTGCGAGCGAGGTGCGGATCTTCTTTTAGAAACGCTTGACAGGCTTGAAAAGGGTACGATAACGCCCGAAAAGCAGGACGATTCGGCGCATACCTACGCGCCGATGCTGACCAACGACAACACAAGAATAAACTGGAGCGACACCGCGGAGAATATTATAAATCTTGTTAGGGGAATGAACCCATACCCTACCGCGCACACGGTTTTATCGGGGAAAAAGCTTAAGGTCTACCACTGTCACAAAGCCGAGTATAACGGCAATGCGAAGGCGGGAACCGTTGTGTCGGCCGACGGTGCGCTTATCGTTGCCTGCGGTGACGGCGCCGTTTCGATAGATGAGCTTGCGCTTGAGGGCAAAAAACGCATGAGAACGGCCGATTTTCTTAGGGGCTATAAGGTCGGTGACGGGACGGTGCTGGGATGAATGCAAGAGAAGCGGCGGTTTTGGCCTTGTTTGAGGTTGAAAAAAACGGAGCGTACAGCGATCTGGCGCTTAAAAAAATCCTCGGCGGCAGTAATCTGTCGGGTGTTGACCGTGCCTTTGCGACGGAGCTTGTTTACGGGGTTATAAGGCACAAATTGCATATTGATTATAATATTAAGACATATTCCTCACAAAAACTAAATAAACTTTCTGTATGGATTTTGAATATCCTGCGGATAAGTATTTATCAGCTTATCTTTCTTGATAAAATCCCTCAAAGTGCGGCTGTTAACGAGGGCGTGAAGCTTGCAAAGCGGTATGGGCATGATGCCTCTTCGCGCTTTGTCAACGCTGTTTTAAGGGCGGTGACATTGGGCGGTGAAATTAAGTGCCCCTCAATCGAGATTTTTTATTCACACCCAAAGTGGCTTGTAACACTTCTTTCGGAGCAATATCCCGACTGTTTCAAAAAAATTCTTGCATCAAACAACGAACCCGCACCCGTTACAATTAGGGCGAATTCCCTTAAAACAACTGACGAAGCGCTTTGTGAAGCTTTAAAAGCCAAGGGTATCAAAGCGGTTTTGGCGGGCGGCGTTTTGGAGATTAAAAAATTCGGCGATATATCCGCACTTTCGGAATACAAGGGCGGGCTTTTTACGCCGCAGGACAGAGGCGCATTCCTTGCGGCGGCGGCAGTCGAGGCGAAAGCGGGTGAGCTTATTATTGATGTCTGCGCCGCACCGGGCGGAAAAACCACGCAGCTTGCGGAGCAAAGCGGTGACAACGCCGAAATCATTGCCTTTGACCTTTACCCGCACAAAACAGAGCTTATTGAAAAAAATGCCTGCAGGCTTGGGATAAAATCAATAACCGCGCTATGCCACAACTCGTCAGAAACACACCCGGACTATGTCGGAAGGGCGGATAAGGTTTTGGCGGATGTTCCGTGCAGCGGGCTGGGGATTATACGGAAAAAGCCCGACATAAAATGGACAAAAAGCCCTGATGACATTAAAGAAATTATAGAAATACAAAAGAAAATTTTAGCCGCATCCGCAAAGTATCTTAAAAAAGGCGGGGTAATCGTTTACTCCACCTGTACGGTAAACAAGGAGGAAAACAGCGGCGTTACCGATGAATTTATAAAGCGGGAGCCGTTTGAGAAGGTTTTCGAAATCCAGCTTTTGCCCCACAGGGACAATTGCGACGGGTTTTATATTTGTAAGATGATAAGGCGGTAGGGTTAATTTTTTTAAAGTCATTTGTCAAGCAATTATCCAACCATCCAATGTGGAAAAAACTGTTGACAAATGACTTTTTTTAGGGTATAGTATTCACAAGGAAATTCTTGGTTTAAAAATCAGGTTTGTTTTTGGATAGTAATAAAAAATACAAAAGTGATAAGGAGGGCATTGAAACAGTGAAAAAAGTATTAAGTTTTACTCTTTTAGTGACAATTCTATTGACCCTGATAGCAGTTCCCGATACAGCCTTTGCGTCAACCGAAGTAACTGTAACCGATTTGTCCGAGTTCCAATCCGAGCACCCTTATGCGGACTACGAGGATACGACATGGGTTTATACGCACCCTGAGGACTGCGACGAATTGGAAATTACATTTTCCTTAGATACCGAAACCGAAGAAGGCTATGATTTTATCTTCATAATGGATGAAAACGACAACAATATAGCAGGCAGTCCGTTTCACGGGAGGCAGCTTGCGGGAAAAACAAAATCGGTTATCGGAAAAACCGTAAAGATACGGCTTATAAGCGATTATTCATATAGCGAATACGGTTTTAGGGTTACGAATATCTATCCGGTATTGGCAACAGGGCCGATATCAAATTTTAGGGCAACCGCAATTAGGAGTCACAGCGTTACTTTCTCCTTCCCAAGCCCAAAAAATGCAACAAGTGTTGATTTGCAGATTTCGTACGACGGCGGAATTGAATGGGAAAATGCCGTAACAACCGAATTGTTAGATGCCTCTTCTACCACTGCCACGGTAGAAGACCTTGAATTGGAAACGGAATATAAGTTCCGCCTTGTTGTAACGGGCGGCGAAAGAGAAGGCATATCCAATGTTGTTCAAGCAAAAACACTCGGCGAGTATAGTCCCGAATCGGATTTTGATTTTGACCCTGATACACAGACGATAACGGAATACTTAGGGGATGACAGTATCGTTATGATACCGAAAACTATCGACGGAGTTTCAGTCATAGCTATTGGCGGCGGCGCATTTTACAGATGCATCAGCCTGACCTCGGTAACCATACCTGACAGCGTTATACGCATTGAAGATTGGGCGTTTGAAGATTGCAGCAATCTGATTTCGGTAACCATACCGAACAGCGTTACATACATTGGTGACGGAGCGTTTTACAGATGTGAAAGTCTGACCTCGGTAACCATACCGGACAGTGTTACATACATTGGCTACAGCGTATTTTATAACTGCATCAGCCTGACCTCGGTAACCATGCCAAACAGCATTGATTCCATTAACGATAATACATTTGAAGAATGCATAAATCTAACCTCGATATCCATACCGGACAGCGTTACATACATTGGCATCGGCGCATTTTACAATTGCAGAAGCCTGACCTCGGTAACCATACCAAACAGCGTTACAGACATTGATGCTTGGGCGTTTTTCTGTTGCCGCGGCCTGACCTCGATATCCATACCGGACAGCGTTACATACATTGGCGAAAGTGTGTTTACAAATTGCAGCAGTCTGACCGAGATAAATGTCCATGGCGACAATGAGGAGTATTCAAGTCAGGACGGCGTACTGTTTGACAAGTACGGGGAGATGTTAATAAAATTTCCCGAAGGTAAGAGCGGCGCATATATTATACCGGACAGCGTTACAACCATTGTCGATTCTGCATTTGAAGAATGCAACAGTCTGACCTCACTAACTATTCCAAGCGGCATTACAAATATCATCTATTACATGTTTTCATATTGCAGCAGCCTGACCGAGATAAATGTCCATGGCGACAATCCGATATTCTCAAGTCAGGACGGCGTACTGTTTGACAAGTCGAAAGAGGTGTTAATAACATTTCCCGTAGGTAAAAGCGGCGCATACATAATTCCGAATAGTGTTATAAGCATCGGCGTCAGCGCATTTTACAATTGCCGCGGCCTGACCTCGGTAACCATTCCGAACAGCGTTACAACCATCAGCCAAAATGCGTTTGAAAACTGCGAAGGTCTGACATCGGTAACCATTCCGAACAGCGTTACATACATTGGCGTAGGAGCATTTGCGTCTTGCGTCGGGATGACCTCGGTAACCATCCCAAACAGCGTTATGGTCATCGGTGAAGGAGCGTTTTACCAATGCAGCAGCCTTGACTCGGTAATCATTCCGGACAGTATTATATCAATCGGAAGCAGTCTGTTTTCCAGTTGCTACAACCTCACTTCGGTAACCATACCCGATAGCGTTATAGTCATTGGCGGTTGGGCGTTTGCGAATTGCGACAAGCTCACCTCCGTAACCATACCGGGCAGTGTTACAAATATTGGCGAAGGCGCGTTTATGGGCTGCGAAGACCTTAATTCGGTAACTATCTCCGACGGTGTTATAGGCATTGGTTCTTATGCGTTTTTGGATTGCTACAGTCTAACCTTTCTAACCATACCGGACAGCGTTACATATATCGGCAACTGGACATTTGAGAACTGCACCGACCTTACCTCGGTAACCTTCCTCGGCAGCGATACAAATATTGGCGAAGGTGTGTTTAACGATTGCCCTGACGAGTTAACTATATACGGATATGAAGGCTCGGATGCCCAGGTCTATGCAAATAATAACTCTATTCGATTTGTAGCCATTACAAATAATTTTGATTTTGGAATCAATATATCATCATTTGACTACAACGACGCTACCGAAAATATTGATTTGTCCGTTACCATAAATAATATAAAATCAAGGTCGGCAAACGCCTGTTTTATCATAGCTGTGTATACCGTCGACAACAAGCTTTTGAATATTAAAAGCAGCAATATTGAGATTCCGAATACAGAAAGCCCGGTATTGCCGGAAAGCATTGCATTAAGAGCCGATCCCGAAGACGGATATAAAGTAAAAGTATTTTTATGGGACAGCATAACCGATATGGCTCCGCTTGCCGAGAGCGATTCGGTCAGTGTGGGCGACAGATAAGGCTTATATGAGCTTTATAGTATAAAACTAAAAGGCGGAGCGGACGCTCCGTCTTTTAGTTTTCCTTTTTATGAATTGTAAAGCGGTGCTTACTACTCAAAAAACCTGATTAAATCCAGAAAAGCATCGCCTTTGTTTGTTAAATCGGGCATCAGAGTCTTTTCATTGAAAAAGCCATGACCCTTACCCGGATATTTATGCAGTATACATACCCCTCCCAGCTCCTGCACCTTTTTTTGCAAATCCTCGATAGTTTTTATCGGAACGGATTGGTCGTTAGTGCCGTGGAAGATTACCATGGGGGCTACATCCTTTGTTGCATGATGATAAGGAGAAATCGACAACAGAACTTTCTCATCCGTCATAAAGCCCTTGTTTACCAATGTGTTGACAACGGGGTTATATAAAATCAGCGCATTGGGCTTTGAGCTTACAGAAAGGTCTTCGCCCTGTTCGTCAAAGGTGTCGAAAACGGATGTGCTAAGCGCAACATGACCGCCCGCAGACCCGCCGGATGCTATAATTCTGTTGGGGTCAATGGAAAATTCTTCGGCGTGCTGTCTTAACCAGCGGATAGATGATTTTCCGTCGGAAATACATGGGATAGCGGTTGTAATTTTATCAGTACCCTGCAACCTGTACTCCACCAAAGCCGTAACAAACCCTTTTGCCGCATATTCCACCGCGAACGGTCGGATTTTGTCTACATCGCCCTGTTTCCATCCCCCGCCGTGGAAAAATGCAATCGCGGGATATTTTTTGTCCTTTGAAAAGTCAACGGGCTTATAGATGTATATATGAAAGTCTTTGCCCCCAACCGTTTTATATACGCGCTTTTCAAAGGTTGTGGGTATCTTCTTGCTTATTACAACCTGTTGTTTTTCTTCAATCCAGAAAACATTGTAACCAAGCGCCTCGCCGACAAATCTCAGCGGTACCATAGTCCGGTCGTTGTAAAGCATTGCAGGCGAATCCAAGGTTATTTCCTTACCGTTAACACTTGCAACGGTACTGCCGATTTGCAGTACAACGGTAGTATTAACCTTGAAAGCAATAACGCTGTTGGTTTTTTCGTCCCATGTTACCTTTGCGCCCAGATTCTCGAATATAGCCCTCATCGGCACCATGGTACGGTCATTCACTATCATAGGCGGCGGGTCAAAGGTGTAGGCCTTACCGTCAATCTGAACACTGATGGGTTTTTCAGAATCTGCCGCAAGCGTTATAACAATATAAATCGAAAATATCAATACTAAAACAGCGACAGCGGCAATTATGCTTTTGCTGTTTTGCATACGAATTCGCTCCTTCCAAAATATATAAACAACGGAGATTATACCGATTTCAAAAACTCAAGTCCGTCTTTAAGCTTGGTCAGGGTGTCATCCTGATTGGAAAAGTCCTCAATGCAAAGATACTTGTCATACCCGTATTCTTTCAGCAGCTGAATGAATCCGGTAAGGTTTGCGGAACCTTTTTTAAGAGGTACCCATTCCGGATTCCAGACATCCATGCCGTTATCGTCTGTTTTGACGAATTTCCAGCATGAATTTTTGATATGTACATGTGCAAGATAATCACCTAATATTTCTATGCCCATTTTGTAATTTTCATAACCCTCGTTTACCATATTGCCGGGATCCACGGTAATCCCGATATACTTCGGGTCGAAGCCCGAAACAAGCCGATAGCATGCGCTTGCCGAAGGGATAATCGTACCCATGTGCTGTTCAAAGTTAATCTTAACACCGTATTTTTTTGCAAGTATTTCCAATTCGCCGATTGCCTGTCTTGCTTCTTCAAGAATTTCCCAATAGTTTTTTGTACCGTCGTATTGCGGGGCGTTAACCCTTATTTGCGGGCACTTCATAGTCACCGCCGCGCGAAGGGCATTTTCGATTTTCTCGGTTTCATGCGGCTTTGTGTAGGTTGAAAGAGAACAAACCTCAAGCCCAGCTTGGGCGCACAGATTATAAATACCCTCGGCGTCCTCCGCTATGGTATCAATATTCAGGGTGCTTAAGTTGTATTGCCAGTACCTTCTTTCATAATCGATGTTTTCGGGTATAGCTTTCGGAACGCCGTTTTGTACCCGCCATTCCACTCCATGATAGCCGATTTCCTTCAATACCTTTACGGTCTCCTCCACCGAGTATTCGGGCATTCCGACCGAAAATACACCGTATTTCATATAAAAATCCCCTTTCGTATAAAGACACGCTCTGATTTAAGTATAATAAAAAAATAAAAAAAGTACAATAGAAATATTGCCGAATAATCCGAGGCAGGATTATTAATGCTTACAAAAGCAGGCGAGAAAGCTCCTCCATCTTTTGTTCGGTGGGGCTTTCCGTATCCTTTAGCGGGTAGTTTAGCCCAAGCCTATCCCATTTTTCAACGCCCATTTTATGATAGGGCAAAAGCTCTGTTTTTTTAACATTCGCGCCTTTAATAAGGCTTTTTAATGCTTCCATATCCTCTTTTGTGTCGTTAATACCCGTTAAAATCACCTGTCTTATCCAAAGGGGCTTGTGCGTTTTTTTGCAGTAGTCCAAAAATTCAAAGCTTTTTTCTATATCCGCACCGGTAAGGGCTTTATACCTTTCAGGGCTTGTATGCTTTATATCAAGAATAATCAAATCCGCAAGGTCAACCGCCTCTTTGTGGAGAATATAGCCGCTTGTGTCTATGGCTGTTTTTATTCCCTCATTCCTGCAAAGCCTTAAGACCTCGGCACAAAAATCGCCCTGCAACAGAGGCTCGCCCCCCGACAGGGTAAGCCCGCCCTCGCTTTTGAAATAGGGTTTGAAACGCTTAACCCGCTCAAAAAGCTCATTCGGCGTATAAAGCACGCCACCCTTTGCATTCCATGTGTCGGGGTTGTGGCAGTAGGCACAACGCAAAGGACAGCCCTGCATAAACACGACTGTCCTAATCCCCGGCCCGTCAAGCGCGCCGAGAGTTTCTATCGAATGGACCCGCCCCCTCACAGTTTTTTATGGAAGGTGCGGTTTATGACCTCCTGCTGCTGCTCCCTTGCAAGAGAGTTAAAGTTAACCGCATAGCCCGATACACGAATCGTAAGCGACGGGTACTTGCCCGGATTTTCCATGGCATCCGTAAGCATTTCCCTGTCTAAAACATTAACATTAAGATGGTGCGCCTTTTGGGCGAAGTATCCGTCAATTATGTCAACCAGATTGTTTATTTGTTCATCAAGGTTTTTGCCTATTGTTTGAGGCGTAACGGTAAAGGTGCATGACACGCCGTCGCGACAGCAATCATAGGGGATTTTGGCAACAGAGTTAAGCGAGGCAAGCGCACCCGAGCTGTCCCTGCCGTGCATGGGATTCGCACCCGGCGCAAAGGGCTCGCCCTTCTTGCGCCCGTCGGGTGTTGAGCCCGTCTTTTTCCCGTATACCACATTCGAGGTAATGGTAAGGATTGAAAGGGTGTGAATAGCATTCCTGTACGCTTTCGTCTTTCTAAGCTCGCTTATAAAGTATTCGGTAAGCCATACCGCAATTTCGTCCGCCCTGTCATCATCGTTTCCGTATTTTGGGAAATCACCCTCCACCTTAAAATCCGTAATAATTCCGCGCCCGTCACGAACAGGGGTAACCTTTGCATACTTTATTGCGCTGAGTGAATCCGTCGCAACGGAAAGCCCCGCTATTCCGAATGACATAAACCGTGTTACATCCGTGTCGTGAAGCGCCATTTGAATTTTTTCATAAGCGTATTTGTCGTGCATATAGTGTATGACATTCATTGTATTGACATAAAGGCGACAAAGCCACTCGCAGTATTTTTTGAACCTTTTTATAACATCGTCATAATCTAAAACGCCGTCGCCGACCTTTCCGTAATCCGGCCCGACCTGTTCGCCCGAAATCTCGTCCACACCGCCGTTCAACGCCATAAGCAGGGTTTTCGCAATGTTGGCGCGCGCGCCGAAATACTGCATCTGCTTACCCACCGCCGCCGCGGAAACACAGCATGAAATTGCATAATCGTCGCCGTATATCGGGCGCATAAGGTCATCATTTTCATACTGAATCGAGTCAGTTTCAACCGACACCCTTGCGCAATACCTTTTAAAGGGCTCCGGAAGCGCCTCGGACCACAAAACCGTAAGATTGGGCTCCGGTGCTCTGCCAAGAGTATAAAGGGTGTTAAGGAAGCGGAAGGTCGTTTTTGTAACAAGCGTCCGCCCGTCCTCACCCATGCCGCCCAGGGATTCGGTAATCCACATCGGGTCGCCTGCAAAAAGCTCGTTATACTCCGGGGTGCGAAGCTGTCTTGCCATTCTAAGCTTCAGCACAAAGTCGTCTATGATTTCCTGTACCTGCTCCTCCGTTATCCTGCCCGCTTTAAGGTCACGCTCGAAGTATATATCCAAAAATGTGCTGACACGCCCCAATGACATTGCCGCGCCGTTTTGTTCCTTTATCGCCGCAAGATAGGCGTAGTAAAGCCACTGAACAGCCTCTCTTGAATTCTTTGCCGGCTTTGAAATATCGTCACCGTATGACATTGCCATTGTTTTAAGCTTTTCCAGAAAATCAATCTGCTTCCAAAGCTCCTCCAAAAGTCTGATTGTATCATCATCCATAGCGCGATTGCCGACATCGATTTTATCGTTTAATTTTTGCTCTATTAAAAAGTCGACGCCGTAAAGCGCAACACGGCGGTAGTCGCCTATTATGCGGCCTCTGCCGTACGCATCAGGAAGCCCCGTTATAATTCCGCTTCTTCGCGCGAGGCGCATTTCGGGCGTATAGGCACGGAAAACACCGTCGTTGTGGGTGGTTTTGTACTCAAAATTTTCAAGGACCTTATCCGAAAGGCTGTAACCGTAAGCTTCGCAAGCCTTTTGTGCAAGGCGAAGTCCGCCGAAAGGATTTACGGAGCGCTTTAAGGGGCTTTCGGTCTGAAGCCCGTATATAATCTCTTTGTCCTTGTCAAGATACCCCGGCTTATAGCTGAGAAGCGAGGTTACCTTATCCGTGTCAATGTCAAGGACACCGTTTTTTACAAGTTCTGCTTTGCGAAGCGCCTCATATTTTTCATTCAGCTCAGTGGTACGCTTTGTCGCCTTTGCCAAAAAGGTCTCGTCCCCTGTATACGGAGTATAATTTTTCTGAATAAAGTCACGCACATCTGTTTTCTTTAGCCATGTTCCCCCTATAAAATCATCCCGAATCAAAAAATTCACCCTCTGCAACAGAATAAATCGTGTCGGAGGCAGTTGTGCTTTACACAATATCTCGTACCTCATAAACCCCCAACACCATATATATAGTATATTATATCTTTTTTAAAAGGTCAACTGTTTTTTATAATTCTTTTTCGCCGTATGCTTTTTTATAAAGCTCCTCAAGATCGGAAACAAGCGGCATCTGCGGGTTTGCGCCCGTGCACTGGTCCTCGAACGCCCTGTCGGCAAGCTCGGGAATCTTTGAGAAAAACGCTTTTTTATCAATGCCGCACTCCGCAAGCGTTGCGGGAATGTTTACCTCTTTTATAAGCTCCCTTACCGCTTTTATAAGGCTTTTTACGCCCTCCTCCGTGGTTGCCGCGGGGAGGCCGAGTGTTTTTGCGATCTCTGCATATTTTTTGTCGGCTATAAAAGTTTCATACTTGGGCCAAATCGCAAACTTTTTGGGCTTTGTAGCATTGAACTCGATAACATGGGGAAGGAGTATTGCATTGGCACGGCCGTGGGGGATATGAAATTCGCCGCCCAGCTTGTGCGCAAGAGAATGATTTATTCCCAAAAACGCATTTGTAAACGCCATTCCCGCCATACAGCTTGCGTTGTGCATCTTTTCGCGCGCAATTTTGTCAGTGCCGTTCCTGTACGCGCGGGGCAGATACTCAAACACCATCTGTATCGCCTTTATCGCAAGCGCATCGGTAAAGTCGGAAGCCAAAACGGACACATACGCCTCAATGGCGTGGGTTAAAACATCCAAACCCGTATCGGCGGTTACATTGGGAGGTACGGTCATAACAAAATCGGGGTCAATAATCGCAACATTCGGCGTAAGCTCATAGTCTGCAAGCGGATATTTTATATTTTTCCTTTTGTCCGTAATAACGGCAAAGGAGGTTACCTCCGAGCCCGTTCCGCTTGTTGTCGGGATTGCCACAAGCCTTGCTTTTTTACCCAAATTCGGGAATTTGTATATGCGCTTTCTTATATCCATAAACTTAAGCTTCAATGCATCAAAATCAAGTTCCGGCTGTTCGTAGAAAAGCCACATTCCCTTTGCGGCGTCCATTGCGCTTCCGCCGCCCAATGCGATTATTACATCGGGGGCAAACGCCTTCATCATCTGTGCGCCCTTCATTACCGTATCAACGGAGGGGTCGGGCTCTAAATCCGAAAAGATTTCGCAGTGGACATAGTCCTGTCTTTTGCGAAGATAGTATAAAACCTTGTCGACATAACCGAGCTTTACCATGAGAGGGTCGGTCACGATAAACGCCTTTGTTATATTCGGCATTTTTTCAAGGTACTGCGTTGAGTCAAACTCGAAATATATCTTTTCGGGAATCTTGAACCACTGCATGTTAACCCTCCTTATCGCCACGCGCTTTTTGTTTATGAGATTTCCCGCCGTAGCTTCCGCAGCCGAGGGTTAAAGAAGGCATATTTGTGTTGTATATGTCGCCTATCGCGCCGTGGGTTGAGGGGGAATTGACGATAAGCCTTCCCGCCTTTATCCTCTTTGAGAAAAGCTCGATAACCGCGTCGTCCTCGGAGTGAATAACGCCGGAGTGCCCCAGACCGCCGAACTCAACCATTTCTACCGCTCTTTTTATGCCCTCCTCATAGTCCTTTACGGTGAGGTAAGCAAGAACGGGACTTAACTTTTCCCTTGAAAGCGGGTGGTTTTCACCCACGCCGTCAATTTTTGCAATAAGAATTTTTGTGTCGGGGTCAACCTCAAATCCCGCACCCTTTGCAATCTCATGGGCGGATTTGCCGACTATTGCCGCATTTACAGCACCCTTTTCTATATTTATAACATGCTTTTCAAGAAGGGGAAGCTCTTTTTCGGTTACGAAATAGCAACGGTTTTCCTTCGCAATGCGCTCAAACTCCTTTGAAATTTCCTCGTCCACTATGACCGCCTGCTCGGAGGCGCAAATCATACCGTTGTCAAACGCCTTTGACAGAATTATGTCGGTAACCGCTCTTTCGAGCTTTGCTGACTTATGGATATAACAGGGCACATTCCCCGGTCCTACACCGAGCGCGGGCTTTCCCGTGCTGTACGCCGCGCGCACCATTCCGGAGCCGCCCGTTGCAAGAACCATCGCAACACCGGGGTGGTTCATAAGAAGGTTCGTCGCCTCAACCGAAGGCTCCTCAATCCACTGTATGCAATGTTTCGGAGCGCCCGCCTTTACCGCGGCCTCATACACTATTTTTGCCGCCTCGGCGCTACATTTTTGAGCGGACGGGTGAAAGGCGAAGATAATCGGGTTTCTCGTCTTTATGGATATTATGGACTTGAACATTGCCGTAGAGGTCGGGTTTGTTACAGGCGTTACCCCCGCGATTACGCCCACAGGCTCAGCGACCTCCTCATAGCCCTCAAACTCGTTTTCGCTTATAACCCCGACGGTTTTGTCATACTTAATGCTGTGGTACACATACTCTGTCGCAAATATGTTTTTTGTGATTTTGTCCTCGTATATGCCCCTTCCCGTTTCTTCAACCGCCATCTTTGCAAGACGCATGTGTGCATCGAGCCCAGCCATCGCCATTGCCTTTATTATGTTGTTTATCCGCTCCTGGTCATAATCCAAAAACTCCGCAAGTGCATTGTTTGCCTTTTCGACAAGACTGTCAATTACTGCTTTTATGTTGGTGTTAACCGTTTTTGTAGTGTTATCCATTTTCCGCTCCTCCTTTTTCATTTAATTTGAATTTCCGATTGGTATAAATCCCGCCTTTACTTTTACGATTATTCTTTGCCAAAAACCTTGTTTCAAACCGCTTTTGATCGTTTTTGTTTATCGGTCACAGGTGTTTTGCGTCGAAGCGACTTTGTTATTATATTAACATTATATGCCATTGTTAAAATTTTGTCAATGTTTTGGAGCGATTATTTTGTTATATTTTTAACAAAACATGCCGGAATAGATTGATTAGGAATAGTCAAAATAAATAAAGCGTTTCGGGTGCAAAGCATTGCCTGAACGCATACGCCCGCCACACGGGTGTATGCGAAGGCTGGATTCACTCCCGCCGTGTCATTCTGAGACAACGCCGAAGAATCTTTAAGATCCTTCACTTCGTTCAGGATGACAAGCACGCTGAATTTTACCGGAACCCGTCGTAATTTTCTATAATATAAAACAAAGCGGTATAACTCAAAGCTTACCCGAATTATACCGCTTTCTCTATTTTGTGTTAATTATTTTAATGCAGATTCATACCGTCCCCTTGTGTCTTGATAGCTAAGGACAATAAATAAAGTTCCTATTGTTTTACCGTTGTTCATTAAATATCAATCATTATCTCCCTTTGATTTTCAAGCAATAAATAGTCAATAGGTTTTTTAATCATTTGATTATATTCTATCGCTGTTGATTGTCTAATGTTTTTTGTATAAGCTTTTGTTACAATTGTGTACAATTTAATTGTATTTTCTATCAGTTCACTGCTATTTAACTTATTGGAAATCAATTCGGGTTTTCTATTTGAGCATTCATATAAAGCAAATGCATCAATTAAATAATATGGTATAGGAAACCTGTTTTCAGAACTGTTCGACTTATTCACATCAGCCTTTCTATACAACAAATACAAATCAACAAGTGTATCAATTGTGACATTGGTGCCCTTTATAAACTCTATTGCAGCGTTATATTGTTCAGTATTATATTTCAATAAGTTTGATTTCTTTGTGTATGCATGATAACCACCTAATGAAAAGGATATTATTACTTGAAGTAGCTTTTCCAACGGAATAAAATAGTCAGAAGCTTTTGAGAAACCCTCAATATTAAATTTTTTAATTCGTATATCACTTTTCTCTTTAAGTTTCGGACATATTTTTCTTCTTTATATATGTCTTGTGCTACATGCACCCCTGGGGGATATATGCATTGCCAATCACCCCTACTCACCCCCACAACCACCGAAAAAATAAAAAGACAAAAAAGCCTTGACACAATTCACTCAATAGTGTATAATACATTTAGAAGGGGGTAATGAGAAATGAAACAACCGGAAGCAATCGAGAAACTATTGAAGGATAACAATAAAAACAAAGTGTGGCTCGCCGAACAATTGGGGTATACTCGTCCTAATGGCGTTAGTCAAATGTTGAAACGGGGCAATGTTACGGTAGATACTCTTTATAGAATTTGCGAACTTTTTGACTATGAGATAACTATTCAACCTTCACGCAGGGCAGGCGCTCGTCCTAACGGTCAAATTGTAATAGAGGGTAAGGGGGCAGAACGATGATTTATGGATATGCAAGAGTGTCAACTAAAGGGCAGGCGAAAAATGGTAATAGTTTAGAGGAACAGAAAGAAGTTATTTTATCACGTTATCCCACTGCGAAAATTGTTAGCGAAGCAAGTAGTGGCGCTAAGTATCGAACTGTGTTTTCGGAATTAGTGCAACAATTGCAACGTGGCGATGTGTTGGTGGTAACAAAATTAGATAGGTTTTGCCGAACAACGAAAGAGGGTTTGCAGTACATTGATGAATTGATGGCAAAGGGCGTGAGTATTCATATTTTAAACATGGGGCTTATAGAAGATACAGCTATGGGCAGATTGATAGTTACTAACCTGCTTGCATTTGCAGAATTTGAAAGGGCTATGATTGTAGAGCGAACACAAAGCGGTAAAGAAATAGCAAAGCAAAACCCGAATTATCGTGAAGGAAGAAAACCGAAAAAGTATAATGTGAAAAAATTTGCTGAATTGTATGAAAAAGTATGCGATGGCTACAAGACGGTAGCGGAAGCGGCAAATGAACTCGGTATAAGTCGGGCAAAATGGTATAGGATAACAAATGATATTTAACTCCCCATCATTGACAACCCAACCTATTTTATGTTAAAGTAAAAGAAAACACAAGGAGGTTGTCGATGTGAAACGATTTATGAGTGGTTTTCTGTTAGGGGCAATGTTGTTCGGTGTAGTAGGAGCGGTGGCGGTTTCGTATGTTGCGAATCCTGTTGACTTCAAGGTGTTGGTAAATGGCAAGGAATTTGTATCAGACCCACCCGCTTTAGAGGTAGAGGGAAGGACATATCTACCACTTCGGGCAATGGGTGAGGCTTTAGGTGTTCCGGTTAATTGGAATGAGGAATTAAGGCAAGCGGAGGTTGGGCTTCCCTCAATAACCGATGCTAGCACACTCCCTGCCTACTGGATTGGTAAGTGGATTTGCGTTAGGTCTGAATATGAAGGTTTTCTTAAAGCGGGTGATGAAATTGAGTTTTATGATTACAAAAACAAAGTTGTCCTTTATAACAAGGTTATTATATATGGTGGGGCAGAACATATTAATAAATCGTATCATTTAGCCCGACTTGAAGGTGGTAAAAATCTCTTGCTTTATTATAATGAGAATTTAGAAAGTGATCCGTTTTATGAATTAGAAGTCGTGAAGCAAACTGAAAATCAAATCATTTTAAATCGAATAGGCTTTGGCGACGAGATCGTTTTAGAGAAGAAGCAATAATTTAATCTAAAAAACAACACAGAGCGCCCATGAGCGCCCAACCAAAAAAATATAAGGAGGCGCAAAATGGATAATTTCAAAGTAATTTATAGGATATTGAAACATTTAGAGGCATCGCTTGACTACCCCGAAACAGATTATGAAGCAATTAGTCCTTTCCGGCTTAATGTGACACGCGAAAGATGGGAACAACTTTTAATTATGCTGCAAGATGAAGGGTATATTAAAGGGATTGTAACTGCTCGGAATTTATCGGATGTTAAACGCCGCATAGCCGAGCCTATTACACCAGTTATCACTTTGAAAGGGCTTGAATATTTAGTCGAAAACACAAAAATTAAAAAGGCTGCAGGACTTTTAAAGGGCGTAAAAGATACCATACCGGGCTTTTGATTTTTTTAAAAACATGATATATTTAGAGCGCCACCGAGCGCCTTTCATGAGAATGGAGGGTGCTTATTTTTATGGAATCGATTAAAAAGACACTGAAAAATATAGAAAAATTTATAAAAAAGAGGCCTGTTGAATTTGAAGCGTACCAAGACTATTTTGACACACTCCGGGCATTGGGTAAAGAAGATAAAGCAAAATCGTTTCAACACAATCTTTGGCTTAGAGGCGAAACGGCTAAAATGGTACAGGCAAGCAGCGATGTAAAGGCTATCGAAAAATTTTACGAATTAAACAAAAAGACTTATTTGTATATGGCACAAGATGATTTTCATTCTTATTTGATATACAACGAATGGAATCGTCCGGCTGAAAAAAGGTTCTATCAGCCTCGCATGCATTATTTAAAACCTATGATTCAAGGCTATCAAGATGTGTTAGATGGAAAGCTTGATTTGCTTACAATAAGCCAGCCAAAGCGAACAGGAAAATCGCAAACGGGGATAAACTTCGTCAATATGGTAAGTGGTCGCAATCCGGGTGGTTCTGTTCTAATGGAGGGCGCAGGTTCCGCTTTAGTTAATTCCTTTTATAAAGGGTGTTTGGAATACCTTGAACCACAATCAGAGTATTTATTTTATGATATTTTTCCAAATGCACGCATTGTTGATGTCAGCGCCGAACTAAAAACTATAAACTTGCAAAGTAAATCACGCTTTCCCACGATTATGTGCCGTTCAATAGACGCAACACAGGTCGGGTTGTCAGAAGCTACCAACTTGCTTTACCTCGATGACCTTGTAGAAAGTCGAGAGGAGGCAAAAAACCGTGACAGATTAGATGACAAATGGGAAAGGCTTTCTGGTGACGTGTTAGGGCGAAGGATTGAGGGTTGTCCGATTGTGGCTGCTGGAACAAGATACAGTTTGTATGACCCTATCGGCAGATTGCAGGAACACGCACAGAGAGTGGGTTGGCGTTGGCGTGCAATAGAAATACCTGCACTTGACCCTATAACAGACGAAAGTAACTACGAGCACATGAAGGAAGGCAAGAAAATTTTCACAACCGAATATTTGAGGAACGAGCGTCTTTTACTTACCGAAGAACAATGGGAGAGTGAATTTCAACAACAACCATTCGAAGCAAAAGGAATTATGTTTCCCGAAGAAAAACTAAATCGTTATTTCGAACTTCCGGCAGATGTTGACCCTGATGCCATTATTGCAGTTTGCGATACAGCGGAAGGTGGCGGCGATAGCGTTATGTTGCCGATTGCTTACATTTACGGCGAAGATGTGTTTATTGAAGATTGTGTTTTTGACAATTCCCCGCCTGATATTACAAAACCACAATGCGCTAAAAAGCTTGTACAACACAAGGTTTCAACCGCTACATTCGAGAGCAACAATGCCGGAACTTATTACGCCAGAGATGTAGAGAAGCTTGTTAAAAAGTTGGGTGGCAGATGCAGTATTAGAACAAAACGCACGATAAGCAATAAGCACACTCGTATCGAAAATGCATCAGACGGGATTATCAAACACTTTTATTTCAAGGATAAGTCACTATATAAACCAACAGACCAATACGGAATGATGATGCGTGAACTAATTACTTATACACGTTCCGGGAAAGTGAAACACGATGACAGTCCTGATGGAATGAGTTTGCTTGAAAACGAGATTAGGAATTTACACGGTAACAAAGTTGAAATTGGAAGGAGACCTTGGTAAAACCACAATATATTGTGTTTGCTAAATTGTAAACCACAACATATTGACAATTGGATAAATTTGTGTTACAATGGAAGTGTGTATAAAATATTCGCTTACGGCATAACAATACACACCCTCATTTCCTCCTTTCTTATCTTGTTGGCGCGCCGAGGAACTGACACCCTTGGCGCATCGACAGGGAAAAAATG
>MWCQ01000013.1 GCA_002070105.1 Firmicutes bacterium ADurb.Bin193 | reverse complement strand
ACAGAAGCCTTTTTGAAATAAAAAACGAAAACGATGAAGCCTTAAATCAGGGCTTTGGAGAAATGCAGCAATGCTGAAAAAGAGAGGATGATAAAAAATGAGAGTAATGGCAATTAACATGGAGGATAATCTGTTTGACGAGCTTAAGGAGCATGTCAAGGAAAACGGATTGACCTTAAAGGAGTACATCACAGATATTGTACGCCGTGATCTTGCACAGCAGACGCAGCAGCAGGAGGCAACACTTCCTCCTATGAAATGGGAAAAGGAAGATGTAATCCGTGCGATTGATGATTTCATTGAAAAAAATGACAGGGTTCCCGTACAGAAGGAATTCAAATCCGAAAACGGACTTCCGTCATACGGCGCAGCACTTCGATGTCTGGAGCAGCCACCGTCAGAGTATTGTAAAGAACGGTTTAAAGCATTGTCGGAGCAATCGGGCGGAATGTCAATGAATATGTGAAACAAAAAATTATGCGGGCACTTTACCAAAAATAAAGTGGCCGCTATTTTTTTGCCCGTTTTTGAAAAGAGGTGAACAAAAATTAAAAGTTTTTTTCCGTGGATAGGCGGTAAACGAGCACTTTCAGGGATAATTCTGTCAATCTTTCCGTACAGATACGGCAGATATATTGAGGTGTTCGGCGGAAGCGGTGCAATCTTGTTTGCAAAGAATCCGAACCGTGAATTTGAAGTATTCAATGATTTCAACAGCGATATTGTAAACCTGTTCAGATGTGTGCGTGACAGACCGTTTGCTTTCATAAAAGAAGTAGGCTTCTTTCCTCTTGTGAGCCGAGAAGAATTTACACTTCTTAAAAACTTACTTGAGCATAGCGAATATGACGACAGTTTCATAAAAGAAGAAACAGACATTGCCAAGCGTTGTCTCAAGGCTCCTGATTTTGAGATTGTAAAAAATATTTTAGAAAGCAGAGCCTCAATATATGATGTGGAGCGTGCGGCTGCATTTTATAAAATCATACGCACAAGCTACGGCAGCGGATGCAAGAGCTTTGGCGGCAGAACAGTGAATTTCCACAGCTGTCTTGAACAGATATACAGTGCGTCATGCCGTCTTAATGGTGTGATTATTGAAAATAAGGATTTTGAGGCACTCATAAAGCAATACGACAGACCGGAATCGTTCTTTTACTGCGATCCCCCATACTACGAAACAGAAGATTGCTACGAAGTAGGCTTCTCAAAGGAGAATCACCAAAGACTGCATGATACGCTTGACAATATCAAGGGTAAGTTTTTGCTGTCGTATAACGACTGCGACTATATAAGAAATCTGTATGACGGATATGTCATTGTGGAAACATCAAGACTTAACAATTTAGGACAGCGGTATAATGCCGGCGGTGAATTTAAAGAACTGCTAATAGCAAATTATGATGTTAATGAATTGGAAGAACATAGTTCAAAACAATTAACTTTATTTGATGAAGGAGAGTTTTATGAAAAAGACTACATTGAGAGTTTTGGGTATCAGAGGCAGAACAACCATTCCTTTTATGTACCGAAAAATTTTAGGAATAGAGTATGATGATTTAATCAGCTTTACACTTGATGATAACCGCCTGATTGTAAAAAAGGAAAAGGTCTGTGACGGCTGTAAGAACAGAAAAGCTGATGTTTTAGAGCTTAAGGAGCTTGCAAAAGCACTCAGCCTTGAAGAAAAATATCAGTTACTCGCACTTTTGACAAGTGACTTAGGCAAGGAGCATCAGAATGATCAGAGTATTTGATATGTTTTCAGGCATAGGCGGTTTCAGAGCAGGGCTTGAATCTGTAGGTGGCTTTGAATTTGTAGGACATTGTGAGATAGACCGCTTTGCCGAAGCAAGCTACAGAGCAAATTTTGATACGGAAGGAGAGAAATATTTTGAGGACGCAACAAAAATCGTTCCGCAGGAGGTTCCGAATTTTGACCTTGTATGTGCAGGATTTCCCTGCCAAAGCTTTTCACAGGCTGGTCTCAGGCGCGGGTTTGACGATGCGAGAGGTACTATGTTCTTTGAAATTGCCCGACTGGTTAGTGAGCGAAAGCCTAAGTATATTTTACTTGAAAACGTACCCGGCTTGCTTAATCATAATAAGGGGAAAACCTTTTCTAAAATCCTCGGCACGCTTTCAGAATTACGGTATCATGTCGAATGGAATGTGCTTAACAGCAAGGATTTCGGAGTCCCCCAATCAAGAAAGCGGGTATTTATTATCGGATTTCTTGATAGCAGATGTGCAGGAAAAATATTTCCTATCAGAGACTGCAACAGCCAAAATCTTAAACAAGTTGTTGGAGGAAGTCAGGGACAGAGAGTGTATGACCCAAGCGGAATAAGCTGTACGCTTGCAAGCAATGCGGGCGGACAGGGCGGAAAAACCGGATTATATTGGATAGATATGAATTTAAACGGCTTAATAACCGAATTTTCGCGCTGTATCAAGAGCAGATATAACAGCGGCATAACAAAACGGATCGGTGAAAACTCCGGCGTTTTGGAGCTTTTTGACGAGCCTATGCCCATACTTACGCCCGGAAAGGAAAACAAACGGCAAAACGGCAAACGGTTCAGGCTTCCCGGCGAGCCAATGTTCACTTTAACCGGAATGGACAGACACGGCATTTTCCGCTGGGGCAGAATCAGAAAGCTTACTCCGTGGGAGTGTTTACGGCTTCAAGGCTTTTCAGAAAAGCAGGCAGATAATATTATGGCTGTCAATTCTGATAATCAGGTGTATAAGCAGGCGGGAAATTCTGTTACGGTAAATGTAATACAGGCTATCGGAACAAGAATAAGAAAATTAAACGATGAATTGGAGGAATTAGATAATGAAAATAAATGCGAAAGTGAATCTTATTAACAATGATTCAAAAATGAAGGGTGTAGCGGATATTGTGCTTGATGATGTGTTTGTTATCAAGGGCATAAGAGTTATGGAAGGACAAAATGGTGCGTTTGTATCCATGCCGTCTCAGAAGGTCGGCAGCGAATACAGAGAAACCGTGTTCCCAATCACAGCGAAATTTCGTGAGCAGCTTATGGGCAGTGTACTTTCAGCATATGAACAGAAATTACAGGAGGGACTCGAAAATGAAGAAAAAGAGAAACAGGATTCCGAAAAAAACGGAAAAGGTAAATCCAAAAAACAAGCTCATGACAGAACTTTCGCAGATAAACAGACGTCTGAATCTGCACCGGAAGATAATCAGGAAGTAGACGAAGGTATGAGCGGTATGGGCGGAATGTGAGGTGACAGATATGGCAGTTCCCTTTTTTCGTTACTCATTTGAAACAGCTAAAGATATGAATATGGTTGATACATATAAGAAAAGCAACGAGGAAACCTTGCGCTGTATCAGGTATATTCAGGACAGCGAAACAGGGCTGTATGCAAATGCGTATAAGGATAACATCGTAGATAAGGGCGGTGTGTATACTGATCATCTTATAAAGGAGTTCGGCTTGGAACGCATGATGTTTATTGCTTCAAGTACGGTAAAAACAATGCCGGAAGATGGCAGATGGTCAAAAAAAGTTCGGGAATGGGCTAAAACCTTTAATGCAGGAATCAGACACGGTGAAAAAAGCAGTCAATACGCCCTGCTGCAAATCCATGTCGGTGTAGTAGATATTTTAGCTAAAACGCTGATAAATAAGTATGATGCTTTGAATTTGTTTAATACAAGCCACTGCGAGGAAGAACGCGGTGATATTAATGGAAAAGTGGTTGTATTAAGCCGCATGGCACTCAGTGAGGAATATTGGTCGCCGGAAAATCAGCTTTGGCTTGCAACGGGAGGTTTCGGCTGTGAACCGAATGCTTCGGGACGCGCCGTGTTTGCAACTTGTCTTTATGACGGTGAAGAAACACGATGGAACAGGCATCAGATTGTAGGCGTACTGAAGGATGAATTTATGCCCGATTGGGCAAGAGAAAAGCTTGACGAGCTGCAAAACCCACAGCAACCCGAAATCAAAGGCGGTGATATGTCATTGTAAACGCAATTGATTACGCAATAAGAAATAACTGCTCCGATATACATATCACACAGTTTAAAATCCCGTCTGTCCGAAAACGCGGTAATATCATTACTGTCGGAAACAGAACAACAATCAGCTTTGATGATATGAAGGAGTTTGTAAAAAAATATCTGCCTAAAAACGCAGAAGAATTTGAGGCTATGGAAAAGGGCGAGGTTTCCTCCGATATAGATACCTCGTTTGAATGTCTCGGTAGACGAATGCGCGTGAACATATATAACGGACTTGATGGCATTAACATGGCACTTCGCCTGCTTTCGGATAAGATACCCACGGTTGATGAGCTTAAGCTCCCGCCGTCCGTAAAAAATCTTGCCGAGTTTCCAAACGGCTTGGTAATTGTGGTTGGCACGACAGGCAGCGGAAAATCCACAACACTTGCCTCTATCCTGAACATTATCAACCACAGCAAGTACGTTAACATTATTACGATTGAAGACCCGATAGAATATATTTATCAGGAGGACAAATCAAGAATTGTTCAGCGTGAAGTTGGAACGCATACGCCGAGCTTTGATGAGGCTGTAAGAGGTGCAATGCGCCAAGACCCCGATGTTTTGCTTGTGGGAGAGCTGCGTGACCTTAAAACAATTTCAAGCGCCCTTACATTGGCGGAAACAGGTCATCTTGTGTTTTGTACGCTTCATGCTAAGTCTGTGACAGATACAATAGACAGAATTATTGATGTGTTTCCGTCAGACGGTCAGGAACAAATACGTGTACAGCTTGCTTCGGTTTTAAAAGCGGTTGTGCATCAGCGTCTTGTTCAGGATACATCGGGCGGTAGAGTCCCGCTTACGGAAATTCTTATGGTAGACGATGTAGTATCGGGTATGATTCGTCAGAAGCAAGCCTCAAACAGTATGCGCGACCACTTAAGAACGCAAAAGCAAGGCGGAAGCGTTCACCTGGTGGATAATACCGTGTGGCTGTGCCGGGGCGGATATCTTTCGCTTGAAAGTGTAAAACCCATTCTTTCCTCCGATGATTATAGCCTTGCAAAATCAATACTCGCAAGCGGCGGCAAGGGACGGTTTATCTTCGGAGGTGCAGGTCTTTGAGAAAAACACTTTATGACTATGCTACGGAATCCGGGCTTGCCACTCCGATGGCTTCTGCAAAAGCAAAGGAATACGCCGTATCACAGGGCGTGTCACCGCAGAAAGCATTGATAGACACGGCAGCAGTAACCGAAGATGCTCTTTTAAAGCTTCTCGGCAGCATATACCGATATAAAACGGTTTCAAGCTTAAAAAATGTAAAAATAGATAAAGACCTTCTTTCACGGTTTGATACCGAAACACTTATAAGGCTGAAGATGCTGCCTTTAAGATGCGAGAAAATGTTTACGGTTGCAATTGCAAATCCCAATAATACGCTTGCGGTTGAGGACTACATCAGAGAGATTACAGGCGACAGAAATATAAAAATCGAATACATCTTAATCAGTGAAAATGTGTTTGCAAGGTATATAAACGCAGGACGGCAGAATACGGTTGCCATCAGCTATGACCTTGATTCCATTGAGGATGTAACAGCTGACTCAACTGTCTATGATATAAACGACAGGGACAACTCTGTTATCATTTCAGTGGTTAATAAGATTTTCACAGAGGCAGTCAGAATGAAAGCCTCGGATATTCACATCGAACCCTTTGCCCAAAAGACAAGGGTTCGTTTCCGTATAGACGGTATACTGCAGGTAGTATCACAGATGCCGAAAAAAGCACACAATCAGCTTGTCGGGCGAATAAAAACAATGGCAAATATGGATGTAAACAATACCCGTCTTCCGCAGGGCGGCAGAATCCGGCTGAAATTAAACAGCACGGAAATCGATATGCGTGTGTCAACACTCCCTGCTGTTCACGGCGAAAAAATTACAATCAGATTGCTTGATCAGAATTCTATGGATTTCAATATTGGTATGATGAGCTTTAGCAGTCAGATCGAAAAAAAGTTTATGAATGTAATTGAAAAGCCTTCGGGAATTGTTCTTGTAACCGGACCGACAGGATCGGGCAAATCCTCATCCCTCTATGCGGTAATCAGCCACCTTAACGATACTGAAAGATGTATAGTTACCTTGGAACAGCCTGTGGAATACAGGCTTGAAGGTATTGTTCAGGTGCAGATTGATGAGTCAGGCGGTCTTACCTTTGACAATGTGCTTCGTGAGGTTCTGCGTCAGGACCCTGACACTATACTCATCGGAGAAATCCGTGATGAGCAGACAGCGAGAACGGCGGTTCAGGCAAGTAATACAGGACATCAGGTGTTTTCAACGCTCCATACTAACAGTGCGGCATCGTCTGTTATGCGGCTGATTGAGATGGGTATTGAGCCGTTTTTGGTCAGTACAACGCTTAATGCCGTTGTAAACCAAAGGCTTGTAAGGCGTATCTGCCCCGAATGCAAATATGAATATGAAATGCAGCCCGATTCACCGTATGCGAAGCTGTTCGGGCAAGGTAAAAAGGTAAAGCTGTACCGTGGAAAAGGCTGTGATGAGTGTAACGGCACAGGCTACAAAGGCAGAATTGCAGTGCAGGAGCTTCTTGTGGTGGATGATGATATACGAAAGGCTTTAGCAGAAAATGCAACAACACAAGAAATTGAGAACATTGCAATAAGGGGCGGCATGAGAACGCTGACGCAGGACGGCATATCAAAGGCTCTGTCAGGCTTTACTACGCTTGATGAGATACACAGAATCATACATTTTGATAATTTATAACAGGAGGCGAAACCGTGGATTATTTGGTTAAAAAGAATATAATTAAAAAAAGCAAAATCGTAATTGACATCGGGCAGAAATTTGTAAAGATTCTGTCCGTGCATTATGAGAAAGGAAAAATCAGCATACACAGCAGTGCTAAAATTGACAGTGCGGCGTGCTTTTTCGAGGGAGAGCTGTCCGACATAAAAGAGCTTGTCAAGAAAATTGATAATGCTTTAGGCAGAAAAAAGATGAATCGAAGCTCCGAGATATCGCTGTCAATCCCGTCATATATGGTTTCACAGAAGATTGTAGCAATCAAAAATGTTAAGCCGAAGGACTTGGAAAAGCATATAAAAAAGGAATATCCGACAATCGGCAAGGCAACAAGCTTAACACATTATATTGATTGGGCGTACTTGGGACAGCGTGAAATTGGCGGCGAAACGGTTCAGTATTGTATGCTTGCCGCAGTTTCTAAGGCACACCTTATGCCGATACTTTCGGAATTTGAGAAAAGAAAGCTTAAGGTAACAAGCGTTACATTCCCGACCTATAACCTTGTTGACCTTTCCGACCTGTATGTAAATGACTATGAGCATCAAAACAAGATGCTGATAGATTTCGGAATGTTACAGACCCGTGTTGTTGTGGAATGCGAGGGTGTGGCGGTATATGCAAGAGAAATAGATATCGGCTTTAATACCTTTGCGGACAGTCTGTTTAACAGCTTTCCGAGTATCGGTATTCCCGAAATAGTCACCATGCTGACGCAGATGGGTCTAAGAGAGGAAAACTTCCTTGCAGGACTTCATGATAAAGAGGCTTTCTTTGCAGTGATAGATAAGCTGTCCGGCGATTTGCAAAACGAGCTGATTCGCATTATTCAGATGTGCGATGAGGACGGCTTCTCCATTACAAAAATCATATGCGCAAGTGAAATTATTGACGGCTTATTCAAGAGATTTTCCGAAAACGGCATTGAAGTCGAACAATACAACTTTGCAACCAATGAGAGAACAAGCGGAAGCACCTTTACCATTTCTGCACAGGATGAGGCAGGTGAACTTTCCGTAGGCTTCGGAGGTGCGGTAGGCATCGCCGTGAGTACATTGCATTAGGGAGGATTTTACAATGGAGTTTTCAAAAAAGCTTAATCTGCTGCCTCAAAGCTACAAGGACAGATACATAAACAGGTATCTTATGATAGGCTGCGGTGCGGCTGTGATAATACTTGTTTTAGTGATGGGAATAACTTATTTAAGCTGCGGAATGGCGAAATTAAGCATTAAAAAGCTGACTGAGGAAAATATTGAGTATCAGACCAAGCAGTCAACAATTGTCGGGCTTGAAAAGCAGATTTCAAAAAACAAAGAGGTTATATCCGAGTACGAAAAGGATAATTTTCCGTTTGCATATTTCATTCAGACACTTGAAAATCAAAAACCGCAGGGACTTAAAATTATTTCCATAGATTCGGTTGACAGGCTGATTGCAGCAGAGCCAAAGGGAGATGATAAGGAATCCGAAAAAACAGAAGATTCCGCAGAGCAGACAGAAAAGCAGGCAGAAAAACAGGCGGACGATACTGCTGCGGAATCCGATAAACCACAGGGAGAAAAAAAGGCTGAAGAACCGGGCAAGGATGCGGCATCATCAAATGTGGTATATGAAAAGGATTTGTCAGGAAACAAGCTTTCGGTAAGGGGCTACAGCACAAATATGTCGGACATTGCCTCGTTTATCAGCGCACTTTCAAGGCTTCCGTATGTTGCAGAAACCGAAATCAAGGCGATTGAGGAACACAGCGTAAACGGCACGGAGAAAGCAAATATATTTGAGGCAATATTAACACTAAAGTAGAAAAGGAGTTTTATAATGACTGAAAATGAATTTTGGGAGATAATTCACAAGGCAAGAGATGAAAGCCACGAAATATGTGAGCCGATGGCAAAGCTGATACATGAAAGTCTCTCTGAATGCTCTGCAGAAAACATCAGGTATTTTCACAATACACTTAAATTATATGAAAATGCTGCCGATAAAAAGATGTTGTGGAATGCAGCCGCTGTTATGGAAAATGGGTGCAGCGATGACGGATTTATTGATTTTAAGCGCTGGGTTATTTCACGCGGTAAGGATGTATATATGGCGGCACTTAAAAATCCCGACTCGCTTGCCGATGTTTTGCTGTCTGAGAAATACCCATCATTTGAGGAACTTGGATACATTGCATCAGATGTATATGAAGAAAAGACAGGCGGCGATATTTATGATACGAAAAATATGCTTACAACCGAGGATGAAAAAAAGCTGCTTTCGGAGATAGAATACCACAGCCGAATTGAGTTCTATCCCGAAAACGAAGCAAACACATTCCCGAAGCTTTGCGCCAAGTATCAGAATTATACTGCAAACGAAGAAAGAATAAATTCGGGTACAATAGAGGTTTCAGTTTCAGATACAAACGGTGAAAAACAACATTTGTCCCTGCCCTGTGATACAAGCGATTTGAGAGGCATGAGTGATGATGCAGTTATTGAAAAGCTTGATTTCATACATTGCAAGAAGCTGAAAAATCATATTCCGAAGCGTGTGGAAAATCTTGAAGAACTGAATCTGCTTGCATATAGACTGAGTGATATTACCGAGAACATGAGCGATAAGCTAAACATACTTCTGTCACGCAGTGAAACCAAATCCGTAAACGATATAATAAACCTTACATTCAATCTGAATCATTATGAGATTTTAGAAGATTGCGAGGACAATTATACTTTCGGAGTGAGGTATGTCGAAAGCATTCTCCCTGAGCTTGATGAGCTTGTGGCGGAGCATATTGACTATAACGCTCTCGGCATTGATTTGGAAATGAAGGATGGCGGTGAGTTTGTCGGTTCAAGGTATATAAGACCGCTGACAAAAATAATGGATGTTGTATACACAGACGATAACCTTGACAAAATGCTTGAAGAATTTGAGCAGGGCAGCATGCAGATGGGAGGAATGTAGAAAATGAACAGGCTTGGCAGTGAAGAAAAAATGAGAAATGCATTGGCACAAATGGGCATCCCCGTTGGTGCTGATATTACGATTATGAAAAAGAAAGAGAATCTGACGGAGATTTTTGTGGATGGCGAGTATTTTAATACATACGATGCCGAGAAAGACAGCTTTTTGCTGTTTGCCCCGAAATCGGAAGATGTTAAACCGTTTTGTATTAATTTAACGGTGGCAAATCCGACTCTTTGGGATGAGAATCATGCATACAACGGTGCTAAAATACGCCTCCCGGCGACAGACAGCGAGATTTCAGATGCCTTTGCGATAGCAAGAATCAGCGAGGATAATACAAAGTGCTGCAAAATAATAAATTGCGGACTGTACGGCACGGATTACACGGAAGGATTTATCCAAGGTGCAACCGTTCGTGAAATGAATTACCTGGCCTCAAGACTTTCTGCACTCACTGAATTGGAGCAGCTTGCGTTTTGCGGATATACCGTGCAGCGAGGCATTGAGAATTTAAGCATAAAGGACTTAATCAATATAACATATAACCTCAAAAGCTGCCTTGTGATTCCCGATGTACAAAACGATGAACAGCTTGGTGAGTTTTATGCAGATAACGGATTCATAGCTGAATTAAAGGAGCTACCCGAAAAGGTTCTTGAATATCTTGACATGGAGAAAATCGGTCGGGACAGGCGTGAAACGGAGCATGGGATTTTTACGGAAAACGGATACTTCATGAATGCGTCTGATGAGTTCAAGGAGCTGTATGACGGAGTGACACCGCTTGATAATCTTGGCAGTGAGGACTATATTTTTAAACTTCGCATAGAAAATGCGGATAAGAAAACTGTTATATGTCTTCCGGCGGATGAAGAATACTTGCAGGCGCAAAAGTCACTGCTCGGAGTGGAATCCTTTAATGAATGTGAACTGTGGGAGGTACAGAGCCTTATTCCGAATTTACATGGTGCAATATGTACAGCCGGACAGATTGAGGACATGAATACTCTTGCCCATGCAGTTAAAAAGCTTGAGGAAAAAGGACAGCTTCATAAGTTTAAGGCTGTAATGAATTACACCGCTTGTCAGGATATGGACGAAGCGCTCGGATATATTGAAAAGCTCTCCGAGTATGATTTGTGTACCGATATCATCTGTGCTGCAGATTACGGAAAATACATTATAAACCAGAAAAACAATGCGGCGACAGAATCAGAGCTTGATAAATACTTTGATTTTGAAAGATTCGGGTTTGACCGTATTTCCGAGGACGATGTCGTAATAACACCATACGGTGCTGTACGTGAAAAATCTGTGCAGCCTGTCATGGATAAAAAGGCAGGTAGCATGACGGAGGTGGCAAATTGAATAAGCTTAGTATTCGTGACAAGTGCATCCTGCTTGTTCTTATGCTCGGTATAGTCACATATTTAGGCTACAATTTTTTATGGACACCGACTAATGCTAAAATTGCAGAGCTTAGAGTGCAGGAGCAGGATTTAAAGGGTAAAATCGGCGATCAGACACCTCTTGAAAAGAAAATAAAGGAGCTGGAAAGCGAAAACTCAAAGCTTGTTCAGAACATCGACAGCTACAGAGAAACGCAGGGCGGCAAGAGCCTGAACAAAGAGGATTTTTTGGTATATCTCGGTCAGAAATGCGGAGAAAACAATACAGAGCTTATTAAGTTTAACAATCTCGGAGCAACTGACGAGGGAAACGGCGTATGGAAAATGCAGTTCGATTTTGAGCTTCGGGGAACGCTTTCGGGTATAAACAAGGTGTGTGAGGCGATTGACAATATCGGAATACGCTATTCCGTTGGCGGAATGTCGCTTCGTCAGAATGATAATTTCTCATATCTGACGAGGTTTTTTGACGGCATATCAAAGCTTGAATGGTATAAGGATGAGACACCTGAAAAAGAGGAAGCTCCTGCAGATGAAACAAAACCGGAGGATGATTTTGTATTCCCCGATGAGTTTTATACCACACCAAATCAAATGCCGCAAGAAGCGGTTCCTGTGCCGGAGATACCACAGACACCCACTCCGACGCCTCAACCCGAACCACAGCCGCAGCAACCGCAAACTCCCGAACCAAGTCCGGAGCCAAAAGATGAAAACATTACAGACAGGCTTAATAAGCTACTTGAGCTGTCAGCTAAATCAAACGGAAAATACAAAATAACCCTGCTGACAAATAACAGTTCGTATTCGGAAGGACTATCCTCAAGCGATGTGATGCGGCTTAATATAACGGTGCAGTTCATAATGTATTCAGACCCAAATGACCTCTCAAACAGCTTTTTATATGACGGCGAGGTGCTTTGATGGAGTATTATGATTATACGGCACGCTTTGGCGGCAAAGTAAAAAAAGGCGTTACAACATCAGACGATATGGAAACAGCAGCGGAAAATCTTATTGCAAGAGGCTTTACGGTTATAACAATTGCACCGATGCAGGATGTATTTAATATTCGGCGCACAATGTACGGCATGAGTCACCGAATAAAAAAGAAAAATATCAAGGATTTTTTCGATCAGCTTTCCTTTATGCTCGGAACAAATCTTCCGCAGAACAATGCTCTCCTCATTCTTCGTGACAGCGGTGTCGATAAAAAATTGAAATACATCGCAAGGCTTGTTGCGGAAAAGACAAGAACAGGTATGCCTCTGCATGAGGCATTAAATACTACAGGCTTTTTCGATGTTTCAACGATAAAGCAACTTGAAGCCGGAGAGCAAAGCGGTAATGTTCCCGAAGCACTTGAAAGGCTTGTAAAGCAATATGAACGTGACCTCGAGTTTTCAGGTAAAATAAAAAATGCAATGATATATCCCTGCCTGATTTTATCGGTCATGGTGATTGTGTTGTGGGTACTCATGACAATGGTTGTTCCCGCACTTTCGGCAACCCTAATGTCTCTTGGCGGCGAGCTTCCGGCGATTACACAGATTGTAATAGGCGTTTCGGGATTTATGAAAGCATCTACCCCGTACATGATAATCGGAGTTATTGCGGCAGTTGTAATGTACAAAAAAATGATGAAGCAAAAGCATTTCAAGCTGACCGTGGATACCTTCAAACTGAAGCTTCCGATTATCGGCAGTATGCTGATGAAAATTGAGATGAGCCGATTTTGCAGAAATCTTTCGGCAATTCAGGATTCGGGAATTGCACTTGTCCCCTCACTTGCGGTGACGCAGTCGGCTATCAAAAACGGTAAGCTGAAAGCGGCTACGGAGAGCGCGTCAAAGCTTGTGGAGATGTCAGGTGAAAGTCTGTCGTCAGCACTTGCTAAAACACGAAGCTTCCCTCCGCTTATGATTCAACTGATTGAGGTTGGAGTGAACGCCGGACGAATAACAGGAATTTTAAATAAAATTGCTGCTCAATATGAAAAAGAAGTTGACGCAAGCATTAAGAAAATAACCGGTTTAATTGAACCTATCATGATAATATTAGTAGGCTTGCTCGCCGGCACAGTGGTCATGGCTATGTATTTGCCGATCCTGTCACTGGTGGACACTATGATGTAGAAATATGTAAAAAGGAGTTTTCCAAATGGACAATAAAGAAAATAAGCAGCTTTGCCCAAAATGCCAAACGGGTAAAAACAGTTATATACTTGATCCCAAAAGTGCATTTTGTCCGCACATAGCTTGTTTAAACAAAAATGAATGCAGTTGTTTCACACCAATGTTCGGAACAGTAGTAGATAAATATCTGAGATGGATTGCGGAGAATGATATGACGCTTCAATTCTTGGATGAATACGGACTTATGGGAACAAGAGAAGCAAAGAAAGAGCAGCTTGAGGAATTCATTGCTGCAAACTATAATAAAAAAACTGTCTGATATCACGGCTTAATTCCATAGCGGAAGGGCGGTGATTTTTTTACGGCAAAAGCAGTGACCGGACAGCAAAAAATATATAATAAAAAATTTGGAGGTATTATTCAATGAGAAATTTAGTTCGCAGAACAAACAGAAAAATGGTACATAAGAAACCCGGCTTCACATTGGTAGAAATCTTGGTTGTAATCGTTGTAATCGGCTTGCTGTTCATGGTATTTGTACCGAGAATTGATTTCGTATCAAACTCGGCTCGTGAAACAGGCGTAAAATCAGACTTCCGTTCATTCAGCTTGGCAGCGGAACAAGTGCTTCGTGAGAACGCAGGAATGGCATTCGTATCAAATGCTACAGCTGGTGACGGCGGTCAGGCGGATATTGAAGCAAAGCTTAATAAATATCTTGACCCGGCACTGCAGTTTACAAGCGGCACTTGCGCACAAAAAGACCCGTGGAATCAGCCATACAAGCTTTATACCAATTCCAAAAAAGGCTCGAATAACAGTACAATGACCTTTGTATGCACAGGTAAAAACGGTACGGCAAATGTAACTGCTGTTGCAAACGCAACCACAACCGATGACTTTATTATTACGGTAACATATGTAAACGGTGTAATCAATACATGGACAGACGGCTTTAGCTCGGATATCGAAGCAAATAGCACAACTCTGCCTACGCTTTAATCTGAAGGAGGATAATATAATATGAGAAATTTAATGCACAAAGCAAACAGTAAGAAAATTGCACAGAAAAAGCCCGGCTTTACCTTGGTGGAAATCTTGGTCGTAATCGTTGTAATCGGCTTGTTATTCATGGTATTTGTACCGAGAATTGATTTTGCATCAAACTCGGCTCGTGAAACAGGCGTAAAATCAGACTTCCGTTCCTTCGAGCTTGCCGCAGAGCAGTTAATGCGCGAAAATGCAGGCGTGTCGAAGCATAATACTCTTGCCACATTATGTGTGGCAAACGGCGGTATTAACCAGTATCTTGATGCGGCGCTGCAGTTCGATACAACAGGCAAATGCGCTCAAAATGACCCCTGGAATCAGAATTATACGCTGCAAATTGTAACGCCGACCGGTACAGGCGTAAATCCCAACAGCGGTGCTATTATGTTCCTGTCAGGCGGCAAGGACTCAAAGCTTGACGGTACAGGCGATTTTGTAATGGCAACAGTATTTGACGATGGCAAGATCAGTTCCGCTACATCGGGATTCAGCTCAAATATTACCTCTGCTTCAATCGGCGGTATCACATCGAACACAGCCGCATCCGTTTCCATCACAGGCGGTGTAGCTGCTTTGAAGTATAAGAAATGATAAAACGTAAACGCAGGGGTTTTACACTTGTTGAAGGACTTATATCCATACTTTTGGTTTCGGCAATTTCGATGACCTCCCTGCTTATTGTAAACGGTTATTACAAGCAAACCTATGCAAGAGATAAGGAAATCACTGCGATAGCTCAAAATATAAATACAATAGAATCGGTTAAGGCTGACGTACACACAGTGCGTCAGCTTTACGATTTTTCACAATCACATGATATTTGTATTATCGCAGTTGGTATCGGTGAAGTAAAGCTCACATTAAAGGCGGACGGTAAAATAAAAAAAGAAATAACAGCGCCTGAAAATTATGAGTTTGCAGCCAAGCTGAAGCCGAACTACGGTCTGTATCGCATAGAAACAAAGGGAGCTGTACCGAACTCAAAGCTTATGACAATAATCAGAATAAAGGAGTGACCACAGTGAAGAAAAAAGGCTTTACAACAGTTGAAATTCTGATTGCAAGCACAATCATGTGCTTTGTTCTTTTTCTTGGCGTGACGGTCATGTCCTTTATGAGCAAGACGCTGTATAACGGTCAGACCGAGCGGTCAAACCGAAGCAGACTTACAGATAATATTTATTACATCACAAGGGAAATACAATCTGCGGAGGGTATAAAAATATCCGCTGACAAAAAGACTCTTTATATAAAACAGCGAGGAAGCAGCGATTACAGTCTGGTGTATTCTTTGTCTGACGGAACGCCGACAGGTGCGCTGTACTTTAAATCAAAGAAAATGCTTGATGCAGATTTCACCCAAAGCAAATTCGAGTTTTCGGGAAAGAGCGTTAAAATTACGCTTGCGGTATATAAAAATGCATCGGAATACGGTCAGATACCAAAGGTAATTGAGCTTTGTATCACGCCGAGAAGTGAAAGTGTTTATACGGAGGTTCTAACGCCATGAAACAAAAAGGAAATATAAGCATTGTACTGCTTTGCAGTTTGGTAGTGCTTTTTGCGGGAGCCTCCGTCACACTGCTTGCCGCAGGCAGTAAGTACGAGGCGAAAACTGCATATCAGAGAACGCAGGACCGATACATTGCGGAATCCGGTGCGGATATGGCTGTCGGTTTGTTTTTAAGCTGCCTCGGAAATCAGGAATATATCGTGTCCTACACGAAAAATGAGGATGGCAGCTACAGTATTTTAGACAGCTACAGCCCGTATTTGCTTGATGATATCGCAGACAGCGTAAATGCGGATGATATTTTTCTAAAAACAATTTCGGATGAAGCAAACAGTTATATGTCAAGCATCGGTTTTTTGGATTTTTCGCATAAAAACGGTATTGAAATTGCAATGAAAACCTTTATGCAAAAGGGAAACTTCAAGCTGTCGCAAATGTGCAGCGAGCCGGGCTTTCTTGTAGAACAGGAAATTAGCGGCAGAGAATGCAGAAGTAGAATCAATCCTATATATCTGACAGTAAAGGTGCAGTATAAAAACGGAGAGGTGCTTTGCAATGCACAGATTTCGGACATCTATATTGTGCGCGGTGCTTTTACGGAGGCGGAGGTTTCAGAGCCGGCAAGCGTAAAAGCATTTGCAGATATATCAAAGGCAAAGGTAACATTTAACAACTATCAGAATTATCGGACGAAGGGCGGTGATTAATAAAAATGAAGCAAAAAGGCTTTACAATAATTGAGATCATGGGCGCAATTGCCGTAATCGGAATTATAATGGTGAGTGCTGCCGTGACATACAACCGTGTGTGGCTCAATCATCAGACGGATGTTGCTGAGGGAGATTTGAGAGATATTTCAAGCTCGATTTCGAGTTATATGATTGATTACGGAAACATCACCGCCCCCGATGATATAAACTATGAAACAGTTATGACAGAAACGGTGGAGCTATTAAATAAGCAATACCTTTCATCGGAATTAAAAATTGACAAGCTTGCCGATGACAAGCGAAGCGTAAATTTGAGTACAAAGGTAAAAACAGACCCCTGGGGCAACAAATATCAGGTTTCTGTTTATACCTATAATGGTGATGATGCGGCAAATTCACCTGGTCTTGTGGTTATTTCATCAAACGGCAGGGACGGAAAAAGCAGCAGAAGTACATATAAAGATGAGAACTTTGGCGATGATGTTATCGCCGTACTTGAACCAAAATAAATACGGAAGGAAGGTGGAAAATTTGAAGAAAATATTTATTCTGACAGCAACTCTTGTTTTGATACTCTGCTTCGGACTTACCGTTCATGCAGCGGATACAATGAAAATCCGCATGAACCGCGAGGTAAAGGCGGCGAAGGATATCGGCACAGGAAAAGGCATCTCCTTTACACTGCCGGAACTGACAGATAAAAAATTCCTTATCTCCGCAATTGAGGTTGCAATATTTGAAAAGGGTGAAGCTGACGAAAGCTATTCCATTTTTGGAGAAAGCAGACTTATAGAAAATCCTGAAAGTCTGAACATAAGCATGGATTTCGGTGACACATCAAAGTTTGCCGAAAAATCCAAATACAAGATTGCGTATAGGTATTTTGTGAAATCGCTTGACGATATGTCAAAAACTGCTGTCGCCGGAGAAAACATTAAGGACGGCTGGCGAATGGTCGGAGAACTTGAACCGACAAATGCAACTGATTCTGGGTTTGTGTTTTATAAAAATACAATGCCCGAAATTGAGGTTTACGGCATTTCCTATACAGCCGAGGATATATCAGGACCCGTGACACTAAGATATGACATAAGTCAGCTTGAAGGTGTATATCTTCATAAAACCGCACTTGCTGACGGAATTACAATCGATTATGCGGCAAGCGATTACGACAGCGAGGATATTCTGACAGTGAATTACCGACTGACAGACGCGGTTACATCAGAAACAATCGCAGAGGGACAGCTTGCAAGTGACAATAAAATCAAATACACGGCGAAATGTGAATATGCAAAGCTTGTGCTGACTGTCACAGATGGCTGGAACGCATATGCCCAAAGCGAAGGACTGACGCTTAAAATTGATAATGAAACACCTTATGTATATTCAGAGTTTAACGATTTGGGCAGGGTTATAAAGGGCAGAAACTTATACAGTAAATTCACCGTAATGGACGATCAAAACTATCCCCTTACAAGCGGCAATGTTTATTACAGCATCCGCAGGGACGGTCAGGAGCTATATATGAATATCCGTCTGCCGAACAGTGAAAACGGCGAATATACGGTAGAACGCACAGGAATGGCGGACGGTGTGTATGAAATAGAGCTTATCATATTTGACAAGGCATATAACAAGTATGTTCACACGCTTTCGCAGACGCTCGATAACACAGCACCGACAGTAACATTCCTTACATCAAGGGACAATGTACTTGCAACGGATTATTCCACATGGCTGAATAAAAGCAAAAACATAATGTTCACAGTCTCGGATAAGTATGCAGGAGTACGGCGCTGTAATTACTATATGGATTACATCTTTCAGGGAAGCACTTATTTGGACAGCCCGATAACCTACACATTTTCATATCCGGTGACGGTGACTAAAACAGGAAAGCTGTATTATTACTTTTATGTCTATGACAATGCTGTTACTCTGAATAAGGGAACTAACAGCGTTAATACATCAGCATCCGGAAATTCAAGATTTGTAAGCAGATATGTGTGGCTTGATAAAACGCCGCCGACAGTTACGGTAAACGCTGATGAAAATACTTGGTATAATGCACCGATGACCGTGACATTTGCGGCAAACGACTACGAGA
This sequence comes from Firmicutes bacterium ADurb.Bin193, assembly GCA_002070105.1. GTDB lineage: Bacteria > Bacillota > Clostridia > Monoglobales > Firm-18 > MWCQ01. The sequence goes on along the minus strand of MWCQ01000013.1, from coordinate 55,685 downwards.
GCCGTGCCGGTGTCGGTGATATTTCAGGTGTGAAATCAAGAGAGTATGCGGTAACGGAAAGCGAAGCACTTCCTGATACCTGGCTTTCCTATCCATCAAGCGGTGTGGTGTTTAATACCGGCGGAGTCTACTATTTCCACGCTAAAGCAATTGATTATGCAGGAAACGAAACTGTTGTAACAAAGAAAATCAAAATCAACGAAAAGAGCGAGATTGTCGGAAAGGTTACTCCTACAAGCGACTATCTTTATACCATTTACAATCAGGCAACGGACGGAACAAACAATGTGTATGTAATCAAAAACACAGCCTACAACACAAAGTATCAGTACAGGATAAGTGATGCGGATGTTCAGGACACGATAAGAACAGATGTGCATATTGTAAGCCGTGATGACAGTAGCGTGTTTGCGGATGTATCGGTTGACACAGCCCCCTCCGGTGTAGCACAAAGAGCAGTTGTGTTTAATGTTCCGTACACAAAGACTGATAAATCGCCGCTTCCCAATGGTGTGTATCAAATGCTTCTGACTGTGTCAGAGGTGAAAAACGATACAGACATACTCACTTCACATCATAATGTATTGGGTTGTGAGGTGGTAATCAAACGCTCCGCTCCTCCGCTTCCGCAAATAAATGTTGCGGACGCCACAGATGGTAAGAATGTTACGATAACCTATCCCGATGAAACCATATCGGGAAGCCTTAACGCTGCATATATCCGTACAATGTACAAGAAAGAATATAAGCTTGTGTTTGAGGGAGCTGTAGCGACCGGAGAGTATCTGCCATACAGAGATGTGCTAACAGGGATTAAAAAGGATTGTGTTGTAACAGCTTTATATACTGATGCGGCAGGCAACATTTCAACTGCCGTCAAACGCATATATGCAGATGACAGCGTAGATGCGCCGGATAACAGTATATTAAAGGATGGCAACACAGTAACGGTTGAAGAAGGCAGGCAAGCGAACACTTACTATATAGGTATACGGCGTGAAAAGCAAAAAGGCATAGACAAATCCGCTTTTGACTTCTTGAATTAAAGGAGGAGTGCAATGAAAAAGTGTTTTATTTTAGTTATATGTTTTTGTCTGTTGTCGGCAAATGTATCCGCATTTGAATTGACGGATGCAACACCCGACAACAGCTTTGTGGAAAGCCTCGGCAGAGATGTCGGGGGTGACAGAGAATACTTAAAAAGCCTTGCCACATCATACAGCGACAGGTTCGTTGTTACCGAGCTGCAGACCGCAGACATATCCTGCATTGACAGCTTTTATTTTAAACTTTCCGCACCGCTTACGGTTTCGGAGATTGATGCAGGAAGTGCGGAAATATCTCTTGACAAGGTATGGAATACAGAATACAAAAAGCAGTTAAATACCTTTAAGGTGTTTGGTGGGCTTTGCGGATACTCGGCAGAATTTGAGCCGATAGCGTATTATAAGGTTTACAGAGATATAACGCTTGTCGGCGGGTATGTCAGGTACGGCAAGACCTATCAAAATCCGGATGACGCATATTGGCAGTATATATGCAGCTTGGAGGCTTTAACAAAGGAAGTAGTACCTTATGAAACAAGGTTAAAGCTGCTCGAAAAAGTAAGAAAGCTGTCCTCCTTTATGGACGGCGACAAAAGCTTCAAAATCTTTATATTAAAGGACGGTCAGATAGACAGTATGTGGGAAGGAGCTGATACGGTTGGTTAAAATCTCAAAGCTTACAGCAATACTTGTGATGTGTACGCTGGCTTGCGGAATGACAGTAAGTGCAGAGGAAACAATTCCTGCGGAAAGCCTTACAATATCGCTTTCCGATACAATGATTATCGGAGAAACACAGAAAATAAAGGTTTCGGTACTGCCGTCAAGAGCGAGTGATTATGAGCTTGAGTATATCTCAAGTGATGATACGGTAGCGAAAGCCGCCATTGGAACAGTAATTGCCAATGCCGAGGGTATAGCGGATATAACCGTAAAAATCAAAGACACAGATCTTTCCGATACTGTGAGGGTTAAGGTTGTCAAGACAAAAGACATTCCTGTAACGGACATTGAACTGTCTGATGATGAACTTTACTTGGAACGGTATTCAGAAAGAAAAATTTATTATGATGTTGTGCCGGAAAAAGCAACAAATAAAGAGGTTAAATTCACAAGCATGAACACCTCTGTTGCTACGGTGACAGATAGTGGTATTGTCTATGGCAAACGAAATGGCAGTACGAAAATCAAGCTTGAATCAGCGGATGGGAATGTAACCAAATATGTTTATGTTAAAGTTTCCGATGACTATGATGACAGCGACTACTCCGGCGAAAATGATATCGCCGTCCGCCGTGTGGATATTTATGACGGTGAGGATGAGGTCAAAAAAACGGTTGAAATCATGAGAACACAGACGAAACAATTTTCGGTACAGATTTATCCCGAAGGTGCAACAGACAAACGAATTCGCTGGAAAACAGAAGATGATGATGTTGCGGATGTTGATGAAAACGGCATTGTGACAGGAATTGGCGAAGGTACTGTAAAGATTTACGCAATCAGCCGTGACAACGGACGTCAGGACACGATAACCGTAAAAATCATTCCATATGTTCGTTACCCCGACAGCATCACTATTGCTCCGCAGGAAAATGCCATATTTGAAACCGGGCAAAAAATCAAGTTTACACCGACATTTTCGCCGGAGGATACAACCGAGCGAAATCTGCGTTGGTATGTTTACGGCGGCTGCGGGTCGATTGACAGCATGGGCAATGTCGCAATTAACGATAAAGGTACTGTTACCGTTAAGGCTTATACTTCTGATTTTAAGCAGTCAGCCGTTTATGAGTTTCAGTCTGAGTACAGCGAAAATCACTTTGCACAGGTTGGCACAGCCTATAATCTAAAGCAAAACCGAGCTATTGTCTTAAAGTTTGACGCCGATGTAAATATAGCTTCTGCCAAAGCAAATATCTTTGCAGGAACAGATGCTGCAGGAAATGAAAGCAGGAATGAAATCAGTATTGAGGTTGTCGGCAACAAAATAATAATAGCCCCCTCTTCCGCTTGGAGCATTAGCGACAACTTTGTTTTTATAAAAGAAAACTTGTGTGACATTTACGGAAATAAGCTTGGTAAAAATTTAAAATATAATATGAAAGTGAGAGGTGCAGGAAATGGCGAAATTTAAGATCACAGAGAAAAAAGCAAGGCTTGCTGTTGTTGCGGGCGGTATTCTTATTCTTGCGGTAATCATAGCGGTTGCCATATGTTCGGACGGTGGCAAGTCGGCTGCTACACGGCTTGATGAGAAAATTGCAGCAGAGGCAGCAAAAAACGGTGTTTCAATTGAAAAAATCAAAAACGACAAGGAATTGATGGAACAGCTTAAAATGGATGCTGCACAGGAAGAAAAGATTGATAAGCTTACAGAAAACATTACGGTTACGGACAAAGAAATATCCGACTACCGTGACATGATCGGAAACACAATGGATACAAAAAAGGCTGTTCTGATTCTTTTTAACACGGCTGATGAATGTCAAAACTTCATTGATGAAAACGGAAGCAAAGAAAAGCCTGAAACATTAAACTTAGGTGTTCTTCCGCTTATGGAAGTTGACAGTTCCGGTCAAAAGTATTATAACGTGGTCGGCAATGATATGTTGGAAACGGCCTTTGATGAATTAAAGGACGGCGAATACACAAAGGCTCCGGTTGAATTTGCGGGAGTGTACTGCTATTTAAAGCGTATCGGCATAGATTCACCCATGCAGAGCGATGAGGAAATAAAGGAACTTATAAAGTCCGAAAAGGCACATGAATTATTGCAAAAAGAAAATAAGAACGGAGGAAAATAAATGATTAAGAAACTTACTCCACTTTTCCTGGTATGTGTACTTATTTTAAGCAGTATCGGAAGTGTTTTTGCTGAGGAAACCGCCCCAAAAACATCATACGAACTTTGGACTCAAGCACCTACCAAAACATCTATGACAGATGAGGAAATCCGAATACAAAAAGCCATGGATCTTAACCTGTTTTATCTGTATAAGCTACCGCAACTCGGAGAAAATTATTACCTCGGTATTTGTGAAGGACAGATGCGTGACGGTGGATATAACGGTAATAAGGATACCTCATACTATTACTACTATACCTTACTTGCAACAGATGACGGCTTTATTATCCTCGGAAGCGCATCAACTAACAATGAATATTATTGGGAACGAGAACAAAGCTTCAGAGATATTTCATTTGAAATTGATGAAAGTTTTTATACGAAAAACGGAAGTTCGATGCCATGTTACCTTATTAGCCCAAACGGAAAATACGGTAATACCAATTATACAGAGTATAAGGAATATTTTATAGTAACAAAGGACGGTAAGTTATATAAATACTGTGCCGATGATGATTACAGTACAGCCGGAACAATGACGATAAAGGACAAAAAGCTATATTTGAGTTTTGAGAGATACCGTTCAGGCTCAAGTACATATTCCTACTATATGTCTGATGGCTCAACTTATGCAACTCTTTTATCAGAAATGCTCTTTAAGGACAACAGTATTGTTATGCAGAACAGCACAAAGGTTGAAAAGGCAATTGTTACTGTTGATAATGGATATTCAATATATAATGAGGGCTTTACCGGGAATGCAAGTGAAGAAAAGTTTTATAAGGTAGCAGGAACAGAAAATTTATTTCTTAAATGCTCACAAATATTAACATACAACAGCACAGACTCAAGAAATTACTATTATCAAAAGTATGAGGTTTACAGGAAGACGGGCTCAAATATGGGTTTAGTATATACAAAAACCATACCGACTAAAAACACATACGCCGTTACACTTACGCCTAGGTCAATAAACAATTTAGATGAAGCTGCATATACAAGCCGTGGATTTTCACCCCCTGCCGTACTCATTAATAATGTGGTTGTATTAAAGAACGGTATGGTTTGTCAGATTTCACTTGACAGCAGCATTTACACAAGCTTCAACTACATCACATATAATAATAAGCTTGCAGTTACAAGAACAAAGGATGGTTCATCATACATTTATCATACTGATCCGGAATCAACAAGTACAAATCGCATTTATTGGCAAAAGGTTAATTGCCTATACTTTGATAATTCCGGTAATACTGTAATGGAAAGTGATGTTGAATTAAAAGCAAACGGAACACTTGCAACAGGAATGAATGGCGGTTATACATACTATAGCCAATTTACTGTATCATCAGATTTGGTTGATATAAGATATGCGAAAACCTATGAATGGTGGGGACGCAAAATGACAAATGTATTCCCTGATGGACGGTATGTGCGTGGAGATTGGGGCGGTATGGGCGGAGGCTTATATCAGCTTTGGTATAATATTTATTATCCCGACGGCAGACTTCGTTCAACAGGCCCCACAGGATACTCAACAGCAAGCTCATCTATATTTGACGTTTTCGATTTAATGGCATTTGCAATTAATAACAGTAAATTCGTTGTCACATTAAGTAATATCAATAAACCATGGGCAAAGGAATACTACCGCGTTGCGGTTGTTGATGAAAATGACAACGGTGAAATTGTTCCAAATGGTAAAATCGGTGAAAAGAATATAACACCACCTAATGATGCGGATACAGAAATCGTTCAAAACAGAATTGATTTTGCACAGGATGATTTGCCGATTGGATATAACATTAAAAATAATGTCATAGATTCCGGAAAGCTTGACAGCAGTTTAAGGCAGCAGGTCAACACAATTCGCTTAAATGATATTGTGATTCTTAAGAAATCCGGTTACATCAGTGGTTCACAAAACACAGGAACGCCACTTACTTATTACAGCACATATGATTACAGCTTGGGCAGCAGTTATATAAGACTTTATACAAATGGTCAGTATTTTTATTGGTATTGTTATAATCCCGAAAGTCTGACTGTGGGGACATACAACAAAACATTTTATTCAGGAGATAAAACCATATATGTGACCGTGAAAGTCATTGCACCGCCAAGCAACAGCGGAGTAACCTCCGTAACATTTTAGAGAAAGGATAAATTGAGATGTTTATATTTTTTATGACGCTGCTGGGAGTTAGTCTTGGCAGCTTTTTCTATGTCATTGCATACCGACTCAGTAGAAATGAATCATGGGTAAGCGGACGTTCCCGTTGTGATAATTGCAACCATAAACTAAGCTGGTATGATTTGATTCCGCTTTTGAGCTTTGTACTCCTGCGCGGAAGATGCCGATACTGCAAAGAAAAGATAGACGGCAACCATATGGCAATGGAGCTTCTAATGGGTGTCGGGTTTTTAGTAATTGCGGCGGCACCCCTCCCGCTCTTCGAAAAAATAATTGCGTTTGCAGTTTGCATGGTGCTTGGTTTTAACTCTGCATCGGATATGGCTGAACATATGACGCATACGGTAGTAATTTACGGTGGAATGCTGATAGTAATTGTACTGCGGCTGTTTTCAATAACAGGCTTTACATGGCAGGGTGCAGGGCTTGAAATTTTGCTGAATGTTATGTTTGCTGTAATGTGCATTTTGCTTTGTATCATTGCATCAAGATACATCGGTGCAGGTGATTTGAACATTATGATGCTACTTTTCCTGTGCTGTAAGTCGTATGCGCTGTTATTGTTTTCAGGAACGCTGATCTCAAGTCTGCACCTGATGCTTGTAGACAGAAAACCGCAGGACGGCGAAATGGTGGCGTTTGTTCCATACATCTTCATCGGGTATTTAATCAGTATATTTGTGGGAGGGTTTATCGTATGAAAATTACAGGAATGTGTAAAAGAGCATTGGCGTTTTTACTCGGTGCATTGGTTGTCAGCTTTGCATGGATTTGCACCTCGCAGCTTATGCCTGTAGGAAAGGTCAATGACAAGGTAATTCACAAATATGAGGTTTCAAAATACATAAACGCTTCATCGGGAAACGCTGTGAAAAACTATGCAAAGGATCAGGCATTTTTCAGGGCTATGAAAGAACTTGGAATTTCTGTATCCGAAAAAGCAGTTGATGCTGAGTTTGAAAGCTATGCCGAAAAATACGGTGGCGAGGCAGAAATGCAGAATGTACTCCTTGATACCTCACAGGATGCAGACAGCGTAAAAAACAGTATCAAAAAAAGCCTGCTGTATCAGAAAGCAATAGATTATTTTGCATCCAAGACCGTTCCCGAAGAAGATGAAATCAAGCTGTATTATGCAGAGCATAAGGAAAGCTATCCCGAAGGTGCAGAAGCGGCCAAAGATAGGATAACGGCGGACTTAAAAGCACAAATAGGTCTTTCGGAGTATCAGAAATATATGGATACGGTAGAGAAAAGTGTGGCTATAACTGTCTATTAAATGAGGTGGTGAATGAAATGAGCAAAATCGAAATCACAAGCGATGACGTTATAATGTTTTACGGAAATAAGGCAGGCTATATAAAAAACAATACAGCCTTTGTTGACTTAATGTTTCAGAGAAAGGAAATGCTTGATTTTCTTAAAAGTAACAGCAGTCTTGATGTTGAGTGGAAGGACGGTGTTTTTGATGCCCTTATAAACAATACACCGGCGGATGCAATCAGTCTCAAAAAATGCAGAATATATCAGCTGAAGCCCGATGCCGATCCGAGAATAAAATTCATCAGCCTAAATGATTTAATTATGAAAGGCTTTGGGAAACCCAAGCAGGAAAATTACAGAGTTGTTTTTGACGGCGAAGTAAAAACAAACAGGCTTGAGGACATATACGACAAATTCAACATAGATATTCCCGATGATTTTGAAGGACATTCTATGTCCATGTCGGATATTATTGAGTTGTACGATGATAACGGAAGTGCATTTCACTATGTTGACAGCTTCGGGTTTAAAGAGGTTGAAATGAGGATGCAGCAGAGCCAAACAGAAGAAGCAGGATTAAGTCAGCATGAGGAACAGCAGCAGGAACAAGACTGCAATATTATTATGAAATTTACTATGTAGGAGGTAGCATGAAATGAAATTAACCGCAAGAATCAGCAAAATTATTAACGAAGAAAAACTGAAGGCAATTGCAACCGTGTGTATTGATGGTGAATTTCTTGTTACGGGAATTCGTGTATATAACACGAAAAAGGGCTTGTTTGTAGCAATGCCGAGCCGCAAGACTCAAAACGGCGAGTACAGAAACATTTGCTTTCCGCTGAACAAGGAACTGCGCGAAGCAATTGCGAGTGAGGTCAGAACAGCATATCATGATGAAAGCGAGGCAATCAAATAATGAAAAAATTATATAACAAAGCGCAAATCGGTATGGGCAGAATTATGATGCAGAGAAAGAACATATTTGCAAAGAAAAGCGGCGAAGGATTTATTGATACTGCCGTGAAAATTTTAATCAGTGTGGTCATCGGTGCCCTCTTGCTTGCCGGATTGTATGCATTATTCGGAGACACGGTAATGCCTACCCTGACGGAAAAAATTGAGGATATGTTTAATTATTCAAATTAGTATGTTTTAACGGAGGTATGGCAATGACAGACATAAAAGAATTATGGGAATATGCTTGCAACGGTAACATTGAGGAATTGAAGAAATACTACGATGACGGCGGCAGTATAAACAACCGCTATTTTAAATTCGGTGAAGGTCATTCTTTGATTATGGGTGCATTTCGCAACAACCAGTTTGATACGGTTGAGTATTTGATTTCTGCCGGAGAAGAAGTTACCAAAAAGGAATACGATGAAATTTGTGTGGAAATGAGAAAATTTGATATTATGCGAGAGCTGACTGAGCAGCAGGAACAAAGTGTCAGGATGAATAAATCACAGTCAATGTAAGCACACACTTATGTAATCATAAAAACAGATATTGTGGCGGTAATGATTTTCATTGCCGCCTTGATTGATTTTATCGGAGGTGTATTTTTTGAATATTAAAAATCTATTTAAAAACAGAACGGTGCTTGGTATCACCTGTATAGTGCTTGCACTTGTGGTTGCGTTTGTTGTCGCACCTATTGCAAGTCACGGCGGCGGTAAAAATGTCAAGGTGGTTCGTTCGGTTAAGGATATAAAAAGCGGTGATGAAATCACCAAGGATATGGTGTCGGAAATAACCATGTCAGGCACAAATCAGCCGTCTGATACAGTAAGCAATATAAATGATGTTGTCGGGAAATTTGCAACTATGGATATGATCAAGGGCGATTATGTACTAAGCGGTAAGCTTGCAGATTCCCCCTATGTTGAAAACACCTATTTAAGCGGACTTGACGGTATGAACAGAGCCTTGTCAATTACTATAAAAGCCTTTGCCAACGGACTGTCGGGTAAACTGAAGCCCGGCGACGTGGTGTCGGTTATCGCTCCCAACTATAAAAAGACGGGAACAACCGTCATTCCTGCAGAACTGCAGTATGTAGAGGTAATTGCCGCAACAACAAAATCGGGAGCAGATACGGATGAGGCTACAGAAGAAGGCAAGGAAAAAGAAATGCCGTCTACGGTAACATTACTCGTAAGTGAGGCACAGTCAAAGATGCTTGCGGAGCTTGAAGATGACGGCACAATCCATCTTGCTCTTGTTTATCGCGGAAAAAAAGAAAATGCCGAAAAGTTCTTGAAAGCACAGCAGGAGTTGAATACCAATGCCGAAAGCGAGGCGGTGGGAAATGAAAGCGAATGATGAAAATAAAGTTCTTGCAGTTTGGGGCAGTCCCGGCTGCGGAAAAACAACCGTGAGTGCAAAAATTGCAAAATATGTCTCCGGAAGAAAGAAAAATACAATACTCCTCTGCTGTGATACGGATGCACCTCCGCTTCCGCTTTTGCTTCCGCCATCTGATATTGAAAGCGAGCAATCAGTCGGGAGCATTCTTGCGGCAGCTCGTATAAGTGATAATCTGATTATGCAGAATCTCATAACCGTAAAGAAAAACGCATATATCAGCGTGCTTTCCATGCTCAAGGGAGAAAATCAGTATTCATACCCGAAATATACGCAAAAGCAGGCACAGGAACTTATTGAACACCTTAAAAACATTGCTGATTTTGTAATTATAGACTGCGGCAGTCATATATCGGACGATGTGCTGTCAACAGTTGCACTCATGGAATCCGACTGTGTACTGCGCCTCATTAACTGCGATTTAAAATCAATATCCTATCTGTCCTCACAGCTTCCGCTGCTTGTCGATAAAAAATTCAGAGCGGATAAGCAGATAAGAGTTGCAAATGATGTGAAAAGCATTCATTCGGGTGAAAATATTGAACAGGTGCTGGGCGGCGTAACCTTTACGCTTCCGCACACAGAGCATGTTGAAAATCAATATCTTGCAGGAGAGCTTTTGAAGGATTTATGCACAAACAAGGAAACAAAGCAGTTTCGCAAAACGATAGGAGCTATTGCCGAGGAGGTGTTTGAGCTGTGATACAGAATAACTTGTTTTTTACCCCGAATGAGGTGCGTGACTTCGGAAGCGTGCTTACCGATGTTCAGGAGTATATTTCAAGCAAATATTCCTCACTGCTTATCGAAGGAACAAAGGATGATGTCAAGGAACAGATAAAGCTGTATATATCCAAATACCTTATGGATAACCGTGTTACCGTAGACGGAATGGATAATGAACAACTCATCGACCGGCTGTATGTTGAAATGGCGGAGTTTTCATTTTTAACGAAATATATCTTCGGAACAGGCATTGAGGAAATCAATGTGAATGCGTGGAACGATATTGAAATACATAAGGCTGGCGGAGAAACAATAAAGCTTGACGAGCATTTCGACTCGCCGCAACATGCCATAAATGTTGTACGGCGTATGCTTCATGTGTCCGGCATGGTGCTTGATAATGCGGCTCCTGCAGTGCTTGGGCATCTGTCAAAAAACATACGAATTGCAGTATTAAAAACGCCGCTCGTGGATGAGGATGTCGGTGTTGCTGCTTCAATCAGAATTGTAAATCCGCAGAATTTCACAAAAGCGGATTTTGTTAAGGCTAAAACTGCAACAGATGACATGATGGATTTCCTGTCGGAATGTCTTAGATTCGGAGTCAGCACTTGTGTTGCGGGTGCGACTTCATCAGGAAAAACAACCGTTGCCGGATGGCTCTTGAATACGATTCCCGACCACAAACGAATATTTACGATTGAAAACGGCTCCCGTGAGCTTGCACTCGTGCGTTCAAGAAACGGCAAGGTGTTAAACAGCGTTATTCATACGCTGACAAGGGCAAGCGAGAATGAAATGCAAAATATTGATCAGGATATATTGCTTGATTTCGCCTTGCGTTTTAATCCCGAAATTATATGTGTAGGAGAAATGAGAGGACCGGAGGCATATACTGCACAGGAAGCCTCAAGAACAGGTCATACGGTGCTTACCACAATACATTCCAATTCATGCGAAAGCACCTACAGGCGAATGGTTACACTTTGCAAACGAAAATATGATATTTCCGATGAAACGCTTCTGTCGCTTGTAACAGAAGCATTTCCGCTTGTTGTATTTACAAAGCAGCTTGAAAACCATGAACGCAAAATTATGGAGATTATGGAATGTGAGATACTCCCTGACGGCAGCCGAAAGTACAGAACAATTTACAGATATAAGATAACGGAAAACAGAATTGACCAAAACAGGCTTATTATAAACGGATATCATGAAAAGGTGTCCGACATATCGGAGAGTCTGCAAAAACGGCTGATGGAAAACGGTATGTCAAGTGATGCACTTGATAAGCTGATAAAGGGCGGAGGTGCAAAATGCTGATACTGTATTTATTATCGGCGGCAGGGATTATAGCAGGACTTTTTATTCTGCTTAAAATATCTCCGCTTGAACTGACAAACAACATCTTCAAATCGCTGACCGACAAGCCACGCAGTATTAAGGATCAGATAAACGAGGCGACCAATAAGAAAAAGCCGAATTACCTGAAGCGTGAAATAACCGAAGTGCAGGAAATCCTGCGAATGACTGACAGAACAGATAAGTTTCCGCTTGTGTGTAGTGCCTCGCTTGGATTTTTTATATTGGGCACTGTTGTCGCTGTTCTTATGGACAATGCGTTTCTGATTCCCGTGCTTGCGGTAGGTATGATGTTCTTTCCGTTTTGGTACATCAAGCTGACTGCCAATCATTTCAAAAAGGATATAGCGGCAGAGCTTGAAACAGCACTTTCGATTATAACGACAGCGTACTTAAGAAACGAGGATATATTAACGGCAGTTGAAGAAAATATTGATTATTTAAACCCTCCGATAAAAAATGTATTCTCGGAGTTTTTAATGAGCATGAAGGTAATCAACGCAGACAGTGCGCTTGCGATAAAAGCGCTTAAATCCAAGATTGAAAATGAAGTTTTCAGAGAATGGTGCGATGCACTTGCAGCCTGTCAGAGCGACAGAAATTTAAAAAGTACACTGACACCGATTGTATCAAAGCTTTCCGATATTCGTATTGTAAATGCAGAGCTTGATTTGTTGGTGTTTGAACCGAGAAAGGAATTTATAATCATGGTATTTTTGCTTATAGGCAATATTCCCTTGATGTATTTTCTGAATAAAACATGGTATGAGCTGTTGATGTTTTCGATGGTCGGCAAAATCATACTTGCAATTACAGCCGTTGTTATTTTTGTTTCAACGGCATTTGTACTGAAAATAACAAAACCGATTGAGTTCAGGAGGTGATGCGTGTGACAGCAATAATATTAGGCTGCGGAGTCGGCTTCGGTCTGTATTTTATACTGGCGGATCTTTTGAAGATTCCGTACCTTAAAACCTCGAAAGCCATAATGAATATGGGCAGAGAGGATAAAAAGCTGACAACCGTGATAGAAAGCACAATAATGGATTTGGCAATCAAAGCAGCAAAATTTGTGCCGATGGATGTATATAAGAAAAACAGACTCAGTGCAACATTGTCTGCCGCAGGCATTAAAATGGCACCTGAATGTTATATTGCTTATGCCATCTTAAAAGCCGGACTTGTAATGCTTGCCGTCATTCCCTGTCTCTTGGTGCTGCCTCTCCTTTCCGTAGTGGTAGTGCTTCTTGCAATAATGATTTTCTTTAAGGAATCACGCAAGGCAGAGGAACGTCTGAAGGTTAAACGTGAGGAAATAGAATCTGAGCTTCCGAGGTTTGTTGCAACAATCGAGCAGGAACTTAAGGCAAGCCGTGATGTGCTTACCATGCTTGAAAACTATAAAAAGAATGCGGGCGAGCTGTTTGCAAGTGAACTGAATATCACATGTGCGGATATGCGTTCGGGCGGCTATGAAGCGGCGCTCATGAGGCTTGAGGCAAGACTCAATTCACCGCAGCTGTCCGATGTTGTAAGAGGACTTATATCCATTATCCGCGGAGATAACGGCATTATGTACTTTCAGATGCTCTCACATGATTTCAAGCAATCAGAACTTAGGAAGCTAAAGGCACAGGCACAGAAAATACCGCCTAAAATCCGGGTATTCTCGTTTGTTCTGCTGGTCTGTTTCCTTGCGACATACCTGATTATAATGGCGATGCAGATAATTGACTCGCTTGGCGTAATGTTTTGACGGGAGGTGTGGGTAATGTTCAATAAAAAACGAGGCGATGGGTACATAGATGTAATCGTGATAGTTATTTCAGGGATTTTGGTGCTTGCACTGGCGGTTAATATATTCCCTGTGTTTATTGCAAAAGGACAGCTTGACAGCTTTGCACAAGAGCTGTGCCGCGAAGCGGAAATAACCGGAAGCATCGGAATACAAACAGCAAACCGACAAAGAGTTCTTTCGGAACGGCTCGGAATTAATCCAACCGTGGTATGGTCAAAAAGCGGTAACATACAGCTAAATGAAGAATTTACCGTAACGCTTACACAAAACTTTGATATAGGCTTTGGCGGATTGGGAGCGTTCCCCGTCAAGCTTACTGCCAAGGCAACCGGAAAAAGCGAGGTGTATCACAAGTGAGGATGAAAGGCAACACAATGCCGCTTGCTGTAGCTGTAACCCTGTCAATTATGCTTATTATGTGCGGAGTATTTGAATATTTCAAGCTGACCATAATAACCACAGGAATCCGTGATGCAGTACAGTCGGCGGTCATTTCATCTGTGGTTGAAAACTACGATGAAACATACAGAGGACTTCGTGAGGGCTACAGCGGCGGTTATCAGATGAGCGATTCGGGATGGCAGGAACAGGTGCAGTACGGTGACATATATAAAAGACTTGACGGATTGCTCGGTCTTAAACAGGAGGGTGATTTTTATGTAAAATACATATCAGATACGGTTTGGGAGTACAAGGTATATGATTTAGACACCAAAATAACCAACGCTCCTCTCGCTCCGAGCAGCAGCGGAAAGGAACTTTTAATAACCTCCATTATTAAGGTGGATATTCCGGTAACCTTCGCCAACAAAACACTGCCGCCTTTAAAGCTGGATTTGCATATTAAAGCAGCATATACCCCAAAATTCTAAGAGAGCTTCTGTTCATTTCGGAGAAAATTCAAATTATTATAGATTTTTCAAAAAACTTGTGGTATGTTGTGGCTAACAGAAAAAACTCGAAAGGAGCGCCTGATATGACAAAGAAAGGCAAAATTATTACGATATGCACGGTGGTAGCAATAATTGCGGTGGTCATAGCAGTAATCCCCAAAAACACCGGCACGGATAACCCGGTAACAACATCCGTCCCGACACAAAGCCCTCCGCAGAATGTCACTGTAAGAATAAGCAAGGAAAAAACACCTATTGTAGAAACTGAGCAACTTATAGAGGAACAGTCGCCGGAAAAAGAAACTGAACAGGAAAATGTTTCGATACCGAATAAACCGGAGCCGCCAAAGGAAGCGCCAAAGGCACAGGGCAGCTACACAAATCCCGATGCTCCTCCCACCTATACGGAAAAGGAGACAGTGCGTGAGCCTTCAAAGCAAGCACCTACTCAAAACAGCAACGGTAAGGCTTATGTTGACGGATTCGGATACGTCGAGCAAGCCGGTAGCAGCGTATCAATACCGATAGACTCTGACGGTGACATTGATAAACAGGTAGGTACGATGGGCGAATAAAATACAGGCGAAATTCAAGTACAGTCAATAACGGCTGTACTTTTTTGTTGCCGGAAAGGAGGTCTGTGTGAA
Organism: Firmicutes bacterium ADurb.Bin193; assembly: GCA_002070105.1. Classification (GTDB taxonomy): domain Bacteria; phylum Bacillota; class Clostridia; order Monoglobales; family Firm-18; genus MWCQ01. The sequence goes on along the minus strand of MWCQ01000013.1, from coordinate 40,538 downwards.
AAAATTATATATCATTCTGCTTGCACTGTTGCTTAGTTTTCAGAACATTACGGCATTTGCTGTTGGTGACAGTAACATTGATGGCGGAGGTGGAGGTATGGGCAGCGGAACAAGCTCAAACTATTGGAATCCGGGAGATGACGGTGTGCGTGTAACAATTATCCGTTCAAGTGATAACGCAGCCGTTTCGGGTTCTGTGGACTTTACAAATATTACGCCGAGAAAAAATCCATATCATTTCGGCAAATACAGCAAGCTTGCTTACAGAAACGGAAAGGTACTAACTTTAGAAGGTGCCGCTTTTGTTTCATACAAGCCTACGACAGCAATGCCCCGAATTGTCAGTTCAGGTTCAGGTGCGAGCAATATTGCCGCTGTGAAAAAGTATTTTTGCAGTGAAAAGGTTGTAAAGATGATTGCAAAAGCTACAGGCTTTGACTATGACACCTTGATAACTGGAAATTATAAGCTGCTGATTGAGCCAATGGCATATTTTGTGTACGATGGCAATTACTTTGCGATGACGGCACATGAGGTGGCACTGTATGACCAAGAGGTCAGCGGACGTCTGAGAGCAAAGATGGCGAGTCTGACACATAAAAATCTGCCGTTTGCAATATTTCTTGAACGAGCCGATTTGGGATATTCAGCATGGAGGGGTTCAACAAAATCAAATGTTTCCAATGCAACAATTATCGCAAATCTCGGTCTTGGCGTGGTTAAGTTTACTGAAAGCGATATAGAAATCACAGATGAAACCTATGACTACACATACAGAACGGATACCGATGTTATCACTGCAATTACTGTTAATACAAGCACGGAATACAATCCCGATAATCCCCTTACAGTAACATTTACGGTAAGCGGAAAAAAGTACAGAGTAAACAACATTGTAATTCCGAAGGATGAATCGCAACTTGTCTGGTTTAAATGGCATACACCAAGTACACCGCAGACGATTACAATAAACGCAAATGTCGGTGGCAGAACAAGAACGATAACAGCAAATATTGTAAATCTCATTGACGGCGAACCGCCCGACCCGACAGCGAATGACCGTAATGACGGATTTACAAAGCCGACACTTCCGGGTATTCCTCAGATAAAATCGTTGTCATGGGGCGTATGGTCTGCAAAATGGCACGAATATTGGGTGTGGGTTTCTAATTGGAAATGGACAGGAACACGCTGGGTTGACCGTGGAAAATGGACTGACCAAGGCTGGTACGATTTTAATTGGAATAAGTATAGGGCTGAAATGACAGCAAGTCAAAATTCAACTCCGAGCAGCAAAGTCCCGACAGCTTTCGGAAAGAAAATGAAGTCGGGATACGGTTTTAATATTAAAGTTACATCAGAGGTCAGCACAAACGGACTAAGCAGCAGTATAACACAGGCACAAAATGCCGTGACATACTTCCCTGAATTTAAATATCAAACATATTTCAGGGTACTTGACCGAAATGTGAGGAATGCTTCATCCTCCTTTGAATTCAAACCAAACAGGTACTCAACCTATAGCAGCAGATCACATTTTACACCGATATGGTATCCGGATGGAAACTATGTACCCTACACACAGGTATATGATGCATGGACTCCGTCAGGAATGCTGACTGCAAACCTATCAGATACAATTATAATACAAAGCAATTTATTTGCCGATTGGCATGCGGCACCAAAAAATTAAAAAGAGAGAGGATTTTAATCATGAGAAAACAAAAAATTATATTTGCATTAGCTTTGACAATTATGCTTCTTACAGTTTTATCCGTTTCCGTACTTGCGGCGGGTTCGGGAGATGTTGCGGGTGCGGTTCAGGGAACATGGGACACTGCAAAGGTTCAGATTAAGTCAGTGGTAAACGGTGTGGTATTCCCGGTTTTAGACTTGATACTGGCGGTGTTTTTCTTTGTGAAAATCGGCGGAGCATACTTTGACTACAGAAAATCAGGACAGTTTGAATGGACAGCTCCTGCGATTTTGTTTGCCTGCCTCGTTTTCACATTAACTGCTCCGCTGTACATTTGGGGCATTATCGGGATGTGAGGACTTGAAATGATACATACAACTTTTCAAAATGAGTTAAACAAAATATTCGGAAATGATTCCGTTTTTGATAACACAAGATTTGTTGGGCGAGCCTGTTATGGCTCGCTCGGCGCTGACTTGAAAGCAAGCGCACAGTTTGTGTCACTTCACATTTCAAGCCAATATGATGCACTTAAAATTAATATTATTAACCGCACTGAGGGTGCTGTAGATTCGGTTACAATCAGATTTAAAGAGCTTTGGGGAAATAAATTTACAAATAATCCGAATTTCCGTGAAGGTGTTTCTCCTCATCTGTGGTTAGATGGCGATAAGCTCGAATGGTATGTATATACACCGACAAATACTGATTTTGAAGAACTTCGTGAAGCGGTAAGTGAATATACTGAGCTGTTTCGTGAGCAAACAATGGAGCAGCAACAAGGCGGCGGTATGCAGATGACATAATAGATTGCTTATACGGCTTAAACAATTTTAAGATAGCGAGGTGATGAAAAAATATGTTTGTGTTCGAATGGTTTATGAATTGGCTCTACGGCGAAATAATGAAATTCATTCAGGACTTTTTTACGAATATGGCAAGTATGGGTGCGGATATATTTGACCTTGCATGGATACAGGCTGTAATACATTTTTTCTATCTGTTCGGCTGGGCACTTTATGCTGTCGGACTTGTAGTAATGATGTTTGAGGTTGGTATCGGGGCGCAGTCGGGCAAGTCAAATTTAAAGGAAGCCGGAATAAACTCGATAAAAGGATTCTTGGCTGTAGGAATGTTTACGACAGTTCCTATCGAACTGTATAAATTCACCGTTACGCTGCAAGGCACACTCGGAAACGCAATGTCTGGCTTGTTCGGTTCTACGGCATTTGACAGTATAGATGCCCTTGCATATAGCAGTTTGGATTTGTTGACGGCAGTCAATCCAATCAATTTATTTTTTCTGATTGCACTTGGATACTGTGTGATCAAGGTGTTTTTCGCAAACATAAAGCGAGGCGGAATACTGCTGATATTAATATCAGTCGGCAGCCTTCATATGTTCAGTATACCAAGAGGCTACAATGACGGATTTATAGGTTGGTGCAAACAGATAATTGCACTTTGCATAACGGCGTTCCTGCAAATGACGCTCCTTACGGCAGGGCTGATAACTTTCGGCTCAAATATGCTTTTAGGACTCGGCATTATGCTTTCGGCAAATGAGGTGCCTCGAATTGCCGACAGATTCGGTCTTGATACATCGGCAAAGTTTAACATTATGAGTACATATTATGCTACGCAGGCAGCTATCAATACAACAAAAGCAATTATGAAGGCGGTGAAAAAGTAATGTATATATACCCTGACAATTTAAAATCAAAGGCTGTAATGTGGCTCTGGGAACTGAAAGACCTTGGCATTATTGCAATAGGAACAATTATATCGGTCTTGGCGCTGACACAGGTGCGGCTTATTGTTCCGCTTGTAATAACAGCCGTGTATGCCTTCCTTGCGATTCGTCTTGACGACACATCCATCTTACAGTTTATCAAAAACGCCTATAAATTTTTTATAGGCAAAAAACAGGTTTATGAGTGGAGGTTTGAAGATGAATAAAGAAAAGAAAGAAAAAAAGCAGCGTGAATCAACACGTGCGCTTATCGGTGTGCGTGAGATAACGGACCACAGCATTATAACGGACGGACACGGCGAGCTGGTCGTTTTTATCGTCAAGCCGAGTAATATCTCGGTTCTGTCGGAAGACAGCATCAGGGCACGAATTTACGCGCTTATGACGGTGCTTAAGGGCATGGCTGAGATAGAAATGTGCTGCTTAAACAGCCGCGAGAATTTCGAGGAAAACAAGCGGTATTTGAAGCAGCGCCTGGCCGCCGAACAGAACTATGTAATCAGAAAGCTTTTGGAAGCAGATTTGACATTCCTTGATCAGATTCAGGTGCAGATGGCAACGGCAAGAGAGTTTTTGATTACGGTACGGCTTATAAACCAAAACGAAAAAGAGGTTTTTCCATATCTAAACCGCATCGAAAAAACCTTGCGTGAACAGGGCTTTTCAATAAAACGCGCCGATGAGGATGACCTCAAACGAATTCTTGCCGTATACTTTGAGCAGAATCTGACGCAGGAGTCATTTGAAAACTTTGACGGAGAAAGGTGGGTAATATTCGGTGACTAAGAAAAAACAGAACCAATCCGAGGACAACGCAAGAATAAAATCATTTCTTGATATGATTGCACCGTCCAAAATTAAGTTTTTCCCTGATTACTTTATATGCGGAAATACCTTCCGAAGCGTTTGGTCGCTTCGGGAGTATCCGACAAGTACGGATGAACAGGCGATATTAAAACACTTGGGTGAAAAAGACGGAGTTACACTTAAAATTTATACACGTCATGTAACTCCCATTGAGGAAAAAAAGATTATTTCAAATGCGGCAAATAAGAACAGATTGCGCCGCAGCAATACAAACGATTTACAGGAAACTGTTGTTGCGGAGGGAAACTTGGAGGATGTAACAACTCTTGTAAGCTCCATTCACAGAAACCGTGAGCCGCTCATACATACGGCGGTATATATAGAACTTTCGGCAAGTGACCATGATAAGCTGAAGGAACTGCAAACAGAGGTGCTCACAGAACTCATTCGTTCAAAGCTCAATGTAGACAGACTTCTGCTTCGTCAGCAGGAGGGCTTTATGTCGGTAATGCCTTGCGGATATAATGATTTCGGAGATCAGTTTGAAAGAGTGCTTCCTGCCTCTTCCGTGGCAAATCTGTATCCCTTTAACTATTCGGGCAAAACCGATACAAACGGTTTTTATTTGGGCAGGGACAAATTCGGCAGTAATATTATTGTTGATTTCAACAAGCGAGCCGAGGACAAGACAAATGCTAATATTCTGATACTAGGCAACAGCGGACAAGGAAAATCCTACTTGCTGAAGCTGATACTCATAAACTTAAGACAGAGCGGAATGGATGTTTTGGCACTTGATCCCGAAATGGAATATAAGGATTTAACCGAAAACTTAGGCGGATGCTTTATTGATTTAATGAGCGGCGAATACATCATAAATGTGCTTGAACCCAAAGCATGGGACGATGGCAGTAGTAGTGATGAGGATGCACCGGATGCGTTTAAATGTCGCTCCAAAATCAGTCAGCATATATCTTTTTTAAAAGATTTCTTTCGTTCATATAAGGATTTCAACGACAGGCAGATTGATACAATTGAAATTATGCTTGAAAAGTTGTATAAGAATTGGAATATAAATGACAGGACTGATTTTTCAGCATTGGGGCCCGAAAACTACCCTATACTGTCTGACTTGTATGAGCTTATAGAAAATGAGTACAAGACATATAACCCTGACCGAAAATATATGTACACAGCAAGCACTTTGCAGGAAATATGCCTTGGACTGCATTCGATGTGCAAGGGTGCAGAAAGTAAGTTTTTCAATGGGCATACAAATATCACAGATGCAAGCTTTATAACCTTTGGAGTAAAGGGACTGTTGCAGGCAAGTAAGAATATTAAAAATGCCATGCTTTTCAATGTGCTGTCATATATGTCAAACGCACTTTTGACAAACGGAAATACGGTTGCAAGCATTGATGAGTTTTACTTGTTTTTGTCAAACCTTACGGCAGTTGAATATATCCGAAACTTTTCAAAGCGTGTACGTAAAAAGGACAGCGTGGTCATCTTAGCATCACAGAACCTGGAGGACTACAATCTGCCGGGAATTGCAGAGTATACAAAGCCGCTGTTTTCTATTCCGACACACGCCTTTTTATTTAATGCTGGAAATATTGACGCGAAGTTTTATATGGATACCCTGCAGCTTGATGAAAGCGAGTTTAATTTGATTCGATATCCGCAAAGAGGCGTTTGTTTATATAAATGTGGAAATGAACGGTACAATTTGATGGTTAAGGCTCCGGCATACAAAGAGAGTCTCTTCGGAAAGGCAGGCGGCAGATAATGCTGTTTAACTACAGAGAATTCAGTATTATAACCAACCCCGATTATAGAAAAACAGTTGATGAGGGTGTAAAATGCGAGGAATATGTATGCAGTGTTTATATGGCGGTGGATACTTCGTTTGAAAACTGTGTATATGAATTTAATATGATGCCCTCTTTTGAGTTTGAGGAACACACACAAATGAGTATTGAAAACGGTATTATGAACACCATTGACTCAGATTATGACAGTATTCAGCTTAATATATGCCGTGACGAACTGAAACGAAAGGAAACACTGCTTGCAAATGCAATATGCCATATCGGTGAGTTCGAAAGCGGAGAGGATTTATATGATACACTGAAAAATCAGGTTAAAATGACTGATGAGGAAATATCGCAGTCAGGATTCGATTCTCTGAAAGAGTTTTTTGAAGATGAAACGGAAACACAGAAAATCGGGTTGAGTTTAGGATGAAAAATCAATAGACAAAATCAAATTTATTTGCTATAATTATTATCCGATAAGAGGTGGAAACAAAATGAAATATTACATATGTGACAGTTGTCATTTTCAATTTGAGAGAACAGGCGAATGTGAGAATTGCCCGGATTGCGGTAAGGAATGTGTTCGTGAATCCAACGAAGCTGAATTGGCTGAATATATGAAGCTCAAGAAAGAATTTAACAAATAAATATAAATAAGCAGATAAAAAGGTGTTAGTCCTGAAAATGGATTAATGCCTTTTTCTTTTGCCCGGAAAGGATGACGATATTGAAAAAAGATTATTTTAATACCTTTGAAGGATAACGAACAAGAACAGAAAATGTGAAGAACAGGAGGTCGATATAATGGCAGTAAGTCCGGCATTGGTTAAAGCGGCGATAGCTGCTGCAACCGACAAAAGAACATGGATAGCGGTCGGCTCAATAGTAGTCGGAATTATTTTCGGTATAGTTGCCGTGGTAGGAGCTTTCCTCAACATGTTCACATTTGATGATAGCGGCTCCGTAGATGCACAGCCGGCATATGTTGAATTCATCACAACCATGAAGGATTGCTATTCAAAGCTTGACGCAAGTGCTGATGCTGTATGCAGTGAACTTGACAAGGATTATATTCACGCCGTTTTTTATACGCTGTATTTCGGTGAGGACAAAACACTCACAGACAGCTTCTATACTGATTTTGTAAATTGTTTTGTATCAAGAACAACAACAGACGGAGTTGAAACAGTTGCACCGACAGATAAATCCACAACATTTTCAAGGCTTGAAACTCTGACAGGAAAAGCATTGCCCGAAGCGTACAGAACGCAGATAGATGAGCTTTATACAGTGCTTAAATTCGGCGCGAGCATGAGCGGATACGATACCAGTAGTGAAGATATAGGCGGCGCTCCGACAGAGGCATATAGTGACACAAAATTCGCACAGCTAATGAGTGAAGCAACAAAATATATCGGTTATCCATATGTATGGGGTGGCTCCTCTCCCTCAACATCCTTTGACTGTTCGGGATTTGTATGCTGGGCATATACAAAATCAGGAGTACATAATTTGCCACGAACAACAGCGCATGTTATATATAATCAATGTACAAAGATATCAGCGGCGGATGCAAAACCTGGTGATTTAGTGTTTTTCACCAGAACTTATGTATCCAGTGAAACAATTACACATGTTGGAATTTATGTCGGCGGTGGGAAAATGCTTCACTGCGGCGATCCGATTAAATATGCTTCTATTACAACGGATTACTGGAAAAGTCATTTTTATGGATTTGGGCGTTTGCAATAAATTAAATTGGAAAGGCGGAAAAAGTATATGAAAGTAAATATTCATTTGAATACGGTAAAAAAGTATTATGAGGAAAAACTCAATAAAAAAGTTGAAGGCAAAATTTTTGCAAATGATATAACGGGAGAAACATACTGTCTGTTTTTTGAGAAAGGAACAAATATATCATTGTTTGCTCTGAAGGATGATAAGGATGTAGTCTGTATGGATTCAAACGGCGAAGCCGTAAATGCTGAAAAGCTGTACGGATATATAAATCATGTTTATGCTTACGGAGAATATGCAGGAATGACATTTGACGCGGAAAAGCTCAATCTAAACTACAAAGGACAGCCGATAGATATTGCAGATTTGATGGAGTACGAAAAACAGATGTGTCCCGAAAGAACCAATATTGTATTGTCAGGTGTCTTTCAACGGAAGGCTGTAATGGAAAATCTTTTGGAGAACTTTTGTGTTGACGAGGTTATATATGTTAAAGAAAGCGACTTCGCTTCAATAGCAAACGGAAATAATTCTGACATTCTTAAGGATTATTTAAAACGTAATTATGAGCGTGTGGAAAATGCAAGAACCGGTGTTGCAGTTATAAACGAAAACGGTGACGGACTTTTAATTGACACGCAAGGATACGACTACGCACGGTATATGTGTTATGCACCGAAAATAGGAATGTATATCGACAAACAGCTTGAGTTAGCTATGCAGCAGAAAGCAACTACTGAATTAAAATTATATGTCCCTCTTGATATCAGGCTCGCTGAGAACGGCTCGGAATATGTTTACGAAGATGACATGGAGTCGGTTAACGGAAATCGTTACACCCGTGAAATCCGTACTGCGATTAACAATAGCATGAGCATGGACGGAGAACGTGGACTCGCTGAATATTTAGATGACACACAGAGTATAAAACAAAAGGTGTATAGCTTAAAACCAACAGTTGAAATCTATAATGATGTACTGCAGGGCGTAATGGTTGCACGTATCACAGAGCCTTTGACATATGATGAGCTGACAGAGTTAAAAGAATACTGCACAGGGCAATTCTCGGACGGCTGGGGCGAGAGCTTCGAGCAACATGAAATATCTGTTTCGGACGGTGAAATCTATGTCCACTTCTGGAACAGCGAGGATTATTATATAAAGACCGATGAGGAATTATCTGTGCAGGAACAGCAAAATGGAATGCAGGGAATGAGTATGTGAGACACAACCGAATTAAAATGAGGTGACAGGTGTGAAACTTAAAAGAATCATTGTAAATTACGATGCGGAAAAGCTGAAAGCGATAGAAATTTTTTCGCCCAAGGATTTTAACTCAATTGAGAAACAGCTGACGGAATATTTAGAAAAGCTGTATCAAAAAGTTGTACCGCAGCCAACACGCACATACATTGAGGAAATTGCAAAGATGGAAAATAAGCCTCCTACACAAAATATAAAAAAGGAAAGTGCTAAACCGGAAGCGTGATTGAGTTTGGCAAATATACGGTAAAGCATTATGAAAAGGCGATGCAAAATGGTAAATTGTATCGTCTTTTTGTGTTGGGCGAATTAGCACGAATTATTTTCAAGCAGGATAAAAGCGAAAGGTGGTTTCCCACCTTTTCGCAGGAAAACACCGCCCGGCAGTGCCGTGCGGAGGTTGCAAAAACAAGGTGGTTTTGGAAAAGCACATTGAAATGCATATTAAAAATTCGGATTTCAGGGCTGTTTCGCACTGCTTGGCACATAAAAAAACAAAGTGGATGAGATTTTGGAGGTGTTTGCATGAAGCAACAGATAACAGCTTTTATTCAGCCGAGCGTAATGAAAGATGTTGAAATAAATATGAAAACAATTAACTGTAAGAGCAAGAGCAGATATGTCGAGCAGGCGGTTGAGTTCTACAACGGCTATCTGCATTCAAAAAACAATGAAGATTATTTAAGCAGTGTTATTATTTCAAGCATAGACGGAATCATGAAAGGCTATGAGGACAGAACCTCACGCATGATGTTCAAACAGGCGGTTGAGATGGCTAAAATATTTAAATTTCTCGCTGAAGGATTTAAACTGACCGATGAACAGATGGATAGTATTCATACAGAGTGTGTGCAGGAGGTTAAAAAAATAAACGGATCGCTTATGTATCCGATGAAAAGTGAAAAGAAAGTTGAATAGCTATGGCAAAAATTATTGTAAAAATTCCGTACATAAAAAATAAATCAGCAGCAAACTATGCGGCATATATCGCAACTCGTGATGGCGTGGACAAAAGTGTCAATATGGATTTAAAGATTGCTCCTCCCACTGAAAAACAATTGAAATTTATTGACGAGTATATTATAAAGCTTCCCAATGCAAAAGAATTGTTTGAGTACGAGGACTATATAAAAAATCCAACAATTGAAAATGCTTCAAAATTTATTGCCGCCGCAACTGAACAAAACCCTGATTCGTTTCAGAATCGTGAAAAATATATAAGCTACATCGCAACCCGTCCCCGTGCGGAAAAGGTTTGCGAGCATGGGCTGTTCGGTGCGGCAGATAATGTTGAGCTTGAAAAAGTAAAAAATGAAATTAAAAATTTAAGCGGTAACTTCTGGACTCCTATTATTTCACTACGTCGTGAGGATGCAGAACGGCTCGGTTATGATAACGCTGAGAGCTGGAAAAACTTACTTCGGGCAAAGCAAATAGAATTTTCAAAAGCCCTCGGAATTCCGCTGAAGGATTTAAGATGGTATGCAGCATACCACGATGAAGGATACCATCCCCACTGCCATATGGTGATTTATTCTGTGAATCCAAAACAAGGTTACCTCACAAAAAAAGGCATAGTTGATATTAAATCCTCGCTTGCAAATGAAATTTTTATGCAGGACTTGCAACAGCTTTATTCTGAAAAGACAATCAGACGTGATAAAGTTTCGGATGAGTCGAGAGAAAAGATAAAAGAACTCGTTGATAATATAAATAACAGAGATTACAGTACAAATGAGATTTGTCAAAACCTGATTTCGCTTTCAGATGTACTGAAAACAGTAAAAGGTAAAAAACAGTATGGCTATCTTCCTAAAAACATTAAAATTATGGTTGATGATATTGTAAAAGACCTTGCGGACGATGAACTTATTGCGGAGCTGTATCATGAGTGGTGTGATATTCAAAATAAAATAATTGCTACATACAAAAGTGATTTTATAGAGCATCCTCCGCTGTGGGAGAACAAAGAATTTAAAAAAATCAGGAACACTGTTATAACAGAAGCCCTGAATATCTCAGAAGCTCCCGATCAGGTTTATGACGAACCTGAAACTGAATCCGATTTATTTTCAGATGCAAGCGAAGCTGATACTGAAAATGAAACTGCTTCTGAAAAAACGAAAAAGCCGTCTGCTGAACCAAAACAACAGAGGACGGCTCACACTTCGTTCCCTGCAATGGCTGTCTTTCATTTGTTTGTCAGACTCGCAAGGATGCTCGGCGACAGCTGTGATGATAATTATATGAAACACTTCTCGAGTGAGGTTGACAGTAAGACCATGAAAAAGATTGCAGAAAAGAAAGCCGAACAGGGCTTGAAATTCTAAAAGGACGGTGAAACTATGTGAAAAAATATACTGAAGAACAGGTTAATATTGCGGCTCGCACAGATATTGTTCAAATGCTTATGCGGCAAGGCGAGAAACTGAAAAAGGTTGGCAGTCAGTATCAGTGGATGCGGCACGATAGTACATATATCAGAGGCAATGAGTGGTATCGTTTCAGTAAGGAAACAGGCGGAAATGCTATAAGTTTTATGCGTGAATTTTATAATATGGATTTTAATGAAGCAATGGATGCACTGCTCAGCGGTGAAAAAGGATTGAGCTTCGTTCCGCAAAGCAATTCTGTAAAACAAAAACCCGAATTTGTTGTGCCTGATTGGGCAAGCAACATGCACAGAACATTTGCATATCTTACGCAGACACGAGGAATAGATGCGGATGTGGTTGATTTTTTTGTATCGGAGAGAAAAATATTTGAAACGGCAAAATATCATAATGTCGCTTTCGTTGGCTATGATGAAAACGGAGAAATCAAACAAGCACACCTGAGAAATACTGCCTCCGAAAAATCTTTTTTTCTTGATGTGGAGGGCAGCGAGAAAAAATATTTTTTCCGTCATATCGGATCGGGAAATAACCTTTTTGTTTTTGAAGCGGTAATAGATTTGCTGTCGTACATTTGTATGAATAAAGATAACTGGCAGGAAAGCTCATACGTTGCACTCGGCGGTGTTTCATCAGATCCGCTTCAAAACGTGCTGGAAAACAATCCGCATATTAAAAGTGTGCATCTGTGCCTCGACAATGATGAAACAGGAGCAAAAACAATGTGCAGAATAGGCGGTGAGCTTGACGAAAGAAATACAGACTGGAATATTATTCTGCCGACAAATAAGGATTGGAATGAAGATTTATTAGACGATGGACATAGAATGGAGATGACAATGTGAACAGTTCAATTGTGATTTTGGTTATAGTTTGTCTCGGGATGTTTGCGGTACTTGCAACGTTGAGTGTTATATCCCACAACTATAATCTGAATAATATTAAAAGCAAGCGTGTCGGGAACGGTCAGCACGGCAATGCACGATTCGCTTCCGATAAAGAGATAAAGGAAATATATAAAATCGTTCCGTATCATCCCGAAGCATGGCGAAAAAGCAAGGGCGATGAAAGCTTACCGCAGGGAACGGTTGTAGGAATGCGTGGCGGCAAAGGAAATGTATCTGCTGTTGTTGACAGCGGAGATGTACATACTCTTATGATTGGTGCGGCCGGTGTCGGCAAAACCGCTTGTTTTTTATACCCGAATCTTGAATATGCCTGTGCGTCCGGGATGAGCTTCCTGACAACCGACACCAAAGGCGACCTCGCCCGTTCCTACGGAAACATATGCAAGGAGTACGGATATAATGTTGCGGTCATTGATTTGAGAAATCCGACTCAAAGCGATTGTTTTAATATGCTGTATCTGGTAAACAAGTACATGGATATCTATCAGGAAACAAAAGAGATTGAAGACAAAGCAAAGGCTGAACGCTTTGCAAAGATAACGGCAAAAACGATTGTATATTCAGGAGGCGGAGATGCGTCAAGCTACGGTCAAAATGCTTTTTTCTATGACGCAGCAGAGGGCTTGCTGACGGCGGTAATACTTCTTGTATCTGAATATTGTGAATCTGAGCAAAGACATATAATAAGCGTGTTCAAACTGATACAGGACTTGCTCGCACCGTCAAAGACAAAGGGCAAGAATCAGTTTCAGGAGCTGATGGAGCATCTTCCGTCAACACATAAAGCGAAATGGTTTGCAGGAGCGGCGCTCAACACCTCCGAACAGGCAATGGCAAGTGTTCTCTCAACAGCACTCTCAAGGCTCAATGCTTTTCTTGATACGGAGCTTGAACAGCTGTTATGTTTCGATACTGCACTTGATGCCGAAAAGTTTTGTAATACAAAATCAGCACTCTTTCTTATAATGCCGGAGGAAGATTCGACCAAATACTTCCTCATCAGCTTAATTGTTCAGCAGTTGTATCGTGAAATACTTTCGGTAGCCGATGAAAACGGCGGTAAGCTTAAAAACAGAGTAATGTTTTTTCTTGACGAGATTGGTACGATACCCAAAATAGAATCAGCTGAAATGATGTTCTCTGCTTCTCGTTCTCGTAGGATTTCTATTGTCGCTATCATTCAGTCACTGCAGCAACTTGAAAAAAATTATGGCAAAGAAGGTGCGGCTATCATAATAGACAACTGCCAATGCACGCTGTTCGGTGGCTTTGCTCCCAACTCGGAAACCGCAACGGTTATGTCAAAAAACTTGGGTGATCAGACAATACTGTCCGGCAGCGTTACACGCTCACCAAAGGATGGTTCACAAAGCCTGCAGATGATGTCAAGACCTCTTATGACAGCCGATGAGCTTAAAACAATGCCAAAGTTTAATTTCATCGTTGCAAAAACAGGATGCAATCCCATGAAAACAAAGCTGCTGTTGTTTTTTAATTGGGGAATAAAATTCGGTGATGCATATTCTGTTCCGAAGAAAGCAGTGCGAAAGGTGTATTATGCAGGCAAAGAAGATATTCTGAGCAAGCTTTTTGTGAACGAGTCAGAAAAAGCATCGGGACAGCCGCATTCCGGCAATGGAAATATTGCGCAGATACAGAACATGGTCGCCAATAACATGAGGGAGGTGCGAAAGCGTGAACGTAAAGAGCAACAACCTAAATAGCGTATATTCTGCAGATCTGCCTTCAAGAGCGGTAAGCGTTTATCTGTATTTGTTTCAGCGAACCAACAAGGAGCTGTCCTGCTTCCCTTCCATAAAGACAATATGTAAAGAAACCAAGCTTTCACGGTCAACCGTCAAGCGCGCACTCGGTGATCTTGAAAGAAATGGGTTTATAATAAAGGATACAAGACTAAGACCAAACGGGGGGCAGTCCTCAAATCTGTATTTGCTTCATGCAGAAAAATAAAAATATGATTTGTGAATACGCAACCCGTCTGTCCTTTTCGTGAACCACAGGGAGGTTCACCATGAACCTCCTATAACTTTATCACTATAAAAATACAGTCACTGGAAAAAGAAAATATATTAAAGAAATTTAAGGATAAAATCCGCGAATTGACAAGCAGAAAGCAAGCACGACCAATATAATATATACTTCATAAATTAAAGGTGTATACAACGGGATGGCTTGGATATTATGCGGTAACCGATATGGGAAGCCGTATAAAGCAACTCAACGAATGTATAAGGCGGAGAATAGGCATATTCTTGAAACAGTGTAAGAAAGTATCAGCACGTTTCAGGAACCTGAAACAGATTGGGATAGACAAAAACAGGGCTTGGGAGTGGGCAAACTCACGGCTGGGCTATTGGAGGATATCTCATAGTCCTATACTAACACGGACATTAACAAATGAATATCTCACATTAACCGGATATGATGATATATCCAAAAGATATGAGGTATTGCACTTAAACCATTGAACCGCTGTGTACCGAACGGTACGCACGGTGTGAGAGGTCGGATATTCAATTAATGGGTAGCCTCCTACTCGATTGTAAAGCTATGACACGGCCAAAAGCTCCGTTTTTATCTTCTGATTTTCAAATCAATTATGTTATGTCAAAAAGAAAATCGTCAAGTTGTGTATTTCGGAGAAATTTTGCAAAATTCGTCAGAAAACTTGAAATTGTTGGGGCTGTGTGCTATACTATATTAGTATATTTGTACACTTTTTTATGGAGGACAAAGATATGCCCGTCAGTTATAAAAAACTATGGATTTTACTTGCACAAAAAGATATGTCAAAAGCTGATTTAAGAAAGACAGCAGGCTTTTCTTCTGCAACACTTACAAAACTTAATAATAATGAAATTGTAGCTCTTTCAGTGCTTATAAAGATTTGTAATGTACTTAAATGCGATATTGGTGATGTTATGGAGATTAGTAGAGGATAAATATATGCAAACACCGTTTCACGCATATTATACTGCACTAAAATTGAATAGTTTGCACAATGAGGATAGGCTGTTGCCTGTTTTTTCGGAAGGAAATATAAATGTTTATCCATATCAGGTTGCGGCTGCATTGTTTGCTATGCGTAATCCGTATCAAAAAGGAGTCATTCTTTGCGATGAAGCAGGAATGGGTAAATCTCATGAGGCAATGCTTATTTTGTCGCAAGGCTGGTATGAAGGAAAAACAAAATTACTGATTGCAATACCAAACCCTGATTTGCTTATGCAATGGGCGGAAATGATAGAAGAAAAATACAGTTTGCCGTTTTGCATTGCAATGAATGATGGTGGTTTTGATTATGACGGAATAGTACTGACAACCTATGATTACTTAACACAGAATATAGAGAAAGCAGATAGAATAAATTGGGACATTATTGTTTTTGAGGAGGCAAATGCCCTTTCATCTGTATATCAAGAAGAAAATGCATTTAGAGCAGCGGCAGGAGGAAAACAAGCAAAAATATTAAAAAAGTTTGCTGAAAACACTTTCAAAATTCTTCTCACAGGTACGCCGATAGAGAAAAATATAATGGACTTGTACGGACTTATATATTTTATTGATGAAGAATTATTGCCCGATCCTGATACATATATGAAAAGGTATTTACGAAAGCCGGAAAATTATCCGGAGCTTGCCGAAAAGGTAAGCAAGTATTGTTTCAGAACTTTAAGAAGCCAGGCTAAGCAATACGCAAAAATTCCCGAAAGGCGGCATATTACGCTTGAATATGAGGCTTCAAAAGAAGAAAAGGAAGTATATAATCTTCTATTTGCTTATGTGAATAAGCCTCAAAAAATAGCTTTTTCTAAAATGGAACAGTACGACTTGGCTTTGATGCTTTTAGGTCTTTTATCATCTTCAACGGCGGCTGCAAAGGCAAGCTTTAAGAATATTATTAAGAGACTTGAAGAAACAGAGGGTGCAGATACAGAATTAGCTGAATTTCGCCATATGCTTGAAACAGCGGAAGCAATTACAGAGGACGAAAAAGCAAAGCTTTTACTTATGGTGTTAGACAAGCTGTTTCCAATCTTGAAAAAAACAGGTGCTAACGGTAAGGCTGTTATATTTACAGAAAGTGTGGAAACACAAAAATATCTCCTTGGACTATTAAAGGATAAATACCGTATCTTGATATATAACGGTCAGAGCGCTACTGATTATACGGTTATAAAACAGTTTAAGGAAGACGGCGAAATACTTATTTCAACCGACAACGGTGCAAAGGGTTATAATTTAGAGGAAGCCTCTTTAATTATAAATTATGACTTGCTTTATAATACCTTGAAGATGGAACAGAGAATAGACCGTATTCACCGTATTAATCAACAAAATGATTGTATTGTGGTCTCGTTTATTAACAAAGAAAATTTTGCAGACGTTAGAAAGCTTGAGCTTGTTTCCAAAAGACATATTTTGTCTGACGGAGTTTTTGGTGTTTCGGATAGTGTTATTGGCGGTTTTACGGATAATTTTGATAAGGCATTAAAGGAACTTACTGTTAGGACTAAAATTCAGGTTGAGAAAGATTATCAGAAAACATTAAATGAAAATGAAATAGATAACAGACAGCTTGTTGAAAGTGCTGAAAGTATTTTGTTTACTACCTTTACAAAGGAAATATCTGATAAAATTAAAATATCACCGCAGTATGTAGAGCAAAAATCGAAAGAAATTAACGGCGAGCTTTGGGAGCTTGTTAAATACTATTTTGAAGAATATAATAACACTCAAAATGATTGCCGATATAAAATAGATGATGAAAAGCACACGGTAACAGCAACAAATTATGAAAAGCTTCCAATGCTGTTTTATTACCCGACAAATACAGGTAATAAGCCATATACAAGCCTTAAAGAGTTTAAAAAAATATCTCTATTGTCACCGCTGGCAAAGGGTATTATTTTTAACTTGGGATGTGCTGATTTTGGGACTATGCAAGCAAATGACATAAACTGTACTATTGCACTTTATTTGATAAAAATTTATGCCGGTATAAAGCTTATAAAAGAATATCCTGTTTTAATAGGCGTAACTGATGATAACAAAATTCTTACGCATAATGAATGTGAACTGATAATGAACAGTAAGGTATGTTCATATTCAGAGGAAGGCAACAGAAAAACTTATTGGTTGCGAGACAGTAAGCCTCATAAAATGGACTTGCTTTTAAACCTTGATGAACATATCGCAAAAGAGGAAGAAAATCTTACACCGTTGCAGCAGGAAGAAGTCGAAAGAATGAAGCTTGCTGTGACTAATAAAAAGAATAATTTGAATCATGCACTTGATGATTTTGAGCTTCGGATGAAGGAACTTAACAAAGAATTCGAAGCAGTCAGGAGTGATAGACTAAAATTGTTAATGATTGAGAGAAAAATATCTGCTTTGAAAAATGAAATAATGAAGAAAAAAGAAGGCTTATTTTTTGATGAAATGCAGATTGATGTTGATTTAGAGAATAAGATTAACGAATTTTTGGGTAGAGAAAAAATATCGGCAAATGCTGAAAGACAGTTTGTTATAAATGTAGGAGAATAAGATATGAGTGTAGCGAAAAAACATCATTATGTACCACAAGCATATCTGCGCTTTTTTGCAATTAAAGTAAATTCACAATATAAGTTACATGTTTTTGATAAATCAAGTTGTAAACAATATATTGCAAATATAATTGATGTAGCACAGAAGAATAATTATAACAAGGTAGAAAACTCAAGATTTTGTGCTAAACCTCCAATGAATGATCCATTATATTACGAAAGTAAATATAGTCGTATTATAGAAGAAAAGATGCCTCGTATCATTAACAATATAGTTTCAACTTGTTTGCTTACTAACAATAACTCGACTGTTTTGACTCCGAAAATAAAATATGAATTAGCAAAATTGATAGTAGTGCAGTTGTTGAGAACACCCAGTGCAAGACAAAGTACATTTGATTTGGGGTTACCGGTGTGTGAGAAAATCATTTCAGAAACTCGTAAACATATAAGGAAAATAACAAGCACACAGAAAAAGGAAGAGTATAACGATGTTCTTGATTCATTTGAATACAGTAAAGATGTATCCAATTCATTTCACTTATTAATAACAACAGATGAAGAAAGAATAAATAGTTTTTCTAAGGTACTTATAAAAAATCGTGCTTGGGTTATATATGAGAATAAGCAATGCAAAGTAAATCCCTTTGTTACAAGTGATACACCTGTAACAATGTATGATTTTCAAACCGGAAAATGTGGAATATCAGGAAATGGATTAGATAAAATAACAACAATAATTAGCATGCCGTTAACACCTAAATATTTGGTTGCATTATATCATAAAAATACAGTATGGGGTAAAATCTCAGAATCTTATGAGGATATATGTATTCAAATAGATGAAGATAGATTTATAACCAATCAGAATTTACTGCAATTCAAACAGTCTTACAGACAAATATATACAAATGGAGCAATTAATTATTATGGAGGCGAAATGTAATGAACGAAGATAATATAATGCTAAATTATGTTGAATTATCTAATTCGGAATTTGGTTTTACTGTATATAGAAAAGCATATGATGCTTCTTCAAAAGATGATGGATTTTACGAATACAGGCTTCCCACCATTGATCACAGTGATAGTGATGATTATGCTGTCAGCTTTGAGGAAAAAGAAGATTGTTTGAGTTTTCTTTGTTCCTCATATGATAATATTAATTTAACAAAAAAATGGCTGATAAACGAGTTAATTAAAAAAATGAGAACTGGATGTGTTTCATCAGAATACTTTGTAGGGACTCACTTCATACCTAATATTTCATTTGTAATATCAAAACATAAGGCGGGAAATTGTTTAATAAGGTTGGAGCCATATTATTTGGATTACAATAATAGTTTTGGTTTTATTATTGACTATAAATTTCAACCTAATAAAGGATTTGAGAAAAGCCGTGAAGAAAAAATATTAAGCTTATCAATTGATCAATATGGAAATAAAAATAAAAATTTTTATGCAGACAAATATAAGTATATTTCATCTTTCGTTAAAGAAATAATGACTAAGATATTTCCTATAGACCTTGGAGAAAATACTATTGATATAACAAAAGCATTATCAGAAATAAAACCATTTATTCTTAATGAAAAAAAATATATATTTCAAAATGGAGAACATAATGTACAATTTCAAGGTATCAAGGAATTAAAACCGTTTGTCTCCATAAGTAAAGAACCTTTGTTTATATTCGTTTTTGAAAAAAGCAAAATTAACACTTCTCGACAATTAGTAAAAGCACTACGAGGAGAATTGTATTCAACATTTTCTGGTATGGAAAAAATGTTTGGTGTGAGATTTGCTAATGAAAATATAAAATCAATCATTGTAGACGATTTTTCCAAAAAGAACTTGGACATTATTGAAACGGAATTGAATGAAATAATAAAACGTAACTCAGATAAACAAATGGTTGGTATATTTGCAGGAATAGCAAAAGATTTTGATGCCAGCAATGACTATTCTCCATATTACTTAATAAAAAGTTATTTTTTGAAAAATGGTTTAGCTGTACAGGCTGTTACGATTGAACAGGCACAAAAAAAAGATGGGTTCAAGTGGTCAATTTCCGGTATTGGATTACAATTGTTTGTAAAATTAGGTGGACAACCATGGAAAGTAAAACCTTGTAATAATGATTGCGTAATTTTTGGAATATCCAGTGCCCATATAAAAGATAACGATGGCAATATCACAAAATACTTTGCATATTCACTTTGCTTTGATTCGAGCGGTATATATAGACGTCTTAATATTCTCGGAGAATCAAATGATAGAGATACTTATATTGCTCAATTATCTGAGCAAATTAAATTACACTTAAATAATGAAATGACGACAAATATCAAAAAATGTGTAATTCATATTCCATTTAAAATGAATAAGTACGAGATTAGATGTATTAAAGATAGCATTTATTCTGTTAAACAGGCTCATGACCAAATAGAATTTGTTTTTATAAAAATAAATGTGATTAATAGATTTTTTGGCTATTCTCATTATAATAGTTGTATTCCATTAGCGGGTACGTGCATTCCATTGGGAAAAAGGGAATTTTTAGTTTGGTTTGAAGGAATACAACAGGGCAAAACGCAAGTAATTGCTTCACAGAATATAACAAATCCAGTTCATATTCAATTTATGGATTCGGGTAATCTTAACGATGATGATATTAAATCATATTTGCAAGACATTGTTAATCTATCCGGTGCAAATTGGCGTGGATTTAACGCAAAACATGAGCCGGTAACAACATTATACCCTGAATTAATTGCGAGATTTGCAGGAAAATTTGTGCAATATGGAATTAGCTTAGATATTGGAGATACAGCAATGGATAAAGTTTGGTTTATATAGGAGGCACACTCATGAATGAAAAAATAAGTGTTGGTGATAAAGATGTTATTTTTCTACTTGGCGCTGGATGTAGTTATGATGCCACTGTCCCCATCTCTAAGGATATGATAGCTAAATTAGAGGAATTATTAAAGACAAAACATGAAGATATTTACACCCTATATCGATATGTTAAATACACCATGGAATACGGAAATAAAATGTTTGAACGAGATCAAGATTTTAATATTGAGTCACTTATGGTAACGCTGCATACAATAGCCAGTTACAAAAAAACTATTTACTATCCGTTCATTAGTGGTTATACAAATGAATTATATGAATATGCGGGTGATAACTTTTCTAATATAGACGGATTAATACATATTATAGAAGAAGAACTTCCAAATTGGGTTACACTTGATTCATACTCATCTGCCACATATTATAAAAACTTTGGAAAATTCCAAAAAGAACTAACCTATGGAATAAGAATATTCTCTCTGAATTATGATTTGTGTTTGGAAGAAAATGTTGATTGCAAAGTTGAAACTGGGTTTTGCGATGATAAAGCATGGGATGGAAATAGATTTAATCAAAGCGAAAATGATGAAGAAACGGCAATATATTTATATAAATTACATGGTTCAATAAATTGGCAAAGAAAAGATGGACAATTAAAAACATCTTCTAAACAAAAGATAAAACCTGATATAATTTTTGGAACAGATGTCAAGTTGCAAGCAATAGATCCGTATTTGTTTTATTTATATGAGTTTAGAAAATATGCACTTCTATCCAAAATTATTATTACAATTGGGTATAGTTTTAACGATAACCATATAAATGACTTAGTTAGACAGGCAATAGTAAGTGATGAAACAAAAAAGCTTCTTATTGTCGAACCGACAACCGATGAAGAAAATGAAATTAAAAGAATACGAGATAAGTTTAGCATAAATAATGCTGATAGTAGGATTATTATTGAAAATATTGGCGCAAAGGATTTTTTAAACGAAAAGTTGACATTAGATTATGTTGGAAGTAAGTTACCGCAAGATGAATTGCCTTTTTAATATAAATTGTAGAAAAGATGGAGGAAACTGATAATGACTAATAAATTAGATGGTCTTTCAATGAATTTAGAAAATGCGAATATGGAAAAGCTAAAGGCAGTATTCCCGGAATGTTTTAGTGAAGGGACGCTTGATATAGACAAGCTGTTATCATTATGCGGCGAATACATAGACAACGACTTTGAAAAGTATAAGTTTGAATGGAAAGGTAAAATTGAGTCATTGAAGCTTGCTCAAAAGCGTTCAACGGGAACACTTCGCCCTTGCAAGGCTGAAAGTGTTAATTTCGATGAAACAAAGAACCTTTATATCGAGGGCGATAATCTTGAAGTATTAAAGCTCCTTCAGACCGCATACTACAACAAAATCAAAATGATTTATATAGATCCTCCTTACAATACCGGAAGCGATTTTGTTTATGAGGATGACTTCGCCGATCCTATGGCTCGTTACAAGGAAATTACTCAGCAGACCACAAAATCAAATGCTGAAACTATGGGTAGATTTCATACAAATTGGCTTAATATGATGTATCCAAGGTTAAGATTAGCAGCAAATCTTCTTAGAGAAGATGGGGTTATATTTATAAGTATTGATGATAATGAAGCTCATAATTTGAAAAAGCTTTGTGATGAAGTATTTGGAGAAGAAAACTTTGTCGCAGATATGAGTGTTGTCAATAATTTGAAAGGCAGAAACGATAAAAAATATATTGCAAGAGCAAACGAAAGATTGCTTATGTATGTAAAATCAATGGAATTTGAAGAACACGGTTTGTCTTTAGATGATTCGGTAGTTAGCGAATATAAAGAAATTGATGATAATGGTAAATATCGCCTTCTTGAATTAAGAAAAAGAGGTGGTCCTGATACAAGAAAAGAAAGACCTAATATGTATTATCCTTTCTATGTTAATCCACAAAGCGGAAAGGTATCTTTAGAGCAAAGTGAATTCTATTCTGTTGAGGCACTTCCTGTAAAGTCAAACGGTGATGATGGTAGATGGCGTTGGGGTAAAGAAACTGCTGCTAAAAATATAGAGTATTTGTTCGGTAAGCAAGTTGGAAACAAATACAATATATACGAGAAAGATTATCTTGAAGATGGCGAAGGTGCAAGACGAGTAAGACCAAAATCGGTATTAGCAGGAGCCGCATACTCAACAGATGTCGCAACTAAAGAATATAGAGCTATAATGGGACGAGTAGAATTCAGCAATCCAAAACCTGTTGCTATGATAAAAGACTTGATTGAATATGCAACCAATCCCAATGAAGAAAGTATTATTTTGGACTTTTTCTCCGGTTCAGCCACCCTCGCTCACGCAGTAATGCAATTAAATGTTGAAGATGGTGGAAACAGACGCTTTATCTGTGTACAAATACCTGAACTATGCGAAGAAGATTCTGAAGCATATAAAGAAGGTTACACAAATCTTTGTAAAATTGCAGAGGAAAGGCTTAGAAGAACGGGTAAGAAAATTATTGAAGAAAATACTCAGACGGAATTGGGTGACGAAGAAAAATCACCTCTCGATGTTGGTTTTAAGGTATTCAAGCTTGATACTTCAAACTTAAAGACTTGGGATGGAACACCTATTCAGGACAAGCAGATAGATTTGTTCTATGAAAGACTTAATGCAATGATTGACACAGTTAAAGATGACAGAACAGATATGGATGTTGTCTATGAAGTTATGCTTAAAATGGGTATTCCTCTTGATGTGGAAGTTCAGTATATGGAAATCAATGATAAGATTGCATATATCGTAGGCGATTTTATACTTATGATTTGCCTTGCTGATAAGATTACTGCGGAAGATATTGAGGCTATGGCACAGTATGCTCCGGCAAAGATTATTTGTGCAGAAGCAGGCTTTGCGGATGATTCTGCATTATCAAATGCACATTATATTTTGAAAGACAGAGCTATTGAGCTTAAATTAGTGTGAGGATAATGTATGGGAATTCTTGATAAATGTTATACCCCAAATATAGAAAACCAACACAATTACTTACTTGATTCATGTGTGTTTGATAAAAGGCTATCAAATAGTGCTGATGATGTAAATTTGCTAATAGAAGCAACAAAACAAGGTTATGAGTTTTATGTAACTGAATTACAAAGCAGAGAAATACACGGAGTTCCTGACAGAAAAAGAACCTACAATGTAAAATGGGAACAACCTGAAAATGCAGCAAGAATAGAAGAAATATTTGAGTTATTAAATGTAAAAAGAGTTTCTTGTTACGGAAATCCGTGTCAAGCTTGGCTTGTTATTTTGGATGGAACATATCGTGCTATTGAAAGTAGTGATAGTAATGAGCCACGAGTTCAAATGTTTTATGAAATATATAATGATAACACACGACATTTGAATGATGCAGTAATAGCAGAATCGGCTATATATAATGGATGCACATTTATCTCAACAGATAAAAGAGTGATTAGAATTGTAAATAAATACTTTCAAAATCGTGCAATACACTATGACGATTTTATAAGAGAAGTGCAAGTATTGAGGTGAGAATAAATGAAACTAAAATTCAAAAACCAACAATTTCAGACTGATGCAGTAGATTCAGTTGCGGATTTATTCAAAGGTCAGGAAAAGTTGCGTTCTACTTTTGAAATAACAAATATAGAAGCGATTGACTTAATCAATCAGAATGAGCTTGGTATTGGGAATGTTATCAGCATATCCAATGATGCTTTGATTGCAAATATGCACGAAATACAGAGAAGAAACAATCTTCCGATGACAAATGATATTGTCGATGATGAAGGAGCTGCACACCGTTCTTTCTGTGTTGAAATGGAAACGGGTACGGGTAAAACCTATGTTTACACAAAGACTATCTTTGAACTTAATAAAAGATATGGTTTTACAAAGTTCATTATCGTAGTTCCCTCTGTTGCTATCCGTGAAGGTGTATATAAATCTCTGCAGATTACCGGAGAGCATTTTCAGAATAGCTATGACAATACTCCGTGCAGATACTTTATCTATAACTCAAGCAAGCTCTCTGATGTAAGACAGTTTGCAACAAGCAATAACATAGAGATTATGATTATCAATATTGATGCTTTTAAGAAAGCTGAAAATATCATCAATCAGGCTCAGGATAAACTCAATGGCGAAACCGCAATGAGATATATCCAGGACACCAATCCTATTGTTATCATTGACGAACCGCAGAGCGTTGACAATACCGACAAGGCAAAGGAAGCTATCGCATCCCTTCATCCTTCTTGCGTATTAAGATATTCTGCAACACACAGAGAAAAAATCAACCTCTTATACCGTCTTACTCCCGTTGATGCTTATCAGATGGGATTGGTAAAGCAGATTTGTGTGTCCTCAAATGCCGTTGCAAACGATTTTAACAAGCCTTATGTGAAATTACTCTCCGTATCAAATGAAAACGGTTTTAAGGCTAAAATTGAGCTTGATGTTGAAGCTAAAGACGGAACTGTATCAAGAAAAACAATTACAGTTAAACCGAATGATGATTTATACCTCGTTTCAGGCGAAAGAGAACTTTATGACGGATATACTATTGCCGGCATAGATTGTACTCCCGGTTTTGAATGTATTGAATTTTCAAACACAGAGGTTGTAATGCTCGGTAAATCTATCGGAAGCATTGACGAAAACATTATCAAAGAAGCACAGATTAAGAGAACTATCAAAGCACATCTTGATAAAGAACTCCGTTTCAGAGAAAAAGGAATTAAGGTGCTCTCTCTGTTCTTCATTGACGAAGTTAAAAAATACAGAACTCCTGACGGTGAAAAAGGCATCTATGCACAGATGTTTGAAAGATGCTACACAGAGCTTATCAATTCACCGAAATATGAGTCATTAAAAGAACAGTTCCCGGCAGATGTAACCACCATTCATAACGGTTACTTCTCTCAGGATAAAAAAGGTGTATTCAAAGATACCAAAGGCGATACAACCGCTGACTATGATACATACAACACCATTATGAAAGACAAGGAATGGTTACTCAGCTACGATTGTCCGCTTCGCTTTATCTTCTCTCACTCTGCTCTTAAAGAGGGTTGGGATAATCCGAATGTATTTCAGATTTGTACCCTTATCGACCAAAAGAATACCTTTACCTGCAGACAAAAGGTTGGTAGAGGTTTAAGACTTTGTGTTGACCAAACGGGCGAAAGAATTGAAGATAAGAATATAAACATTCTTCATGTAATGGCAAACGAAAGCTTTGCTGAATTTGCAGAAACACTGCAAAAAGAAATTGAAAATGAAACAGGCGTTAAATTCGGAGTATTGCAGATTGGTCTGTTCAGCGGTATGACATATGAAGAAAAGACCGTGACAGAAAAACAAGTTGACGAATCCGACGCACAGCTTATTATGAGCTATATGTCAAGCCATGGCTTTGTCGATGAAACAGGAAAACCGACGGAAACAGCAAAAAAAGCTGTTGTAGAGAAATCAATTGAGTTACCCAAGCAGCTTGAAACGGCAAAAGAATCCATTGAAAAAGCTATAATAGAAAATACAACTGTCAAGGCTGACGATATTATAGGAAAATCATATACTGAAACTGTTACTGTTGAAAAGGAAGTTACCTATGATGATGCAGCTGAATTAATAGAACATTTTAAAGATAAGGGCTATGCTGAAAAAAACGGTAAGATGAAAGATACTATGAAAAATGCGCTTCTTACAGGTACGCTTGACTTACCAAAGAAATTTGAGGCTGCAAGAGAGCGCCTGGAGAATGTTTTACTTAAAGCAGATAACAAAGTGCCTGTCAGAGATGCATCAAAAGAGGTTATTGTGCGTCTGAAAAAGCAAGTTATGATTTCCCCGGAGTTTATGGAGCTTTGGAACAAAATCAAGCAGAAAACCACATACCGTGTTACTATTGATACAGATTCATTAATCGGAAAATGTGTAGCAGAGCTTAAAAATATGCCTGCCATTCCAAAGGCAAGGCTTGTAACACAAACGGCGGATATTAATATACAAAATCCCGGAGTTACATATACTGAGCGAGAAATAAGAACAACAGATTTAGAGGAAACATATGATAGATTGCCGTACATTCTCGGAATAATCAGCGAAGAAACATTGATTAAAAAGTCAACTGTCGCAAGAATCATTACAGAAAGCGGTCGTGCAGCAGACTTTTTAAATAATCCGCAAGCGTTTATGGAAAAATGCCTTGATATAATCAAACATAACAGGCATGCACTCGCAATTGACGGAATCAGCTATGTAAAGCTGGACGGTCAGGAGTATTATGCACAGGAAATTTTTGATTCAAGCGAGCTTGTTGCAAATCTTGATAAAAATGCTGTTGCTGTAAGTTCGAGTGTGTATGATCATATAATTTATGACAGTTCTACAATAGAAAAACCGTTTGCAAAGGCTTTGGATGACGACCCTGATGTAAAAATGTTCTTTAAGATTCCTGATAGATTTAAGATTGATACACCTATCGGAACATATAACCCTGATTGGGCGGTATACCTTGATAAAAACGGTGAAAAGAAAATGTATTTCATTCTTGAAACAAAGGGCACAACAGACTTATTTGGACTGAGAACCCCGGAACAGCTTAAAATTCATTGCGGAATGGAGCATTTCAAATCGCTTCAAAACGGTGTTGAAATGGATGTCGCCACAAATTGGAAAGAGTTTAGAATTAAAAAGTAATTGCAAATCAAATAATTAATGCTAAGCTTAAATTTTAGAAATGAGGGGTTAAAATGAAAACAGCAATTATATTTTATTCAGCACATCACAAAAATACAAAAAAACTTCTTGATGCCATTGCTGTAAAAAATGCTGTTGATTTAATAGATGTTACTGAAAACAGCACTCGGAATTTATCGGCTTACGACAGGATAGGGTTTGCATCAGGAATATACTTTGGGAAATATAACAAAAGTCTGCTCGAATTTGCTCAAAAGGATCTTCCGCAAAACAAAAAGGTTTTCTTCATCCATACAGCAGGCGATCCTCGTGAAAACCATAATCTTGCAATAAAAAAAATAACGGAAGCTAAAATGTGTGGTTGCCTTGGTACTTATTTTTGTAAGGGCTTTGACACATACGGTCCATTTAAACTAATCGGCGGTATTGCAAAAGGACATCCGAATGCAGAGGAAGTTGAGAAAGCTGTTGAGTTTTATCAACATCTGTAACAAAAATAATGGTTTGATAAAAAGGGGATTCTATGAAAAAGAAACATATAATTATGACAATAGTTATAATATCCTGCATAATAATGGGACTTTTAGATGCCGTAGTACAACCTAATTATATAATAAAGTCAGCAGTTAAAATTCCCTTGTTTCTGATTTTACCGCTTATATATTGCAAAATATACAAGGATAAAAATTTGCTAAATGTACTTGTTCCGTCAAAAAAGGGATTTTTAAGAGCATTTTCTGTTGGTGTGTCAGTATTTGCAGCGATTATGGCGGCATATTACCTCTTGAAGGATGTATTTGATTTTTCAAATGTAACGACTGTACTTACAAGCGATATAGGTGTAACAGCAGGAAATTTTGTTTGGGTAGCAATCCATATTTCATTTGTAAATTCATTTTTAGAGGAATTCTTTTTCAGAGGTTTTTCATTTATAACGCTTAAGGAGCAGACAAACAGAAAAACAGCATACGTATTTTCATCTCTCGCTTTTTCGATTTATCATATAGCTATGATGATAGGCTGGTTTGCTTGGTATGTGATAGCACTTGCCATTATCGGTCTTGTGGTTGGTGCTCTGATATTTAATTATTTTGATGAAAAAAACGAAAATATATATATGTCATGGCTTATACATATGTTTGCAAATTTTGCAATAAACACTATAGGATTTATACTGTTTGGAATTGTATAGTAGTGTAATAATGGGTGACAGAAGTATCACATAAAGAAATAAAGGAGCATTAAAAATGGAAAGAGTTTATAAATTCTTAAAGGATGCAAAAACCTATTATCTGGCCACAATGGACGGAGATCAACCCCGTGTGCGTCCGTTTGGAACGGCACATATTTTTGACGGAAAGTTGTATATACAAACCGGGAAAAAGAAAGCTGTTTCAAAACAGATTATGCAGAATAACAAAGTCGAAATATGCACCATGCTCGGCGGAGATTGGATAAGGGTATCCTGCGGACTTATAGAGGACGACAGGCGCGAAGCAAGAGTATCAATGCTTGAGGCTTATCCGGAGCTTCGTACCATGTATGACGCAGATGACGGAAACACGCAGGTGTTTTACATAAAAAATGCCACCGCAATATTTTCATCCTTTACAAAGCCGGAGGAAACAGTGCGTTTCTAAGAATATTAAAACTTAAAAAGCAAGGAGGACATTGGTATGGAAAGAACATATATAGCAATAGACTTAAAATCTTTCTATGCCTCTGTTGAGTGTGTGGAAAGAGGGCTTGATCCTCTTAACACAAATCTTGTTGTAGCAGATTTAAGCAGAACAGAAAAAACAATTTGTCTGGCTGTTTCTCCCTCTCTTAAGGCTTATGGAATACCGGGAAGGGCGCGATTATTTGAGGTTATTCAAAAGGTAAAGGAAGTAAATTATAGCCGTCAAAAGAATGCCCCGAACAGAAAATTTGCCGGAGAATCATATATTGCGTCCGAGCTTAAAGCCTCGCCGGAGTTGGCACTGTCCTACATTGCTGCTCCGCCGAGGATGGCATTTTATATTGACTACAGTACAAGGATTTATAATATCTATTTAAGATATATTGCACCGGAGGATATCCATGTTTATTCAATAGATGAAGTATTCATGGATGTGACAAACTACCTTGCAAGGTATGAAATGACAGCCCGTGAGCTTACGATGAAAATTATTCATGATGTTTTATCCGAAACCGGAATAACTGCAACAGCGGGAATCGGAACAAATATGTATTTATGCAAAATCGCAATGGATGTCATGGCAAAGCGCGTTACCCCCGATAAGAATGGTGTCAGAATTGCTGAACTTAATGAGATGGAATACCGCAGGCAACTTTGGGGACACAGACCTCTCACCGATTTCTGGAGAATCGGCAGAGGCTATGCAAAAAAGCTTGAGGACAACGGACTTTATACTATGGGCGATATTGCAAAATGCTCGCTCGGAAAACCGAATGAGCGTTACAACGAAAATCTGCTGTATAAGCTCTTCGGAATTAACGCTGAGCTTTTAATTGACCATGCGTGGGGCTGGGAACCGGTGACGATTGCAGACGTCAAATCATATAAGCCGGAAACAAAAAGCCTTTCCTCCGGACAGGTTTTGCAGCACCCGTATACTTTTGATAAGGCAAAGATAATAGTAAGAGAAATGATAGATTTGTTAGTGCTTGATATCGTGGAGAAGGGTCTTGTAACGGATCAAGTCGTACTGACGATTGGGTATGATATCGAAAACCTTGCAAATCCCAATATTCAAAAAGAGTATCAGGGAGAAGTTAACACTGACTTTTACGGTCGAAAGGTGCCGAAGCACGCACACGGAACGGCAAATATCGGCAAAAAAACCTCATCGACAAAGTTGATTACGGATGCAACGGTGAAATTGTATGAGGAAATCACAGATAAAACGCTTCTGATAAGACGCATCACAATAGCTGTTAACCGCCTTACCGATGAAACATCCGTCCGTGATGAAGACAACTTTGAACAACTTGATTTATTCACCGATTACGATAAAATTCAAAAGGAACGGGAAGCTGAGAAGAAATTTTTTGAAAAGGAAAAAAGACGCCAGAAGGCGATGATAAATATAAAGAAAAGATTCGGGAAAAATGCGGTTATTAAGGGAACTAACCTCGAAGAAGGCGCAACTGGAATAGAGCGTAATAGGCAGATTGGAGGACACAAGGAATGAAAGGTCCATATGACGATATAATCAACCTGCCTCATCATAAGTCAGATGCTCATCCACAAATGAGTATATATAACAGAGCAGCTCAATTTGCGCCGTTTGCGGCGTTGACAGGTTATGATGATGCAATCTGTGAAAAAGCACGCTTAACTGACGATAAGATTGATATGGATGAATATGAAAAACAGAATATCGATAGAATCCTTCAAATAATTGCAGAAAATATTGAAAATATGCCCGAAGTAACAATAACATATTTTGTGCCGGACGGAAAGAAAAAAGGCGGAGCATATCTGGATTACATCGGTAAAGTCAGAAGAATTGACGACGTATATCACAAGATTATGATGGCGGATGGGACAATAATAAATATAGATGATGTTCTTTATATAAAAGGTGAACTGCTTGATACTGTTAATTTTGACGAGTAGCTATATGACAAAAATTCTTTGAAGAAAAGGTTGATTAGATATGGAAAATCCAAGTGATGATTTAATTCAGAAGGTACATAAGGACAGCAGAATGAAGCTGTTTGAATATCAGATTTCATATATAGAAAGATAGCTGAAAAATGCAAAAGATAATCTATCAAAATTAGTTTATTTACAAAATTATCGGGACAATATGTGTCCTTTATATGATGTATTATATTTGTAAATGGGGGTGAAAGTATGAAATATAAAATTGGCTCATTCAACTGCTTAAACTATAACGGATTAAATAAAAAGCCTGATACTTACTGCAAGATAATAAAAAAAGAACAATTTGATATTGTTGCATTGCAGGAAATAAAGCGAAAAGAAGCTATAGATCAGATGTTAAAACTGCTCGGCCCGGATTGGACCGGAGAATTTGATTCTGATTTTAGAGCAAACGATTATGCGTTTTTATGGAATACTAAACGATTTCATTTGACATCAGCAGAAACCGCCTCCGGAATCAGAGAAAACAGACCAAGAATATACAAACAATACAAGATAGACAGGTCGAATCTCCAGACAAATTTAGTAAGGGAACCTTACTTCGCACGTTTCACACCTTCAGGTTTAATTGGCGGTGGATGGTTTGAAATAAGAATACTGAACGCACATGTAAGGTTCTCTAAGGGGAAAAATTCTGATGAGATGCTTCTCCCGGGCGAAATTGCAATGCGACAAAATGAAGTAGATGTTCTGTCAAAGACAATATATGCAAAAGAAGCCGATAAAATCTATGGAAATAATATGCCGGCATATACAATTCTTTTAGGGGATTATAACCTAAATAAAAAAGACTCAGATGCAAATTCGCCGTATATAAGAGATGAGGTTATCGAAATAATAGACGGAGACAGGATGAAAAGAATAGTAACCTTGCAAAGTTCTCTCACAACGCTCAGCAAAGCATCAGAAGACGGAAGCACAGAGAATAAAAAAATGCTTTCAAACAATTACGATCATGTCACATTTGATGAAATCAGATATAGAGGAATAGAATCTTCCGTGTATGTGATTGACGCAGTTACAAAGTATTGCGGCGGTGATTATGCTAAATATAAAAAGGAGGTATCAGACCACCTGCCGATTTGCATTACCTTTAATTTAAAGAAATAAACCATGATTATGCCAACGGAAATTTAAAGTAAGGAGAACGATTATGAATTTCATTTTTGGAAAAGGAAATATTAAAAGCTCTGAAAAATATAGTGAGGCAGACAAAATAAAAGCAGCACATGCATTAAATATGTGTCTTGTGTCAATTTCTCAAATTATTGATTACAATGATTTATATATTCTTGATCAGGAATACGACGGTATATTAAACAACCTTAATTTACAACACATGCCGAAAGACGAAGCATTATTAAAAATTATTAAACAGACTTTAGATGTCATTACCTTCTTTCGAAAACAAGAGGGAGAAAAGAAACTTATTGAAGCAGAATATCAGCAGAAAATGAAAAATGCCATTTGGTCTGCTGTACCTAACATTGCTGCAGTTGTTGTGTCCTCCAATCCTATAGCTATTGCCACCTCTCTAGCGACGCAGGTTGGTATTGGCTACATGAATTACAGGCGTGCAAAATCCGAGCATGAATTGGACAAAAACAGAAAAGAATGGGAATTATATGAAGCTGCTATGGAACAATTCAATGGACTGCGCAGAGAATTGTTTGACACAGCATGGAGACTCGCAGATGAATATGATTTCCCGGATGAATACCGTCTAACCGAAAGGCAAATATCAAATTATAATGAAATACTAATGGATACCGATCTAATACGCAGATATGAACGTCTTGAATACATAAAGGATAATTTCAAGGCCTATCCCCATTTTTGGTATTTTTTTGGACATGCCGCAAACAGGATTGCTTTTGAATTTCAAGGGGAAAATGAACAAATAGCTGCAGAATATACACATAAGGCAATTGCTCATTTTAAAGAGTATGAAAAAATAAATGATTACGGAACGAACAATCTGCTGAGAGAGGATCAGATTTATTCTACATGCGCCCTTGAGCATATTGACCTGCTCCTAAAAAATAAAGGTTATAATCAATTGGATTCAAATCAAAAAGAAGAAATAATTAAGCTCCTAGATGTTGCAATAAAATGTTCCGGAGACAAAAATGACATATTACAGTTATGTATGATAACCTACTTAAAAATCGGTAAAATTGAGCAGGCTATAACCATTCTGAAACAGCTTGTTAATTCCTCATACAATGTAGAAGTAAACGCTCTGCTATTAAGCAAAATATATAGCGACAAAAAAGACAGGACAGCACATAAGTTACTTTCATCCAGAGTTGAAGAAACGTATATTTATCCAATTGACACAGGTGAGAATACTTTAGCCGAATATATTGCATCAAGAAAATATAATCTTGCTTTAAGGTCTTCAAACATAATAAATGAATGTATTAATTTACAGAAAACAAAATACACAGGTATTCTTATTTCAAATGAGGATATCGAAAAGAGAGGAATATTGTTTTCCGAATGGTATAACGATCTTCTTGAAATAATACAGGAATTACCCTGCCGTAATCAGCGCGAAATAAAAGAGAAAATAAATGAGAATATAAAAAATCAAGAAGACCAGTTTAAGAGCTTGTTTGGTGTAAATATGTGCGAAATAAAAGAATTTAATGTTAAGGTTGATGATATTGTTAATCAAGATGTATTAAATTTGGTTTATACCAATGTTGCTGACACCATTTACAAACTGTGCGATATGGAACAAATCTCACAGTATGAAACGAACCTTGCCGATTTCTCTGCTAAAAATCGCATTGGGAATGATTGTGATAATTCAATTGCAACCCCGTATACAGTTTTATATAAAACTAATGCATTGCAGAAATTGGTAACGGCTTGTGATACTGACAAAGAGAATCAATTGGTAGATAAGTTTAATAAGCACAAGGACAGATTATTAAATTCCAATGATGATAAGACAAATAAAAAAGTAGAAATCTATATAAAAGGTGACAAGGAATTTTATGATTACTTTGGCAGACACAGAGAGTATCAAGAATTAGGAATTATCGCAGTTTTAAACGACAAAGGAATTACAGACAAAGATCTAATTTTTACAACCAAAGGTGTTTTTGTTTCATTGAGAAATTCGACATTATATAAATGGTGCAAACGAATAGGACTGTACCCTCTTGCTGTCGTTGATATTATAAGAGAGTTGTCCAATGAAATAGTTTGTTATGGTGATATAGTAGGCAAAGATAAAAAACAGGATGCGTTGTCAGAGAAAATATCCATAGGAAATTACATGTACAGCAATAAATATGTCAACATCAATGAATTATATGCCTTAATTGATGATATGGCGAAGATAACTGATCCAAACACTCATACGAGTGCAAGTGTATTGTCATTGTATAAGAAAAAAATAAATAAATAACACTTTCCGCCGACTATATGTCCCTTATCCTTATTAAAATATAATTACAAAATATATTATAGGAGAAGGAGGGATTATGTTAAAAAGACTATTAGGGTTAATCATTGCAGGAGCAATAATGGTAAATTCTATGGCAATAAAAGTTTTGAACAGACACGTGTTGATGATGTAGCAAACCTTGACACATTAAATGGAATGGTTGTGGGTTCTAAGGATAGTATTTATTTTTATGACAATAACTATAAAAGCATTAGAAAGATATCAAGGATTGAAAAATAAGGAGCGTTTTCATGGATTACATAGGCGGAAAGCATGACAGAATACTTGCAGTATATAACAACCTTATTGAAGGAGCAGGCCTCAATGTTAAATCTGCTGCCGAGCATTTTGGTGTCAGCACAAAAACCATTAAGCGCGACATTGATGACATACGAAATTTTCTGTCGGAAAAATCGGCTTCGTATGGTAATGTGAAAGAGGTTATATATGACCGGACAAATGACAATTACAGGCTTGTTGGCTGTGAAAAGCTCAACGCTAAAGAAATATATGCTCTCTGCAAGATTATGTTAGAGAGCCGTGCTTTCCGCAAGAGCGAGTTTGTTCCCATGATGGAAAAAATGATTGACCGCTGTGCATATGATGCGGATGTAACCCATATCAAAGATATGGTCGCAAATGAAAAATGTCATTATTGCGAACCAAGGCATAAAAAAGAACTTGTTGATGCACTATGGACCTTAAGCACAGCCATAAAGGAACACAAAAGGTTAAAAATAACATATGACAGACTTACAGAGCCAAAGCATCAAGAAAGAGTTGTTGAGCCTGTCGGAATTATGTTCTCTGATTTTTACTTTTATCTTGCAGCCTTTATTCCCGAGAAAGAAACAAGAAATCCGACAATTTACAGGATTGATCGCCTTGTAGAGTTTGAAATTCAAGCAGAACGCTTTAATGTTCCATATTCGAATCGTTTTGAGGAAGGCGAATTTCGCAAGCGTGTGCAATTTATGTATGGCGGAGACCTTATGAAATTGGAATTTAAGTATTACGGCGAATCAGTCGGGGCTGTTTTAGATAGACTGCCGACAGCAGAAGTAATTTCACAGGAAAATGGCATTTCTGTAATAAGAGCAGAGGTATTTGGCAGAGGTATAAAACCGTGGATTTTATCGCAGGCTGATAAGATTGAGGTAATTAACCCTGCCTCTCTGCGTAATGAAATAACCGAGCTTATTGATAACATCAAAAACATTTACAGGTAAGCTTAAAGAATAATTTCGATAATATGAAAGTGGTATTTTCTTATGAAAAGCAATGAAAATGAGATTTTTGAGATTTATAAAGAACTGAATATCGGAAAATCAAATGAATGTATAGAATGTCATAAGCAAGTTTGCAATTTGTCTAAACCTGTTTCAATCTGGCAAGTTGGAGATAATTATTATGACAGTAAGTATAAAGTTTTATTTGTCGGAAAAGCTGCCAGAGGTTCCGTTGGAATTGAATGTAATAACTTTCTGGATGCAACAGAAGATGCTTATAGTTTATATAAAGATAGAAGTCAATGGGCATATTGGAGTTATACGAAAGCAATAGTAAATGAACTATACGGACTACGTGAAAACGACGGTTGGGAACAAATTTCCTTTACTAATATGGTGAAATGCAATAATTCTGAAACTGTGGATACAAGCACAGATACACTTAAAAATAATTGCTTACATATTCTGAAAGCGGAAATCAAAAAACTTGCCCCTAAAAATATTGTGTTTTATACACATGGATATGATAATCAAATAAAGGCATTATTTGATAACATAAGATTTTCTGAAAGTAAATCTGTTAAAATTGGTGCAAAGGAAATAAATATTTGGACATTTATGGGCTTAATAGATGGAAATGAAATAAGAGTAATCAGACCGGGACATCCTGAAAGAAAAAAGAAGCTCCAGTTTGTTAAGTATGTGGTTGACTTTATTAAAGATGAAGTGTAATAATTTTTATTTACAAAGTACGAATTAGTTTTTGTGCAGGTCGACATTTTTTGCTATGAGATGGACATGGAGAAATTCCAAGCCACTGAACAGGTTATAACAGAAGGTGATTTAACTTAAATGAGTTTTATAATACAATTGAATAATTTTATTGCATAATGGGGATAGGTGGTTGATGAGCGCATCAGCCGCCTTTTTGTTTTGCTTATAAACAACAAGATCAGGGTTCTCTAACAAAAGGTTGACAACTTTCAATCTTTAATGAGTTCAATCAAACTACAGAAAATGATAAAATTTTCATGAGAGAGGTATCCTGATATGGACAAAATAGAATTTGGATTAAAATTAAGAAAGTTAAGGGAACAAAAAAATCTTACACAAGTTGAATTTGCTGAAATGATTGATATAACAGATAAGGCATTATCAAGGATAGAAGTTGGACGAGTGCTTCCGCATTTGAATACGCTTGTATCAATGACGGAAGCACTTAATGTTTCGTTAGAATTTCTTATTCAAAACAAGGACAAGACAGAAAAAGATATATATTCTGCTGAAATTAATGCTCGATTAGCTGAAATGAACGAGTTTGATATAAAGCATATTCTTGGATACATAGATTTTTATTTAGCTCAGAAAGAGGAACTAAAATCAAGCATATAAAAACAAAGGAAAATAGATTGTAATTTCTTATAAAAAATATTTCTAATAAATGAAAGGCGGCGAAGGCAATGATAGAAAATGTAAATGTTTTTGTAAATCAGGAAGAAAGAGATTTGAATTTTTCAAATGTATGTTCATTGTCGGCAGCTGTGATGTTAGCCTTTCATTATTTTAAAAAGAGTTAATGGACAAGTGTCCGAAATAATAGAATAGAAAGGCATAACATAAGCTTAGGCTAGCATCACGGTTTTTTGGACTGTGGTGCTTTTTTGCGCTCTAAACGCAGAAAGGCTTGTTATGTCTAACCATAATCCGATACATATTTATGTTATACCACTATATATAGGCATGACAAAAGCTTATGACCACAAATCGTCTAAGGTTAGACTTTTTGTGGTCATTTTTTTATTGCTTATAAAACAATGGAAATGCTACATTGCAAGGTATCCATAACCATTCTGAATTTTTTATTTTACAAAAATTCAGAATGGAGGATATTGAAGTGTCAAAAAAATATTATTGGATTATTGAAAAGAAATACTATGAAGTATCAAAGGAAACATATCAAAAATTCAAAAGCGAGTATGATCATTCAAAAAGGCTTAAAGAATATGAGGATGAGGTAACGGTTTTATCATTGGATGCACTAACTATCGGAGAGCGTAGTTTTGGTGAAATTGTTGCCGATTCAAGTGTTAATCTGGAGGATGAAGTCGTGCAGAAGATTCTGATTGAAAACATGCAAAGGGCTCGTGAAACATTGTCGGCAGGTGATAAGTTGCTTTTAACATTGTTGTATGATCAAAATAAAAGCCAGGATGAAGTGTCACAGATAACCGGTATTGCACAAAGTACAATAAGCTACAGACTTGAAAAAATCCTTAAGAAACTTCGTAAAATTATGGGAATAAAAAAATAATTGTATTTTTTCAAAAATTTTTTTGGTGAAAAATTAAAAAAACTCCCTTTATAGAATAGTGAGGGAGAAAATTATCCTCATTTGATCTTTGACAACTGAATACCCGATTTATAAACACTTTATCTGTTGTGCCGGAAACGGCAAGCACAGCAGCGAATACGCCAAGACTCCCTGCCCTAAGTATTTCAGGGTAAACACAGATAGCATCTAAGGGAATGAGCGATAAATATTCGGCTGTAAGGTAGCTTTGGATGGCTACTCTGCAATAACAGCAACAGTGATAATGATACTCCCGCATAGTTGAGGTTAAGTCCCAAAGTGCGGCTCGGTCGCTGACGGAGAGGTGAGAGTCCTGTGATGTTTCCAAAACAGTTTATGAATTGCCTGGTGACGCTGGGGACAGGAATAATACAGCTGAATGATGAAATGAAATATTTATAGATTGCTCGGAGGCGGAGTGCTTACTGCTTTGCCTCCAAGCAATATTCAGGAGGATAAAAATATGTGTGAAGAAAAAGTAAAAAGCAATATATCTTATGTCTTTATAAATTACCAGCTGAAAAAGCTACTCGAAAAAGGGCTTATAACAAAAGTGGAAGCTGAAAATGCTGAAAAACATATTTGTACTCAGCTTGGTGCTGACTACAAGTATTCGTGTAATCTGATGTAATTTACATAAAAAATTTTGTTGGTATTAGTGCTGGAAATAATCAGTTATTTGTAGTATTGTGTTAGATAATAAAATAAGAAAGGAGAGCAAAAATGCCTGAAATTATTGTGATACCGCCGACAAAGACAGCAGACGGCGAAACGAAGAAAATCAGAACAGCGGCATACGCAAGAGTAAGCAGCGATTCCGACGAGCAACAGAATTCATTTTTAACACAGATGGATTATTATACACAACATATAAAAGATAATCCCTCGATGCAATTCGTTGACTTATATGCAGATGAAGCAGTAACAGGCACTAAAATGGACAAGCGTAATGATTTTATGCGAATGCTTGAGGATTGCAGACAAGGGAAAATAGACTGCATCATCACAAAGTCAGTGTCAAGATTTGCTCGCAACACCTTCGATTGTATCAGCACAGTACGAGAACTGAAATCCATGGGTATAAACATAATATTCGAGGAAAACGGCATAGATACAAGAAAAATTACAGGTGAATCAGAGCTTATCGCCCTGTGCAGTATTGCACAGGAGGAATCAATATCAATATCAAAAAATGTTACAATGGCAGTACGGCACCGTATGAAAAACGGAATCTTTAAGCAAGGAACAGCACCGTATGGCTATAAGGTAACAGACGGAAAGTTTATTATTATCGAACAAGAAGCAGAAATAGTACGGCTCATATTTACTGCCTACAAGGAAGGCAAAGGCCTTCTCAAAATAGCAAACGAACTTAAAGAAATGAAAATTGAAAAAAGAGACGGAACACATAATTGGAATTCCAACCAAATTAAATACATAATAACTAATCCGAGATACAAGGGAGATGCACTTCTGCAGAAATCATTCACAACGGAATTTCCCTACAAATCAATGAAAAACCGTGGAGAGCTTGATATGTACTACATACGAAATGACAATCCGCCAATCGTATCGGCAGAACTGTTCGAAACAGCAAATGAACTGCTTAAACAGCAGGCGAACCGATATCATCATAATGCTGAAAGAAAGGAGTATCCCTTGAGTAAAATGATATTTTGCTCTGAATGCGGCTCCGTATACAGAAGAAAACCCGGAACGATTAATACATATTGGGTATGCAGAGAGCGTGACAGGAATTCTGACAGATGTCAGAATACACAGATAAATGAAGCAAGGGTATATGAAGCCTTTACGCAGATGTATAACAGATTGATGAAAAACGAGAAATATATCCTCGGTGCAATGCTTGATAATCTGATGACGGTCAAGGAACAACGACTAAAGCAGAAAACCGAGGTTCATAATATAACAGCACAAATTGCAACCTTAACAGAGCAGATTCTTGTAATCAACAGGCTAAAAAGCCGTGGCTACATGGAATCTGCTCTTTATGTTGAAAAAATAACGGAACTTAATTCAAACATCATACGCCTTAAAAAGCAAAAGAAAACCCTGCTTGGCAAGGATGAATGTGATGAAGCAATCAAAAATACGGAAATAATTATAAAAACCATTGAAAGCATAGGCTCAATTCATAGCTTCAACAGAGACCTGCTTAGAAAAACAGTACAGAGAATTGAGGCTGACAATAACAAGCTGACATTCATACTGATAAATGGCTTGAAACTGCCAATAGAAACGGAG
>MWCQ01000012.1 GCA_002070105.1 Firmicutes bacterium ADurb.Bin193 | reverse complement strand
TCAACTATAACACATTGGCTTCCCTATTCGCTACTATTTTTTATCAGGTGTAACACATCAATTGTAATCCTACAGTCGAATAATTGATTCGTCACCTTTTTTTATTGAAAAAATTAAATTCGCATGATATAATTGGGTAAATAACCAATTTTATATACAGTAGAAAAGGGGGGCTAAATATGAGGAGAATAGTTGCCATGCTATTATTGTTTTCAGTTTTAACTGTTTCCGCTTTTAACAGTTATGTTTTTTCTGCACCCACACCTATAACAAATATTTTAGGATTTCAACCGGATGGCACACCATATCAATTCTGTCACTTTGGGGATGAATATTTTGACAATTACAAATTTGATAATGTTTCTGTCAATAACGGAGTAATCATATCAAATTTGCCAAGCAACATAAAATCTGATGGTATTTTGCGTAAAGGTTACCCCTGTTGGTTAAAGGCATAAAAAACAAAAGTTTTTCACCAAATTCGAGTTGCTGATTGTTCTCAGCTTAACCCAACAATAATTTGAGGAGATGATGAAGATGAAAGATTACACTTGGAGCGAAACGCTGATGAAAATTGAGAAGGCAAACAGCCTCGATGAACTGTTCGCACTATGGAAACACGCGCATGCCATCGAGGAAAACTATGAGGCAACTACTACCGCAGGCTTGGAAAAGGTCTCATTTATCGCTGACGGGTACATATTTGAGGAAAGCTACGATGGGGTTCTTTTCGTACTGAAAGAAGTAAATCAGCTCGGATATTCCGGTGCCAAAGACCCTTCCGAAAGAACACACATTACATGGTATCAAGAATTTCTTAACAAAGGGAAAAATGTCAACCAATCTAAGCAGCATGAAAAAATGGGGCGTATGGCGTGTTATATTTTGGATAAAAACGAGAGTCCGTCCAAAGAAGAAATCAATGCTGGACTAAGTCGTGCCGCGTTTATTAATTTGAACAAGCGCGGCGGCGACAGCGTAGCAAAAAAAGTAGAACCGTACGCAACGAAATATAGAGAATTTATAAAAAAACAAATATCTCTTCTCAATCCTGATGTAATAGTTTGCCTTGGCACATTTGAGCAGGTTAAGAGGGTTGTGGACACAAAAGACAAGCGAGTTATAGATATGTGGCATCCTG
The DNA here is from genome assembly GCA_002070105.1 of Firmicutes bacterium ADurb.Bin193. GTDB lineage: Bacteria > Bacillota > Clostridia > Monoglobales > Firm-18 > MWCQ01. The sequence continues at coordinate 85,052 of MWCQ01000012.1, read as the reverse complement.
CGTATAGAATGCCAGGTTTGAAAAGAGACCCTCAATGTAAAATGGACAAAAATGTCGATTTATATATGCGTGAGTTTATTAAGCGTTTTGAAAAACTTAAAACGCATTTGTTATAGAATACAGGCACAATGCATAAAAGAACGGAGATTGAAAAATGAAAAAAATATTAATATTATGTATGGCAGTTATTGTTCTGATGCTATCGACAACGGCTGCGTTTGCAGAAACTCGTATTGACCTCATAACTGCTGGATATCACTTATTTGTCGCAAACAAAGACGGTGCGAAGATTTATAGCAAACCCACAATAAGTTCCACTGTAGAATATGTTCAACCATACAAAACACAATTGGAAGTTGTAAGCAAAGAAAATAATTCCGATTGGATATTTGTGAAATATTATAAAAACTCAGATATTTCTGTTTCTTCTGGTTATGTTTCAATAAAAGACATTGAAACAAAACCAGACAGCGAAGTAGTCAGTGAAAACATAGCAAAAACGATTTATTATGGTGTGCTTATTATCGGTGCACTTTCTCTTTTGTTGTCTATCATATTTAGAAAGAAGGGCGGCGTTGGGTATAAGGAAAATGCAGAGATTGCAAAAGGAGCTCTTATATGTTGTCCACAATGCAGTAAAAAAATATCAAACAAGGCGGACAGCTGCCCTCATTGCGGGCACCCTATAGCGGTAAATAACAAGCCCCAAATTCCGCACTTTACAGCGGGCGTACTGTTGAGCCAAGCAATGGATGCAGAGGCAAAAATGAGAGAAAATGAGCGTGAATTGCTTAAAACGCAGAAGAAAATATTAGAAGAAATGAAAAAGAAAAATAAATGAATGCAACGCTAAAGGTTTCCGTGCACACATGCATAAAAAGTCAAGGCCATATTTGATAATAAACCCTCGCTAACGATTTATCAGCAGTGGTGTTCATTGTATTGAAAATAGCGACCTTTTTTATCTTTCATTACCAGCTCTCCGTCAAGAGCATCAAATGTCCCTATTCCGATATCCCCGCTTGCTTTCAAATCTCCAACACTGCGAAATCCGTCAAAATTCCCTACTAACAGCGAATTTAGTGTCGATACCTGATATATGGTTTCTTTTTGTTCAGACAAGCTGTTCTCTGTTGTTTTGCTTGTGCAGCCTGACACCAGACTCATACATACTAATAATACACTAATTAGTAATCCGATTTCCCTTCTCATTGTAATTCCCCCTTAGTATAATTTTTCTCTTACCTTAGAATTATATACTTTATATAATAAAACTCATGCATCGGATTTGCTAAAAATGCCTAAGCGGCATATAACTTTTTAATACAGGAAACTGCAACAAGAAATCCTAATGCAAGCAGGAGAACTGCGAATGCAATTTGTAAACCATCACTAACAATCACAAAGTTCCCTGTCAAAAAAACCTTATTGCATATATTATAAATTATTTGAAAAAGTGCGGTGAATGTTACTGCCAGCATAATGAACATCGGTGCCCAAAGCATAAAACCCTTCCTCTTTGTTCTTTTGAGAAAAACAGCCAGAGCAAACAAAGCAAGTGCCGATAATAATTGATTAGCCGACCCGAACAGCGGCCAGATATTCTGATATCCTATTATAGCCAGCAAATAACTGAGTACAAGAGTGACCACCGTAGCAAAATACTTGTTGGTAGCTAACTTTAACAAAGGATGCATCGTATTAAAATCGGTTTGCGAATCCATAAAGATTTCCTGGAATGCAAGACGCCCAACGCGCGCAACGGAATCTAAAGATGTTAGAGCAAAGGCTGAAACAGCAAGAGTAATAATCGTAAAGGATGCATTTTGAGGAATTCCCATTATCGAAAGAAAACCTGCGATTGCTTCGGCAAATATTACGGGAGGTGTACCCGCCGGAAGCTTCCCTCCCACCGAAAGTGCTCCGACAGCAATTAAGGAAATTACCGCAAGACATGATTCCGTAAGCATTGCTCCGAAAGAGACGGGGAGAATATCCTTTTCATTCTGAATCTGCTTGGAAGTTGTGCCGGATGCAACAAGACTGTGAAAACCGGAAACCGCACCGCAAGCAATTGTTACAAACATAATAGGAAACATCATCTGACCATTCACATTAAATCCCGAAAATGCAGGAATATTAATCACGGGATTAGCAACAAATATCCCTGCAACAGCACCAATGATCATCACTATCAGAAGAATCGAATTTAAAAAATCTCTCGGCTGCAGCAATGCCCAAATAGGTGTAACACATGAAAGGAAAACATATACAAACACCAGGTATAACCATATTGTCTTGGATGCGTATATGGGAAAAGCCAGACCAAAAGCAACGGTACCTATCATAAGCAGAACTGCTGTTATAATCGTCATAGTAGTCGAACATTTTTTATAATGTATAAAAAATCCGTATATTACTGCCGCCGCGATAAACATTACCGAGGTCATAGCTGTGGAAGCATTCGCCACATTAAAAGTACCGTCTGCGTTAAATCCATTGAATGTTCCTGCTACGATATCCGAAAAGGCTGCCACAACCAGAATTGAAAACAACCATACAAACAGTAAGAAAAGCTTTTTTCCGGTTTTGCCTATGTAGAGCTCAATAATATAACCGATAGTCCTTCCCTTGTTCTTAATGGAGGCATATAGTGCGGCAAGGTCTTGTACGGCACCGAAAAAGATACCGCCCACCAGAATCCACAGTAAAACCGGAACCCAACCGAACATCGCCGCAATAATCGGTCCATTAATAGGTCCTGCACCTGCAATGGATGCAAACTGATGACCGAATACTACCGGTTTAGAAGCCGGAACATAGTCAACCCCGTCTTCCAGCTCATAAGCCGGTGTCTTGGCATTAGGATCAATCCCCCAGCTATTAGCGATCCATCTTCCGTAAAAAATGTAGGCAGCGCCTAATGCTACCAAGGATAAAGCCAAAATTAATATACCGTTCATAATATCCCCCCCTGTTTTATTCACCAAAATGTTGTTCAATAGCATTTGACTGTTGATTAATAGTTACGCTACTTTTCCGGACAAATGACCGAGAATTACAATCCGGCACCAGCTCAACAGGCTTGTATTTTATATTTTTATCGTCTAAAATGCTTTCTTAAGGTATCACTTTAACAGTAAGCAGCTTTCCATTCTGATTATATTCATTAATAAGCAAGAACTTTCCGGATTTTGCACTAATATTGGCAGTACCTGAAATATTGATATTTTTGCTGATGACTTACGATTCCGGTCTTTTAAGTAATATTCTGTGAATGTTGGGTAGCATGCACAAATATATTATATTTCCATTTTTATTTTTTTTCAAGTTATTCTTTTTTAATTCATTGATTTTCTACTAAACTTTGCAATCCTCGAACTTTTGTTATAATACTTTCTCCGCCCAAATTTTTGAAAGATGTCGAATAATTGTTCGGCATTTTTTTATCCATATAATATTCTTTATATATTGACAAATAAAGTCGATTTATGTAAAATGTAACTACGCAAATATCAGATAAATGAATTTAAAGTCAGGAGATTCTCAAAAGAACGGTTCTATACGGCAAAAAAGGTTTTACAGAGCGTTTTTAAAGCCGAATTGCCGTTTATAGGAGCAGATTTTGGGAACTCTGTTTTGTTGTTTTCCATAAGGTCATTTCTTAATTTGTGTGACAATTACGGCATTAAATCTCTTAAGGTTTGCTTTAAACAAAGGGGACGAACGGGTCATGACAAAAATATCACGACAATTCAATATTTCCGTCAGAAACATTATTATAATTGTTTTTATAATAATGTTACTTCTTTCCCTTTCCGTAATCGGTTATATCGTGTTTTCTAACTGGATGTCGTCGGCGGATGAAATCGCTTCGGATATGGCAAAAGAATTAAATGAACGCAACTGCGAGAAAATAAATACATTTATACATACCCCCACGCACATAAACGAGTTCTACCGTGAACTTATTGAAAAAGAAATTATAAATATTAATAACGAACCGGAGCGCGAAAAGGTTTTTGTCAACATAATGCAAACACACAGCGCAAATGTTTACAGCTTGGGCTTCGGCATCGAAAACGGCGATTACTACGGCGCCAGAAGAAATCAAAACGGCAAAATCGAAATAATGAAAAGCAATGAGGACACGGGAAGGCATCCCTGGTACTATGCCGTAAACGATGACTTTACCGCAGATAAGATTGTTGCAAAAGCCGATTTTTACGACCCCCGCGAAAGGGAATGGTATAAGGCGGCAAGGCAAGCCGGTGCGCCTGTTTTCTCCCCGATATTTAAGCACTTTATTGTGGATGATATGACGGTTTCGGCGGCTTATCCGATTTATGAAGAAAACGGAAAGTTAAGAGGCGTACTCGGATGTCATATTCTCTTGTCAAGCATTAACCGACATCTGCGTGAAACAGTCATACAGTATGGCGGTATTGCCATTGTTGCGGAAAAGAACTCCGGCATGCTTATCGCAAACTCACTTAATAGGGAAAACTTTAAAAAACAAATGGACGGCAGCATTATACGATGTACGATCGACGATCTTGAAAATCCTTTTATCACGCAGATATATAACAGCTATCTGAATACCGGTGTAACCGAATATAATCTTAACGGTTTAAAAAGCGGAATATACGGGAGCATATCGGAGTATCAAACGGACGGTCTTGACTGGGTTATAATAACCACTCTTCCCAAGAGCATTTTTATTTCGGATATCATGGACAATATGAAGACTGCCATGCTTTTTGTCCTACTTGCGTTGTTGGTTTCCCTTTTAAGCTATCTTCTTGTTACCTATAAACTGTTCATGCCGATAAACAGCTTAATTTCCACTGCCAAAAACTTTTCGAGCGGTGATTTGTCCCAAAGGGCAACAATTGTAAGAAACGATGAGTTCGGAAGAGTATCGGCGGCTTTTAACAATATGGCAGATACAATATTCAAGCTTGTTAACAACCTTGAAGCTACCGTCAGGGAAAGAACGGCTATGCTTCAGGACGCCAACACCGAGTTAAATGAAAGCAGGGAAAAGTTAAGACTTATTCTCGACTCTACCGCCGAGGCAATTTACGGTATAGACGAAAACGGGATTTGTACCTTCTGCAACGCAAGTTGTATCAGGATACTAGGCTACCGGTCGGAGCAGGACATTTTAGGTAAAAATATGCATGAGTTAATCCATTACAGTTATAAGGACGGAAGGCGTATGTCCATCGAGGAGTGTTCGATTTATAAGTCAATCATCGAGGGCAAGGGTTGTCACATAGATAATGAGGTTTTTTGGCGCGCGGACGGGACAAGCTTTGATGCGGAATACTACGCATATCCTCAATATAAGGACGGAGTTATAATCGGTGCGGTTGTTACCTTTACCGATATCACCCGGCGCAAGCAAAATGACGAGCAGATTAGGTTTTTAAGCTGTCATGACGCTCTTACCGGCCTGAAAAACAGACGATACTTTGAGGAATCTTTAAAAGATGTCGATAATGAGGATAACCTTCCTATTTCCATTGTGTTTGCCGATATAAACGGTCTTAAAATGACAAATGATGTTTACGGTCATGCGTCGGGTGACGCGCTTATCAAAAAGTCCGCCGAAGTTATGAAGGCCTTATGCCGGGAGAGTGATACGATTGCCCGCGTGGGCGGCGATGAATTTATTATAATTATGCCGAATACCGATGCCGCCGAAGCGGAGAAAATTATGCACAGGATTAAGACCGAGTTTTCAAACGCTTCGGTTGCCGCAATAAGATGCAGTATGTCGGCCGGGTGCGATACAAAAACAAGCATTTCGCAAAGCATTGAAGAAATTATGGTAAATGCCGAAAACGCAATGTATAAAGAAAAAACGCTTAGCAGAAAAACCGTAAACTCCGATATGATAAATACAATTATTCGGACATTGCATGATAAATACCCCCGTCAAAAGCAACATTCGGAAACAGTAAGCGATTTGTGCGAAAAAATCGCTTTTTCTATGAAGCTCCCCGAAACGGAAGTAAAAAAATTCAAAAGAGCGGGATATCTTCATGATATCGGTAAGATCGCCCTGTCCGAAAGCATTATGAATAAAAAGAAATTAAGCGAGGAGGAAGCCGAAGCGACACATCAGCACTCGATTGTCGGCTATCGTATTCTTAATCTGTTTGACGATACCCTGGATTTGGCGGAAGGCGTATATGCGCACCATGAAAAATGGGACGGAACAGGTTATCCCAAAGGAATCCGCGGCAGGGAAATTCCTTTAATGGCAAGGGTTATTGCCGTTGCTGAGGTTTATGATGCAATAACAGCCAATACTTCATCAGCTCCCGTCAGCAAAAAGGATGCCTTGGAAAAAATAAAAGCCATGTCGGGCTCATATTTTGACCCAGAGGTTGTGGATGCCTTTATCCGTGTTATGTCCGATTGAAGCATACAATTGCGTAATTCTCTATAAAGTTTAAAAAGACTGTTCCGCTTTTATGGAACAGTCTTTTTTGTTACGACTCTCAGTAATTATGACTCATTTCCGCAGCTTCAGCATCTGCTTTGGTTTTGTGTACCGTACCCTTCGGATGCTGGGGCGGTGCGTAAATCGAGAACAGCTTAATCGGCTTGTTGCCCGTATTGATTAGGTTGTGCCACTTGCCGGCAGGGATTATAAAAGCGTAATCCTCAAAAACTTTCCTTTGAAAATCAAGATTATCCTTGCTGTCGCCCATTTTGACAATACCCTGACCTTCTTCAATACATATAAACTGGTCAAGATCGGGGTGAATCTCCAAGCCGATGCTGTCGCCTACATTTATGCTCATTAAGGTAAGCTGTAAATGCTTCCCCGTCCACAATGCCGTGCGAAAAGTATTGTTCAGTTTGGTAATTTTATCTATGTTTACTATAAATGGTTGAGCTCCGTAATCTTGAATCTTGGTAAGCGGCATAAAAAAACTTTTATTGTTGAACATACCATATCCCTTCTTATTCTATTGATATTGCTACTTACATTTTATGCCGCCGATTGTTCTATGGTGTATAAAATAGAGCGTTTCGGCGCGCAGCGCTTTCCGAAACGCATCTTCTCGCCCCACAAGGGTAAGCGAAGGCGGAATTTACTTTCGCAGGAGTGCTGAAATTGCGCTAGTTTTGCGCAATTTCGTATAAATTAAAAAAAGTGCCGACGGCACTCTTTTTCTGTATGTAAAGGTCTAAAGCTTTACAATCTCTTCGGTCAGTCCTGGTACGATTTCGAACAAATCACCCACAACAGCTATATCCGCCATTTGCATCATAGGTGTGCTCGGGTCTTTGTCGATTGCGATTATAAGGTTGCATGACTGCATTCCGACAAGATGCTGAATTTGCCCAGAAATCCCGCATGAAATATAGACCTTTGTCTGAACCGTCTGTCCCGTCTGTCCTATCTGATGAGCGTATGGTATCCAACCTGCGTCAACCGCCGCCCTACTTGCTCCTACCGCTCCGCCGACCCTTGCCGCAAGCCTTCCGAGCATTTTAAAGCCCTCGGGCCCCTTCATCGCGCGCCCGCCCGATATAATTATCTGGGCATCCGCCAAATTTACCGCAACATCGTCGCTGTGAAAAACCTCAAGAATCCTCTTAATTTTACTTGCATCGCTCTCTGTGACTTCCTCGAAGATTATCTCGCCGTTTCGGCTAAAATCCGCATCCGGCGCCTTCATAACGCGCGGACGGACGGTAGCCATCTGGGGACGGTGGAAAGGGCATCTGATGGTTGCCATTATGTTTCCGCCGAAGGCTGGCCTTGTCTGGAGGAAATCACCGCTTACGGGGTCGATTGAAAGCTCTGTGCAGTCCGCCGTAAGACCGCATTCCGAAACAACGGCAACACGGGGTATAAGTGCGCGCCCTCTTGTTGTTGCGCCGCAAATCAAAATTTCGGGCTTATATTTCTTTATAAGCCGAACCAAAATCCTTGCCTCAAGCTCGTCTGAAAAGCCGCTTAGTCTTGAATCATCGACAACCAAAACCTTATCCGCACCGTAGGGAATAAGCAACTGCGCCTGTTCTTTGACATTGTGTCCGAGCAAAACCGCCCAAACCTTGCTTTTTTTCGCGTCGGCAAGCGACCTTGCCGCACCCAAAAGCTCATGCGTTACGGGCTGAATTTTACCTGACAGGACCTCGGCAACAACCCAGACATTTGAATATTTTAATTTATCACTATCGTTTTTTAAGCGCATAAACCACTTTCCCCTTTACAGTATGCTGCGAAGTCTAAGCTCGGCAATAAGCTCTTTAACACATTCCGCCGAAGTTCCCGTAATTTTTTTGGTAACAGAATTTCTAATCGGGGGCGGCGCAGTTTTTACAACCCTTGTGGGTGAGCCGTCAAGCCCGATTTTTGAAGACTGTGCGCCGATATCCTCCGGCTTCCAAATCGGTATTTCGCTTTTGTCCGAGGCTAATCGCCCTTTAAGCGTAGGAACCCTCGGGGTGTTGATATCCTTTACCACGGTAACAACCGCGGGCAGTGACATTTCGCAGATATCATAGCCGTCCTCATGCATTCGTTTAACCGTGATTGTATCTTTATCGGCGTCGCAGACCTCCATAACGCACGCCGCCTGCATCCAGTCCAGATGAGCGGCAATGCCGGGACCTACCTGTGCGGTATCGCCGTCTATTGCCTGTTTTCCGCATATAACCAGATCAACGCCGCCGATTTTCTCTATCGCCTTTGAAAGGACATAGCTTGTAGCCCATGTGTCCGAGCCGCCGAAAGCCCTGTCGCTTAGCAGTAATCCCCTGTCCGCGCCCACGGAAATCGCTTCGCGCAAGACAAGCGCTGCCTTTTCGGGCCCCATTGAAAGAGCGATAACCTCTCCCCCGAATTTATCGCGGAGCTGTACCGCCTCCTCCACCGCATAGGTGTCAAAGGGATTTAAGATTGCCTGCATTCCCTCGCGGACTATTCTTTTTGTTTCGGGGTCGATTTTCGCATCGTTTGTCGCCGGAACTTGTTTTACACAAACTACGATTTTCATATATTCCTCCATGTTTCGCCTATAAGATGGTACTGCGTTTTAAAGCCGAGAAGCGACAGGTAAACGCCGCAGTTCGGATAATCCCTGTGGATTTGCATAAGCGTTTTGATCGGGTCAAACTCGGTATCCTCGGGAATGGGATAGCCGACCGCATCAGACAACAGATACAGCTTTTTGCTCATCCACGCCTCTACTATAACGGGAATGTCGGGGTATTTTTGAATCATCTCGTCAACTATGGCATTTTTTTCGATAATGGGCTGGGTAACAATAAACTCAGCCCCCGCATCTATCTTACGCTTCAGTTTTTCGAACTCATGCTCGGGCGGCTCATACGGATTAAACGCGACTCCGAGGGTAAATGTATCGGGATAATGCCTTTTTATGTACCGCAAAAGCTCAACGGAGGTAACCGACTGAACATCCTCCGCCTCCACATCGGCTGGCTGAAGCTTGGGAAGCCTGTCGGAGCCGTCACCGCTTATGATAAGCAGGTATTTAATGCCCTTTGCCATGCATGTATCCAAAATTTCGCATAGATTCGACTTTGTGTGAAAGGTATTCAGATGAATCATAACCTGCTCGGGGTTAACCTTAAGATTAAGCTCGTTGATTATCTCATGCCCCTGAAAGGCCAAAAGTCCCATTGCGTTGTCGGTGATACAGGCGCAATATCCGCTTTCCATAACCCTGTTATACTTTTCCGCAAAAAGCTCTAAATCCGCCTCAAGCTTTTCGGTACTCTGTTTGGGCGGCAGAATTTCCACATGATATATTTTGTTTTCGATATGGTAACGCATAAATAAGCACCGTCCAGTTTAAAGTATAAATCAAACCTCTAATTCACCTTCGCGGAATTTTGTCACATAATTTATACAGTATTCGTCTATTCCCAAAAGCGCCTCGGCAGCATATAAAGAGGTCATAAGTCTTTTATCGAGCGGGTCTAATATTGCTCCGTCCATACCCGCATACATTGCCGCAACCAAAAAAGTCTGATTCATAACCCTTCGCGCGGGAGTTCCGAAGGAGATATTGCTAAGCCCGCAGGCTATATGCACATCGGGGTATTCGCTTTTAACCGTGCGAATCGTATCCAGCGCAACTATGCCGTAATGTGAGCCTGTTCCGATGGGGCGAACCATGGGGTCTATATAAATATCTGAAAGCGCAACGCCTTCGCCGGCAAGTCTTTTTATCAGAGTTTTTGCAATTTCGATTCTCTCCTCTGCCGTTTCGGGCATTCCACGGTCGTCCATGCAAAGTGCGATAACGCCCGTCTTGTATTCTGTGACAAGGGGAAGCACGGAATCAAAGCGCTCCTTCTCACCTGTTATTGAATTTATTATCGGCTTGCCGTTTTTGTTTGCCTTAAGCCCCGCAAGTATGGCTTTTGCATTGGGCGAATCAATCGCAAAAGGCGCTTTTACGGATTGCTGGATTGTTTCGATAAGCCACTGTAAAATCTCGCTTTCCTCATCATAAAACATTCCCGCATTTACATCAATATATGATGCGCCCGCCTCATACTGACGCTTTGCCAAATCGACAATCGCCGCACTGTCGCGCGACTCCATAGCGGGTCTTATTGCTTTTAGCGTACTGTTTATTTTTTCGCCGATTATAATCATGCGGATGTACCTCCCATTCGGTATAAAATTTTATTTTCCTCATTTTATCATATGAATTTTTAATCATCAAGCTTTATTATCCCGGTCATATAAAAGTGGATAAAAAATTTATACAAATTGTAAAATTGTCATACGATTTAATACTGCATAATGCTTTGTAAGCCTTTGATATATCCTATTCCTATATCCAAATATAAAATATAAGAGTTACCATATACCTGCTTTTTCTGATAAAATAAATGAAGATAAACAGATAGGAGCTATAAAAATGAGAACAGAAAATCTATTTAAAAACAAAACCGTATTTTCATTTGAAGTGTTTCCGCCAAAGCGTACGGCACCGATTGACACGATTTACCATACATTGGACGGAATAAAAGGGCTTTCACCCGATTTTATAAGCGTAACTTACGGAACGGGAGGGTACAAAAACAGCGCTGATACGATAGAAATCGCAACTACGATAAAAAACAAATATGGTATAGAAGCCGTCGCCCATCTTCCATGCATCAATCTTTCAAAGGATGAAGTTTTAAGACTGCTTACGGAATTTAAGCGGGTGGGGATTGAGAATATACTTGTGCTTCGTGGCGATATAACACCCGATAATCAGTTAAGGACGGATTTTCGATACGCAAGCGAGGCGGTCGCATTTATTAAGGAAAACGGCGATTTTAATTTAATAGGCGCGTGCTATCCCGAAGGGCACAATGAGTCCGGCGATATTATCACCGATATTCAAAATCTAAAAACGAAGGTTGATTCAGGGGTCAGCCATCTTATAACACAGATGTTTTTTGACAACAATTATTTTTATTCGTTTATAGAGAGGGCGACCCTTGCGGGAATAAATGTTCCGATACAGGCGGGCATTATGCCTGTTGTGAATAAAAAACAGATAGAACGAATGGTTACTCTGTGCGGGGTTAAGCTTCCGAAAAAATTTGTGAAAATGATGGAGCGGTTTGAGCACAGCCCCGAAGCTATGCGTGATGCGGGTATCGCCTATGCGGTGGACCAGATTGCGGATTTGCTTTCACACGGGGCTTCGGGTATTCATCTTTATACAATGAACAACCCTTATATAGCCCAAAGAATAAAGGAAGCCGTATCAACCCTTCTTGTTTAGCAAGTCAAATCCGTATTCGGCTATAAAGCCTTTCAGTTTTTCAATATAAATCTGTGCAGGCCTGCTTAATACGGCCTTGCTGCTTGCTATCCAGCCGACCAGCATTTTTTCGTCGGTTTCAAGCGGAATTGCAACAATGTCGCTTCCGTTGAGGTCACTGCTTATAACGCCGGTGGATATGGTGTAGCCGTTAAGCCCGATTAACAGATTAAAAAGTGTTGCACGGTCACTGACATGAATGCTTTTATTGTGATATACCGTGCTTAAAATCTCCTCGGAAAAATAAAAAGAATTGAACTGTCCCTGTTCAAAGGACAGGCACGGATAATCCTCAAGGTCATTAAGCGTAACGCGTTTCTTTTTGGTAAGCGGATTTTTTGAGCTTACGAAAATATGCGGCAATGCTTCAAAAAGAGGATTAAATACAAGATGCTTTTCTTTTAAGATTTTCGTAATAACGCTTTTATTGAAATCGCTAAGGTATATAATCCCTATTTCACTGCGAAGATTACTCACATCCTCGATAATATCGTATGTTCGTGTTTCGCGCAGAGTAAAATCATATTCATCGGAGTTGGTTTCTTTAATAAGGGAAACAAAAGCATTGACCGCAAAAGCATAGTGCTGAGTGGAAATCGAGCAAAGGCGTTTTGAGGGCTTTTCATCCTTATATCTTTGAGTTAAAAGCTCCGCCTGTTCAACCACCTGCCTTGCATACGAAAGAAATTCCGCCCCGTCTGCCGAAAGCGAAATACCTCTGGTCGTGCGATTGAATATTTCTATACCCATTTCATTTTCAAGCTCTTTTATCGAGTTTGAAAGGCTCGGCTGTGTAATAAAAAGCTGCTTCGCCGCCTCGTTTATGGAGCCGCATTCCACAACCTTTATAATATATTTAAGCTGTTGCAGTGTCATTTCGTTACACCCACCCCTATTCTAAACTGTAAATTCTAATTGAAATATTATCATCTTTAAGGCGGTTTGTCAAACTTATAAATCAGCAACATCCGGGTCCGCAGGAGCAACCTCTTTTCTTGTTTTTACCTTCAAAAAATACTTTTAGGTTGTCGGGCATACTGTAACCGCCATAGCTTTTCTCTGTTGGCTTACCAAAAATATTTTTCAAAATCGCTTCGGCAAGCATTGCCTTGGGCGGAATTTCATATAACTTACCCTCATACTCAAAAACGCGGCATTCGACATTATCCTCGCATATTTCACCGCAACAGCCGCAGTCGGACTCTTTGACGGCGGAACAAATATCCCGTCCGTTTACACGAATGGTAGGCGATGATAGAAATTTATACTGTTTCGCAAGCGCCTCGTTTGTAATCTCCGTCTTTTTATACTCCACGGTATATCCGGCAAGGGAAAGCGCAGGAATCAGCTTTTCCAAAACCTCTTCTAAAGCCGCATCCGTTCCGATACATCGGTCACAGGTCTTTAAATCAAGATAAAGATACTCAACCGCAACCTTCTTCTCTTTCATTTTTAGGCTGTCGTAATTATTCATATATAAAATTCCCTTTCTAAATAATATAAAACTGAATTATGTTAAACAGATAGCCTACAATAATAATACCGACAACGCAAATACCGACAAACAGTGCAAGCAATTTCGGCTTTACCGCCTTACGAAGCATAATTATAGACGGAAGCGAAAGCGTTGTAACCGCCATCATAAAAGCTAAAATCGAGCCGAGCATTGCACCTTTGTAAAACAGTGCCTCCGCCACCGGGATAATACCGAATATATCCGCATACATGGGCGCGCCGACTATGGTCGCCAAAACGACGCCGAACGGATTGTTGCTCCCAAGCACCGCCACAACCCATTTTTCGGGAATTATGTTGTGAATAATTGCTCCGATACCTACGCCGATCAGAATGTACGGAAAAACATTTTTTAGTATCGAAAGCGTCCTCTCCTTTGCATGTATAAGACGATTCCTTTTTTTAAGTTCGGTCGTTTTTATACCCGATCCTTTTGCATTCAGTATAATATCCTCAACATACTTTTCCATATGTAATTTCTCGATAAGAGTTCCGCCCGCCACGGCGACTGCAAGACCGATTATTACATATACAGCGGCAATTTTTAAACCGAAAACACCTGTAAGCAGAAAAAAGGATGCGAGGTCAACCATAGGAGAGGAAATCAAAAACGAAAAGGTTATGCCGAGCGGAAGCCCCGCACTTGTAAACCCGATAAACAGCGGAATGGACGAGCATGAGCAAAACGGCGTCACGGTACCGAGAAGTGCCGCAAGGCAGTTTGCGCCGACTCCGTGAAAACGACCGAGTATCCTTTTACTCCTCTCAGGCGGGAAATAACTTTGAATATAGCTTATGAGAAAAATAATAACGCACAGCAATAAAGTAATTTTAACTAAATCATAGATAAAAAAATGTATGCTTGGGCGTATGGGATTTCCTCTTTCAAGACCGAACACAGACAGCACACTGTCGGTTATTTCGCTAAGCCATTTCATTTTGAGTATTTGGCTTTGGAAAAAGTTCCATAACGATTTGATTATTTCCATATTAAAAATACCTTCCTTTATAAAATATCTTTTTAATCCTTATAACAGAGTTTTTTATCTTTTGTATGCGAAATCGGTGTCGTAATAATTTTGAGAAGCTCTAATGCATACGCGCTTCCGCTTTCGCTAATCCGATAATGCGTCCATTTGCCTTGCTGTCTGCTTTTTACAATCCCGCTTTCGCACAGAATTTTCATATGGTATGACAAGGTGGGCTGGGGCATATTCATTTGTTTGATTAAAATACAGGCGCATTTTTCCCCTTCCCGCAAAAGCTCTAAAATACGCAAGCGCTTTCCGTCACTGAGTGCTTTGAAAACTGCGGCTTTGCTTTCACATGTGTTCACTATATGTCACCTCATATTCAAAATACTTGATATGTTTATTATATGTTTCAGATTAACTTTTGTCAATATGAACTTTGTTTAATCTATGTGATCAAAATTTTGCGCCTTTACACAGTTTTTGTTGAAATTGAGCATACCGCTATGGTATAATAATCAAAAGTAATTATTATACCTTTATTTATGCGGGGGTAATATATGTCAGACGGTCAGAATAAAATCAGAAATTTTTGCATTATAGCACATATCGACCATGGGAAAAGCACGCTTGCCGACAGGCTTTTGGAGCGTACCGGCGTTGTATCCGCACGCGAAATGGCGAATCAGGTTCTTGACAATATGGACCTTGAGCGCGAGCGCGGTATAACAATAAAGGCCCGCGCGGTGCGTCTTTCCTACACCGCAAAGGACGGAAACGACTATATTCTTAATCTTATTGACACGCCCGGGCATGTCGACTTTAACTATGAGGTTTCGCGTTCCCTCGCCGCATGCGAGGGAGCGATTCTGGTTGTGGATGCGGCGCAGGGGATTGAGGCGCAGACACTTGCAAACACTTATCTTGCCCTTGACAACAACCTTGAGCTTGTACCCGTTATAAACAAAATAGATCTGCCGAGCGCGCGGCCCGACCATGTCAAGCAGGAAATTGAGGATGTAATCGGTATACCCGCCGACGACGCTCCCCTTATCTCCGCAAAGGCGGGAGTTGGTATTGAGGATGTTTTAGAGAAGATTATTGAAAAAATCCCGCCCCCAAAAGGCGAAGAAAACGCACCGCTTCGCGCTCTTATTTTTGATTCTTTTTATGACAGTTATAAGGGCGTTATTATATACTGCCGTGTTTTCAGCGGAACCGTCAGGGAAGGTACCAGAATAAAATTTATGGCTACGGGAAAGACTTTTGAGGTTGTGGAGGTCGGCTATTTAAGCCCGAACGGTACGGTAACTGCGGACGAGCTTAAGACGGGCGAGGTCGGATTTATAGCCGCAAGCATTAAAAATGTTGCGGATACAAGGGTGGGTGATACCGTTACGACCGCCGAAAATGGCGCAAAGGAGCCTCTTCCGGGTTATCGAAAGGTTAACCCCATGGTGTTTTGCGGAATCTATCCCGCCGACGGGGCAAAGTACGGCGACCTTAGAGATGCCTTGGGTAAGCTTAAACTGAATGATGCCTCGCTCTCATACGAGCCGGAGACATCGGTCGCATTGGGATTCGGCTTCAGGTGCGGGTTTTTGGGACTTTTACACCTTGAAATAATACAGGAGCGCTTGGAGCGCGAATACAACCTTGACCTTGTCACAACCGCACCCAGCGTTATATATAAAGTTATCAAAACAAACGGCGAGGTTGAACAAATCGACAACCCCACAAATCTTCCCTCTCCCAACATTATCGACTATATGGAGGAGCCTGTCGTAACCGCCACTATTATGACGCCCTCCGACACCGTGGGAAGCGTTATGGAGCTTTGTCAGGAGCGCAGGGGAACCTTTAAGGATATGAAATACCTTGACGAAACCCGCGTGTCCATTCACTATGAGCTTCCGCTTAACGAAATAATATACGACTTTTTTGATGCGTTAAAATCGCATACAAGGGGATATGCCTCTTTTGACTATGAGCTTGCGGGCTATCAAAGGTCATCGCTTGTTAAGCTCGACATTTTGCTTAACGGAGAGGTTGTGGATGCGCTAAGTTTTATCGTACACACCGACAAGGCATACGAAAGGGGCAGGAAGATATGCGAAAAGCTTAAAGCTTCTATTCCGCGCCAGCTTTTCGAAATTCCCATTCAGGCGGCAATCGGCACCAAGATAATCGCAAGGGAAACCGTTAAGGCACTCCGTAAGGATGTTCTTGCAAAGTGCTACGGCGGCGACATAACCCGTAAAAAGAAACTTCTTGAAAAGCAGAAAGAGGGCAAAAAGCGAATGAGACAGGTAGGAAGCGTTGAGATTCCGCAGGAAGCGTTTATGAGTGTTTTAAAGCTCGATGAGTAGCGGGGTTTATATTCACATACCATTTTGCGCCAGAAAGTGCGCTTATTGTGATTTTAATTCATACGACAACCTCGATTCGCTTATGGAGCCTTACACCCAAAGACTTATTTCCGAAATTAAAAGCGGGCTTCCGAAGGATTACGACACCGTATTTTTAGGCGGGGGTACTCCGACCGCGCTTCCTCTTCCTCTTTTGCTTGAAATTGTCGACGCGGTTTTCAAAGAGGGCTGTGAGTTTTCGGTTGAGGCAAACCCCGCAACCATTGACTTTGAGGGCTTTGCCGTTCTTAAAGCGGCAGGGGTAAACAGGATAAGTCTCGGTCTTCAGTCGGCGCAGGACAGCGAGCTTAAAATACTCGGCAGGATACACTCGTATTCCGATTTTTTGTCAACATATAAAGCCGCAAGGCGTGCGGGCTTTGACAATATAAATGTTGACCTTATGTTTTCAATTCCGAATCAGACGGTAAGAAGCTGGGCCGATACGCTTTATAAGGTTGTAAGCCTGAAGCCCGAGCATATTTCGTGTTACAGCCTTATAATAGAAGACACCACCCCGTTTTCGCGAATGGAATTATCCCTTCCGTCGGAGGACGAGGACAGGGAAATGTATATGTATTGTGCGGAATTTTTGAAAAAGAACGGATATAACCACTATGAAATATCCAACTTTGCAAAGGACGGCTTTGAGTGCAGGCACAACCTTAAATACTGGGAGCGCAAGGAATACCGCGGATTCGGAGCGGGGGCACACTCATTTTACAACGGCGCAAGGTATGAAAACAGCAGGGATGTTTCCGAATATATCAGCGATAACAAGGTAACCAAAACTATTCTTACTCAAAAAGACGCCGAAAACGAATATATATTTCTCGGCCTTCGCAAGACGGACGGGATTTGCCTTTCGGAGTACAAGTCGCTTTTCGGACATGATTTTACCGAAAAATATTATTCGGCAATAAAAAAATACGCCGATTTTTGTGAAATACGGGGCGGGCGTTTTTATCTTAATCTAAACGGGATAAGCATATCAAACACTATAATCTGTGATTTTTTGGAGTGATTTCGGTTGAAAAATCCAATGCCGCCACTTGCCGCCGCTTTAATGCTCGGCGCATATTTGGGGACGATTCTGCCAAAGGGGTACTATGCTTTTTTGTTATTGCCTTGATTATGGCGCTTGTATATAAGATACTTCGCTTCGGGTTTAATTACAAAAATGCCGAGTTTTTGTTTTCTATAATTCTGGTTGTGTTTTTCGGGGCTGGCCTTATCAGAGGGTATTTTGAAATGAGTCAAAGTCTGCTAAAAACGCTTGACCTTGCAGGCCGTGATGTAACAATCGAGGGAGAGGCACGCGCTATCTCAAAAAATGAGGATAGTACGGTTGTTACAGTTTACATACTATCGCTTAAAGACGGCGACAAGATATACAAGCCCGACATTAAGGCGAATGTTACACTATTCGGCTCCGCAAAAGATATAAGAATCCGCGATATTATTATCGCAAGGGGTCAGCTTAGCCCATATCCGCCGATGGAGTTCTGGGGAGGGCTAAGCAGTCGCGGCTCGTTTGCATCAAAGGGAATCTTTGCATCAATGAGCACAGGCAGTTACAGTATATCATTACCGATGGGCAGAGGGCGGGTATTCGACCTTCTTGTTATCGGCGACAGAGCAAGAGAGCATATTAAAACGGTTGTCGATAAATATCTTTCCGGCGACGAGGGTGCATTGTTAAAGGGAATTCTAATCGGGGACAGGAGCGACTTTTCCTATGAGCTTACCGAGGCGTTCAGGCTTAGCGGAATGTCGCATATCGTGTCGGTATCGGGCCTTCATGTAAGCATATTTATTCTTTTTGCAAGCCTCGCATTAGGAGGATTTGCATCAAACCGAAAGCTAAGGTCATTACTTTTTATGCTTTCCGTTTTCGCCTATTGCGTTGTTGTGGGGGATCAACCCCCGATACTTCGCGCATCTGTTATGGCGGTTTACGGACTTATGGCGGAAAATCTAAAACTCAGGCGTGACGGGCTTTGCGCGCTTATGTTTTCCTCCGCCCTGCTTGCTTTTATTAACCCTTATATGATGCACAGCATAAGCTTTCAGCTTTCGTTTTTGGCAACCTTGGGGATTGTCCTTGTCGTCGGCAAGCTTACAAAATACACAATTTTGGATGCGGGTATTGCGGCATTTTTATTTACCGCTCCGCTTATCGCATACAGCTTTAACATTGTAACCTTTGCTGCGCTGTTTACGAATATTCTTATTTCGCCGCTAATTATTATTTCGCTGATTTTAGGGCTTGTGATGTGCATTGTCCCATGGCTCGGAATAGTTTTGGCGCCGATAATTTTCTGCATAAACCATGTTATGATTTTAATATCCAAATTTTTCGCATCGATAAAATTCCTTGTGCCGAGCGTGCCTTCGCCGAGCTTCGGTGTTCTTATTCTATCCTTTGCGGGGCTTTATATTATTTATCAGGTGATTTCGGGGAATGCGAAAAAAATAAGAACCGCAATGGGTATTACGGTTTTCAGCATATTTCTCGTTTTTTGCATATTCTCCGCCCTGTATTCTTCAGGCGATGTTAAAGTAAACTTTATTGCCCAAAACGGCGGAAACGCCGTCCATATAAGCACGCCGAAGGGCATGAATATTGTTGTCGACGGCGGCAACGGCAAAAACACTCTTGCGTTTTTACGGACTAAAAATGTGCAAACAATCGATGCGCTTATTGTTGCCAACCTTAATTCCACCGATATGAATGGCGCTTCCTACCTTGTGCAGAATATGAGTATTAAAACAGTCTATCTTCCGAAGCGGGATGCTCCGTATACCGAATATGAATTAAAAAAAGACGGCGCAAATATCGAAATGTATGAAAAGGGCAGCAGGTTGGTATTCGGTGAGGTTTATTTCGATGTTGTCGAGTTTGACCCTTCTGCCGACAAATCAGCCGTTTTGAAGGCGTTTTGCTATAATACCGGTATTATGCTTCTCGGCGATTATAACCCGCAAAGAGAGGCTTTGATGCTCGAATCCCACCCGCCAGAAGTAATAAAAAGCGATATAACACGGCTCGGCTCGCACGGTGATGACACTTCCAACAGCCCTGCCCTTATATCGGCGCTTAATTCGAAATATGCGGTTTCAACCCACAGCTATATAAAAGGAAAAAAGATTTCTGATAAAATGATTGAAAATCTTTATACTGCAAAGACTATACCGATTAAAACATACGAATCGGGCACCGTGTGCTTCGGGATTGACAAAAGCGGAATTAAGTCAGTTAAAAGCACGCGAATCCCCAGAGAAACGGATTGGTAAACCCGCCAAAGCAAAAGGAGGCTTTATCCGATGGCTCTTACGGTAACACAGCTTAACAAACAGCTTAAAGAAGGCGTTAAAGGCCTTTATATATTCACGGGTGAGGAACAGTTTCTTATTTCCTCCTATTTGCAAAGGATTGAAAAAGCGGTTTTGGACGGCCCTCTTTCCGACTTTAACAAAAGCGTGTTTGAGGGAAAAGACGCCTCGTTTGAGGAATTTGTTTCGGAGCTTAACACATATCCTCAAATGTCGGAGAAAAAGCTTATAATTCTTAAAAATACCGAATTTCTGACCACTTCTGAATACCAGAGCGCAATGGAAAGGCTCCTTGGCGAGCTTCCTGACTTTTCGGTTGTCGTATTTGTTGAGGATGATATAAAAAAGATTAAAAAGAATCTTTTAAAGATTATCGAATCCGTCGGCATTGTAGCGCAGTTTGAAAGGCAAAGCGCCGCCGACCTTCGCTCCTGGGTTAACAGAAGAATCTCGGGTGCGGGGAAAAGAATGAAAAACGAGGATATCGAGCTTCTTGTAAACCTTTGCGAGCGCTCACTTGACCGCCTTATTCCCGAATGCGACAAACTTGTTGCGGCGGCGGGGGACAGCGATGTTATAACCAAAAAGCATATTGACGATTTGGTATTTGTTCCACTTGAATTTAAGATTTATGCCGTCGCCCAAAGCCTTTTGGCTAAGAACTCAAAAGAGGCTTATATAATGCTTCGGGAGTTCAAAACAAACAAGGAACAGCCGACGGTTGTTATTTCGCTTATATATTCGCTTTTTGCTTCGCTTTATATGTTTAAAAAAATAAAAAGAGCGGCGGATTTTCTTCCTCAAAACAGAAAATTCCTTGCAACCAGATATGCCTCCGACAGCGCGCGCAGAAACGAAGCGGAGCTTCGTAGGGCAATGCGGCTTTGCGCGGCGGCGGACGAGGATATCAAAAGCGGGAAAATCGAAGCCTGGACGGCATTGGAGCTTGTCATGGCACAGATATTAAAAAAGCCTGTCTGATATAGCTTTTTTCTTGGGATATGCGAAATACATCATAATTTGTTCTTGCTTTTTTTCTGTTTTGGGGTTAAAATATATAATATAGGGCATATATGTATTTTTTTATGTAGTTAAGGAGGCAATCAAATGACAGTCAGATTGTTCCAGACGGTCATACATCAAATGCAGTCCGCACTGGGCGGAAGAAAAGCCGGCGTTATGGATGATGCGGGCAATATCGTGGCATGCACCGAGGTTACAATGGTCGGTATCGTGTGGAGCGACGCGGCGGAAATCGCCCGCGAAACCGCCGACATATATACGAAAAACGGAAAAACATTCAGAAGGCTCGGCGGGCGCTCAAGGCTTGATTATATTGTTTTCTGCGACGGTGAGGACGACTGCGCACACGGATTTGTCGGACTTATCTGCATAACTCTGACACAGCTGAAGCTTTACTATGACGAAAAATACGATAAAATAAGCTTTGTTAAAAATATTCTTATCGACAACATTATGGTCAGCGATATTTATCCCAAGGCAAAGGCGCTTTATCTTAACACCGATGTAAACCGCGTTGCCTTTCTTATAAGAACATACGGTGACGAATATTCCGCGCATGAGGTTATTTCCGGGCTTTTCCCCGACAAAAACAAGGATTTTGTTATAAGCATCAATGAAACCGATGTGGTGCTTATAAAAGAGGTTAAGGAAGGCACTACCATAAAGGACCTTGACAAGCTTGCAAACTCCATTGTCGATACCCTTCGCGCCGAGCTTATGACAAATATAAAGGTCGGGATAGGCTCTATCGTAAGCACCATAAGCGAGATAGGACATTCCTATAAGGATGCGGTTGTAGCGCTTGAGGTAGGCAAGGTTTTTGATACCGAGCGCGCGATAATCAGCTATAACAACCTCGGTATAGGCCGTCTTATATATCAGCTTCCCACAAAAATGTGTGAGCTGTTTTTGTCCGAAGTCTTTAAAAAAGGCTCACTGGAGCTTTTGGATAACGAAACAATCGTCACAATTCAAAAATTCTTTGAAAATAACCTTAATGTCAGCGAGGCATCAAGGCAGCTTTTTGTGCACAGAAATACTCTTGTTTACAGACTGGACAAGATTTACAAGCTTACGGGGCTTGACCTTCGGAAATTCGACGATGCGATTGTGTTTAAGGTTGCAATGATGGTCAGCAGGTATTTAAAATCGGGGGAGATAAATATTTAGCCCTTGGGCGTGGGAGTGAACCCTTTTGATATTCTTTAACAATATAACAAAAAAGTATGAAAACGGAACCGTTGCTTTGGATAATGTGAGTTTTTTTGTGGACAAGGGTGAGTTTGTGTTTATCGTAGGCTCCTCCGGCGCAGGAAAATCCACTATTACAAAGCTTATTCTTTGTGAGGAAAAGCCAACCTCCGGCTCCGTACTTATAAACGGAATAAATGTCGGCGGGTTAAAGCAAAAAGAAATGCCCTATTACAGGCGCCAGCTCGGTATGGTGTTTCAGGATTTCAGGCTTCTTCCCAACAAGTCGGTTTATGACAACATAGCCTTCGCCATGCAGGTAAGAGGCGCCTCAACAAAGGAAATCCGCCGAAGCGTGCCCAATGTTCTCAGCATGGTCGGGCTTTCAAGCAAGGCAAGGGTACGACCTAACCAGCTTTCGGGCGGTGAGCAGCAGCGCGTTTCGCTTGCGCGCGCAATGGTTAACAACCCTCCCGTGCTGATTGCGGACGAGCCTACGGGGAATCTTGACCCTTCCACCGCTTACGATATTATGAGGCTTCTTGAGGATATAAACAAAAAGGGGACAACCGTCCTTGCGGTTACCCACGCAAGGGACATTGTCAACAAAATGAAAAAAAGGGTTATCGAGATAGACAACGGCTCTATTATCCGCGACGAGGTCGGAGGGTATTCAAATGAATCTTAACTCTTTCAAATACTTTGTAAACGAGGGCGTAAAGAGCTTTTTGAAAAACGGTCTTATGTCGATTGCCTCCGTTATAACAATAATGCTTTGTCTTATCATGTTCGGTATATATGTGCTTTTTGCCGCAAACCTTAACTATGTCGCAAGGCAGGTTGAGGAAAATTATGAAATTCAGGTTTTTATAAAGGATGGAACCTCCTCCTCCCGCACCGCACAGCTTGCCGATATACTTATAGCCATTCCAAATGTGAATAAGGTTGTTTTTGTTTCAAAGAAGGAGGCTCTTGACAGCTGGAAGGCGCAGTTCGGCGAAAATTCGGAAATACTTGAGGGGCTTGAGCTTGACAACCCCCTTCGCGATTCATATAAAATTACGGTCGACAGCCTTTCTCTTGTTGATGAAACCGTTTCGAAAATAAATGAAATCGAAGAAATCGCAAACATCAAAAACAATAAGGATACCATAGAAAAGCTTATAAGCGTTACATCCGTTGTAAAAACCGTCAGCTTCTGGATAATGGTTGTCTTTGCGCTTGTTTCGATATTCATCATATCCAACGCCATTCGGATTACCATTTTCGCAAGGCGCCGTGAGGTTAATATTATGAAATTTATCGGCGCAACCGACTGGTTTATAAGCCTTCCGTTTATGATTGAGGGTATTATTATAGGAATTATAGGCGCACTTTTCTCCGTTGCTGTTCTCTCGCAGGTTTATATCCGCTTTTTAAACCTTGTGGGGGATGTTTTTACGGGCTCTATATCGCTTTATACATTCGGTGCTGTTGCCGGTATACTGACTGCATCGCTTGCGGGAATGGGTACCGTAATCGGCGCGCTCGGAAGCTTAATATCATTAAGACGCCATCTTCATGTTTAGGAAATATACGAAAGGTGTGGTTGGAATTTTGAAATTAAGTGCAAAAACAATAAAAATTACTGCCATAATCGTAGTATTCTTTTTTCTTGCGGTATTTATAATACCGGTTATTTTCAATTTTATCGCCGATGCCGCGCCCGCCGTAAACCGTCAGGATACGATGCGTAAAATTCAAAGTGAGATAGACCGGGAAAAGGCGCTTCAGCGAAACCTCCTTGAAGAAAAAAAGAAATCCGACCAAAAGGTTGCCGAGATTGAAGCCAGAGTAGAGGCTATACAAAAAGATGTAGATGTACATACTGCCCGTCTTGCCGTTCTTGAGGCGGAGCTTAAGGATATCAAAAAGAATGCGGATTTGCAGTATGAAACCCTTAAAAAACGCATAAGAATTATGTATGAGCAGGGTACCGACAGTTATCTCGATGCCCTTTTGTCGTCGGTAAGCCTTACGGATTTTCTTAACAGATTCGAAATAATACAGCAGATTGCAAAGTACGACAACGACAGGCTTAATTCACTCCGAAATTCGATGCAGAAAATCGAGGAAACAACACAGTTGGTTAAGGTTGAGAGGGCCGAGCAGCAAAAAAAGATGTCCGACCTTCAGGCCGAAAAGAAGACGCTTTCTGTTGAGCAGGCCAAGCGAAACGCTATTTTTGACGAAAGCAAGGCAACGGTTGCGGAGCTTGAAAAGCGATATAAACAGGAAGAAGAGCTTGACCGACAGGAAAAAGCTGCGGCCGCTGCGAAGATGAGCAAAAACACAAAATACTCCGGCGGCACAATGGCGTGGCCCACACCGAGCTGTTATACCATTACCTCTCCCTTCGGCTCAAGATATCACCCCGTTCTTAAAAAGAATAAAATGCACTACGGTGTTGATATAGGTGCGCAATACGGTGCATCTGTTGTTGCCGCCAACGACGGAAAGGTTATCCGTTCGCTTTACAGCGCGTCCTACGGAAACTATATTATGATAGACCACGGCGGCGGTATTGCAACACTCTACGCCCACGGAAGCGCACTTTTGGTATCGGAAGGCGACAGCGTTAAAAAAGGTCAGCAGATTATGCGCGTCGGAAGCACGGGCATTTCGACAGGTCCTCACCTTCACTATGAGATAATCGTTGGCGGAACGAATGTTGACCCGATGTCTTATTATCGATAAACCAATAAGTAAAGGAGAAATAATGAAAAACAACAACAAAGCCGTTTCACTGATTACAGCAACCGCAATACTGACAGCTTCCGTTACCTTTTTGGTTACATCTGCCTTTTATTCATCTGTGCTTAAAGCCCGTTTTGCCCCATCCTTTCCGGAGGGTGAAAAAATAAATGAGATTCTGAGCATTCTGGACGACAGATACTATTACGGGTTTGACAGGCAAAAGCTTATAGATACAGCCGTTGACACAATGCTTGATTCGCTCGGCGACCCTTATACGACTTATATGACTTTGGATGAGGCAAAGCTGTTTTTCGAGCGGATAAGCGGAACATACGCCGGTGTCGGAGCTTTTGTTTCGTGGGATACCGAGCTTAAGGCGGTTATTATCGTTAAGCCGATTAAGGACTCCCCCGCGGAAAAGGCGGGGCTTGTAAAAGGCGACAGAATTGTTAAAATCGACGGTGAAAGCGTTTCGGACAGCGACCTTGACATTGCCGTCGCAAAAATGAAGGGCGAAAAGGGGACCGATGTTGTTCTTACGGTTTTAAAGGCCGAGGGCGGCGAAACCATCGATATAAAAGTAACGCGCGACGAAATCCACATCCCCTCTATGGATGCTAATATGGACGGCGACATCGGACATTTAAGTTTATACACCTTTGACCCCGAAACGGGAGATGAGTTTAAGGAAAACCTTAATTTTCTTGTTGAAAGCGGTGCAAAAGGTATTGTTCTCGACCTTCGGGATAACGGAGGCGGTATTGTAAGCTCGGTTGTGAGTGTCGCAAACAGCCTTCTTAACAAGGGAGATTTGATTTTCTACACTCTTGATAAAGACGGAAACAGGCTCGACCATAGAACCTATAACGAGGGAGTCGACATCCCCATCGTTTTGCTTGTTAACGAAAACACCGCAAGCGCGGCAGAGCTTCTTGCGGGTGCGCTGCGCGACAACAAGGGCATAAAACTTGTGGGTAAAACAACCTACGGCAAGGGCGTAGTTCAGGTGACCTATCCTCTTTCCGACCAAAGCGTTATAAAACTTACCGTTGAAAAATACTTTACCCCAAACGGCAACGACATTGATAAAATCGGGCTTAAACCTGATTTTGAGATTGAGCTTGAAACCGAAAGCGACGAGCAGTATAAAAAAGCTGTTGAGGTTTTAAGATCCGAGCTTTAATACTTTATCGAGGAAGCACGGTTCAACCCTACTTTCAAGCCTTAATTGGTATAAACCCAAAACCCCTGCGTATAAATAAATTACGCAGGGGTTTATTAGTGTGTCTGTTGTTTAACGGGGGGTGGTTTTTTGAACAGGCTTGGAATTATTGCGCGTTCGGATGAGCGGATTGTACAGCCGACTCTGTTTGACCGTTTATTCGTAAGGACTTTAGAGACTTTGTACCTTGAGGATTATGATATAGAGGCGGTTTCCTTTTTTGTCGGTAACAAAATCAAAAACCTTGAAAAAACTCTGACCGAAAACGGCATAAGCGTAGCCGTCTGCACCCAAAGTTTTTTGTCAAAATTCAAATTATTCGATACGGACAGCATTACATTGGCGAAAGGAAAAATATTTTACAGACGCCTAACCCCGAAAATAATAAAAAAAATCGCAAAAATCGCGGGTGTAGACCCCAAAAGCGGCTCCATTGCCATAAGCGAGGAAAATCCGTCGCTTGCTCTTTCGCTTGTCGAAAATCTTTGCGATAACTTTAAATATATAACAGTTATATCAAAAAATGCAAAAAGAGCTTCCGAGATATCCGAAAAAATTTTGGACGAATACGGCATTCCCATAATTATAGCAGGCTCCGATTCAAAGGTAAACTGCGATATAGCCGTCAAAACAGGCACCACAATCCCCGTTATGTCGAAAAATACCATTTTAATTGATGCCAGTTGCGAGCATACTATAACAAGAAAAAACAGTGTTGATTGGATTGATGTTTCGCTTAGCCATAACCTTCCCTACAAAATAGACAGCCTCTCTCTTGCCGAAGCATTCGAGCTTGTAACCGGTTCAAAGGCGGACTATAAAATTACAGCTTTCAGATGCGGAACGGATATTGTCCCAACCTCAATTTTCGGAATAAGGCGTTAAGGCGATAAGCGCCTTCCTTCAGCGTTAAAATGCAATTCCCCATGCGCTGAAAAAAAGATTGACATTTATAGAAATATTGTATATAATGAAACGAAAATTCAAATATCACATATTCGACTTTCGTATTACAAATAAAGGAGTGGTATTGTTATGCCGACATCTAAACAGGTTGTTTTGACTTATGAAGGGCTTGAAAAGCTTGAAAAAGAGCTTGAATACCTAAAAACAGTCAGGCGCAAAGAGGTTGCCGAAAAAATTAAGCAGGCATTGGCTTTCGGAGATTTATCCGAAAACTCCGAATACGATGAGGCGAAAAACGAACAGGCGCAGTTGGAAAGTCGTATTGTGCAGATTGAAAATATGCTTAAGAATGCAAAGGTTATAGATGACGAAGATGTCACTACCGATGTTGTATCACTCGGCTCCAAAATAAAGGTTTTGGATATCGAGTTTGACGAACAAATCGAGTACATTCTTGTAGGCTCTACCGAGGCGAACCCTACCTCCTTCAAAATTTCGGACGAATCACCCATCGGAAAGGCACTTCTCGGAAAGAAAGTCGGCGATATTATAGAGGTTGATGCGCCCGTGGGGCCTATAAAATTCAAGGTTTTAGAGATAAATAAATAGGAGGCAAACAAAAGGTGGGCGAAATTACAAACGATGCCCTGCTGATGCAGGACTTAAACGAAATACTGCGCGTAAGACGGGAAAAGCTTGCGGAGCTTACTAAACAAGGCGCAAATCCGTATGAGATAACAAGGTTTGATGTAAGTACCTCGTCAAAGAAAATTATCGATAATTACGCTGATTTTGAAGGTAAAAATGTAAGCATTGCGGGGCGTATTACATCAAAACGCGGGATGGGCAAGGCATCATTTTGCGACATAACCGACCGCGACGGGAAAATTCAGCTTTACATCAGGCAGGACGAGGTTGGCGACACAACCTACGAAGCGGTAAAAAAAGTTGATATAGGCGATATAGCGGGAATCGTAGGCGAGGTTTTTACCACACACAAGGGTGAAATCTCTGTAAAGGTAAAGTCCTTTACATTGCTTTGCAAGTCCCTTCAGCCTCTTCCCGAAAAGTTTCACGGACTGAAGGACCAGGATTTGCGTTACAGACAGCGCTATGTTGACCTTATCGTCAATCCCGATGTTAAAAATACCTTTATTCTCCGTAGCAAAATCATAACCGCAATGCGTAATTTTTTTGATTCACGGGACTTTTTAGAGGTTGATACACCTATGCTCAACACAATCCCCGGCGGCGCGGCGGCGCGCCCATTCGTCACGCACCACAATACCCTTGACATTGACATGTACCTTAGGATTGCCACCGAGCTTCATCTGAAAAGGCTTATAGTCGGCGGTATGGAAAGGGTATATGAAATAGGCAGGATTTTTCGCAACGAGGGTATGGACACAAAGCACAACCCAGAATTTACGACCGTTGAGGTTTATCAGGCGTATGCGGACTACAACGATATGATGGAGCTTACCGAACAGCTTGTGTGTTATATTGCAAACGAGGTTTTGGGTACGCTTAAAATTACATACGGCGGCGAGAGTATTGACCTTACTCCTCCATGGAAGCGCATGACTATGATTGATGCCGTAAAGACTTTTACGGGCGCTGATTTTAGCGCTGTTTCATCCGATGAAGAAGCGCGCGCGCTTGCAAAAAGCATAGGTGTTCATGTTGAAACCACCCATACATGGGGGAAGGTTTTAAACACCGTTTTTGAAGAAAAGGTTGAGGAAAACCTTACACAACCGACATTTATTACGGACTATCCCGTTGAGGTTTCACCGCTTGCGAAAAGGCTTGCTTCCAATCCGAGGCTTACCGAGCGGTTTGAGCTTTTTATAACACGAAGGGAAATTGCCAACGCATTTTCGGAGCTTAACGACCCGATTGACCAGAGAAGCCGTTTTGAGGAGCAGGTCAAACAGCGTGCGGCAGGCGACGAGGAAGCCAATATGATGGACGAGGATTTCCTTCTCGCATTGGAGTACGGTATGCCCCCTACGGGCGGTATGGGAATGGGCGTTGACCGTCTTGTAATGCTTCTTACGGACAGCCCTTCAATCAGGGATGTACTTCTGTTCCCGACCATGAAGCCAAAAGGATAACAAAGGTACCGAAAAGTTTAGATGTCTTTTGTCTGCTTAAATTATTTTGTTTAACATACTTGTCATCCTGAGCAAAGTGAAGAATCTTAAAGATACTTCGGCGTTGCCTCGAAAGTGACAGGGTTAGCGAAATTTCGGATAATCAAAAGAAGGAATTTTAATGGAAAAATCAGAAAAAACAGCCAACAGCGCACCGCAGACCTTTGCCAAGTGGATTGAAAATTATTGGTATTACTATAAAGTGCATACAATTACGGGCATCGTAATACTGTTTGTGATTATAGTGACATTAGTGGAGTGTATGAATAGGATTCAACCCGACACAACGGTAAGCTATCTCGGTAACATAAGCTGGACCGATGAGGAAATACGGTCGTTGGAGCTTGAGTTTGCCGATTATATTGACGATGTGAACGGGGACGGGATTAAAAGCGTTTTTTTCTCACCGTTTACCATTCCCGACCGTGTGGAAACGCCCGAACAGGCGGCGCTTTTGCAGAGGGCACAGCTTGAAACCATTGCGGGGGAGAGCTTTTTGTATTTTATGGACGAGCATTATTTCCTCCTTTTTGAAAAGCAGGGTCTGTTTACCGATATATCGGGCATAGTGGGTGGGGACGAGCCTGTATATGCCTATGACATTTCAGCCTCCGGGCTTAAAATGACCTCGGGTGACGCAAAAATTTATGCCTGCGTTCGTGCCTTATCCCAGGGGGACGAGAAAAAGGAAAAAAAGGTAGCCCAACAGAACAATGCCTTTAAAATTTTAGCGGAGATTTCGAAAAAGGATTAGGATAATAATTCCCGTTTTCGGGCTGAATTATGTTGAAAGTGGTATAATCTTGTAAAGATTATACCACTTATTATTTTTAAATCATATATAGAAAAATATAGCTAAGCGCATTCGGGTAGAGCAACTAATTCAGAACGCTGTTTGAAAAAGAAATAATGGTTTCTACTGTTTTTTCTACGCTTCCGCTAATTTGGGGGAATAATCCATGTGTCCCGCCGTTTATGGTAAGCAAATCATTCTTAACACCCAACTGATCCAGTTTATTCTTCGCTTTAGTTGCCTGCGCATAGGGTACCGTCGTATCCGCGGTTCCGTGAATGATAAGGGTTGGCGGGAAATCAGCTGTCAGCAATTGGTATGGGGATAAAGCCGCCGTTAATTCCCTAACATCCTTCTTCCCATAATATGTCCTATTGAAAAATCCTTCTCCTCCATTATATTGTTCCAAAAATTCAACCGCGTCCAAAACACCGCTTATGGTAACGATTACATTCGGAATCGAAAACTCCATATTTTTAACAACCGCTATATCCGAATCCTTTACACCGGTCATCATTGCGAGATGCCCGCCTGCCGACAACCCGGATGCAATCACTCTGTTTGGGTCTATCCCAAGTGTTTGGGCGTTTTGCCTGACCCAAATAATCGCATCTCTGGCATCTTCGACACATTCAACAGGCGTCGTAGGATTTTGATCATTTTTCTTTCTCAACCGGTAATCAACCGAGATCGCAACAAGTCCTTTTTTGGCTAATGCCTTCCCATGAACATCAAATTGTTCTTTATCTCCCTGCTGCCATCCTCCGCCATGAAAGTATACTACAACACTTCTTTTATCCGTGGCTTTCCAATCTTCAGGTTTAAATACTTTCGCATACAGCTTTTTTTCTCCGACAGTTTTATACAAAAACACATTATCTATCGCGTTTGCCGCGGTATTTTGAACTTCTTTATCAGATTTTATTTCAATAGTTTTGGTTTCATCATCCCACGATACATTCATATTAAAATTTTCGGAGACAAATCTTAGCGGCACCATTGTTCTTGAATTAACCAGCATGGCGGGAGTATCAAGTTCGATTTCTTTTCCATTGACATTAGCTATATTATAATCAATTTTCAGCTGAATAGTAATTGTATCCTTCACTCCCGTAACAGTCTGTGTCGCCTCATCCCAGTGAATTGTTGCACCCATAGCCTCAAACAAAGCCCTGAAAGGTACCAAAGTCCTGTCATTAACTATCATAGGGGGCACATCAAATTCCAGCTTTTTTCCGTTAAATATAACTTTGATTTCTTCGGGTTGCTTCAATTCATCTTCAGCGTTCGATATTAGAATACCGATGACAGATAATACTATGAACATGACAATCATAGTAAGTATCAGATATTTATTATTCATAATACTTTGACTCCTTTGTTTGTTTGGGGCGACCTCGCCGTTTCCTTTATTCGAAATCCTCTATGCGCCATTGGTCGTACCATTCCAAATAAGGAATGTCACCGTCAAATTTGACCGGTAACCAAACATAATCGGCTATTGAGGTGTTTACTTTTTTATCCGGAAATTGATTCTCTCCGCTCGGCTTTTCTTTGTCGGGATTAAATAAAGATTCATACCAATCGGCTGTTTTTTGATATTGTTCACCGGTTTCAAACAGTCCGCCCGACCTGGCGGGTAAATCTGTTATCCATCTGTCGGCAAGGGCTATGTACAAATCCTTTTTATACGGATGCTTAAATACCGACGAAATCTGCGAATTAAAGGATGTTCGAGACGGGTCATTCCTGTGCGGGTTGCCGAGCACCTCCCATGGACCATGATAGGTTTTTGCTACCGCTACCTCCGTAGGATTCGGGTGATAGCCCGTTGTGCCGGAAGTGAACATATAATGCTTGCCCTTACGGTAAAAATGCGCCGGTGCCTCCCTGACAAACGGCGGGAACGGCTGTGGAAAATGTGTAGAGTAATAGCCGGTTACATCGGTATAATCATCGGTTAAATCGGCGCATATAATCTCTTTATGAACTCTCTCGAAATAATAATAAGCCTTTCCGTCACTGTGCGCCACCAAATCAAAATCTCCCCCGTTCATACCCAAAGGCATAAGCTCTCGGTTTACAATCGTGTAAGGGCCTAATATATTATCGGCAGTCAGCACCGTTTCTGTCTGGCGACCCTGCTTTCCCATTACTTTTAGCCAACAGACATATTTCTTTGTTTTTTTGTTGTAGAGTATATGTGGCCTGTCCACACCCTTTGAAGGATGCAACGGCGATTCTATATCGTCCGGCTCGGGCGGTATGATTAACCCCTTATCCTCCCAGTTATATAAATCCTTTGAGGCATAGCACCGAATGCCCCAATGCCAGATATCATCATCGGGCAGCGTCTTCTCCTTGTTCTCGCCATACCAATAGAATGTATCGTCAACAGTTATAATGGATCCGCCATGGGCATGTATGCGCTTTCCGTCGGTATCAAGCCAGACTTGCCCGGGCTTAATGCAATTGTTTAACAAGGTTATTCCCCTCCATATCAAAGTTTATTTCTTGATGCAGCTTAATTCTAATTCATTTCCAATACAATGTCAACCCTTCTGTTTGAGGAAGATTTTAGGCAACATCAAACCCGCCCGCTTTATCTAAAAGTGGGCGGGTTTTGTATGAATATTTACTCCGGTTTATAGCTGCTCTTCAGCGGGGCGATACGGTTAAACACACCGTTGTATTTGCTGTCTGGGGTAAAGTAGCCCGAGCGCACAAACTGAAACCTTTCGCCGTCTTTTGCGCCTTCAAGCGCTTTTTCCGCCTTGCAGTTTTCGTATATTACAAGCGAGTCGGGGTTTATAAACTCGTTAAAATTGTCGTCCTCCAAAAGGTTTGCGACATTTTCCCTGTTAAAAAGATGGTTATACTCCCTTATCTGCGTATCAATGCAATGCTGCAACGAAAGCCAGTGAATCGTGCCCTTTACCTTCCTCCCGTCAATCGGCTTGTTGTTCCTCGTTTCAAGGTCAACCGTTCCTTCAAGGGATAAAACCTCGCCGTCCGCGCCGCATATAACATTGGTGCATTTTAATATATATGCGCCCATAAGACGAACCTCACCGCCCGGTATAAGCCTTATAAAGCCGAGTATCTGCTCTTTTTCAAAGTCTGACCTTTCAATATAAATTTCACGCCCGAAGGGCAGGCTTCTCGTTCCGAGCTCAGGCTTTTTCGGGTGGTTCGGCATCTCAAAATACTCTGTTTTTCCTTCGGGATAGTTGGTTATTATAACCTTTAACGGCTCTTTTATCGCAATGCGCCGAAGTGCGGTTTCGTTAAGCTCCTCACATATACAATATTCCAAAAAGCCCGAATCCGCCATTGAATATGTTTTTGAAACGCCGCTTCGCGAGATAAACTCAAATATCGCCGAAGGGGTATATCCTCTTCTTCTGAGCCCACACAGCGTAGGCATCCTGGGGTCATCCCAGCCGTCAACCGTCTTTGTCTCGACAAGCTTTCGGAGATACCTCTTGCTCATAACGGTGTATGTCATGTTAAGCCGCGCAAACTCGTATTGGTGCGGCTTTTGCTCAAAGCCGATATTGTCAATCACCCAGTCATAAAGCGGGCGATGATTTTCAAACTCAATACTGCAAAGCGAGTGGGTTATCCCCTCAAGCGCGTCCTGAATTGGGTGCGCAAAGTCGTACATCGGATATATACACCACTTGTTGCCCTGGCGGTGGTGATTGGCGTGAATAATCCTGTATATAACAGGATCTCGCATATTCATATTCGGCGAGGACATATCTATTATCGCGCGGAGTGTTTTTTCGCCGTCTGCAAACTCCCCCGCCTTCATACGCCTGAAAAGGTCAAGATTTTCTTCTACGCTTCTGTTTTTATAGGGGCTGTCCTTCCCCGGCTCGGTGAGCGTTCCGCGGTATTCGCTCATCTGCTCCTGCGTAAGGTCGCATACAAACGCCTTTTTGTCCATAATAAGCTTTTCGGCGAATTCATAGCACTTGTCAAAATAGTCCGAACCATAGAAAATCCCGCCTGTTGGCACAGCCCCAAGCCAGTTCAAATCCTCCTCGATAGAGCGGACAAACTCGTCGTCCTCCTTAACGGGATTGGTGTCGTCATATCTCAAATTAAACTTTCCGCCGTATTTTTTCGCGGCGGTATAGTTAATCCATATAGCCTTTGCGCTTCCGATATGCAAATAGCCGTTAGGCTCCGGCGGAAAGCGGGTAACAATGTTTGTAACCCTTCCCTCCTTCAAATCCGCTTCGATTATATCATGGATAAAATTCGAGCCGCTCTCTTCCATCCTCTTCCCCTTCTTTTTCGTTATGTTAAAAACCCGTTATTCTAAAAGGGGCTTGTCCAATTAACAAAGATAATACCCTTCCAACAAGCCATTATATATTTTATTCGACTTTTCAGATATTGTCAAGGCTTTGGCAAGGTACATAACGACCACCGATAAATTAATCATTGAATCCGGGCAAAATAAATTGACATTATTATAGTATATGCAACAAGTATATAAAAGCATTTTTCACCGAATTTACATGTGCGAACGGGCGCTAAATTAAAGACAAGAAGGAACATCAGAACAATATAGATAAAGACTGAAAATATCTGATGCGAAAAAAATCTTTCAAATATAAAAACAAAGGATAGTATAATTACATTGTTATCCAAAGCCAGCCCTCTGTATGTAGTTTTATCAATCATTCCGAAAACATTGAAATAGCTTAATCTGAGGGCGCCTCCGCTTACAATAAGGAATGCTCCCGGCAAAAAAAGCGGATTGAATTTTCCATAGCTTAACAAAAAAATTGCCGGGAAAATGCTAAAGCTTACAATATCGATTAGAGAGTCAAGCTGAGCGCCGACAGCCCGCTGATAATCCGTGCGATTTTTAAGATTGCGGGCTATAATCCCGTCCGCCCAGTCAAATAACACCGACCAAAGAACGCCTATCAGCGCATAAAGATATTTCCCTGTTATGGAGAAGTAAATACCTATAAAGGAGCTTAAAAGGCCTGTAAGTGAGCAAATATTAGGCAGATCCTTCAGAAAATAAAGCATTGTATATTCACTGTTGTGTTTAACGGTCATATAATAGCCTCCTGCCTTACAAACCTAAAATTTGCTTTGCTTTCTTGTCCGAGTACATTATTGAGTGCGGCTACCAATAAACTGTTTTCCTCACCGGTTTTAACCGCAACTCTGATATATTCACCGCCGACTCCTTTTTTTGCCGACAAGTCTTTTATCAGTATGTTATGCTTGTACAGCAGGATTTCGGACAATTTTTTTGCCGAATAGTCGCCAAGCACTTCGCACATTACGAAATTTGCCTGCGTAGGTATAACTCTGAGATTAGGTACACATCTTAATTTTTCTAAAAATTCTTCTCTGATGAATTTAAATCTTTCAAGTGCCGAATTGTAATCATTGGTGTATTTTTCGCAAATCTGAAGATAAAATTCGGCTATTGAATTTATATTCCAAATTGATATATCTTTTTTGATAAAATCAATCAATTCCTCATCGGCGCTACAAATAAACCCAAGACGCAGTCCGGCTATCCCGAACGATTTTGAAATGCTTTTTACAACGACCAGATGTTTGTACTTTTGAAGAACAGCTTCCGAAATAAGAGATTGAGACTCCGATGCATCCGCAAAATCCACGAATGACTCATCCACTATCAGTCTTATGCCCTTTTGTTCCGCCCATGTTGCCAGTCGCAGCAATTCAGCCTTGTTTATAAAATTGCCGGAAGGGTTGTCGGGGTTAATGAGCAGCAGGGCTTTTATATTGGAATTTTTATAATATTCTATTAATTCTTCGCATTTATATGTAAAATTCCTGTTTTTCGGATAATAAGGCACGATGGAATTTTTGCTTATACGGTTCGGATATTCCTCAAAAGTCGGGAAAATGACACCAATGTTGCCATTAATTGTTTTCATAAGCGAATTGATGAGTTCCGCCGCACCGTTACCCGGACAAACATGTTCTTTTTTGATACCGTAATATTTTCCTGCTATAAGACTGTTTACTTCTATTCCGGACGGATAGTTGCCGATAAGCACCTCAATGTTTGCTTTAATTTCATCAATCATTTTTTTGGGAGGATAAAAAGGATTGACAAGATAACAAAAATCAATCAGTTTGGGATATCTCCAATATCCGCCGTATCTGCTCCGTATTTTGTTAAATCTTTCTTCGGAAAATATGGACTCCGCTATGTCTAAATCCTGTATGTCGTCGATTTCATACCAGGCTTCATCTTCAAGGACCTCCGCTTTTATCGAAGACTTTTTGATTAGCCGTAGCACCTTAAGCACCTGTTCATAATATTCATTGCTGCCCTGGGATTCAATATACGCTTTAAGGAAAGGAACATAATATAATCGGCAAAATTGTTTACTGAATTTATAAATATTTACGGTTTTATAATATTGCTTCGTGTTTGCAAAGTCGAATTCTTTTTTTTCTATAAAATTCGTTATATTTTTTTGGCTGTCTATAGTGACAACGGTTCCGTCCATCCAATTTTCGTATTTGGCTACCAATGCCAGATTCGGATATGTATT
This sequence comes from Firmicutes bacterium ADurb.Bin193, assembly GCA_002070105.1. GTDB lineage: Bacteria > Bacillota > Clostridia > Monoglobales > Firm-18 > MWCQ01. Next base: position 48,395 of record MWCQ01000012.1, on the reverse strand, counting down.
TTTAATAATCTTTCTTAAAGCGCCTTCGCTGAATATCAAATCCGACTCCAGAAGCAGCGTGTCATCTTTTAGGAGGTAATCCCGCGCCAGATACAATGAATAGATATTGTTTGTTTTTGAATAAATTTCGTTATGAACAAATGCCATGGGTGTTTGAATATTAAGTGTATTGATAAAAGAAATAAGTTCTTCCGCTTTGTATCCAACGACAATAACAATTTTTGTCAGTTCAAGTGCGTCAAGTTGTCGGAGCATCCTCTCAATCAAAGTTTTCCCATTGACTTTAACCATGCATTTGGCTGAATCTTTCGTCAACTCCTTTAGTCTTTTTCCCATTCCTGCCGCTAATATTAAAGCCTGCATTCTTTTCACCTCGTTTTGATATTTTTTAATTTCTGCTTAATGTCGAAAACGCAGCATGAAAATAGCGTGCTTATGAAAAATAACAGAAAAAGCGCCATACTTAACATACAGTGCTTTAATATTTATAGATTATATAACACTCTACCGAAGTAATAATTTAAGTTAAAAACAGATGTAATAAAGAAATTTTCTTCTTTAAATTTTTTGTTAACTCTATAAAATAGGTTTTCCCGATTCTTATTGTATGGATTTAGCGCCGTACATTATTATTGCCGTTTATTTACTTATAATTATCAGCCCTTATAACGATTGAGTGCTAAACTATATCTATTTATATCACATATTTATTGTTTTGTCAAGTCATTTTTCAAATTTTCCCATTTTTTTTATTTCTTAAAGTGTCAATGATGGTTGACAGTTGCTCCAAAAAAATATAATGCCTTTTAGATAGTGCCTAAATACTTTTCCAGTACTTCATTAGGGATAAGAAAACTTAAGCATATTTTGGGTATAGTATTTGACCATTTGTTATACCTCGCAAGCTGCTGTCTGCCATCTTCAAGGCTATACATTCTCATCTTCTTATAGAAACGCTTTTCATCAGTCCTGTGTTGCCGCTCAACCTTACCGTTGCGTATGATATCCGTTGTTTCCGGCAAATCAAGACATTCCGCCTTTGTGGCACGGTAAGCGATGGAATGAATTTTTCTGTCAATTCCCGCTCCATAGATTTTTTGAGAAGCCAAATTGAGCAGGTGCTTGTCACCGCCATCAATCGGACACTATGCGATAAGGACAGCTTTCTCATTACCCTGCGGGACAATGTTGCCGCTGTAATAAGCCATGAAAGCAATAAGGGCCTGGCGGATATTGATAAGCGACTGGAGGAGCTGCAGACAGAACTTCTTAGGCTTGCCACTTCTAATGCCGATTATGCAAAGGTCGGCGACGAGATTCACCACCTGCGTGACCAAAAACAAAAGCTCCAGCTTGAAAGCGCCAATCGTGATGAGCTCAAAAAGCGGATTGCTGACATGAGCACATTCCTAAAGAAACAATCCACCGCTCTTACCAAATATGATGAGCAGCTTGTTCGGAGGTTGATTGAGAAGGTCACCGTCTACGAGGAAAAATTCACTGTGGAATTCAAGTCCGGCGTGACAGTGGATGTGGAAGAATACGACTAGCTGATTTAATAAAATAGCAGGTGTCATTCATGGCACCTGCTACTACAGTACTTTTAGAATTATACGGTTTTATGACACTTCCCAAATATAATATGAAAGCGATTAATATGACATATGAGATAAAATAATTTCATTAATGATCAATTGTGTCATATTATCCATAATAGGAATTTCAATGTATGTCTTCTTCAATAATATCTTTATGCATTTGTAAAGTGTGTTTTAATGAAGTGTGAGATAGTATCCAAATTATCAACAATGAACTTCTGTGCCTTAGCACTGTATAAGTTTACATCATAAGTTCTTCCGTAAGAATTCTTTTTTGTTTTCTTTATCATACCAATTTCACTAGCTTTAGCTGTAAGAATTTTGAATACCTTACCGTCATCGTGTTCTGTTTCTTCTAAGTAACCCTCAATCATTAGCCACTTGGTTATCTCAGATGCTTTTACTTTTTTCATCGTTGTGGTGTCAATAAAATCATTAAGTGTATATGCAAAAGTACTAATTGGAATTGCGTCTTCTGAAATTGGTATTTCTTTCTTCCGTAAATCATCAATGTGAAAAAATTGTTTTCTTCGTTTGTCAAAAGCATGATTAATATCACAAACTTTCATGTATTCGGAAAGCATTTTATGAACTTCTCTTAAAAGAAGGTTGTTATATTTGTTATTTAATATTGTATCAACCTCAAATTTATGATTAGTAGATGGATCAATGCCATTGATAAGCAACTCTAAATCATTGATTATCTTATTTGCCTTTTCCAATTCCATATTATCACCTCAATAATCCCATTGAATTTCATTTAGTATTTTAAAAAGTTTTTTACCTTCCTCAGGTTCTACCATGTTCACAAAATATGCTTTTCCATATAAATGCTCTTTATAAAAACTTTTGTTGCATTTGATTTTTTGTAGATGGCTATCAACACCAAATTTTTTACAATAATAGCATATTTGATATAAATCACGCTTATATTTCTTATTCACTCTAATAGTGCCACCATTAATGATCAATCCAGTAACTTCTTGGCGCTGGTGCGAAAATTGCATTCTAGTTTTTTTTGTGTTTAAAGAAAACCCTTCTTCTGTTAATATTTTGGCGGTGATTTCTATCAACTTTTTGATTCCGCCATTTCCGGAAAAAGTTATATCATCTGCATATCTCGAATAACAAGCGTTGTATTTCTCGGCTAATAGCGAAAGCCTTTTATCAATTCTCAAGCTTACTATATTGGAAATACACGGACTCGCAGGAGAGCCCTGAGGCAAAGAATCTTCATATGTGCATAACTTTGCAAATACAAAGGAAAGCTCTTTTGTGTATCCGTAATATGCAAAAATTCTAAATACCATTGTGAATTTAATAGAGGGGAAGAAATCTTTAATATCCATATTCAAAATGCATTCGCTACCAATGTGCATTTTTGCATTATCAATGATTGATTTATTATTGCAAAAACCTGTCGCATATGGTGAAATTTGCACTTTAATAAGAATATTATCTAAAATCCAACATTGTAAATACTTTAATTCTACCGACGGAATATGCAAGTCTCTGAATCCACCGGATTTTTTAGGTATTTGAGCCAGCGAATAATAATTTGAATCTGCAAACAGTATTTTTAAAATCAGTTCTTTGGGCGCACCACTGACCAACGAAAAATGGTCTATATCGAATATCACTGGTAGATTATTTTCGATTAATCGTCTTGCATATTCGATACATTTTTCTGAATAATGCTTGCCGTATCCAGACTCTCTTAATAATATTTTAAGCCTATCAATATAATTTTCCATGGCGTTCTCCTAAATGAAAGTGCGCTAATACTAATTCTGTTATTAACATACATCAATATTACTAGTAATATTGATGTAACCAATTGCAATTCCAATTGGTTACATCTTTTGAAGTCTTTGAATTCAAAAGATGTAATACAAAGAAACTTTGCAACTGTGAAAAGCAACTTGCTTTTCGCCTTCTATATAGCGCACTTATAATATTTGCATGAAATACTAATTCTGATATTGAAACATACTTTATCTTTATTGCAAATAAAGATAAAGTGCGGATGCGTGAAACCATTGCAGTTCCAATGGTTTCATAGTATGATTATTTCTTTGAAAGAATCATACTATGGGACAAAGAAACATTTTTGCTAAGAATGACAACTTGTCATTCGCCTTCTATTCCATGCATATATTAATCGTTTTATATTTTAGTTAAAAACTTCTTGGGTACATATGGTTCGTTCAACGGCATCAAGTTTTCACTCACGATATTCTTTAACGGATATTGTATTCCATCATCTGCATTGCTGGAGACATTATTTGCAGCAAGATGTAGGATTCCTTTTTCAGTAATTGTGATTTCATAATTACTGATACAAATAAAACCATCTTTTTTTAGTTCTGATAAAATCAAATCCAGTTGATTTTGCCGCAACCCCAAGAGTTGCATAAGTTCTAATAAGTCATATTCATTACCAGACGTTTTAAAATAGAGCAGTGCTAGTTGTTTCTGATAATTAACCACAGATTCATCCCCTTTACACAAATTTATTTTTATAGTTTGCAACTTTTCTGCCTTTGCTTTGTGATTTCATTTTATCCCAAAAAGGTTTATTCTCATGCCTGCGTGGAAATAAAGACTTATATTCTTTGGTGTCACATCTGATAATCGAAAGCGTGTTGTTTGGAGTGTTATTATGAAAAGCAACAAGCGCCTCCGATTTTTCAAATCCTAATGGATATTCCCACTCTGGTATTTTTAAATATGTTGTCAAGGCGATAAATGAGTCTTTGGCGTCTTCATTGTTTTCAAATAATTCTCGTGCAAAAGTTTTCTTATGCATAAAACAAAAGACTGGTACTATATTCATTTTTTTTAATTTAGAATAATTCTTGATTTTTTGAATTGCATCTTCCATCACACAAATTGTAATAAAATATATATTCTTTCCTATATAACGACTTTCATTCTTTTTCAACTCCTTGATTATACTTTTTCCAGTTCCACTGAAATCGTCAATAAACACAATATTTTTCACATATGCCCATTGCCAATTATTTATGGCATTTATATTCTCATAGCAAAACTCACGATTAACATCATTCAATAACTTGTACATTGTCCAATACTCATCCGAACTATTCGTTTTTCCGTCTTTTGACTTGATATATGCATATATTGTATTATCATCACTAATGGCTGGCAGTTTAATCAGCTTCTTATGTAATTCCATCAGCAACTTGTTTATTAAGTCTCGGGGAAAATATTCAAGATTTTGAATTAAAACAAGACTCAGTTCTTTGTATTTATCAGGTATTTGAGCAAGCCAAACATCAAATTGAGCTAATGCTTTCTTTGTTTTTGTATCCTCATCAAACCCTGCTGCCCATTTCTCCCTACAAATATCTTTTACAACTTTTGTATCCAATATGCTTTCCTCCCTTTTTACATCCAACCTGTTCACACAACCTCAAAAACTTCCGAAAAAACATCTGACCTGACCACTCGCGAAGGCTGACATCTAACCTGTACACTCACCGAGTACTGACATCTAACCTGACCTCTTGACTATCAAAACAGCCCCTTTGGACTTGTTTCCACGAAGCGATATTTTCATGTTTTTCGTTCAATGGGTTTTACGCCCATGTGTGCTGAAAGCCTTGATATATAAGGGTTTTTCGCACACTCACTCTTTTACCCTTGACATCAATACCACCGTCTCAACATGGAACGATAGCATCAGATTGATGTCTGGTATGTGTTTTTCATTTTTTACGTTCGCGGGGATAGGTCGAGCAGGTTTTTTCGTGCAATTTCTGTTCTCGGGAACAGGTCAACAGTTTTTGTGCGTTCTTGGGAATATGTCAATAAATATATACTTGATTTTGTATCTCACTGCATTCTTTCTCTTGTTTTATTTTTGCATATACATTTCTACTCGATTTCTAAGAATCTCATAGCGTTCCTTGACATTACCGGTATTCAGTAAATCATTCGATGCCCATTCAATAATATCAGAGAATTTTTTAGTCTCTTTAAATTGACTTCGAGTTAAGTCAATTTTTATGCCATGTACGTAGTTCCAATAATGAACCACACCATCTTGTGACACTCCGCTGAATATTTGGCCACCAAAAAAGTCATGAATTACCAATGCAGTAACAGCACACTGCCCAGCTGCTGGATTATCGGTTGACCAATTGGGGATATCATCCTTATATGCTGTATCAACTCCCCAAGATTTCTGGATAGCTTTTTTTATTTTCAGAAATTTATATATCATAGCTACTCCTTATACGGTATCAACCAGCTAATTGCAATGAATATTGAACCTATAACAAATAAAACAACTTTACATTTGGAGGGGGTAGATTCAGATAAAACTCCTGGTAAACCGATACCTATTGCGCCAACGAGCGATAAAAGGACTCGAGCAAACAAATAACAACGATTCCTTTTTATTATTAAAGGAATCTTTATCATCGTTTCAATGTCTTGATTATTTTCAGTGTCTTTATAGCTATAACAGTTTAATGTTATTTGCGTAGGTGTATCTGATAAAATCCCTTTCGCTTGAAATGCATAAATAGTAGAATCATATCTGCATTCAATCTTGGTTTTTTTATCTCTGGAGGGTATTAATAAGCATTCATCGTACTCAACATTTATTTCAGAGTCTGAAATATCACAAAAGTTATTGTATTCAATGTTGATGTTTGTTCTTCCGCCTTCCATTACAGAATTAGGGTTAAAAAGCTTGGCAAGCCCATTTTTTATTATTGATGCCTTAAAGTAATAGCATTTTTCAAACTTTGGATAGATACTGAGACGTTCCGTTACTTTCAACCAGCGATCTTTCTCATCATCTTCATTTATTTTATTTGGCTTTGTATTTGCAAATGGGATGACAATATTTGGCGTGTTTTTTATAACAAAAGCGTCAATCTTATCCTGTGAGGAAAAATACTTTTTTGCCAGCGAATTTATATCTTCATAATTTCGACAATTTTCAAATTCTTTATTGAAGACGGCATAACCTAAAACTGTAAAATCAATTAAGTAGTAATCAGAACTTTTCCTAATATTTGTTATAGAGGCCCAACGCACTGGGATTAAAATCTGCTCATTTTTATCTATACCCAGTTTTGTCCTGAACGCTATTAACGCAATAGTACCCTTAATTTTACTACTGCCTAAGTGTTCAATTACATCGCTATGTATGTATTTCTCTTTATACCTAAATCTGTACATACTCCCATGGGGTAGAGCTAATACATTAAAAACGTCTTTTACATACTGAGGTCTGCTATCAGAGGAAAATAAAGTAATCGTACTATCTAACATATTATAATCTCCTTTCAGTTGTAAGAATGGCCTCAAATCAAGAAGTTCGGGGACTTTCGTATATTTGTTCTGCGTATTAAGTTTAGATGAATAAACATCAACTGGATCAGCACCAATATACGTTAGTTTTTGAATGCGTGGTTGGTATGCCACTTTGTAAATAAATGCTATACCCGCAGCACTGCATCCCCAAAGCTATACACTCAAGAAAATGCTCATAAAAATCACTCATATTTTGATTTAATGTGATTTGCTTAACAACAGGGTTTAATGAAATCAACATATAATGTACCGTATATCCCTGTAGTAATAGTTCTTTAATTTTTATTAACTGATTTAGTGCACGTTCTGAATATACAGTAGGAAATACAGTTTCTTTTTCAAATGAAAGAATGCTTTTAATTTCAATTATTGTCTGTGTGTCACTGATATACAAATCCGCTTTATATCCATCTATCATAGCCTCTCGAATTACATTTTTTCGGTTTCCTAAGAATGAAAATCTGCGGTTTTTAATTTGTTCTTCAACAACTCGATTAGCTAAAGAAAGATTAACAGGAATAAATCCTCGTTTGTATTTAACTGCAAAAACAGAGTATTCCGTGCGTGTCTTTCTGGATGCGTTTGGTTTTAGTAAGACCTGTCTTCCTTCAAGGTCAATAAAGTTGCTGAGTCGACAGGATGAAGGAATATAGCAGACGGTTTCTATTCCAGAGACCCTAACACGGCAAATAAATCGATTCTTTTCTTCTTTTATAAAAGTGCCAACAATTAAGTCTCCATACATAGAAGTCGCCTGCATATAGTTTTCTCCTTCACTTAGAATGTACCATTAATTACTGAGCTTACGATTTTATCTAGTTCCTCGATTTCAATCAAATAACCTTGGGCACGTTCAACCACATCACCATTCTTGTAAATCATATCTCCGTGCTTCTGAAGGTACTGAGCATCCGGTGTCTCGATAATCATGCGAGATGAAATGCCATCATTAACACGCAAAGCAACACGGCCGTTTAATTGTGCTTTTGTAGTTGAAGGTACAAGTTTTGCTTCAGGTCGTTGTGTGCAGATAACAAGATGTATCCCTCTACTACGTCCAGCCTGTGCTATGCGTTGAACAGGTTTATAGAAAGCGTTTTGTTCTTTTTTATTTTCTAATTGATCTGCCAAATCAGCAAACTCATCAATCACTACTACGATTGGAGCGAGTTTCTCCTCTGCTATCTTGTTATACTCGATAATGTTTGCGACTCTAGCCTCTGCAAGTAGTTTCCCTCTGCGTTCAGACTCTTCGAAAATAACCTCCTTGATCACTTTCGTTGCTTCGATAGCATCAGAAATAACACTCCCCGAATAAAGATGGGGTAATCCTTCAAAATGTATGAAATCCTCCAGCTTTGACGAGGATAAAATCAACTGAAGATCTTCCTTTCGCGGATGAGTCATCAACATTGCAGCAAGCATTGTAAAGAGGAATACAGATTTTCCAGATCCAGTGCTACCACCAACCAGCATATGTGGCATCTGGCCAAGATCCTCAATTAAATCTACACCATTAGGTGTTCTTCCAAGGGGGAAATACAGTTGCTCAGGAGACGTTACCCTAGGCAAAGAAGATATGACATCCCTAAATAAAACCTTTTCGCGTTGAAGCCGTGGTACATCTAGAAGTAATTCATCAGAATTAGGCACCTGTTGGATAATCACGCCGGTACGCTTCATCTCTCTTCCAATATCCTCTAGATGGCTGGAAAGCCCCTGCAATGCTTGTCCTCGACCCAAACGGAATTTTAAACGTATAACGCTTGGCCCAACAACTGTATTTTCTGCATCGCATTCACGCAAGGAAACATGATAATCACCACAGGATCTCTTAAAATCCTTAACCAACTGTTCAATCTCTTCTTTGCTAACGCCATTTTCAGTCTCCAGAACAGGAGTGCCCGAAATAACTGGCGCACCGTTCTTCTCACGCGGTTCGGTAACTACCGCCAAATTGCTTGATGGAATACTTTCCGGAGGATGAATATCTCTTGTAATATCTCCTTCTTCATATATATCATCAACAGCGTCATCTTTATCAATTATTGCATCAACTGAATCATTAACTACCACATCATTGTCTTCCGCTGTATCAAAATCTGGTGTCCACATTTCTTTAATAAGGGAACCATCTCCCAGCACATCTCGCTGAATTTCTCTGGCTGTAAGTTTCCAATAATCAATTCGACAATCATCGAATTCGGGATTATAGCAAACAATATGCTCGCCGCCGGACGCCTCATTAAGCTTTATATGCATTAGTATTCCTGATACATTAATTGTTATATTCTTTCTAGGTCCATTCGCGAACGCTCTTTTCAGAATATCGTACCATCGCTTTTGCCAATCTGCATTGTGTACATTTCTGAAGCATTCTGATACAATTTGGTATTTTAAGACCTCTCTTCGTGCCGACGTAAACATATCCGCTGCATTTTCATCGGTAGTAAAGATTTCTCTCAAGATCTCTATCACTGAAGCAATCTGACCTGCAGCATGGCCAGTAATATTAAATACCTTTGATCCAACTTCATCCTTAGTTATGGTGGCATCCGGAGATTCATCTCTCGTTTTCACCTCAATAGGTTGAATATGGAGTGTATTGCTCTGATCATCATAGTACAAGCCTACGAGATCGGCCCGTTCATTTCCATACTTTCTGTTTTGCAGCCAAAGTCTTGCCTTATCATCATCCAAGGATGCAACAAGAGCCTCTGGATGCTTTTTCATATACCAAGAAGCTGCAAATAAAGTCCCAATTAAACCTTTTCTCTTGTTATCGATCGCCTGGGCGTCTGCCCCAAATTTTGGAATACTAATCAGCCCATTAGAAGCAATATGGCCAAACTGTCGAAGAATATCAATAAGGGTTTCAGCCTTGGGATATAAATTATAGCCGCGAAGAAGATTTAAATACTGTGAGATGATTCTTGATTCATCTGACGCCCAAGCATTTACCATCCTCTTGTCATATTGCATCTCACCAATCGGAATAGCCTTTTCTGGCTGATAATTGTTTGTGTCTCTATCTGCAACCACAAGCCACTGCGTCTGGCCGTCCTCAATCGTCGAGACCACAGATGTCATATCCGCATTTCCGTTATAGATTGTCCTCGGATTCATGTTGTTGGTTATAATATCCGCTGATCTCATTAGCTTATGGTAGTCACCAATAAGACCGGAGTCCATTTCTGATGAAGGGAAGATGCTGCCTTTATGCTGAATCTCGTCAAAGTCATAATCATATGTTATAACTAGCGGATTGATATAAAGGTTATGGCTGTTTGGGCCAAATTCGATTGCGTATGAGGACTGATCAAAATAGAACGCCACATGAACAGGCCTAAAGTCCAAGGCGGATTTTACATCATTCACTGAACGAACATTTTTAATACCTATGAAAATTCGGTCTTCTTTTATATATTCGCCTATTTCGTAATCCTTTCCAGCATAATCTAGTTTTGACAGTTCAGTATTCCCATTTTGGTTTCTTGTAAGATAAACATCATATACTACGCGCTTGCAGGAATTTTTATCCATAAAGGACTTAACTTGACGAATAATTCCAATTAAATCTGGCGCATCTACAGAGCAAATTCTGATTTCGTTTCGTGTATAAGGAGCAAAACCTACCCACCTAGTAAGTATTTCTTCTATGGATTCTGTGCCATCATTGCCTAAATAGCGATTAGTTTTATTTTCAAAGGTAGGCAACATCTCTATGCTTCCAGAGCAAGGGAGAATTCGATCTTCCGATGATTCAGTCACAATGCTGTTTGCTATGATAAAACTCAGTACCTGCGGAAGCTGCGATAAAACTGCAGATAACGCATCTTTATCTTCGTCGCTAAGCGTAGACTTCTTATTGGGCAAGGTACGGAAGACCTCATAAAAGCGCCATAGGTAAATTGGATGCAACGGAAGGAGCAGTCCTTTCCATTCCTTCGGAGTCTTAACATATAAAACATCTAGCAGCAAAATCGCTCTAGCAATAAAACTTGTTCCTCCAGCGCTGATTTGTCTCATGATGGGCTCATTAACGCAGAACGCATGATAAAGACGTTCCCACGCTTGAATATAATCCACAAGAACCTGTCTCTTTTCTTCAGAGGCTCCAAATAATAGAACTGGATGATACATAATCATATCAATCGAATCATAAAGCTTTGCTCTCTGTTCCTTTAAATTAGATATTATCGCAGTGAATCTCTCCGCGTTATCCAATCCCTTTGCATCAAATTGAGCATCGAATTGAACGATGAAATCAAACAAAGGCTGACTTCCGTCGATTCCGCCTGAAAAAGATATTATCGAATTTACACTTTCCGGATTGAAAAATTTAGCATTAGTGATATCGGCAGAAATAGCATCCTTGAGAACACTTTCATCAGTCTCCATGAGACCGCCCCAAGCGGACAAATTGCAAAACTTACCAACTAGCTTTCTGAGATCCGTTTGATGGTTTTCTAACACAATATTTCTATCGCCAAAAATTCCGCCTATCGGAGGAATGTCGTCATCATTTTCTTCAGTTTCAGGATCGTAATGCTTTATTAATGCCTTCAGTAAATCCTGTATATTTTCTAATTCCTCATCACCGCCAAATACCACTGCATCGGAGATTAAAACGTCTAACTCCTTTGGCTTGATTGGTGTGCTCTCAGGTAGTGTTTCCTCAATATTTGAAGGGTCCTCGGGTTTAGGAGGTAATGCTTTCTTTCTTTTATTATCTGATTCTTGAGATGCAGAAAACAATTCTTGGACTGTCTCCATATCAAGATCCCTTAGTGTTTCACGCTTGCCGTATTTATAAAGACTTTGCAGGCTATGATATGCCTTTTGGAGTCTTTCTTTATCGCTCACTTTTGACCGCGCCAAAGACCGACTCAGTTTCTTTCTAGAATCCTCACGTAGTTGCCCTATTGAAAAAATTAGGTCTCTGTTCTTAGCGAGTCTCTCCTTGGGATCACTTTTTGTGCCAAGAATTTTGGAATCAGATAACAGATTTATCCGCCACATGTTTTCTGGGATTGCTTCTGCGGAATTGTCACTTCTCGACACTGCCGAAACAAATTCGTATAGCGCATCGAACGTATAGTAATCAGAGGTATCTTTAAGTGCAGTCCAAAAGTTATGTGTTGGTGTATTATTATCATTCTTCAATTGCTGTTCTAAAAGGAATCTCGATACATCCCTCGTGGAAATAACGTCAAATTCAGCCAAGGAATGAAGCTTGTCCGTATCATTCTTTATAAATACGAGAATGCGTCTAGCACATTCAGGCATACTTCTCCACAAGACTGCTTTCTCAATCAAATCGGTAATTTCATAATTGGCTTCATGGCTCTTGGTAACCTTGCCATAACCAATTATGGCAGTATACAATTGAGCATTGGTATCAACCAACTGACTGACAATGCTTTCGGGATTAATACCCTCAATTCCTTTGATAATGATACCTGTTTTTACACAACCAAGATGCTTCCGTAGAAGTTCGGCAACTAATGCTTGCTTGTCCATCATTTTTCAGCACCTCCCATTCTAATCTGTAGAATACCGTCTGCCATAACCTCTGCAAAGTCCATTGACTCAAGAGTTGCGGCAAATAAGGAGAAATTTTCTTCTAGTGCATCCTCATCAATTTGCATAATCATTCCACTTGATTGGAGCATCTGCATTTCAAACTGGCTTCCTCCAATAATAATCCCAAATCTATCCCACAGCCGTTGTCTAATTTCCATGCCGCTTATTATTTCACCAGAGCTTACACAACTTCTTAAAAGCATTTCGAGAATATCTTGAGAAATAACAAATCGCTTATTAGGGTGTAGTTGATCTGGGGGATACAAAACACCAGCAGATGTCCCAAGAGCCCTAATATATGTTACCGGGTGGGACGATGCTTCTAGCGCAAGCATATCGTACATAGTCTCCCCAAACTCAAGGTACATGCTTTCTCCATCTACTTCACTGGCTCGTTCCTTTGCAAGAGTCCACAGCGCATCCAATTCGTCCTTGCTAGCCTTTGAGACAGTTTTTCCTTTTTCATATGCAGGCGTTTCAGAATTTAACAGTTCTTCTTTGCTGTATCCCTGCTCATCAAGCCATTTTGCATATCCCCATGCATAGAAGCGGTTAATTGATTTATACATTTGCGTGTAAGACATCTCGGACATTCTTGCCACACTACTAAAGCTAGGGATTTTCCCACTAAAATCCAACAATATTGGTCTAATGTTTTCGCCACAATATAAAGCCTCCAGCAGGGTCATGTATCGAATCAAATTAATAATACAGAAAAAGTTGAACTGTCTTAACTGCGTCAATGGGTTAGGATGATGCCGGAAATTGTCCAATAAGCACGCTCCGCCATCTCTTATGCTATTTATAAACCATTTAGTACTTTTATTCAACTCCTGAAATGCAGGCAAATCTTCATGCTGATTTTGATCAGAGAACACTTCCATATCTGCCTCTAGAACAGGGCCGAATAGCAATGTAATCGGATCATTCCCTGATTCCAAGAGATCTCTGATATAGTTTGCAAGATCTGGACAGTATGCTCTTATAAGGCTTCCCATAAACTCACCAGCATCCTCATACATAGCTCTACTTGTGAGGAAATACTTTGACCCAGCAGAATAGGAAATCATTCCATCTTTAAGCCCTTTTACAACATAAACACCTTTATCAACAGACAGCAACCTCTGCATGACATTCCTCATGGACTCAATGGAATTCTCAGAAATGCTGTCCTCAATCTTTTCATCTTTCGCTAACTGAGAATAAATTATATCTGCTTCGTTGCCTGCAGGGATATTACCTTTGGAATCAGAAACCAATGCCATCCGCTTGATGTTTTTGGTTCGGTTATAATATCCGAAGATACAGCGAAGTGAACCACCCGCTATATGAACAGGCTTAATTGAACTTCCATTAGGAGTAAACCCAACATAATTCTTATCTACAGCCTTACGTGCATCTCGAAGATAAATCTGTTCCATCACTCTACACCTCCCTTGTTCTTTCACTGTCAATAGCAGAATACTTATTATCCTCTCTATCAACATCCACCATAATGATGCGTTTGTTCTGAACATCCATCAGTCCAAGTTTAACTGTGTCTTCATCGTCAATATCCTTATATGATTGAAGCTGCTCAATAAAACGCCATACTTTCTTTACTAAATTGGATTCCATAAAAAGTACTGGCACACCTCTTTCCGCTTCATTCAAAAGGAGATACATTTTAAAATCAACCTTTAAAAAGATATTTGGTGCCTCTTTTTTTTCAAGTCTTATGTAATTGGAGGTCATATCAATTCCAGTCTGCATACTGCTTAAAAGTGAGGGCCTACCGATGCTGAATTCACTTTTCTTTATACAACCTGCAGAAATAAGCACTTTTCGTGGTTCATTATTGTAACGATGTCCCGACCAAATCTGCAACTTTGTATTGGACGCGTTGATTGCTCCAAAAAAACCATTGAGCTTTGAAATAAGATCTTTAATTATCTTTCCGCTGTCCTGCCTCAAGAAATCTTGAAAACGCGATGCATCATCGTCAAGAATCCTTAAAAGTTCATCTCCATATAGATTAAAGAAGAAAAACTGCCTTTTTCTCAGCCGGAACAAATCATCATTATCATATGCTATAGCCTCTGCTGGAACTTCGTATCCATCAACCCAGGAGGATGGATCGATGTCATTCAATAATATCTTTTCATCCCATACTGGATGTGAGATATTGATAGGGTCTATTGCATTATTTATAGCAGTAAAAAGGGTTCCTTTACCAAAGTAGATCAAATTCACAATGTCATATTGATTATTCCCGGCTGTATGGTTTAATTGCTTGCAACTCCGATTTCCGAATATCAAATAAGCTATGAAACTCTGAAGTTCACGTAATGTTGCATGGTATCCCTGTAAAGAAACTCGTTGGAGTATTATACTCAACCGCTCTTGAAATAGAGGATTCCTGAGCCGCACTCTATTCTTTTGTACCACACATGCATCGTACAGGGGGCACTTTTTACATTCTGTATAATGATCCTCGGCTGTCATTTTAAAAATTGCTTGTTCCAGAATTTCACTTGTAAGAACCTCTCGTTTACTGAGATCAAACACAACAATAGAATCTGTCTTCTGAACTTCATCGTGAAAAACTACTGAATGCACCATCTGAGAATATGCTTCCTTAATCGGAGTGAAATTTGGATAAGCATTATACACTGCGTACAAAACAGCAGCGTTTATCGCAATAACAAACGGTGCTTTTTCCTCCTGTGCGCGATTCCATCTTTGGAATATTTCTTCGTTTGACAGAGTACTTGCATCCAATTCAACAATTGCAGGAGTAGACAGATTCTCCAACTGGTTTTTCAGCAGTCTGATGATATGCGTCTTACCATCGCCCGGATTTCCTGTAAGCACGATGTCTTTGCCGGCTTTTGCTGCGGCTATAACCGCATCATCCAGTTTGGTCTTCAGATGTATGTAGGAAAGAAGTTCCTCATCCACGTGATCGGCGTACGCACTTGTACCGCGATAAAAATCACGAATGAATTGCAAGCCTACTTTTTTATCATCGTTAACCGGCATGTGTGATACCTCCTTAAGTTTCTTAAAAACCCATTCTTTGTCTTTTTTTACTTGATTCCCTACAAGAAAGCCTTCTTTATCAAAATCACGAATTCGCTGATAAATAGGGTCATAGTTAAGTCTGCTTCCAAGCCATCTGGATGTCCAATAATCAATAATCTTTTTTGTTCCATCCTGATATTTTTGAACGTCTGTGTAATATTTTGGTGCTTCTGCTTTTCCCATCAAATAATCTAAAGTATTGCTGGCCAGGCAAGCACCATAAACAATACGTGACATGGCATGCTTGGAAAAGTCCTTGGAATCCTCATTAGTAGATTCTAATAATTCTCTAATAGACATTGTGAGCAAGCGCATCTTCGGGCTTGCGCCTTCTCCAAAAACATGATTTATCCGGTTGTAACCATCACTAGTTGCTTCAGTTAAACTAAGAGTTGTAGCTTTGCTTATATGCATCGTACCGAAACCTATCGTCATACCAAGTTTTTTCCATACAACATCGAAATCCGAATCGAAAAGTTTCCCTGGTATTCTCAATCGGTTATACTGACTTGATCCAACATAGTAAAGGGAGGTGGTTCCTACATAAACCAAGTCGGCAGGCCTAAACACATCCTCACCTTTAATTCTACTAGCTATCATGCTAGCTTTATTCGAATATCGCTCCTTATAATCATGTATTACCTGAGGAGATGTTGCCAACAGTGCAACAAGTTTCCCGCCTAGTATTTCATTGTATGGCGGTATTGCACCACAAACATTTAACTCCATAAGGCTAGAGCCTATATGCTGAGTTTTCTGTGCCACAAGCGCAGTTCTTATTACTGAATTTCCGTATTCACTTTTACAGAAACCAACCCAAATTTCATCAAATCCATCGGAATTAAATACCTCCACCAACGCTTTCTTTGCCATAAGCAAGCGCGCAAGTTGTTCGGCTCGTTTTCTTCTATAAAGAGCTTCCTCCGTGTCCTTTGATATACTTCCTAATTCACTTTTCTCTTCTTCCTCGATTCCAACCTCCAACGCTTCCTTTAACAATTCTTGTCTTCTCTGCTCAGCGCTGTTTGCATAATCAAATAACTGCTGAATATCCTCCTCGCTTGGATTCTTAACCGTTGCCTCGGTACATAAGGAAGAATAATCGATTCCACTAATTCCACTTTCAAGATATCGTAGAAGTTGCTGAAACTCCTTTTTAGCCTCATCAGATCCAAGTAATGTGATCCTATCTATGAAAGCCTTCTGATTCCAACCGATAAAATCATCCCTGCATGTAATTTGTACAGCACAGTTTTCGAGTGACGCTATGCCCATAACAGCGTGCATAGGATGGGCGGCATCTCGGATCAAATATTGCATAGTACGTCCGGGTGTCGTTTCAGCCGGTGTAGACCAGGTTAGTCGAAAATATCTCCATATTTCTGAAGTCTTTATTCCGGTAAATTCATCTCTTTCGTTCTCAACAACCAACTGCAGATAAGGTTTCACTGCTTCTGTAAGCTTGATATCTCCATCACGAGCCTTCTCCAAACGAGAAGCTAGTTCTTCTCCATCAGCTATTAATTCATCAATACTATGCTTGTTGATATTTTTACGCTCCATACGTTGGATGAATTCTGTATAAGATACCAATCGCTCGTGTCTGCTCTCGCTCATCCAACTGCGTAAAAGTCTCTTTATTTCCGGTGATGAAGCGTCATGCATATCAGCACCATTTAAGCTTGGCAGGCTCATATATAGAACTCCCTCTCGATAGCAAGCTTTCCATGATGCTCTGGTTAAATCACGAAATAACATCCAAACAGCCCTGTATTTTTTTCTTTGCCCCAGATTATATGTACAAACATTCTCTACCCACATGATCTCGTTATTGGAGATTTTTTCTATCTCCAATGGCGAGGTTTCTTCATTTATAACAGAAACTGCATTGTAAAACCTAATTCTAAAGTCCCCCTCTAGTTTAGGTCTAAACGGAATTTCTCTGTTTAGCATGGCAGGATACCCCTCTCTCTAAATTCATTAGGCAAGTATTTTACAAGCATCCTGCACGTTAACACACATCTGAATGCATTTGTTTGCCAAAAACAATATATTTAAAATGATCATATTCACTCAACTTTCTCGGTATTAGTTTCTTTGTTCGGAACGCGCTCCATTATTTCTTCTACTCTGCAATCAAGAGCTTCGCAGATTCTAAGAAGAACGTCTGTTGTAACATTTTCGCACCTTCCCATTTTCGCAATGGAAGCAGCGCTAACATCGCTCATTTTTTGAAGCTCCTGCTTTTTAATGTTTCTGTCAATCAGCAGCTTCCATAAACGATTGTAACTAAACTGTGTTCTTAGCTCTTTTTTATTTTTATTTGCCTGCTTCATCTTTGTTCTCCTTATTCCAAGCCCATCCGAAAAGCTCATTACCTCTCGGTGACAGTCTCAACACTGCATTTGACTCAATTAGCAGTCGCGTTTTCTCGTCATATGAATCTAGAGTATCGTATGCCATAAAGACCTGTTTTCCATGACTTTTCTGCGCCTCATAGACTTTTATTATCTCTGCAAATACTTTTCGTTCTATATTTTTCAATAAAACAGAATCGTGTATAACAAACGGGATGGGACCTGCTGTCATATTCGCAAGGTCAAATGTAATCAGTCCACGATACTGTGCTCCAGTTCCTCCATCGTTCGGAGTATTAAATGTATATTTGTTTAATTTCTCCAGTCGCAATATTGGAGGCATGTGTGTGGCATCCTTTAGTATCTTAAGACTAATTTCGCGCATCGCCTGATTAACGGTGGTTTCAATAGCAAGCAACTGGTCATGGATTACAGCATCTCGAGTCTCTGCATAATCTGCAGCTACTTTCTTTAGGCTCTCCAGTTCATCAAAATTTTTATTTGCTTCTCTGAGATTATGAAGTTCGGTCGTTATCTGTGCAAATTCCTTCAATATAGCCTGAGACACATTAGGGACATTCTTAATTTCAGTGATCTCATTCTTTAGCCTTACGATCTCATTATTCAACAGCACATAGGTAGTGGATAGATCCTTTTCTGCCTCCCTAAACTCCTCAGCTAGAATCTTCGCTAGTTTCTGGTGAAAGTGCTCAATCTCTTCAAGAGTACGGAATTCTTCGTTTGGAAAGAATCGTTCTAAATCAGTGAACGTTCTTTTAAACCCTTTTTTCTGCTCCGTCATATCGCGACGGATAGAGTTGAGTTGTGTTTGAATACGAGCTCTCTGCCTTCGATAGTTGATAAGTTGCTCCATCAGTTCAGAAAGACGACGCGCCGTCAGGCTATCAAGATCAAGGAGACCCTGATTGCTACTTTCAGCCATTTCCTTCTCTCGCTGCTCTAGCACAGCAATTCGTGTTTCATTTGCTTCTTTTTCCTTAGTTGTCTTTGCAGCACGAACATGATTATATTGCAACGAAGATTTGCGAAAGGCCTCCTTCTCATCCTCAGCGGCAGTTGCCTGATTAATCTGTGCTTCTACAGCATGATATCTATTAAAAAGTTGCATATACCGTTTGATTACATCACTGGCTTTCTCATCCTTTGATGACCGGAGAGGCCGCTCCTCGTCTAGCGTATCTCTCTTATAGACACGGATGAATCTGGCTACTGCCCCGCGCCATGTGATTCCCTCTGCAGACAGCCCATAATTTTTGCATAGAAAATCTCCATATTCCTGAAGGCTCAAAGGTTTTTCTTCAATTAAGGGATTGTACTTCTCATCACATCTAACAACCTTATTGTAGTCGATGGTATTCCTTGAGAAGTGGTATTGATAGCCACCAAACTCAAAGGTGAAATTAATCGTGTGCTCTTTTATATTTTCCTGAACATCTACACACTTTTTTACATAATCCGAACCACCAAAAATAAAATCCAGTATCATTAGGAAGGTAGACTTACCGATGGAGTTTGACCCATTATTATCACCGAGTACAGTATTGAGACCAGTATGAAACCGAATAGGCTCCCGAATCTGTCCGTCACTAATAAATTTATCACATTGCACTTCAACCAACATAATAGAGAACCTCCTCTCGAATTTCTATTTTTCTCATTGCATAAAGGCAGTCCAGAACCTCAACGAATTCTTCTATATGCTTAATTTTACTATCCTTCACCTTACTGTATAAGTCCGTTGGAGAAAGGTCACCTTCTTGCAACAGGGAAAGCACAACAGGGAATTTTGCGATAGTGCTTTCTTTGTATGGTGTCACCTTGCTTGGAATTTTCACTTATGGAACACCTCACAATTCTGTATAAAAAACGAAACAACAATATTACAGGCTAGTTGCCCGTCCGCACCTAGACCTGACTTATTCCTGATCCACTCAGACAATTGAGCCATGACCTCTGCCTGCGACATCCCGGCCTTCTCCAGCTTTTGAGAACTTACCTTGATTTCTGAAGCTATTATATCAAAGTCGGCATCAGACTCAGAGAACACTTTTTCGATATATCTATAGTATGTAACCACCTGCAATTGCGTCTCATTCTTAAGAATGAAATTCTCCGGTTTGAATTTTTCCTCTATATGAAGAGCGTCATATTCCAGTTGAACAAGCTCCGATGCATCCCTAATCTGGCTCAGGGCATCCAGAACAGTACGAATATCATCCTCAAGTTGGACACAATTAACAGCGGATTTTGCAGCGTAGTTCCGTGAGATAGAATCCTTAATCTCACGGAGCTTTTTATATTCATCCACCGTAGGGCTCAAAAGATAACGGTCAGAGCATTCTTCATCTAATGCGATTAAGTTCTCCGGCACGTCCAGTCTGCTCGGTGCTTGGCACGCTGCAGAGAACATGGCAGTAAATTCATCATCAAGATCATCAGGGAAGATCTGAGTAATCCTATAACGCTTCACCGCCTGATTTTTTACAGTATCCACTAATTTCTTATGACAAAGAGGACACTCGTAATTTGCTTCCGCCAATAGCGGAGCATCCTCGTATTCAACAACATCGTCTACCTTTTTATTTGGTCTGTTTACTGCGTATAAAAAGGCCTCTGCAAGGAAACGTGGATCATCACCGGATGTGTGGAATTCTATGAGACTCTTTTTCTTGCTGTCTGGAATGGTTGGATCAACGCTGATCAGTTTTACCACATCATTAATAGTATCATCCATCAAATGAGGGTTTAGATCCTTCCACACCTGATTTTTGAAGTATTTGATTGTCTCATCTATTACAACTTGCTTCGTTGAAGCCTGTTTGATTCCATCCGGTACATGATCGGCTCTGCTTACCAGACGACTTATTTTCTTTGAACTAAGGTTGTCCGTCCTGTATCCATTCAGTCCGACGTATTCCTGATCATTGATCGAACTGAGAAGGAAAACACCTGCAGACTCTTGCTTGTCGTGCGTCATAAGTCCTGGCTGCATGGTCTGGATATAAGATGACATATTCAGTTCGTTCATCAAACCATATCTCCCTTCACATGTCCCGGAAAAACACTGGCAAAACAGTGGCAAAACAGGGGCAAATACTTTCTCATTGCTATTCCTTATAATTATGGTGTGGTTAAAGGAAAAAATCGAGTTAAACTTATTTTTTATTATATCACATTATCGGATAAATTTCTACTGTTTTTGATATTTTTTTTTGTTTTCGCTTAAATTTTTCTCAGAAACCACCAATACGTTGCCAGTTAATTATCCGGATAATAAAGCTGAAATAGAGAGGAGGCAAAGCAGTGACAAAGAGTGAACGTGAGAACTGGATAATAAATATCGAAGCAACCGCTTCTGTAATTAGCTCCGAATTAAGCTCGGCAGTAATTGAATCAGTTTTCAGGCGCTTTGATAGCCATAGTGCAGAAGATGCCAACCCAAGCGATCTGCCTGACATCTTCAGCGAATTGTACGCTATTGAGGCAGAATTAAAATAAGAGAACCGTCCTAAGCATGACGCTAAATCGCTCCGGCCCATCAGTATGTTCGTTCCGAGTGCACAAAAAGGAACTGTTCGCCATGGTGATGGCGCCGAAAACCGAATAAAAAGCCAGCATGCGAACAGCTGGACGCAACTTGAAGCGGAGAAATAGTTCTCCCGCTACGGGTGGGATTTTTGCGTCCATTTTTTGCCGCTGGCACCCATACGGGCTCTCCGCTTCTCCACACCAATCAGCGGCTGTGGGACAAAGGAGGCCCGTATTATGCAAAACAAAGACAATAAGAGTAAACGCATCTATTTAAAGGCCACTCGTGACTGGGTGGAAGTACCCGAAGATTACTACAAGGATCACAATCGTTATTGCAACACTTTCCGCAAACGACGCCAATCTCATGGTCGATGTGCCTGCCCGAAGAATAAGTTTTGGCTCTGCGATGTTGACTGCTATAACTGTGAATTTCATCGTGCTGGAGACATGCTCTCCATTGATTATACTACCGAGAACAAAGATGGAGACCTTTTCTCCATGCTTGACAAACTCGCTGATACAAGTGCAAGTATCGAGGAGGTCGTTACCGACCAAATCATGCTGGATATGCTCTTTCAGCGCCTCGCCGATATTATGCCAGAAGCCCGAAGTATCGGAAAACTGCGTATGGAAGGTCTGTCTGATTCAGAAATCGCTGATAGAATCGGCGTTCCGCGTACAACATTTCTTTCTCGCTTGAAAAAGGCAAAGGGAATTTTACAGCGCGAATACCCAGACCTATTCTAAACCCTACATCTCCGGCCGTCCTATAAAACGGTCGGAGATATTTTTTTCAAAATATTTTATTTTCCTTCGTCAAAACAGCCTTCTAACCTCCAGTGGGTAGTGGAAAGAGCAAAAACGACAACTGCTCCTTCCGAGGAGGTGAACAAAATGTACGAAACCGATACCCGGACCCGCGCTGTAGACGGAGAGCTCATTGATGTCCTTACTGCAATCAGCGTTGTGTCCAAACGCCTGGCAAGAAAACTGAAGATACTTGCCGATCAGAGTCAACACATGGAAGGAGGAAAGTCAGATGAGCAAAATGAGCGAAATGGCTGCGTCTATTAAAGAACTGCGCAGCGCTGCTGCGGCTATTAATGACGTAGCAAATTGGCTGGCCGAAACATTCAGCGCTAATGAACCGGCCGAAGTATCTCCCGCAACTGAGCCGGCGCTGACATTGGAAGAAGTAAGAGCAGTGCTTGCGGAAAAATCCCGCAAAGGTCACACCGCCGAGATTCGCTCATTGCTTCAGAAGTATGGTGCGGATAAACTTTCAGAGCTTGCCCCAACCAGCTATAAGGCGCTACTTGCCGAAGTGGAGGTACTAAATGATGCCACCTAAAGGACATGCAATTCTCTCAGCATCAAGTGCTGACCGCTGGCTCCATTGCCCGCCATCCGCACGATTGTGCGAAAGCTTCGAGGACAAGGGTAGCGATTACGCTGCCGAAGGCACTGAAGCCCATGCTCTTTGCGAGTACAAACTCCGTAAGGCACTGGGACTGCCCGCCGAGGACCCGACCGAAAACCTGACCTACTTCAATGAGGAAATGAACGAATGTGCCAATGGCTATGCCGCTTATGTACTCGAACAGGTCGAGGCCACCAAACAGGCCTGCTCCGATCCTGTGGTTCTCATCGAACAACGCGTCGATTTTTCACGCTGGGTGGAAGGAGGCTTCGGAACAGCGGATGCCATTATAATCGCAGATGGTACCCTAAAAATCTGTGATTACAAGCATGGACTCGGCGTGCTCGTTCGTGCCGAGGAAAACCCACAGCTTATGTGTTACGCTCTCGGTGCACTGGAGCTTTTTGACAAAATCTACGACATAGAAACCGTCAGCACGACCATCTATCAACCACGTAGAGACAACGTCAGCACCTATGAAATATCCAAGGATAACCTGTATCGCTGGGCTAACGAAGTTCTTAAACCCACCGCTGAACTCGCATTCGCCGGCGACGGCAATTTTCTCTGTGGCGAGTGGTGCGGCTTCTGTAAGGCAAAGAACGACTGCCGCGCCCGTGCTGAATCAAATCTCGCTTTGGCGCAGTATGAATTTAAGCTCCCGCCACTCCTCACAGATGAGGATATTGAGGACATTTTGTCAAAGGTCGATGAGCTTATCTCATGGGCGTCAGACATCAAGGAATACGCCCTGCAGCAGGCGATCAGCGGCAAGGAATGGAGTGGCTGGAAGCTGGTCGAGGGTCGTTCCAACAGGAAATATGTTAGCGACGCGGTTGTTGCCGATGTCGTCGAGCAGGCAGGCTTCGACCCGTATGAGCGTAAGGTGCTCGGTATCACAGCCATGCAAAAGCTGCTCGGGAAATCCCGCTTTGATGAGCTCTTAAGTCCTTACATTGAAAAGCCGCAAGGCAAACCCACTCTTGTGCCGGAGAGTGATAAACGTCCGGCAATGTCAACGGCAGCAGCCGATTTTAATGAAAATTAAGGAGGACAATCATATGTCTAATACTACGAACAAAGTCAACAATCCCATGAAAGTTATAACCGGTCCCGATACCCGCTGGTCATATGCCAACGTATGGGAACCGAAGTCCATCAACGGTGGCACACCAAAATACAGTGTCAGCCTCATTATTCCAAAGTCCGACACAAAGACGGTTGCCAAGCTGAAGGCTGCAATCGAAGCTGCCTATCGCGAAGGTGAGTCCAAGCTCAAGGGTAACGGCAAATCCGTGCCGCCTCTGGCTGCAATCAAAAACCCACTTCGTGACGGCGACGTCGAACGCCCTGATGATCCTGCTTACGCAAATGCCTACTTTATTAACGCGAACTCTACAACCGCTCCCGGTATCGTTGATGCTGACCGCAACCCCGTCATCACCCGCTCCGAGGTGTACTCCGGTGTCTACGGCCGCGCCAGTATCAATTTCTATGCCTTCAACAGCAACGGCAACAAGGGAATTGCTTGCGGGCTCAATAATCTGCAGCTCATTCGCGCTGGCGAGCCTCTTGGTGGCAAAGCAAGTGCAGAGAACGATTTCGCATCTGACAACGATGACGATTTTCTGAACTAAGGAGGAAAATTACTATGGAAATAACAGCTATTCTTTGTATCCTTCTTCTTAGCCTTTACCTTGCTCTGGTGGTTTTTTGGATTATTCACTCCATCCTTGATGTTGTTGAAACCCGTAAGCGTGAAAAGCGCACTGCTCAGTGGGAAGCTGAAAGGCTCCAGTTTGAAAGGGAGCGCGCCGCCCGTGATGAGGAATATCACAAAAAGCGCATGGATCAGCTCAAAAGGTAAACCTGGCTCATGGGTGGTGGGAGCAATCCTGCCACCCATTTAGGCCTTTGAAAAGGATGGTTTAAATGAAAACACTCTCTATAGATATTGAAACCTACAGCAGCGCACCGCTCTTAAAATGCGGTGTTTATAAATATGCGGAGGCTCCCGATTTTGAGATTCTTCTGTTCGGATATAGCATAGACAGCGGTCCAGTTCAGCTCATTGACCTTGCCTGTGGTGAAAAACTCCCATCTGAGATTATGGCAGTGCTTACAGACAAGGCTATAACGAAATGGGCCTTCAATGCCAACTTTGAACGTGTCTGCCTTTCACGGTTTCTTGGGCTACCGACCGGAGAATATCTCGACCCATCTCAATGGTGTTGCTCAATGGTATGGGCGGCGACAATGGGTCTGCCACTATCGCTGGAAGGTGTAGGTGCAGTGCTGGGGCTCGAAAAGCAAAAGCTCACTGAGAGTAAAGAACTTATTAAATACTTCTGTCAGCCCTGCACTCCAACTAAATCCAATGACGGTCGCACCCGTAATCATCCATATCATTCTCCAGACAAGTGGGCAGCTTTCAAACGGTATAACGCCCGAGATGTGGAAACAGAAATGTCTGTTCAAGAGAAGCTCTCTAAATTTCCGGTGCCGAATCGAATATGGGGCGAATACCATCTTGATCAGCAAATTAACGACCGTGGCGTCGCTCTGGATATGACGCTGGTCAAGCAGGCCATTGTCATGGACGGTCGATCCCGACTACAGCTCACCAAGGCAATGAAAGATTTGACTGATTTGGACAACCCGAACTCGGTACAACAGATGAAGCAGTGGCTAGCGGATAACGGGCTGGAAACAGATACGCTCGGCAAAAAAGCCGTTGCAGACCTTTTGAAAACTGCACCAAAACCCCTCGGCGACGCTCTTTCCATTCGACAACAGCTTGCCAAATCATCCGTGCGGAAATACCAGGCGATGGAGACTGCCGTTTGTAGTGATGGTCGTGCGCGCGGCATGTTTCAGTTTTATGGTGCCAACCGAACCGGTCGCTGGGCCGGCAGACTCATTCAAATGCAAAACCTGCCGCAGAACCATCTCCCCGACTTGGAGCAGGCTCGCGCTCTCGTTCGTTGCGGAGATTTTGATGCGCTGGAGTTCTTATATGAAGACGTCCCTGATACACTATCGCAGCTAATTCGTACTGCATTCGTGCCGCGCACCGGCGCAAAGTTCATCGTCTCTGACTTTTCGGCAATCGAAGCCCGTGTTATCGCGTGGCTTGCGGGTGAGCAGTGGCGTCAGACTGTCTTTACTAAGGGCGGCGATATTTACTGTGCCAGCGCCAGTCAGATGTTCAAGGTTCCGGTTGAGAAACATGGCGTTAACGGGCATCTGCGGCAAAAAGGCAAAATCGCAGAATTGGCGCTCGGTTACGGTGGTTCTGTCGGTGCGCTCAAAGCAATGGGTGCTCTGGAGATGGGTCTGACTGAAGATGAACTTCCTGCTCTAGTTGATGCGTGGCGGCAGGCCAACCCGAATATCGTAAAACTCTGGTGGGACGTTGACGGGGCAGCGATTGAGGCTGTCCGCAATAAGCACACCAATAGTACACATGGCATTGTGTTCTCATGTCAGAGTGGGATGCTCTTTATCACGTTGCCCTCCGGCCGTAGGCTATCCTACGTAAAGCCGCGTATTGGTGAAAACAGGTTCGGTGGTCAGTGTATCACCTATGAAGGCATCGGTAGCACGAAGAAATGGGAACGTTTAGATTCCTACGGCCCAAAATTCGTGGAAAACATTGTTCAGGCAACTGCCCGCGACATTCTTTCCTATGCCATTCAGACACTTCAAAAATGCTCCATTGTCATGCACATCCATGATGAAGTGGTTATCGAGGCTGATAAGCATATGTCTTTGCAAGAGGTCTGCGAACAGATGGGCAAAACTCCACCCTGGGCAAAAGGACTGTTGCTTCGTGCAGATGGGTACGAGACAAATTTTTATAAAAAAGACTGATTATTTTCGTCAAAAGCGGGCTGTCACCTCCAGTTGATATAGATGGGTGGCAGCCCGTCGTGAAAGGAGGCTCACAATGAGTATCGATAAACACAATAGTGAGGGTTACCCAGACCCAACCGCCTATGAAGCCCTGTCGTTGATAGAGAAAGAGGAACGCTCACTCCGCGCTTTCAGGCCAATCGTTTATATCTGTTCTCCTTATGCTGGAGACATTGAAAAAAACGTAAACGCAGCGCGTAGTTACAGCCGTTTTGCTGTGGACAAGGGTTTCATCCCGGTCGCACCGCATTTGCTTTTTCCTCAGTTTATGGACGACACAGACCCACAGGAACGAAAATTGGGATTATTCTTTGGAAATGCCTTAATGAGCAAATGCTCCGAGGTTTGGGTATTCGGCAGCACTATCTCTCCCGGCATGCAGGTTGAGATTAAAAGAGCCAGGTGGAAAAACTACCGCCTGCGTTACTTCACAGAAGATTTGGAGGAGGTACAAGATGTTTGCAATCACTGAAGGTACACGCCGCATTGGCGGCATAGATGTTCCCACTTATAAGCGCGAAATTGTAAGCGCCAATATCCTCGAAGTTGAAGCCGGCACAAACGGATATCAGGGCGGTGATACAGGACATGGCAGCCGCACTTATTTCCGCATAGAAAATCAAGGCGGCACAGATATTCAGGTGCACCCACTTGGCCGATATGGTGATGAAGGTTTTGAAGTTAGCCTCGGCGGCGACTATGAGCTTGAAACTATTATCATGGCACTCAAATTCATTACCAAGGTTCTGGAGGATGGCGCGAAGGAGGTGTACGATTGATGTTCACCTTATATAGTGCCGACATCATCGGCAACCCTGGCAATTGCTCCTATCCCAATAAAACCGAGGTCACGGATGTTGACAGCCTGCGAGCTGCCGTTTGCCACGACTATGTCTGCGCTGAGTATAAAAACAGCTATCGAAGCAGCGACAACTTTTTGGGTGCAGACTGCCTCCCGGTCGACTGTGACAACGATCATTCCGAGGACCCTTCTGATTGGGTCTTACCAGCCGACGTCGCTACCGCTTTCCCTGATGTTCGCTTTGCAGTTCATTACAGCCGCTACAACATGCGCGAGAAAAACGGAAAGCCTGCTCGGCCAAAATTTCATATTCTTTTCCCGATCACACGCATGACCGATGCGGCTGCTTACAGCGATATGAAGAAACTGGTGAATTCTATTTTCCCATACTTTGATAATAAAGCGCTAGACGCAGCACGCTTCTTCTTCGGCACCTCTACCGTTGAAGTAGAGCTTTTCCCAGGCAACATGAATCTGACAGAGTTTCTGGAGAACGATGACTTTGATTCAAATATGCCTAGCGGCCACAGATCCAGTATGATCATCCCGGAAGGCAGTCGCAATGCCACCATGTCACGCTTTGCCGGTCGGGTCATCAAGAAATATGGTGATAGTGCGGAAGCATACCAGTGCTTTCTTGATGAAGCTGCCAAATGCACACCGCCGCTGGAGGACTCTGAGCTTTCGACCATTTGGCACAGTGCACAGAGATTTTATGCCAGAGTACAGCAACAGGACGGTTACGTTCCACCGGAGATATATAACGACGACACCTCATATAAGCCTGAAGATTTCTCAGATGTCGGGCAGGCTGAGGTACTAGCAAAACACTTTTCAGGTGAGCTGCGCTATTCCCCTGCCACACACTTCATACGTTACACAGAGCATTACTGGAAAGAAACTGAGCCCGGTGCGCAGGCGGTTGCTCATGAGCTTACTCGCCGCCAACTGAAAGAATCGACGAAAGACCTACTGGCCGCCGCCAAGAAGCTAACCGATTGCGGCGCACAAAGCATCCTCGACACGACATCAAAGGCAAAGGCTGAAGCTCTGTTCAATGATGCACAGTCTGAAGCATATACGGAATTTCTCGCAGCCAAGGCATATCAATCATTTGCAATTCGCCGCCGCGATTCTAAAAACATCACTGCAACGCTGAAAGAAGCGCGCCCGATGCTGGAAATATCCCCGCGTGATTTGGATGCAGACTGTTTTCTCCTTTGCACACCGGAAGCTACCTACGATCTCCGCAAAGGTGTAGCAGGTGTGCGGGAACACTCACCGTCCGACTATATCACCAAAATTACATCCGTATCTCCCAGCAACAAAGGCGAGCAGCTATGGCGAGACAGCCTTGACCTCATTTTCCGCAAGGATCAGGAGCTCATCGAATACGTGCAAATGATCTGCGGACTTGCTGCAATCGGTAAGGTCTATGTGGAAGCTCTAATTATTGCCTACGGTGATGGGCGAAACGGTAAATCCACCTTCTGGAATGCTGTTTCACGAGTATTGGGGCTGTATAGCGGCAACATATCCGCTGACACCCTAACGGTCGGTTGTCGCCGTAACATCAAGCCGGAGCTTGCAGAGGTCAAGGGTAAGCGCCTATTGATTGCAGCTGAAATGCAGGAAGGTGCTCGGCTTAACGACTCAACCGTTAAGCAGTTATGCTCCACAGATGACGTTTTTGCTGAGAAAAAGTACAAGGACCCATTCAGTTTTACGCCTTGCCACACGCTGGTGCTTTACACTAATCACCTACCAAAGGTCAGCGCCTCTGACGACGGTATCTGGCGAAGGCTAATCGTGATTCCGTTCGATGCAAAAATTGAAGGCCAGAGCGACATCAAAAATTATGGTGAATATCTTTACAACAACGCCGGAGAGAGCATTCTTGCATGGATCATTGAGGGTGCGCAAAAGGTTATCGCGCTGGAGTACAATATTCCCGTTCCGGCATGCGTGCAGAAAGCAATCGACGAGTACCGGTCGCAAAATGACTGGTTTGGCCATTTTCTTGACGACAAATGTGAGCTTGATACCAGCTTCCGTGAAAGCTCCGGTGCTTTGTATCAGGCGTATCGAAATTACAGTATTGACACAAATGAATATGTCCGCAGCACAGCAGATTTTTACTTTGCACTTGAAAAGGCAGGTTTTGACCGTATTGTCCGTGATGGCAGACGTTATTTCGCCGGGCTTCGCCTCAAAACCGATAACGGAGATTTTGAGAACTTACTACAGTAAAGAGATAATCAAGTGACCTCGACGAAGGTCTATTACAAAAATTTTATTAAGAGTATAAAAAAATATGTAAGAAAAAGTTTGGTAAATGACATATGCCGAGGTCACTTGTAAGGAGAAAACGACCATGAGAGAAAAAGAAATCGAGCAAAAATTCACACTGATGGTAAAGCAAGCAGGTGGTCTGGCTCTGAAGTTTGTATCGCCGGGCATGAGTGGCATGCCTGATCGCATCGTACTTTTACCGGGTGGTCACATGGCCTTTGTGGAAGTCAAGGCGCCCGGCAAGGTACCACGCCCTTTGCAGGAGGCCAGACACCGGATGCTACGAAAGCTGGGATTTAAGGTTTACGTGTTGGACAATGCAGGTCAGATTGGAGGGGTTCTTGATGATATACAAACCACATAACTACCAGTCCTTTGCTATTGACTACATTGAGACACATCCTATCGCAGCAGTCCTGCTGGATATGGGCCTTGGAAAAACAAGCATCACATTGACTGCCATTCTGAACCTGTTGTTTGACAGATTCGTGGCTCACCGTATTCTTGTTATAGCGCCTCTACGTGTAGCACGCGATACATGGCCTTCCGAAATTCAGAAATGGGATCACTTGTCGCTACTAACATATTCCGTAGCGGTTGGGACTGAAACAGAACGCAAAGCAGCTCTCCTACAGCAAACGGACATCTGTATTATAAACAGGGAAAATGTTCAGTGGCTCATTGAGGACAGCGGCATACCATTTGACTTCGATACTGTGGTTGTCGACGAACTGTCATCCTTCAAGAGCTATCAGGCAAAGCGCTTCCGGGCACTGATGAAGGTCCGCCCACGCATCCGTCGCATTATAGGACTGACTGGTACACCGTCCGCAAACGGTCTCATGGATTTGTGGGCTGAATACAGGCTTCTGGATATGGGCCAGCGTCTCGGCCGCTTCATTGGACAGTATCGTACAAGCTATTTCATGCCTGACAAGAGGAACGGTCAGATCATCTATTCATATAAACCGTTGCCCGGAGCAGAGGAAGCAATATACCGCAAAATTTCGGATATCACCATTAGCATGAAATCCACTGACCATCTCCAGATGCCGGAACTCGTTAGCAGCGAGTATGATGTTCAACTTTCCGAGGACGAACAGAAACGCTATGACGATCTGAAAAACGACCTCGTGTTGCAGCTCCCTGACGGCGATATTACCGCTGCCAATGCTGCCGCCCTATCAAACAAGCTCTCCCAGATGGCTAACGGTGCTGTCTATGACGATGTTGGCGACATAGTCCACATTCACGGCCGTAAGCTGGATGCACTGGAGGATTTAATTGAAGCAGCGAACGGCAAACCGGTGCTGGTGGCCTACTGGTTCAAGCATGACCTTGCCAGAATATCCGAGCGACTGCATAAACTCCACATACCGTTCTCCCAGCTCGATACACCTGAAAGCATTCGCAGATGGAATGCAGGAGAACTGCCTGTGGCACTGGTGCATCCCGCCTCTGCCGGACATGGCCTCAACCTGCAGAGTGGTGGCTCCACCATCATATGGTTCGGGCTGACATGGTCTTTAGAGCTTTACCAACAGACAAACGCCCGTCTGTGGAGACAGGGACAAACTGCGGATACGGTTGTGGTGCAGCACATCATCACAAAGGGCACCATCGACAGCCGGATACTGAAGGCACTTTTTGCCAAGGATCACACGCAGTCAGCCCTGATTGATGCCGTAAAGGCAGATTTGAAAATCTGAGAAAATCAACAAAAATCCGAGAGAAATAAATATTCGGAGGTACGATTATGAACACACCGTATGAAAACTTATCAAATGCTATCATTTTGAGAGCGGTTGCGGATTATAGAAAGGTTCTACGAATTTTATACAAGCACCCATATCACCGGGATGCTATCAGGGAAAAAAGCAGTCTCTTGCGCTTCTTCCGCTCCGACTGGTTTCGTGTTTTAACCAATCTTGAACCGGAAATGCTTATCAAGCGTCTTAATGCGGAGGTGGCGGCATGACTGCAAAAGAATATCTTGGGCAGGCATACCGTATTGATCAGCGTATAAACTCGAAACTGGAGCAGATTGCCTCTCTGAATGGACTAGCGACAAAATGCACTTCAACACTTACTGGTATGCCGCGTAATCCCAATCGTGGCACCTCTGCAATGGAAGACGCCGTAGCCAAAATCGTTGACCTGCAGGCAGAAATTAATTCTGACATAGACAGGCTTGTCGATTTAAAGCGTGAAATGGTAAAGCTCATAAAAGCTGTAGATAACACAGAGTATCAGACGCTATTGGAGCTTCGATACTTATGCTTCAAAACATGGGAACAAATTGCTGTTGACATGGGATACAACGTCCGTCATGTATATCGTCTTCACGATGAAGCAATTGAAAAAATTGTGTTTACGCAAACTCAGCAGTAATTGTCACTGTTTGTCATGTACCCCTTTGTGATAGTATATAATCAGAAAAATATAATCAAAGGAGCCATTGTAGGAGTGAAAGCCTAAGATGGCTTTTTTGATGCCCAAACAGAGGTGATTTGATGCCGAGAAAACCAAAAAGGCCGTGTCGAATGAACGGTTGCGCCAGCTCCGCCGGGGACGGTGAGATTTACTGCCCGGAACATAAAACAGAAACGGAACGTTTTTACAACCGATACCAGCGACCCACCGACAAGAATATGTACGGACGCGCGTGGAAACGAATCAGAGACAGAAAAATCCGTGAATCTCCCATGTGTGAGGAGTGTTTGAAACAAGGCATCTACCATTTGGCGGAGGAAGTCCATCACCGCACCCCGCTCTCGGAGGGTGGAACACATGAGCGTTCAAACCTTGTGTCACTATGCCGTTCATGCCATATGAAGGCGCATGGCGAACTTGGAACACGAAAACCGCATTCTTTTGACTTCTGACGGCCCGTAGGGGCGGTCTAATCTCTACGGTTTTGAAGCCGGGAGAACGGCGCGGGGCTTCGTGTGAATAAAAAGCGAAATCAAAAGGGTGATATGGAAGGCGGTGATAAAATGCCTACAAAATCTAATAACACCGGCGGACGCGGAGGCAAAAGACCCGGTGCCGGACGCAAAAAAAAGGCTGTGACAGAAAAAGCTTTGAACGGCAATCCTGGCGGCAGAAAACTGACCGTTCTGGATATTCCCGATGTTGAAGGAGCGGCAATGCCGAAGCCGAAAGACATACTCTCGGCAAAACAGCGCGATGGCACCGAACTGCGCGCAAAGGAGTTATACGAGGAAACATGGCAGTGGCTAAACAATATCGGCTGTGCATCCTATGTATCTACCCAGACAATAGAGCGTTACGCCATGTGCGTGGCGCGATGGCTTCAATGCGAGGAGATGACCAATGAACTCGGTTTTCTTTCAAAACATCCGACAACCGGGAAGCCTATTGCTTCTCCGTTTATAAACATCGGAATCAACTATATGAACCAGGCAGCCCGTCAGTGGGATGCCATCATGCAAATCGTCAAGGAGAATTGTACCGTGGATTTCAGCGGCGCAAACCCTAATGATGATTTGGAACGACTGCTTCATCAGAGAAAGGGGTTTTAACATGACCACATATAAAACCTGCGAAAGCGTATGCATCGGTCACCCGGATAAACTGTGTGACCTTATTGCCGACAGCATTCTGGACGAGTGTCTGCGGCTCGACAAATCCTCCCGTGTAGCCTGTGAGGTCATGGCAACGGGACATAAAATTATCGTAGCGGGAGAAATCACCTGCTCAAAGCGTGTGGATATCCGGTTTATCACTCGGCAGGCGTTGCGTAAAGCCGGATACAATCCAATGCAATACTTGATTTATGTGTATGTGCATAAACAGTCCGAGGATATTGACGGTGGAGTATCGAGAGCTCTTGAATCAAGAAACGGAGACACCTCCTGGTATTCCACTATCGGTGCAGGAGACCAGGGTACGGTTTACGGTTATGCTACCAACGAAACCAAATCCCTTATTCCTCTCCCGTTGGAACTGGCCCACCGGATATGCAAAAGGCTCGACAAGGTTCGCGAAGATGGGACTATCAAAGGCATCTTCTCCGACGGCAAAGCACAGGTGACCGTTCAGTATGAAAACGGAAAACCCGTGCGTGTTAAGGCAATAGTGGTATCTGTTCAGCATTCCAAAGATAAAGACCTTGATGCTCTCCGAAGTGAGATTATTGCAAATGTCCTATGGCCTGTGTTTGAGGATTTTCCTTTTGACAATGATACAGAAATCCTTGTCAACCCATCCGGCAGATTTGTTAAGGGCGGTCCCGTTGCGGACACAGGTTTGACCGGCAGAAAAATCATCGTTGATACCTACGGTGGTGAAGGAGCTCACGGTGGCGGAGCATTTTCCGGCAAAGACCCCACTAAGGTCGATCGCTCGGCTGCATATATGGCAAGGTGCGTTGCCGTTTCAGTTGTTCAAAGCGGTCTTGCCGATAAGTGCCAGGTTGCTGTTTCCTATGCCATCGGCAAGGCTGACCCTGTCGCTGTTCAGGTAGATACTTTCGGCACAGGCAGATATTCCAATACTGCAATCAGAAACGCTGTTATTGATACATTCAACTTCCGCCCCGCCGCAATTATAGAATTCCTGAAACTTAAAGACACAGATTATTCCGCAACATCAACCTACGGCCACTTCGGTGGGTGCGAGAGATGGGAATGGAACCACTGTTCACAGGAACTGCGAAAGGCGGTGAAGAAACATGAACAAGTCAACGACTGAGATGCAGCTCGTGCCAATCGCCAAGCTGGTGCCTTATCAGAATAACGCAAGAACGCACTCGGCGGAGCAGATAAAAAAGCTCCGCTCTTCTTTACGGGAATTCGGTTTCGTAAACCCCGTCCTCATCGACCGTAACTACGGAGTCATAGCCGGACACGGAAGAATTCAGGCGGCTATGGAAGAGGGCATCACAGAGGTGCCGTGTGTATATGTCGACCATCTCACCGATGCGCAGAAGAAAGCGTACATCCTCGCCGACAACCGTATGGCGCTAGATGCCGGATGGGATGAGGAACTTCTAAAGATAGAGTTGGAAGAACTCCAGGGGCTCGGTTTCGACCTAGGCTTTACGGGCTTTGATGAAAAGGAACTGTCTGACCTATTCGGCACGGACACTGATGTGAAGGAAGACAACTTTGATGTCGAAGCCGAACTGCAAAAGCCGACATTCTCGAAACTCGGAGATATCTGGACACTTGGGCGGCACAGGCTTATCTGCGGCGACTCCACAAAAAAGGACACCTATAACATTCTTGTCGGCGACCATCGGGTAAATCTTGTCATAACCGACCCTCCATATAACGTAAATTACGAAGGTTTAGCTGGAAAAATAAAAAATGACAATATGGCGAATGAAAAGTTCTATCAGTTCCTACTTGACGCCTTTACCAACATGGAATGCTGTATGGCGGATGATGCCAGTATATATGTGTTTCATGCAGACACTGAAGGGTTGAATTTCCGTCGCGCTTTTAATGACGCCGGGTTTTACCTGTCTGGCTGCTGTATTTGGAAAAAGCAATCTCTTGTACTCGGACGTTCTCCCTATCAGTGGCAGCACGAGCCTGTACTGTACGGCTGGAAGAAAAGCGGTAAACATCAGTGGTACACCGGCAGAAAGGAAACCACCATATGGGAGTTTGACAAGCCGAAGAAAAACGGAGACCATCCCACGATGAAACCGATACCGCTTTTGGCTTACCCCATTATGAACTCCTCGCTTACGAATTCTATCGTACTCGACCCCTTCGGAGGCAGCGGGTCTACCCTTATCGCCTGTGAGCAGACCGGACGCATCTGTTATACAGCAGAGCTTGATGAGAAATTCTGCGATGTAATTGTGAAACGGTACATTGAGCAGGTCGGCACAAGCGAAAATGTAACGGTCATGCGAGATGGAAAAACTCTCAAGTTCGAGGAGGTGCAGACGGATGGAACTGAATAAGCCTGTGTTCGAAAGCGGACTTACCCTCGGCAGCCTTTTTGACGGCTCCGGGGGTTTTCCTTTGGGAGGGATTATTTCCGGTATTAAGCCTGTATGGGCATCGGAAGTTGAGCCTTTTCCTATAAGGGTTACAACCAAACGCCTGCCGTTTATGAAACACTATGGCGATGTCAGCAAAATGAACGGTGGAGAGATTGAACCGGTGGACATTATCACTTTCGGCAGTCCCTGCCAGGATATGTCCGTTGCCGGAAAGAGAGCGGGACTGGACGGCAGCCGTTCCAACCTTTTCTATGAAGCCGTCCGAATTGTAAAAGAAATGAGGTGTGCGACCGATGGAAAGTATCCGCGATGGATTTGCTGGGAAAATGTCCCCGGCGCTTTCTCCTCCAACAAGGGAGAAGATTTCAAAGCAGTACTCGACTCTATCTGCAAAATCAAAGATGAAACCTGCGATGTTCCTGAATGTAAAAAGTGGGAATCCGCAGGAGAAATCCTGGGAGATGATTTTTCAGTCGCATGGAGAGTTCTCGATGCGCAGTTTTGGGGAGTGCCCCAACGAAGAAAACGCATCTTCCTTGTCGCGGATTTTGCAGGTCGGAGTGCCGGACAAATATTATTTGAGTCCGAAGGCCTGTCAGGGTATTCTGCG
Organism: Firmicutes bacterium ADurb.Bin193; assembly: GCA_002070105.1. Classification (GTDB taxonomy): domain Bacteria; phylum Bacillota; class Clostridia; order Monoglobales; family Firm-18; genus MWCQ01. Next base: position 11,865 of record MWCQ01000012.1, on the reverse strand, counting down.
GAGGGCTTCCGCTCGTGGCAAGGAATTGCCTGCCGTGCTGAAAACTGCGCTGACAAGACAGGCGTTGTGTTAAACGACCAGGGCGGAAACCGTATGGATGTAACTCATGATATGACCAGTACACTCCGTGCGGAAGCTCATCATCCTCCCTGCGTAATGGAATCGGCGGGTTTCTGTACCGAGCATTCGGCAAAAGCACGGTCAATTGGTTTTGAGGAAGAGATGTCTCCCACGCTCCGCGCAGGTGTAGTTCCAGCAACCGTTTATGAAAATCATAGTCAGGATACCCGATACAAAGATACGGGTGACGTCGCGCCCACTGTACTCTCCACTTATGGTACGGGAGGCAATAATCAGCCGTTCGTAGTAGGTACACCAAAAACGCTGAAGATACGATGCGGCTGCGACGGCGGCGGCAAAGGCGCTCTTATTCAAGAGGACAGGTCAGCCACGCTGTCTTGCAACAATGACCAGACGCTTTTCGAACCGAAATCCTGGGACGGCAGTGATGTATCTCCCACACTGACTGCAAACAACGCAGGCGGCAATCAGCGGATGCCGGATAAGGACAACTTCAACTGCGTGGTTGAGGCTTACGGCATCTGCTCCAAAGATTCCAACTCCATGAAATCGGACAATCCGCACAGTGGTTTTTATAAAGCCGACTCCTCCCGCTGCCTTGACGGCAATGGAGGCAATCCTACCTGCAACCAGGGAGGCATTGCTGTGGTGGAAGGCATCCCGTTCACGCAGAACCAACGTGACGAGGTTCGCATCCTCGGTGATAAAAGCGGTGCGCTTTGCAAAGCAGCGACAAAGCAACAAACCTATGTGCTGCAGGGTTCTATGATCGGACGCAAAGACGAGAACGGTCCGCAGGGCGACGGTGTCAACAAGGAAATTTCCTTTACCCTCAACACTGCCGACCGTCATGCGGTTTATGCTATGACTACCGGTGAATTTACACAGGTGTGTGAGGAAAAATCTCCAACATTGATGGCTCGGGACTATAAAGACCCCAATATCATAAATGAGCCCTCTGCCTACGGAATCGGCAGAGATGCAATGAACCAGGGCAAAAATGCGTTATTCTCTCCGGCCGTTGCTGAGGAGGTACAACCGACGCTCGTAGCTAAAGGCCCCGGCGCTGTGGCGAAATGCGAACCGGAATACACCGTCCGCCGCCTTACCCCAACAGAGTGCGCAAGGCTGCAGGGGTTCCCCGACTGGTGGTGCGCCGACCTTGGAACAGACACTCCCACATACGGGGAGATTTCGTTCTGGTCGGATGTGTTCGAGACCCACAGATTGATTTGCGGTACATCTTCAAAACCCAAATCGCAGAAACAGATAATTTCATGGCTGAAAAACCCGTACTCCGATTCTGCGGAATACAAGATGTGGGGCAACGGAATCGCTCTCCCGTGCGTATACTTCATTCTCTCCGGCATTGTGTGGGCTGCCAGCAATGATAACGAAAAATCCTCCGAATAATTGTGTGATATATTTCAAAGAAATGACTGGATATATCTGCACACTGACGGTAATATAACACTACCAAATTAAAGGAGGACTTGTACATGGCAACATTCACATTCAGATTCAATGTGACCGGCACGGAGCGAAAAAAGCTCGTCAGCGCAATCAGCCAAGTTGCCGGGGCAGATGCAAAATACCTCGGAATGCCGTCTATGGCCTATCAAGTGGGCTACTTCACCATAGACAAGAATGGAGCGGTCAGCCTCGATGACAGAGCCGACAGCGAGGAAGTTGAAAACCTTGTGGCACGGCTTGCCGAACAGGGCTTTGAGCCTGAACCCTTGGAGAATAATGCAGTAGAGGAAACAAGCCCAAACACGGGCGAGCATCGCGCCGACATCAGCAATAAAACGGGACTCGTTATAACCCTTCCGCTTGACAAGGTATCGGTCGGAAACTTAACGAAACTGCTTGATGCCAAAGGCAGTCTTATCAGCAAGGCGTTCGGCATTCCGGCAATCCCCATTGAGCTCAAAGAAGATACGATATCATTTCCATGGTTTGATTCCGTGCCTGACCCGGAAGAAGTCAATGCCTACAGCAAATTCATATGCGCGCTGTGTGACATGAGCAGGAATCAGAAACGGGTCAATACCACCGAAAAAGAAGTTGAGAACGAAAAATATGCATTTCGTTGCTTTCTGCTCCGCCTCGGCTTTATCGGCGAAGAGTATAAAAAAGAACGTAAAATCCTGCTGCGGAATCTAAGTGGCTCTTCTGCTTTCAAAGGAGGTGCGAAAGATGAACTTTCCGAGTAAAGAAATTGTGGATATGGTTCGCAGGCAGTATCCGAAAGGCTGCCGGGTGGAACTTGTCCGCATGGACGATGTTCAAGCGCCTCCCATAGGCACCAAAGGTACAGTTATCGGTGTGGACGATGCCGCAAGCATCATGGTAAAATGGGACAACGGCTGTGGTCTGAACGTTGTATACGGTGAAGACTCCTGCCGTAGAATCGAGGAATAATATACACAAATAATACCCCTGTAAGATTGTGTAGTTTATGCCGATTTATATCTCGAAAATGACTGGATATATCCTCAAAGTGACGGTAATATACAGATACCCTAAGGGGAAAACAACCGACACGGAGGAACAAAAAATGAAGGAAACAACAAGGACTCAGATAGCCGAGATGAAAAAACAGACCATTGGAGTAGAAGTTGAGATGAACCACATAACCCGCTCAAAGGCGGCGAAACTTGCAGCCGAGTATTTCGGCACAGGCAGATACGAAGATACAGCGAGACGAAACGGTTACTACACGGTTTCTGCATGGGACGCACAAGGCAGAGAGTGGAAATTTCAAAGGGATGTCAGCATTGCAGGCACAGACAGCGAAAAATGCGAACTGGTTACACCAATCCTTCGCTACGAGGACATCGAAACACTGCAGGGACTCATCAGAGTTCTTAGAAAAGGCGGAGCGATCAGCAATCCAAGCCAGGGCTGCGGAGTTCACATTCACATCGGTGCGAATGGACACACACCGCAGACCCTCAGAAACCTCGCCAACATAATGGCAAGCCACGAGAGCCTTTTAGCAGAAGCCCTGAAACTCGACACCCATCGCATTAACCGCTACTGCAGGACGGTTGATCCTACCTTCCTCGCAAGGCTTAATAAGAAAAAGCCCTCAACGATGGCGCAACTTGCAGACATTTGGTATGAGGGCAACGGAGCATCCTACGGCAGAAACCAGCATTACAATGACAGCCGCTACCATATGCTCAACCTGCACGCCACTTTCACCAAGGGCACCGTAGAGTTCAGACTTTTCCAGTTTGACAACCCGACAGCGGAACGCAGGGGCGGACTTCACGCCGGACAGCTTAAAAGCTACATTCAGCTTTGCCTTGCGCTTTCCAACATGGCAAAGACAGTGAAAACCGCAAGTCCCAAAGAACAGCAAAAGGAAAACAAGAAATTTGCAATGAGAACTTGGCTCCTGCGCCTCGGCTTTATCGGAGAAGAATTTGAAACCGCAAGAAACCTCCTCACCAAAAACCTCACAGGTGACACAGCCTTCCGCTTCGGTAGAACAGCTGCTTGAAGGAATTAGCCGCAGGCCCGCCGACCGCAAAGAACTAAAGTTCTTGGGCGGTCTTAAGGTGGTAGGAGGTGCATTTTAATGCGAAAAAGATATTACCTGGCTTACGGCAGCAACCTTAACATACAACAGATGAAATACAGATGCCCGTCTGCGAGAATTGTAGGTACCGCCAAGCTAAAAGATCACAGACTGCTTTTCAAAGGAAGCAAAACAGGATCGTATCTTACTGTTGAACCCAAAGATGGCATGAGCGTTCCCGTCGGCGTGTGGGAAGTCTCTGCTGAGGATGAAGTCGCTCTCGACCGTTACGAGGGATTCCCGGATTTCTATTACAAGAAGGAACTCACCCTTGATATAACAGGCATTCGTAGCAAAAAGGTCAGAACACGCAGGTGCTTTATTTACATCATGCACGAGGATAGAAGGCTTGGCATACCGTCAGATTACTATATGAGGGTCTGCCTTGAGGGATACCGAAATTTCGGCTTTGACATTAATACTCTGATACGAGCCTACCATGAAAGCGAGGAAAAATAACATGAAATCAAATGAAAAGGACATACGCATCTGCCCCAAATGCAATAAACCTTATATCGGACACCCGGCACTATCCCGCTCGGATAATATAACTCCGATATGCCCTGACTGCGGCACACGTGAGGCGCTTGATAGCATTGGCGTTACGGCCGAGGAACAGGATAAGATACTTGATACGATACACCGATGTTATAAGCAATAATAAATACAGTTTTATCAGCATCAGAGCCGAAAGGCTCTGTTCCTCATAGTACGGCACCTATCAAGGTGTCTTTTATTTTGCCCGGAAGGAGGCGGCAAATCTGAGAAAACTCAAAAAATACAATCCCACACGGTTTATGGCGAAAGACAGTTATTATGACAAGGATGCTGCTGACCATGCCGTGTGTTTTATAGAGAAGTTCTGCTGCCATACCAAAGGTACATGGGACGGCAAGCCTTTCGAACTTATAGACTGGCAGGAACAGATTATACGGGATATATTCGGAATCTTGAAACCAAACGGTTATCGACAGTTCAATACAGCGTATATTGAGATTCCGAAAAAGCAAGGAAAAAGCGAACTTGCGGCGGCTGTTGCCCTATATCTTCTCTGTGCTGATTTTGAACCCGGAGCCGAGGTGTACGGCTGTGCTGCGGATAAAGACCAGGCACGAATCGTATTCGATGTTGCTATGGATATGGTCAAACGATGTCCTCAGCTTTTCAACAAAATGAGCATTCAGGCAAGTTTGAAAACTATGACCTATGTTCCGACGGGCAGTAAATACAAGGCTCTGTCAGCGGATGTGGCGAATAAACATGGTTTTAACACCCACGGCGTTATATTTGACGAGCTCCACACCCAGCCGAATAGAAAATTATATGATGTAATGCTCCAAGGCAGCGGTGACGCAAGAATGCAGCCGCTGTATTTTCTTATCACCACAGCCGGTGATAATCAGAACAGCATTTGCTGGGAGGTACACCAAAAGGCGCTTGATATTATTGACGGTCGCAAGACCGATCCGACATTCTATCCGGTCATATATGGTGCTTCGCAGGATGACGACTGGACCGATCCTAATGTGTGGAAAAAAGCAAATCCATCTCTCGGCATTACAGTCAGCATAGATAAAGTAAAAGCGGCTTTTGAATCGGCAAGACAAAACCCTGCCGAGGAGAACAGTTTCAGGCAACTCCGCTTGAATCAGTGGGTAAAGCAGGCTGTGCGTTGGATGCCTATGGACAAATGGGATGCCTGCGCTTTTGCAGTTGATCCGGAAGAACTCGAAGGACGTGTGTGCTACGGTGGTCTTGACCTTTCCTCCTCTACTGATATTACGGCATTTGTACTTGTATTTCCGCCATTGGACGAAGAAGACAAATATGTGGTGCTTCCGTTCTTTTGGATACCGGAGGACAACATAGATTTGCGTGTGCGGCGTGACCATGTGAATTATGATGTATGGAAGAAACAAGGTTATCTGCAAACTACCGAGGGTAATGTTGTGCATTACGGATTTATAGAAAAATTTATTGAGGAGCTTGGCATGAAATACAATATACGGGAAATTGCCTTTGACCGCTGGGGTGCAGTTCAGATGACACAAAATCTGGAGAACCTCGGCTTTTCAGTTGTTCCTTTCGGTCAAGGTTTTAAGGATATGTCCCCGCCAACCAAGGAACTCATGAAGCTGACATTGGAACAGAAAATCGCTCACGGCGGTCATCCGGTTCTTCGATGGATGATGGATAATATCTATATTCGAACAGACCCTGCCGGAAACATTAAAGCAGATAAAGAAAAATCAACCGAAAAAATCGATGGCGCGGTAGCACTTATTATGGCTCTCGACCGTGCGATACGGTGCGGCAATGATACCGGCGGCAGTGTTTATGATAAAAGAGGAATATTGGTTATATAAATTTAAATTTACCATAAAACCCCAGACTAATTGATTTGGCAAAAAAAATATGTTATACTAATAAGTAAAGGGGGATGAACATGAAAAAGTATCTATTGAAAACTACTTTGGCATTGATTGGATGTTGGATAGTACTTACTGTTTCAACAACTGCAGCAAGTGATAGTAATATTAATGTTTTGCTTAATGGCAAAGCAGTATTATTTACGGATGATTCCGGATATCCATATGTAGATGAAAATAACAGAACAATGGTTCCGCTTCGCATAACAATGGAATCAGCAGGATTTGCCGTCGGCTATGATGCAAATGCAAATACGGCAATTGTTATTACAGAGCATCGTCGAATTGAAGTACCAATAGGAACAAATAAGATTTATACAAACAATCAACTTACTGAAAACGATACAATTGCTGTTGTAAAAAACGGTCGCACATATCTCCCTATTAGAGCCGTGTTAGAGAACGCAGGTTACACAGTTGAATGGGCGGATAGCATAAAAACAGTAAATGCATATAATTTTGACTACAATGCCAACGAATTTGTGCCATATAGCACATCCAGCATAAAAACACTCCTTGAAAATGTGTTAAAGGGGAATGTAGTCTACATTAATGGTCAATATTATGCTACACCGGATTATGTGAAGATGATGACAAATGTGCAGGTTCACTATTTTGGAAATGACCTTAATACGGCAATCTATCCTCAAGAAAATAGAAATACTTTAGCGGACTTTGATGAAAGTAAAATTGAGTGGATATCAGGCATTCCTTTTGACTATATATTAGTAAGCAATTCCAGACTTGACGAACTTGGTGTTGTTGGCAAACAAAGCGAAATACCAACATATTCTTATATTTATGCGTTCTATGATGGAAAAGATATAAATACAGTTTTTTATTGTGTTAGCGAAATGACAGATGAATTTATGACAGCAGAAAATAAAACAGGGATCTTTAATGGAATTCGAATGAAAAAAGAGAATGGCATATTATACTTTAATTATCAAGACTTAAAAAAGTACAACATATATTCTCAATGACAAGCATTTACAAATAACAATATTTAAAGCATCTCAAACGAGGTGCTTTTCTTTTGTCTTTTTGTAGTTGGGAGGTGACTCTTTGAAATGGTTTAATAAAAACAAAAAACTAAATAACAGTGCCCAGCAACGTTATGCTGAATTTATTAAAGGCGAGGACATTAGTCCTCTTTCCCTCTCGGGAATGTATGTAAGCGAAGAAAACTCCATAACCGTAAGCGGAGTGTTTGCCTGTGTCCGAGTCATCGCAGAGGACATTGCAAGCCTGCCTCTTCCTCTATATAAACGCCTACCCCGTGGTAAAGAAAAAGCTGTTAAACACCCGTTGTACTATTTGATTCACGATAGTCCAAACGAGGATATGACAGCTTTTGCTTTTAAAGAGGCCATGATGACAAATCTGCTTCTGTGGGGCAATGCTTATGCGCAGATTATTAGGGATAAACACGGACAGATTTTAAGCCTGCACCCTCTTCTCTCCTCCCGTATGACGGTTACAAAAAACCAAAGCGGTGAGAGGATTTATGCTTATACCAACGATAAAGGAGAAATGTTCACTTTAAAAAGAGAACAAATTCTTCATATCGGCGGCATTGGTTTTGACGGCATCACAGGGTTGTCGCCAATAGCTGTTGCAAGAGAAGCTATCGGTCTTGCCAAAGCAACCGAGGTTTACGGCAATAAATTCTTTGCCAATGGTGCGAGGCCAGGCGGTGTTTTAGAGCACCCCGGCACATTAAAGGACCCGACCAAAGTTCGTGAGTCTTGGGAGACTGTATACAAAGGCGCAAATAACGCTCATAAAATTGCAGTCCTCGAGGAAGGCATGAAATACCATGAAATTGGGATGCCCCAGAAGGATGCGCAGTTTTTGGAAACTAGGCAGTTTCAGTTAAATGAGATATGCCGTATATTCCGTGTGCCGCCGCATCTGGTCGGAGATTTGACAAGGAGTACATTTTCAAATATAGAGCATCAGTCAATTGACTATGTTGTTCATACCCTAAGACCGTGGCTTGTTCGTTGGGAACAGGCCATTAATTTATGTCTTTTAAATGAGTATGAACGCAAAGATTACTTTGCAAAGTTTAATGTTGACGGTCTTTTGCGAGGCGATTTTTCTGCAAGAATGAGCGGTTATGCGGTGGGCAGACAGAACGGCTGGTACTCGGCCAATGACATACGCGAGCTTGAAGATATGAATCCCATCCCGGAAGGTCAAGGAGGAGATGTATATTTGGTTAACGGAAATATGGTAAGCGCAAACAATGCTGCGCAAGGCGGAGGTGATGAAAACAATGCGTAAATTTTGGAATTTCAGTGAAACTGAAAACGGAGAAAATATTCTGAGGCTTGACGGTGAGATTGCATCAGAAAGCTGGTGGGGCGACGAGGTTACACCCAAACTGTTTATGAGCGACCTTGCCGGATTTGCAGGAAAAGACATCACCGTGTGGATCAACTCACCCGGCGGCGATGTGGTGGCAGGTTCTCAGATATACACTGCCTTAAAGGAACACAATGGACAGGTAACGGTTAAAATTGACGGCATTGCTGCAAGCGCGGCATCGGTTATAGCAATGGCAGGTGATTTTGTATATATGTCACCCACAAGCCTTCTTATGATTCATGACCCCATGACCATTGCAATGGGAAATGAAACTGACATGGCGCAGGCAATCAATATTCTGCGCGAATGCAAAGAAAGCATCATCAATGCCTATGCTTTGAAAACCGGTATTTCACGGTCAAAAGTATCAAGACTTATGTCCGATGAGACCTGGATGAATGCGAAAAAAGCCGTAGAACTAGGCTTCGCCGATAAAATTCTATACACAGATAATAAGCCTGAAACAGAGACTGTTTTGGACTCTTATTTATTTGGGCGCAGAGTGGTGTTTAATTCGCTGCTCTCAAAGCTTCCGAAGGCTCAACCGCCTGTACCTGTGCCAGAGGATAATTCATATATAAACGAAATTGAAAACCTAAAACTCGAATTTGAGATTATTTAAAGGGGGACTTTTACTATGAACAAAAAATTACTTGCCATGATGGGCAAAAGAAACGAACTGAAAAATCAAGCACAGACATTGCTTGACACAGCCGGAAAGGAAAACAGACCGCTTACCGACGACGAAAAATCAACGCTTGCCGATTTGAAAAGTCAGATTTCCCGGTGGGATGATACTATCTCAGAAATGGCGGATATGCTTGAGGATTCTGCTCCTGTTGATGTGCCGGTTAACAAGGCTGACAATCCGCAGCCTAACAACACCGGCAAATTTGCAAACCTTGGCGAACAGCTGAGAGCGGTATATAACGCTGCACAGCCTAATCGTCCTATCATAGACGAGCGCCTTATGAACTCCGCCAGCGGAGCAAACGAAAGCGTTCCTTCTGACGGCGGATTTCTGGTGCAGACAGATTTTGCGAGTGAGCTTTTAAAGCACACCTTCGAAACAGGAATTCTTGCTCCAAGATGTAAGAAAATACCCATCTCAACAAATGCAAATGCATTGAAAATAAATGCACTTGACGATTCCTCCCGCGCAAACGGCGCAAGATGGGGCGGTATCCAGACTTATTGGGAAAACGAAGCGGATGAACTGGTTTCCTCAAAACCGAAATTCAGAACTATGGACTTGTCTCTTAAGAAACTGACAGGGTTATGCTATGCCACAGATGAGCTTCTGCAGGATGCGGCAGCTCTTCAAAGCGTAATCACTCAAGGGTTTGCAGAGGAATTCGGTTTCAAAATCGATGATACCATACTAAACGGCAACGGCTCAGGCCAGCCTCTTGGTATTTTAAACTCTCCGGCGCTTGTAACGGTGGCAAAGGAAACCGAGCAAACGTCAAAAATAACAGTGGAAAATCTCATAAAAATGTGGTCTCGCTGTTGGGGTCGCAGCCGTGCAAATGCTGTGTGGTACGTTAATCAGGAAATTGAACCACTGTTATACACACTAAAAATCGGTGATGTTCCGGTGTATTTGCCTGCAGGCGGTCTTTCCGAAAAGCCGTATGCCACGCTGTTTGGCAGACCTATTGTTCCGCTTGAGCAATGCAGTGCACTAGGCTCTGTGGGTGACATCATCTTAGGGGATATGTCTCAGTACCTTTTAATTGACAAGGGCGGAATCAACACCGCAAGTTCAATTCATGTAAGGTTTTTATATGATGAAAGCGTGTTCAGATTTATATACCGTGTTGACGGTCAGCCTATCTGGAATAAGCCGATTACACCGTATAAAGGATCAAACACTCTGTCGCCTTTTGTAACATTGGCGGCAAGATCGTAATGGAGGTAAATGATTATGAGAATTAATACATTAGGCAAAATAACCCCGATAGCTGTACCGGGGGCCGTTTTTGCGGCAGCAATAAAAGACGAGTTCATACCTCTCTCAAACTATCAGCAAATCACCTTTTTAATTGAAAGCGGCGAAGGCACCGCTGCCAATACAACAATCACTGTTGAGGCAAAAGCAGGTGCAAGCGGAACAGCAGAGGCGATTCCGTTTATGTATATGTTATCCGGAGATACAGAGTTTACGGAAAAGGCGGCTACCGGCGTTACATTCTCCATCGGCGGTGCATCGGGAAAAAGCAAGTATGCGGTTGTTACTGTTACCGACGCAATGCTTGCCAAAGGCGGCTATGACAGAGTGGCAATTACGACTACGGCTGTCAGCAACTCCACTGTGCCGGGCGCTGTTTATGCTGTGCAAACTAAACCGAGGTATTTGGAATGATAACGCTTTCGGACGCAAAGGAATTTTTAAGAATTGACCATACTGAGGAGGATGGATATATTTCCATCCTCCTACTATTGGCAAGAGAAATGTGTGAAAACTATCTAAGGCAGCCTTTGCCCGACACGATGCCCGAGAGCATAAAACAAGCTATGTTTTTAATCATCGCGCATTTCTATGAAAACAGAAATGGTGAGAGCGTACCGAATGTTATATTTCGTCTGCTCGACCCGTTTCGTAAGGAGGAATTCTGATGGATTTTAGCAAACTGCGGCATAGAATTATCTTTCTGAAACCGACAGATAACATAACCAACGGTATGGGAGAAACGGTGCCGAGGTATAAGCCGTTCAAACCGTATCTCCCTTTGCCCCTGCAGGTTCAGGGCGAGGATGTTTACCTCACGCATGATTCGGACGGCAATGCCATTCTTGTTTACGCAGACGGCAAACCCTATGCCCATAAGCTGGCGTTAAAGGAATATTCCGTTGCCGGATTTGTATCACCCATGAGCGGGCGTGAATATGAGGAGTCGCAAAAACTTCGTACCGAAACCACATACAAGATTTCTACCCGGTTTTTCAGAAACATTACTCCCGAGATGCGGATTTTATATGATAATAAGGAGTTTGAGATTGTGTCTGTTTTGGACTTAAACGAGAAACATGAGGAACTGCAGATTATCGCTATTCACAAAGATACGCATACCACGCAGGATTTTGCAGGTGGTTCGGATGAGTAACGATGTCACTTTCGGCTTTGATGAACTTCAAAAGGCTTTTAATAAAATAGAGCAGAAATACCCCGACAAAACGGATGCTATGCTGATGGCGCTGGGGCGTATTGCAACAAGTAAAACAAAAGCTTTGACCCCTGTGGGCAAAACAAAAAAGCTAAAAGGCAGTTGGAAACTGAAGAAACCTAAAAAGTATGGTAAATCCCGTGTGGTTCGCACACAGTCTCAAGCTCCCCATGCTCATTTGGTAGAATTGGGACATGAAATCGTCCGCGGCGGCAGAACCAGAAAA
>MWCQ01000011.1 GCA_002070105.1 Firmicutes bacterium ADurb.Bin193 | reverse complement strand
GCCTACCCCAAAGCTGCCGGACAGCATTCCCCAGCCGGTCGCCTTGCGGATATCATACGGAATTACCGCAACGCCTTCGGTAGTGTTTGCCTCATAGCAGGGCTCCACAAAGAATGTGGGCTTTGTACCGTGATTATTGTAATCGTCAAGCGCTTGGCTGTAAGCATACTGACAAACAGGTGCTTTCGCCGAGAAGGACTGGTACATGTTGAAATCCATCCAAGTTTCATTCTGTAAAAAATCCGAGGTCGAATGCTGCCAGTTGATATGGTATGTATGCAGCTTGGGCTTGATAGTGTCATACTGCTTTATTCCTGCCGCCATAGCCGAATATATTGTTTTGGAAGCATTCATATTTGCCGCGTCATTACCATTTGCATCTCCGCCGTGAACCCAAATGATATTGTCTTTGTTCTTATAGCGGTTGCCTAAGAACTGCCCAATCGAAGTGGCATTGGTAGTGGTGAGATAGTCTTTATATAGTCCCTGCCAATTGATATGGTTTAAGAAAACCAACAGGCCTCTGGATGCACACTTATTAATAATGGTATCCAAATTGCTGAAATAAGCCGTATTGGGTGAACTCAGGTTGGGTGGATTACCAAACGGATACTGGCCAAGATCGTTGGCCTGCTCTGGATTCCACTCGCTACCTACAACTAAGATGGAATTGAACCCTTTTGCTACACGATCATCAAGATAGTCATCCACATACGCGGCGTTGGCATTAGCCCCACCAAGGTTCCATGCCGTATCCATCTTGATAAGGAACGGGACGCCATTCCAATCCGTCAGATATCTGCCGTTTGCGCTCACCTTGAGCGGGAATACCGGGTCTGCGCTGACTTTAGTCTCCAGCTTGGGTGTAAAGCTAAAGCCGAGTGCCGATAGCAGCATTGCTATCATGATGCTGATTGCCAAAAATTTTTTCTTCATCCTTAAACGCCTCCTTTTTTGGTACACATTTTGATGATGTTAAGACCTTGGCACAGTTGTCGCCTAACAGCACAACGAAAGGGCAAGCCTCATCATCATACCGCCATGCTGCGGACTTGTCAGTTGCCTTATAGCGGAACCATCGGGTCGTTTGATTGTCGGTTGGCTGAGTCGGCAGGCAGTCGGGTATTATGCAGACGGGTTGCGGATTACAGTGTCGCCCTACGGTGGGTTTGTCAATCATCAAAAAGTCAATACAAAAATGCGCTAATCAATGCGGCAGTATGTAAATGCATGTAGAATGATAGCCGGCATATAAAAATTCATCGCAAAACGGGCGGAAAATCAATTGCTTTTGAATTTTTTTCCAAATAAAATTTGACGCTCAAAAGACATTAGCTCTACTAAAAGCACCGCCCCCGTATATTCCCGACCGGCATAAACTGCCGGTCGGGGGGGAGGTATATGCCAATCAGACGCCAAACTGGTCAGTTGACGCTGAATATGGCCAAACCGTTTATCAGCACATCGCCTGTTATTCTTACGAGGTCAATGTCGGGCGACCCGTTTGATACCGTAACCTGATACGGACGGTATTTCATCCATGTATTTGTTTGCCATACCACCCAATATCTTAGCGCAGCGTATCGCTGCGCAAGACCGTACCACCCTGCGCCTCATCGAATACCGTTACCACCACATAATATCCTGTTTTGTTCGCGGGCAGACCGTTAAGCACTACCTGCCTTTGCTCATTCCTGGGCAGATATGGGTCGTTGATCATGTCTTGCACCTGTCTTGGATTGCCCTCGCTATCATATACCGTGATAGTTTGCAGGTTTGAGGGATCCAGATATACCTCCGGACGAATATACGTCGGCAGCTGAGTATTCAATACCTGCGTCTGTTGCACTTGCCCGGCTCCGTTATACAGCTTCGCTACAACCGACACGTTCTGCGCCCGCAGCGTGTAGTTTGCCATGTTGACCATGCAGGTCAGGCTGGTGCCGGCACCCAGCTCCGCCATACTGCGGATTCTGTTACCCGAGGCATTCTTGTACACAGCACTTCCTACACATGGTACGTCCGCGGTGTCAAGCATAACATTGCCGTCTTTTACCGGCTGCTGCGCTGACTCTACCATGAAAACTCCAAATCTGTAGCCCTCACCGATGAGGTTGTAAGAATATGACGCATTTGTTATCGGATACGGCTTATCCTGATCATAGAACATGTAGCCGCCGCCGTTACACCAGTTATACAGTACCTGATAGTTGCTGACCGGACCGATACTGGCGTTGCCCATGATGACCGAGTTCCCCATATATCCATACGGCAGATGCAGGAAGTCCATACGGTTGCCCATGATCCGGACATTCATTGCAGCAGAATTTGGGTTTGTGCCGGAGATCTGTATTCCGTCGGCATGCTTGGTATCTCCATCTTGTTCATGTTTTATGGGATCCAGACCCACCTCATGCATGTAACACGATTCCACCAGCCAGTTAGAGGCCGGCTTTAAGCAGTCTCCGTACATATCATGAATGTGCAGGCGCCTCATCGTCATCAGCCCCGGGCCGCTGCCTATAATGGCGGCGGTATTTGCCCCGGTCAGCTCGCCGTCTTCAATGATAAGATTTCTGCCGCCTTTGTTCTGGATACAATACCAGGATTCTGAGTGCGCGTAGAAGTCCCTGATTGTCACATTATCCGCATATACTTCTATAACACCGTTCTCTATCTTAAAGCCCTCAAAGACCCTGCCGTACTTGTCGGCTATTTCCTGTGTAATCACCTTGCTGAATGTGTTGAGCTCGGGATATTTTACACCAATATCCACAAGGTCGTCATAGTCGCTTGTATAGCCTGTGTTGTACGCGTCGGGCATGACATAGCCTCCCGGAGGCTGAGTGGGAACGGGCATAGGCGTCGGCAGTGAACCGTTTGCACCCGCGGTGCTGAAATATGCCGTGTTGGTCGCTGAGGTAAACAACCGTCCCGTCACGTCGCCGAGGCTTGTGCTCAGTGTCACCTTATAATCTGTATAATAGCTCAGCGGATTGGACGCGAAGCTGATCACAAGCACATTCGGCAATGACTTGTTTATTGTTGCCGACGTGAAGTTTACGGTCGTGCCATTCAGCTTTTTCACGCTGACCATACCTGAGTTGAACGCCGCCATGTCAAGGTCGTGGTTGAACTTAACCGTCACACTTCCGTTCAGTTTAACATTCCTGTATAGATCACCTGAAAATTTCTCTGTATCTGCGCCAGTTATTTGCAGAATGTCGGGCTGGTATATCCTCACATCGTCCAGATAGAAGCCGCATTTCATACCTGCGGGCGCACTCATCACTGCTGAAAATCTCGGGGATGTGCTCGAACCCCAGTCTGCTGTATAGGTAATATTTATGTTTCGTGTAACTGCCATTTTGCTCTGTGCTACACCGCTCATATTTTTAAGATTACCGCTCATTACAACCGTCATGTCGGTATCAGCCCATTGCTCTGCGGGGGTCCCGCTGCCCGGCATGAAAATCGCGTCCAGCTTAACCCATCCATCAGCGTTGCATCTGCCTGATGCCGTCGCATCATCGCCCACGGTCCAGGTGTAATCGCCCGCCCCGCTGTCATATGTGAACTTGACCACCTTCTTTGCCGCGAAGTTGATTGTCAGTGGCTGACGGCTGCCTATTATGGCTGCAGGCAGGTATATCCTTGTGCTGGCAACTGTTTCACCCTGCGCGTTCAGGAAGCCTTTTGCCGCTGTCAACGTTTTCGTATTCTGCGCCGATGATGCGTCCGCCACAAAATATCCTACGATGTTTGATTCACCCGCAACAGGATCATTCTGCCTTTTTGCCGTACCCTGATAAATCGTATTCCACTTCGCAGGGTCTGTGCCACTGGCCCCGATTCCGGTTCCGGCCTCCCCTGCAAAATCATAACCCCACAACTGGATATCATAAGGTGCTGGCGCCGGCGTTGATGTTGGCGCCGGGGTCGGCGTCGGCGCAGGAGTCGGCGTCGGCGTCGGTGCCCCACCACCGCCGCTTATCACAAAGTCGTCTGCGTAATGCGTTCCGCTGGCAGTGAGATATACGTTTATCTGAACCGTGGTGTTGCTGCCGCTGTTGAAGGTCAGCGTACGCTGCACAAAGTTGTTGTACGTATTCGCGCCTGAAGAAACAACGCCGCCGTTGGTCAGTATGGTCCCGCCTGTGGTCTGTACGCAGTACCGCATATTCGCGTTAGTGCTGCGGTGATAGAAACTGAAGGTATAGTCCGTATTAGTAGCCACCGTGACATCCTGCTTTAAAGTAGCGGCAGTGCCAAACTGAACCGCATACGAGCCGCTGTTTTTCTGAGCGCTCTGCATAGTGCAGACGGTTTGAGTCCATGGTGAAAAGGCTCCCGTTTCAAACCCCGGGTTTGAAACAAGATTGCTTGGCGCCGGCGTTGATGTTGGCGTTGGCGTCGGTGTCGGAGTGGGTGGCGGAGTCGGCGTCGGTGTCGGCGTCGGCGCTGCTGTCGGAGTTGGCGTCGGACCTGCCCCATCCATGTAGAGCTCAAAATCATCAGCGTAATGGGTGCCGCTCGCAGTCAGATAGACATATATCTGAACCGTGGTATTGCTGCCGCTGTTGAAGGTGAGCGTACGCTGTACAAAGTTGTTATAGGTATTGGAACCGGAAGAAACAACGCCGTCGTTGGTGAGTATGGTCCCTTCGGTGGTCTGCACGCAGTATCTCATATTAGAGTTGGTACTGCGGCCATAAAAGCTGAAGGTATAATTCGTGTCAGCCGTTACTGTAACATTTTGTCTCAAACTAGCAGTCGAGCCAAATTGAACCGCATACGAGCCGCTGTTTTTCTGCGCGCCCTGCACGGTGCAGTTGGTTTGAGTCCAGGAATTAAGGGTCCCCGATTCAAATCCCGGGTCTGCAACAAGATTTCCGGCAATCGCAAAATTAATTTCAAAAGTATTTGCCATATCCCCGTCTTCCGCAATAACAGTAACCGTTGCTGTTCCGACGTTGTTAACGATATTTACGACCCCGCCTGCGGGATCAATGCCCATCGTCGCGAAAGCGTCCGCCTTTGTAGCGCCCACTGTCACCGAAGTCGTACCGGCCGGCAGCGCGACGTTGTAGGTTCCTCCTTCATCGGTAGCCACAAAGCCTGTCACGGGCGAAACAGAGCCGCCGTTTGGCTGGTACGTCAAAGCGGACAGCTTTGCGTTATCAGACGGCGTTGTGGAATGCAGGTCCATATCGTCTATGTAGATCGTCCTGTAGTTAACCGCATCCGTCACAGTAAGAACAATCTGACTGTAGCTTCCGCTGTTGAAATTAAGCGTATACGACTTCCATACGCTGCCGCCCGAATTGGCCACAGTGGTGGAGCCCGGAAGCTGCCCGCCGCCGTCTCCCGCTGTCAGGTTAACAGACATAACAACACCGCTGGAGCTGTTGGACCTGATCCAAAATGTCCAGGTATAGCCCGTATTGGGCCTGACCGAGACAGTCTGCTCCAGCTTGGCGCCGCTTGCACTGGTGGAGATCTTGGCGGAGTATGTACCCGCATGCGCCTGCTCTGTCGATATGGTATACTGTGCCACATTGGCCCAGGGCGAGAACGCTCCCGTTTCAAACCCCGGATTTGCAATCAGGTTTGCCGGCGCCGCAAATATCGCCGGCGCCATTACCGTCAGCAAAAGTGCGCCGATCAATAGATAACATAGTGCTTTTTTTACCATCATTAACTCCCCTTTCAATTTTTCATGCAAAATTACTCAAAGAAAGAAAAATAATATCTGCTTTCACCCCCCTATACGCTCAATCCGACCTAATCAAATCTTTGCAAATGCTTAGCTATGACGCGTTCTGTTATGTCGATACGCTGTCATTATAAAATGAAAGACAGCCCATCAATTATGGTATGATCCGTTTGCAGATCATGTCCAGAAATGACAGGCTGTCGTCTATTGATGATATAGATAGAAGTGAGATTACACTGATATACGTAATAAGCAGGCAGATGGTGCCTAAATAATAAACAAATTTGCTTACCGATAAATAAAATTTATTGTTGATTATCTATAATTATAGCAGTATAATAGAAATTAATAAATAAACAACATTGCTAATAATATAGACTAAATTGCTATTTTAGAGGTGGATTATATGATCAATATTTTTACAAATTCAGTGGAACATCGCGCGAATTATGGTATACAGGATAACGAAAATTATATGTCTGTCAATTCCTGTGGATATCTTAAACTACTTACCCAAAATTCCAGTGTCTCCAGAGATACCGGAAGGGTTGATTATCAAATTATCTATATCATAAAGGGAAAAGGTTATTACAGCTTCGGAGATGAAATAACGGAAATTGGAAATGGAAACATTGTGATATTTCAGCCCAACATACCTCAGCGTTATAATTATTACTTTAAAGATTCAACAGAGCTGTATTGGGTCCACTTCACGGGATATGCGGCGCGTAAGAATTTATCAGAGCTGGGTCTTCTTGACAGGCGGTCATATTTTATTGGTGAAAGCGGCGAGTGCATAGAGCTGTTTAAGAAAGTGATATCGGAGCTTAAAATTAAAAAGCCATTATTTATGCATTATTGCAGCGTCTATCTGGTGGAACTGATTCTTAATATTGCAAGGATTCTTGCCGCCCTTAATGAAGGACTTGTTGTTAGTGATGATATTAAAAAAGCCATTGAACTCATGCACGCAAATTACAATCAGAATCATCCGATAGGGTTTTACGCTCAGAAAAGCAACTTAAGCATGTATAGATTTATTCACAAATTTAAAGCTGCCACCGGGGTCTCGCCATTGGAATATATCACAAGAATACGAATCAATGGCGCAAAGGATTTGTTGTCGTCCTCATCGCATAGTATTAGTGAAATATCTTCTATTGTAGGATATGACAATCCCTTGTACTTCAGCAGGATTTTTAAGCGGGAGACAGGCGTTTCTCCAAGCGCATATAAAAACAGTAAAATTACTTAATGTGATATTTTATCTCAATACTCAACTTTTGTTTGCGGGGAAAAGAAACATTATAGCTTCTCTTCAATAATGATATACATGGAAGGATCAGCAAATATAGCTTTAATTCTGTATTTTTCTATTGACAGATTGCGTTTAAACGAAGTATATTGAAGTTGATAATTATGTCGAAACGGAGGGTATTACAGCATATCTTTCTGCCAAAGATACGGCTAAAAAATAGAAGGGAAGGAACAAAGTGAAACTGTTTAAAAGCATATTATTGCTTTTTATACTGTTAATGCTTTTTGCGCTGTCAGGATGTCAGGTATCGCAAGGCCCAGGGGCGAAAAGCAGTATCGACATAGAAGACGGTACGATCAACCTGTCCGATTGGAATTTCAATAAGAACGGAAATATTAAGCTTGACGGGCAGTGGGCGTTTTATTGGGATAAATTATTAAGCTACGGTGACATTAAAAGTGGGACGGATACCGCTCCTGCTATGTCGGATGTTCCGCAGGCATGGACAAAATACCGGATAAACGGTCAAAAGCTGCCCGGTCAAGGTTACGCTACATACAAGCTGCATGTCAAAACCGGTTTGCCTTCCGATTCTCTTTTAAGCTTTAAGCTCAATACGTTTTCAAGTGCGTACAATATCTTCATTAATGACGCGCAGATAGCCGTCAGCGGACGGGTCGGCCGCACAAAACAGCAGTACACGCCCCAATACAAACCCCAAATTGTCGTCTTTGGTATTCCCGCAAGCGAATTTGATATCATCATACAAGTGGCAAACTATGATTTTTCCAAAGGCGGCTTCTGGAACAGCCTTACCATGGGGAGCCCTGAGGGGATCGCAGCGCTTCAGGATCTTGTCATGGGCAAGGAATTGTTTGTGATCGGGGCGCTGGTCATGCTTGTGCTGTATTATCTGAGCATATTTTTGCTGAAGCGCAGCGAGAAAAAATTTCTCGACTTTGCGCTGGTTTGCTGCTTTGCCATCCTCCTTTTCGATACATCGGGAGAGCTGCTCCTTTCAAAGCTATTGCCCGGCATGCCATTTCGGCTGCTGCTGTTCATTTGGCACGCTTCGGCACAGCTGTGCTCGGCAGCCTTTGTTTTGTATGTCGCAAGGCTGTTTCCGACACGCTTCAATAAGGCAGTGACGCAGATATTCGGAGGCGTAAGCTTGGCGCTGACTGTCGTTTTTCTGCTGACGCCTCCGATATTTTATACAAGCTTTGGCAGGCTGACGGATTATATTATGCTGGCCGGCATATTTTTCGGCCTGTTAGGGACCTGTATCGGCTTTATCCGGAAAATGAAGGGCGGCGCGCTGTATTTAATCGCCGTCAGCGTCCTTGCCGTCGCCGTTACGCATGATATCCTGCTTAACCAGAACATCATAAAAAGCAGTGCCGGAGAGCTTTCTTCTCTTGGCACTCTGCTTGTGCTGTTTGTGCATACCATCATGCACGCCAATCTGTTTAAGGAGCAGTACATCGAAAAGGAAAGACTGCTGGCCGAGGTGGAAAGCACAAGGGATGAAGCGATCCGGAACGAAGTAAAATTTTTGCAGGCTCAGATCAAACCGCACTTTCTGTATAACACACTCAGCGTCATTTCCTCCCTGGTCGCACGCGACCCGGATAAGGCAAGGCGGCTGATTATAAAGCTCAGCGAATATCTAAGAAACAGCTTTGACTTTGACAGCAGCGATAGTTTCGTATCCATTAATAAGGAGCTTGAGCTCGTCAACGCTTATGTGGAGATTGAAAAGGCAAGGTTTCGGGATCGTATAGAATTTATATTAAACAGCACAGATATACCCCAGGTGAGGATTCCCAGACTGTCCATACAGCCCCTGGTGGAAAACGCGATCAGGCACGGGATATTAAAAAATATCGGGGGCGGTGTGGTGACGGTAAATATACAAAAAAAAGCAGGTAAGCTCAACATTGAGGTGATCGACAACGGACCCGGTATGCCAAAGCAGCTGGCGGAAGACTTGCGAAACGTCTCAAATGACAGAGACGGGATTGGCATTAAGAATATACAACAAAGACTGATAAGCCTTTACGGGAAAGGACTGCTGATAGAAAGCGAAGCGGATAAAGGGACAGCCATTTCTTTTGATATTCCCTTTTGTGAAGTGGGCGAGGTGCAAAAAGTATGATAAAGACAATAATTGTGGATGATGAGTGGTATACCTTAGAGGATATACAGGCAATGGCAAAGGCTACCGGCTTTATAGCGGTATGCGGCATGTACGAAGATCCGCTCACAGCGCTTTCGGAATGCGGCAAACTGATGCCGCAGGTTGCGTTTGTAGATATCGGGATGCCCGAAATGGACGGGCTAACCCTGGCGGAAAAGCTGCTTGCAAAACATCCTTTTTTGCAGGTTGTGTTTATTACGGCATATAGCCGGTATGCGGTACAGGCGTTTGAGCTCAACGCCCTGGACTATATCATGAAGCCGGTCGATCCGAAACGTTTTGCCAAGATGGCCCAAAAGGTTAGAAAATCCATGAGTATCATAGAGGCTCCCGCTCAGAATATCAGCATCCAGTGCTTTGGGAATTTTACCGTAAGGATTGACGATGCTCCGGTAAAATGGGAGCGGGCAAAGGCGGAGGAGCTTTTTGCGTATTTGCTGACAAACCATAATGACGAAATAAGCAAGGAGCTAATCGTGGATACGCTTTGGCCCGAATATGAACCTTCAAAGGCATTGGCAATTTTGCAGACCGCGGTGTGGAAGCTCAGAAGTATTTTTGCCCCATATCATGACAAGATTTTGATTGAATATACCGGCGGAAAGTATTCTGTTAAGATAAAGGATTGTGATTGCGACCTTTTTTATGTTGAAAATATATTAAATCTCTTCAAAACAAGCGAAGAAAGCGATTTTGAGGATTTGGATAAAATATGCGGTATGGTCGCGCAAGGGTATCTGAATAAAAGCGGATTTGCCTGGAGCTATAAAAAGGATGATGCGCTGAAAGAAAAGCTTTGCGAAATCCTTTACCGGATCGTGGCGCATTGCAATAAAAATAAAGACGTTGAGGCAATGCTGAAATATCTGAAAAAACTGGTCAACGCCCTGCCGTGCGAGAACAAGGCAAATATCATGCTGATAGAACTTCTGCTGAAAACGAATGAACGGGAAAAGGCGGTCAGGCATTATGCGTGGCTTGAAAAGGTTTTGACTGAAGAATACGGCGTAAAACCCGCCAAAGCAATTCGTGAAATGATCATGTAATGTAAAAGAAAAAATTAGAAAAATGACAAAAAGATGCTCTTTTGAGCGTCTTTTTGTCGTTTTTGTGAGAATTTTGTGAGGGCGTATTTGCTATAATTGTCTATGTATTATGTAAAAAAGGACTAAAAACGGCATTGCAAGCAAAGAAATGGTTTACTGACAAAAATAATATAATTTAAGGAGGCGCAAACATGTCCAAAAAAAATCTCAAGCAAGCTTTATCCCTGCTATTGGTAATAGCAATGACAATCATGCTTTTCCCTGCCGGGCAAACAAGCGTATTGGCAGTAGGGGGCACTCCGCCGACTGGAACCGGTACGGCGCAAGACCCTTATTTAATTTCGGGCAGCGGTAATTTAATGTGGATGTACTTTGGCAATGGCAGCTATTTTTCGGGAAAATACTTCAAGCAAACCGCCAATATCAATATGAGCGGTATGGGCAATTGGTATGGGATCGGGAGTCTTGCGAGTGCGTTTGTTGGCATATATGACGGCAACGGATATTCCGTAACCGGCTTAACTGTCAACATATCCGATAATTACAGGGGCTTGTTCGGATGCATCGGATCCGGCGGTCAGGTTAAAAATCTTGGCGTAACAGATGTAAATTTCGTTGCAAATAGTGGCGAGTACATAGGCGCGCTTGCAGGACAATGCAGCGGTACAATTCAAAATTGTTACACAACCGGCTCTGTTACCGGCAAGCGCTATGTTGGCGGCCTGGTTGGACGTTTATCAGGCGGAAGCATTAACAACAGCTACAGCACATGCTCTGTAACAGGTGTAGCCGTCAGCAACAACGGTTATTACGGCGGACTTATCGGCACGGTTGATAGTACACCTATATACAATTGTTATGCAACCGGAGAGGTAAACGGTGTAGGCAGCAATAATGTAGGCGGATTAATAGGTTCTCTTTTGGACGCCGGTATTTACAATTGCTTTGCTACGAACACGGTTAGCGGCGGGTCGGGCAATTTGGCAGGTGTTGTCGGCGCCTGCGCAGGCGACGGCAATGTAAATTATGCTTACACCACAAGCAGCACCATAACGAATGGCGGTATGACAACAGCCTGTGCGGCAAATAAACCGCTGTCCTTCTTCCAAATACTGTCAAACTTTACAGGCGGCACATATTACAGTGCTTCTTATCCATGGAATTTTACAAATAACTGGGGAATAACCGACGGCGTCAACAACGGCTTGCCATATCTCATTAATTCTCAGGCAGCGCCGCTGGCAACCCCGACGCCAACACCGACGCCTACCCCAACACCAACGCCGGCGCCTCCCGCTACGGTGCTTTTAGACAACTACAGTGGTACAGGGGAGTATAGTAATGAAGTCGAATTTATCGCAACAGAAACAGGCGACCATACGCTTACCATTGGCATGCCGCAAGTCGGTATGTTTGTGGCAGCAACCTTTGAGTTTATTGCGGTTGACGGAAATGTGACGCTTTTCTCAGACACAACGCCTGTGACCAATGCCTATGCGCATTCCATATCTCTGGTGGCGGGAAACCATTATAAAATTGCTTTGCAAGGCCAGGGTATAGCCGGTATACCCAATCCTCCTCCCATGGGGGGCTGGATGATGCCTCCGATGCCTGTCGCCCATGGGCAGGTGAAGATTTCGCCGGAGGTAACGCTGGACCTGTCCCCTACCCCAACGCCGGCGCCTATCCCAACACCGACGCCTACCCCGACGCCGGCACCTACCGCTACGGTGCTCTTAGCCGCCAGCAATATGGCTATAGGCCCCGCCACAGCCATGTTTACAGCAAAGCAGACAAGTTTGCACACCTTTAACTTTGCCGCTCCTGTGATGTTGGGAACGCTTCCGTCATATACTATTCAAACTTCCGACGGACAAACGACGCTCGCTACAGGCTCGATCCCCACTTTCGGATCTTCCAACGTTAATGTGGATCTGACAGAGGGCCAGATTTATGAGGTGACTATGAGTATAGTGATAGCTATGCCGTATTCCTACGGACAGGTAAGCGTTTCCCCCGAGGTAACGCTGTACGTGCCCCCTACGCCACCACCGAGCGATACCACAGCCCCGGTGGTCTCGGACGGCACGCTGAGCGTCACTACAGAAGGCCATGCGTCTGTAGCCTTTGATATGACGCCGGCGACTGACGATACGACTTTATCAGACGATTTGTCCTATACGGTCTATTATTCCAAATCACCCGAAATGGATACTGTCGAAGAGATCGAAGCAAACGGCACTGAAGTGCAGTTCTCCGGGGAGATAGGTATTTTCTTCGATATTCAAGTTGATGGAGACATGATCGTTGACTATGAGGAGAATACCACATACTATTACAATGTTATCGTAGCGGATGAAGCGGGCAATAAGGCCTGCTACAACAAAGGCACTTATACCACCTGGCCCAAGCCGGTGCTGGGGGCCTTAAGCCTGACCGAGCTTTCGGACACCTCCATGAAATTAAACTTCCCGGCCGCGGTTATCGCAAACGCGGGTCCGGATGATGAACCGATGTATATGGGCCTTGCCTCCAAAGAGAATGTCTTTGCAAATATTGATGACGTGAATACGGGGTTTTCCCAAGGAAAAGTCATCACGGTGCAAAAGAGCCAGACAGAAAATGCATTTACCTTTGAAAATCTTGAGGAAGATACACCATACTATTTTTGTGTGGCTGTCATGCTGGAAGACGGTTATATATTCCTATATCCCGCAATATCAAGCAATAACTTTGCGGCAAAAGTGGAACTGCCAAGCCATGATTCCAATATCTATGATGAGGATTGGGCATTTTTGTTCCCCTGCAATATCAGCTTTAATGCGCCCTTTGACAATACCTACAAGCTCACCCAGCTTAAGACAACCGTCAGCTTTAATAATACAAGCTTAAAACCGGACGAGGCGCTTAGCGATAATGTGGTTGCAATGGGCGGCGGCGGTTTGCTGCCCGACACATCCCATGTCACCGTGTCCAATCTGACCACAAACGGGACAACCACCAGCTTTGACGTGACCTATTCCGACCCGGAAGGGATTGACGCGGCAAGCGGCTCGATTTTTGGCATCAGGCTGTATATCAAGCCGGACGCCGTTGCAGGCGACACCCAAGTTTATACAACAAACACCACAATGATACTGACAAAAGATACAGAATCCTATCTTTTAGGGACTCAGTTATACCCGATTCAGGAAACCCCAAGTACATTAACGTTGTACAGAAACGCAAATACGACGCTGAGCCTGACAAATGTCGACGCAGATTATATCTACGGGGGCGACACCGTTTCGGATACCAGCCGAATTTCCACCAAGAGCAATGTCATCAACGCTGACCAGAATACCGAAATTACCGTGCCGGTCGTAAGCCTTTCGGGTACGCAAAGCGATATCGGGGCAATACAGGCCGCCTTTTCCTTCGACCCCTCGGTCATGACCTTTACGGGCATTGTGGGAACGGATTTCATTGCCCAGGCCATTAAGGATGGCAGCAATAACCAAACCGGTGAAATTAAAGTATACCGAAATCTACAGGCGGGATCTGCGGTGGACTACACCGCGCCGTTTGAGTTTAAGCTTAAGTTTAAATTAAACCAAAGACCGCAAAGCGGCAGCAATACCAGTGTGTTGGTGAATGAATTTAAGATTTTCCCCTTGGTCGACGGAACAATTTCCGATTCGGTTTTCGCAGAGTTGAGTGACGGACAAGGGCAGAATATCACCTTCCTGGATTACGGTGAAATTTTGACGAACGTGATTTCAGACAGCGCAACGGGCAGTAAAATCAGTTCCATTGTAAAGGATACCGACACCACCCTTTACAGTGTAAAAACAGCAACACAGCCGATCGACCCTGTCACCTATCAATACGAATGGTTCACCAATAAGGATGAGGATAACTATACCACGCCAATCGCAGGGGCAACCGGCAGCAGTTTTGTGCTGACCGACGACTATATTGGTTATCGTTTGAAAGTAAAAGTCACCATGCTGTTAGACGGAGATCCGCTGCATTCAATGACAAGCGAAAGCGTGCTGGTCGAGCCAAAGAACGCGCCCGCCATTGATACGGGTTCGTTACTGAGCCCGGATGGCTTTAAAACAGGCAAAACCATAGGCTATGACCCGGCTGTTACCTATCAATACCCGCTCTTGAGCAGCTATACAACAACAACCTATCAATGGAGCTACAGCGATACGGAAAACGGCTCGTATACGGATATCAGCGGCGCTGCCGATAAAACCTTGGGCATTACCGCGCCATATATCAACAAATGGTTAAAGCTGACCGTTACAGCCAAGGAGGAGATCGGCGAATGCGCAAAAACAGCTTCTGCTGAGGCCAAATTCCTGTTGGGCGGCCAAACGAATATCCCCAAGCCAGCAATCTCAAGCGTTACGATCGTACATAGCGACAATTCGGCGGTCAGCGATTCGGCAAGGGCAAGGGATACGGGAACAGTAAAAGCGAAGGTCGAATGTACCGACACCGCGCAGATACTGACCGGCTGCCAGTACCAATGGTATAAAAACGACGCGCCGATCGAAGGTGCAACCGGTGAAAGCTACGCGCTTACAAAAGAAGACGTAGGCAGCGAGATTACCGTCACGGCGGTTGCGCTTTCCGACTACTATAATGCAAGCGAAAGCAGCGCTAAGACGTCAGGCGGTGTGACCGCTTACGCTAACCTTGCAAACGCGCCGGTAATAACAGTAGGCAGCGTGTCGGTCACCGATAACAAATACGTCGTGGGCAATCAGATCACCGTGCCGTTTACCGCAAGCCGGTTCTACGATTTAAGCACAAACGCCTCAAGCGTCACAAAGCTTGCCTATTCAGTCAAAGCAGGCGGTGACCAGACAGCAGCCGATACCGTTATTGACGACGCGGCAGCATTGAGCCTGACAGACACTGCCATGACTTACACAATTACCTCAGGCGATATGAATAAACGCTATATCGTGTTTAAGCTGATGGCAAGAGAGCATACCATTGACGAGGATATCGCCGTCGGCAGCACGGTCGTAATCATCGACACCTATACGGGACAGGCAATCAACTGGGCATATACGCTTGACTTTGAGGTCTCCGACAATGCTGTGTTCAGCGGCTACAAGGCATACGCGATCATGACTAATATCGGTCAAAACAATACGCTGAGCATTACGATAAATGATGCGGTGGTCCAGGATACCAACGCCAGGATCTTCTATTCGCCGGAGCGCGGCAGATATGTGGTGCTCATGCCCGGCAGCATAACGCCGGACATGGATAAGTTTATTTTTGGCATAGGCAGCACACCCACGCTTTATTACGGAAAACAAACAAATACAAACCAATCCCTTGATTCAAATGACTTTATGAAGCCAATCAATGTATGGCTCAAAACGGATATCAATGCGACAAGCGACAACATGCTCATTTCCGAGGTCAGCGGCAACGGTAAACAAGACGCGATTGACGCGGCGCAGATGATACAGGCAATACTGCAGGGGACAGAAGGCATGGACAAAAAGGAAGGAACCTTTGGCATACTTTCTAAATAACGGGTTTAATGGGCGGCTGACTGCCGCCCTTCCCTACTTAAATGAGGTGTATGGCTATGAAAAAACTCATTTCCATCGTTTTGACAATCACTTTGTTTGTGATACAAATGCCCTGCGTTCGGGCAGCGGTAAACAGTAAAATATACATAGACAATGTCGATTACCGTATTTCGAGAACCGATAGCGTGCTGGCGCCGGTTAAGCTGAGCGCGCTTCCGGTCACTGCCCAAAACGGAGCGCAGGGCAGTTATGGCGGAGGCGTCATTTTCGTGACCTTTGATAAAACAAAACTCGAATACGTTGGCACAAAGACAGGCACTATGGAATCAAGCAAGGGAAACGCTGTGGTATGGCAGTCGAACGACAGGGCAGCCGCAAACCAAAACGGAGAGATCCGCCTTGCTTTTGCGGACGATACCGCTGACCGTTCCAAATCCTATGGAGAGGGCAGTTTTGTATTAAACAGCAACGATACGGTTTTGTATCTTGAATTTGTCATAAAGCAAAGAGCTTCGGATGATAAGATCCCTGTGAACATCACAAGAGCAGAGCTTGCGGGAAACACCATTTCCGGCACGGTAATGCCGTCGCTCATCGGCGGCTCCACGCTTGATATGGCAGGCGGCAGCATCTATATTTCAGCCTATACTTATGTAAGCGGCTTTGAACTTGAGGTGTACGGGGATAAAAACGGTGTGCCATATACCGAAAAATACCCCTTTATTGTTGACGGCAGCGCCGCAAACAAATTTTATACGGTGGCTTCGCCGAATAAAGACGGTATTGTTAAGGCAAAAGTGATCCCGAATTTTCATGAGCTTGGGTATTCATTGGTCATCACCTGTGCGGATGCAAGAGTGAAAATCAATGGTGACGATATTGAGATTCCGGCTGAATCCGCGCTGAAGCAGGCGGATCTATCCATCAAGGTCAAAAGGCCGGACGCTACGATCGATACTTCCGGTGAATATACTTTAACCGTGGTAAGGGGCAATGTAACCGCCGACGTTGTAAAAGAGAACCTTAACACCGAGGTGGACGCAAACGACCTGAAAGGCGCAATTGACACAAAAGCTGATTCTCTTGCCGGGATCAGTACGGAAATAAAGCTTGTGATAAAGCAAAATACCGCAACCGCGGAGGATATTGAAAAAATTAAGGAGCAGGCGGGCGCGGACGCCGCCATATTCTATTTCGACGCATCCCTTTTTGTTACAAAAAAGAATACGGACGGGACCGTTCTAAGCCAGGATGAGAGAAGGGAGACGGCAATCAACCCGGTCACCATAAGGCTTGAAATTCCTGAAAATATGCGGGGAGGAAGCAATTACAAGGTAGTTAGGCTGCATGACGGGATTGCACAAATCATATCCGCAACGCAGGAAGGCAACTTTTTGGTATTTAAAACAGATAAATTCAGCCAGTATGCAATAAGTTACGCCACGTCCATTATATCAACGCCGACACCCAGGCCGGGCAGCTGGCAAGGATCAAATGCCACGCCGACACCCGCTCCGACACAGACGCCCGCGGCAAAGCATCCGGCCTATATTCAAGGTTATCCCGACAACACATTTAGAAGCGAGGCGGGTATAACCCGTGCCGAAACAGTGACGATAGTCTCAAGGCTTACCGGCGGATTTGCCGAAGGGACAGCCTACGCAAATAATTTCACAGACGTGCCAAAGGCGGCCTGGTATGCAAATTATATCGGCTTTATCGAAGCAAAACAAATCATTGTGGGCTATTCCGACGGCAGCTTTAAACCGGAAAATGGCATCACAAGAGCAGAATTTGCAGCCGTTATTGCAAGGCTTAAGGGGCTTGATACCGATACGGTGAAAAGCCTGCCTTTCAGCGATACGGCCGGGCATTGGGCGGAAAAATATTTAGCGGCAATCTATGAAAAGGGATATATCACAGGCTATCCCGACAAAACATTTAAACCCGATGCAAATATCACCCGTGCCGAGGCTGTAAAAATAATTAACGCGGCAATGGGCAGAGTACCGGATAAGAATACGATAAATGCGAATCTTGCAAAATATCCGGCGCCGTTTACCGATGTATCAAATGCACACTGGGCTTACTATGATATTCTGGAAGCGGCTGTAAGCCATGACGCAGCGGACTTCCATGAATAAGGTCATGAATTCCGGTTTGTGATGCAGCCTATAAAGCAAGCCTGAGCTGCCATCACATTACCGCCTTTTGCGGCATTGCAGCCGGCACCAAGCCGCACACGCTGTTCTGCCGCCGAATGCTAAAAGCTAATGAAGCTAAAAAACCGTATAACAACAGGGTTTTCACGCGTTTTCTTATCCGCGCCATGCGTGCCGGTATACGAATGCTGGAAAGCCCTGTTTTTTTTTATTTTTAAACGGCATGAGCAAACACATCCACGGCTTTTTACATGGCAGGTTCGAGTTGACAGGATCGATATTGATCACTCTTTTTGGGGTGAGGATACCGCACAGATATGGTTTGCTTCATTAAAAACCAGATCACAACTCCGCGGCAAAACGATTCACTTATATTTCAAAATACCGTGTATAATAAATCTTTGCGGGAAAAACTAATTTGGAGGTGAGATAAAGTGTCTCAAAAATATAAAAAAATGGTCTTGCCGGTTGGCATTATTTTCCTGATACTGTTAGCTGCCGGTATTTATGCCAGAATAAATAACAAGCCATCTCCGCTCCCACAGCACAATGAGCCAATTGCGCAAAAGCAAAGCGCTGTCGATCCTCCCGCCCAAATAAACAAAGCGCCTGACGCGGCGGCGCAAACGGCGCAAGCGGCAAAACTTCTCCTATGGCGTAAGGCGTACGACTGCAATGGCATCAATGCCGTTGCATACGGAAACGGCGTTTATGCCGCGGCGGGCAATAACGGCGTGG
The DNA here is from genome assembly GCA_002070105.1 of Firmicutes bacterium ADurb.Bin193. GTDB lineage: Bacteria > Bacillota > Clostridia > Monoglobales > Firm-18 > MWCQ01. The sequence goes on along the minus strand of MWCQ01000011.1, from coordinate 78,253 downwards.
TAAAAACCTCCCCTGACGGGGAAAACTGGTACCTTTCCGATTCCGGGCAGCAAGACTCCATCCGTGCTGTCGTTTGGGGCAGTGACAAATTTGTCGCAGTAGGAAAAAGCATCCTTGTGTCCGCTGACGGCAGAAAGTGGAACACGGCCGAAACGGGCAGTATCCAAACCGTTGACTTTGACGATGTTAAATGGAACGGCTCTGTGTTTGTGACGGCCGGCCCAGGCGGTATTGCCACCTCAGCCGACGGCATTACCTGGACAAGCCGCACATTCCCGGAGACGCCGACAGTCACAGCCAGAATCGCGACAAACGGCAGCAGGTTCGTGATCGCGTCCACTTACGGTACCGGAATTCTGATATCGGATGACGGAGTCGCCTGGAATAAAGTCCAGATAGAGGAAGGGTATGGCTCCTATCACAATCTTGCATACAGCGGGAAGATATTTGCGGTATGGGCACGGTATGGGGTCGGCTCGGAATACGATAAAAACGCTGTTTTTATCTCTGCCGACGGCCAAAACTGGACGAAGCATTTTAATAATCTGTACTTTAGCGGCATCACCGCCGACGGCCAAAAATTTGTCGCAATCGGCGACGAGTTTCCTAACGTATACCGCTATACGTCGGAAAACGGCGCCGACTGGGAAAAAACACAGCTTGCGTCCGCCACATTTCTGCACGATTCACTCGGCGACTTGTTTTGGCTGAACAACAGGTTTATCAAATCAAGGGCCTACGGCGAAATCTATACCTCTACCAACGCGCTGGACTGGAGGCTGACAAACAGTCATGCCGACAGCCCCTTTTCCGGTGTGGAAAACACCGGTTCAGGACTAACGCTGCCTGCCGATACGCTGGCACAGTACAGGCAGTCGGAAAATGTGGTGAACAACGGCCAGGTTTATGTGAACGTGGGCGGCGGCGGTTACCCCGGCTCCATGGAATCGGGGATGGAAGGCTACCATTACAGCATTGTCTACACCTCGCCCGACGGCGAAAACTGGACGCAGCAAACCTACCAAAATAATTCAGTCCTATACAAAGCAGCATGGGGAAACGGCAAATTTGTGGCGGTAGGAAGCAACGGAGTGATCCTTACCTCACCCGACGGTATTACACCATGGACCCAAATCCGCAGCAAAAAAGGATATAATCTGTCCGATATCATATGGGACGGCACGCGGTTTGTCACAGCCGGAGCAGAGGTTCTTTATTCACAAGACGGTGTGAATTGGACGGATGCCAATGTCAGCGGCGTCGCCCGGCTGTTATGGAACGACGAGGAATATATCGCACTCGGGTATTATTCGATTTACACGGCAGTCCGCCCCAAAGTATTTTCCGATATGGAAAACCACTGGGCGAAAACCTATGTGGATACAATGGCTGCAAGGGGTATCATTAAAGGCGTGGCCCAAAACAGCTTTGCGCCTGAGCGGGATATCACAAGGGCGGAGTTCGCCGCTCTGATTGTCCGGGCGCTGGATTTGAAGGCCAGCGGAAGCGAAAACCCTTTTGCGGATATAAAGACGACCGACTGGTTTTACCAAAGCGTCTGCGCGGCCGCTGAAAACGGCATTATCACAGGTTACGGCGATGGGATCATCAAACCCGATACCCCTATCACAAGGCAGGAGGCAATGACCATGATCGCAAGGGCAATGAAGCTGCTCGTTATAGATACCGCCCTTTCAGAAGCGGAAACATCAGATATCATTTCCGCCTTCAGCGACAACGGCGCTGTCGCCGGATGGGCGGTGCAATCCGTTGCAGCGTGCATAAAAAACGGCGTTGTTCAGGGGAGCGAAGACAAACTGATGCCCTATGGCAATATCAGCAGGGCTGAAACCGCAACAATAATCTGGAGAGTAATAGAAAAAAATAGCGGAATAATAGAATAGAGGTGACATTGATTGAAAAAAATATTGCTTTTAAGTATGGTTTCTGTTGTGCTTTCTTTTAATACGCTGAACGCAGCGGCGGCAGATAATTGGCACGGTAATTGGGCGGAGCCTTATTATAATGCTATCATTAAATATGACTGGGCTAACATTTTTGAAAATACCAGCCCTGACGACACGCTCAAAAAGGCCGATTTTCTGGTTACGCTGCAAAAAGCGGCAGGATGCGTCCCCGGAAGTGAAATCGCGAATTTTCAAAAAGAAGTCCGGGAATACCCGGTCGTGTTTGAAGAAGACATATTCAGGGATTTGGATAATCATTGGATCAAAACAGAAGGCTGGCTTGATGCCGCCATAAATTGGGGTATCATCAAGACAAGAGATTACGGAGGAAAAAACTACGAAACCTTAAATTACCCCGATAACAATTTCATCCCGGATGAGCCTGTAACCCGGAAAGAATGCTTTGTCTGGATACTCCGAGCGCTGGGCATGACCGGAGCAACAAGCAGCTCTTATATGCCGTCTGGAACCCTGCTGCCGTACAGCGATTGCAGCGATGCAAGCGGGCCGCTTATCAATCATTTTTATGTGTCGGACCAACTGGGGCAGATTGAAGGCTATCCCGATGGTACCCTAAAATATAATAATATTGCGACAAATGCCGAAATGGCAGCCCTACTTGACCGTATGCTCAGGGTTATGCATAAAGGGGAAGACGCAGCCGTCAAGGTCTGTCTGAAGGGCGCCGGGCAAGCGGATACGGGGTACAGGGAGCTTGCGTTAAACAGGCCTGCCCTTATTGACAACGGATTTGTTTATGCTCCGGTAAGAAACATCTATGAAACTGCATATAATGATATTTACAGCCATGGCAGGCTGCAGTTCCGGTGGCAAAGCGAGCACATTGAAGCGTTGGGCTTCCAATATGGGAACGGAAAAGGTATGAGCTGTCGGATGGGCGTAGCCCGTTACGGACTTGAGGGGCATATGGGCGTCTATGATGAAATGTTTTTAGACGCGCCCTGGAAGCTGGTAAACGGGGAAGCTATGCTTCCAATAAGCATTCAGGCAGGAAGCGAGCCGCTTTATAAATTAAAAACGGATTCGTGGGATGCAAGCGCTAAAAAGTTATACCTTTCAATCTCCGCCCCATAAGGTATTGGGCCGGACAGCCTGAATAATGTCCTGCCCGGCCCGCGGAACCGTTTTATCATACGCCCTTCACCGCTTTTCCGACAGGTATGCGGATCACGGTTTTCATTTTTGAAATATCGCCTTTGCGTGGGTCGGACAAATAAATTTCATGATGGCGCCGGCAATCCCCGATATCGTTGTACAAACCGTTATCTATGATAAACCGCTCCATTTTCTCCACCGTGGCGGGCTCGTCATCAAACGGGCCGATGTGCATACACTGAACGCACAAGCCTTCATCAAACAGTTCCAGCCTCGCCCGGCTTGTATCCAGCTTCTTTTTTGCTTCGACCTCCCGCCTTGCCCATTCAAACACCTCCGGCGTCACAAATTCAGGCTGCCGGATCATCGACACAAAACAAAATTGGTCTTTCCTGGCGTAGTCAACACCCTTTTTGCCGTCCGCCATCCACCACAGCCCTTCCAGCGGCGGAACCGCGTACTCAAAATATCCGTCCGGGACATGAGCGCCCATTTTGCTCATCTTGACGGTATAAGACAAAGCGTACAGCAACCCGACCGCAGCGCTGTATTCGCCATCCTCCGCATTGGGATCGCCTTTGCCGTCCACCATAATAAACGTCATGGGCACAACCATGATTTCATGCGGTACCGCTTTGGGCATATACAAATCTTTATACATCTTTTTGTAGTCAAACTTTTCCGGCACTGTTTTTTCACCCGCTTTCATTTTGGTTAGGGTGTGTCTTCAACTAGACAGAGTGCATAAAAATGAGATGTTTTTTCGTCAGACGCGGCGGAAGGAAGCGCGAATACTTTGTGTATTTAAGCTTCCGATAACAAGGTATGACGGAAAAACAGCCATTTTTAGGTGTTTTGACTATTTGAAGACGCACCCTAGACAAATGGTCTCAGGTCTGTTGACAGCAAGCCGGCACTGCTGTGCAATGCCTATTGCAGAGGCGTGTATCCTGTTTTTTCAACGATGTACTGCCCTTGCCCGGATAATATCCAGTCGATCAGCTTCTGTACGTTCTCATTTTTGGTCCCAGCCGTTACGGCATAAAATTCAGCGGAATACGGATAGGTTTTGTTTGCCACATTTTCCCTTGCAGGCGCAACACCGCCTATGGATAACAGTTTTATTTTATTATCCTTCACCATCTCGCTTGCAAAATACAAAAATGAGTATCCGACAGCGTTATCATAATTTTTGTAGGCAGATACCTGTTTTATGATACCGCCCATGCCTGCCACCACATCCTCCTTTGGCGGTATCATCAGCGGCGTATCGCCCATGATCTTCTTTAGCATTGTTTGGCTGCCGGAGTTTTCCGGGCGCTGAAACGCCCGTATACCAGCATTTTTGCCGCCGAATTCCTGCCAATTATCGGCCTTGCCGGAATATATTTTCTGGATATCATCTGTGGAAAGATTATTCACAGGATTTTTGACGTTTACAAAAAAGACAAAAGCCTCCCGGCCAATCGGGGTCAATTTTAGCGCTACTCCCTTGTCCTGTGCTTTTTTTAATTGCTCCTTTGAAGGCGCGGCAACAAAAATAACATCCGTTTCACCGTTTATTAATTTGTCGTAAGCATAAATAGTATTGGAACAGGTAACAAACCAAGGATATTTATGATACTCCTCCTGTGAAAAGGTCGCTTGAACAAAAGCTGAGTATAACGGATAAAGCGCTGTTGCCCCGTCAACTTTAGGGATGTAAGAAGCTAGCCTCAGGGTTGAAGGCTCATCAAGCGACACCGCTTTGGTATTATCCTTAAAAGGCGCATACTGTTCTAAGTTCACGCCTTGCTCATTCACCTTGTCAAAGCTGTTGTCATATGCTTTATAACTTTCAAAGCCCGCTACGCTAAGCAGCACGACACCCAATATCGCCGTGACCGCGATAAGCCTGTTTTTAGGCTTTGACCATCCCCAAATCTGCGCAAGTATAAACAACAGAATCGTTACAACGCATATCGGGACAAGCACCTGATAAAACTCCCCCGCGCCGCCAAACGCAACCATAAAAAGCACAATAAAGCCGCCGAAAAATGCTGCGGCAACACTAATCACGCTAAGCAGTATTTTAACCCATAATGTCATATCCGACCAATCCCTTCGTCTGTTTTAAATGGTTATGTCCGTCGAAAGGATCTCGAAGTTTCGCATGATTTCCTTTCGTGCCTTGGAGGCATACTGGGCGTAATATTTGTGGGTCACCTCTATATTGCGGTGCCCCATTAAATCGGCCACCATTTTGATATCCACGCCGTCCTCTAAAAGGCGGCACGCAAACGTACGGCGCAGCGCGTGGGGGCGTGTTTTGTCCTTGTGCATCACGCCCGCGGTATAGCAGTAACGTTTTAAATTGCGCTCCACAGCGCCTATAGTAAGGCGCTTGCCTGTACGGCTGACAAACAACGCGTTTTTGTCGGCCGCGTTTATTTTTTTGCGCTGCTCAAGGTAGGCCAAAAGCTCCTGCTCCACCTGCACAGGCATAAAAATTTCCTGCTGCTCGCCGCCCTTGCGCGTTACGATAAAGGATGAGGTGTCGAAACACAAATCATAAATGTTAAGGTTAACAAGCTCGCTCACGCGCACGCCGGTGCCCAGATACGCTATAAATATAGCGATATCCCGCTGCTTGCGGTTCAGATACTCGGCAAGGTCGCGCCCGGCGTAATACCGCTCGCCGTTGAAAATCACATCCAATATACGCACGGTCTCCTGCGCGGTGAGCGGCTTTTTGATCTTCTGGCTGATATTTGCAAAGGTGACCTTCTCGGTCACGTTTTTTTCTATTTTATCGGTTTTGTAAAGATAAGAATACAGCGAGCGTATGGCGGACAGCTTGCGGTTGATGCCGTAATTGGAGTTGCGCACCGTGCGCCGCATTGGTTCGCCCGATATGGTCTGCGTAACGATTTCGTATTCACGCAGGTAAGCCTTGAAATTGATCAGATCATCCACCGTCACGCCATCCAGATGTCCGGGCGTGAAGTCCTCAAGCTTTTCCATATCGGGATAGCGGTATTTCTGCAAAAATACCAGATAGGTCGTGATATCTATGCTGTAGGCCAGCTGCGTGTTGACGCTTTCGCCGTCATAATAGCTTTGGATAAAGGTAAATACAAAATCGGGCAGATTGGAAAGACGTTCTTTTAAGTAAGACAGCTGCGACACCCCAGGGACACCTCCTCTATACTAAGAACCTGTATTCATAGTTCGAAACACCGCCTTTGCGGGTCTTTTCCGCCTCTGCATCGTTGTCAAAGGCTTAAATATCGACGGATATTCGCGCCTTTTCCGCCTTGCATAGACGGAAAATTCCTCGCAAATCCAGCATCTCTTACTTATGAATACAGGTTCTAATATTCTATACAGGGCAAAAAAGGCTGAATATTCAGCCCTAAATCTTCCGGTATTCGGCTTTCCCATCGACATAAGCGTTGCCCCCGTTTGAGTCAATCACCACAACGGCAGGCAGGTCGCGTACCGTAAGGCGCACAATCGCCTCTGCGCCAAGGTCTGCGTAAGCGACAGGCTCTGCGGCCGTCACGCATTGCGCGATCAAAGCGCCGGCTCCGCCCACCGCCGCAAAATACACCGCCGTATGCGCCTTCATAGCCTGCACAACAGCGTCGCTCCTCTCGCCCTTGCCAAGCATGCCCGAAAGGCCGAGCTCGATCAAGCGGGGCGTGTAGATGTCAACACGGCCGCTGGTTGTGGGACCGCACGATCCGATAACGTCGCCGGGCTTGGCCGGAGCAGGGCCCGCATAATAGATGATCTGGTCCTTTATGTCAAACGGCAGTTCTTCACCACGCGCCAACGCCTCGGTTATCCGCCTGTGCGCGGCGTCGCGGGCGGTGTAGAGATAGCCTGATATCAGCACCCGGTCGCCTGCAGTAAGCATTTTTACAATATCCTTGGTAAGCGGTGTGGAAATCTTTATCATTTTTGTTCCTCTTTAATCGTTGATCATGGTTTAAGCCGCCGGGGCAGCACGTTTATTCACTGGTCATCATATCCCGGACAGAATCTAAAATATACTGTGCGCCAACGCCTTCAAAATACCCGCGCGCCGCCTGGCCCGCCACGCCCGTGAGCACTGCGCAGAAATCCGCGCCCATCGCCTGTGCGGCATAAATGTCGGCCCCGGCGTCGCCCACCACCAAGACTTCCGCTATGGCGGATTTGTCGTAATCGCCGTCAATCAGCTTTTCGGGCGGATAGTCAAGCCCGTAGAGCCCCTGCAAAAACATGTAGGGGTGCGGCTTGGTCAGGCGCACGTTCCGGCCCGCCGCCGCCAGACGCTCCTCTGCATTTATCACTTCATCATAGCAGATACGGCGCTGCGGCGCGAAAAACGCATCCACATGCCAGAGCCTGAGGGGATGAAGCGTTTCAAACGCCAGCCTGCCTGTGCCGTAGCCCAATTGCTTGCCGGCTTCGCAAAGTGAGGAGAGCAGGTCATAGAGCTCCGGCAGGGGAATAATGGGCATCTCGTTTTGGATCAGTCCGTCAAACTCGTCTGTACCTATGTAGTACAGCTGAAACAGCTTCTGCTGCTGCGTCCACATCTCGCCCAGCCGCTCGCTCCATTTGGGCGGCCTGCCCAGCGCCTTTGCGGCCAGGCCTGCCAGTCTGTCATATTCGGAAAGAATGTCGTCGCCCAACCCTTGCGCATAGCGGTAAACCGCCTCATAATCGCTGGTATTGCCTAAAATCAGTGAAATGCATATCACCACATAGGCAAGGTCCCAGTTGCTGTTTACGCCCTTTTCCTTGAGAAGGGCAATAGTCTTGCCGTTTGCAAACACTGCTTTGCGTACGTTTTCAAGATTTGCCACCGCCGCCGCCCTGTTAAAATCTTCGCTGCCAAGGCAGTGCGATGAACGCAGCATCTCGTGTACGGTGAGAGCCGCGCAGTTCCAATAACCCTGCTCACTGGTGATCACACCGTCCATATCGAAAAGGATCACCTTGTATTTATCCAAAAATGGTTGCAAGTTTGCCATGTCGCCCCTTTTCCTCCGGTTTATTCGATGGTAAATTTAACGGCGCCCGCCACGCCGCTTGTCATGCCGTGCCTTGCCGGGTTTTGGGCGAGCGCTGCGCCAAGCGCGATACCAAACGCACGGAAAGCCGCTTCCCAGATGTGATGCGCATTCTGACCCTTTTTCAGCTCAAGGTGCAGCGTGCAGCACGCGCCCTGGGCGAAGCCTTCAAGGAAGGTCACCAGATCCTCGCATTTCATGCCCTCGACCTCGTCCGGTATCGCAAGGCCCCCAAGGTCAATGTCGGCGTACGCACGGCTCTCGAAGCTGACCGCACATTCGGCCTTGGCCTCGTCAATGATACCCAGCCCGGCGCCGTAGCCGGCGACGCCCTCGTCGGTCATGGCCGATACATACTTGCCCACGGCCTTGCCAAGGCATATGCCGAGATCCTCGCAGATCACATGCCCCAGCACAAATTCGTCCAGGCGCACATCGGTAGACACCAAAAACCCGCCGCGCCATACAATATGCTCAATCATGTGGCTTAAAAACGGCATGGGGGTTTTGATCCTGCTGCGGTAGTCCGCCGTGATGGGCGAAAAATCCAGGATCACCGTCATGTGCGATTCGGTTGTTTTTCTTTCTACCTTAATGGGTTTCATGCGATCACTCCAATCTGCCGTACAAAGCTGGCAAATAGTTATTTTTTGATTTATAGTAAGCTGGCCCCATCAGGCCGCTGCTTGTCCTTTCGCAAGCCCTCTATTTCCTCTCGCGCACAGCCAGCGCGTGTGTGTCAAAGCCTTCCGCGGTTGCCAGGATATCGGCCGCCTCACGAACACGCTCAAAACCCTGCTTTGAAGCGTAGCCAATGGAGGAACGCTTTAAAAAGTCGAATACCGAAACACTGGAATACGTCTTCGCAAAGCCGCCTGTGGGTAGAATGGCGTTTGGTCCCAAAAGAAAGTTGCAAAGGGTGATAGGGGTATATTCCCCAAGCAAAATCTCACCGGCGTTTTTGATGCCGGGCAGAATATCAAAAGGATTTTTACACATAACTTCCATATGCTCTGGCGCATATTCGTTGACAAAATCAATGGATTGCTCAAGCGAATCGGTTATAATGACGCCGCCGTAAGCGGAAAAATTGGTTTTGATAAATTCCCGCCGCTTTTCACTGATCTTGGCAAGCTGGCCCTCCACAATGGGCAAAACCCTCTGTACCAGCTCGGCGCTGTGGGTCACTAAGAGCGCGGCCGAATCGGGGCCGTGCTCCGCCTCAATCATCCAGTCAAGCGCCACCTTATGCGGGTCGGCATGCTCGTCGGCCAAAATAATCGCTTCACTCGGCCCGGCAGGCAGGCCTGCGTCTATGTGATTGGCAAGCACGCGTTTCGCCGCCGTGGCGTAGCTGTTGCCGGGGCCTATGATCTTGTGGCATTTGGGTATGGACTGTGTGCCATAGGCCACAGCCGCCACTGCCTGGATACCGCCCACCTTGTAAATTTCGTCTATCCCTATGATCTTTGCGGCCGCTGAAATCGCGTCGTCGATTTCGCCTTTTTCGTTGGGCGGCGTGACAACCACGATCTTGGGCACCTTTGCCGTTTTGGCGGGAATGCCCAGCATCAAAAGCACAGAAGGAAAGCTGCCCTTGCCGCGCGGCACATACAGACATACATCCACGATAGGGGTCGTCTTTTCGCCCACCATCAGGCCTTCATCCACCGTAGTGAACCACATCTCCTCAGGAAGCTGCTTTTCGTGGAAGTCGCGTATATTCCCGGCCGCGTACCGGATCGCATCGCGCACCTTTTGCTCGCAGCGCGCATACCCGCGCTCGATTTCGGCCGGCGTCACCCTCATGGTATCCGCGGTAAGGCTGACACGGTCGAATTTGGCGGTGTATTCGATGACCGCCGCGTCGCCGCGCAGCGCTATATCGTCCGACACTGCCTTTGCAAGCGTCATCTGCTCTGAAATGTCGGTTTCCGCACGCGCCATTATCTGTTTTTTCTTTTGCTCGGTAAGCTCCGCCAGCCTGAAAATATTCATTATTATCATCCTTTTACGCATTTGTGGAAAGTAAAATAAAGGCATATGTTTTATGCACAGATATAATATACCATTTTTTCCGCTGCGGCGCAAGCGCATTTTTCAGTGCGGCGACGCGGCCTGTGCATGAAAAAACCCAAACCCTGCTTTCTTTTTTCGACGATAGATCTACACGGTAAATGAGAAAAAAAGAATTGGCGCTTGCCGGCGGGCGTGCCCGAAAGGGCGCCCTTGGGGCCGCCATGCTTCCCTCCCCCTGCCGCCGGCGGCAGGGGGCTTGCTTCCCCCTTGTGGAAACAATGCCGAAGCAAAAGCCCCTGCAGGGGCTTTTTGTTTTGTCTAAAACGAACGCGAAACAGGCGCCTGTTAAATAGCGAATGCGCGTGCCGGGCGTTTGCTTCATATTATATTTAGGTTATATGTTGCCGCACAGCGCGATCTGATTTTTTATATCAGCATAAAGCATTAGCCCATCGGTTTCATATACCCTTATAATGTCGCAGAGTTCCTCCATCCCCGGACAAATATCCGAAAACACGCTCCTTTTGCCATTCCAGAAATTTTTGTTAAATAAGAGCGTATTGCCGATTTCAAGTATGGCGACATAAAAAACATCCGACTCCACCAGATCCTGAATTTGGGTGCCGATTGATTATTTGACTTTATACTGAATTATATTAAGTTATTCAATTCCGCTTGTACCATGGGTTTAGAACACTTTTTAACACCTAATGCCTAACAAACCCCAATGCATCAATATTCTAAAACTTTTATGAAAGTGTTAGAAAGGTGTTAGAAACAGAAACACTAGAACTGTTACATTACCTTAGATAAGCAAGATAAATAGTCCGTTTATTGTAATCAATTTAATAACATTAAATCTATATATAAGCACATTTTATGAGTGTATTTATATATTGGTTTAATTCGTGTATGTTAATTTCAGTACCCCTCTATCCCTCTTTGTATTCCATTATCTATACCCTTAAAACATATCAAAATATCCATTCTTTTTATGCTAGAATCCATTTTCATATCATGCCCATACAAACCCACCATAATAATATAATGTGCTTAGAAAACTATAGAATGAATAATATGCTTATAGATTAGCCAGTATAACATTGGCTTTTGTCAAATAATTTGAATAGTTAGTTATGAAATCTTTCATTTTTTAAATTTAGAATATAGTTTTTTCAGCTCTATATATAAATCTAACTGCTTATTAAGTTGCATAAGCTGATTTTCTTTAAAATTATTTATTATATTAAAACTCTCCTTATTTGTAATAGTGGATATACTTGAAAGGCTCAAAATATCCATATAATAATCATATAGTTTACGCTCAGTAAATGTATCCCATGGTTTATTATTTGATAACTCTTGCATATCATAAAAATAATTAGTAATTCTATCATAGTCAACAATAAATTCAGAAGTTTCTTTTCTTCCGTTTCTTCCAGTTAGTATATATCTTTGTTTATCATCAATTATGTAAAATAATTTATCTAGATTTTCCAACTTGTGTTTTATTTCACTATTCAACTTTGTTCACCTCTATATATTTATTTTTATACAATCACCAATCTCACCAAATTTTGACCAATCCTTTTGTAAAACATGATTTGGTTTATTCTGTAGAAATTCTATTATGTAATCTCTGATTTTGCATTGCGGAGCTATTATCATAACTGAATCTATTATTTGACCGTTGTTTTCCCATGTTATTTTTGCATTTATATTTTCATCCATATTTTCTTGCCTCGCTTTTGTTTTTTTATCCTAATTATATATATAACATAAAAATATGTCAATACATAGCCGATGGACATAATAGATATGCTATTTGTCAAAAACATAAAATTCCATTTGAAACAATTCCATTAGCATTTAAAGACAAATCAGAAGTAATGCGTTGGATGATTGACGGACAACTGGGCAGACGGAACTTAACCCCTATTCAGCGTGTGGCTGTAGCCGAGAAGTATAGGAGTGTATTTGAGGATAAGGCTAAGGAGAATTTGAGCGTAGCAGGTCAAAGTTATTCACCAAAAGAAGGTTCGGCAAATTTGCCAAAGGTTGATACTAGAACAGACACACGCAAAGAACTATCTAAACTCGCTGGTGTTGGAGAACATATCATTTCAGTCTAAAATTCAATGTAATTTCTTTATTAAATTAGTGAAACTATGCTGGGCAATATGTTTACCTAGGAATAGGAATTTTTAGATGCTGGATATTGACTTTTGCTATACTATGTATTATAATTATTCTTGTCTAGTTATAATAATTATAATTGTTGAGTGAAAAGCATTGACCGTCAGCGTGTTGGTGCTTTTTCTCTTTTGCTTTTTGCTGGCAACAACTATCTGTTTTAAGACACTTTCTAATGCTGGGTATATAAACATACTACCGACATATAAAAGCTTGTCAAAAAGGCTTTCAAACGCGCAGGAATATCGTAAAATAAAAAGGCAAGATTGAGTTGCTACGTCTGTAAATTAATGAAATAGAAAGAAAATTTACATTGTCCCTTGTCTTATTTTTATCATTTGGGATTTGTATAGGCAAAATATGCTTCAATAAAAGAATTCTTAAGGTTAATAAAGAAATCTTCATCTTTGCTATTGGTGGTATTGGCTGCCATTTCAAGTTCTTTACCTGCTAGGATTTTATTGGTTTTTATTATATATAGTAATAATTTTAATTGTTTGTTATCTTCATAATTCAAACTGTAATTACTTAAAAATTCTTGTTCTTTTTTAAACGTATTAGATAATTTTAATGTTTTATAATGTTTTTTATCGCTACTATTATAAGCGTTCACCAATTCATTATAATAAATAATTATTGAAGGGTATAATTTTTCGAAATTTTCCGCTTTTGAAAATTCATTATAGAAATTTTGTTTATAAACAGACGTGATAGAACTAAACCAATTATCTGCAAAATTTTTATCACTATTATTACAACCAGTAAATATAAATAAAAATGTCACTATTATAGAAACAATTGATGTGTATTTATAAATAAATGTATAAGATGATCTGTTAGCAGAATAAACATTTGAGTTTTTTCTAATTCCATCTGACATAATATAATCCTCCTGATTAATATTTATTTGTAATGTTATTTCGTTGTTTATCTTATTTGAGGAAGTATTTCATCTACATAATAGTCATATGGAATTACTGCGCCACCCATTATCTCCTTGGGGAAATCTACTACTATTTTAGGGCATCCTGTTTTTGTGAACACCATTGTAAAAAATACTTTTTCTGTGGTTTGTTTTTCAATATCTTCTGCGCTATAATAAATGTATTGCGTATCATACTTTTCTTCTATGGTTATTTTTTTATCTAAAAATTTAGCCGTTATATAATAAACTCCGTCTTTATCTTGTAAAAAATATTGGCCCCTAAATTCTTCTTTACTTAAATCTTCATCAGAAGGTATGTGTTTATTTATTGGTTGTGTATCTGACACAGATTCACCATCCTTTGATAATATTTCTACTTGCTGTTTTTTATCATTCCAATCTACTTTTATACCTAAAACTTCACCCATAGCCCTTAGTGGCAAATAAGCTCTCTCATTAATAGTTACTACTGGCGCGTCAAACTCAACAACTCTCCCATCCACTGTTATTGGGAAACCCGCCTTTTCTGCAATATAAGTTTGTATTTCGTCCGCAAATGTAATTGTTGCTGTTGCAAGCGCGCCGATCAGTACGCCGATAAATAGTTGTTTGTATTTTTTCATGGTATATCACCCTTTCGCTTCAGTATATGGATAATATACCCTATACGACAAAAAATATCAAGCACTAAGGAGCGGCAAAAACGATAATTCTTTAATCACGCCGCATTTTGCCTTGCAGATTTGATATATTTCTTTATAAGGCGTTCCTTTGTCTGCCTCTATGGAAATAATATTCTCAATAGCGCGTTCAAGGAACTTGATCGTTTCCACATACGCCAAAGAGAGGTTGTCGCGCTGTCCGGCTTCTATACCTAAAACAGAATTAACAAGCTTGGAATAGGCAAGGTACAGTTTTTCGGGGTGTGCGCTTCCCTGTTCTTCCGCCAAAGGAATCAATTTTGTTAATATGATATCTGTTTCATCCTGCCGCACTTGCTTTCCGGTAAGGCGTGCCTGTTGCCATTCCGCCGTTTGGCGTTCAAGAATAAAGCGGCGCATACGGTAAAATTCTTTTACCAAATCCAGCTTAAACCGTCTTACAACATCGTTGTTTTCAAGTAGGGTAATTAAATACGATGCTTGCGGCTCGTTTAAGTGATACACCTTTTGTTTTTGTCCGCTTTCTAAAGCTTGGATGTGATATCCAACCTTTCCGAGTTCCTCAAAATCAGCATAAAAGTCTCTTACCTTTCTTGTAATAGTGTGGTGCTGATTTCCTGCCCCTTCTGCGATTACTATGCTGTCCGTATAAATGTCGTCGTTTCTGATTGTTACCAATTCATTCATTTGTAAAACTCCTCTCAAAATAAAATGAGAGGCAGAGGCGTGTCTCACGACATGGCGTACCTCAATATAAAAAGCGCCCTCGAATGAAAGCGCTTTTTAATGTAATATTATTTTGTTATCCCAATTCAATATACCCTACATAAGCTATCACGCCACGAAAAAAGAAGCTGTGCAAGCCCTCGCTAAAGAACAAATACAGCCGACAAGCCCCAAGGCTAATATCGCATTTAAGGAATTGTACGACGAATGGAAAGGAACACCCTCGTTTACGGGCATAAGCAAGCAAACGCAGGACAATTATGTTGCGGCATTTAAGCATTTATCACCGTTGCACGGCAAAACGTTTACTGCCATAAGAGCAGGGCATATACAGACACTGATAGATGGGCTTGTATCTGTCGACAAGAAGGGCAACTCAAAGCCTCTGTCGCGGTCTACGAAAGACAAGGTAAAATTGCTTTGCGGTTTACTCTATAAATACGCCATGCAGAACGATATTTGCAACAAAAATTATGCCGAATTTGTAAAGTTGCAAAAGGAAGAAAGGAAAGAAAAAGAAATATTCACGGATCTTGAAATCAAAACGCTTGAGAACAACCGTGGCTTGCCATATGTGGACACTATATTGATTTTGGTATATACAGGCTTGCGCATAAGCGAACTGCTAGAATTGACTAAGTTTGCGGTTGATTTAAAGGCCATGACAATTACAGGCGGCTTGAAAACGGACGCAGGCAAGAATAGGGTTGCGCCTATACACCCTAAGGCGTTGCCGTACATAAGGCAATGGTATAATAACGCAACGGACAGGCTAATTTTCAAGGGCGATAATGAGCCTGTAACGGCAAATTATTATCGCAAATACATCTACTACCCCATACTAGAGAAGCTAGGCATAGAGCGCAAAACACCCCACGCGACGCGCCACACATGCGCCACCCTGTTAGCGCGGGCAGGAGCAGATACAAACGCCATAAAAATGATACTAGGGCATACCGACTATGCGTTTACGGCAGACACATACACCCATGCGGATATCGGATTTTTGGCGGCCGAAATAAGCAAGATATAGCTACAATATACACGCAATGTACAAATAGAAAACAAAAGCAAAACAAAAACCGCCTTCTTGGTGAGCCATCCGCGATTCGAACGCGGGACACCTTGATTAAAAGCTGCTGTAATTACTGATTATACAGCATTATATGTGATTGCGTTACATTACCTCATACTCTTAAAAACCCTTATATAATGCGGTTTGCAGCGTATGCTACTCATAAAATATAGGCAAATAGCACACTTCTGATAAGGTAAGATTTTCTACAAAATATTAGAAAATCATTAGAAAATGAGCAAGATAAATAGCCCAGTTATTGTAATTTATCAAATCGGACAACCTTTCTTTCTATGAATTTATATTCATATATTCTATTTTGAATGTGTTAATATCAATCTGTAGAAACAACGGGCACATTTGTTGCTGCCCCCTCATCCATCTAAGGTTCTTTAGTGTAGATTGAAGCATTTGTGAAAGCACTCGAATTTTGTAAACTTCATTGTTAGTTCAAGTTTTGGGTTTGGCAATGGAGGTACGCCTATCAACTTTCATATATAATATTTTGCTCTAAAAGGGTATAGATAAACTCAAACATATCTTCTGCTGTAGCTTTGGCTGGATCATATGAGATGCCAAGGGCGAAATCTTTCTCTTTTATTTGTTTCCATTGATTATCATCAAAAACAAAAAATTTAAACCCTTTTGGTATAAACTCAAACCCTCCAATATCATTTTTTGAGTGGCAAAAAACATCAGGATAGTTTGATAACATCGAAGATATTTTTTCTACCTCTGTAACATATGAAAAATCATCTAATAATTTCATATGTAGCCAAATCCAATTCTTTTCAACGAGGAATTGCATAAATTTATTAAATAGATCAAATGATTGGTTAAAATTATAGGGAGAAATACTAAACTTTAGTTTGTCTGGTTTATTATCTTGGGTTTTGCTTGATTCTATTATATAAACAATTTTTATGCCTTGAACTAATAAACACTTGTTTTTACGTGACCAATCACCATAGTTTTCATCGTAAGAATATGGCATACTATTGCTATCCAGATAGTTTTTGATATCAAAAAACAACTTATCTATGTCATATTCTGCGTTGCTATATTTAGAAAGAATCTCATAATTGATACTTTTAAATAACTTACTTAAATCTGTTTGGAGTGAGAACTTTGTTTCATTATCTACAAGCAAAGCAAAATCTTTATTTGTAAAGTTGTTTTTAAACTTATAATCAAATTTTTGATTGATTATGGTAATAAAATTATTTAAACTTTCACCAGAATTTAAGTTAAATCCTTGTAATAAATTTAATGGAGGTTTTAATATTCCGATGTCAACGCCAAGACCGACAGGAATTACCTCAATTCCCTTGGCATATGTAAAGCCAGATTCAAAATAAATCCAATTTGATAACAATGAATTTTGTGTTATGAAAATAAACATAATTTTTGCATCGTTTAACCCTTGCTCAATTTTATGCACCCAGTTTGTACCAAAAGGGATGCTTTCTCCATCACTTGACATAAAAATATCTAGTGTCCCGTTTGTTATATCAGCTAACCTATTTCTAAACTTTAGAAGAACATCTTTGTCTTTACTGGAATGACTAAAAAATATTGTTGGTTTGTTGCCCATCACTTGACCCTCCATCCTAACACAAACAGCCGTTCTGTTATCATTATTACATCCTTTTTATCTGTACTTTCAACCAACCTATTCTGCTTGCACTTGACTTCATCCTGTTTGTCATACAAATTTAACCTCAAATCGGATTTTTTCCGGATTTATGGGTTTGCCCATACCACTTAAGAAAAATATACCATGTATGATTATCTACGTCAATATGGTAATATTCTGGTGCATTTTTTCTCCTACATTCATTCGAACGAAAAACCAACTTGAAACGACTCAAAAAAATTTTCCCGCAATTATTCTTGCATAAAGCATCCTCCAAAAATTTAGAAAAACCAACTTCTGTAGGCTTAAGCCTGTGCTTCACAGCTTAAGAGGTGTATTGATTGCTTATTCAGTATTTTTTGCTCCTGTTGATATCTCCCCCGATACCTGTAAAACGTAGGTTTGGTCATATTCAACTGCCTCATACATTCAAAAGGCTTTAATTCTCCCAATACAACTTTAGAGTAAGCTTCTTTAAATACATTATAATCAATGGCTTTAGGTCTGCCGTAATCTCCCCATTCGCCACGGTCTTTTTTGGCTTGAATTCCCTCTCTTTGGCGTTTTTCGCGTTTTTGCATTTCAGCATGTGCGAATGTTGCATACATTTCTATAAGCATATTATTTATAGTCTGCATGATCATACTTGCCATGTCATTACCCATTTTAGAATAATCAACAAGAGTTGTAGGAATCTCAAGAATCATTACTCTAACACCCAAATTATTAAAATGCTGTAGTTCTTTTAAGGTGTCATGTTTATTTCTTCCTAACCTATCCAACTCAGATAAAATGATAATATCATCTATATTTTTAGCTATCCTTTTCATAGCCTTATAATCAGGTCTATCAAAATTTTTTCCTGTCTGCTGATCTGTAAACATTTCAGTCAATTCCAGATTATTATTCTTACAATATTCATTGATGGCTGCAATGCCTCGATCAAGATGTTGGTCTGTTGTACTGGTTCTATGGTAACCATAAATACTCATAGTCTCTAAATCTCCAATCCATTTTTGATACCCTTATTATAATGCAAAGGTATCGAAATGTAAACACTTAAAGTGAGAATTATCAAAAATATATTTTCATACATTATAATACTAATATTTAGACTAATATCAGCAGTCTTATAAAGTTTACTTTTTGATACTAACTATTTAAACAAGTTACATCTTATACAAATACCACTTGCATGTAGAAATCTCATATTTCAACTCGTACAACGTAAGCGTCAAATAATATAACAAAAATAATAACAAAGAGCGGCAATGAAATCATAATTTTAATACAGATAATTTATTTGATTTTCAATATAATGATTTGGCTTATATGTGTTTATACCCATGTTAACATTAATAGTATTTTTACTGATAAATTTATCAAGGAAATCAACAAAAAATACCCCTTGTGGGGTATTAATCATTTTCTTTTACTTCGTTTTCTTTTACTTCGTTTTCTTTTGCTTGCATTTCAGTTATATATTTATGGAGTTTTCTTGCCGCTATTGTTGCAAAAAAGTTTCTTGCAATTATCTCTGTTTCTTCTTCGGTGTTTGGGTTGTGGAAAATATACTTAATTTCTGGACTTTTTGATCTTGCCATTATATCACCTCTTTCCTATCCTTTTTTAAAAAACGCGGGCTATGATTATATGTCACAATTATATGAAGGCGGAATACATTTATCAACCCACAATATTTGACATAGAAAAAGCACCACCTTTTATATAAGCGGTGCGCAATTAATATAAGCGATTTACTTATCTCTTTCAATTTTATCATCAATAGCCTCATTTACAAAACTGTTTAAGGATTTTCCTTTGCCTTCTGCAAATGCTCTTATCTCTTCTTTTTTGCCTTTTGGCATTCTGATCTTTAACTCGTCCAAATTATTTTTCATATACTTAGCAGTTGCTCTTTTTTGTGCTTCGCTATATGGCATGACAAAACCAACTTTCTCCCTTTATTTGAGGATTACTTAAAATATTATAACATTAAATATATATCGGGGTCAATATAAATGTTGCACAATATATCGGGTGCATATTTGTGAAATATTACGTCTTGATATATAGGGTACGATATAGTATAATATACTCAAGAGGTAAGGGAACGGCAAAGCTGCAATACACGGTTGAATGTAGCCCACTGGCGAGATATAGCACCGTGAACGTACAGCACCTTGTCTAAATAAATGTAAGGAGTGATCTATATGGGAATCATTGAACTTCAATCCAAGGCGAAAGAGATAAAAGAACTAATGAGGATGAAGGATGAAATCGAAGCGGAAATTGCAACGCTACAAGATGAGATCAAAGCAGAGTTAACCGCACGGAAAACAGATGAAATGATAGCTGGTGAGTACAAGTTTACTAAAACGAGCGTTACACGGAGATTTTCCATTGCATGAAAAAAGCCCATACCGCTGGGGAGCAAAGTATGAGCTATACCGCAGGAGCGGTACATACATATTTTAACGGAGTGCCGCTCCTGCGTCAAATTATTTAATTACTATAAAGGAGTGTTTAATTATGACAAAAACAATGACAAATCAAAAATGGGATACTATGACTAGGCAGGGTGGCATAACAAGCTATTATCTCAATGACAAATTAGTGCAAGTTATCGTTCCTGCCTTTGATGAGATCGAAGCAATCAAAGCAACTATGATTAATCGAGGCGATATTGAAGAAGTTAGAGATTACACCTTTCGTATTTTTGAAATTATTATGAGTAAATACATCGGAAAGTTAGTTTTAATTGACTATATTGGTTTTAACAATTTTTCATATGTTGATGAAAGGTTTCAATTTATCATTACCGATGATAAATATCTATTTGGTAACTATAAAGTTGATAGTGAAACAAGTATGGATATTAATTTTTTAATTGATAAATGGCAAGTTGCCGATATTCTTTTCAATATTGATGAAATTGAGAGAACTATAACAGTTTTATTAATTGATGACAGCGAAATAATTATTGATTTGAATGAAGCTGATTAATAATCATAATAGAAACAGGTGGCTATAATTGGTCACTTGTTTCTGTCCGTCAGCGTGGAGATGTAAGCAGTAGTAGCTTAAAGATGGGCAGAATCATTTGTGAACTAGAGAGGATTTATGGAATTAAAAATGGTAGACCAGAAAAAACTATGAACAATGTGCGAAGTTTAACCCAAGATGATATTGCAGAGCAATTAGGCATGGATAAACGTACATATGCGAATTACAAAAAACTCACAACACTAATTCCAGAACTCCAAGAATTAGTTATTAATAAATTGTAAATTATGCTCAAAAACACTTGATAACATTATTATTAATCTGCTATAATGCATATGTCAAAGATAGTCAAAGTCTAATATATAATAAATAAAAGGAGAGGCTTCTTATACTTAGAGAAACTAATACTTACATAATCGATTTGCGTGCAAAAGATATCAAAACTTACATGGACGAGAACCGGGTCTATAATCCTGCCCATAAAATAAAAGATAAAAGCAAGGATCAGCAAAACAAAGCTTTATCAAAATATAAATTATATAGCTGCTCATTACCATATTCTTTAGATTTGATAAAACTTAATCAAATAGACCCGAAGTCTTTTTATATTATTAAAAATAAAAAAGGACTTGAGTTACAATATACAGACTCAATAATTAATGTATCATTTTTAAGTGGGAGACATGAATACAAAGATGGTAAAAAATATAGATTAAAAAAAGGCAAGTTATTTGTTCAAGACAAAATTAAAGGAAAAGTATTGGAAACAACCCCACAACTAAGGAACGATCTATATAAAAATGGCTTTGCAATAAAATTGTATGAGGATACAATTATTGAATTTGTATTATATAAAAGAAGTTCATCCAAGGCCAGACAGGGATCACATTTGTTTATTAAAAAAGATTCATATGAAACAATGATCAAATGGTCAAGAATGAATATGGAATTTAAACCTTTTGATACTAATATTCCTATAGAGGATAATGAAATTGTTGATATAGCTTCTTTAAAAGCTTATGAGAGTTTAACCCTATCAGGTATTGAGGGCTTGGTTACAATTAATCCGAATGAGATACTTTTAATTAATGACTTAAAAGGCGAGTTTAAATGTAGGGCAAGTATTACAAGGCTAAACAAAGAAGGAAAGCCAGAGGCTAAAGATGATGAGACAAAAATAAATAATCTCTTGTGGGATGGTCAATCTCTTGCAGATACGTCTCTATTTTCCGTTGATGAAAATGGCAAACAAAAAGGAATGATGCTATTACGAAATAGATGGTTTAAATCCTGTGCATTTAATACAAATATTCAAAAATGGTTTAATGACTGCTTTGATAATAAACCTCCAGAATATTTAAAAGATATGTTTAACAGAAATATAAAAACAAGTAAAGTAAAATTAATAACCACTCCAAGTAGTTTGAAATTATTTAAATTTTCATATAAAATTAGTAATAATGATAACGAAACCGAACAAATGAAAGAATGCTACCAATTCTGGTTAAAAAACATATCATACAAATTTGGGATATGTAAAAATGAGAAACCAAGTCACTTTGGAAATTGTAATAGATTATCATATCAAATGTTAAATTCCTTACCTTTGGATAAAGATGAAATCGGAGTAATTGAGAGGGGTGGGAAGATAACTAGTTACCAAGGACTTCTTCAAGATGAATTATATTATATTGAATTATTAAAAAATGATATTTCTGTATTCAGGCATCACATTAATAATTTTGATATAAGTCCTTCTAGAGAATTCATCTTTAATTTATTAGCAGTAAACGATAAGGTTCAAAGAACAAAATTATTTAAAGATTTTAGAAAGAAGACAATCGATAATTACATAAAAGATTTACGAAAAGGTAAGATTAAAATAACCAATAGCGATTACGCAGTATTAATCGGAAACCCCATTGAAATGTTACAATATGCAACTTTTGGGAAGATAACAAATAGACTGCATTCGGGTAATCAAATTTATTGCCCTAAATATGATGATAGCATTGAACTAGTGTGTTTTAGAAATCCAAATATTTGCGCTGGTAATGTTTTTGTAGCAAAAAATATTTATAAACAAGAGTTTAGTGATTATTTAAATTTAACCGATAATATTGTTACCGTAAATTCTTTTGATTCAGAGATATGCGATAGATTGCAAGGGCAGGATTTCGATTCAGACAGTATGATAATAAATTCATCCCCTATTTTAGTTACGGCTGGTAAGAAGTGCGAAAAACTCCTTACTCCAATAAGTAGAATTGAAAGTAAACCACAAGATAGATATTATTCAACTCAAGATATGGTTGCTGTTGATAATGCAATTTCTAAAAATCTAATAGGGGATATAGTGAACTGGTCACAGCTTTTAAATAGTTATTATTGGGACTACTACTGGGATTCCATTAAACAAAACAAAAAAGCGGACGATGATTTATTAAATGAAATTTATAATAAAATCAGTGTTCTTAGTTCATTGTCGCAGCTCGAAATTGACAAAGCTAAAAAGTATGTAGAAATAAATACAAAAAGATATATTGATGAATTGCATAAGTTCGAGTATGATGGCAATTTAATAATTAAGAAAGATAAAGCGTTTATAAAAAATGATGTGCTAACTGAAGAACAGGCAAAAAGAATTGAGAAATTACAGAGATTAAAGAAGAATCTTAAAAAAGATAACGCTAAAAAAGTTTCCGCTAAGATTAATAATATACAAATGGATGAGAAAAAAGTTTTCATTAGACCTATCTTCTTTAAATATTGTGCAAAAGGGAAAAGATATAAGTTTGAAGCATTTAATACATCAATGGACTATCTGCAAAATATAATTGATGATATACCGCCAGTGAAAAATAGGACTAACAACATTGATATTTCCGAAATAGTACCGACACCAAATTTTAGTACAGGAAATAAAAAACAGATAATAAAAATTAAACATATTTGTACTTCGGCAGATAGTGATATTAAATCTTTGTATGAAGACGATATGTTAAGTGATAAGGAACGCTACTATAAGATAAGCGATGTTCATAATAGAACAATATGTGAACTACAGAAAATCAGTCCCAATAATAATACACTATCTGCAATTATATATAGAGTATATAGTAAAAATTCAAAGGTTATTGATAAAGATTTTGTGAGTATAAAAATGCGTACTTTTGGTTGGTTATATAAAGCTTATGGCAACATATTCATGGAATGTTTTAATAAATCTAAAGGAATTACTACGAATTTAATCAAAGCAAATGATAATGATTATGATTATATAATCTTTGGCGAAAAATATAAAAAGGTTAATACCATATAAGATGAGGGCTGAAATTGCCCTTGTCTTTTTATGCAATATTTTACACGGATAAATTATAAATAATTGATGAAATCCTTGATAATAAAGGCTTCTAGAAGTTTTGATATTTGTCCTATATGGTATATTAACATGCATATCCATTATTATTATATCATAAAAAAAAATATTTGTCAACCCCATAAATTGAAATTTATCAAAAATATTTTACAGAAAGGAAGATGTGAATGGTACAAGAATTAGTTAGAAGAAGGCTGATAAAATTCCTGAATGAAAAAGGAGTATCGCAAACTTTTATATGTAAGCATATCAAATTGCCCAATTCTATTTTAACAGTATTTAAACAGGGCAAAAAAGATCTTTATACAGACCATCTAAATAAACTGGACGAATTCTTAAGGAAGGAAAGCTATTGATAATAAAATTTGCACAACTCCCCCTCCCCATCTAAGAGGCAACTTAAGTGTAACACAACAAAAAATAAAAGTCAACAGTTTTTTGAAAAATATTTTTAATTAATATACTCAGCAACAGCAAAGGAGTAATTACCCTTTGTATGAGAGCCTCATCCTCTCTCAAGTTGCTGGGTATTTTTATGTTTAGGATAACAAAGGATGAAAAATAAATTGCAAAGGATGGTCGTATGATAGAATGAAAAAGTTAAATTTAAATTGGATTACTGATATAATTGGAGATGATTATAAGAATTGGAAGCCAGAAGATATAGTATTACTCACAGCACAAACATCCACGGGCAAAACATATTTCGTCAAAAATGTATTACTAGATTCATTAATAAAAGATGAATTGTTACTGTATGTTTGTAACCGAACCAACCTAAAAAGACAATTTAAAATCGACTTGCTAGAGCAATATAATATGAAAGTTCCTGATACTATTGAGGAATTAGATAAGATCGCAAGGATTGGAAATGTAATTGTTACCTCATATCACAAGATTCAACATGATGTTCTAGCAGAGATATATGATAATGAATCACTGAGTTTTAACTCGTTCAAGTATATTGTGCTAGATGAGTGCCACTACATATTATCAGATGGTAGCTTCAATAACAAGACACGATTTGCATTCGATAAATTGATTTACAACAATGAATACAAAGGAATTCGGATATTTATTAGTGCGACCATGCAAGAATTGAAAGAATCAATATTGCAAATTACATTTGCCGATAGAGGTAACTTGTATAATATACATGAATATTCCACAGGAATTGACTATAGCTACATAGTACCTAAATATTTCAAAGAAATTAAAACAATCGTTAATCTAATAAAAAATGATAAGTCCCGTGATAAGTGGTTGGTTTTTGTTAGTAATTTGAATGATGGCAATTATATCTGCAAGGAATTGGGTAAAGATATTTGCTCATTAATACAATCTGGTACAAAAGATAGTTCTGAACTTAGTTCAATTATAACAGATAGCAAGTTTAAGAAAAAAGTCTTGGTGGCAACAAAAGTACTTGATAATGGTGTGAATTTTAAAGATGATGACCTTGCGAATATAGTAATCATGACGTGGGATTATACTACTTTCATACAGATGTTAGGTCGTAAACGAATTGATATTAATAATGCTCAAAATATTACATTATACCTACCAACTAGGTGCAATAAGAGCTTTACTAGCCTATTACATAAGTATAATAAGCTAATGGATATAATAATTCAGTTTGATACTGACAAAAACGCTTTTTATAAAAACTATGATAATGATCTCAAGGATTTAAAAGATTTTAATAATATATTCTACCGCAATAAATACACTGGTCAATTTGAAATCAATCCAATTGGTTACTATAGACTTACCAAGGATATAAAGTTTGCAGAATATATGATTAAATGTTTCGAGGAGGATAAACAATTTGCATTTGTACATAGACAATTATCATGGATTGGACTTGGAGACGATTGTTGCTCAGAAAATTTAATAGAGGATGTCGTAGTTAATGATATACTAGAATCACTAGAAGATTATTTAGAGAGGCTATATATCAATCAAGTTATATTATTTGACAAAGAACAACAAGAGCTAAAAGAGTTTATTACTAAAGACTTTGATTCCATGATTAATAAACTGACTGGTAGACATACCAAAAGAGAGCCTTCCGCTAAAATTATTAATAAACTTTTGGTCATGTTTAATATCCCTTATACCATAGATAATTCAACCAGAGTAACGGTAAATGGGAAACAACTAAGGTGTTGGACAATAACAAAAATATAATATCGTTTTAGACAATTCTGTCGCATTATTTATATATATAGATTTTGCGACACTTTTGTCTAATTTGAAAAAATTTAATTGTGTGTGCTTCGCACCCACGCCTCCGGCAGGATATTTAGCAACACGTATTAATTCCGCTACGCTCCATTAATAGCGTTGTTGCTAAGATAGATCAGTGAATATAACATGCAATGGAAGCTGCTGGTTAATGTGGCTTCTTTTTGTTTGCATTAATTATGGGTATTGGATATTGGATTAAACACATCAACATGTAAAACAATGTTATACGATAACGATGTTCATAATTTGTTCATATTTGATACATCTACTTCAATTACAGAAATTAATCCATGTCCTAATGGAACAAGTATTATATATGCGATGAAAAAATAAGATAATATCCATGCAAAGCATACACCAAATTAAATAAATATACAGTATTTATACAATGGAACGCATGGGGAAATATTTTACAATCCTTGTATTCCTTGATACAACTGGATTGTAGCTATCTTGGGCGAGTTGAATTGACACCTAAATATGTCCATATAATAATTGATTATACAGACACTTTATGCCTACATCATAGGTGGGGGCGTAGTTTACAATGATAGAGTGACATTTATTTACAGATAAGGGTATAGCACTTCTTCCCACCTCCCCCACTTATCGTAGCCGACTGCCCATAAAATTTTGCTCGTTCCAATATCGTTAAAACATAGTTATATTATTACTCCACGCAATTACTAATATTGACTTTCTAAGCAACAACTACAGCCAAAGCACCTACAAATGCATTATTATCAAGCATTTAAAGCCTATTTGTAGACAATAAACAATAAAGTTACCGATACAATATCGGGAGCGGTTAATTATGCTATAAACAGTATACAAATAGGTGAACCAAATATATGGTTCTCCATTTTTTTCAATAAAAAATTAAATTTATCGGAAAGCGAGGTCACAAGATGATTAATCTGAAAAGTAATGTGATAGGAAGGGTGGGTGATAATCTTAGTTAATTCACTACAACTGCTTGCGCGTCAAGAAAAACAGTAACATCAAAACAATAATATGCAAATTAAAAATAAGAGGTTAGACTTACGAAAATTGAAAATCAGAAAAATTGCAAGAAACGAGGTATTTGTACAAGTTGAAGGGTTTGGCAAATACTATATCTCGTGCTATGGTCGAGTATATAGTACCAAAACAAATAAAATTTTAAGCCCTCGAATTGATAAACAGGGTTATACCCATTACAGCATGACTAATGATAACGGAAAACAGCAACAAGTGCTAGCGCACAGACTCGTGGCGCAAGAGTTTATACCTAATAATGACCCAAACAATAAGACTGAAGTCCATCACAAATCGCAGCAAAAGCTCAAAAATAATTACTATAAAAACTTACAATGGGTAAGCCCAGAGGAGCATGATTTATTGGACTTAGGCGTTGTCATATATCTTGTAAAACCAAATGGTAAATTCATTAAATATAGAAGTTTGCAAGCTCTAGTAGATAAAATAGGAGTCAATTATCAAAAGCTTTACTTTAATTTGAAAAAAGAACCTAAGCTGGTATCTTATAATGTGACTTTCCACGAGATAAATAATTTTGATTACACAGATACATATCTTATAGCAACTATAAAAAATGAAGCATAATTAAAAAGGAGAGATAAAATGAGTTTATATTCAGTATTAATGCAAAAAGATTTCGGGTTAATGATGGCAGACAGCCGTTCCAGCTCAATAATAAATGGTGAGTACTACGCAGCAGAGGATGATATAAGAAAGATACATAAAGTAGACGATATGCTTATCTCAACAGCAGGGACAATTGATGTGGTTTTCAAAGTAATTGATTCTTTTAAATCAAGTATTGATCATTCTTTGGAGAACTTGCAGAGAATAACGATTAGCACAGCTCAACAATATATAAAAGAAAATCAATCTGACACAACAGTAGATCCTAGACATTTATGTTTTCTAAGCATTATGCAGTACGATAATAAAGTAAATGAAATGTCCCTTACAAACATCAATAGCGCAAATAATTATGAGATAGATACGCATTATTCCAACGGGTTTTTACAATGCTTTGCGGGTGTTAAAGAAGGAGAGGCTAATTCCATGTTTGATCATTATAGGCAACATCCTTTTACAAGCAATGTTGTTGATATTTTGAGAAAAATCTATGGTGACCTAAGTTGTGAGCAGATCGGTGGATTACTAACGATCTACACTATGTTCAACAAAGATAAAATTAAAAAAGAAATATATCCGATTGAAGATAGTAGACCTATCAAATGGATTGATGATGAAGCTGAAGCATCTTCACACATTTGCAAATTATCGTACAGTAACGGAGGAGAGATAAAATGAGCTTATGTATATTTATTCAGCATAAAAACGATATATATATGGCTGGCGATTCTCGCATGTCTGTAGATATTGATGGAACAAATTATCGATGGAATGACAACTACAATAAGATAGAGCAGGTAGGGAATCTGGTCATTTTTAAGAGCGGTTCAGCACAAATAATGACTAAGATTATTGAACAATTTAAGACAAATGAAAAGAAGGATGTTAACACTTTTCAAAAATTGTGTATTGAAATATACAATGAGCATAAGAGTAAGAATGGGAATAACTTTAAGCATTACGAATATGGAGATGATATAAAAATTGGAGTCTTAATAGGGACAATTGAAAATGACATTCCTGCCTTATACTTTATTTCAGAGAGTCTGGGCTTTGAAAAAAGAAAAATGGAATTGCCTCTGGACAAAGAAATCAATGAAGGATTTTTGGGCGTAAAGTGTGATGAGGCAATACAAACCTATAAGTCATGCGTTTTTGATTTTAATGATCTCAACAATGTGTTTGAAAACTACAAAAAAATATATGAGAGCGTCACTGGCACAAACATTGGCGGAAATATGACTTTGTTCCATATCACTAAAAATAAAATTGAATCTATGTCTTGCGGTCTGAAAAATCCAGAACCAATAAGTGAATTATCTGATTATCTCTTAGAAAAATATTTTAAAGGAAATGGCTTATACGAATTTTCTTCACGATTAAGAGCAAGAGATTTTCTAGACAGTAACGGGAATAGTTTAATGACTTCAGACAAACTAAAGCTTGATGGCACAAAAGCCATCGATAAAATTACGGTGAATCAGCTACTAATTGGCGGTGAAAATGGAACTATCAGTTTTGATGACTTGTCTGATAAGCCAAATATTCCAGTTTTGCCTAATTATATTCAATCGACTAAAATTACATCTACTACTATTGAGAGTCCTACTGTACGTGGCGGAAATATTATAGGCGGCAAATTATTTGCGGTTGATAACCCCAATGCAATTATAAGTAACGGAGATGTACCTAATTATAAGAGATTGATAATAGATAGCAATGGATTATCAAGTTATAATGCAAACAATCAAGTAGATGGAATCCAATTATCCGCAAATGACGGATACGGAAAATTAGAGTTTATTTATCATGGTCAACCTAGGGGGCAGATTTATCAAGATAGCGGTAGCTTATATATACGTCCTGAACAAAGACTTAGAATAGGAAATCAAAACCCCGCCTCGGGCAATGTGGGAGACGTACAAGCCGTAGGCAAATGGGATTTTAGTTATGCTTCCGAAATTGTATGGGGAAATAATGCCCCTGTAGCTAAATTTGCGTAAGCATTTGATATTTTTTTACATATGTGGTATATTGTTAATAGAGAATGAGAAAAGGATGGATAATATATCATGACAAAATACAAACAATTAATTCTAGGAATAATCATTGGCATACTTGTGACGGCAACAATATCGTATGCAGACGAGATACAGACTTATATGGCGGAGTTGGCAAGTTTTCCTGTTTTGGTGGACGGCAAAACCGTAAATTTGGATATGCCCGCCGTTACAATAAACGACAGAACGTATTTGCCACTACGCGCAATGGGTGATGTTTTAGGTGTTAGTGTTAATTGGAATACCGAAAAGCAACAAGTCGAGATAGGGAAGGAGAAAAAAATGATGGAGGAAGATACAAATAAAGATTTATTTATCACGATTAATGGAAAAGAATATATTAATATTCTTGGTGTAGATAGAATTTGTTCTAAAAATAATTATATTTTATCGTGGCAAGGCGGGAATGATGCTACTCAGTGGTTCACATTGCAAAGTTCAGAGATTAGCGATATGCAACGTGATCAGATTATAGGGAAGCTAAACTTACAAGAATCAGATGTCAAAGGGCTTACTACGGAAGAAATAAAAATAAAATATGGGCTGGTTATTTATTCTAAGACTCTCTCATTGTTTCCTGATTATAGTGAGTTTCCGTATATGACGAGAGCAGAATATGAACATGTTGTGTTGCCATTTATGAGTAAGTAAAAAGAAGTTTTTGAAGAAACAGTTTTACCAATGCGAACAAGAAGTATACTTATTAAAGAGTAAAATTTGATGGAGTGGGTGGATTTATTATTCGCTCACTCTTTTCTATTGGGTATATGTTGAGATATGTTGATGATTTGAGCTAAAAGAATAGCGGAAAAGACATATTTAATAAAGTGTTGAAACAGGGTGTGTTGTAATAAGAAAAATTATGAGGTGATATTGATTAAAACTTATATTGATGATAAACTTAATATAATAATTAACAAAGGGGGTAATATTATGTTAAGTAATCCATATACTCCAGGTGCAGGTACTCCTCCCTCATTTTTAGCAGGAAGAGATAATACAATTGAAAAAGCAACAAATTCTATAATAGAAATATTAAATGGTTCTATGGCTTGCCACACTATTTATTATGGAGTAAGAGGTGTTGGAAAAACTGTTTTATTGAATAAAATAGAGTCACTGCTTACTCATCCAGATATTTTTTATGAACATATAGAATGTGAAAAAACAGCTAAATTATCAAAAGAAATTACAATTGTTCTTAAAAAGATCATTAATAGAATGAGTATATTATCAGTAACAAAAGATTTATTAAATAAAGCATTTGGAGTGCTTAGACAGTTTACAATAACATATAACCCGAATGATATGACTATTGCATTAGGTTTAAATGGAGATAACGTACAAGGAATCGCAGACACCGGAGATTTTTCAAATGATCTTACGGATTTGTTTATTGCTGTAGGAAATTTAGCAAAGAATAATAATAAATGTATATGTATTTTTTTAGATGAAATACAAGATTTACAAAACGAAGAATTAAATGCACTAATTCGTTCTGTACATCGAACAAACCAACTACAATTACCAATAATAATTATAGGCGCAGGTTTACCCACAATACTTCGAATATCCGGCGAGGCAAAATCATATTCTGAACGATTATTTAATTTTCAACCAATAGACTCGCTTGAAGGAGAATCTGCAATATCTGCTTTAATTGAACCGGCTAAGACTAATAATATAACATATACAAAAGAAGCAGTAAATACTATAATTGAAAGAACTGGTGGTTATCCTTATTTTATTCAAGAGTATGGACAATGTGTGTGGGATTATATAACAAATAATCAGATTAATATTGATGGTGTTGATAAATCTTATCCAGTATATCTATCAAAATTAGATAATAGTTTTTTTAATGCAAGATACAGTCGCACAACACAAAAAGAAAAGGAATTTTTATTTGCAATGGAAAAATGTGTTAAGTATCCTTGTCTTACTTCACAAGTGGCTAATTATATGAATACAACTCCAAAAAAGATATCTTTATTTAGAAACAATTTAATTATTAAAGGATTAATTTATTCACCATCTTATGGAGAAGTAGACTTTACTGTTCCTCAATTTGATTTATATTTAAAAAGAATTGAAAAAAGTTCAAATTAAATATTATATTACATGGTATAACGGTATAATACTGAAACAATTTAGTTAAAGACACCTTTTTGCTGGGTGTCTTTTTAGTTGCATAATTAAAATCTAATATAAAGGAGCGATTATTATAGATAATTTAAACATTTTTCAAAACTTCCCTGACGTACTTACTATAAAGCAGCTACAAGAGGCACTAGGCATAGGTAGAAATACATGCTATGATCTGTTGAATAGCGGAAGTTTAAAAGCCTTAATGATAGCTGGTAAATGGCGTATACCTAAGGCTTATTTGATAGAGTACATACTTAATAACACACAAATGAGTGCTTGATAGAATATAAAATTGAAAACATTAGCCCGTTATTGTATAATTAGACCATTACAATAACGGGCTATTTGTCATACCGAAAGGAGATTGTAAATACATGACATCTGGCTCTTTGCAAGTCAAAAACGGTAAATATTATGCCGTATTAAATTTAAAAGATAATGCTGGTAAGAGGAAACAAAAGTGGGTTGATACAGGCATTGAATCAAATGGCAACAATAAAAGGTTAGCAAATAAGGCGTTGAGGGATATTCTGCAAGAGTATGATGATAAAAAGGTGGTAGCTGATAAACCAATATTTTTTAGTGATTATATCTTGGCTTGGTTAGAAGGAATGAAATTCAATATTGAGCCTAACACTTGGGAAAGTTACCAGTATACAATTGACAAGCATATAATACCCTATTTCAAGAAGCAAAAGGTGTTATTGCAGGATCTAGAACCAATACATATTCAAAAGTATTATACTTTGAAACTAAAAGAAGGGCTATCCCCTAACACAATAAAACACCATCATGCGAATATTAGAAAGAGTTTACAGGATGCCCTGTTACAAAATATTATTCCTTATAATGTTGCCGACAGGGTCAAGCTACCTAAGATCAATAAATTTAATGCAAAGTTCTATACTGCAAATCAAATAAATACTTTACTTGAAAAATCTAAAGGTAGCATTATAGAACCAGCAATCTTTTTGACCGCATATTATGGTCTTAGGCGTTCAGAAATTCTAGGTCTAAAGTGGAGTGCAATAGACTTCCAAAACAAATCAATCACTATTAGCACAACAGTGACCGCAATGAAAACCATACTAGAAAAAGAACGAACAAAAAATTTGAGCAGTAACAGAACATTGCCCTTAATACCAGAAGTCGAGTGTTATTTGAAGAAGTTAAAAGCTAAGCAGAGCGAACTTATGTTATTACAAGGCACCAGCTATGTTAGAAATGATTTTGTCTGCAAATGGGATAATGGCAAGCCTTTAAAGCCTGATTATATTTCAAGGATATTTAAAAAGGTGTTAGAAGATAATAATTTGCCAATCATACGCTTCCACGATTTGAGACATAGCTGTGCGAGTATGCTAAGTTCAATTGGCTATGATATTAAAAAGATTCAAGAATGGCTGGGGCATAGTGATATCACAACTACTGCAAATTTATATACCCATATAGAGTATAAAGCAAAGGTTACAATGGGTGAAGATATCGCAAAAGCCATTGATTCAGTACAAGTGTCATAAAGTGTTAGAAGACGTGTTAGAAAAATATGCGAAAAATCAGGGAATTAGTGAAAAATAAAAACCCTCAACATCACTGTAAGCCAGTAATATCAAGGGTTTTATCATTGGTGCGGCTAAGAGGACTTGAACCTCCACGGGATTGCTCCCACTAGAACCTGAAACATGTGGCTTCCATAGGAAAGCTCAGGCATGTATCCGTTTGCGCCGTCAGAATACTCGCATATCACGCCAAAAGCCGAAATGTTGGCAAAGCGGACGGGCACGCCGAGCTCCGGCGAAGACGTTCCGATCCTGCCCGGTACCGCAAGCAAAAGCGTTCGGCCTGTGTTTTTATAGTGGGTATTTATTTTATCGATAGCAAGCACAACCTGGCTTTTTTTTGCATAGAGATATTGGTAGTATTTTTCCGAATCCACCCACACAACACAGTCGATCTTTCTTTGGGCCGTATTGCCCATAAAAGAGCTTTTGACCTTAAACAGGGTATCCGCCTCTTTGAGCGCCGGCAGCACAACAGACTCAGAAGCCTTCCACAGGGACAGGGGCCGGCACTGCAGGAGGTTTACGACGAAATTGCCATCCTGATTAAAATTAACGGTGTATTCAATATCAACCGGCACGCCATACTGCTTTTCAAGCACTTTTAAGATATCTTTCATCATAGTGATAAAATCTGATTTTTTAACAAGACCGTCACAGGATACAAAAAGCACCTCACCCGCTCTGCCGCGCTCACGCAATTGGATTTCCGCCTGACTGTCGTGCTCCGCTATAAGATTTTTATACCATTCCGGTAACTTGGGCAAAAGCTCATATACGCTTTTTTCACCAATGGTGTTTTGGGAAAGTTCTATAACATCCAGCTTTCTTTGCGAAAAACGGTGTCTTTGTTCTATACTTGTAAACGTGGTACGGTCGGGCTTATCAAGATTTACCAAACGCGGGTAGTCGTCATCCGTCCTGTCCACCGCCCTTGTGCCCATACCCGCAACTAAGCGGAGCATTCCCGCTGCCTGATCCAAATCATCGCTCCATCTGTAAACACTGTAGGAAAAGCCGGTGCCGGCAGCGCATGGCATGAAATAATCGCCAAATTTAGTACCTGAAACACGCTGGACCAAGACAGCCATCTGCTCATCACTTTGGCTCAGCGACCTGCTTCTCCGGTATTCAAGGGCGGACTTATCCATTATGCTGGCATAAACGGTTTTGATAGCATTCTCAAAGTTTTCAAGCCTCTCCTCAAGCGATGCGGCATTGACACAAAAAACCGACTCGTACTTTCCCGCGAACGCACTGCCAAAACCGTCTTCAAGAAAACTGCTGGAACGGACGATAACGGGACTTTGTCCGAAATATTCAAGCATACGCCTAAACTGGCTCCTTACCCGCTCGGAAAAGCTGCCCTTTTTGATATGTTCCTTCAGCCTTTCACCGGCGGCAAAGTACCCTTGCTCACTTTTTTGTTCAATTCTGAGGCTCCAGCAGTCATTGTCCACCATATAGGAATAAAACACGTCGGTTCCGATGAAAAAGGAATCATGCGGTTCTAATTGGTCGCGGTACTGTGTCAGGAATTTGTCCAAAAGCTTTCTTGCCAGCAGCATTCCGCACGCCTTGCCGCCTATGGTGCCTGTGCCGACCATGCGGTCTTTGATAAAAAAATAGTCTTCCGGCTCAAAGTGGTCTAAAATAAGCGCTGTCATTTTGGCGTCATGCGTCATCATGCTGGAAACGATTTTTTTTGCCGTAGCTTCATCAAAGCCGCCGCTTAAGAAACTGTCTTTGGCGGATTGGAAAAAACGTTCATAACTGTCAAGATTCTGCCCGTCCTGAAAGGTGCTTTTGGTGTTTAGGAGCGCGTAAAACTTACTTACGTCAATACCGTTTGTCAATGCTGAAAATGTGCCGTCCTCCCCAATACGGTAAGGCAAAAACATTTCAGGCGAGTAACGGTTCCAAACCTTGATAGGGTGAAGATACCGCGTCCTTCCGTCGGAATACGCATCTAAAAAAAGCTGGGTCGTTTCACGTATCCTGGCAAGCGTCTCAAACCCGTGATGCGTCCGCAGGACGGGGAAATACGCAACCGTATCAAGCTTAAACAGATACGGGCAGGTCACGCAAAAAAAGTTGCCCATCATCAAATCGGTCGACCAGGCCGTCTGGAGATCCGAAAGCGAGTCGAAAATATAAAAAGCGCCCCTGCCTTCTTTTGTAATAATGTTGTGGACCGAGACCGTAAAGCTTTCAAATCCCGCAGCCGCATCGATCTGATAGATTTTTACGCCCGCGGTCTCCTGCAAAACAGGTTCATGTCCGGCAAAACGAATATAAATCAGGTTCCGGTTGTCCGCTGCTGCCTGCCGTGCAAACGGCTCTGTAAAAAATCTGTATTCATCCAAAGAAGAAACCTGCCATACCACATTATCACCAAGACGTATATAATCCAGC
Organism: Firmicutes bacterium ADurb.Bin193; assembly: GCA_002070105.1. Classification (GTDB taxonomy): domain Bacteria; phylum Bacillota; class Clostridia; order Monoglobales; family Firm-18; genus MWCQ01. Next base: position 42,425 of record MWCQ01000011.1, on the reverse strand, counting down.
ACACTGTCAAGGCCCGTGATTCCCGAACATATCTTTTCAAAAGCAGCCATATAGATCTCTCCCCACTTTTTTGTTTTATTGCCAAAAGCAAGACTGTAACGGATATGTCCGGGCGGTCTTTCTCCTGCTTTTATTCTATCCCTGTTTTTATTTGCTTATCAACCCTTAACAAATCCGCTCATTGTTGCGGCAGACAATATCGGCCTCAATTAAATATAAAAGAATTGATATATCCGGCGATGATCACGCCAATCACAAACAGTGCGCAAGCGGAGCAAATAAATCCCGGCAGGAATGTGAAAATAAAATATCGCTTTTTGTGCGGGCTGTTTTTTAAATCATTAAACTTATAGACCGCCATGCAGGCCAAAAGCATCGGGACAGTTCCAAAAGCAAGCCATATGAACGCCAGCTCTTTATAAGTGAAGGGAATCATGGCCATGGGAAAGACAGCTTCGTTTGCGCCCAAGAGACTGATGATACTTAAAGCTAAAACGACAGCTGAACCAATGGCATATATCGCGTTAGAAATAAGCCTGACAGTTTTTTCGCCATCCATACCTTGCTCTCCCCACAATAACTGTTAGCCATTAACGAATCAAATCGGAATGATAATATGCACATATATTTTACTTATATCACAGTTTTTAATCAATTTCAATTGACAAAGTAGCCAAATACCTTCTAAATTATTTTATAAAAAAGTTGCCTTCGGCAACAAATGTTCGCTGCGCTCACCTTTTCAAAGTAAACTTTTTTAAAACTCAGGAATTACGCCAAAATAGCGTAATTCCCTATTTGCAAAGACCTCATTCAGCAGGACATCAAACAGCGCCGTGGCCACGCCGCAGCAGACACTATTTACAAGACTCTTCCCACCAGCCAAATGCAATCCGGCCCAATATTTTTTCGTCGCTTGTTTCCGGGGGCAGACAATTTATCAGGAAATTCCCTCCCGGCGGGCAAATGAATTTTCCGTCCTCTTCGGATACGATTGTTGTTTCAGCAGGACAGCGCCGCCCGAATATCAACGTTCCACCCGTGGGCTCCGCGCTGGCGTTGTCTGCATATAAAAACTGGACCTTCGGTTTTGGAACAGGCCGTATTGCCGTGTTTACGGAACTTTGCATATCAGTTAGCTTCCCTGTTCCCGAAGCTGTCGCATTCAGCCAAACCTGAAAAGAAAAAGGAATTTCGGTAACATTACCTACCGTAAAAACGTTTACGAAAAGCAATACTCCCGAACAGCTGGGATTAAAAAGGCCGGCCCATGCATATTTGCCCGCGCCAAATTCTTCGCGGCTCAACCCTGCGAAATATTTGCCCTGAAGGGATTTGGACAGTGAGATCGGAATTTGCGTTGTTGCATTTCGATAAATCGGGGGACAAAATTGATTATTATACATTAACATTCTCCTTCACTATAATTCTGTTTATACCACATTATATGGCAATTATTTTGAGAGGTTAATCTCAGGCTTTCATTGACTGCTACAGGCTATGAGATTATGCGCGGCATGCGCGCCTTATTCCGATACAGCACGGACACACCTCCCAAAGCATATATTATTATAAGTGATACTATGCCTGTTATCACAATTTGCCTCCGCCTTGCCACAGCTGCAATATCCTCAAGGATGGCGGACATGCGGCATATTTCACTATAATTTTTGAGAGGTGTCTTTATGGAGAATATTTCTTTACAGATCGAGCGGCTGTCGCCCGGCTGTGTCGCGCCGGGCGGCAATGTGGTTTTTGAATCGGCCGTATTTTCGTCCGGCGATATCGCCTATGACAGCGAGACGGGCGTCATCACCATTGGCCAGCCGGGCCGGTATGTGTTTGACTGGTGGGTGGCAACGGGCTGTTCCTGCGCGGATGAAGCGGTATTCGCGCTGTCCGGCGGCGCCGAAAAGCCTGTCATAGGCAATTTGCCGCAAAAAATCGGCCAGGTTTCGGGATTCGCGGTTTTTGATGTGGATACTCCCCCTGCTTCAATCTCGCTGGTCAATTGCAGCAGGCGGGCTGTGTCCTATTCCAGAGACGTGCCGGTTAAGGCTTCGCTCCTTGTGACAAGGCATGCTCAAAACACACTGGATAACCTCGTTGACGGAAACAATACAGGCGCGGTCAGGAGCATCGGCGCCAGAGACGACTACACCATGGGGCAATACGCGACGGCGCTGGGCATTAATACCACGGCTTCGGGGCGCTATTCCCACGCGGAAGGTGACAGTACCACAGCTTCAAATTGGGGGGCCCATGCGGAGGGTTATCTAACCACGTCTTCAAGCAGCTTTACCCATGCGGAAGGCGCCTACTCCATAGCTTCGCGCAATTCTGCCCATGCGGAAGGCTGGGGTACTGCGGCTTCAGGACTCTTTTCCCATGCAGAAGGTAACAATACCACGTCTTCGGGCACCTATTCTCATGCGGAGGGTTATCGAACCACGGCTTCAGGCACCGCTTCCCATGCGGAAGGCGCCTACTCCAAGGCTTCGGACAACTATTCCCATGCAGAGGGTCATTATACGAACACGAACCAGCATGTCGGCGCACACATCATGGGAAACTACGGCGACGCGGACACGAATTATTCCTGGTTCCTGGCAAACGGTACCGACAACAGCAACCGCGGCCTTGCCGCTAAAATTCTGCAAGACGGCAACGCCTATATCGACGTAGCATGGAACGCCGGCGGAGCCGATTATGCCGAAATGTTTGAGACCGCTTCGGGCAGTCCCATCGAGCCCGGGTATTTTGTCACCCTTGACGGCGGTGAAAAAATCAGAAAGGCCACGGAATCGGACGATTATATCTTAGGCGTGTCCACCGCCGCTTCCGGAATTGTGGGAAATGCCGGCGCGCTTCGCTGGAAAGACAAATATCTCACCGACGAATGGGGCGTTATACGCTGCCATGAGGTGGAAATTCCCGAAGAACGCGGCGAGGACGGCGAGATCATCATACCCGCACACACCGAGACACAGCCCATGCTAAATCCCGAGTGGGACCCGCAAAGGGAATACGTCCCGCGGGCAAAGCGGCCCGAATGGGTTTGCGTGGGGCTGCTCGGCAAGCTCTTGGTGCGGGACGACGGCACCTGCGTCCCCGGCGGGTACTGTATGCCAAACGCGCAGGGCGTTGCAACAGCAGCCGAATCGGGCTACCGGGTCATGAAAAGAACGGGCGAAAACCAGGTGGAAATTATGTTTTATTTAAGATAGCATATGGCCGTACCATTTCTGACAACAGAAGATGCAGCGGCATTGCAGCTCTCAGGCATGGCATATTTTTTAAAGACACACAAATTTATAAAAATAAGAAAGGCCTGATATCGAAAGATATCAGGCCTTTCTTTATGGTTTTCCCTCTAAAGGAATTATCGCAAAACAAGCCCTTGGCGGGGCCTTTATTATTGTGTCTGACACTGACGGGACAGACACGAAGTTATGTTGTATAGTGATACCCTCACCACTTACGGATTCTTTAATGCTCGTCCGGAATATACTCAAACAAGTCGCTTATTTGGCAATCAAACGCCTTGCATAAATGATTTATTTGATTCATTTCAATCCTTTTAATTTCCTCATAATACATTTTTGATATTGTAGCCGGACGAATGCCTGTTATTTGAGACAAGGTCTTCTGATTCATTTTATGTTTACCCAACAGCTCCGAAAGCTTTAATCTTACCATTATGATCACTCCTATGGTAATACATTAACAGTAAAAGTGATTTTTATAAATGGATTACGGGTAATATTACTTCTACAGTAATTTTATATTGTACAAAAGATACAAGATTTTTTTAGTAGAAAACAAAAAAACAAATGGTACTATACCGTTTCTTTGGGATTGCCGGCTGAATCGTCTTCGTCGCAGTTAATGAACATACTCTCCGTAGTCTGCTGCGCCTTTTTGAGTCTTTCCGTAATGGCAACAAGCCCCTCTAATACTTCAATGGCAATTGACATTTGCCCCGCTAAATGGTAATACATCGCTTTGTAGTCCGGCATAAAAAAACCTCCCCTTATAAATTATTTATTATATCCACACTTAATAATCGCCATTTGCAATATAGCACAATCATTGTATTTTGTCAAATTTTATCAAGTATCGTACTTTGTGTGAAATGAAGTTACTTCGTAATGAAGTATTCGCTTCGCTAATATGAAGTAAAGTTTGCCCTTATGTGCCTGAAAAGGTTCCCCTTTGGGCCGGGTCGCCCTCCTCCCCCTGCCACCGGCAGCGGGGGGCTCCCTTCAAATCCCTTCCTATATCAAGCCCCAAAACAAAAAGAAACCCCTGCGGGGTCTCTTTTTGTTTTGGCGTGCCTGGAGGGATTCGAACCCCCGACCTTTTGGTTCGTAGCCAAACACTCTATCCAGCTGAGCTACAGGCACATATCTTACCGCGAACAAAAACACAGGCCGGTAGCCATGTGTTTTGCAACGGAAAACATTATAACACACTACATTCAAAAAATCAAATAAAAAATTTATATTTTTATTGTTAAAAAGACCACACCTGTGTGATATAATAAATGCAATCAAGGCATAAAGCCTTCCGGCTTTATTTTATGCATTTATTGTATCGGTGTGAGCGGAGCCCATTTGCCGCTTGCGCTGTTGATACAGTATTTTCATGCCCGTAGAAAAGAGGAGCGGTTTTAGATGCCAAAGCTCAAGATCACACTTGACGATACCGAATATCTGCTACTGCCAAAAAGTATTGCCGGCAGCCTTTACGGTGAAACCAACGCAGAATTTATCAGGATTTATCTGTGCGCGCTGGCTTTGGCCGCGGCAAACCATGGCGCTGTATCCGCCGAGAGTGTGGCAGGCGAGCTTTGCGCAAAGCGCAGCGAGGTGGATGCCGCGCTTGCATACTGGTCACAGCGGGGGCTTCTGCATGTCACGCCCGACGGCGGGGCAAGCTTTGGCGCTGCGCCGGACAAAGAACAGCCGCAGGCGCCGAAACGGTCGCCGCTCCTGCAGTCCGATACCCCGCCGTCCTACCCCCCTGCTGAAATCTCGTTTTACATAGAAAAAAACGCGGCGCTCTCACAGATGTTTTCGCTGGCGCAGAGCATCCTGGGGCGTATGCTGTCAAGCAGTGCGATCTCTACCCTCTACAGCTTCTATGACTGGCTCGGCCTGTCGCCCGAAGTCATACTCATGCTTTTGGAATACTGTGCGGATATGGGCAAAAAGGACATGCGCTACATTGAAAAGGTCGCCATCTCGTGGCACCAGATGGGGATCGACTCGCCGGGCGCGGCCGACGCCTTTATAAAGATGCAGAACAAGCGCACCAAATACGCCTATCAGATCAAACGGGTTTTAGGAATAGAGGGGCGCAGCTTCACGCCCTCCGAACAGCGCAGTATCGACTTTTGGTATGATGTGCTTAAAGCCTCCCCCGATCTGGTGGCCTTTGCCTTTGACTACTGTGTGCGCCAGACCGGCAAGCTCTCGTTCGCCTACATGAACAAGGTATTGGAAGGGTGGCACAAGGACGGCGTCAAAACGCCCGAGGCCGCCGCACAGACCATCAAAAGCTTTAGCGGCGCCAAAAAAGTGCCCGCCGCGCCGGGCAAAGGCAAGCCCGAAATCTACCACTCTGGCAGATACGACTACCGCAAGATAGAACAGATGGCGGAGCAGAAAATGAAAAATATGCTGAGAAAGGATCAGTAACATGGCCTATCAACGTGAGATTTTTGACAAGGCAGCCGCCCGGCTTGAGCAGCTGCGCCAGCAAGCGCACTATCGCCGGGCGCAGCGCCTCAAGGAGGCCTACGCCGCCTGCCCGGGGCTGGCGCAGATCGACGAGGAGCTGAGCCGTGCGGGCATTGCCGCTTCGCGTATCATTCTTTCGCAGCCCGGCGATCAAAAAAAGGTAGTGGAACAGCTGGCGGAGCAGATAAAAACGCTGACCGGCTTGCGGGCCGAAGCGCTGACCAAATGCGATTTGCCTGCGGACTATACCGACATGCGGTTTGCCTGCCCGCTTTGCAGCGATACAGGATATATAGAAAACAAAAGATGCGCGTGCTTGGAAAAGCTGCTTGCCGATGCGTATGCGCGCACCTCCGGGCTCGGCTCCCTGCTTTCCGGCCAGACCTTTGAAAGCTTTGATTTTTCCTTCTACAGCGCGGGGGCAGATGAAAATGAAGGGGTCTGTCCTCTTGAGCGGATAAAAAATATTTATGCCATCTGCAAAAGCTTTGTAGATGACTTCGACGCTTGCGGCCAAAGCCTTTTGTTTACCGGAGGCGCAGGACTTGGAAAAACGTTTTTATCAAGCGCGATCGCAGCGGAACTGATAAAATGCGGACACACTGTCGTCTATGAAAGCGCCGCCAGACTGTTTTCACTGTATCTGGACTATTCCTTCGGCCGCATAAGCCCGGAGGCGGCAAGGCCTTATCTTGGCAGCCTGCACAGCTGTGATCTGCTTATCATCGACGATCTGGGCACAGAAGCCGTAAGCGCCTACAGCGTCTCCTTTTTGTTTGAGCTTTTAAACAGCCGCCTGCTGGACAAAAAAAAGATGATCATAAGCACCAACCTGTCTATAGGCGAGCTTGCCGGCCTGTATTCCGAACGCCTGCATTCGCGCATGCTTGAGCATTTTGTCATCCTCAAATTTTTGGGCTGTGACATCAGAATGCAGAAGATGGCGGGCAGTGCCTGACACTGTTCTCCCGCTAAAATGGCGATAAGGTTTTTGCTCCCTTTCCTGCGTTGCTGCAGCAGCTTTTTTAAACCTTGGGGCGCTGCCCACAACCGTGCCGCCTTTTTCAAAAGGTGGACCAAAACTTTATCTTTTCGCAGCCTGAGCCAAACCGCAAAAAGACGGTTTGGTTTTTTTGCGCAAAAAAACCGGCTGTAAGCCGGAGATAGTAATTGCCTGATGTTTGCCGTTCAATGCGGTGCCGTTTGGTTGCGCACCCATTCATAAATGAGTATCCCCGCCGCCACGGATGCGTTAAGCGACTCTGCGCTTCCCAAAATGGGTATCTTCACCGCGCAGTCACACCGGCCCATAACCTCATCCGAAACGCCGTTTGCCTCGCTGCCTATAACAATGACCATGTCCCCCCGCAGATCCGCCTTGCGGTAGTCGGACGCTTGATCCGACAAAGCGCCTGCGGCCACGCGAAAGCCTTTTTCGCCAAACGCCGCCAAGACCTCGGCCCCACACTCGGTCAGGACAGGGATATGGCACAGCGAGCCCATAGCCGAGCGGACAGCCTTAGGGCTGTATATGTCGGCACAGCCCTGCGAAAAAATAACGCCGCCGGCTCCCGCGGCATCCGCCGTCCGCACCACGGTTCCCGCATTGCCCGGATCGGAAATCCGGTCGCAGTATACCCAAAGCCCGCGTCTTTTATCTATGATATCCGCAGGCGCTCCCACAGGGCCGATGGCCACCGTACACAGTACACCCTGTGGCGCCTGTGCGTCACACAGCCCGCCAAAAATTTTGTCGCTGACAACATAAATGCCGGATACCTGCTGCGAAAAATATGCCATAAGCTGCGGGTTGCAAGCACGAAAAGCCTCACTGACCGCGATGCATAAAACCGGGGCCTTTGCCGCCAACGCATCGCATACCGATTTTATGCCCTCCGCCGCAAACGCTGAAAACTGCGCGCGGCCTTTTTTTGTCTGCAGGGCTTTTATTTTTTTATACGTTTGATTGGAAACGCTTGAAATCTCTTTATACATGCCGATCCGCTCCGCCCGCCGGTTTGGCGGCCGCCCTGCGCTGCTTGCGCATATGGCCGTAACGCCGTTCAAACCCGGATTGTAGTCGTACCACGTTAAAATGGTCCGAAAACTTGCAGGAATTTTTTCGTTCGTTGTTTCCTTTTTGAAAGCCAATAACCGCTGTTATTTAATTCAAAAAAGAAAGCGGCAGGCGAAAAAAAGGCCGCAAAGACCGGATCGTTTCAGGGTGGTTTGACTAGATACTGTATATACCAATAAAATGCACTATGCCGCAAGACATAGTGCATTGCTGTTGGCCCCAAATCCGCGCAAACGCAGAAGATTATCTATGCTTCTCAAAACACTCGCTGCAATATACCGGCCTGTCGTTCTTAGGCTTAAACGGGACCTGGGTAGTAGCGCCGCAATCGTCGCACACAACCTCGTGCATCTCACGCGACTGGCGGATCGCTGTTTTTCTTGCCACCCTGCAATCCTTACAGCGTGTCGGTTCGTTCTCAAAGCCTTTTTCTGCATAGAACTCCTGTTCGCCCGCGGTGAATATAAATTCGTTGCCGCAGTCTTTGCATGTCAAAGTTCTGTCCTGGTACATTAGGAAATCCCCTCACTTTAATAGATTGATACCCCCACAGGCGGTTCTCAGCCGCCACCCTCGCCGCAGTCCTAAAAAGGCGCACGGCGTCGCTCTTCTCTTAAGCTATGCAGAGTAATATAATACGCTTACGCGTTGCTTACCTGGCTGATCATGATGAGTCTATACAAATGCTTTGCCGCATACTTCTTCGCAACGTATGTTCATGGGTGGTATCTATTTAAGCTGAAGCTCCAGTTTGCGCTTGATGCGCTGGAGTGCGTTATCGATAGACTTGACAGGTCTTTTAAGATCGGCAGAGATTTCCTGATAGCTTCTGCCCTGAAGATAAGAGGAAAGAACCTTCCATTCGTAGTCACTGAGGCAGCGTCCTATTTTGCCCCGTATCTGAACATAAGATTCCTCATTGATAACGATCTGTTCCGGATCGGAAGTATCGCCTTCGGACACAACGTCATAAAGCGTACGCTCCGATTCCTCGTCATAGACCGGCTTGTTGAGCGAAACGTATGTATTGAGCGGGATATGCTTCTGACGGGTAGCGGTTTTGATCGCCGTCACGATTTGACGCGTGGCACACAAATCGGCAAAGACGGAAAACCCGGAAAGCTTGTCCGCACTGAAATCGCGAACAGCTTTATACAGTCCGATCATACCCTCCTGAACGATATCTTCCTTGTCGGCCCCTATCAGGTAGTATGAGCGCGCACGCGCACGCACCAAGGTCTTATATTTCTCAAAAATATATTCCAACGCTGCGGTATCGCCTTGCTGCGCAAGCAACACCACATCTTCATCGGACAAGAGAGCATACACGCAGTCTTTTTTTTGTGCGAAAACCAAACGGGTATGCCTCCTTCCCATCATTTGACATAATCATCACTTACGACTAATTATAGGAAATTTTATCCCACTTGTCAAGTAAAAATTTTAAACTATCTCCAAAATATATTACATTTGCGACGATTAATTTGTGCAAAGCCTATATTTTGTCCGCCCGGCGTCTCTGGTTTTATGTGGATAAGCTTACAATGCCAACCGTTTTATACTGATTTGATTTTGAAATATAGCAATAAAAACGCGGGATTTTTTCCGTCAGGCAAGGCGGCAGCCGGCGGGAATACTTGGTGTATTTCCGCCGGCGACAACAAAGCATGGCGGGAAAAAGACAAGTTTTTATCTATATTTTAAATTGAAATCAGTATGATACGTTATACGGTAAAAAATACAAAAAATCTGTGGCTGCGGTTGCGGCACGCTTATAAAAATTTTTTCGTATATTTTGTACATAATCCAATTTCAAAGTCACATAAAAAACGCTTTTACATATGATATATCAGAGGTGAACTCAAAATTTTTATAATAGGAGGACAATAATATGAGTGACAAAGTTACACCTGACTTCGTCTGTGACGGCGAACAGTCTGGCGGCTTCAGCGAAGCTGTGTGTATACATACCGACAAAATCTACGACCAATGCCGAGACAAGGACTGCCTCGAAGATCTGCGCGTCTATCTGACGCCGTGCGGCCAGGAAGTAATAGACTGCGCCATCAACGTCAAAATCCGCAAGGCAGAGGTAATCTGGGTGTATTCCGATATCGAATCGGTGCCGTTCAACCGCGGCTTCTACAGCGTTGACCTGAAGTTCTTCTTCAAGATCACGCTGGACGCCTTTACGGGCGTAGGTCGCCCCTGCCCCGTTTACGGGCTTGCAACATTCGACAAAAAGGTGATCCTGTTTGGCTCGGAGGGCAGCGCAAAGATATTTGGCTCCAAATATAAATGCGACTCCCTTGATCCTCAGAGCTGGAAAAAGACCAATATGCCCAAAGCGGTGGTAGAAGTGGTTGAGCCAATCGCCCTGTCGTGCAAGGTGGTGGACGTCGACGACAAGTGTTGCTGCTGCTGTGACGGAACAGACTTAAGCGCGGTTCCGGAAGACATCTGCGCTGTGTTTGACGACCACCTCATCTTCGGCGGCGACAGAAAGCGGGTATATGTAACGATAGGCGTGTTCTCCATCGTTAAGCTGGAGCGCAGCGTACAGCTCCTGATCCCCGTATACGATTTCTGTATCCCGGAGAAGGAATGTATCGCCTCGACAGACGACAACCCATGCGAGCTGTTTGAGCGGATCGCTTTCCCGGTAGACGAATTCTTCCCGCCCACAAGGTTCTGCGATGACGAAAGATTTTCCTATCAAAGCCTCAGATGTGACGGGGAAGAAGAGTAATAAAAACCTTCACCTATTCCAACGAAAAAGCTGCGGTGCCATGCCGCAGCTTTTTCGTACTGTGCGCAAACGGGCTCATCGTCTTCTTCATACGCGACAGCGGCAACCGATAGAATCGCCCCCTTGGTTCTTTATTCCGTAATGCTTTTCAAGACCTTACCTCGCTTATCAATGTAGTACTGTTTTCCATCTTTTTCAACTTTAGCCTTTTTGTTCTCGAAATCCCAGGCCGTATCGTATTGATATGGAATCACTACATTGCCATTTAAATCAACGTATCCATACTTGTTGTCTGCCATCACAGCAGCTAAGCCCTCTGAAAAAGATGCAGCAACTTCAAAAATCGGTTCAACAATAAAGTTCCCTTTTGTATCAATAATGCCCCATTTCCCTGATTCTTTCGTTTTAACAAATGCTCTTCCTTCGCTAAATGGCTCTGCTCTGCTCAGACCGGGAATATCAAGAACAACTTCATCATTCTTGTTGATATATACCCATTTCCCTTGGGGATCAAATCGTTCTGTCCCCATGATAACCGCCGCCAAACCATCCTCAAAACACAAAACCTGTTGATACTCAAAATATTTAACCGGAATAACAACTTTACCTTCTTTATCAATGGCCCCCCACTTATCGAAACTCTTTACTCCAATCAAGCCCTCAGTGAAGCTATCGTTCATGAAATCATAGCATGGAGCAACGATAACTTTCCCTGCCGCGTTAATCATCCCAAATTTATAATCTTGCTCTTGTTTAATTTTTCGTATGCCTTCCCCAAGGTCACCAACAATTTCATATTGTGCTGCAGGGTCTGGTGTCCCCCCATCGAAATTGTCCGCCTGTTGGCGCGCAGTGCATCCGAAAAAAACAAACAGCATGACAGGCAGCGCAATTATATCAATAATAACTGCCCACTTCACTTTTGTACTCACGAAACATTCCTCCCTTTATTGCGTCGTATATTTTGTTACGCCTCCCCATTATGGCCTCATGTACATTCTTCTTGAATCAGGCATATTAACTTGCTGCATATCAGTCGATGTCCATCCTCCGTAATTATACAGCCTTGCAAATCCGGAATATTTAGAACTTAAATGCCCCATTTCTGATGTGAATCCTCATGCTATCCTCCTTAAGATAATTCCTATAAGCATAATCCCACCAGCTTTTGTCTCTCCGCCATATCATCTAAAATGTGTTTCCTGTTGTCTTTTTCGCTTATTCCGGCAAATCCAATAAATCACCATAAAGACTAATGTCGATATATTATAGATAAGCAAACCCGTAAGAATAGCATAGAATATACCTCCTGAAGGCTCAATAGTTGCTGTCTCTATAAGAACACCATATTCATCAAATTTTTCATAGTATTGGGGTAAAACTATTCCCTGAAACAATGGGGAAATAGCTGTTAATGAAAAGACAAGGTTAATTGAGGGCAGTATCAATCCAAGCCACTTGTTTCTTTTCTTTGAAAGAAAAATTTGTAGCCAAACAACACATCCCAAAATTAATAGAGAAAGCACTACAATTATTACATCACGCATTGTTTGACCCGCCAAAGTTTTCCCCATGGTATACGGTTCAAGATATGCAAAAAAACTGCATCTGCTACCGCCCCTTGGATCTAAGTTTTTTTCTATCAACCGTCCTTCGGGTCTAACTTCAACCTCCTCGCCGGGTTTTATTGAATTAATTTTTGCCGTAAGAACACCAGTAACGTTACTGTTTGGATTTTTGCATATAACGGCAACTTGCACATTCTCGTATTCCTTCCTCGAATTAGCAGGATTTTTAACGAATACTCCGTCCATTCCTCCTCCGGGTGTTGGCAATGTTGTTAATTTAACCTTCGATTTTTCAGTTTCGATATGCGGTATAGCTTTTAGTTCCATGTTTGCATCTAATATTTTATCAGATATTTTTGTATCGTAATAAACAGCTGTCTTTTTAGAGTCAACTATTGGCGGATAAGCGCTTACCAACTGCATAGTGTCAATTAAATTGTCGTTTTCATCAACTATATCAAAATCTGATTCTTTAAAATACAATGAACCATTGGTTAAATTAGAAACTTCACAAGCAAGCAGGAAACTATACTCTCCGGTGTCATTTTTCACAAGCACAACATCGCTACTTACAACATCAAAATTAGGTTTATTGTCAGACCCTCCAGAACAACCGCAAAATGTTATCAACAAAACTGTAACTATTATAATTGTTAATTTCTTCATTTCCAATCCTCATTTCTTATAAGTGTAGCTTTAGTGTGTTTTTTATTGCCCCTAATCACTCAAACGCACGCCTAAGTATGGTTCCATATCATTATTATAAAATTTGATTTCGCCATTGGTTACAGTTGATCTTGTTATCCCATTGGAATCAGTATATTCATACGCGTTTCTATACGCTGCCCTATATTCTTCTACTTCCGCTCGCCATGCCTCTTGTTGCTCCTTTGTTCCGCTATTCCAATTGTCAGTGATCCACTGCATTCTCTCTATACGTCCCGGGATACCGCCCATTACATTTCTATCCCAATCAGTTAACCGCTTTTCCACTCGGATCAATCCAGCGGATAGGATTATTCAAAGGCATAAACGTACAGATTTGAACTCTGCATAATTGCGTTAATATCAGGCACAGGGTTGTTTTTTATCTGACTTATCCCTATAAATCATATTGTGGGGCCCCCAATTAGTATCTTGCGAAATAAATCGTGACGTCGAAGGGGCATAATAGCGATTTTTCAAATAAATCAAGCCACTGCTAAAATCGGTGTACTCCCCGCAATACCTAAACGGATTGGTGTCATCATTCGCCGCGCCTGCCTCATTCCCAAACGCGTCATAGCTGTACCGCTTCGCCACACCGCCGCCTTGCTCCATCAGCGCGCGCACATCCCCGTGCCCGTCTGTGACATAGCGCAGCAGCCCGCCGTCCGGCCGCCTTACCGCTATCAGCGACAGCCCTCTTATGTATCCCGTCACCTGCCCGTCCGTCACATCCGCCGCTACGTTCACCCCGTCCAAAAGATGCTGGGTCGTCACTCCGTCCACCGTCTTGGACGTGCGTATCCCCGCCGCGTTGTACGTGTAGCTTGCTTCCGTCCTTTGGCCGTCTTTGATGATTGCGTAGCCCATGCATCAGAGAAGCAGGGACGTTTCTGTTCTCTTTGAGACAGCAGAAACGTCCCCTTGTCTCATTGTCAAGACGATGGAACCGTCCCCTTGTCTCTTACGGGGTTGACCATTATATCACCATAACTTCACTTCTATGGGTGAATTTTTAATCAAAGCATCTATTAAGCGTTTCGTTAAGATTTCTCCTTCTGTACTATGTTGATCTAAGTAACTATACTGTTGGATAGAAGACTTTCCACCGAAACTTATTCTGGCCATTGGAACCGTTCCTGCAATTCTAGAATCCCTTAACTTTAACCTATTTAATTGCAATATTAAATTCATAACATAAATACATTTTCTTAGTGACATATAGCACTCTCCATTGTTTTCTATAGCAAAACCAGTAACTGGGTCAGATATATAAGGATTAGTTACTGATCTTTCAGGCTGTATAAATTTTGAAGCCTGTATTTTACCATTACCGTAAATCTTAAAAGAATAGTACGGAGTATTATATATATAATCTGCGTACAATTCACAACTCAAAATTTCGGCATTATAATATATACTTGTAGCTAAGTATCCTAGAAAAAGAGCTATAATCATAATAAGCGAAATGCAACTGATTATGGTAATTTTAACATTCTTTTTAAGCCTCATGGCACATCCTCCTTATATTTGAATATCTATAAAATTTAATAATACCCACTTCTCAAAACAACACCATTTTCCCACCTTATATCGTTTTCCGTAATGTCGTCTCCGTTTACCGCGCTACGATTGCGCCTACCGGTGTCTTCTTCCCATTCTATTGGACCTACGGTTTTCATCTCCTCAGGATCTCCCATTTCATTTACCGCTCTATTCCACGTTTTCGGCCCACCTTTTTCGTAAGTACCACGCAAGAAATGATCTGCATGAATAAGCTCATGCGACATTCTGACAAAATCAGGCGCATTTTCTCTATGTGACCCGGATCCATCTGGGTTATACACCATTAGACCAACTTCAGCATTTAAGTCCAAAGATACAGTCAGCGTGTCAGGATTGAAGCTATTCTTTCCAGCGTCATTCATCTCAATTGTGATTGTACGGCTTTCATCCTCATTCCATAATATTCTTCTTACAAGCTCTGTACCATTCGTTTTGTCGCCGGAGTTAGTAGCCACAATCCATACCTTACCGTTTTCATCCATGTACAATGTATCATCCGTCAGTCCTTGCAGCAAGTCAAAGAGTACTTTATTACAATCCACGATCCTTGCGGCCAGTCCAGTAGAATCCTTAAACTTAATAGGACTATTCCCACAATACACATACCAATTCAGCCCATCCCGCGCAGGATCCTCACTGCCAAACCGCCCCAACCTAGGATCATAATACCTCGCCCGCAGGTAAATACTCCCGCTCTCCCGGTCAAAGTACTCCCCGCAATACCTAAACGGGTTCGCATCATCACCCGCCGCGCCAACCTCATTCCCAAACGCGTCATAGCTGTAGCGCTTCGCTACATTCCCGCCCTGCTCCATCAGCGCGCGCACGTCCCCGTGCCCGTCCGTGACGTAGCGCAGCAGCTCTCCGTCCGGCCGCCTTACCGCTATCAGCGACAGCCCTCTTATGTACGCGGTCACCTGCCCGTTTGTCACATCCGCCGCTACGTTCACCCCGTCCAAAAGATGCTGGGTCGTCACGCCGTCCACTGTCTTGGACGGGCGGATCCCCGTCGCGTTGTACGTGTAGCTCGCTGTTGTCGTTTTTCCGTTTTTGCTGATTGCGCTGGCCCATGCCTCAGCGAAGCAGGGACGTTTCTGTTCTCTTTGAGACAACAGAAACGTCCCCTTATCTCACTTTTATTTTTAATTTCCAATAGGGGATAAATTAATTATTTGTATAAACTGTACTAAGTAAATTAATAAGACAATAGTTCCTACAATTGTTCCAGTTATGGCATAATGACCATTTTCTTTTTGAAATAGAGAAGTTACTCCACATACAACAGCTATGGCAGATAACAAAACACTTAATAAAGGTAACAGTATGGTTATTACTGAAAGAACGCTTAAAATAAACGAGGATTTAGACAACGAATTGTTATACTTCTTTTTATTTGTGTCCATCATAACTCTCCCTCTATATATCATTGACAACTATCCACTGAACCCCATCTTTTTGAACTGAGCCATAGGCACTCCAATTTCTTGTGTAAAGCCCATATGGTTGACCACTAATTGTTACTCCAACTGTCTGCCCAAAAGTAACTGAAAAATCAATATTACCTCCACTATCTACTCTGGCTGATTTCGAAACAGTAAAAAGGGTATAAGGAGCAAAGCCTGAAGCCGTTACGTTACCGATTTCAGCATAAGTATAATATTTGTTTCCGTTTTCATCATATTCATAATAGCAAGCTATTGTAACAGCAAGTCGTTGACCAAAGCCAGTAACCAAAATAAATGTTTTATTTTCAACGCCTAAACCGCTAGGATCTACATAGTTCAATGGATTATCCATACAATATACATACAGATTTCCACTTTGCATGATAGCTTCTTTGGAAATTATACTATCGTCATTCTTTAAAGCATCATCCATATAATCCTTTTCTGCTTGCGTCAACTGCCCTAACCGCCAACGCATTACTTCCTGTATTTTTTTGTCCGATGCCATAGCTTGGCTCGCCATTATATCGCTAACTTTTTGGTCTACTACTTTCTGCTTCTTGATAACATCTGATATTGTCTTTGAATCTGCTTTATTAACAGTTTCCAATTGATTATCCCCATAAATCCTATTGCCCGCATTCCAATGGGGGTCCTCCGCACCAAACCGCCCCAGCCTAGGATCATAATACCTTGCCCGCAGGTAAATACTCCCGCTCTCCCGGTCAAAATACTCCCCGCAATACCGGAACGGATTCGCATCACTTCCATCGGTATTGCTTTCATTCCCGAACGCGTCATAGCTGTACCGCTTACCTTAAACCATCACTATACATTTTCATTAAACCATCACTTCGTTGTATAGTTATTATACTTTTCCCTCCTGTACTGACCACTTTAGGAGCATTTCGCTTAATCAATACCCAATTATCTGTTATAGTATCATAGTACACGTTTATATCTACACTCTCAATTAGTGTTGCTTCTAAGCCAAAATAGCGTTGTGCTATTTCCGCTGCCATCTGAGGGGTTGTTGCAATTTCTTTTTTATTATAATCTGTTATATGGTTTAGTTCTAATCTATTGATGTACTCTTTTAAATCAAAATTATTTTTGGCAGTGCCAAAATACTTATAATGCCTACCATTTTCTAATGTCCCTTCCAACGATTGATATGTTATGTCCTGGTTATTCTTATCTAGTACATTATTATTCCCTTTTAGAGCATTCCCTTTTTGAATTGTATAAACAACGATTAGGGCTATTATAATAGCCAAAATTAAAAGAAATATAATTAAACTTTTTTTCATAATTGATCCTCCTTTGATATAATATTAATATGGCATTCCCGAACCAAGAACCGTTACCCCCGGTTCGCAATCAATTAGGTAAGACTTTGATGTTATACTTTTTACGTTTGCATCCAAACGCTTAAAATAGCCTCCTGGTGTAATCACATATCCATTACAACCAGTATTTCTGCATACGACACCATCACCATTCCCGTCAGAATTTTGTCCTGAAAAGTAATCTGAAGACCAATCGTCTTCGCTTCTATATGCACCATGTGTATGTACCCATGCTACTCGTTTCCTACCTTTATCTGAATTTGGTAGATAACATGACCCTGCTTCTCCTGGAGTAACGTTCCCAAAATAATATCTATCTCCATCTGAATAAATATTAGCACAATATTCCCTACCATTCGGAAATTCATCTGTTTTTGTAGTTGAAAGCGGATTATACATAAGCCCAAACGCCATCGCTGCATCATCTGCTGAATTAAACGCGTCTCCCTCGTAATGCAGGAGTGCACTATCATTTTCTAAATTAAACGCACTAACTAAAACCGATGAATCTACCACACACCTCCCGTTAATTACTTTAAATGTCCCAATTACATTACCATTATCTAAAACCTGCCCTGTATTAAGATCAAATTTTATGGTCTTACCATATAACGTTACATCGGATGAATTACTATCTCCATAATATGTTGCCGTACCACCATTTTTCTCTATTGCATATTTGACCATTACTTCTGCCAAACCACTTGGGTCTTTAAAATTAACAGGATTACCTCCGCAATACGCATACCAATTCAATCCGCTTTTAGCCGGATCTTCCTGGGTAAAGCGTCCGACAGAAGCGCTATAATAGCGGTTTCTTAAATAAACACTCCCGCTTTCCTTATCAAAATACTCGCCACAATACCTAAACGGATTCGCATCGGTTCCATCAGTATTGCTTTCATTCCCAAACGCGTCATAGCTGTACCGCTTGGCCACATTCCCGCCTTGCTCCATCAGCGCGCGCACATCCCCGTGCCCGTCTGTGACATAGCGCAGCAGCTCTCCGTCCGGCTGACTTACCGCTATCAGCGACAGCCCTCTTATGTACCCCGTCACCTGCCCGTCCGTCACGTCCGCCGCCACGTTTGCACCGTCCAGCAAATGCCGCGTCGTCACGCCGTCCACCGTCTTGGACGTGCGTATCCCCGCCGCGTTGTAGGTGTAGCTCGCCGTTGTCCTTTGGCCGTCTTTGACAACCTCGGTTGTCTTTAAGCGGTTGAAGCCGTCATAACGGCTCAGCATCACCTCCGCCTGCGCCTCGTCCAGTGACAGCGCGGGCGCACCCGTAGGCGCATCCGAAAGCGAATAGCTCACCTTGCTGACCTGATTGCCGTTCGCGTCGTAGCCGTACAGCGCGTTTGTCTGCACCCCGTCCGCTGCCGCCGACTCTTTTGTCAGCCGGTTGTTCTTGTCGTAGGTTGGGTTCGTCAGGGCTTTATTTTTACCACATCTTCACTTCTATTGGCGAATTTTTAATTAAGATATTTATTAATTGATTAGCCAAATGATCTGCGTTTGTTATTAAATTTTTAGGTTTTTCATAACAGTGGATATACGACTTACCGCAAAAACTTATCCTCACTCGTGTAACCATCCCCAAAATTTGAGTATCTTTTAGCTCTAAGCGATTTAAATTTAAAATTAAATAAAAAGCTTTCAGACGTTCTCTTATTGACAGATATCTTTCGCCACTATCTTCGATAGCAAATTGAGTAACAGGATCTGCGTAATAAATTGCTGTAGCGCTTTTTGAAGGTTGCTTAAACTTCGAAACAGATACTCTACCATTTCCGAAAACTTTAAAATCATAATACGGATTATCTTTTATGTAATCTGTATATATCTCACAACGTAAGATTCCGGCATTATAATATATTTCAAATGCTAAATATCCAAGGATGATAACAATAACAAGCACAACCGAAACAACACTTGCTATAATTGCCTTAATGCTTTTACTCATAACGCTTTCCTCCTTTTTCAATATGGTAGGCCAAATATCTACTATTCATACCTTTAATGCTTAGTATGCACATCTTAAACCTACATGATTTTCCCACCTCAAATCATTCTCTGTAATATCATCGCCATTGACCGCTTGACGGTTACGCCTTCCTGTATCTTCTTCCCATTCTATCGGTCCCACAGTTTTCATTTCTTCAGGATCTGCACTCTCATTTGTATATCTATTCCATGTTGGCTTTCCACCTTTTTCATTAGTGCCACGTAGGGTATGATCTGCATGGATCAGTTCATGTCCAAGTCTCACGAAATTGGGTGCGTTTTCTTGGTGTGACCCAGAACCATCTGAATTATATATATCCAAAAGAACTTCATCATCAAAATTTACTGTTACGGTCATAGTAATAGGGTCAAACTTATTAGTTCCGTATGGATCCGACTGTATTAAAATTGTGTTTTCATTCCACAATATCCTTCTAACAAGCTCCGTACCATTTGTTTTACTCCCTGAATTACTAGTGCCTGTAATCCATATTTTTCCGTTCTCATCCATATATAATTCGTCATCCGTCAAACTTTGTAAAACTTCAAAAACTTGCTGATTGTTATCTACAATCCTTGCAGCCAATCCATTTGGATCCACAAAATTCACCGGATTATTCCCACAGTATACATACCAATTCGTTTCATCCTGTGCAGGGTCCTCCGCACCAAACCGCCCCAGCCCCGGATCATAATACCTCGCCCGCAGGTAAATACTCCCACTTTCCTTATCAAAATACTCCCCGCAATATCGGAACGGATTAACATCACTTCCATCGGTATTGCCCTCATTCCCAAACGCGTCATAGCTGTACCGCTTCGCCACATTGCCGCCACGGTCCACCAGCGCCCGCACGTCCCCGTGCCCGTCCGTGACATAGCGCAGCAGCCCGCCGTCCGGCCTGCTTACCGCTATCAGTGACAGCCCTCTTATGTATCCCGTCACCTGCTCGTCCGTCACGTCCGCCGCTACGTTCACCCCGTCCAAAAGATGCTGGGTCGTCACGCCGTCCACCGTCTTGGACGTGTCAAGCAGAACCGTCCCTCTGCTTTCTGCTTCCTTCTTCCTCTCAAGCTGTATTTCTGCACTCAAGCGATTATCCCAAATGTGTCCCCCTTGTGTTTCTTTCCTATTTCTTTATAGCGCTTTTGATTATAAAAATTATTATTTCTCCTATACCTGTAAAAATGAACGTCCAAAAGGCATACATAAATACTCCAAAATACTCCAAATCTGTATACTTTCCTATTCCGTTACTTGGTAATATAATAATAACGAAACATGGTATCATAATTACCAAACAAATCAAAGTGGGAATAAATAAGCTCCATTTCGGCTGTTTAAAATTTCTAGTGAATATTCCAATTACGATAAGCATCATTACTGCTAAAAAAGCACATATAGCCAACATCACTCTTGCATTATCAAAATCCATTTAATTCGCTCCTATCGTTCTAGCATAATGAAGTCCTCTTTCTCTATACTTTTTTGCCTGTCCTGTAATCGTTCCAGAATTTCTAGCCAACCATGTAACATCATTTTTAGCAGCATCTCTGGTGAAGCTTTGATTGAAAAATGCCCAATCAAAAACTTTTCTAGCATCATTTGGCCTTTTACTACCTATACTAATTAAGAACTCCCCTGCATTAGTTCCATCTTTTAAGGTTCCCATGTTAAACCCCCATAAAGACACATGCATACAATTTTTAGTAGCTAAATCATAACCTTCATTTTTAAATTCATTCTCGTATCCAATAACATTACCTTGCTTATCCTTAATTTCATTTACTCCAACAAAGCTAATATCCGTGGTCGCAACAGTAGTTTTAAAGAAATCTACAGATGCATTAAAATCGCCCTCAATGAATGTGGCAGTCGTATATCCTGTGCTGTTATCCCTTAAATTCATACCCGTAAGCCATTCGTTAAATGCATCTAACGAAGACATAGCACCATCTTGCCATGGAACCTCTACAAAATAGGTGGCTTTATCCCCCCAATAGAAATAGTACCATTTACCTTCTCTGGTATCCTGCACCAATATTGAAGAGTGTCCTTGACCCTTCACTGATTCTTCACTTGTTGTAATCCAAATCGCATCTTCACCAAAAGGATCAATTAAATTAACGGGGTTATTTTCACAGTAAGTATACCAATTTAGCCCTGCTTGCGCAGAATCCTCCTGAATGAAGCGACCAGTCGATGGATCGTAATATCTGCTACGTAAATAAATGCTCCCGCTTTCCTTATCAAAATACTCCCCGCAATACCTAAACGGATTAACATCACTCCCATCGGTATTGCCCTCATTCCCAAACGCGTCATAGCTGTACCGCTTCGCTACATTCCCGCCCTGCTCCATCAGCGCGCGCACGTCCCCGTGCCCGTCCGTGACGTAGCGCAGCAGCTCTCCGTCCGGCCGCCTTACCGCTATCAGCGACAGCCCTCTTATGTACGCGGTCACCTGCCCGTTTGTCACATCCGCCGCTACGTTCACCCCGTCCAAAAGATGCCGCGTCGTCACGCCGTCCACCGTCTTGGACGTGCGTATCCCCGCCGCGTTGTACGTGTAGCTTGCCCGCTTCTTCTCCCCGTTTTTGATAATTTCACTGGCCTTTAGCCGATTAAATCCATCGTAACTGCTCAGCACCACCTCCGCCTGCGGCGCGTCAAGCGACAGCTCCGGCGCACCCATAGGCGCATCCGAAAGCGAATAGCTCACCTTGCTGATCTGGTTGCCGTTCGCGTCGTAGCCGTACAGCGCGTTTGTCTGCACCCCGTCCGCTGTCGCCGACTCTTTTGTCAGCCGGTTGTTCTTGTCGTAGGTATAGTCAACAGTGCGCACAGCCCCGTTTGCAGCCACAGTCATTTGCCTGCGGTTGCCGTAGTCGTCATAACCGTAACTGTAAGCCGTGTCCGCTCCCTGCTCGCCGGTCAGCCTGCCAAGCCCGTCATAGGCGTAGCTCGCCATCCCGGTCTCGCTGTCGGTCTTGCCGCTTATGTTCCCGTCCGGCCTGTAGGCGTACGCGTTTTGCAGGATAGTGTCGTTGTGTTGATTTTTGCTCTGCTTTGAAATCAGCAGCCCCGCTGCGTTATAGCCGTACGCCGCGGACACGTCCGCCGAAAAGACCGGGTTAGTCACGGCGTCATAGTCGTAGTCGGTCATTTCCCCGGTTATATTGCCGTTGGGGGAATACGTATACTGCGTCCTGCCCGAAGCGCTGTCCGCGTAGTCCATCCTGTCGCGGCGGTCATAGTGGTAATCGCTCCACAGGATGACGCTGCCGTTTTGCTTTAAGCGGTACGACGTCCTGTTCCCGTATGGATCATACCCGTACGCATTGATTATATTTCCTTTCTTTTCCTCTGTCAACTGCAGCATGGGCACGGCGGCGTACTTGTATTCCGTTGTCCCCGACGCGTCCGACGTGCTTTTCAGCAGCCCGCCCTTTGCGTATGTCGTTGTCACAGACTCGCTTACGCCGTCCTTTTGCGTCTGCGCGGCTGTCACATTGCCCCACAGGTTGTAGGCGAAGGCGGTGGTATTGCCCAGTCTGTCCACCATGGCAGTGACCGCTCCGGCCAGGTTGTACCGGTAGGCAGCCTGCTGCCCCAGCGCGTCCGTGCTCTTTTTCACCTGATCAAGCTCGTTGTACTCGTAGCGTGTCACCGCAAAGTCGGAGTCCTCGCCCTGCTCTGTCTGTGTGTCCAGCGGCGCGCTCAGCCCGGTGTACACAGCCAGCGGGTTGCCCGCCGCGTCGTATTTGTACTGTGCGTAGACAGGCTTGTCGTCCTGCTCGTACGCGATGGCCGCGACCATACGGTTTTTGGCGTCATAGCTGAATTCTTCCTTTTTAAAATGCTGCGCCTCGCCCGCCGCGTTGTCCTGCGTCAGGGTTTTGGTCAGGTTGCCGTTGTTGTCATAATACTGCTTTACGACCGAATTTGTGCCGCCCTCAAAAGGCGTGGTGAGCACCGTCTGCCGCCCCAGCTTATCGTATGTGACGCTTGTGATGTTTTGCTCATAATCGCTGTAGCTGGTCAGGCGGCCAAGCGCGTCGTATTCGGATGTCTTATACACAGACGGCTCCCCGTCCGTTTCGCGCACGGGCTTGTTCTGGTAGTTGTACGCCGTTTCGCTCTCCCTGTCCTCTCCCCCGTCGCCATGCGCCTTTATTTTTATGCGGTTGCCGGAGCGGTCATAGAAGCTTTGGGTGGTCAGCGTTTTTCCGCCGCCCGACACGGTTTGCCCATACACCTTTCCGTCCAGGCCGGCGTATCTGTCCACCACGGGCATTGCCTGGCCCGTGTCGCCCTTGGGCATAACCGTCATTTTATTCACCTTTTTGGGCGCGGCGTAAAGCGAGGGCGCTGCCCACGGCACTATGGTGCTGTAATAATATTCTCCCGCGATTCTTTTCGTCACCAGCTTTAATACGCCCACACCTGCCACATTTACGGTGAATCGCGGAACATATTTGTCGCTCCACAGCTCGGTAGTATACAGCAGATTTCCATCGCCATAGACACTGATTTCGATGCCGTTGGTCTGCTGGCTCATCGCCGCTTCAAAAAAGCTGTAATTCCCGTTCAGGTCGAAGCACATTTCCACCGGCCCCGATTCCGGGTGCGCGTAGAGCTTATCCGAGATTGAAAATTGGCCTGTGCTGTCGGGGCGCAGTGGCATGCCGCACATATTGGCCGCGGCGCTGTCGGCAAGGGTATAGCTGTAGTCTGTTTCATACACCACGTTGTTGTTGATATCGGTAATGGTTTCATAATCCTTGCGGCCTTTGCTGTCTAAGGTATACACCGCGCTGTATTTTTCGGTATTTTCGCCCGAAGCGTTGTAATCCCTGTAATCGGTTTCGCCCTTCAGCCTTCCCAGGTTATCGTATTCATATCTGTAGGCAGTGATCCAGCTGTTGTCCCTGAACAGGTCCACATGGTCGTACAGGCCGAGCGGCGTGTAGAAATGCTTTTCCTGCCTGCCGTTTTCGTTTGTGACGGTGATGATATTGTTCACAATATCATAATCATAACTTTTGGGAAGATTGTCACTGCTGTGTGTTTCCGATCTTACGCGGCCGGGCGTATCATAGGTGTAAGTAACGGTATTTGATTTGGGGTCCTGTACGCTTTGCAGCCTTCCCCTGTTATCATATTCCTTGATGGTTGCAATTTCCGCAACCGTATTGCCGTCCGCGTCCGCGACGTCCTCTGCCCACGATTTTACCTCGTACGACCCGTCCGTGTGATACGTGTATAGGTAATTGTTTTCAGCCAGCGTCGCCGTGCCGTCGGTTACCGTTTCTTTTGTCACGTTGCCGTAAGCGTCATGCGTATAGTGCGTGACGCTCTTTACCGCACCGTTTTCTTTTACGGTGGAGGTGACAATGCTTTTTTCGTCAGCCGACAGCTCGCCGATCGTTAAAACATAATTGTGGGCGTCGCGCCAGGTGCCGGTGTAGCAAAGAATTTTGTATTTGTTGCTGTACCAATACCAGACACCGGGCTTGTTGGGCCCGGATTCATATACCAGCCGACCGTTATCATAATCATATTCCGTCGCGCCGTATATATTGCTTATTTCTTTGATCAGGGAACGCTCCGCCACCAGTTCCGGGCCCTCAAGGCTGTCGGTGTCGATCGGTTCATACTCGTACTTGTAGCTTATTTGTTCCCCCGTCATATAGTTGCTTTTTGATTCCAAACGCTCATACGCGTCATATTCGTATATATCCGTACCGCCCCCGGTAGTGGTCACCTGCGTGGTGTAATCATAATTGCCTGACATATCATGCCGGGGATATGATATGTCTGTTCTTTTTGTGTACACATAGGCTGTCTCATTTTTCTTTTCGGTGCCGGATGCGTTTTCCAGATTATAAGTTTTGCTTACATACAGTGTGTCCTGATCGTAGCAGGTATTCCTGCTACCGAAGAACTCATATTTTCGCTGCGCGCCGGTCGGATACTCAACAGTTTGTACTTTATATGCGCTGTTGGCCAGAGGGCCTGCGTCCCATTCATACATCCTGGCGATATATTTGGTCACATTGCTGCTTTCCTCTATATCCTGGGTTTCACTTTCCCGGCGCGTTACCGTCATGACATAATCATTGTCGGTCCTGAAAATATCGTTTCCATCTTCGGCGCTGGTGACGCTTTTCTGCTCGTATCTGACAAGCTCCTTTTCCGCGCCGTTTTCCGCTATGCTGACGCTTCCGGTGATACCGGCCGCGTTCTCTTCTGTCGTGATATTGATTCTCCTGCCATAAGAATCAATGATCCCGCCTTCGTCATCCGGTTTATAAATGATCATATTGCCGTATCTGTCTTCCACGGCGCTGATGTACATGACGGCATCATAATATTTATTGGTGGTGACGTAGTAACTCACGCCCTCGTCATTCTGAAATTTTATAGTATATTTGAAGCCCTTGGGATGCTGTATAGCGCCCGCTCCCGTGCTGTCATATATCGTTTCGTCGGACATTTCGACTACCCTGTATTGGCGCCCCTGCGGATCGTCTATAAACAGCGCGCGGATCTTGTATCCGTTGATATTGGGATAGTTTGGATAATAGACGGAGAGCTTATATTGCCTCACGGCGCCTTTCTCGTCTGTAAACTGGCCTTTTAATACTGTAATGTCACTGTTTTGTGTAGTGCCTTCCAGGTTCGGGGTTCTCGCGATCCATCCGTATGCTGACGGCGATGGCTTATAATAATATATTCTGTCATCATGATAACGGTCCACCTCGCGTTGTACTTCTTTATTCAAATACACGGGCACCGGCCTTCCGGCATGCGCAGTGTAGGAAAATTTGGATGCCTTTATATACGCCAGGTCTTCATCGCCCTTTGCATAGCTGAAGTCGTTGAGCTCATCATAACTGGAATACATTACCTCCTTCACCTGTGATTCAAGCTTAAAGGGAACATATATGGTAGCCAGGCTTCCGCTCGCTTTATAGTAATAATATGTATAATAATAATCCTGACACGGAACGGTGAGGTTTTCTTCTATCCACGGCGAATAATAATCATTTCTTGTGGATTTATAATCGATGCTATAGTTGAAATCCAGGCCGTTTTTCCCAGGCAAGGTAATAAGGTTTTCGGTAAGGCTCAGCGCCCCCGAATCAAAGTCGACGCCGGTATTGTCCTTCTCGACCAGGAATGGCGGCTCAAAATCTTTGCCGTATATGCTTTTCATGGCATAAGTGTACTGGTCATCCAGTTCGCCTGAGGTTGAGGCGGATGCCGGGCTTTGACAGCCGACCAGCGCGATAACGGTTAAAATGGCAGGCAAAAGCAACAGCTTCAGGTTTTTCATCTCGCCGCCCCCCTTCTTTTGGAAAGCAGTTCATTTCTTTTATCTTTTAAATTATCCGTAATATCCTGCCCGCTCACCTTGCTCTCTTCAGACGCGTTGAGGATGTCTAAGATGCTGTAGCCATTGTCCAAAAGCGCTTCAACCTGCTCATCGCTCACCCCGTTAGCCCGGATTTTCTCTCTGAAATAATTATCCGTTTCCTTATTATCGCCGTTTTCTTTGCTCTTGCGGTCTTTAAAAACCCCATCTGCCAGCAGGTCTGTATAAACCTCTTTTATGACCTCATCCTCACACTCCGAAATGATCCCTTCCATAGAAGACGCGTCCTTTTGGGTCTCTCCAAAAACCGTTTCATCCTGGGGCCGGATAATATTGATAAAACGCACATACAGTAATATGTCTTTTAAAGTTTTAAAGGTAATACCCCCGTTTAAACCCAGGCCGGTCTTGCCCCCCAGGCTTTCGCGCCCGGTTCTGCCGTTTTCTTCCACGTGCCTGACAATAGCAGCCCAGTCCCTGTCCGCGGCAAACCGGTCCAGGACTTCGGTGATGGTCAGTACCCCTTTTCGTGAGAGTACGTTTGCTATTCTGATGTCTTCGGCCGTGATTTGCTGTGAAAGGTACTGGTTTATTCCATCCTTGTCAAGAACGCCATGCCTGTTGCCGGTTATTTGATTAAAAGCGTCCTCGATCCAATAAGGGCCTGCAATGGCAGATGACAGGTCATATATCTGCCCTATTATGGAAATATCCTCCGATGTCGTAAGCCAAAAATCATAAATATTGATTAATGTAGCGATATTTGCACCCTTGATAATCAACGCGTCAAGATATGCCATATCCTGGCTGGCCGGCTTATACATTTTTTTGAATTTTTTATACTGAAAAATGTCTTCATATATTTCGTTTTTAGTCTTTCCGCTGCGATTTATCCTTTCAAATATCGTATTATCGGCATGATCGCTGAGGTCAGCTTGATAAGCCGGCGCTTTATTATACGACATGTAAACCGACTTTGACAGCTGCGCTTCCTTGTCCCGGCCCGGCAGTACTCCGCTTGCAACCGCGGCTATGGCAATGGCCAGGCATGCGGAAACCGCAATCAATATTATGCTTATCCTCTTTTTCATATTAAGTCCCCCTATATTTCGCTGATTTCGAATGCGATCTGTGTGGTGCCGGCAGTCTTTGCCTTATACTGATCTTCAATAGCAATCACAATATCCTCCCACGCCTTTTTGCACCGGGCTGCGTTCTCCTCTTTGGCGGACGACAGTCCGCCTGCATCGTCAGCCTTGCCCGGTTGGGAAAATCCTTGGCTGTCAGTTCATTACCCTTGTATTTGACGATAAAGCGGCCGGTGTAGTTTTGCTGCTCCCGCAGCTGCCCCGGACCACCGACCGCTCTTGTATTTTTTATGGTTTTACACGGACTCCGCCCGCCCTGCCGCCTTCTGATGATACGCACAGTGACAGCCCGAATACCCTGCTTGCCGAAAGGATTATGCTGATTGATATGCTTGCTCATGCTGCTTCCCCCTCACTGCGTATGTTATTGTCGTATTTCAGTACTTTTCAGTATCATATGTATCATAATATCTGTTGGTCGCTGTTTTTGTCAATTGTTTTTTATCGTGCTTTTCCGTCATATTTCGACATGCGCGCCGGTATGGCGCTTCGCCATTTCCACAACGCGCAGTATATTCTTTATGGCTGAAAATTCCGTGCTGTAAAGGATAAACCGGGACTGCCGCAGGCAATCTGATATAAAAAAACACAGGGGCAGCAATGAAGCTCTGCCCCTGAAAAAATATCTTTTTAATTAGCGCAGGTATCTGTGCTCCCAGTCAAGTATTCGTTGACCGGCAATAGTATGCTTTGTCAAGCTCAGTTGCCGAAAGCCTGCTTTAAATCCGCGATAATATCGTCGATATGCTCGGTTCCTATGGAAAGGCGGATGGTGTTGGGCCTGATGTCCTGATCCAAAAGCTCCGCATCACTAAGCTGCGAATGGGTCGTGCTTGCCGGATGAATAACAAGGGATTTGGAATCGGCGACATTGGCAAGCAGTGAAAACAGCGCTAATTTATCAATGAACGCCTTTGCCGTCCCCGCGTCGCCCTTTATCTCGAAGGTGAAGATCGACCCGGCCCCGTCGGGGAAATACCTTTCATACAACGCGTTGCTCGGATGCGTTTTCACGGCAGGATGATTGACCGACTCCACCTGCGGATGCCCCGATAAGTATTCAACCACCCTCAGAGCGTTTTGCACATGGCGTTCCACACGCAGCGACAATGTTTCCAAGCCTTGCAGGAACAAAAAAGAGTGGAACGGGCTGATTGCCGCGCCGGTGTCGCGCATGAGGGTGACCCGTATTTTTATAATATACGCCAGGCTTCCGACAGCCTCGGTGAGCACAACGCCGTGATAGCTGGGGTTGGGTTTGGAGAGCCCGGGGAACTTGTCGCCAGCCGCCCAGTCGAAATTCCCCGCGTCTATGATAACGCCCCCGATGGCGGTGCCATGGCCGCCGATAAACTTTGTGGCCGAGTGGATAACGACGTCCGCTCCATGCTCAATAGGGCGGAACAGATAAGGGGTGGCAAAGGTGTTGTCCACAATAAGCGGAATGCCGTGCTTATGCGCAATCGCCGCTACGGCGTCCACATCAACGATGGCAGAATTGGGGTTGCCCAGCGTTTCGATAAACAGCGCCCTTGTGTTTGCGTTAATGGCCTGCTCAAAATTCTTCGGATCACTGCCGTCGACAAAAGTTGTCGCAATACCGAAATCGGGGAGGGTATGGGCGAGAAGGTTGTATGACCCGCCGTAGATACGCTTGTCGGACACAATGTTATGCCCGGCCAGCGCGATATTTTGTATGGCATATGTAAGCGCCGCGGCTCCCGACGCCGTAGCGAGCGCGGCGGCGCCGCCTTCCAGCGCCGCTATGCGCTGCTCAAATACGTCCGACGTAGGGTTCATAAGCCTTGTATATATATTGCCGCCCTCGGTCAATCCAAACCTTCCGGCTGCCTGCGCACAGTCCGCAAATACATAAGAGGTAGTCGCGTAAATCGGCACAGCCCGCGCGTCTGTCGCCGGATCGGGATTTTCCTGCCCCACATGAAGCTGGAGCGTTTCAAACCTGTAATTTTTTTTGGCCATGATCAATTCCTTCTTTCTTTAATAATGTAATTCTTATCCCGAAAATTTATTGACAGCAACACATTCGTATGTCCCTGGAATTTTTCATTGCCATGATAAATACAATCGTTTTCATAGATGCCGCCTCCTTCAATTTGCATATAATTCATATATAAATAATATGATATTGTGCAGCATAGCATACGTCCTTTATGTTTGTCAACAAAAATATAGAATTATTTTTTAATGCTGCCGGGGTGCGCTGCCCTTCTGCAAGGCCGATGCAATATTTTCTAATACTATTAATATGACTGTTTTCTCACGTTCTCCAATCACATATCGTATTTTTTAGGATCTAATTTTTCACATTGGCCAATGATGTTTTCTGTGAATTCGCCCGTATCATCCGGCAATGCCTCAACAGTTTCATTGAGGTTTTCGAGCCACATAAGCTCTTTGTCGTTTAAAAAAAGATCTCCGGTTTCATGCGCTTTTTGAATATGTGAAAACGCAAGGGAAGCGGCTTTTTTAGCGCGCGGGTAATAGCCGTCAACTTTAACAAGCTCCTTGGAAATTTCAAGTACCACATCCGGACGAAGAACATATGCCTGCGGGTCGAGCCTGCTGTCGCTGTCCGCATGCAGGCCCCGAAGCAGAAGCGCGGTCTGGTGGCTTCTTGCCGAAGCCGTATTCATCAAACGGCAATCATATACAAGCTGCTCAAAGGATACAGTCGGCGCCATACCGCCAAGCAGTTTAATGTTCTGAATTGACTCATTGCTCCAAATATCAGCCACACATGCCGCGATATTGCCAACAGGTGAAAGGTGGGCGCACGCGGCAGTTCTGCCTTCCATGGAGATGGGCGTACCGGTAATCGCTTTTACATACACGCCCTCGTATCCACAATCCTTGTGCGGGCCTTTCGCTCCACATTCGACTGCCACAAGGCTCCTTACGGCGGAAATCACTCTTACCGCCGCCGCAAAAACACGGGGTATGTAATTTTTGTCCGCCAACACCATTGCGGTGTTCGCAAAACCGCAGGCGGTGTCTCCGGCAGCAACGCTCCCTGTTTTATCCGCTATATCGACAATTTCCGTCCAAAGCTTGCTCATGTCGGCGCAGCCAAGCACAGACAATGCGAATATGGACTTTGAAATATCACAGTACATGACCGCTTCATCATGCGTTTCTTTTCCGCCGACAGATTCAATCGCAAGAAAATCGGCGCCGGCCCTTGAACAGCCTTCAAAGGTTTTAAGCATAGCGTCCCAATGCCTGCCGCGCCACATATGCGCCAAATCGTTCCCCTCGCGTATATCGTTAGGGGTAATCCTGACACAACCCCTTATGCCGTGCTTGGCTTCATAATCCTTAATAATGTCAACTACGGTTTTACATACCTCAACGCCCCATTCGGGATTTTCGGTCATGGGCGGCAGTGTTTCAATTTCGGCGACAAAACCCGGTACAAATAATTCCTTTGCCCTTTCGCATATACCGGTAGTAATTTCCCGGTAATTACGAACCACCTCCGGCATTGTTTCCTTTGTAATAAGCATTGGAGGAAGCGTGAAGTTTACTTCCGGGTACACAGTGCCGCCGCCGATTGATATTCCGTTTTTAAGCTCAACCGGATACAGCGATTTCCCGTATACAAAATCCGATAAGTTTTGATAGGCAGTTTTTGTGAAATTTTGTTTCGACATTTTAACATCTCCTTCAATAAATTAGTTTTCTAACTGTATTATAAATCAATTTATCCTGGAGATTCTGTTAAATATTTTTTATTTTTATTAATATATTATATAATTCACATGTATTTTATAGGATATGTTTCCGTCTTTTAACCGCCAACGCGGCCTTGGTTAACCAGATCCTTTAAGGTCACGGAATCAATATAATTGTCGACCGCCTTGTAAAGTCCTGTCCAAAACCCGATTGTCTTACAGATTTTTGCCCGTTCACACTGGTTTACCTCATCGACTAAACAGGCAACGGGCGCCAAATCTCCTTCAATAGCGCGAAGTATTTCGCCTGCCGTATATTGTTCGGGCGCTCTTGTCAGCATGTACCCCCCTTGCGGCCCGCGTCCGCTTTTCAAAAGCTTTGACCGTGTTAGATGCGTTACAATCTGCTCCAAGTATTTTGTTGATATTTCCTGACGCTTGGAAATATCCTTTATGGCAACCCATGCTTCGTTACTGTGCTCCGCTATATCGATCATCATTCGGAGAGCGTACCTGCCTTTTGACGATATTTTCAAACGCTCCACCTCCTTATCCCCCATTATACTATATGATTTATAGGAAATCAAGAATGGCGCCTGTAGCTTAGCTCATGTTTTTCTCCAACGCAGAAGGTATTGTTCAAGTTTCTCAAACCAGGAAGCTGACCCTGCAGGATCACCCTGTTTTTTATTGCCCTATTGCGCCTGTTCAAACAGTACGGTCGAATTGTAGTTTGAAAGCTCCGGCAGCGGTGTGTTCCCAATTAAATCGGTCAAACTTTTTGCGATTTTTAACATGGCGATCTTCCCTTTCATAATGCATATAATTTATATATGTATTATATGCTTTTAATGCTACACCATATTTTTCATTCTGTCAAGAGCTTTTTTTATTTTTATTGAACGGAAATAATTTCGTCTGTCACCCGATGGCCGAGGCGACCTCTGTTTCAGCCAAAGAGCCTTTCGGAAATGCGGGTATCCCCGCACAGGAACGCGCGGGCTTGCTGATAAAAGACCCGCCGTCCCTCAGCATTATTTTCTGTCCGTACAAACATAAAGATGCCGAAACATTATTCGGCATCTTTCATAAAACATCATGTGTGAGGCGAACGAAACAGACGCAAAACTTTAGCAAAGGATATTTAACACAACCGCTTGACCGGTATTGCCAATTTTGCCCCTTTCCCGCCACAGCCGCCAAAATTGAATCTGGGCGCTAAATCATCAGCATATTCATAACCATATGCGGTAACATCATATGTTTCGACGGCTTTAAAAACCGCATCCATTAATTCAAAAAACTCCTCATCCGTTTTAAAAGGCTGACTTTGAAAATAAAGCATATCGCACGGTTCAAGGTTGACGATTTCACAATGTTTGGGTAATTCGCCATCGTATTCATATGGAATTTCAATTCCGGAAGCTATACTGCTATATCCCTCTTTCATTAAAGAGGGCGGCAACGTGAGTATTGCTGCCGTATCAAATTTTGCCGGGACACTGTTAAACAAGCCTTCCCATTCACAGCACATTTCCTCACAGTAGGACCAATAATCATGGGCATGCTTAGAACGCGTCAGCATTAACTTCCGTTTAGGTTTTAAAACAGGTGTTATGGTACACAGCAACGTTTTCTTCTCCACTTTGTCTCGCTCCTTTTTTAAAAGATGGGTGTAATATGTTTTAACGGGATATTGAATAAACAGGGGGATAGGCGTCTTGCCTTTTTTATATTTGCCCGGCGTAACTCCAAAAAGGTTAACAAAGGCTTTGATATAGCCTTCGTGCGATTTAAAATTGGATTCAAGGGCAACCTCTAATATTGTTTCTTGGTTCGTTAACAGTCTGTAGCAACTTTCTGACATTCTAACAGCCCTGACATATTCCTGCGGAGTTCTGCCAAGCAGCTCCCTAAACATGCGGTCCGCATGTCTTTTACAATACCCGATATGGAGATACATCCCGTCAAAGCTGAAATACTCGTCTTTTATATGTTGCCTGATATAGTCCTGCATTTTTTGGACTGCTTCGATCTTATTCCAGTTTTCCATCGCTCAACACCTACAAAAATTATACCGATTTATATGCTTCATTTCTTGAACAAAATGGACAAAAGTTATTTTTATTATACCATTAAAGTATAAAAAATGCCATGCCCTTTGGGCATGGTATTTTTCGTTGTCCTGCGGCTGTGTGAGCCACTATGCATTAAATCCGAACAATTATCGGGCTTCAAATCTTCAAGTTCTGAGCTTTCTATCATTTTAATATATGACATCTGTCTGGAATCTTTAATATTGTAATAAATAATTCCTTTAAGCAAAACTAAGTTAAGCTGACAAAAAAAACATCGCGTAGTTTATGTATTGGCGGGAGATTCCCGCCAGAACAGAAAAGTTAACAGCAACATCTTTTGCGTCTGCGCTTTCTGCAACAGCACATAGAAATCCTCCGTCCATATTTTTTAACCCTTGAACAAGGATTACTACATCTTATGGGTAAAACACTGGCTTTGTGATTAATACAGCTATGCGATGTGCGCGGGTTTATAAGTCTTGCCGGTCGGCATCGGGTAAGTTGTTTTCGATATTGTCCCGCGCAAGGTCGGTGTCGATCACCGGATAAACATCCTGCGCTATTGGCTTATTGGCATCCCTATCCACAACAGGCCGCTTTTTCTCAGGTTCCATATTACTCACCTCAGATATAGAATATCCGCAAAGGAAGATATTATGTAAAATGATTTACAACCTATCCGGGCTGACGTGGGAGGAAATTTGCGTGAGGATCAATTATAGTTGGGATAGGACGCATCACTATCATCGCCAATCACTAGAAAAACTAAAAACCGTATAGAATCGTACATTTTTATATGTTATTATAATACGGCAGAAAATTACAAGGCAGCCGCAGTAGCTGGCGATAGTGGTTATTGTATGGGCAGTATATAATCTTCATTTATTGCTAAACTAATGCATATAGATAGGAGATTTTTATGGGCAATGATAACACAAAAACGCTGTATTTGGATATTGGCAGGCACCTGATGCAGGATGACGCGCCTTCGGTTTATTTAAACGGAATACATGATGATAAGCAATTCAGGCAATATCCTTTTGATATGCTCTACAGGCTTAAAAGCACTAAACAGTCTTTAGCGCACCATCCGGAGGGGAACGTATGGAATCATACTATGCTTGTGGTAGATGAAGCTGCCAGGGTAAAGCTCAAGAGCAAAAACCCGGAGGTGTTTATGTGGGCGGCGCTGCTGCATGATATTGGGAAACCCTCCGCCACAACAGTCCGAAAAGGCAAAATAACTTCCTATGATCACGATAAGCTAGGGGCAAGGCTGTGCAAGGAGTTTATGCTGGCATTCACAGAAGACGTCAATTTCGCAGACGAGGTTTCCCGGCTTGTCAGATATCATATGCAGATACTTTTTGTGGTCAAAAGCCTGCCGTTTGCAGACATTGAAGGCATGAGGCGGGAGACTGACATTCGCGAGGTTGCGTTGCTTGGCCTATGCGACAGGCTAGGCAGAGGAAACTGCGACAAAAGCGGGGAAGAAAACAATATTAAATTGTTTTTGCAAAAATGCAATGTGAGTCCCATAGTATACACATAGTGCTATACAAAGCGGAGCTGCCCGGATGGCGGCTCTTTTTGCGCGGGTTAAAACGTCGTTAGGGCGCGTATGTCCGCCGAAGGCGTGCGTTCGCCCTTTTTCAATCAGATAAATATATTTTTCAGTGCAAATATTCTCCGCCAAACCCTTGCGCGTCATACCCGACATACAACGGACTTCCGAAATGACCCTACCAACATCCATAGCTTCATTGGCACTGCATATTATCCGCGAATTGTAAAAAGCAAGACAAGGTTTGTAAAGCTTTGACGGTGTGCGGCAGACTATAGACAAGCTGCCTTAGATCTTGCATAGATCTGCCGGATGACGTCATTGATATCGGCTTCTTTGATCTGCAGATCCCTGATTTGGTACTGTGCTGAAATGTCACTGATCAAAGCGGCGGCCGAGATCTCGTCTTTTCTGAATTTGAGCTGGAGCCTGTTGCTGCCCAGCGGGGTTATCTCTGCTTTGGGGTGTGTCACGTGAAAATCCCCTGCCGATAATTCTACAATCAACAGTCTATGCCCAAGCTCCTGTTCGATCAGTTCCTCCAGCGGCGAATCAGAAACAATGATCCCGTCGTTTATGATGATGATACGTTTGCAAAGGGCCTGAATATCATCTAAATCGTGAGTGGTCAAAATCACCGTGGTTTGGTATTTCTCGTTAATCTCCTTTATAAATTTACGGATGGCGTATTTGACATCAACATCAAGCCCTATGGTAGGCTCATCTAAAAACAGAACAGACGGCGAGTGGAGCATTGCAGCCGCCAAATCACCACGCATTCTCTGCCCAAGGCTCAGCTGCCGGACAGGCGTATCGATGAATTCATGAACATTTAAAATCCGGTCCAGCTCCGCTAAATTTGCCTCGTATTTTGCCCTGTCAACCAGATAAATCCGGCGCAAAAGCTCAAAGGATTCGCCCAGCGGCAAATCCCAATACAACTGGGAACGCTGTCCAAAAACAACGCCAAGGTCCATGACAATTTTTTGCCTCTGATTGACGGGAGACATCCCATTGATCAAAACGTTCCCGCCGGTAGGATTTAAAATGCCGCACATCATTTTGATAGTGGTGCTCTTTCCGGCTCCGTTTGGGCCGATATAGCCTACGATCTCGCCTTTCGTGATCTCAAAGCTCACATGATCTACCGCTCTTTTCACCGTCTTTTCCGGCTTAAACAGGTTTTTAACAGCGCCCCTCAGGCCGCTGCTTTTCTTTGTTGTGATAAATTCCTTTGAGAGGTTGTTTGCTAAAATCACAGCGCTTTGCATATAACACCCACGAACCTTTCTTTAGCGGCATAATGTATCATGATCATGAACCGCAGCTCTCATACCATCTTAATCCGATTTTAAAAACCATCATGCCCAGCATATAAAACCCAATTCCAACCGCGAAGGTCCACAGGCAAAGGTTACCGGGCAATGCAAAACCGGCGTTTGCATACAGCAATTGGCTGGCAGGATAAAAGCAAATAAACCCTATGGGCAATAAAAACGTGAAAATCCCCTGAACGATTGGCGGGTAAATGTTCATAGGATATTTCGCTGAATAGTCAAACAGTTTCCATTGGACGCCAATGAGCTGCCGGCTCCTTTGTATCCAAAATGACAGTGCGCCTATGATGGTATAAAGGCCACCCCGCAGCGCTGTCGCACCAACGAGTGCCAGCAGCAGATTCAAGGTGTTTGCCAGGGTAAACTGAAAAGATGCGGCCATACAGCCGTATGTAAAAATAATGATTCCCGGAAGCATATCCGTCAGGCCGATAAAGTTAAAATCAAAAAAACAAAATTGAAAAAACACATTCAACGGCCGAACCAGCATACGATCAAGTTCCCCTTCGGTAATCAAAAAACCCATATACCATGTTTGGATGAACAAAACCACCGACAGGCCATGGCTGATGATGCCAAGTCCATACAAAAATACCGTTTGCTCAAAGCTCCAGCCGCCAAGCGCCTGGAAATTAGATATCACAACCTTTATGGTGATAAGTCCGAATATAAATTGCAGCGGGTTGGAGATGAGCCATCCGATCAGATGGGCAGGATACTCCAGCCCCCGCTGTATGTTGATTTTCAACAGGGTCATTGCCATCAAACCATAGCGGGACAGCGTTTTCATAACAAATTAACCCCCTTGAACCATAATGTTTTTTTCTACATGCCTTTTGATTTTGCCAAACAGCAACCCGAAACCCAGAATCCATACAGCCTGAACCGCAATGCCCGTGAGCGCGGGCATTGGCGAAGTTTTCCCAATAAACACGCTGATGGGGAACTGATAAATGTAGACAAACGGCAAAAACACAAGGGTTTTTTGTATGATCGGAGGAAAAAGCCAGACAGGTACAAACGACCCCGATAAAATCAGAATCATATAATTTTTAATCTCGCCCAAAGGCCCGATATCAATCACCCAAAAGTAGAATAAGCCAAATATGGCGGAAATAAGCCACATAATCAGATAGCTGCAGCAAACACTGACGAGAAACA
Source organism: Firmicutes bacterium ADurb.Bin193 (assembly GCA_002070105.1). Classification (GTDB taxonomy): domain Bacteria; phylum Bacillota; class Clostridia; order Monoglobales; family Firm-18; genus MWCQ01. Next base: position 4,850 of record MWCQ01000011.1, on the reverse strand, counting down.
GTATAAAATGGACAGCGGAAGCCGGAGCGGGAACCACGATAAACAGTGATGAAACAATTAATATCGGTATAATTTGCTGAACCACAGATGTAACCACATTACCGATATCCTCCGAAAAATACATATAAAATATGTTTACGGGCTTTAAAAAATCGACCGCCACATTTCCTTTTCGAACCTTTTGCCGGATGCTGTCCTCTACGGATATGGAAAATATATTTCCTAAAATGATTGATATGACGGAGTATATCAGCATTTGCCGTTCATTCACCATAGCGACCGAATCGATTCCTTTATAGGCTGCCTTCCAAAAAAAAGAAGAGACAAACAGCAGTATGATTTGCGTTATAAATGTAATAAAAACTTCATAACGATAGCTCAGTGCCAAAAGAAGCTTTATTTTTATCATGTATAAATATGGTTTCATGCAGCATAACACCTTCTTCTTTGGCTTAAACGCTTGACGGCCCTATTATACAATATTGAAAAAAATGATTCAATGCTTTTTAACGATTATAAAGATAACCCGCAAAGCGGCGGATACGAATAGAGGCTTCGTTACCACCTAATTTTTTTAAAAAAACAGGGAGCAAATGAGGAATAGTTATATCGTTCCGTTTCATTCTTTAATAAACAAAAAACCCTGTATTACCGATAATACAAGGTTTTTCTGCGTATGTAAGACGACCGAAACAGATACCGCTTTTATTAATATTACAAAACAGGCATGTCCCTACTGTACCTAAAAACTCGTCCGCAGCTTTTACTATGGGCAAATCAGCTTATCGGCGCTTACCGACGGAAGGCGTGTTTTTACAGGATTTTTTATATTTATCCGTTCTTATCTGCCTGTTCTAAGTCTTTTCCCCTTATTTTCTTTTCTACATCTGCTATGATATCATTGGGAAAACGAATGGTTTTATTCGTTGTCGGTGGTTAGGTAAATTTTTCAAATGATATTTATTGACTTCAAGCATAAGTTGTGCCGCCTCCGTTCGAGTTCCCTTCAAATGTCCTTGACATCTAATGGAAAGGGGCATTTGCATTTTGGCGTAAAAAAGCCCGCAAATACGCAAAAATACTGACCGAATAGACATAATATCTATTTCGTCAGTGTTGTATGGTGAGCCACGCATTTCCAAAGGCGAACTCGTTTATTTTGGCGGGGCGTTTGGAGTAGTAGGGTATACCTAAAGCTTAATATACTCACATATAAAGAAATACTTTAAACTAAATCTAAATCAAACTCAAAAGTTACTTCAGGAATTAAGCTTGCGGGTTTGCCAAATCTTTTTTGATATTCGTTGTCAACATCAACCATTTCGTTGTCATCAATATCAAATTGATTAAGCTCTAAAGCTGCGATAAACCCTTCAATATCGTCTTTATTTGCGGAGGAGGCAACATTAACAGTAACAAAAACAACATCCTCAATTTTAGGCCAAATATCAAACCGAACTATATATTTAATTTTATCTAACACACAAACAAATTTAGTGCGTTTATTTTCTTGATATGAAGTTCGCTCATAGTTTAGAAGGTCAAATAAATGTGTAGCATCTACAAAATTTTCCGCCTTTAATAAGGCGTAATCTTCGCCAGACATATCTTTCTTTTTATCTTTATATGTAATAGTACATCTCGTCTCCCCGCTACATTCAATATCTCCTTCCATTATGCGAATCCAACGTATCTGGTTTCCGCCAGAAGCATCAATATTTTCAACCTTGTAAAGGGCTCTTTTTACAATTTGGTCTATCATTATAGGTTTACAATCATTTATGTTATTTATCATATTATAAATGACCGTTTCCAAATCTTCTAACTTAATCAGAACTTCATATCCATTATTCTTTATCATTCTTTTATTCCCCTTTTAGTTTGGATATTCAATATTATTTGTTTGGCATTTGTCCCCTCTAAGAAATGATTCTTTTAAAACAGAAGGGATTTTATCTGTTAATGGATTATACAACTCACTCTTTGTATATTTGACTATATCGTCATACGTAGATAATATCTTTCTTCTTTGAATTGCTTTCGCACTTTCTGCGAAACAAACGGGATATTTGTGAGTAAAATAATTTAAATCTTTTGTAACTAAAGAATATTTAGATAGTGAAATTTGTGAGTTATATGGATGCGGCGTTAAAAAATTAATATAAACCTTAGGCTTGCTATCATTATCGTATATTTTTTTTATAAATTCAAATAGGTTGTTGTAATATACGCTGTCTTCTCCTTCAATCCCTAATATAAAAGAACAATTTGCTGTAATATTATAAAAACTGTGCGAACGAATAAAGTCAATTAAACTTGCATTATCTTGACTTACAAGGCAATGGTCGCCTTTATTAACACTTTTTCTAATAGACCAATCAGGTGACTCTAAACCGTACTGTATCTCATCAACACCCAACGACTGTAAATATTTCAGAGAAATATTACCGTTTGACATTTCATCATATCGAGCTCTAATCTTAAATTTTATATTTTCTCCCTTGACATTTTCTAAGATGTTTAACATTCGATTAGGGAACGATAAAAAATCTTCGTCTTTAAATGAAAAATATGTAACGCCTATGCTTTTTAAAAAATTAATTTCATCAATAACTTTCGTATCATCTTTGCGATAAACCACTTGACGACTTTCTCTTTGTACAGAACAAAAAACACAATGTCGTTCGCAACCTCGTGCAGTATAAACATCAACTTTGTTATCAATATAATTACCATATGTTTCAATAATTTGAATCCACAAACTCTTTCTCATTGTGGGAAGTTGAGATGGACACCATATAGAATCAAGTATATTCAAGTCTTTAGATGCTACACCTGAAACGGTTAATACTCGCTTGCCTAATCTATTTTCTTGTTTTTCTCTATACAATCGAGATAATAGATCGCTAAGAGGAACTGTTCCTACGCCAGGAATCACATAATCAACGACATCTGATTTTAATAAAAATTCTTCATTTGAGGAGGTAAAAATGCCTCCGGCAAAAGTAATTTTATCATAATTCTTTGCAATGCGAAACTTCTCAATTGCTGGGAAAACCTCAGATGTACTTAAACTAATTCCAACAACATCATAATCTTTCACTATTTTTTCAAACCTATCATATACTTCTTTCCTTAGGTTCTCATTATCACCACATTTTTTTAATTCCAGGCGTTCATCATAAATATCAACGTCAAAATTATGCCCTGCTGTGCTTAAATGTCCCTTTAACATCCATAAACCCAAAGGTATCCCGAAATCATCGTATTTAATTGGATATTTAATACTGGTTTTGACAAGTAATATTTTTAATTTTTCCATTGTAAAATAAGAAGAAAATTTAAATCCGGATGTTTCATTGACAGTTGCCTCCTGTTTAACAATGTTAAAAATTTTATTGTTGCCAAAACTATTTGTACATTGTATGCCACAGTTAGCCTTATAATCCGTGTTTTTGGCTAACAAATTTATTTCATTTTTAATTTTATCATATATGTTGTTAATGGATATTGATTGATAATTTGTATTGGTTAATGATTTTGCTAACCAATAAGAAAAAGGTATGTAATACTTGTCATTGATTTTTGTCTGTTGACAAATTTCTGTAGAACGAGCCGAATAGATATGTACATATCCTTCTTGCAAGTGCGATTCAAGTTCAATGATATCATCAGCACCCATATCGCACATATATCCACTATGACAGCAATCTAAAATAAGAATATAGCGGTTTACCCCACTATCTTTAAGCAGTTCAATTAAAGCTTTCGCATTATATCCGCACATTAAAGAGGTATTTCTTGTAGTATCAGAAAAAGCCAAGTGAACCGTATTATTTCTATAATCGGGAAATCCGTGCCCGCAATAATAAATAAACGCAATATCTTGCTCCACATTAATAGATTGTATGAATGCTGCAATTTTCTCGCAGGCAGGAACATAGGCCATGTTTTCAACAACACAGCCATTATCAGGATTAATATTCAAACCGGGCACAGAAAAAACTGCTTGTTTAATTATTTCAGCTGTGTTTGCCACACCTTCTCTGTTTAATGAAGTATCATTTGTATATTCTCCACAAAACATAAGTAGCGGCCGCAATTTATAGTTTCGATTCATTTAACCCTTCCTTCATACATAAATCTAATTAAAAAACTTTTCAAGATCTTTAATATCAGGTATCTTACCATTTGCGGTATCGATTTCGAGTTTTTTATTATCTTTTTCTAAAAGAATTTTTACTTTTTTAGTCGTAGATAAATAATCCAAAAAAGATTCCAAGATTTGTTTGAGCTCCACTAAAACAGGAACTGCTAATGGCAGTAAAATGACAAGTTCCTCAAAACCAAAGCCCAACTCACTACCATCCCTGTCTTTTTCTTTCAATTCGACCGAAATGTTAAGCTTTTTTAAAACATCAGAAAGAGCATAGTAATCTCTTACTGCACCGCCTTGTAGTTTAATGATTACCTTATCTATAATATGTATCCTCCTTAAAAGATATTTTCAATCTTCTGATTTCAAATTCTGTCCTCATTGAACATTTCAAACAAAAACTAAAATAACAATCCTGCTAAATATTTGAAATTATTATATATTTATTTTAACATATTGTCAAGAAAAACTCATAATCTGTGATAAATCTGATAAACAATGAAAGAATTAACAAATAATAAAAATCCCCGCCGATGTATGTCAAGAATTTTTGCACAAATACAATAGCTGATCTTTAAAATTAACATAATACAAAATATAAAAACACCCCAAACGGAATTGAACTGCATCCCAGGAATAGGACAGTAAAAAAGCCGCCAATCGTAGAAATTCAAATATTTACGCAGTCTTACAC
>MWCQ01000010.1 GCA_002070105.1 Firmicutes bacterium ADurb.Bin193 | reverse complement strand
CTCAACTATAACACATTGGCTTCCCTATTCGCTACTATTTTTTATCAGGTGTAACACATCAATTGTAATCCTACAGTTGCGAAACGGTGCTGAAAAAAATAAACTGTTGATTTTTTTCCCGTTTTAGTATAGAATGGTAAAAAGTATGGAAAGGAAGGATTGTTATGTCGGAGGATTATATCACGGGCGATTTTGTTGCTGTTGTTGCAAAGGAAAACGGCGTTAATATAATAGGACTTACAAGGGGCAAGGATACCCGCTTCCACCACACCGAAAAGCTTGATGCGGGGGAAGTTTATATCGCCCAGTTTACCGAAAATACATCTGCGATTAAGGTAAAGGGAAAGGCTCTTATATATACCAAACACGGGGTTATCGAGTCGGGAGTGTGATTTTACATGTGGACGGTAGTCTATATGGCACAGGGCAAGGAAATGGCAATGAAAATTCAAAAGGCGCTTGAAGAGGGCGGCGTGCTTGTTAAGGTTAAGCTTATCGGAAAAGATGCGGGCGGAAACGATAATTGCTATGAAATTCTTGTCCCTGCCGCGGAGGTTGAGGAAGCTCACAATATCATTATTGACATAGAATTTTAAGGAGTGACTTTAATGCCAAGGATAAATACTCTGGGTGTGCTGACAAGCGGCGGAGATGCTCCGGGCATGAACGCCGCGATCCGTGCCGTAGTCCGCACAGCAAAATATTACGATATGAAGGTCATGGGAATAAGAAAGGGCTTTGAGGGGCTTATCCACGGCGATATATTTGAGATGAGCGCACGGGATGTTTCCGATATAATGCACAGGGGCGGAACGATTCTTCAGACCGCGCGAAGCACGGAGTTTAAACAGATTGAAGGGGTAAGGCGCGCCGTTTCGACTTCAAAATATTTCGGTATCGAGGGCATTGTTGTTATAGGCGGCGACGGCTCCTTCAGAGGCGCGAGGGATTTATGCACCGAGGGTCTTCCCGCAGTCGGAATTCCCGGAACGATTGACAATGATATTTCGTGCACTGAATACAGCATCGGCTTTGACACCGCCATTAACACCGCAAAAGAGGCAGTGGACAAAATAAGAGACACCGCAACAAGCCACGAACGCTGTAATATTATTAAGGTTATGGGAAGGGCTTCGGGAAACATTGCTATTAATGTAGGGATTGCAACGGGCGCGGAGGCGGTTTTAATTCCCGAAAAAGAAATTGATTTCACGCGCGATATTGCCGAGCCCATAAGCCTCGGCAAAAAAAGAAACAAAAAGCATTTTATCATAATTCTTGCCGAGGGCGTCGCGGACAGCGGCGACCTTGAAAAAAGAATAGAGGCTGAGGTTGGGCTTGAAACGCGCACAACCATATTAGGCTATGTCCAACGCGGGGGAAGCCCCACCGTTGTTGACAGAGTTTTCGCAAGCCAGATGGGCTCTTATGCCGTCGAGCTTTTAAGGGACGGAATCGGAAACCGTATCATAGGCGTTAAGGGCGGCAGGATTTATGATATAGATATTTATGAAGGGCTTGATATGCCTAAAATTATTCGTGATGACCTTATTGAGCTTTCGAAAATTCTATCTATATAATACGAATCTCGGTTAAAAAATCTGCGGACAAACATTAGGGAGTTGTGTTTAATGAATTTGCCAAATGTTTTGACCGTGGTAAGATTTTTCCTTATACCTGTATTTGCTTATACCTATCTCTCCGGCGAGGATGTTGTTATACCTGTTGTGGTGCTTGCCGTTTCGGGGCTTACCGACATTCTTGACGGGTACATAGCGAGGAAATATAATCTTATCACAAAGTGGGGTATTGTTTTTGATCCCATTGCCGACAAGCTTACCCAGCTTACCGTCGCATTCTGCATAGCCCTAAAGGGCTATTCGCCGATGTGGATTGTGTTCGGCGTTCTGTTTGTTAAAGAGCTTGTTATGGTTTTGGGCGGAATCAACCTTTATAAAAAAAGCGATGTTGTCATAAGCGCAAACTGGTACGGAAAGGTAGCGACGCTGATTTTTTATATACTTTTCTTTACGCTTATTATTTCGGGCGGAAATATCGGAGGTATCGAAGGGGCTGTTATGATTGCCTGCGCCCTTGCGCTTAGCCTTTTTGCTCTTATAAGATATACCATTGTCTTTTTCGGAATGAGGAAAAAATGAATAAATAAAGCATTTCGCCGTAGCGCGAAATTGCGCGGATTTTGCGCAATATCCGATAAATTAATAAAGCGGTGCCGCCGGCACCGCCGATTTTTTGCAGGGTATTACAGGGCGTTAAAAACAGGGCGTCCCTTGCGAAGCGTTTTGAATTTCTGTTTTCAACAGCATTTTAATGTTGTTTGTTTTGTACTTGCGAATTCGGCTTTTTGAAAACCCGGTCATAAATAAAAATTGCGGCCGCAACTAACAATAGTAAATGAATAAGATTCCCCGCTAAGCGGAATATTACTCCGATAAGCCAGAAAAAAACCACAATACCGCCAAGCCAGCGTAAAAAATTCATAGAAAACACTCCCTTTTCTTAATTAGTATATCACAATTACGAATAAATATTCCCAAAACAGGAGGTAAACCGCCGTGCCATACTGCGGAAAATGTAAAATTGAATATCAAAAAAGTGAAGGGGAAGCTGTATGCGACCGCTGCGGCGCACCGCTTTTTGACGAGCCTTCGGATGAGGCTGAAAACTATAAAGAGGCTTTGCTGATGACGGTCGCAAGAGGGATAGAGGCGGAGCTTATCGTATCCAGACTTAAAAGCTTCGGTATACCCGCTATGATAAAATATAAGGGCGCGGGCGGATATGTGAATATTTTTATGGGGAGTTCAAATTTAGGCGCCGATATATTCGTGCCCGAAACGGCGCTTGAGCTTGCGAGGGAGCTTTTGGATGCAAAGCCGGAGCCTTCCGATTGGGATGAAGCCTCCGATTTCGGGGAGGAGCATATACAAAGCGAAAAAAACTCCGCATTGGTAATTACGCTGTCGATTATACTCCCTTTTATCGCAATAATTTTATTTTTTATATTAAAAAATTTAGGTATTTTATGAATTGACTTTTCTAAAAATAAATTGTATAATAATTAACAAACTGACGGCTCATAGGTTAAAATGTGTATTGAAATCCTATCGAACCGACTCTTAAAGGGAGGTCAAAAAATGAAGAGAGTATATAATTTTTCGGCAGGGCCGTCGATGCTTCCCGAGGCCGCACTGAAAAAAGCGGCGGAGGAAATGCTTTGCCACGGAAACAGCGGTATGAGCGTTATGGAGATGAGCCACCGCTCGAAGTCTTATGAGGCTATTATTCAGGGCGCCGAAGCTCTTTTAAGAGAGCTTATGGACATTCCCGATAACTATAAGGTGCTGTTCCTTCAGGGCGGCGCGTCAAGTCAGTTTGCGATGGTTCCCTTGAACCTGATGGGTAAAAGGAAAAAGACAAGCGCAGACTATGTAATAACGGGGCAGTGGGCGAAAAAAGCCGCGCAGGAGGCAGCGCGTTTCGGCAAGGTAAACAAGGTTGCTTCAAGCGAGGATAAGGTTTACAACTATATACCGGAGCTTGACAAATCGAAGTTTGACCCCGATGCCGCATATTTTCACATCACATCAAACAATACGATTTACGGAACGCGCTATACCACACTTCCCGACACGGGGAGCGTTCCGCTTGTATCGGATATGTCGTCCTGCATACTGTCGGAAGTGGTGGATGTTACAAAATTCGGCCTCATATATGCGGGTGCGCAGAAAAATATGGGTCCCGCTGGCGTTACCGTTGTTATTATTCGGGATGATTTAATCGGAGATGCCCTTGAAATTACTCCTACGATGTTCAGATATGACATTCATGCCGAAAACGGTTCGATGTACAACACCCCGCCGACCTATTCGGTATATATGCTTGGGCTTGTGCTGGAGTGGCTTAAGAGTATCGGCGGTATTCCCGCAATGCAGAAGATTAACGAGGAAAAGGCGAAAATTCTCTATGATTTCCTCGATTCGAGCAGCCTTTTCAAGGGCACCGTCGTTAAGAAGGACCGTTCGCTTATGAACATTCCTTTTGTTACGGGCAGTGAAGAGCTTGATGCGAAATTTGTCAGGGAAGCCAAGGAAAGGGGCTTTGAAAACCTTAAGGGGCACAGAACCGTCGGCGGTATGAGGGCGAGCATTTACAACGCCATGCCGAAGGAGGGCGTTGTCGCTCTCGTTGAGTTTATGAAGGAATTTGAAAGGATGAACAAAATTGTATAATATATTGACGCTCAATAAAATATCAAAATACGGTATGGAAAAGCTTTCACCCGACAAGTATAACTGCGGCGATTCGGTGCAAAACCCCGATGCGGTTATACTGCGGAGCTTTAATATGCATGATATGGAGCTTCCCGCCTCGCTAAAGGCGATTGCCCGCGCGGGCGCAGGCGTTAACAATATCCCTGTTGACAAGTGCAGCGAAAACGGAATTGTCGTTTTTAATACCCCCGGCGCAAACGCCAATGCGGTTAAGGAGCTTGTAATCTGCGCACTTTTGCTTTCATCAAGAAAGATAGTGGACGGAATAAGCTGGGCGCAGACGCTTATATCGGAGGGCGACAGCGTTCCCGCTGTCGTCGAAAAGGGAAAGTCCGCCTATGCCGGACCCGAAATTTTGGGTAAAACCCTCGGCGTTGTGGGGCTTGGCGCTATCGGCGTTATGGTTGCAAACGCCGCGACCGCTTTGGGCATGGAGGTTACGGGTTATGACCCTTATATTTCCGTCGATGCGGCCTGGGGTCTTTCAAGGTCGGTCAAAAGAGCGGCGAGCGTTAAGGAGATATTTGAAACCAGCGATTATATAACCCTTCATGTCCCTCTTAACGCCGAAACAAGGGGCATGATAAACAGCGATACGATTTCGCTTATGAAGGACGGCGTCAGGATTCTGAACTTCTCAAGGGGCGAGCTTGTCGACGACGGGTCGATAATAGAGGCGATCGAGAGCGGTAAGGTACTGTGCTATGTTACCGATTTTCCGAATAAGAATTTAATCGGGAAAAAATCGATTATCCCGATTCCCCACCTCGGTGCGTCAACCCCCGAAAGCGAGGATAACTGCGCGGCAATGGCGGCGGAGGAGCTTCGTGAGTTTTTGGAAAACGGGAATATTATAAATTCGGTTAATTTCCCTACCTGCACGCTTGAAAGAGAGACGGATATAAGGCTTTGCATTACGCACAGAAATGTTCCGAATATGCTTCAGCAATTTGTTGCAATGTTTTCGCGGCACAACTTAAATATTGAAAACATGATAAACAAAAGCAAGGGAAACTATGCCTATACAATTCTTGATGCCGAAACAATGCCCGAACAAAATACATTAGAAACCTTAAAATCAATTGACGGGGTATTGAAGGTAAGGGTTATATCATAAAAACCGTATTAAAAAATCTAAAAGCGCGCCCAAGCGGCGCGCTTTTGCTGTTTTGTTGCCATAACCCTATGTCTTTTGTCTTGACATTGTCATCCAAAAATAATACAATATTAAAATAATCATAAAACCGGGGTGTGAGCATTATAATGGAGAAAATGGGGCTTAACGAAATAAGGGAGAGATTTTTACGCTTCTTCGAAGGTAAGGGACATTTAAGGCTGCCGAGCTTTCCGCTTGTCCCGCAGGGAGATAATTCGCTTTTGCTTATAAATGCGGGAATGGCGCCTCTAAAACCGTACTTTACGGGCAAGGAGGTACCGCCGTCAAAAAGGGTTACAACCTGTCAAAGGTGCATAAGAACCCCTGATATAGAGCGCGTGGGGAAAACAGCCCGCCACGGAACTTATTTTGAAATGCTTGGGAATTTCAGCTTTGGCGATTACTTTAAGCGTGAGGCGACGGCATGGGCGTGGGAATTCGTAACCAAGGAAATGAAAATGCCCGTCGAAAGGCTTTGGGTCAGTATATTCGAGGAGGACGACGAGGCGGCGGAGATATGGACAAAGGAGGTCGGCGTTGCGCCGGACCGTATTGTACGCCTCGGCAGAGAGGACAACTTTTGGGAAATCGGCTTGGGGCCGTGCGGCCCGTGTTCCGAGATTTATTTTGACAGGGGCGAGGACAAGGGTTGCGGCAGAGCTGATTGCGCGGTAGGCTGTGACTGCGACAGATTCGTCGAGTTCTGGAACCTTGTATTCACACAGTTTGATAAGGACGAGCAGGGCAACTACAACCGCCTTGCAAACCCGAATATAGACACCGGCATGGGAATGGAGCGGCTTGCGGCCATAATGCAGGGTGTGAACAGCCTTTTTGAGGTTGACACCGTCCGAAATATCATGCTTTGCGTATGCCGTATTGCCGGGGTAAATTACGGCGACAATGAGCAAAGCGATATTTCGCTTCGCATAATTACCGACCACATAAGAGGCTCGGCGTTTATGATAAGCGACGGGATAATTCCCTCAAACGAAGGGCGCGGCTATGTGCTTCGCCGTCTGTTAAGGCGCGCGGCAAGACACGGAAAGCTTTTGGGGATCAAAAGAACCTTCCTCCATGAGGTTATAGGCGCGGTTGTCGCCGAAAACAAAACGGCTTATCCCGAACTTGCAGAAAAAGAGGATTATATCAAAAAAATTGTGAAAAATGAGGAGGAGAGCTTTGACAATACAATAGACTCGGGACTTTCCATTTTGCACGACTATATTTCAGAAACCATAAGCAGCGGCGGAAAAATACTGTCGGGAGACAAGGCGTTTAAGCTTTACGATACCTATGGTTTTCCGATTGACCTTACCATTGAGATTTTGCAGGAGAACAAGCTTGAGGTTGATATGAAGGGTTTTGAGGCTCTTATGAATGAGCAAAGAGAGCGCGCCCGCGCCGCACGCTCGGATTCGGGCGAAGCGGGTTGGGACGGCGGAGTATTCGGGCTTTTAGGTAGCGGCGCCACCGAATTTATCGGCTATGAAAACAGCGAGTGCGACTCTACGGTTGTCGCAATAATTCGGGACAACGAGCTTTCGGAGAGCCTAAATAAAGGCGACGAGGGCTTTGCCGAGCTTGACAAAACCGTTTTCTACGGAGAGAGCGGCGGACAGGTCGGCGACGAGGGTGTTATTGAGTTTGAAGGCGGAAGAGCGATAGTTACGGACACCAAAAAGCTTGCGGGCGGAAAGATAGTTCACGCCGTAAGGGTTGAGAGCGGGGGCCTTAAAGTAGGAACTTCCGTTCATGCGAAAATAGATGTCCGAAAAAGGAAAGGCGTATGCGCCAATCACAGTGCAACCCATCTTCTTCAAAAGGCGCTAATAAATACGCTCGGAGGCCATGTTGCGCAAAGCGGTTCGTATGTATCGGGCGACTATCTGCGTTTTGATTTTACGCACTTTTCGCCGGTTACCGAAGACGAGCTTTTGAAAACAGAGGATGAGGTTAACAGCGCAATTTTGGATTCTCTTAATGTAAATATTTCATATAAATCAATAGACGAAGCTAAAAAAGACGGCGCGATTGCCCTGTTCGGCGAGAAATACGGCTCTACGGTAAGGGTTGTAAAAATGGGCGACTATTCGACGGAGCTTTGCGGCGGCTGTCATGTCGGCAACACATCGCAAATAGGTCTTTTCAAAATAATTAAGGAAAGCGGGGTTGCGGCGGGAATACGGCGAATTGAGGCTGTTACGGGCGAGTCTGTGTTAAAGCTTCTCCGCGAGAGAGAGCGGGTTTTGAAGGAGGCCTCGGTGCTTCTTAAAACATCGCCTTCGGATGTCACCGCACGGATTGAAACCTTTTTGGAGGAATATAAATGTGCGGGCAAGGAGATTGAGGCGTTAAAATCAAGGCTAGCGGGCAGTTCGGTTGACGATTTTATAAAAGGCGCAAAAATGGCGGGGGAAACCTCCGTTATTTCGGGGCGTATGGACGGGCTTAACCTTGGCGGGCTTCGCAATCTCGGCGACAGGATAAGGGACAAGGTTCAAAACGCTGTTGTCGTTTTGGCTTCGGTAAAGGATGGCAAGATAGGCTTTATAGCCATGGCGACAAAGGCGGCGGTTGCAGCAGGCGCCGATTCGGGCAGGATTGTCCGTGAGGTTGCAAAAATCACGGGCGGCGGCGGAGGAGGAAAGCCGGACAGCGCACAGGCGGGCGGTACCGACCTTTCAAAGGTTGACGATGCGGTTGCCGAGGTATATAATATTGTAAAGGAACAAATGAGAACTAATTAAAACAGGAGGGCAGGCTTATGAACTGTATTTTCTGTGCAATAGCGGGTAAGGAAATTCCGAGTGATATCGTATTTGAGGATGAAAGTGTAATTGCCTTTCGCGATATTTCGCCTGCGGCGCCCGTTCATGTGCTTATCATACCCAAAGAGCATATAGCGTCGGTTCGCGAAATTAGCGGTACAAATTCGGGCATTATCGCGCATATATATGAAATAGCGGTACAACTTGCAAAAGAGCTTGGAATATTTGACAAAGGTTTTCGTATGGTAACAAACTGCGGAGAGGACGGCGGCCAGACGGTAGGTCATCTTCATTTTCACCTTCTCGGCGGGCGAAGCCTTAAGTGGCCTCCAGGTTGATAAGTATTTCGCAATTGCCAATAATGTTAAAAAAAAGGGGCTATATAAATGACAACCTTAAACGCTTTTGTTTTGGGGCTTGTTCAGGGACTTGCCGAATTTTTACCCGTATCAAGCTCGGGTCATCTTGTGATTTTTCAAAACATCCTTGAACTCCCCGACAGTAAGCAATATTTAGTGTTTGATATTTTACTTCATGTGGGAACTCTTATTTCGGTACTGTTTTTTTATTGGCGCGATATTGTCGGGCTTATAAAGGCGTTTTTTGAAATGGTATCTGACATTGCAAAGGGAATGGTTGATATAAAGAAGCAGTATCACAGATTTCTTGTTCTTATAGTGATTGCGACACTGCCCCTTTGTGTCGTGCTTGTGTTTAAGGATAAAATCGAGAGCGCGTTTTCATCGCCCCTGTTTGTCGGCAGTATGCTGCTTATTACGGGTGTTCTGCTGTTGCTTACAGACCGTGTAAAGCACGGAAGCTTTACAGAGGAAAATATTCCTTTCAGAAGCGCATTTATTATCGGTCTGTTTCAGCTTTTTGCAATATTCCCCGGAATTTCAAGAAGCGGCTCTACCATATTCGGCAGTATAATAGCAAAAGGTCAAAGACGGTTTGCCGTTAAGTTTTCGCTTCTTTTGTCCGTGGTTGCGGTGCTCGGCGCCGCAGTCACATCCGTCCCCGACATTATATCGGGCGAAGGGCTTTCCGTCCCGCCCCTGCAGTGTATTATAGGAATGGTAACGGCGGGGGTCAGCGGAATTCTGGCGATAAAATTCCTTGTAAAAATGTTAAACCGCGGTAAGTTTAAATATTTTGCTCTTTACTGTTGGGCAGTCGGAGTGATTACAATAATTTTATCAATATAGGAGAATAGCCATGGCAAGAACGGTTAAGAAAACCGCTCCTGCATCGAAAGGGAGCAAGCGTACATATACCAAAAGAAAAAAGGCAAACCGTGAGGCTGTGGGCATAGCCCTTATAGCCGCGGGCATTTTTGTCGCGCTAAGCTTTTTCACCTCTGCGACGGGGGATGTCGGTAAGGGGTTTAAGGATGTTACCATGGGACTTTTCGGATTGCCCGCATATCTTTTGTGCTTTATCATAATAGGGATGGCAATTCATATCATTATAAGAAAAGACGCTTCCGCTTACAGGCTTAAATACTTCTATTGCGGAGTACTTGTCGTTGTAATCAGTATACTGTGGCACCTTATCATAAAACCGGACGGCACCGATTACTGGGAAATGGGACAACAAGCTGGGCTGGGCGGCGGTTTTTTCGGAGGGATTATAACAGAGGTTATTGAGGAGCCGCTCGGACGAGCGGGAAGCATTATCACGGTTACCGCACTGTTTTTAACCCTTCTTATTGTTGTTTTTGAAATATCTCTTATTAGGATATTTAAGTTTTTGTGGAACGCCCTGCGCGACAAGTTTGCGGAGGACGACACAGAGGACTACGAAACGGACGACGGCGAGGACTCTGTTGTTTCGGGCTACATATCCTCAAAAATGAAGCGCGAGTTTAAAAAGATTAAAAAACAGGTGCTTGATTTTGAAAAGGATTTTGCCGACTTTCCCGACAAAAAGAAAGTAAAGTATGAAGCGCCCACGATTGATATGCAAACAGAGGTTCAGGTGACGCAGGAGCCCGACGCTGCCGCGATTACGGGGGCGATTGACGCACAGGCAGAGAATACGCTTCTTCCGAAAAAGAAAAAGCGCGACGAGATCGAACAGCTTGAGATAGAGGTTGTAAACGAACGGTATAACTATCAATTCCCTCCCATAACCCTGCTTCGCGCACCCGAAAAGCCGTCGGCTTTGGCGGAGGATGCATTGGAGCGTACCGCCAAAAAGCTTATTGAAACGCTTAAATCCTTCGGCGTCGAGGCTAAAATAGTGGATTACAGCAGAGGCCCGACCATAACGAGGTATGAGCTTCAGCCGAGTGCGGGCGTAAAAATAAGCAAAATTACGAATCTTGCGGACGACATTGCCTTAAACCTTGCGGCTACGGGCATAAGGATAGAGCCTGTTCCGGGCAAGACCGCGATGGGTATAGAGGTTCCCAACGAGTTTCAGAGCAATGTAAATGTGCGGGAGGTTATAGGGTCCGTCGAGTTTTCAAGGTTCCAAAGCCGTCTTGCCTTTGCGCTGGGAAAGGATATCGCGGGCAAGCCCATTGTGGCGGACATTGCCCGTATGCCCCACATGCTTATCGCAGGCTCAACCGGTTCGGGTAAATCGGTGTGTATAAATACGCTTATTACCAGTATTCTGTATAAGGCGGCTCCCCATGAGGTTAAGCTTGTTCTGGTTGACCCGAAGGTTGTGGAACTTGGGGTTTACAACGGTATTCCCCATCTTTTAATCCCTGTGGTGACCGATCCGAGAAAGGCGGCGGGTGCTCTGCAATGGGCAGTTGTCGAGATGAACAACAGATACAAACTTTTCGCCGACAACAATGTCCGTGATCTCAAAGGCTATAACCTTCAGGCAAAGGAAAACGGTAAGGAGGAGCTTCCGCAGATAGTGATAATAATCGACGAGCTTGCAGACCTTATGATGGTCGCGCCCGGCGATGTTGAGGACAGTATATGCCGTCTTGCCCAGATGGCGAGGGCGGCGGGCATGCATCTTGTAATAGCTACCCAGCGCCCGTCGGTTGATGTTATAACGGGCATAATCAAGGCGAATATCCCGTCAAGAATTGCCTTTGCTGTTTCCTCGTATGTCGACAGCCGAACGATTATTGATATGGGCGGCGCAGAGAAGCTTCTCGGCCGCGGCGATATGCTTTACTATCCCATGGGCGCCTCAAAGCCCGTGCGCGTTCAGGGGTCGTATGTTACAGATAAGGAAATAGAAAGAATTGTAGCGTTTGTAAAGGGACAGAACGAAGCGGACTATAATCAGGATGTCATCGAACAGATTGAAAGCGCGGGCGAGCGCAGGACGGTGGGCGAGGACAGGGCCGGAGAGGCGGACGAGCTTTTACCGCAGGCTGTTGAGCTTGCAATAGAGGCGGGACAGGCCTCCGTTGCGATGTATCAAAGACGCCTTAAAATAGGCTATCAGCGCGCGGCGCGCCTTATAGACCAGATGGAAAAACGCAAAATTATAGGCGGATTTGACGGAACAAAGCCCCGTGAGGTTCTTGTTACCCGCGCCCAGTGGAATGAGATGATGATGAACACCGATTTTAATACGATACAGTTTGACGAGGAATAAACCGCATAGCCAATAATATCAACACACTTTTGTTGACAAAAAAGCGGAATTATGATATTATTTTAACAATTTAATAGGGGAATGATGTTCTCCCTTGCATGCGCCTTTTTTAAGGCGCAGCAGAACCGCTTATAAAGCTGATGGCGTCTACGATTATTCGTAGGTATCATTGGCTTTTTTGATTTTTAAACAGGCCTCTTTCGTCACCGTGAATTAATTTCGCAAAAGGTCTAATATAAACGGAGGGAATAAAATGCTTACAAGTCTTGCACTTATTTTTCTTATCGGGATTGCACTCGGCTCTGTTTTTAAAAAGTTGAGGCTTCCCAGCCTTATCGGTATGCTGATAACAGGAATTGTCCTTGGCCCTTATATGCTAAACCTGATTGACGGTTCAATTCTCGGTATATCGGCGGAACTGCGGCAAATCGCCCTTATAATCATACTGACAAGGGCGGGGCTTTCGCTTGATTTAAAGGATCTAATTAAGGTCGGGCGACCTGCAATTCTTATGTGTTTTGTTCCTGCCTGTTTTGAAATCGGCGGTTTAATGCTTCTTGCGCCGAGATTGTTGGGTGTTTCCCTGCTTGATGCCGCCGTTATGGGAAGCGTTGTAGCGGCTGTGTCCCCCGCGGTAGTTGTGCCGGGCATGATAAAGCTTATGGAAAAGGGCTATGGCACGAATAAAAGCATACCCCAGCTTATTATGGCGGGGGCATCCGTTGACGATGTGTTTGTAATTGTTTTGTTTACCTCATTCACTGCGCTTTCGATGGGCAGAGGTGTTTCGTTGGATTGGGCGGCGTTTGCCCAGATTCCCGTTTCAATTCTGTTGGGTATTGTAATTGGCGGTTTATGCGGTTTTCTTCTTTCGGTATTCTTCAGGAAAATACATATGAGGGATTCTGTTAAGGTTATAATACTTTTATGTCTGTCGTTCCTTCTTGTTTCTGTTGAAAAACGGGCGCAGGGGGTAATACCGTTTTCAGGCTTGCTTGCCGTAATGGCAACGGCTATCGCTTTATTGAAATTTTATCCTGTGTTGGCTGACCGAATTTCTGTAAAATTTTCAAAGCTGTGGGTTGCGGCGGAAATCCTGCTATTTGTTATAGTGGGTGCAACGGTTGACATAATCTTTGCGTTATCAGCGGGATTTATGGTTGTGGCATTAGTGCTTCTTGCACTGTTGTTCAGAATGACAGGGGTATTTTTATCTCTGTTAAAAACACAGCTAAACACGAAGGAAAGACTGTTTTGCATGATCGCATATATCCCCAAAGCGACAGTCCAGGCGGCAATCGGCGGTTTGCCCCTTGCAATGGGCTTGTCTTGTGGCCCGATTGTGCTGACTGTGGCGGTTGTTTCAATCCTTATTACTGCCCCGCTCGGCGCGCTTGGTGTTGACTTAACTTATAAAAAACTACTGTCAAAGCAAGGCGGTTAAACAGTATATTCTCAAAAAAAATGGGCTTGTGCCATTTAAAGCAAAGCCCCACAAACTGATTTATATAAAATCGGCGTTTTCACTGACAAAGGTTTTGCCTTTAAGGTATGAAAGTACTGTGCTCTCAAACCCTTCAGTAAATTCAAGCTTATATGAGTGAAGCGCCTGATACTGACGACCCGATCCTGCGTTTTTCCCGTATTTTCCGTCACCGCAAAGAGGGTGTCCGATTGAGGCAAGGTGCGCCCTTATCTGATGCGTTCTTCCCGTGACAAGTTCGACTTCCAAAAGTGCCTCGTTTTCCCTCTGCTCCAAAACTCTGTATATCGTAGTAATTTTTTGCGACCCCTTTTGGGGCTTTTTTGTTATGAAAACCCTGTTTTTCTTGGAATTCTTAAAAAGATAACCCTCCAAAACCTCGCTTTTCTTTTCCATAACGCCTTCGCAAAGCGCAAGATAGGTCTTTTTGACCATTCTGTGCTTTATAATATCGTTCATGGCCCTAAGCGCCGCCGCATTCTTCGCCGCAATAACGATTCCGCTTGTGTTCCTGTCAATACGGTTGCAAAGCGCGGGGACAAAGCTATGCTCGTTTTCGGGGTTGTACTCGCCTTTTTGGGCAAGGTACGAAAGCAGACGGGCGACAAGCGTATCACGGCTTCCGATATCGTCGTCATGCACGACAACTCCCGCCTTTTTATTGATTAAAATGATGTTTTCGTCCTCATATACAATATCAAGGTCGGGCTTTATCCGACTAAAATCGGGCTTTTTGTCCGCTGTAAAAAACTCGTCGTTTATATAAAGCTCCAAAAGGTCTCCGCTTTTAAGAATATACCCGATTTCGCAGCGGCCTCCGTTTACCTTAACCCTTTTTTTGCGGATATACTTATAAATCAGAGAGGTAGGCATTGCGCCCTTCATAAGCTTGTGCATGAATTTGTCAAGCCTTTGACCCGCGTCATTTTCGTTTATGACAAAACTTTTCATTTTAACCACCTGCTTTATTCTAACACATATTACGGTATAAATTCCACTGTTTTTTGTAAAAATACACTCAGGTGATAAATTATGGAAAGAATTATAAAGGTTCGGCTTGCGGCGGTTGCAATGATTGCGGTTTTGTGCGGCAGGCTTTTTTATATTTCCGTGTGTAAAGGTGAAAGCCTTGCCACCCGCGCCGTAATTCAGCGGACCGAGAATATTCCGCTTAGAAGTGTGCGAGGGATAATATACGACAGGAATATGCTTCCGCTGACCGAGGGGCAAAGCAGGCTTTGCGCCGCCGTTATACCGTCGGAGTGTGCCGATTTGGAGGAGGTTGAGCGTCTTACGGGGCATAGGATTGAAGGCGGCGAAATCCGCATATTTGAGCTTAATGCGATAACGGAGGAGCAGGCAAGGCTTGTGAAAATGAGGGGCGTCCGCCTTTTTAATGTGAGCGAAAGGTATAACGCAAGCGGAATTTTAAGTCATGTAATCGGCTATACCTCGGACGAGGGCGGGTTCGGGATAGAGAGGGTTTTCAACGATAAACTTACCGCAAAGCAGGCAGACAGCATATCGATGATAACAAATGCGGGAAGCGGTATATTGTCGGGCCTCGGCTTCAAAAAGACGACGGAGCGCACATATAAGGGAGTAAAGCTTTCCATTGATTATCACATTCAGAAAATCGTCGAAAATGCAATGGACAAAGGGGTAAAAAGCGGTGCGGCGGTAGTGGTGGACACAAAAACAGGGGATATCGTCGCAATGGCAAGCCGTCCGAATTTTAAGCAGTCTGAGCTTGTAAAGTATCTTTCAAGCACGGAGGGAGAGCTTGTAAACAGGGCGATCATGCCCTATGATGTCGGTTCGGTATTTAAGGTCGTTTTAGTGGCGGCGGCGCTCGACGAGGGAGTGTACGCCCCGCACTCCGATTTTGTTTGCAACGGAAGCATTGATGTTTCGGGAAAGGAGTTTGTGTGTAACGACAAGGACGGACACGGACGGATAAGCCTTGAAGGAGGGCTTGCGCACTCATGCAATGTTGTGTTCTACACAATAGGAGGGAGGCTCGGGATAGACATTATCTCAAAATATGCAAAGGAATTCGGCTTTGGCGACCGTGTTTTGAAAATTGATGCCCTCGGCGAAAGCGCGGGCTTTATCCCCACCGACCCGAACAGCCCGCCCGCGGCGGTTGCCAACATTTCGATAGGTCAGGGTACCGTGTCCGTGACACCGCTTCAGGTTGCGGACATGCTCTGCACCATAGCGAACGGCGGAATAAGGCGTCAGCTTACACTTGTAAAGGGTATGGTTGACGACAGCGGCGCTTCAAGGGATGTAAGCCCTGCCGATGTCGGAAGGGTTATTTCGTCCGAAACGGCGAAAATTCTTAAGAATATGCTTATCGCGGCCGTGGATTACGGGACGGGAACTGCGGCGAAAATTGAGGGCTGGCAGACGGCGGGAAAGACGGGAAGCGCACAGACCGGCTGGCTGAAAAACGGAGAAATTATGACACACGGTTGGTTCGGCGGATTTTTCCCCGCGGACGACCCGCAATATGTCTGCGTAGTGCTTTGCGAAAACGGAAAATCTGGGGCAACCTCCGCTGCGCCCGTGTTTCGTGAAATAGGCGAAGGAATAAAAGCGTTGGGGATAGATTATTCCTATCAGCGCTCAAATTGATAAAAATAAAGCCGGGGATTTGTGCAAAAAGCCGTTGAGATTTTTCTTGTTTTATGATAAAATATTATCAATACCGTGATTATCATTAGGGATTATTCTTTATCTGCGCTAAAATGCTTACATAGCTAAAAGCACAGGCAATATCCGGATGATGAATCTTAATATTAAACACCAGGGAGGTAAATGTTAAGATGAAAAAGACAGTATTTTTTAGGTTGGGTTTCATGGTGCTTTTCCTTTCGGTCATGCTGTCGGGAAGCGTTTTTGCCGCTAAGGGTTTAAACCAGGTTTCTGCAATCTACCAACCGGTTTCGATAACCTATGATTTCAATGACGGCGCTATACCGGGTTTATTCAGAACAGCCGCTTCCAACAATGCCAGATTCGGAAGGATGTCTTTCAGTGATGAAGTCGAGGGGAACAGATATTTCATTATTGAAGACGGTGATACTACGAACGACAAATCCGGAAGGGTTGACTATGGCGTCCAGATATGCTTCGGTCCGGCGTCCGCGGAATTCGACTTTTGCATCCCGGATTATACAAAGACAACCGATGCAAGCAACGCTCCGGTTATAAAGGTTATGGTAGCCAAAGCCACCTCGTCGGGAGGGGTGCAGAGCATCGCCAAGGAAACCCTTGCAATAATATTTGACAAGGACGACGACAATCTCCAAATAAAATTAACCGAAAAAGCCAATCCCTCATATCCTCAGGAGTCACCCGTACCTTTAGGAAACCCGTTGTCATTTGACACCTGGTATAAAATGAAGATAGACACCCATGGGGATAAGCTGCAAGCCTCTGTTTCCGTTTATAACAGCTTAGGCACATTGCTTGCATCATCACCTAAAATAGATTTGACATCCAGCGGTGTAAACCCGCCGGAAGCTCCCGACGGTGTTATATCATTGGCTTTCGCAGCGGGCAAGGAGGGACCCGGCGCTACGGGTTTACAGCAGTCCAAACTCTATATAGACAACTTCAAATTTACCCGCGAAAGGTTTTACATACCCTCAAAACCCGTAATCAGCAAGAGTGGCGATAATATAACCGCTTCGGTAGTCGTTAAAAACGAAAGTACGGAGGCAGCGACAGCGCCCACGCTTATACTCGCACTGTATGACGGTGCGGGCAAGCTTGTTAAAATTGCGCTTAATGACTCCGAGCAGATCGGGGCGCGAACGCCTTCGGGGGACATGCCTGCAAATATAGGTGCGGCATGGGCGGGCGGGCTTTATCCGCCGGCAGAAAAAACCGTAACCTGTACGCTGCCCATGGACGATTCCGCTACGGCGGTTGCCTATGTGTGGGCTGATTCGACAACCGGCGGGATGTTGCCCTATTGCGCCAAGTCCGAGACATTTTATGTAAATTCGGAAGAGCCGGAGCCGACCCCTGAACCGACCCCAATTCCGCCGGGTGATTTTCAGCCGTTTGAAGGTCGAATTGCATACAGCGCCGACGGCAATTATCATGATGAGGACGACACAGCGGCAAATCCCTTCGCTCTTATGCTGCTTGCCCACAGCGGGTTTAAGGATAAACTGGTACACTTTGAGTACGGAAATCATATCTGGCTTACAAATCAAAATCAGTTGAATGCACTTGATGCGGCAACTATGGAAGCTGCGGAAAGATACGGGTTTGACTCAGATATATTCTTTAACATCATTGAAGACAGATTTGCGGCCTATAATCATCTGAAGGATGAAATTCTAAAGTCCACCGCGGACGATCCGCTGATTATCTGCGGAGCGGGGCCCATGCACACCATCTATCAGGCGTTAAATCTGGCAAATCAGGTTGATCCGGGTAAGCTTCAGTATGTCACACTGGTTTCACATTCGCCCAAGACAGGTGATTTAAGCAGTAATAATGAGCATGGATTATATCCCAACAAAAAAGCGGGAGATCCAAGTGATCACGACCATAATTCACCGGAGCCGGCAAAGGTATGGGTGGATATTGCGGAAGATTTTCCGGATGTAAGGCTTGTAATTATACGCGGTCAGAACGGACCCTCCGATGTTAAAAAACAGGCTTATGATTTTTGTGTCGGTAACGCAAATATTCTGGATAAATGGATGGAGTTTTCCGAGGATGCCAACATTAAGTGGGTATGGACGAATGCGCATGCCGTATTCAGCGACAAAATAGATGTTTCGGATGCGGGTATGATATGGTACTTGCTGACTGGCGGCGACCAATACGGAAATTATGAAAAGGTTAAGGACGCTTTTTACAAAACCTATATTGTTAATCAGAATTTTAATAATGAGGATGTAGGGGGCGCGCCCTTACAATGGACTACAAGCGGGGATGTTACAATTCAGAATGTGCCGTTTATTCCGTATGATACCGTCACTGAGGCAATAGCTATGGAGAATGATAATTTTACCGACAGGCTGATGAGGTTTAACGACACGGGAAGCCCATCATGCTCTGCCGTGAAGACTTTTGAAGGGCAGTCCGGGGATGTTGTGGCAGACTTCGATATTATCATTACCACCGATACGGCTGATGAAGTCGGTGTGGAGCTGAAAACACAAAGCGGCGCGGATGCGGTTGTGATAAAAACCTTCGGTAATATGTTTAAGTTCAAAAACCGCTCCGGAAACTGGGAGGATCTTTCGGCGTTTACTAAGGACAAATTGCACCACATTACCATAAAGGCAAACAGGACAACGGGCAAGTGTACTATTGTTGTGGACGGCAGGATATTAAAGGATGGCGTGAATACAACTACTGCCCTAACGGATAATATAAGCCAGGTTAAACTGATGACGGGCGAGAGCTATCAGGGCACGGTATACTTTGATTATCTGAAGGTTTATAATCCTTCAATATGATAACATAACTCAAAAAGAGTAACGGAAAAATAATTCCGTTACTCTTTTTTAATCCATTTTTTTAATCCATTGAAACTTTTGTTAAATTTAGTAGCTACCCAATTCCTCCGAAAGCCAAATAAACTGCTCAAGACTTAAATCTTCGCCTCTTATCTTTTCATTTTTGCATATTTCGTTTATTATCGGAAAGAGCTTGTCCTTGGGAATTGAAAAAGCGTTTGAAAGGGCATTGGCAAGGGTTTTGCGTCTTTGCCCGAATGCCGCCTTAACAACCTTAAAAAACCTTTGCTCGTTCGAAACAAAGGGGCGCTTGTGGTTTTTTATATCAAGCCTTATTACGGCGGAGGTTACCTTGGGCGGCGGCATAAAGCACTCCGGCGGCACAAGCGTAATAATTTCGGGCTTGCTGTAATACTGCACGGCGACGGTAAGCGCGCCGTAGTCGCGTTCGGCGGGCGAGGCGGCAATCCTGTCGGCAACCTCCTTCTGAACCATAACCGTAATGGAATCGATGGGAAGCCCGTCCTCAAAAAATTTCATAATAAGCGGAGTTGTGATGTAGTAGGGAAGGTTTGCAACAATTGCCGCGGACATTCCCTCAAAATGCTCTTTTATCAGCGTGTTAAGGTCGGTTTTTAGTGCATCCGCCTGAATTATCTTTACATTTTCATAAAGGGCAAAGGCGGTTTTCAGGTAATCGACAATATGACGGTCAAACTCAAGCGCCAAAACCTTACCCGCACGCTCCGAAAGCGCGTGGGTAAGCGTGCCTATCCCCGCGCCTATTTCGATAACGCCGAAGGATTTGTCAATATCGCTTGACTCTACGATTGTTTTCAGAATATCCTCGTCTACTAAAAAGTTTTGCCCTAAGGACTTGTTAAAATTAAGCCCTGCCGTGCGCATTATTTTTTTCACCGTCTCCGGTGAGGTCAGTTTCATGCTAAAACCACCTTTTTAGGGTATAATTCCCGCTATTGACAATGAGTATAACACATATGTTGCTTTATTACAAGTTTCATTGTATAATGAGATCGGTGACTTACTGATATGAAAATTTTTATTCGTATTCTTAAAGATGCAAAAAAGTATCACCCCTTGCTTGCGCTGGGGCTTTTTTCGCTTATAGTAACAACGGCGGCTCATCTTGTTTCCCCCCAGATTATAAGGCGTTTAATCGGACTTATAGCCTACGGTGACACCGATACGGCGAAAAAAGCGTTTACTTATGCGGCGATTTTGTTTGGGGTATACTGTGTCGAGTGGTTTTTTACATATACCAAGTCATATTACAGCCATGTTGCGGCATGGCGCTATGTTTCCGACCTTCGGGTAAGGATATACGACCATCTTCAAAACCTCTCGCTTGGGTACTACCACGACAAACAGACCGGCCAGCTTATGTCAAGAGCGGCAAATGACACAAGACACATGGAGGAGCTTCTTGCCCATTCCGTGCCGGAGCTTATTGTCGGAGCCTTAACCTTCGGCGGCGTTTTGATTATTCTCTTTACGATAAATGTATATCTTGCCGTGTTTACGCTTCTTACAACGCCTATTTCCGCATTCCTCGTCAGGCAGTTTTCAAAAAAGGTCTATCCTCTTTTCAGGGAGGCACATCAGAAGCAGGCGGAGCTGCATGCCGTTTTGCATGACGATCTTAACGGAATGAGGGAGATTCAGTCCTTTTATCGGCAGGAAAGAGAGCTTGAGCGGATCAGGGAATACTCCGAGAACTATACCGACACAAATTTAAGTGCGCTGAGGTTTTCGGCGCTTTATCACCCTGCCGTTGCGTTTGTTACCCGACTCGGTACCGTCCTTGTTGTGGGAGGGGGAGGGGTTCTTGCCGCGGGCGGTCAGATTCCCGTTGAGGATATTGTGGCGTTTATGCTCTATCTTTCAATGTTTTATCAGCCCATAAACACCCTTGCAAGGCTTAACGAGTCGCTTCAGGAGTCCCTTGCGTGCGGGCAGAGGTTTTTTGAGATTTTGGACACCGACTCGGAGGTTACCGAGTGTGAAAACCCCGTCGAGCTAACGGGCGTAAGGGGCGACATACGCTTTGAGAATGTTAATTTCTCTTACATAGACGGCGCGGAGGTCTTAAAGGATATAAACCTTGACATAAAAGCAGGCGAAATGGTTGCGCTCGTCGGGCCGACGGGAGTGGGAAAAACAACAATCGCAAGCCTTTTAAGCAGATTTTATGACCCTAAAAGCGGAAGGGTTTTGATAGACGGGATCGATATTAAAACCGCATCCCTAAAATCACTTCGAAGCAATATAAGCGTTGTGCTTCAGGATGTGTTCCTCTTTAACGGTACCGTTGCGGAAAACATAGCCTACGGGGCGGAAAATCCGAGCAGAGAGGATATAATCGCGGCGGCTAAAAACGCAAACGCCGACGAGTTTATCGAAAAGCTTGAAAATGGCTATGAAACGGTAATCGGTGAGCGCGGCGTAAAGCTGAGCGGCGGTCAGAAGCAGAGGCTTTCCATTGCCCGCGCGCTTTTGCGCAATACGCCGATACTGGTGCTTGACGAGGCGACCGCCTCCGTCGATATGGCTACCGAAAAGCTTATACACGAGGCTATCGACAGCGTGGTGAAAAACAGGACAACCCTTATAATAGCTCACCGCCTCGCCTCCATTAAAAAGGCGGACAAAATAGTCGTTTTGGACGAAGGACGGATAGTTGAGACAGGAACACATGAGGAGCTTTTGGAAAAAGGCGGTTTGTATGCGGATTTATGCTCCATACAATTTACCCCTTGAATCGACAAGGTAAGTGTGATATCATATTTCATGTGAAAGAGATGATTGTATGAGGGTTTTGGGAGTGGATTTCGGCAAGGCAAGGACGGGCATTGCGGTCAGCGACCCGCTCGGCATTACGGCGCAGGGCGTGGAAACGATATTCGAAAAGAATCCCCGTAAAGTCGCCGAAAGAGTTGCCGCTCTTTCAAGCTTTTACGAGGCTTGCATAATTGTTGTGGGTTTGCCGAAAAATATGAATAATACGATTGGCGAGCGGGGGAAATCCGCCCTGGAATTTGCCGAAAGCCTGAGGAAACTTTGCTCCTCATGCGAGGTTGTAATGTGGGACGAGCGCCTTTCAACCGTAAGCGCAATCGGTATTCTGAACGAAACCGACACAAGGGGCAAAAAAAGGAAAGACACGGTCGATACCGTTGCCGCCGGAATTATTCTGCAAGGATACCTGGACTATAAAAATAAAGATGGAGGAAACAGAATATGAATGAAGAAACGAACGACAGAATTATTGAACTTACCGATGAGAATACGGGCGAGAAGGTATTGTTTGAGCATCTTGATACAGTCGAGCTGGACGGGAATATGTACTTTGTCCTCACGGAGTATTATGAGGAAGAACCTGAGGAGAGCGATGTATATATCATGTGCGTAAAAACAGACGAAGACGGTGAGGAATCCCTTGAAATAGTCGAGGACGACGCTATAATCGACAGCGTATTCGATATCTTTAAGGAACGAAGCGGCGATGATTACGAATTTTTGGATTAATTAAGCGGTTTTCATGCAATTTCCACTTGATTTTTCGAAGCAAAAAATGTATAATAAAATTATCCCTGAGGTGTGCGTGGTTTTAGCATTATTTATAACCAACAATTATAGAAAGGGAGTCTTATCTCTGTCAGTGAGCGTGTATGCTTTAATTTATTAAAGAAACCCATAAGCTGCAGGAAGACACCCACCTGCGAGAGCAGGTTGTAAATTTGCATAAACACGGCACAATGGGGAAACAAAAACAGCGGAGGCAAAAGCCTCCGCTGTTTTTGTTTTAACCGAAGCGTTCTGAAAAACGCTACGCACCCAAAACGCTTTATTTAATACAATAAATAAGGCGTTTTGGGTGCAATTTTTGTCAAATGGTATATTGAAATGCTTATTAAAATATGGTATTATAAATCAACGGCAAAAGCAATGGCACTTATTTTGTGCTTTTGCATTGTATCGGGAGGTTAGTCATGACTAAGGTAGCTGTTTTGGGTTTCGGAACCGTAGGTTCGGGAGTTGTTGAGATAATCAGCGGAAGCTCTTTTATCGACAAAGTAGGTAAAGAGCTTTCAGTTAAGGCAATTCTTGATATAAGACAGTTCCCCGAAAGCCCTTTTGCTGACATAATAACAAATGATTACGAAAAAATACTGGGCGATGACGAAATTGAAATCGTGATTGAAACAATGGGGGGTATTGATCCTGCCTTTGATTTTTCCATGCGTGCGCTGAAAGCAGGGAAAAGCGTTGTGACCTCCAACAAAGAGCTTGTGGCAAAAAAGGGAGCAATCCTTATGAAAACCGCCCGCGAAAACGGCGTAAGCTATCTTTTTGAGGCGAGTGTCGGCGGGGGGATTCCGATTATAAATCCTCTTCACAACTGTCTTGCGGCGAATGAGATTAACTCTATTATGGGAATACTTAACGGTACGACGAATTATATACTTACTCAAATGATAAAAAAAGGTCGCTCGTTTGATGAGGCTCTTGCCGATGCACAGCAAAAGGGTTATGCCGAAAAAAATCCTGCGGCGGATGTTGAAGGGCATGATACATGCAGGAAGATTGCGATTTTGTCCGCACTTGCCTATGGGAAACAGCTTGACAGCGATGCCATACACACAGAGGGGATTACAAATATAACCCTGAAGGATGTGGAGTATGCCGAAAGCATAGACCACTGCATCAAGCTAATCGGGCGGAGCAAAAAAATCGGTGATAAGGTTTATGCAAAGGTAAGCCCTCTTATGCTGCCAAAGGACCACCCGTTGTCTGGCGTTGAGGATGTTTTTAACGCAATTCTCGTAAACGGAAGCGCGACGGGGGATGTTATGTTCTATGGCAGGGGCGCGGGGAAATTGCCTACCGCAAGCGCCGTTGTCGCCGATTGTATAGATATAATAAAGCACAACAAAACGGGCGCGCCCTTCTGGACAGAAGGGGGAGAGCTTACCTCCGATTCCGGCGAGGATGTAAAATACTATATTCGCATAAAAAACGGTAATCAGCGCACGGAAAACGGTGTTTCCGCGGTGTTCGGCAAGGTCAGATGGATTGAAAGTTGTGCGGGCGAGGCCGTGTTTGTTACCCCGCCTCTTGCGCAAGCCGAAATGGCGGCGGGTATAAAAAAGCTTGAAAGCCTTTTCGGGCGCGATAAAATTTTAGGTATGATAGAGGTTTTGTTTTAGAAACCGAGATTTTTAGGAGAGATATATGATAACGGTTAGAGTACCGGCGACAAGCGCAAATATGGGGCCCGGTTTTGACAGTATCGGTATTGCGCTTGCCGTTTACAACACGATTTCCGTAGAGGAAACCGACAGCGGTCTTGAAATAGATATTCTGGACGGGTCCGCCGAGTTTTTGCCCCGTGACGGAAGGAATCTTGTTTACCGCGCAATGCAGAGGGTTTTTAATGAAGCGGGGTATAAAATGAGAGGCCTTCATATAGTTCTGAATAACGGAATACCCGTAACAAGAGGGCTTGGGAGCAGCAGCGCAAGCATTGTCGGGGGAATTCTTGCGGCGAATGAAATCTGTAACGCACGCATGAGCCGTGACGATATTATATCGTTTGCGGCTTCGATCGAGGGGCATCCCGACAATACCACACCCGCAATAATGGGCGGTATGGTAATCGCCGTACTGAGCGGAGGGAAGGCGTATTATCAAAAGATACCTATCGACGGCGATAAGATTAAGTTTGCGATTTTTCTGCCGAACTTTATACTGCGCACAAAAAAGGCGAGAAGCGTTATCCCTAAGGTTATACCTCACTCCGACGGTGTTTTCAACACGGGCAGGGCGGCGCTTTTGACCGCGTCCATGATTACGGGAAATTATGACAACCTTAAAATTGCGTTTGACGACAGGCTTCACCAGCAGTACAGAAAAAAATTCATAAGCGGGATGAGCGAAATTTTTGAAAAAGCCTACGATTGCGGTGCGCTGGGGACCTATGTCAGCGGTGCGGGGCCTGCAATCATATCTCTTATAAGGGCAGAGGATGAAAACAGCTTTTCTAAGAATATGAGTAAATTTTTTGAGGAAGAAATGAATGATTGGGAACTTACGGTAACGGGGCCCGACGACAACGGGGCATTATTAATTTGATATACGGGAGGGCGGCAAAATTGGCTTTAATTGTTCAAAAATTCGGAGGGAGCTCGGTTGCGGACGCGAAAAAGCTTTTTAATGTTGCGGGGCGTGTGACCGACGCTTATAAAGAGGGGAATTCGGTTGTTGTGGTTGTGTCCGCACAGGGCGACACCACGGACGACCTTATAGCAAAGGCGCATGAGATAAACGAAAGCCCTTCAAAAAGAGAGATGGATGTGCTTTTGTCAACGGGAGAGCAGATTTCGATTTCCCTTCTGGCAATGGCGATAGAAAAAATGGGGTTCCCCGTTGTGTCCCTCACGGGCTGGCAGGCGGGAATGAACACAGACAGCAACTACGGCAGCGCACGAATAAAAACCATTGATACCGAGCGCCTTAAAAGAGAGCTTGACTCAAGGCGGATTGTCATAGTGGCGGGGTTTCAGGGAATTAATAAATACGACGATATCACAACCCTCGGCAGAGGCGGAAGCGACACAACGGCGGTTGCGCTTGCGGCGGCGCTCGGCGCCGATGTTTGCGAGATATATACCGATGTAGACGGTATTTACACCGCTGACCCGCGAATTGTTAAGAATGCGAGAAAGCTCGATGATATTTCGTATGACGAAATGCTTGAACTTGCAAGCCTTGGGGCAAATGTGCTCCACAACCGCTCGGTTGAGCTTGCACTGAAATATAATGTAAAACTTGAGGTTAAATCAAGCTTTGAAAGGATACCGGGGACGATTGTTAAGGAGGTCGGCAAAGTGGAAAAAATGCTTGTCAGAGGTGTTACGAGGGATAATAATGTGGCGAGGATTTCTCTTGTAAATATAGAGGATACTCCCGGAAAGGCGTTTAAGATTTTTTCACTGCTCGCAAAGAAAAACATAAATGTCGATGTTATATTGCAGTCAATCGGGCGTGGAAACACCAAGGATATTACATTTACGGTCGAGGAGGGAAGCCTTCAGGCGGCGATTGATGTACTGCAGGAGAACCTCTCTTCCATCGGCGCAACGGATGTCAAGTATACAAAGGATATTTCAAAGGTTTCGGTTGTCGGGGCGGGAATGGCAAGTAACCCCGGCGTCGCAACGCTTATGTTTGAGGCGCTTTACGATGCGAATATAAATATCCACATGATTTCTACATCCGAGATTAAAATTTCCGTACTGATAGACCAAAAGGATGCGGAAAATGCGGTAAGGGCGATTCACGATAAATTTAAGCTGGCATGAGCGACAGCGGGAAGATAGAGGGACGAAACCCTGTTATTGAGGCGATAAAGGCAGGGCGTGAGATAGACAAAATTTTTATCGCAAGCGGCGCTGAGGGGAGCATTCAGGTAATAAAGGCTCTTGCCTTTGAGCATGGAATTGAGGTTGTTACGGTTCCAAGGGGCAAAATCAATGAAATGTCCGAAACGGGTAATCATCAGGGCGTTGTTGCCGTTGCGGCGGTACACTCCTATGCAGGTGTCGATGATATTTTAAGCCTTGCAGAGCAAAAGGGCGAAGCACCCTTTATTATAGTTTTGGACGGAGTATGCGACCCTCACAACCTTGGCTCGATATTAAGAACAGCAAACGGAGCGGGGGCGCATGGTATTATAATTCCCAAGCGCAGGAGCGCCGGTCTCGGGGAAACGGTTGCAAAGGTTTCGGCCGGTGCGGTTGAATATACGCCTGTTGCAAGGGTTTCAAACCTTGCGCAGACAATGGACTACCTTAAAAAGAAAAATATCTGGTTTTACGGCGCCCACCAAAACGCAGACCTGCTGTATACTGCCGCAGACCTGTCGGGCGGAATCGGACTTGTAATAGGAAGCGAGGGGGAGGGCATAAGCCGACTTACGGCTGAAAAGTGCGACTTTCTTGTGTCACTGCCTATGGCGGGTGAAATAAATTCCCTCAATGCCTCGGTTGCGGCGGGGATTCTGATGTATGAGGCCGTGCGCCAAAGGAGCTAAAAAAAATAGCGTTATTATAAAAACAAAAGCGGTGTGTGTTATTTACGGGTATTCGCCCCGGAAAGGAAAGTAAATATGAAAAGAGCAATAATAACCGTAATAGGTAAGGATATGAAGGGAATTATCGCAAAGGTTTCCACCCTGCTTGCCGACAACAACATAAATATTATGGATATAACCCAGACCACGATGCAGGACATGTTTACCATGATTATGCTTTGTGACATAACCGATATGGATACGGAGTTTTCCGCGCTTGCCGAAAGCCTTGAGGTTTTGGGTAATTCTCTCGGACTGTCCATACGAATCCAGCATGAGGATATATTCAATTCAATGCACAGGATATAATACGCGATTCTTAAAGCGGGAAGAAGGAATAAGATGATCAGCTCTGGAGAAATAATAGAAACCATAAAAATGATTTCCGAGGAGAATTTAGATATACGCACAATCACAATGGGGATATCCCTCCTTGATTGTGCGGCCGAGACCACAAAGGAGTCCTGCAACAGGATATACGAGAAAATTACAAGGTATGCCCACAGGCTTGTTAAGACGGGCGAGGATATTGAGCGCGAGTTCGGAATCCCCATTATTAACAAGCGTATATCGGTAACTCCAATATCGCTTGTTATTCAGTCGTGCAAGGATGTTGACTGCGTCAGGTTCGCCGAGACCCTCGACAGGGCGGCGGGCGAGGTCGGAGTGAACTTCATTGGCGGCTTTTCTTCGCTTGTCCACAAGGGCTATACGAAGGGCGACCACATGCTTATTGACAGCATACCCTACGCGCTTTCGGCGACAAAGCTGGTCTGCTCGTCGGTTAATGTCGCCTCCACAAAGGCGGGAATTAATATGGATGCCGTTTTACAGATGGGGCATATTATTAAAAAGACTGCCGCACTGACAAAGGAATCGGGCGGAATAGGCTGTGCAAAGCTTGTTGTGTTTGCAAACGCCGTTGAGGACAATCCCTTTATGGCGGGCGCGTTTCACGGCACGGGTGAGGGCGAGTGTGTCATAAATGTCGGCGTAAGCGGCCCCGGTGCGGTCAAAAGCGCGCTTGAATCCGTAAAAGGGCAGGAGTTCGGCGTTGTTGCCGAAACACTAAAGAAAACAGCCTTCAAGGTTACGAGAATGGGACAGCTTGTGGCACAGGAGGCTTCAAAGAGGCTCGGCGTTCCGTTCGGGATAGTTGACCTTTCCCTTGCGCCGACTCCGGCGGTAGGTGACAGCGTTGCTTACATACTGGAAGAAATGGGGCTTGAAAAGTGCGGGGCGCACGGAACCACTGCGGCGCTTGCCCTTCTTAACGATGCGGTTAAGAAGGGGGGCATCATGGCTTCCTCCTATGTGGGCGGGCTTTCGGGCGCATTTATCCCCGTATCGGAGGATGCGGGTATGATAGAGGCGGTTTCCTGCGGTGCGTTGTCTATTGAAAAACTTGAGGCAATGACCTGTGTCTGCTCGGTGGGGCTTGATATGATTGCGGTTGCCGGCGATACCCCTGCCGAAACCATTGCCGGAATTATTGCGGACGAGGCGGCAATCGGAGTTGTAAACTCCAAAACCACAGCGGTAAGGATTATTCCGGCGCCGGACAAAAAGGTCGGCGATTTAATAGAGTTCGGAGGGCTTTTGGGCAGTGCGCCCGTAATAGCGGTAGGCGGATATTCAAGCAAGGGTTTTGTGACAAGAGGTGGAAGAATTCCCGCCCCTATGCACAGCCTGAAAAATTAAATCGAGGAAGGGTAGCTATGGATTCCATACTTTACAGGATTATAGAAATCGAGCGGGAGGCTCAGAGCATTTCAGATGAGGCGGCAAGGGCAAAAAAGAACCTTCCCAAAGAGGTTGAAGCCGAAAAGAAACGCCTTGAGGAAGAGGCGCAGGCCGACCTTGACGCAAGGGTTATGAAGTTTGCAAAGGACGAGGCGGAGGACGAAGAAAAAAGGCTCGAAGAAATTACTGTCCGGCACGAGGCACATCTTGAAGCAATACGAGAGCTTTTTGAGAAAAACAGCGCTGCATGGGAAAACGAAATATACGAGTCGATTATAAAGACGCCGTCGGAAGGCTAAGAGAGTCCTGTTTAAGAAAGAAGTGAGAAAAAATGCTGTCGGAAATTTTTAAATACAGCGGCTCCCATGCAAAGGTCAGGGCAATGTCGGGGAAATTATTGACCGCCGCGGACTATAAAAGCCTTCTTGCCAAAAATTCTGTCAGCGATGTTGCCGCATATCTTAAAAACAACACACATTACGGGGAAGAACTGAAAGATGTAGCCGAAAATAGTATCCACAGGGGAGAGCTTGAAGAAATTTTAAGCAAATCCCAGGAGAAACAATTAGTAAAACTTATTAAATATGAAAAGGGAAGCAGTAAAAAATTTCTCCGTGTGTTTATTCTAAAATATGAAACAGAGCTTCTGAAGGATATGTTCAGAATGCTTGAGAGAGGCGTTTTGATTACTCACTCCGACAAGGTCAACGAATATTACGCCAGACACATGACGATTGATGTGCAAAGGCTTGTGCGCTCGCAAAGCAAGGCTCAGTTTATCGAAAACCTGAAGGGAAGCGATTTTTATCCGATAATATCACCGCTTGTTGACAACAACGAGCGTTTTAATATATTCAGTATCGAGATGACACTGGACCTTTATTATTACAATACCGTGTGGAAGATGTACGAAAAGCACCTTTGTAAAAAAGACAGGGAGGTTGTTTTGGAATCCTTCGGGACAGAGCTGGACATTCTAAATATAATGTGGATTATGCGGTGCAAAAAGTATTTTAATGTTCCGAGAGAGATTATATATTCGTTTTTGCTTCCTGGAAGGCACAAAATCACAAGGGAACAGCTTGTTTCGCTTGTAGAGGCGAAAACACTCGACGAATTATATGCGCTTATACAAAAAACCCCCTACAATGCGATTTTTGAAGATGACGGGCTTTTCCCCGAACAGCATTATTATAAGTATATAAGCGAGCTTCAGCGTAAGCTTTCGAGGTTATCCCCCTTTTCGATTATGTCCGTCATATCATATATACAGAAGAAGGAAACAGAGGTAGCAAACCTTATCAAAATAATCGAAGGGATACGCTATAAGCTTGATATGAACGGAATCGAGCGGTATCTTATACGAAACGGCGGTGAAACAGTTGGCGGTTGAAAAAATGAAACTGATAAATGTCATCGGTCCTATCGACGACTTTGACAGAGTAGTTATGAACTATATTATCGACAGGAATGTCCACCTTGAAGATATGTTCAGCGTTTTTTCCAACACGCAGGGGCTTTATCCCTATACCCAGAGCAATCCGTACAGCCAGCTTATGAAGCAGGTTAAGGAAACCGTGGATTTGACGGGCATCAATGTGTCCGACATTCCCGGGGGCGACTATTCGATGCCGGAGGATGAAATCGCTTCCTATGCCGAAACATTAAAAAACATGGTCGAAGCAATATCAAACAAGCGAAAAGAGGTTTTATCCGAGCTTGAGGAGAATACCCGTCTTATAAATCAGTTAAAGCATATAGAAGATGTTGATATACCGCTTAAGGATATTTTCGGATTTCATCATATTAAAGTAAGGTTCGGAAAGCTGCCGAGGGAATCATACCGTAAGCTGAGCGAGTTTTTAAGTGAGTATTACGCCGCATTTTTCTTTAAATTCGGCGAGGATAAGGACGGTGTTTACGGTCTGTACTGCGCCCCCATTGTCGTTCGCGAGAAGATTGACACCCTGTTTTCGTCACTCTATTTTGAGCGAATGAGAATTTCCGAAAAGGCATCGGGAACGCCTGCCGAGGTTATAAGAAATTTAAGCGATGAAAACATCGAGCTTACAAAGACACTTGCGGGGCTTTCAAAGGATATGGAAATTGTTTTGGGAAGAGAGCGCGAAAAGCTTTACAGGGCATACAGAAGCGCATACTATCTTTTTGAGGCGTTTGATGTAAGAAAATACGCCGCGCATACCAAGGAGTCGTTTTACATTGCGGGATGGGTTCCCGAATCCGATACCGAAAGTCTTGCAAAGGCATTGGAGAAGGAGCCGAATGTTACACTCCTGTTTAAAGAGCCTGACATAGTAAAACATATAAAACCGCCCACAAAGCTTTACAACAACTGGTTTGCAAGACCTTTCGAAAAATTTGTGGGAATGTACGGTCTTCCGTCATACAACGAATTTGACCCGACCATGTTTTTTGCTTTGACATACAGCCTTATGTTCGGGATGATGTACGGTGATGCAGGGCAGGGGCTTGTTCTTGCGCTTATCGGTTATTTGATGCAGAAAAAGGGGAGCTTTCTCGGACCCATTCTGAAAATATGCGGGTTTTCCGCCGCGGTTTTCGGTCTGTTTTTCGGAAGCATCTTCGGGTTTGAGCTTCACTATGGTTTTATGTATAAGCCCATGGAACCCGAAAATATGATGACGACCCTTATACTTGCGGTTGTTTTGGGAACAGTGATTATCGGAGTATCAATGTTCTTTAATATCGCAAACGGTATAAAACAAAAGGATATAGGTAAAATTCTGTTCGACTCAAACGGTGTTGCGGGGTTTGTGTTCTACTGGGCGACGATAATCGGCGTATTCTCCGTAGTTCGGGGAAGCAGTATAATGAGGCTGTGGTATATAATTACTTTTGTTGTTTTGCCGCTTGTTCTGGTATTCTTGAAAGAACCGCTCTCACATCTTTTGAAACGGCGCCAAAACTGGGCTTCCAAAAACAAAGGAGAGTTCCTGCTTGAAGGATTCTTTGAGCTTTTCGAGCTTATCCTATCATATATAACCAACACAATTTCCTTTATCCGTGTAGGCGCATTCGCCTTAAACCACGCGGGAATGATGATGGTGGTATACTCACTTGCGGATGTAAGTCAGACCTCACTTGCAAATCTGTCGGTGCCAAAGGTAATTGTTCTCGTTTTAGGCAATTTGCTTGTTTTGGGGCTTGAGGGGCTTTTGGTCGCCATTCAGATTTTAAGGCTTGAGTTTTACGAGATGTTCAGCAGGTATTTTGACGGAACGGGAAAGCCCTTTACACCGCGGATTGTTAATCAAAAATAAATCAGTTTTATAAATGGAGGAATAAATATGCAAAAAATTGCTCTCGTACTATTAACATTGGTTGTGATTCTGACACCGTCGCTTCTTCATTTCGGATTTAAGCTGAGCGGCAAAAAGATGAAAACGGTTTTGGGGATCAATATTTTCGCATTTTTGGCGATTATGGCGTCAACCGCTGTTTTAATGTTTAGCCAAAGCGCATTCGCCGAAACTGCTGCTGACACGGCTTCGGGTGCTGCGGGAATGGGCTATATTGCGGCGGCTTTGGTTACCGGCCTTGCCGCAATAGGCGCAGGCATAGCGGTTGCGGCCGCGGCATCGTCGGCGATCGGCGCAATCTCCGAGGACGCATCGGTTATGGGTAAGGCGCTTATCTTCGTCGCTCTTGCGGAAGGTATTGCACTTTACGGTCTTCTTATATCCTTCACAATTCTCGGAAGGCTCGGATGACTTCTTTAGTTTTCCTGAACGGGAGGGAACGATTTTATGAAAATGTATCTTATAAGCGACAATATAGATACCCAAATCGGTATGCGCCTTGCGGGTATTGACGGCGTTGTCGTCCATGAGCGCGAGGAATTTATCGAGGCGCTTACCGACGCCGTTTCGGATAAGGACATAGGTATCATTCTGATAACGGTAAAGCTTTCGCAGCTTGCCCCCGAATTGGTGTCGGACATTAAGCTTAATTATAAAATTCCGCTTATTGTCGAAATACCCGACCGTCACGGAATGGGCAAGACGGATGATTTTATTACAGGGTATGTACGCGATGCAATCGGACTTAAAATATGAGGTGAAGGATATGGATGCTTCGGATACAAAGCTATTAAATTTTGAGAATATGGTAATCAAAGATGCGCGGGAAAAGCGCGACGCCGTTTTGAAGGAGATAGCGCAGACCAAATCGGAAATGCTTGCGAGGATAAAAGATGAAATCGATAAATCGGCGCAGGCAAGGCTCAGAAGGGCAACCGCCAAAATTGTTAAGGAGAAAAACGAGAGGATTATTCAAAAACAGCTTTCCTGCAAGCAGGAGATATTAAACGAGCGCCAGAGGCTTATCGATGCTCTGTTTGACAATGTTAAAAAGCGGCTTTCGGATTTTACTGCGTCCGATTCTTACGGCGATTATCTTATAAAGACTGTTTCCGCATCAAAGAAAAAGCTTGAAGGTGCGGGCGCTGTTGTTATATTGAAAAGGGATGAAAAGCATGCCGCACTCTTTACAAGCCTCGGATTTGAGGTTTCATATACCGATGATGATATTATAGGCGGCTGTCTTTTGGTTGATAAGGTTAACGGTATGCGCGTTGATGAAACCTTTGCCACAAAGCTTGAAGCCGCAAAGGATAGGTTTTTGGAAACCTACAATATAAAGATATGAGTGTGATTCTATGGAAGTAAAAGGAACAATATTCAGCATAAACGGCCCCGTCGTAAAGGTTGTCGGAAGCGACGGGTTTAAGATGTATGACCAGGTTTTTGTCGGGTCGGAAAGACTTATCGGCGAAGTAATAGGCGTTGGTGACAAGCATACGGTCGTACAGGTTTATGAAAACACAACCGGACTTAAGCCGGGTGAAGAGGTTGTGTCAACCCAAAGGGCGATGAGCGTTATTCTCGCGCCGGGGATAATCGGAGGTATTTTTGACGGCATTGAACGCCCGCTTAAGGTTGTCGAAAAGCAGAGCGGTGCGTTTATCGAAAGAGGGCTTACGGTTGACCCTGTTGACACGACAAAAAAGTGGAAGGTTGAAATTCTTGCAAAGGTCGGCGACAGTGTAAGCGGCAGCATGATTATCGCACAGACACCCGAAACCCTTCAGATTATGCACAAAGTAATGGTTCCGCCCGATGTAAGCGGAGTAATCGAAGAAATCGTGCCAAACGGTGAATACACTATAACCGATTCGATAGCAAAAGTTAAAACCGCATCGGGGAAAACTGTTGATATAAAGCTTATGCAGGTGTGGCCTATCAGAATACCGCGCCCGCACAACGGCCGCGTTAATGTTCGCCGTCCGCTTATGACGGGACAGCGCGTAATCGACACGCTCTTTCCCCTTGCAAAAGGCGGTACCGCGGCAATCCCCGGCGGATTCGGCACAGGAAAGACGATGACCCAGCATCAGCTTGCCAAGTGGAGTGATGCGGACATCATTATATACATCGGGTGCGGCGAGAGAGGGAACGAGATGACGCAGGTTTTGGAGGAGTTTACCTCGCTTTCCGACCCCAAAACAGGCTCATCATTAATGGACAGGACGGCACTCATCGCAAATACATCAAATATGCCCGTTGCGGCGCGTGAGGCAAGCATATACACAGGAATAACGCTTGCGGAATACTACCGTGATATGGGCTATCATGTCGCGATTATGGCGGATTCCACATCTCGCTGGGCAGAGGCGCTTAGGGAGATTTCGGGGCGGCTTGAGGAAATGCCCGCCGAGGAAGGCTTTCCCGCATATCTGTCTTCACGGCTTGCGGCGTTTTATGAGCGTGCGGGTTATGTCAACACCTTGTGCAAAAAAGAAGGTTCCATAACCGTTATCGGTGCGGTTTCGCCGCAGGGCGGCGATTTTTCCGAGCCCGTAACTCAAAATACCAAGCGCTTTGTGCGTTCGTTCCTTGCGCTTGACAGGCTTTTGGCGTATTCAAGGCACTATCCCGCAATAAACTGGCTTTCGTCATACAGCGAATATGTTGAGGAGCTTACGCCTTGGTACGAAGAAAATATAAATGAAAAATTTATGGGGCACAGAACCCGACTTATTGCCATACTGCAAGAGGAGGCAAACCTTAACGAGATTGTAAAGCTTATAGGAAGCGATGTTCTCCCCGACGACCAAAAGCTTGTGCTTCAGACCGCAAGAGTTATACGGGAGGGCTTTTTGCAGCAAAATGCCTATCACCCCTCCGACACTTATGTTCCCATCTCCAAGCAGTTTTTGATGATGGATATAATTCTTTATCTTAACGAAAAAGCAAGGGAGATACTTTCCCGAAGCATTCCCATTTCGCAAATCATCAAAACGGGAATATTCGAGGAAATTATCTCGATAAAGTATAAGGTTGACAACGAAAATCTCGGAAAATTTGACGAGTACAGGGCGCTTATTGACAAGGCGTGCAGTGATGTAATTGCGAATAACGAGGTGATAAAACGATGAATATAGAATATCTCGGTCTTAAGTCGGTAAGCGGCTCGCTTATTGTGATAGAGGGAATAAAAGACGCCTCGTTTGAAGAAATTGTCGAGATAAAAACCGATGAGGGCGGGTCGCGAATGGGCAAGATTATCGAGCTTGGCGGCGACTATGCGGTTGTTCAGGTATATGAGGGCACAAGGGGGCTTTCAAAAACAAACACCGTAACCCGCCTGACGGGCCGCCCTATGGAGCTTGGCGTATCCAAGGAAATTCTCGGAAGAATCTTTGACGGAGCGGGTCGTCCAATAGACGGTCTGGGTAAGATTTTTGCCGAAAAGTATATAGATGTAAACGGAAAACCCATGAACCCCGTTTCAAGGGAGTATCCGAGAAATTATATTCAGACGGGGATTTCATCGATTGACGGACTTGCCACGCTTATAAGGGGGCAAAAGCTTCCGATTTTTACGGGGAACGGGCTTCCGCACGACGAGCTTGCCGTTCAGATTGCGACACAGGCTAAAATAGAGGGCGCAAACAGGGATAATTTTGCGATAGTTTTTTGCGCAATGGGTGT
The DNA here is from genome assembly GCA_002070105.1 of Firmicutes bacterium ADurb.Bin193. Lineage (GTDB taxonomy): Bacteria > Bacillota > Clostridia > Monoglobales > Firm-18 > MWCQ01. The sequence continues at coordinate 65,594 of MWCQ01000010.1, read as the reverse complement.
TTCGGGCGATGTCGCGGACTATTTCCGCAAAAAATTTCAGGAAAACGGAGTATTAGAGCGTGTTGTAATGTTTCTCAATCTTTCAAGCGACCCCGTGGGCGAGAGGATTATAACCCCGCGCTGTGCGCTTACAGCCGCGGAGTACCTTGCGTTTGAGCATAATATGCACATTCTTGTAATACTTACCGATATGACATCCTATGCCGAGGCGCTTCGGGAGATTTCGTCCTCGCAAAACGAGATACCCTCGCGAAAAGGCTTTCCCGGTTATCTCTACTCGGATTTTGCATCCATATATGAGAGGGCGGGAATGCTCAACACAGGCTCCGGCTCTATTACGCAGATTCCCATACTGACAATGCCCAACGACGACATAACCCACCCTATTCCCGACCTTACGGGATATATCACGGAGGGGCAGGTTGTGCTGGAGCGCAATCTGTACCAAAAAGGGATATATCCGCCCGTAAGCGTGCTTCCGTCGCTGTCCCGCCTTATGAAGGACGGCATCGGCGAGGGCTTTACAAGGGAGGACCACCCCGATGTTGCGAATCAGCTTTTCGCCGCTTATTCCAATGTTCAGGAGGTTCGCTCGCTTGCTTCGGTAATCGGTGAGGATGAGCTTGCGGATACCGACAAAAAATACCTTGAGTTCGGAAGGGCGTTCGAGAGGGAGTTTATATCCCAGGGCAGGGACGAAAACCGCGATATTGACCAGACGATTGATCTGGCATGGAATCTTCTTAAAATACTGCCGCGTGAGGAGCTTTCGAGGATAGACTCGAAAATTCTCGATAAATACTATCCCGCCGAAAATACACCCTGACGGAGGTGAAAAATAGTGGACATTACGCTGTTCCCCACAAAGGGCAATCTTATGCTTGCGAAAAAATCGCTCCGCCTGTCAAAGCAGGGCTATACGCTTCTGGACAAAAAGAGGAATGTGCTGATCCATGAGATGATGGAGCTTATAGACAGGGCGAAGGCGGTACAGTCGAAAATTGACAAAACCTTCTCCGACGCATACCATGCCCTTCAGGCGGCAAATGTAATGTTCGGTATTAATAATATCGGAAGGATAAGCTATGCGGTTCCGCTTGAGGAGGGTATCAAAATACGCTTTAGAAGCGTTATGGGCGTTGAAATACCCATTGTGAACGATGAAACTGCGGAGAAGGAGCTTTATACCTATGGCTTTCACAGAACGGGCTCGGCCTTGGATGAGGCATATACGAATTTCGTAAAGGTTAAAAATCTTTCGCTTGAGCTTGCCGAAATAGAAAACTCCGTATATCGCCTTGCGGCAAATATAAAAAAGACTCAAAAGCGTGCCAACGCACTAAAAAATATTATGATTCCCCGGTATGAGAGCATAACAGCTTCAATACAAAACGCCCTTGAAGAAAAAGAGCGTGAGGAATTTACAAGGCTTAAGGTAATAAAGACAATGAAATAAAATTGAATCATAGCATTAGAAAATGGTGTCGCATAAATATTCTGCGACACCATTTTTTAATGCGACATTTTAACTTTAACCTTTTTTACTTGGTTCTTTCGGCGGCTATTTTATACACCTCGTCATCGGATCGAGCAGCAATTACAATTATATTCATAACCTTGTCAACCCGCACCAACTGATATACAATGCGAATACTCGGGTTAAGTATTTTTATCTTACATAACCCCGTTAAGTTGTTATCATGTTTGTTCCCAAGCGGGTTGCCTAAACCGCCTTCGTTTTTGGGGAGCGGATTTTTTGAAACCTTTAAAATAGCTGCGACTACTTGTTTTTTCACGGAACCGTCAAGTTTTTTCATATCTTGACGGGCTTCCTCTGTGAATCTTATAATGTAGCTCATTCGAAATCTACCTCAACTGATTCGAGCTCATCTTCCGTTGTTCCGTGCTCCGCTAAGATTTCATCAAACGAATAAGTCTTTTTACTGCCGGTTTTAATGCGTTGCTCGGCGATTGAAAGTAAATAATGGTCCTCAATTATTTCTAACATTTCCTGATATTTTTCAGGCGTAATTAAAACACATGCGGGAGCATTATTTTTCACAACAATTTTATAACCGCTTTTTTTAACCTCATCAAAAATTTTATTAGCTTCTCCCTTGTTAAATCTCGAAATTGGAACGAGCGCGTCTATCATACTGCCGACGGATAAACCGTTTAACATAATAAATCCCTCTCTTATATAGTATATTATTTATTATATGACCTTCTATAAACATTATACTCTGCAAAATGCAAAATGTCAATAAATTTATCGATAAATATATCTATGAGCAATATAGTATGAAGAAATAAAAGTCAATACAACATATGCACAAATATGCTGTTGATTCTTTTACGACTATCCCCCGACATTCCGAGCTTTTTAAAACCCATAATAAAGCGTGTAGGCCGTAAGGCTTACACGCTTTTTATCGCTGTATAAAGTTTTTATAAAATTTTAATTAAACACTGCTTTGCTTTTTCGGTGGAACCACCTCCAAAAGCTATACTGTTTTACTCATATACTCTTCCATTGCCTCACGGATTTCCTCTCTTGACTCAGGCTCAGAAACATTTAAAAACAGCTGCCATGTTTCGGTGTGAACCGCGGTTTCGCCCGGCTGATACCGTTTAAGCTCACCGAGTGTTTCAAGCTCAACCATGTTCTTTTTTGTGTAGGTTTCATACGAAACACCGCCGTCCGGATAAACTCCTCCGTCTACCGGCTGATATTTTTTCACAAAAAGATTGCCATGGTTGAAATAGGCGGCAAATCCGTGAACATTGTTTGTACCGATTTTGAAAGCGCTGTCAGATGAGGAAGTGGGGCGAAGCGTTATAAAATCGTCCCCCCAATTAACGCGGCTGTCATTAATATCGGTATACGGCCAAAGGGTAATAACCCGATTATGCAAAAGACCGGTATCACTGTTATTTTGCGGAATAACCTCAAGCCCGCCGGACTGCATGGCGGTAAGCGCCCAGGGGGCAAATTCAATTTCCCACGGATTTAAATTGGTGATTTTATGAGTAACCTCAACACGGTTATCGTCGTCCATTACTAAATCGATTTCCATCTGAACCCCGTTCCAGACCTGGGGCGGAGGGGTTAATCGAATACCGTTTTCAATCACCGTATACATAACAGGCTCGTTGTCCGGATATATCGTTCGGGGTATAATTTCGGGACCCGTCCAAAGACGGTGCCCGCCGTAAATGTGGAAATTCCCCTTGTTGCCAAAGACATCAAACCTGCTTTCCTGTTTTTCATTCGAGAAATCTCGTTCGTCCTCATAAAACTCATTAACACCGCCAACGGCGCCGAACCTAATAATACGGGGACCGAAATCAAGCGTTGCCAAAAGGTCAACCGCTCCGTTCGAAAGCCTTACGCACCTTCCCCATCTGCTGTGCACTATCTCCTCGGTTTCAAGATGTGCCATTGGACTCACCTCCCTAAATATTACACCAAAAACTTTTATCTACACTGATTTATATTCGACATAATACATAAAAATCCTTCAAATCCTCAAAAATATTTTGCATTTTTGGAATAAATAATATATAATATTAAAAGATAATTCTTACAAGGGGGAAACATTTTAATGTTAAAGGGAAATGCTATGGTAGGTCAGTCAGGCGGGCCGACAACGGTTATAAACGCTTCGCTCGCGGGCGTTATAAAGGGTGCGTTTGAGGCGAGCGAAATTCAAACGATCTATGGGGCAGAGCATGGTATAACGGGTGTTTTGGATGAGAAATTCGTAAATCTTTCGGAAAGGTTTGCAGATCCTGCCCAGCTTGAGCTTTTGATTCACACTCCGGCGGCATATCTCGGCTCATGCAGGTATAAGCTTCCCAAAGAGTTTAATGAGGTTTTTGAAAAGGTTTTTCAGGTTTTCAAAAAATATAATATTGCATATTTTTTCTATATCGGCGGAAACGACTCAATGGATACCGTGCACAAACTTTCACAGTATGCGAAAATGACGGGCTATCCGATAAATATAATAGGTGTTCCCAAAACGATAGATAACGACCTTGCTATTACCGACCATACTCCGGGCTTCGGAAGCGCTGCAAAGTATATTGCTTCAAGTATTCGTGAGGTTGCCCGCGACGCACAGGTTTACGACAGCAACACGGTTACGATAATCGAGATAATGGGCAGAAATGCGGGATGGCTTACTGCCGCCGCCGCTCTTGCGAGGACGGATAATGAGGCAGCTCCGCATCTTATATACCTTCCAGAAATAGCGTTTGATGTTGACAAATTTCTTGCCGATGTTGAAAAGGTAAGCAAAAAATATAAAAATGTTATCGCCGTTGTTTCGGAGGGTATAAAAACCAAGGACGGTTTGTATGTCTGTGAGGGAGCGACCGCAAACATAGTTGACAGCTTCGGGCACAAACAGCTTTCGGGTACGGCAAGGGTTTTAGCCGACCTGATTCATCAGAAATTCGGCTGGAAGGTAAGAAGTATCGAGCTCAGTCTGCTTCAAAGATGTGCCGCACACATTGCTTCACTGACCGATGTAACCGAGGCGGAGCAGATCGGCACGGCGGGCGTTAAGGCTGCGATCAGAGGCGAGACGGGAATGATGATGTATTTCAAGCGCGTTTCCGAAAAGCCGTATAAGGTTGAAATCCTTTCGCACGACATTTCGACTATCGCCAATGTTGAAAAGATTGTTCCCAATGAGTGGATAAACAAAGAGGGTAACGATATCCTTCAGCCCGCGCTTGACTATATGCTTCCGCTTATTCAGGGCGAAAGCACGGCCTTTTTTGAAAACGGTCTTCCCGTTTATCTTAAAAGATAATTATTTATGATAAACCGAAAAATAATTAATAAAGAAGCTTACCCCAACTGTGGGGTGAGCTTCTTTTTGCATATCCATACATTGAAAACGCTTTCGCGCCTTGATTATTTTTTACAACAAAGACATTTTTTCGTGTCATTTCGTCCTAAAAATATAACAAATATATCGATATATTCTAATTTATTGACATATTTTGAGTGTTGTGGTATATTACTTGCATATAGATAATGTTATATATCATTAGGAGGGGTGTCACCTGGAAAATTATATTTTAGATGATAATCGTGATGCTGAAGTTGAAGGAAATATAATAGCCGGCATTTTTGGTGCATTTTTGTTTTCATTTGCGGGAGTAGCCCTATGGTTTATAATTTATCAATTTGGATATATTGCCGGAGCGACAGGCTTTATTATGTTTGCTGTTACGATTAAAGGATATGAATTATTCGGTAAAAAAGTAAATATGTTCGCTTCAATAATTTGTTTTATAATATCAATTGTTATGATTATTTTTGCCGAACTACGCTGTTTGGCTTTTGAAATATATCAAGCTTATAAAAATGAATATGCTATAACTGTTTTTGATGCTTTTCGTGCAGTGCCGGATTTTGTGAAAGATCCGGAAATATTTAGAGCCGTAAGATTAGATTTATTGATGGGTGGCTTGTTTACTTTTTTTGTTGTTGTAATGAGATTTGTAAATGCAAAAGTAAATCAGGCGGCGATAAAAAGAATTGAAAACAAGCCGGAAAATGTAACAGTTGTAAAGGAAAGAGGCCTTTGGAGCAAAATATTAAGTTTTTGGTGTGTAATCTTTACATTGGGTGCTTTTTTATCTAACTGGATCGCATTTTTATATTTGGGATTAAGGTATAAAAAACCAAAATTGCTACTTTGGAGTATTTTTTACTTCACGCCATTTGTAATGGTATTTTTTACAAATGATAATACCAGCGATATTTATGTAATGCTTTTTATTGTATTAGCTATAGTTTCATATGTAATGGGAATTATTCATGCAGTAAAAGTATGCATAAGTAATCTTAAAAATATACCGGCATAATGGAATAAATTGATTAGAAAAAAGCATATATCCTTTTTTCAGTTCCGGAAAGAGGACGCTCAAAAATTACTGTCCCTCGCAAATTTATAAGAGCGATAAAAACGAAGCTCCCTCGATCGTGAGGTGAGCTTCTTTTTGCATATCCATACATTGAAAACGCCGAAACGCTTCATTATTTCTTTACTTCAAAAATGCGTTTGCTTGCCATTTGGTCCTGAAGGATGCGAAGCGTCTCTCCGAACCTTTGATAATGGACAATCTCTCTTGCACGAAGGAACTTTAACGGCTCAATAACATCTGGGTCGTCGGCAATGCGTATGAGGTTTTCATATGTTGCGCGTGCCTTCTGTTCTGCTGCCAAATCCTCGTTGAGGTCCGCTAGCGGGTCTCCTTTTACCTGTATCGAAAAAGCATTGTAGGGTGTTCCGCCCGCGCTCTGCGGATATACGCCGAGGCGGTGGTCGGCATAATAATCTTCAAAGCCTGCCTTTTTAATTTCCGCCGGTGTCAGGTTCCGTGTAAGCTGATGCACGATCGTGCCTATCATTTCAAAATGCCCAAGCTCCTCGGTGCCGATGTCATTAAGCGTTGCGCGGGCTATATCGTTAGGCATCGAGTATCGCTGGGAAAGATACCTTAGCGATGCGGATAATTCGCCGTCGGGTCCGCCGTACTGCGTTATGATTGCCTTTGCGAGCTTCGGATTCGTATTTTTTATCTTAACGGGGTATTGAAGCATTTTTTCATACTCCCACATTCATGTCAACCTCCTCTTTTCCTGAAATATAAGACTGCCACGGCCACGGGCCGTTAACCCACTTCCACGGAACCGTGTTGTCGTCATTGCCGAGTTTAAGCGGTCCGTAAAGCTTTTCAAAATGTTCCGTCATTGACTTGCTTTTTCTTGCCGCAGTGTTATATTCCTCCACTGCCTTCGCCTCGAAGGGGTGTGTATTGAGGAATAGTTGCAATTCAATCATACGAAAGTCAAGCTCTTGAAGTTCTTTCAATAGTTTTTCTCTGTTTCTATTCATCTAAATCTCTCCATTCATACCAGGACATGGGCTGATTCAGCTCAGGGAAAATTGTTCCTACATCAAGACCCATTTCTAAATCATAAATTTTTTCGGGCCAAGCCTGAAAAGGGACATAGGCGTGTGCCAACACAGGCTTTTCAGGCATGAAAGGAATCCTTAAATTATTCATAGTATTGATACCTCCTACGCTATATGTTATTTAAGATTACCAAAAAATGTTACAAAAAAAGAGCGGATTTCGAAAAAATCCGCCCTGTTTTTTTGTAAAATATTGAGTTAATATAACATTACCTATGACATTATATGACTATTGTTGCGCTTTTAAGGAATCAACAACCGTATCGTCAATTTTAATATCAAGAGCGCTTCTCCAAAGAGCAATCTGTTCTTTATACCAGGTGTCGAAAAGTTTTTCTGTAATCGTTTCTTTTGCCTGGTCAAAGCTCCAGACAAAGCGATCCGTAACCATAATAATATGGTATCCGAATTCAGTCTTAACAGGCGTGCCGATTGTTCCTACCTCTTGCGATATACATGCCGCCTCAAATTCCGGAATCATCTGACCCCTGACGAATGTTATTCCGTCGGGGTTATCCTTTGAGGCTTTGTCCTCGGAAAACTCGGCCATAACCTCATCAAAGTTATCGGGGGTAAGGATTTCGTATATCTCCAGAATTTCTTCTAATGCTTCCTCATCGGTGCGGTCACCCGTTCTTATCAGTATATGCTTTGCGGTAAAGGTTTGAAGGCTGTCCGCCATTTCTTCATATTTTGCCTCTAATTCGGCGTCGGTAAAGGTTTTTGATTTCTTAAGGGATTCACGGAATTTTTTAATAAGCATATTTTTCTCGATATAATTTGTGTATGCCGTATCGTTCATATTAAACGAGGCAAGAATTAAGGCAAACTGCTCGCCGTATTGTGTGCGATACTTGTCGACATACGCTTTTGCTTCGGGGCTTGTTTCCGCCGGCATGGGAAAGCCGTTTTTTGCGGCCTGATTAAGCTCGACCGCCGCATCGATTTCAGCGTTCAATGCGTTCTCTACCTGTTCATCCCTTGTATTGCCGTCGGGCTGTAATAATATTGAGGTGTTTACATCACCCTTTGTGATAACAGCCCCGTCAACCGTCGCGATTACCCGCTTGTCATCTTCCGTGTAGATATATGTACCCTTGTCCAGAATACTTGCTGTGTTTGTTGTCGGGTCCCAGTCAACTATCTTGCCGAAGAGTGTTGCAATGTCACGCAAACCTACATAAGTTTTGCCGTCCACAACAAAATTATCGAATTTAACAGAAGTACCGTTGATTTTCACATTGGTAAAATTGACAAGCGCCTCGATTGTTTTTGTATAGCTGTCCGCAAAAATAGGAGCGGAGGCGAGCAAAAGCCCTGTCAAAACACCTGCTATGTAGCCTTTATACTTTTTCATTTTTATACCTCTTTTCTTTTGAATACCGCTCATAAAAGCGTCCGCCCCGAAGCCTTGGGCTAAAGAAGGTTTTTGGGGCAATTTTAAACTTCAAATTATATTATAACAGACATAGGCATAAAAAGAAACAGGTAATATATGAATTTTTAATGACATTCATTTTACGACAAATTTTTGTGGATAAGTTTTGTATAATATAAATTAAAGACATACCCTGATCGGAGAGGGGGCGGCAAGGTTTGCAAAGCGTATACATAGATGAGGTTTTTCTGCTTAATTTCATCATAAATTATATGCTGCTTTTTGTGACCAAAAGAATCATAAGGGCGCGCGCATCACAGCCGAGGCTTGTTCTCGGAAGCATTATAGGCTCGGCATACGCTGTTTTTATGCTTCTGCCCCACAGCGAGTTTTTTTATTCCTTTATTTCAAAACTTTTATTTTCTCTGTCGCTTGTTGCGATTACCTATAACATAAAAAAGTTTCGTCAGTACATAAGAACGGTCGCGGTTTTTTATATGGTATCTTTTGCGTTCGGCGGGGCCGCATACGCCGTAGCAGGGCTTATGAACAAGGGCGTGCAGGATTTTGTCCCGTTTAAGATACTCGCAACATCGACCGTTATCGCCTATTTCAGTATAATGCTTGTTGCGTCCTACTGCAAACGCCTGTATATACGGGAAAAAAGCCACGCTACCGTACTTATAACCGTGGACGGCGAAACATCCGCCGTATCCTGTTTTTTGGATACGGGCAATTCGCTTTATGACCCTATCTCCGACAGTCCGGTTATGATTGCGGAGCTTTCAAGCGTGTCATCCATACTTCCGAAGGAGGTGTCAGAGCTTGTAAAAACAGGTACGGTGGATAAAATCCCCGATGGTTTTAGCCGGCGAATACGCTTAATCCCTTACAGTTCGATCGGCAAGGAGGGCGTAATTATCGGCTTTAAACCGGACAGGGTTCAGATAGGTGAAAAGGTTATCTGCGATATTGTAGTCGGGCTTTGTGAAAACAGTCTTTCGCAGGATAATACATACACCGCGCTTTTAAATCCGGCGGCTATGGCATGACAAAGTGAATAAAGTTTTAATGAAAGGGGAATGCGCCTAAAACATGAAGGACGCAGAGGGTTTTAACATGAATACTGTAATCCGCATTTGGAAAAAAATCGTACTGCTGTTTAAGGAAGGTCTGCATTACATAGGAGGAAGTGAAGCTCTGCCTCCCCCTCTTTCGGCAGAGGAGGAGAAGGAGCTTTTGAACAAACTCGGCAGGGCAAAGGACAGCGTAGATACAAGAAAAATTTTAATCGAACGCAACCTGCGCCTTGTCGTGTATATATCCAGAAAATTTGAAAATACGGGAATAGGCATTGAGGACTTAATATCAATCGGAACGATCGGCCTTATAAAGGCTGTAAACACCTTTAACCCGCTGAAGAACATAAAGCTTGCGACATACGCATCACGGTGCATAGAAAACGAAATACTTATGTATATCCGCAAAAACAGCTGTTCGAGAAACGATGTTTCGATTGACGAGCCGCTAAACACCGACTGGGACGGAAACGAACTTTTGCTTTCGGATGTTCTCGGCACGGAAAGCGACACGGTGCACAGAAATATAGAGGAGGAGGTTGACAAGGAGCTTCTTTTGGTGGCGATGAAAAAGCTCTCCGCACGGGAAACAAGAATTATGGAGCTTCGGTTCGGGCTTGGAAACGAGGATGAAAAAACTCAAAAAGAGGTTGCGGATATGCTCGGAATATCCCAGTCATATATCTCCCGCTTGGAAAAGCGCATAATTAGTCGATTAAAAAAAGAGATTGCAAAGATGGTTAACTGAATAAAAACGCCTCTTGAGGAAACAATAACTAAAGCAAGGTATTTGATGGCTTATACCGTAGTTATTAGATTTCCTTCGGAGGTGTTTTTATGATTAACAAGGTGGAGATTTGCGGCGTTAACACAGCTAAGCTTCCCGTACTTTCCAACGCTGAGAAGGATGAACTTTTCGAGAGGATAAAAAAGGGTGATGCAAAAGCGCGGGAGGACTATATAAAGGGGAATCTGCGGCTTGTTTTAAGCGTTATCCAGAGGTTTAACAACAGAGGAGAGTATGTTGACGATCTTTTTCAGATAGGGTGCATCGGTCTTATAAAGGCGATAGACAACTTCGACACATCCCAGAATGTAAAGTTTTCGACATACGCCGTCCCCATGATTATCGGCGAAATAAGGCGTTATCTTCGTGACAACAACTCAATAAGGGTAAGCCGCTCCCTGCGCGATACCGCATACAAGGCTTTGGCGGTTAAGGAGAGGCTGACGACCCAAAACTCCAAGGAACCGACAATAAACGAAATCGCAAAGGAGCTTGATATTCCCAAAGAGGATGTCGTTATCGCGCTCGATGCGATTCAGGACCCTATTTCACTCTATGAGCCGGTGTACCATGACGGCGGCGACGCTCTGTATGTCATGGACCAGCTTAAGGACGAAAAAAGTCACGACGACGGCTGGCTTGAGGAAATCTCGCTAAAAGAGGCAATGAAACGGCTCGGAGAGAGGGAAAAATATATACTGACACTGCGCTTTTTTGAGGGAAAAACCCAAATGGAGGTTGCGGACGAAATAGGCATATCTCAGGCACAGGTTTCAAGACTTGAAAAGTCGGCGCTTTTGCATATGAGAAAGTATATTTAGTAACCGCTGAATTAAATCAGCTGTTATATACCAAAATTCGATAAAAAACTTCAAAAAGTATTAAAATATGCAAATTGGGTATTGAAATATCTCACGGATATGATAAAATTATGTGAGATATTTTTTGTTTTACTTTCTTCTATTTCTTATTGATGCGGTGGTGTTTTTTTGGAGCTTCTGAAAAACAAGATATCAAAGTTGGGCGAGGTTATCGGCAACGATATAATAAAAGTTGATATGTTTTTGAACCACCAGATAGATGTTGACCTCTTAAACGAAATCGGCAAGGAATTCAAAAGGATTTTCGACGGTGAGGGCATAACAAAAATTCTGACAATCGAAGCCTCCGGTATCGGGGTTGCGTGTATTACCGCCCAGTATTTTTCCGTTCCCGTTGTATTTGCGAAAAAGGGTGAAGCCCGCAATATCGGTGACAATGTTTTCTCAAGCGATGTCTTTTCCTTCACAAAGGATACAACATATAAAATCCGTGTTTCCCGCGACTTTCTTTCACCTGATGATATCGTTTTAATCATTGACGATTTTTTAGCCAACGGAAGGGCGGTTATGGGCTTAAAGGACATAATCGAACAGTCGGGGGCTACTCTTGCGGGGGTCGGAATTGTTATCGAAAAGGGCTTTCAGGACGGCGGCAGGCTTTTGCGCGGCAGCGGCGTAAGGGTTGAGTCTTTAGCAATTGTCGAGTCTGTTTACAACGGAATCATTACATACAGACAGGCAAATGTTAAAATATAATTATTATAAAACGGAGGTTGTTGCAGATGAAGAAGGTCTCGAAAATTCTGGTTTTGATGCTTGCTGTTGCGTTGGCGGTTTCAGCGACGGCGTGCACGGTTGTCCAAAGAGGCGGGAATAATCCCGAGCAGTATAGTGCAAAGTCCGATATCAAGGTTGGCTTTATTTATATCGGCTCGACAAGCGACAAGGGCTATACATACGCACATGACCAGGGTGCGATTTATATGCAAAAAGAGCTTGGACTTTCGGATGATCAGGTTATTAAAAAAGAGAATGTTCCCGAAGACGGCGCTTGCGAAGCGGCTATCAAGGAACTGATCGAAGCAGGCTGTAAAATTATTTTCGGAACAAGTTTCGGTTACATGAACTATATGGACGAGCTTTCAAAGGAATATCCCGATGTTATATTCTCACATTGCTCGGGCTTTAAGAGCAACGATACAAACTTCAACAATTATTTCGGAAGAATTTATCAGGCGCGTTATCTTTCGGGTATAGCTGCCGGACTTAAAACAAAAACAAACAAAATAGGCTATGTCGGCGCATATAAAATTCCTGAGGTTGTAGGAGGCTGTGATGCGTTTGCGCTTGGGGTACAGTCCGTTAACCCGAAGGCACAGGTTCTGTTTGTCGAAACACAGACATGGTACAACCCTGATTTAGAAAGAAAAGCCGCGATATCTCTTCTTGACAAGGGCTGTGATGTTATAGCTCAGCATCAGGATACCGCAATGCCGCAAAAGGCCGCAGAGGAGAGGGGCGTTTGGGGCGTAGGCTACAATGCGGACATGACCGAGGAAGCACCCAAGGCACACCTTACCGCTCCCATCTGGAACTGGGGAGTATACTATAAAGAAGCCGTCCAGAAGGTTATTGACGGAACATGGAAGAGCGAAAACTATTTTGACGGCATGAAGGAAGGTTTGGTTGATATTTCACCGCTTTCCGCCAATGTTGCCGAGGGAACGCAGCAGAAGATTGACGAGGCAAGGGCTAAGATAATAAGCGGCGAATTCGATGTTTTTGACGGACCGATAAAGGACAATACGGGCAAGGAGAGGGTTGCCAAGGGCTCAAGGCTTACCGACGGCGAGATTACCTCGATTGACTGGTTTGTTGAAAATGTAAAGGTTCAGTAAAATTAATCTGACGGGTGATGATGTGAAAAAAGCGGAATACGCTATCCGGCTTAAGGAAATCACCAAAAGCTTCGGCAATGTTGTTGCAAACAATAAAATTAACCTCTTCGCAAAGCAGGGCGAGATTCTCGCCCTGCTCGGCGAGAACGGCTCCGGGAAGACTACTTTGATGAACATGCTTTCGGGGATATACCGCCCCGACAGCGGTTCGATTTTTATTTATGGGGAGGAAGTATATATAACCTCGCCAAGGGATTCCTTTGAGCTTGGGATCGGAATGATACATCAGCATTTTAAACTTGTTGATGTTTTAAGCGCGCGCGACAATATTCTTTTGGGAACCAAACGGAAGGAAGGAAGGGGCACATCCTCGCTTTCGAGGGGGATAGAGGATATTTGCACCCGCTTCGGTTTTGAAATAGACCTAAACAAAAAGGTTCACAATATGTCGGTAAGCGAAAAGCAGACGGTTGAAATACTGAAGGTTTTGTACCGCGGCGCAAAAATACTTATACTGGACGAGCCTACCGCGGTTTTGACGCCTCAGGAAACCGAAAAGCTTTTCGGAATTTTGCGCAGAATGAAGGAAGAGGGCTGTGCGATTATAATAATTACCCACAAGTTAAATGAGGTTTTGGAGATAAGCGACAGGGTTACCGTGCTTCGGAAGGGCGAGAGCGTTGCGGATGTTGTGACAAGCGAAACGGATGCGATAAGTCTTACAAGCCTGATGGTCGGCCGTCCCGTTGAGCTTTCCATAAACCGCCCCGAACCCGCGGGAAATGAAAGTCTTTTGGAGGTCTATCACCTTACGGTGATTGACGATGAGGGCAAAAAAGCAATAGATAACATCAGCTTTTCTTTGAATGCCGGTGAAATCCTCGGCGTTGCCGGCGTTGCGGGAAGCGGACAAAAGGAGCTTTGCGAGGCTATCGCGGGGCTTCACGGCGTGGAAAAGGGCGCAATACTTTACAAACTTGAAAATATCGTAGGGAAAACTCCCGATGAAATAATAAAAATGGGAATTAGCATGAGCTTTATTCCGGAGGACAGGCTCGGTATGGGGCTTGTAGCGTCAATGGGGATTGTGGACAACCTGCTTTTGAAGAGCTATCGGTCAAAAAAGGGATTGTTCATTGACAGAAAGCCGCCCGCAGAGCTTGCGAAAAGACTTGTCAAAAAGCTTGATATAGTAGCGTCGGACTTTGACTCCCCCGTCAGCCGTCTTTCGGGCGGGAATGTCCAAAAGGTGCTTTTGGGAAGAGAAATCGAGTCAAAGCCAAATGTTCTCGTAACCGCATATCCCGTAAGGGGTCTTGACATAAACTCGTCCTATACCATATACGACCTTTTGAATGAGCAAAAACAAAAGGGTGTGGGAATCCTTTTTATAGGAGAGGATTTAGATGTCCTGCTTGAGCTTTGCGACAGGATTATGGTTTTGTATGACGGCAGGATAACGGGCATTGTTGATGCAAAAAGCGCGACGAAGGATGAAATAGGGCTTCTGATGACGGGTTCTAAACTTGAGGCGGGGGCATAAGGGAGGGTATGTGCCGTGGGCGGTATAAAAAAACACAAAAGAAAAGAGCCTCTTATCCGCATTGCGAAAAGAGAGGGGCTTTCAAAGCCCAAAACCGTTGCCCTAAAGGTTTGCGCAACGGTGCTTGCGCTTGTTGCGGGCGGGCTTTTTATCGCCGCACAGGGTCACAACCCCTTTTCGGTATATTTTTTCATGGTTAAAGGCGCATTGGGTACTAAAATGAGCTTTCAGGAAACGGTTAAGGTTGCGATACCTCTGCTTATTTCATCTCTCGGAATAACGCTTGCGTTTCGCATGAGGTTTTGGAACATAGGCGCAGAGGGACAGATAATCGTCGGCGCAATCGCCGCCTCATATTTTGCGCTGTATAAAAATACCATGCCCCATGCCGTGCTTATGTCGGTGATGGCGCTTGCCGCCATTGTTGCGGGAGGAATTTGGGCGGGAATACCTGCTTTTTTCAAATCGAGGTTCGGAACGAACGAAACGCTTTTAACGCTCATGTTTAACTATATAGCGCAGTATATGATTCAGTATCTTCGGGAGGGGCCGTGGAAGGACCCCAACGCCCTGGGCTTTTTGCAGATTGCCCGATTCAGCGACAATGCGAGATTGGGCTCTGTTTTGGGTATTCAGGCGGGCTGGATTGTCGCGCTTTTGCTTACCGTTGCGGTTTACATATATATAAATTTTACAAAAAGCGGTTATGAGCTCAGGGTTGTGGGCGAAAGCGAAAACACCGCAAGGTATGCGGGTATGAATGTTAAAAGAATAATGATGCGCACCATGTTTATAAGCGGCGCGGTGTGCGGCCTTGCGGGGATGCTTCAGGCTTCCGGAACGGACAGAACGCTTACCGATACGGTTGCCGGCGGCGTCGGCTTTACCGCGATAATCGTGGCGTGGCTTGCCAACCTAAGCGCACCCATGATTTTGGTTGTAACGGCGCTGTTTTCCATTCTTGAAAAGGGCATCAGCTTCATACAGTCAAGGTTTATGATTTCCTCCGCCGCGGCGGCGGTTTTGCAGGGCATTATACTGTTTTTTGTTTTGGGTTTTGAATTTTTCACGCGGTACAGGCTTGTTTTGAGGAGGGAGGCGCGCTGATGGGACAGCATGATTATGTGATAAGTTTTATCTTTGCGTCGGTTTTGGCGGGCGTACCCCTGCTTTTCGGTACGCTGGGCGAGATTATAACCGAAAAGGCGGGGCATCTGAACCTCGGCGTTGAGGGAATGATGTATATGGGCGCGATATGCGGCTTTGTCGCGGGCTACCACACCCAAAGCCCCTTTCTTTTACTTTTATGCTCCTTTCTCGGCGGCGCGGCGGGCGCGCTTGTCTACGCCTTCCTTACCGTTACGCTTTTTGCAAACCAGAATGTGACGGGTCTTGCCCTTACCATCTTCGGCGCGGGCTTTGCGAATTATATCGGCGAGGCGCTTATTATGAAGGCGCCCAACCGCGCGGCGGTTTTGTCCGATAATATTACGCGGTTTTTCGGCGGGATATATATTCCCGTTTTAAGTGACATGCCTGTTTTGGGAAGGCTTGTTTTTCAGTATAATATATTTGTATATTTCGGGGTTTTGCTTGCCATTCTCGGCGGGATATATCTAAACCGCACAAGGCGGGGGCTTAACCTTCGCGCAGTGGGTGAAAACACCGCCGCCGCAGATGCGGCCGGGATAAGAGTAGTACTGTATAAGTATATACATATCGTTACGGGCGGCGGAATATGCGGCCTCGGCGGCGCATACATTGCAGTAGTGATATGTGGCGGGACATGGACCAACAACTGCGTTAACGGCCTCGGCTGGATAGCCGTTGCGCTTGTTATATTCGCGGGGTGGAGCCCGTACAGGACAATTTTAGGCTCATTCGTATTCGGAAGCCTTGATGTTTTAAGGTTTTACATACCAAAGGATGTTATAAATATTCCGACTGCGTTTTTTGCGATGGTTCCCTTTGCGGTAACCGCCGCCGTTATAGTTATAACATCAATAAGAAAATCCGCCGTTAACGCCCAGCCCCGTTGCATCGGCATCAACTATTTCAGGGAAGAGCGATAAAAGCCTTGACATTTCTCTTTTGATTCAATAAAATTAAGTAAGTACATTTGACACTTTTAATAATACAGCTATACTAAATCGGGGGTTAACCAATGGGATACAGCATTGCACAAAAAATCATTAAGGCGCACCTTTTAAGCGGCGAAATGACGCCGAAAGAGGATATATCAATAAGGATTGACCAGACCCTTACGCAGGATTCTACGGGTACAATGGCGTATCTGCAGTTTGAGGCGATGGGTATTCCGCGCGTTAAAACGGAGAAATCCGTTGCCTATATCGACCACAACACGCTTCAGACAGGCTTTGAAAATGCCGACGACCACAAATATATTCAGACGGTCGCGTCGAAGTACGGCATTTATTTTTCACGCCCGGGCAACGGAATATGCCATCAGGTTCATCTTGAAAGATTCGGAATTCCGGGGAAAACTCTTTTGGGCTCCGACAGCCACACCCCCACGGGCGGAGGTATAGGTATGCTTGCCATAGGTGCGGGCGGTCTTGATGTCGCCGTTGCGATGGGCGGAGGGGCGTACCACCTTTCCATGCCGAAAATTATGAGGGTTAACCTTAAGGGAAGGCTTGGCGACTGGGTTTCGGCAAAAGACATTATTTTAGAGGTTTTAAGAGTTCTGTCCGTTAAGGGCGGAGTTGGTTATATAATCGAGTATGCGGGCGAGGGCGTTAAAACGCTCAGCGTTCCCGAACGGGCGACCATTACAAATATGGGCGCGGAGCTCGGCGCAACCTCATCTGTTTTCCCAAGCGATGAGATTACCCGCGAATTTCTTAAGGCACAGGGCAGAGAGGGCGACTGGACAGAGCTTAAGGCAGACCCCGATGCTAAGTATGACGACGAAATAATGATTGATTTGTGCGCACTTGTGCCTCTTGCCGCAAAGCCTCACATGCCCGACAATGTTGACACAGTAGAAAATGTAGGTAAAATAAAGGTTGACCAGGTGTTTATCGGAAGCTGCACAAATTCGTCATATCGGGATATGATGACCGTTGCGAAAATCCTGAAGGGCAGGACGGTTCACCCCGAGGTAAGCCTTGTAATAGGCCCCGGCTCCAAGCAGGTTTTGAATATGCTTGCCCAAAACGGCGCTTTGTCCGACATGATAGACGCGGGCGCGAGGATTCTTGAAAGCGCCTGCGGGCCGTGTATAGGAATGGGACAGTCGCCGAGGACCAATGCCGTGTCGCTTCGCACAAACAACAGGAACTTTGAGGGCAGAAGCGGAACGGTCAGCGCACAGATTTATATCGTAAGTCCCGAAACCGCGGCGGTAAGCGCGATTAAAGGCGAGCTTACCGATCCGAGAACTCTCGGAAAGCCCCCTGTAATAGAGGCTCCCGACAGGTTTTTGGTTAACGATAATATGATAGTCCCGCCTGCACCAGAAGGAAATGATGTAGAGGTTGTAAGAGGCCCGAACATCAAGCCCTTCCCCATAAACAAAAGCCTTCCCGCAGAGATAGAGGCGGAGGCGCTTTTGAAGGTGGGCGACAATATTACAACGGACCATATTATGCCGTCAAACGCAAAGCTTTTACCATACCGCTCGAATATTCCGTATCTTTCGGAGTTCTGCTTTGTGCCCTGCGACCCCGACTTCCCAAAAAGGGCGAAGGAAAAAGGCAGTGGCTTTATCATAGGCGGCTCAAACTACGGGCAGGGCTCGTCAAGAGAGCATGCCGCACTGGTTCCGCTGTACCTCGGCATAAAGGCGGTTATCGCAAAGTCGTTTGCCCGTATTCACATGGCAAACCTTATAAATTCGGGTATTTTACCGCTGACCTTCAAAGACCCTCAAGGGTATGACCGGGTTGACGAGGGCGATGTCCTTGTTTTGGAGGATATTCAAAGGGTAATAAAGAACGGCGAGCCGATAGTACTGTTTAATAAAACCAAGAATGTAAAAATACCGCTTGAAGCCGACCTCTCCGCAAGACAGCGCGCGATAGTGCTCGCTGGCGGGCTTTTGAACTATACAAAGCTTCAGAGCTGAAAAAACATAAACGGGATTACAAAAGAGAGAAGGAGCTTAAAATGTCAAATCATAACGATATAATAAACGCCGCAAAGGAGAAATTCGGCAAACTGCTCGAAGAACAGCTTTTGCGGGTTGACAAAATGAAGGAAAACAGAGAGTTTATAAATTACGGGGATTTAGACCCGATAATTATAGGCGTTGTGGGCGGCGACGGCATAGGCCTCGCCATAACCAAAGAGGCGCACAGAATTTTGGAATTTCTACTTGAGGGCGAAAAGGTCGAATTCCGTGTTATAGACGGCTGTACCATTGAAAACAGGGCAAAATGCGGCTGTGCCGTTCCGCCCGATGTTCTTTCCGAGCTTAAAAAATGCCATGTCATACTTAAAGGCCCCACAACTACACCGAGGGCGGGCGACCCGTGGCCCAATATTGAAAGCGCGAATGTTGCAATCAGGAAGGAGCTTGACCTTTTTGCGAATGTGCGCCCTGTAAAGGTACCGAAGGAAGGCATTGACTGGACCTTTTACCGTGAAAATACCGAGGGCTCATACGCGGTTGGCTCCAAGGGAATCCATATAAACGACGACCTTGCGATTGACTTTTGCGTCACCACAACCGAGGGGAGCGAAAGGATCGCCCGCGCGGCTTTTGAATATGCCAAAAAAGCGGGTAAGACAAGGGTTACCTGCGTTACCAAGGCAAATGTGGTAAAGACAACCGACGGAAAGTTTTTGGAGATTTGCAAAGGCGTTGCGAAGGAGTATCCCGAAATAGAGTTTGACGACTGGTATATCGATATAATGACGGCAAAGCTTGTAGACCCCAAGCGCCGCACACAGTTTCAGGTTATGGTTCTTCCCAACCTTTACGGTGACATACTTACCGACGAGGCGGCGGAGTTTCAGGGCGGCGTTGGCACGGCGGGAAGCGCGAACATAGGCAAAAGATATGCGATGTTCGAGGCAATCCACGGCAGTGCGCCGAGAATGGTTGCGGAGGGAAGGGTCAAGTATGCCGACCCTTGCAGTATTATCCGCGCGGCTGTTATGCTTTTGGAGCATATCGGCTTTGCGGACAAGGCGAAAAAGCTTGAGCGCGCACTCGATATATGCATGTATGAGGAAAAAAAGCTTATAATAACAGGCAGAGATACGGGCGCAACAGGGGCGGAATTTGCCGACTATGTAATGGAGACGATTAAATCTTTATAAAGCGGTTGAATACAGATAGTTTTTTATGCCAAATAATATATAAAAGGGAAGCAACATGAGATTATCGGGCTTTTCACAAATTTTTGACCGCTCGGATGAGTATGAGGAGCTTATTTCCTCCCTATCGGAGGGTCATACACCGGTAAACATTGTGGGGGTGGCGGGTTCTACTGCCGCACACCTTGTTTTTTGCGCGTGCGAAAGGCTGTCAAAATCTGCTATAATTATAGCTTCCGACGGCATAGAAGCCGAAAATATACTTTCCGATCTTAAGCTTTTTTACGGCGACGGCGCAATGCTGTTCCCCGAAAGAGAGCTTATTTTTTATGATATTGATGCGAGAGAGAGGGATATCATATCCCAAAGACTTACCGTTTTGGAAAAACTTAAAGACAAAAAGGCAAAGGTTGTCGTAACGACCGTTTCGGCGTTTCTGGGCTTTGCGCCCCCCCGCGAGGCGTTTGACATTTCCATCCGCTTTGAGGAGGGCGGAAAATGCGACATTGAAACGCTTGCGGATAAATTTATATTCCTCGGCTATGTCAGGGAAGAAATGGTTGAGGGCAGGGGACAGTTCGCAATAAGAGGCGGAATTGTGGACTTTTTCCCTCACTCCGCCGAAAACCCCGTAAGAGTAGAGCTTTTTTACGACGAAATCGACTCAATCCGCGAGTTTAAAGCGGTTACCCAGCGCTCACTGGGAAGGCTTGAATATGCCTGCGCACCTCCCGCAAATGAGGTTTTGCTCGGCCGTGCGCAAAGAGAAAGCCTTATAACAACCTTAAATAGGCTTTCCGAAGCCGAAAACGAAGTATTAAGGGCAAACATAAGGCGTGACAGGGAAAGGCTTGAAAATTCGGTATATTTTCCGTCAATAGACAGGTATATACCCTTTATATACGAAAAAATACCCTCACTTGCCGACTATATTTCAGATGACAGTCTTATATTTATGTGCGAGCCGTTTCGAATAAGCGAAAGCGCCCAAAGGCAAAGAAACGAGCTTGCCGAGAGTGTTATAAGCTTTATGGAAAAGGGACTGATTCCCCCGTGTAAAAGGGAGTGGCAGGCCGACTACCACGATGTCATGCGCTGCCTTTCAACGCTTAATTTGATTGGAATTTCGGGAATTTCACATTCCTGCCCCGACTACCGTCCGAAGAAGATTATTTCAATAGGAATTAAAAATCAGGCGCAATTCCACGGCAAAATTGATTTGTTTTATGATGCCGTAAGGTTTTATAAGCGAAACGGATATACGGCGGTAATTTTCGGCGGAAGTGAGGAAAAGGCGAAAAATATCGCAAGGGCATTAAATGACGAGGAGATAAACGCGGTTTATTTGGAGGGGATAACCTCTGCGCCGGTTGAAAAGCAGATAATCGTAACTCACGGCGAAATAACCCGGGGCTTTGAATTTCCGCCTTGTAAAATCGCAGTAATCGGTGATAAGGAAATATTCGGGCGTGACAGACGGCGACCCCCTCGCAGGACAGTGCGCAAAGGCAATGAAAAGCTAAACAGCTTTACAGACCTGAATGTCGGCGATTATGTTGTTCACCAAAACCACGGAATAGGCAGGTTTACCGGAATAAAAACAATGACGGTGGACGGCGCAACGGCGGATTACCTTCACATTCAGTTTAGAGGGAACGACTCTTTATATGTTCCGACCAACCAGCTTGACCTTATTTTTAAGTATATCGGAAAAGACAGTCAGACCATCAGGCTTAACAGACTTGGCGGCACGGAATGGCAGAAAACAAAGGATAAGGTAAGAAAAAGCGCCGCAGATATGGCGGACCAGCTTATAAAGCTTTATGCCGTGCGGCAAACTGTAAAGGGCGTTGCCTTTACACCTGACAGCGACTGGCACAGAGCTTTTGCGGCAACATTCCCGTATGAAGAAACAGAGGACCAGCTTCGGTGTATCGACGAGGTTCGGGCGGATATGGAAAAGGATAAGCCGATGGACCGCCTTTTGTGCGGAGATGTGGGGTACGGCAAGACGGAGGTTGCCCTTCGCGCCGCCTTTAAGGCGGTTATGGACGGGTATCAGGTTGCATATCTCGTTCCGACCACAATTTTGGCTCATCAGCATTACACAATCTTTTTGGAGAGAATGAAGCCCTTTCCCGTAAAGGTTGAAATGCTTTCCCGCTTCAGAACGCCGAAGCAGCAAAAGGATATCATAAAGCGTGCAAAGGCGGGCGAGGTTGATATTATTATCGGAACGCACAGAATAGTGCAAAAGGATTTGGAGTTTAGAAATCTTGGGCTTCTTATTATTGACGAGGAACAGCGATTCGGCGTTGCGCACAAGGAACAGCTAAAAGAAATCCGCAAGCATGTTGATGTTTTAACCCTTACCGCTACACCAATCCCCAGAACGCTTCACATGAGCATGGCGGGAATCAGGGATATGAGCGTGCTTGAAAACCCGCCCAAGGACAGGTATCCCGTTAGCACCTATGTTTTGGAGTACAACGAGGAAATCATAAAAGAGGCCGTGCTTCGCGAGGTTGCAAGGGGAGGGCAGGTCTACTACCTTCACAACAGGGTTCAGACGATAGAGCGCGCGGCGGAGAAAATCCGCCGGTTTTCGCCGAATCTTCGTGTTGCTGCGGCGCACGGAAAGATGGGAGAAAACGAGCTTGAGGATATAATGCAGCAGGTTCTTGACGGCAATGTCGATGTTCTTGTATGCACAACGATAGTTGAAACGGGGCTTGACATACCCAACATCAACACGATTATTGTCGAGGATGCCGACCGTATGGGGCTTGCACAGCTCTATCAGCTGAGGGGGCGGGTAGGGCGCTCCAACCGCCTTGCATACGCATACCTGACATACAGGCGGGATAAGGCACTTACGGAGACGGCTCAAAAAAGGCTTCAGGCAATTCGGGATTTTACCGAGTTCGGAAGCGGCTTTAAGATCGCTCTTCGCGACCTTGAAATAAGGGGCGCAGGCAATGTTTTGGGCGCACAGCAGCACGGGCACATGGAGGCTGTGGGCTATGATATGTACTGCAAGCTGTTGTCCGAGGCGGTATCGCTTCTTAAAGGGGAGATTCCCCCTCCGAGCGTTCAGACGGTTATATCCTTAAATGTAAACGCCTATATACCCAAAGATTATATAAAGGGAGAGAACTATCGGATAGAGATATACAAAAAAATTGCGGCGGTGGAAAACGAGGCCGACAGACTTGATGTTTATGACGAGATTCAGGACAGATACGGCAATGTCCCCAATGAGGTTTCAAACCTGATTGACATATCGCTGATAAGAAACACCGCCTCACGGCTCGGAATTGAGGAGGTCAGGCAGACGGCGGAGGGCGCAGTGCTTTCATACTCCGCCGAAGCGGTGCTGGACCTTGAAACGATAACCGGACTTATTAAAAAGTATGACGGAAAGCTCCTTTTCACACCCGCCGTAAAGACATATCTGACCCTTCGTCACAAGGACGCGGGACTTCTCGGCCATATTAAGAATTTATTACAGGACTATAATGAATTGAAACAGAACAAAAAATGATGTATAATATAAGTACTGATATTTAGGAGGTATATGTATATGAAAAGAGTCGGCAAATTGGCTTTGTCCGTTGTGATTATAGTTATGGTGGCAAGCCTTGTGTCATGTGTTTCGTTTAATAAAGCGACGGTTGCGACCGTTAACGGAGACAGCATTACAAGAGAAGAATTTGTATATTATCTTACAAGCGTAAAGGCGCAGATTGAAAGCGAACAGGGCGCCGATATTCCTGAGGATTTTTGGGAAACCGCCGAGATTGACGGCAAAAAGGTAATCGAAACCGCAAAGGAAAAGGCACTTGAAGAGGCTGTAAAATCCAAGGTTGCTTATCAGAAGGCTATGGAGGAGGGTATTAAAATAACCTCCGAACAGCGGAAAGACATAAACAGCAGGTTGGGGCAGATTATTACAAACAACAACGGCGAAAAGGGCGCAAACGAGTATTTAAAGCAGTATGGTTTAAACCTAAAGCTTCTTGAAAAGCAGTATGAGATAAACTATTTAAGTCAGAACCTTTCCGAAAAGCTGACGGGCGACATTGACGATGCGGCGGCTTTGGAATACTACAAAAACAGCATTGCAAGAGTAAAGCATGTTCTCATTAAAACGGTTGACGACCAGGGCACCCCTCTTTCGGTTGAAGCCATTGAAGCGGCAAAAATAAAGGCCGACGACATACTGAAAAGGGCAAAGGAAGGCGAGGATTTTGACAAGCTGGTCGCCGAGTTCTCCGAGGACCCCGGCTCAACCTCACAGCCCGAAGGGTATTATGTCGGCAAGGGCTTTGCTTTGGGCAATCCGGGCGGCGGAATGGTTAAAGCCTTTGAAACGGCATCCCTTGAGCTTGAGGTGGGCGGCATAAGCGATATAGTGGAAACGAGTTTCGGCTACCACATCATAAAGAGGTATGAAAACGCCGAAAGCAAGTATGAGGAAAACAAGGTAGAGCTTTTATTCCGTGCGAAAAACGCAAGGTTTGAGGAATTGCTGGAGGGCTGGAAAAACGAGGCGAAGATAGAAAAGAAGGATAAGGAATATAATTCGGTAAAATAAAATATTTAATGTAATAATCAATAGACAGTGCGCTCCGCGGCGGGATATTTCCATTGCTGCGGGGCGCAATGTATCTTTATAGGAATGGCGGCCTGGAACTTTTTTTAAAGTGTTTTCGTCACAATAGCAGATACATAATTCGAAAGGTGGGTTAATTATGAAAAAGAATATTGCTTTTATACTTACCGTATGTGTGCTTACTTCGTTATTTACGATATCCGCCGTTTCTGTGGGTAATGCTAAAGAGGATATCGTAATGTATGTTGACAGCAGTCTTGCGCTTTCAGGAGGCGAGGAGAAATACATAGACGATAACAGGGGTGTGTCGCCTGTTGTAGAAAACGGAAGGACGCTTGTGCCTGTTCGGTTTGTTGCCGAAAATTTAGGCATGACGGTTGAGTATGACGAAAAGGACGAAACGGTAACGCTTTATAATGATAAATACACGGTAGTCTACAAAATCGGTAGCAATATCATGACGGTAAACGGCAAGGAAAGAATGATAGACCCCGAAAACAGCGCGGTCGTCGCAAAAACCGTTCACGACAGAACTCTTATACCCCTGCGCTCCTTAGCCGAGGCGATCGGAAAAAAGGTGTTCTATGACAGAGGTCTTATTATCATTAGCGACACGGAGAATATCTATGACCCGAAAAATGACAAGGCACAGCTTGACGCCCTTATTTCAAGGATAAATGTTCTTCCTAAGGTCGGAACGGCGGAATACCTTGAAAAGCTTATCGGCGCAGAAAACGGCGGTATTTATTATGTTAAAGGCGGAGTTATAAGAAACACCGCCCTTGCCGTGACAGAGGACAGCGCACCCGCGACAGGTAACGCTCCGATGCCCGCTCCTACTCCCGCGCCTCAGCAAAAATCAATGTTGGCTGAAAGCGGAAGTAATGTGTCGGACGAATACTCCAAAACCAATGTTCAGGTGGAGGGCGTTGACGAGGGCGATGTCGTTAAGACGGACGGAAAGTATGTGTATCAGATAAACGGGCAGAGGATTATAATCGCAAGGGTAAATCCGGCCGAGCAAATGAGCATTACGGGTATTATTAAGCGTGATAACGAGCAGTTTAGCCCGAACGAGATATATGTGGACGGCGACAGGCTTGTTGTAATCGCAACGGTGTACAGGTATGACGAGCCTGTAATCTATGACAGCGCCGAGCCCGCCAAGGCAAACAATGGGGGGTTAAGCATTGCCCCCGCACCAAGACCTATAATGCCTCCCGTTTACCGAAACAATGTTTTCACACGCTGTGCGGTGTATAATATATCGGACAGGTCAAAACCCGTGCTTGAGAGGACTCTTGAAATAGAGGGCAATTATCTTTCGTCAAGGAAAATCGGGAACATCGTATATACGGTGTCAAACAGATGGCTGAGTTATGTAAAACCCATGAGTGAAACCGCTGGCGTTTACAGGGACAACGACAAAAGCATCGATATAGGCTATGACAGGGTTTGCTATTTCCCCGGCTTTACCTCGGCAAATATGCTTACAATAGCCTCGATAGACATAACGCTTCCCGACAAGGAGGCAAAGGTTGAAACCATGCTGGGCGGAGGCGAAAATGTATATGTATCGACCGAAAACATGTTTATCGCCTCGTCAAGATACAATCAGGACAGAAATACGCAGGAAACGCTTGTATACAAGTTTTCGCTGAACGACGGCGCGGTAACCTATTTATGCAAGGGGGCGGTAAAGGGCAACATCTTAAATCAGTTCTCCATGGACGAATACAAGGGATATTTCCGAATTGCCACAACCTCTTATGTCGGGCAGGAGAAAAACAACCTCTATATCCTTGACGACACAATGTCGCAAAGCGGAAGCATAGAAGGGATAGCCCCCGGCGAAAGAATTTATTCAGCAAGGTTTGCGGGCGAGCGGGGTTATATGGTGACCTTCAGACAGGTTGACCCGCTTTTCGTGATTGACCTTTCCGACCCGCACAGGCCCCAAATACTCGGGAACCTTAAAATACCGGGATACAGTGACTATATCCACCCCGTTGATAACAACCATATCATAGGCTTCGGCAAGGACGCCACGCTCGACGGGTTCTATCAGGGTATGAAGATGGCGCTTTTCGATGTCTCGGATGTTACCAAGCCGATCGAAAAATTTAATGAGATAATAGGCGACCGCGGAACGGAGTCTGCGCTTTTACGCAATCACAGGGCGCTTTTGTGGGCGCCCGAAAAGGGGATTCTTGCCTTCCCCGTTACCGTAAGAGAGGTAAACAAGCAGAATCAGTACGGTACTGCTTACGGAAGCCTTACCTTCAGCGGAGCGTATGTATACGACTTTAGTACCGAAAACGGCTTCAAATTACGGGGCAAAATAAGCCATCTTTCCGCACAGGATACCTTAAAGCTCGGCGAGTATATGGATTATAACAAGGAAATTTCAAGGATACTCTATACGGGGGATAACCTTATCACAACCTCCAACGCAAAGATACAGGCACACTCAATAGACACGGTACAGTTAAAAAACGAGGTGGAAATACCGCCGGAAAGGCAATATTAATTTCGGCTGATACCCCATAAAAAGTAAATATCTTGACCTTCCCGCCGTTTTCTGTTAAAATTACGGTAACCGAACCTGTTTGTTTATTCAATTTTTGGGCGGCGGGGAGGTTTTTGTTTTGTCATCGTTATTCGCAATAATTTCAACGGTTTTCAAATACATATTCATAACGATTATTTATCTTTTCATTTTCGGTATTATGAGAATGATTTTTTTGGATATAAGAAAAATTCAGACGCCCCGTCCGAAGGGGATTCCGAAGGATGTGTCATATCTTCAGCTTCTTACCGACAGGAGCGGGCTGTATTTTGAGGTAGAGCCGGCTTATCCCTTGGAAGGCGACGAGATTGTTATCGGAAGGGGCACAAAGTGCGATATTTCGATAGACGACCTGTATATGTCAACACAGCATGTAAGGCTTTGGTTCGACGAAGGCGAGTGGTACATATCCGATCTGGCCAGCACCAACGGCACATACATAAACGGAATAAAAATGACGGACGACCCGCTTATACTTGACAACGGCGACCGCATAAAGATAGGTCAGCTTGAGTTTCTGGTCGTTTTGGTATAAAAGGGTTTTGGGGATAAGGAGAAGTCCGAAAATGAAAACAGCTTTTATAAAACGTCCCGTAAATATGCTTATCGCGGTAAATATACTTGCTTTTTCTCTTTTGTTTTTTTATCGATTGCCGCTCAATTATCAAACCTTGTATGTCGGCGGCTCGATTCTTGTGCTTAATGTTGTTACCTACGGGATTATTCATTTTAACCGCCTCGGCGACGAATATTTTTTTCTTATTGTTTCAATGCTGGTTACCATAGGCGTTGTTATGCTGTGCCGTATAAATTACGCTTTGGGCATTATGCAGGTCGGCTGGTATCTTCTTTCGATATGCGTTTTCTATACCGTTTACGCGCTTTACAGGTATATAAATATCTGGCATCATTTTAAGTGGCTTTATGTCGGAG
Source organism: Firmicutes bacterium ADurb.Bin193 (assembly GCA_002070105.1). Taxonomy (GTDB): domain Bacteria; phylum Bacillota; class Clostridia; order Monoglobales; family Firm-18; genus MWCQ01. The sequence continues at coordinate 37,684 of MWCQ01000010.1, read as the reverse complement.
TTTCTGTCCTGCTGTTTGTTGTAACGCAGATATTCGGCGAAACGATTAACGGCTCTAAAAACTGGATTATAATCGGAAGTCAGTCCTTTCAGCCCTCCGAAATAATAAAAATCCTTTTTGTCATGTACCTTGCCTGCCTTTTCACACAGGAGCGCGACAAAAAACTGTTTAATATAAGCGAGCGATATATCGCCGCATTTTTTACATATATTTTTATGGGATTTTTGATTCTTCAGCGTGAGTGGGGAATTACGCTTTTGTTTTTTGTAACCTATATTACGCTTATGTATATATACGAGGACAACAAAAGGCTTATCGCCCTTAATCTTACTGCGGCAGCGCTAGTCGGGTTGGTCGGCGCGTCAAGGCTTCATCATATTCAGGTTCGTATTCAAAGCTGGCTCAATCCGTGGGGGGACATATCGAACACGGGCTATCAGATAACCCAGTCGCTTTTCGCAATTGCGGCGGGCGGATTTTTCGGAAGGGGAATAGGGCTCGGAAACCCGGAGTTTATCCCCGAAGTTCATTCGGATTTTATTTTTTCCGCAATATGCGAGGAAATGGGGATATTCGGCGGTGCGGCGGTAATCCTCTTATACTTTATCTTTGTTTACAGGGGTCTTAAGGTCGCCCTTGTGCTCCCCGATTGCTTTGACAAGTGGATTGCTTTGGGTATAACAATTATGTTCGGGTTTCAGACCTTTATAATCGTGGGCGGGGTAATAAAGCTGATTCCCCTCACGGGTATAACCCTGCCGTTTGTAAGCTATGGCGGCTCGTCCCTTGTCACAAGCTTTATATCGCTCGGTATTTTGCAGGCGATTTCCGCAAAGAGGGAGGGTAGGGCATGACCAACAAAAGAATTATTCGCGTGCTGGCTATGATGACGGTTATGTTTATATCCCTTATCGGCTATCTTACATACTTTGAAATTTTTATGACGGAGCGGATTTCTCAAAACTCCTATAACAAAAGGCAGTGGGCGTACGAGGAGGGCACGATAAGAGGCTCTATAACCGACCGTACGGGTATTGTTCTTGCACACTCCGATGGCGAGGAGAGGATATACGATTACGGTTCGCTTTACAGCCATGTAATCGGCTATAACTCAAAAATTTACGGGCGAACACATATTGAAAACAAATACAACAACATCCTTCTGGGGCGGGACGGCATAGCGCAGGTTTTCAGCCTTTCGGGGGAGAAAAGCAGGGGCTATGACCTTACTCTTACCATTGACCATTCGCTTCAGCGATATGCGGCGTCAAGGCTCGGAACGAGAAACGGCGCGGTCGTTGCGCTTGACCCTAAAACAGGCGCGGTTTTGGCACTTGTCAGCAAGCCGGACTTTGACCCGTCTAATTCCGCTCTTATAAAGAACTGGACGCGCCTTACCGAGGACGAACGAGCGCCCTTGCTTGCCCGCGCGACAAGCGGGCTTTATGCGCCCGGCTCCACCTTTAAGATTATAACGGCTGCCGCCGCTTTGGAAAACGGTCTTGAAGGCGGGGAGTATGACGATAAAGGCATAGTCGAAATCGGAGGCACAACATTTGAAAACTTCGGCAAAAAGGCAAACGGAAAGATAGACTTTGAAAAAGCCTTTGCCCTTTCGAGCAATTTTGTTTTCTGTACCCTCGGCGCGCAGCTGGGAAGCGGACGCCTTCGTGAAACGGCGCAGAGATTCGGCTTTGACAAAAGCCTTGACTTTGATATTGAAACCGCAAAAAGCCGCTTCCAAAAAAGCGACGGCGATGAGGTCTCAAGCGCAGCTCTCGGTATAGGTCAGGGCGAAACGCTTGCAACTCCGCTTCAGATGGCGCTGACGGCAAGCGCCGTGGCAAACGGGGGAGTTATCATGCAGCCCTATATAATGCAGCGCGCCACAGATAAAAACGGCGAAACGGTTAAGGAAACAAAGCCTGCCCAGCTTTACAGGGCGGTGTCACCCGCGGTTGCGGAAAGAATAAAAGAAATGATGGTAAAGGCGGTAAGCAGCGGAACGGGAACCTCCGCGGCAATACGGGGCGTAAAGGTCGCGGGCAAGACGGGAACCGCCGAAAACGAGCTTTTGTTGAAGGAAAAAAACAGGGAGCATACATGGTTTGTCGGGTTTGCCCCGGCGGACGACCCTAAAATCGTTGTTGCTGTAATGCTTGAATACAGCGGAGGAAGCGGAGGAAGCCTCTGCGCCCCCATAGCACGAAGCATAATGCTAAGATATCTGAATTTGCAATAAAACTATTGCGTTTTTCATTTTGTTGCAGTATAATAATATATAGTACTGAACTACAAGCCATATATATTCGGAAGATCTAAATATTCGGCTTATACGCCTTAAATTGTAAGGCGTTTTTTTAACTAATACGAAATCATGCAAAAAACGCATAATTTCACGCTTCGGCGGAATAAATCCGCCTTCGCCTTCGCTCGCGCGGCGAGCGGATGCGTTCGGGAAAGTGCTGTGCACCCGAACGCTTTATTGTAAGGAGGTATTCCCATGTATAAAATAATTGAAAAGAAAATCCTCAATCCACAGGTTGTTCTTATGGAAATAGATGCGCCCCGCATTGCGAGGAAGGCAAGGCCGGGGCAGTTTATTATGCTCAGGGTTGACGAGTACGGTGAGAGAATTCCGCTTACAATCGCCGATTATGACGGCGAAAAGGGAAGTGTTACGATAATTTTCCAGATAGTCGGAAAAACTACTATACAGCTTGGAAATCTTAATAAGGGAGATTATATACTTGACTTTGCGGGTCCGTTCGGAACGGCCTCACACCTTGAGGGAATAAAGAAGGCGGCGGTGGTCGGCGGCGGTTTGGGTACGGCAATCGCATATCCCCAGGCCAAGGAGCTTTATAATTCGGGCGCGGAGGTTGATGTTATTACAGGATTCAGAAACAAGGAGCTTATTATTCTTGAGGACGAGGTAAAGGCGGTTTCCGCGCGCGCGATAGTATGCACCGATGACGGCTCCAACGGAAACAAGGGCTTTGTGACGGATATGCTTAAAAAGCTTATAGACGAGGGAGCGCAGTATGATGTTGTTATTGCCATCGGCCCGCTTGTGATGATGCGCGCCGTGTGCGAGCTTACAAAAAAATACGGTATTAAAACGATTGTCAGTATGAATCCCGTTATGGTTGACGGTACGGGTATGTGCGGCGGCTGTCGCATTACGGTAGGCGGCGAAACTAAATTCGCCTGCGTTGACGGGCCCGATTTTGACGGCCATCTTGTTGATTTTGATGAGGCTATTATGCGCTCACGCATGTATTCCGACGAGGAAAAACAGTCAACCGAAAGGCACAGATGCAGAATGGAGGGCAGAAGCGATGCCTAATATGGACCCTAAAAAAACTCCGATGCCTGAGCAGGAGGCGGAGGTAAGAAATAAAAATTTTGACGAGGTTGCGCTTGGCTATACGGAGGTAATGGCGAAGCTTGAGGCACAGCGTTGCCTTAACTGCAAGCACAGGCCTTGTGTCGGCGGTTGCCCCGTAAATATAAATATTCCGGACTTTATATCCGCCATTGCGCAGGGCGAATATGAAAAGGCTTATGAAATAATAAAGGAGACCAACTCACTCCCCGCCGTGTGCGGAAGGGTCTGCCCGCAGGAGTCGCAGTGCGAGAAGTACTGTGTCCGCGGAATTAAGGGCGAGAGTGTAGGAATAGGAAGGCTTGAACGCTTTGCCGCGGATTATCACATGAAGTCGGGCGATAAAAAGCCCGAAAGACCCGCCTCAAACGGTATAAAGGTTGCGATAATAGGCTCCGGCCCCGCAGGGCTTGCCTGTGCGGGCGACCTTGCTAAAATGGGCTATGATGTAACGATTTTTGAGGCGTTTCATATTGCAGGCGGCGTTTTGATGTACGGAATACCCGAATTTCGTCTTCCGAAGGAAATCGTCCGCCGCGAGATAGAGGATCTAAAGCACCTCGGCGTAAAAATCGAGGTTAATTCCGTTGTGGGAAGGGTTGTATCGGTTGACGAGTTTCTTTCGGACGAGGGTTTTGCGGCCGTGTTTATCGGCACGGGAGCGGGGCTTCCCTCATTTATGAAAATACCGGGCGAAAACTTTTGCGGAGTGTACTCTTCAAACGAGTTTTTAACGCGCATAAATCTTATGAAGGGCTATCGTTTCCCCGAATACGACACACCCGTAAAAATAGGAAAACGGGTTGCGGTGGTCGGTGGCGGGAATGTTGCGATGGATGCGGCAAGGTGCGCAAAAAGGCTTGGGGCTGATGAGGTTCATATAATTTACAGGCGTTCGATGGACGAATTGCCCGCCCGCGCCGAGGAGGTTCACCATGCGGTTGAGGAGGGCATAATCTTTAACCTTCTTAAAAACCCCGTCAGAATAATCGGTGAGGACGGATGGGTTACGGGGATTGAGTGCGTGGAAATGGAGCTTGGCGAGCCCGACGAGTCGGGAAGGCGAAGACCGAAGGCAAAGGCGGGAACTGAAAAGGTTATTCCCGTAGATACAGTTATAATAGCGATAGGTCAGACACCCAACCCGCTTATAAAGTCGACTACCCCCGATATAGAAACGCAAAAATGGGGCGGTATTATAGTTGACGAGGCAACCGGCAGGACGAGCAAAAAGGGCGTTTTTGCTGGGGGCGACGCCGTAACGGGTGCGGCAACGGTAATACTCGCCATGGGTGCGGGTAAGCAGGCGGCCGCCGCAATAGACGAATATATTAAAACAGAATATAAAAACACTTGATTATAACAGATTTTTAATAATAAAGCATCCGCCCGAACGGGCGGATGCTTTATGCTATCGGCAAAATGTTTACAGTATATAATAAACTGCGCATAATGCGCAATTTTACGCTATGGCGGAATAATCCGCCTTTTCCGGTGCAAAAACAGTATTATAAATTAAACTGATTTATAATTCCTTCTGCCATAAAGTCAGCCATTTCAAGCCCCTGTGCCTCGATTTCGTCGTAAAGCGCAACATCGGCGGAATACTGTCCGGTAAGCCTTAAAACGGCTTCTTCCTCGGTTATTTTCAGATGCTCATGAAGCATTGCCTGCCACATTCTCCTGCTCCAGAACGGATTGATGCTTGCAAGGAATTCGGCTATTTCGTCGGCGTTTCTATACCAATTTTTTCGGCTTTCGTTTGCCGCCGGGGTATCTCCCGCCTTTGCTTCGTTTACAAAGCCCGCCGCAATCGTAAGATGCTCGGTTAAAAGTTGTTCAAATCTGTTTGCCTTATCAAAGCCGTAATATCCTCTTAATACTGCGGCAAAATCTTTGGGGTTTCTAAGCAGCCTTTGCGTAACATACTGCAAATCGCCCAAATCCGCGGCGGTACTTATTATAAACGATCTCGTCCACATAGTATGTTCACTCCACAATTTACGGAGCGTGTTTATCAGTTCTATGCGCTTTGCACATGAGCTCATGGTGTTAACTCTTCGATTAATCATATAAACCTCCTGTAAGGCTAATAAAAAAATAATGTTTTTTATAAAAGCCCTTATATTTTTTATTCATTACAGTATATGCGTTTCAGCCCGGTAAGTGATAATCCCAAAATAATTCCATATCAGAAAAAATATGTTGAAAAAAATATTCTTTTATGTTATAATGTCGAAAACATAGATTATCTTTAATTTGGTACAGTGATGCCGACAAGATTTTTAAGCAGGGGCATTTTTGCCTTATATTGTATTGAAGCAACATCTTGTCTGCGTTTGCGGGCAGGATGTTTTTTTAATGCTTTCAATAGTAGTGCTTTAAAAATTTTTATAACAGGAGGAATTAAAATGGTAAAGAATTCACAGGCAGTCGGATATCTTCCCGACGAGCGACCACCGATATGGAAGCTGTTGCTTTACGCGATACAGCAGGTGATCGTAATGTTCCCCGCAACGGTTGCCGTTGCTATCATTACGGGCTTTCATATCTCTACAACCATCTTTGCAAGCGGTCTTGCAACACTTTGTTTTATCCTTGTTACCGGAAGAAAAATCCCCCTGTATTACGGCTCAAGCTTCTCGTATGTTGCCGCAATCGGCAGTCTTATGGGTTCCCAGGCACTCGCAAACTATACCCTCAACGAAAAAATTGCCGTGGCACAATTCGGCATAATTATGTCGGGTCTTGTATCCATTGCGGCAGGCTTTATCGTAAAACGCTTCGGAAGATCATCCATCGAAAAGGTTCTTCCTGCATCGATTACAGGGCCTATTGCGATGGTAATCGGACTGACACTTGCCGCAGTTGCCCTTCAAGATGCCGCATCAATCGGGGTTGATACGGCGGGTACGGTTACGGTGGCTCCGTCGCAGGTCGCGCTTGCGGGCAATATTGCATGGACAATTTCTTTGATAACGCTGATTGCAACGATATTATTCTCGGTTTACCTAAAAGGCTTTTGGGGCCAGCTTCCCCTTATTTTCGGGCCTATTATCGGTTGTCTTACAGCATTTATAATTAAGCTTTCAACAGGTATCGACCTTTTCAAGGTTTTGCCCGACACGGTTAACAGCGGAATTTTTGCACTCCCGATATTTACGCTTCCGAGAGTGGAATGGTTTGCGGTTGCCGCGATTATGCCGATAGCAATCGCCACAATTCCCGAATCAACCGCACATGTCTATCAGCTTGATATTTATGTAAACGACCTGGCAAAGAAAAAGGGCTCGAAAAAGAAATACAAAATTGCCGACCTGCTCGGTCTTAACTTAATCGGTGACGGTATCGGCGATATGGTTTCGGGCTTTGTCGGAGGTCCTGCCGGAACAAATTACGGTGAGAATATCAGCGCAATGGCAATAACAAGAGTATTTTCAATACCCGTTCTAATCGGCGCTTCGATTATCGCTATGGTTATTTCCTGCTTCACCCCGCTTGTCAATGCGATTTATGCAATACCGGCCGCAGTAATCGGTGGGCTTGAGATTTACTTGTTCGGAGCAATAGCCGCACAGGGCGTTGCCATAATGGTTGAGAAAAAGGTCGATTTATTCAGCGCTAAAAACATAGCGGTTATAGCCACCATTATGATTATCGGAATAGGCGGACAGTACGGTTTCGGCGGCAATATCCCGTTCTTCGGTATTCAGGTACCCTGCATCGCCGGCGCCGCAATCTTCGGAATCCTTCTTAATCTGATTTTAAGTATCGGCAACAAAAAAGAGAAAGAGGTATCAGCCGAGTAACGAGTAAAATAAATTATATTTACATAAATAAAGGCCACACAGCATGATGCTGATGTGGCTTTTATCATTGCCTAAAAAAATTGAATGTCCAATTATTACATTTAAAATGCCGTTTATGCCTGAAATATTGTAATTGCCAATTACTTCTTATAGTATAAAGACAAACCATGAAAAATTGTAATAAGAAGTGGAGGGGCGATTACATGAAAGTTAAAATTGTTAGCCTGGTAATGGCTACGGTAATGCTTTTTAGCATTACGGCATTTTCAACTCCCGTGCCCAGTGGACCTGCGGTCGAGCCCACAGAGCATAGCGGAAACGATCTGCACGACAAGGACGAGCTTACCCCCGAAGGATATGTATACTATAAGTTTGACGGGGCAGGAAATGAAGGTACATACACATTAAAGTTCAATCAGGACGGCGAAATAAGCGAAAACGGAGTTATTACCATTACCTTGCAGGTAGGTAAGAAAAGCGGCTCTGATTATACCGAGGTTTTATACTGGGAAAGCAATATAAGCCTCTACTCCTTTATTGTTAAGGGCGGTGATAAGTATAATGTTTATCGGTACTCCGATAATTACAACAGCGATACAAACCTTGTCGCACCTATAAATCCGTCGGGATATCCGGCTGATGTAAGCCATATATCCGTGATTTTTAATCCGGACAAATATACTCCCTTATATAAAATAGGGAATATGGTTTTTGCCGATACGGATAAAAACGGAATAATGGGTATTGGCGAAGCCGGCGTAGCGGGTGTCGGAGTTTGCCTTTATAACGAAAATAATCTGCTTATAAATGCTACTCAGACCGACCCAAACGGTAATTACCTGTTCACGGATTTACCCGCGGGCAATTATTATGTAAAATTTATTTTACCCGAAGGCTATATATTCACGGTAAAGGGTACGGATTTATCGGCGGATAATGACAGCAATGCGGATGTACTGACGGGAAAGACAGACATTATAAGCCTTACCGCCGACAATCTGACAATAGATGCGGGACTTATTGCTTCTCATCCGCCGATAGCGGTAGACGACAGCAAAACGACAGAGAAAAATACACCCGTTGATATTCCCGTACTTGCAAATGACAGCGACCCCGACGGCGACACAATTACGGTAACAGAGGTTACCCAGGGCTCAAACGGAAGCGTTACGATAAACGCTGACGGCACTGTTAAGTATACGCCGGACAATGACTTTGTCGGAGTTGATACCTTTACATACACCATTACGGACGGCAACGGCGGAGAGGACACAGCAACCGTTACGGTAACCATAACCGATATTCCCAACAATCCGCCGACAGCGGTAGACGACAGCAAAACGACAGAGAAAAACACGCCCGTTGATATTTCCGTACTTGTAAATGACAGCGACCCCGACGGCGACACAATTACGGTAACAGAGGTTACCCAGGGCTCAAACGGAAGCGTTACGATAAACGCTGACGGCACTGTTAAGTATACACCGGACAATGACTTTGTCGGGGTAGACACCTTTACTTATACGATTACGGACGGCAACGGAGGAGAGGACACGGCAACCGTTACGGTAACCATAACCGAACCTGATATACCCGATATCGACGATTGCGTTTTAATTATTCCCGGAAGCCCCACCGACCCTGTTTTTGAATCAACCGAGTATGATATCGAGGCGTATGCGGGTAACGGAATCCGCGGATTCAGCGGACAAAACGGAAGTAAAACCCCGCAGAATTTCGTGGCAACAAGCGGCGAGTTAAACGGACCGAGAGGCATTGCGGTTGATTATGACGGCAATATTTACATAGCAGACGAAAGAAACGGGGCCGTAAGAATGGTTACGGACAGCAATGTAATGTCCACTCTGACGGGCAACGGAATCGAAAACGGATACACACCCGCCGACTACACGGGTCCCGCATACGGACAAGGAATGTATGAGCCTATGGATGTAATCGTCTGCTCAAAGGGATATATAATTTTCCTTGACAGCGACCATCATATTGTAAGAGCAATCGACCCCAACGGCAACCTGATTACCATAGCGGGTGTTCTGGAAATCGGAAGCGCAGGTTCATATTCCGACGGCGGCGGCAATGCGAAGTCCGCAAGATTTAACACACCGCAGGGAATAGCCATTGATGCGGTCGGCAATATATATGTAGCGGACACCAACAATCACATTATAAGAAAAATATCCAAAAACGGCACTATTACAAACATTGCGGGAACACCCGGAATCGGAGGATTTTCGGGCGACGGCGGGGATGCAGAGGATGCACTGCTCAACAAACCCATGGGGCTTGCGTTTAACAAAGACGGTGATTTATATATCGCTGATACCTTTAATCACAGAATCCGTAAGATTGATATGTCAACAGGCATAATCACAACCGTAGCGGGAAGCGGAAATCTTCCGACAAACAGCGGCACTGTAGACGGAATCGGTGATGACAGAGCGGCTGTGGAAGCAATGCTTTTCTTCCCCCATGATGTTGCGGTGGATGCGGCGGGAAACCTTTATATCGCGGACACACAGAATCACCGCGTAAGAAAGGTAATTGACGGATTCATTACGACAATCGCAGGTGACGGATATATGGGAAGCATCGGAAACGGCGATAATGCCACAAAGGCAAGATTGAATTCACCAAAGGGCGTTGCGGTTGACGGGGACGGAAATGTATTTGTTGCCGACACCGAAAACAATGTAATACGAGTGCTTGTTCCGAAGGAATAGCAGCAGGAACAATAAGTAATAGTATAACTAAATCAAAAAACCGGGCAATTGCCCGGTTTTTTGATTTATCTTAGAAAGTTATATCGGTTTATCTCCGGATACTAAAACGAGAATTCTGCCGGAGGACCGAGCGGCGTAAGGTTATCCAGGCTATCAAGGTATATGATCTTAATATAGAGATCTGTGATATCTATTCCCTTATTGTCAAAACTTGCGTGAAAAGCCGTAAGCCCCGGCCCGTCCATATCAAGCTCGGCAAGGTTGCAGTCAACAAGCTTTCGTTCCGCGCCGTCGCCGGTATAGAGAGCTATAACCGCATTTGATAAAATATCGGCTACGGTATTGTTCTTAAAGTGAAATTCTATGTCAAGCCCGTCGGATGTGTCAATCTCATACATATCAACCGTTAAGGGGTCGGCATCAAGGGTAAAGGCTTTGATACAAACGCTGAATTCGCTTGTGTCAAAATCCCCGAGGTTTAACTCCTCGGCAAGGCTTGTAATATCCACCCATGTAATATTTTGTCCGTCCACGAATCCGACAAAGCCCTCATTCGGGTTTGCAAACGCTCTTGAGGAGAAATTTTCGAAAGGTACCTCAATACCGATATAAGCAGGTTCACCCGGAAAACTTGATATATGTTTTATACCGACAGCGTAGTAGTCGCCTGTTATTATAGGTAAAGAGGCTATGTCCACCGTAAAGTATCCGGCAAAATCCACACTCCCCGACGCAAGCGGAGTGGGCGGAAAATCAAAAGCTGTGTCATCCTCGCCGACATCCGTATCAATGTATATCTCATACGATGTCGGAAGGGGTGCGTAAAAACCGACCTGCGAAAGAAACTCTTTTCCGGGTCTTTCGGTTTTAAACTTGTTGACGGCAAAGAATTCAGGATCATCGCTTGTTAAATTTGAGGTCATACCTAGCGGGTCATGCTGATATACATTATAGGGCACATGCTCCTCGCTCATTATAAAGGAGGCTGAATCTATACCGAGGTATTTATCCTCATACGAAACATAGAAATACCCGCCGTTACCCCAGCTTTCGCCCCATGAATTTTTGACTATAAACGCACCATTGTTTTGGGGTAGGTTTGAAGCGGCAAAATTAGCGGCACTGTAGTTGTCGTCCCAGCCGACAATCGCAACGGCGTGATTGGGCTTTGCGGGACCGTTGTAAAGGTATGCTTTTGTGGTAGAGTTATAGTAAGAAGACGAAGTCGTCATATATATTCCTGTCATTACGATGCCGCGCTCCATTACTGCCGTTTTAATCATATTTCGAAAGTCTGTGTCCGACATCAAATATTCAACGGGGTCATCGGGAGCAAGTGAGGCCGGATTAGGATAATAAATAACCTCATCAATCGCTTTTACAATCGGTATGTAAGCGGGTTTAACTCCTTCCGGAAGGTCATCTCCAAAGACATACGGCGCATCGGCGGAAAAAACCGCACCCTCTCGCCTTGCAAGGTATGCGGTGGCAATTTCTCTGTTTCCGAATCCGCCCGCTGTACGGTCAAAGCCGTAGATTCCGTTTTCGACAGAGGTTGCATGCTTCATATGGTTTTCGGAGAAGCTGAATAAATTTTCGGGAAGGAGTGACGACTCTGCGGAGGCATAGGATGCAAACGCCCAGCAAACACCGTCCTCCCCCTGATTTTTGACGGGTGAGACTCTGCCTTCGGTCCTCAGGTCAAAGGCTTCGGGCAACTCGGGAGAACCCATACGGAGAGTTCCGTCCCCCGTCTTCTTTGCGGATATTTGATATCTTGTGAATGAGGGTATAAGACCGTTTGTTATCGGAGCTGTACCCTCGGCATAGGAAGATGTGCTAATTAAAGACAAAATCAAAAGCATTACGGCACTGATTTTATTTTTTTTCATACAAGCATCTCCGTTCAATTTGATTTTAAAGCGTGCAACCCGCATTTCCTTTAATATGAAATGCTGATTATATATATTTACTTTAGTATATCACGCTGTTTTATTTTTGTAAATAAAAAAAAAGAGCGTTTTTAGGGTTAAAAAAGAGAATATAAGGGTAATTTTTCATAATCACCCTTGTTTTTTTCAGACACTAATGGTATAATAAATAAAGCATTGGCGGAATATATTTCCGTAAGAGCGTGAAATTGTGCAGATTCTCGGAATTTCCTGTGTTATTTAAAACAAAACAATCGGGGTTTTATTTTTATGTCAAGATTTTTCGTTTCGAAATCTCAAATTAAAGGCGACCATGTTACCATAATGGGCGGGGACGCTAATCATATTTCAAGGGTTCTTCGAATGAAAACAGGCGACGGTATTACCGTCTGCGACGGCAGAGGGAACGATTTTGAGGCAATAATTACATCGGCCGAAAAAGAAGCGGTAAGCGCAAAAATCATAAAAAGTTACAGATGCGACTCTGAGCCCGATACCGATATAACCCTTTTTCAAGCCTTGCCGAAACAGGGGAAAATGGAATATATCATTCAAAAAAATACCGAGCTTGGGATAATGAGAATTGTTCCGGTTTACTCCAAACGATGCGTGTCAAAGCCGACAGATAAGCTTGAAAGATGGCGAAGGGTTGCGCTGGAGGCCGCAAAGCAGTGCGGACGCGGCATTGTTCCCGAGGTTTGCGAAACCGTATCTTTTAATGATGCCCTGTTGCAGATGACAAAGCTCCCCGTCTGCGCAATGTTTTGGGAGGAAGAAAGGAATCTGCGCATTAAGGATGTTTTCGGGAATGTGAAGTCAAATAAAATCGGTATATTAATCGGCCCCGAAGGCGGGTTTGAGCCTGACGAGGCAGAGTATGCCAAAAGCCTCGGTATTCCTACTGTAAGTCTTGGTAAGCGTATTTTGCGAACCGAAACGGCAGGCGCCGCCGTTGTTCCCATCATCATGTATCTGCAAAGTGACATATAGGGGGTTTCCGTCATGGATGACAAAAAAACAAGAATAAGCAAAAAAGAAAAAATAGCAAACGATTTCCTCTTACAGTTTGCATACGCCATTGCGGCTTCCATCGTATTGCTGTTTTTATATAATGCAAGGCTTTTCAAGTACGGTGACAAAATAGGCGCTGCAATGGGAACGGTTATGTGGGTGCTTTTCGGTGTGTTTTTCGTTGGTGCGGCAGTAGCCTTTGCTTTGTGGAAAAAAAACGGAAGGAATACATATAAAATTGCCGGAATATATCTTCTTGCTACATCAGCGGGGTTTTTCTGGTGCGAGGGCGTTCAAAAAATTGCGCAGTTTTTAAGACGGTTTATTCCTTTCTTAAGTTATTTTAACAACACAAAGCGGCTTATGGAAATGTTGTTTTACATAATAGGTCTTTCGATAGTCGCAGGAATCGGGGCATATTTTTACAGAATAAACAGATGCACCGTGAAACGGATTAAAAACACTAAAAAAAGGCATAATAAAGTCCGATAGCATCGGGCTTTTCTTTCACTATCGGAGAAAATCCGAAAATAAGGAGGTATGATATTTGAGCATACAGTCAATAGAGATTAAAAGCGGGGTAAATCTTCATTACATTCATACAAAAAAATTCAAAACAACAACCCTCGGTTTTTACTTTTGCCGCCCACTTAGACGGGAGGAGGCTACGCTTAACGCACTGCTGCCCAATGTACTTAAAAGAGCCTGCCCTCTTTTCCCCGAATCAATCGGTCTTTCAAGACATCTTGACAACCTTTACGGGGCAAAGCTTCACGCCGGTGTGCGGAAAAAGGGCGACCTTCAGGTAATCCATATAAATTTTGAGTTTATAAACGAAAACTATACGGGTAAGTCCCGTCCCGTTCTTGAAAGCATAATATCACTTGCCGAAAGTGCAATCTTAGGTCAGACGAGTTTTTCAAAGGAGTATGTTGCGCAGGAAAAGGAAAATCTAAAGCAGTATATACAATCTCAGATTAACGACAAACGAAGCTATGCGGCTACAAGGTGCGCCGAGATCATGTGCGCAGCGGAGCCTTATGGAATAAATGAGCATGGCTTTATTAATGATGTTGACGCAATAGACGATAACACGCTTTTTACTCATTATAAAAGCGCGTTTTTGTCCACGCCCGTTGAAATATTTGTGTGTGGGGATGTGGATATATTCTGGGTCAAGCAACAAATAGAGCGGATTTTTTCGGGGGTTGAGCCTGCCGGCGGTAAAATGCCCGAAATGCAAATCGTAAAGGATGTAAAAGAAGTAAAAAGGGTGACAGAAACGGAACAGGTTGCTCAGGGCAAGCTAAGCCTCGGCTTCAGAACGGGGATACAGCCGGGGGATGACGCCTATCCCGCTCTTTTGGTATACAATGCGGCTTTCGGCGGAGGTCCGTCCTCCAAACTTTTCAACAATGTAAGGGAAAGGCTTTCTCTTGCGTACTATGCTACATCGAAGATAGAAATGCTTAAAGGGCTTATGATGGTTAATTCAGGCATTGAAGCCTCTGATTTTGACAAGGCGTATGACGAGATAATGGCACAGCACCTTGCCGTTCAGAACGGCGACATATCCGACGACGAAATGTCCGCGGCAAGGCTGTACACCGTAAACGGCATAAGGTCAATCTCCGACAATGCTTTTATGACCGAGGACTACTGGCTCGGACGGCTTATAGTGGGAAGGCTTATTGAGCTTGACGAGCTTGCGGACTGTATTTCAAAGGTTACAAAGGAAGATGTTATGAAAATCGCCCGTAATACAGTCCTCGACACGGTGTATTTTCTTAAAGGAGGCGAGGCGTAATGGTATTTGAAAAGACCGAAAGCAGGCTTCTGGGCGAAACGCTGTATATGGGAAAGCATGAAAGCGGACTTATGATATATGTTCTTCCTAAGCCCGACCACAGCAAAAGCTATGCAAGCTTTGCGGCAAAGGTCGGCTCGATAGACAATAAATTTCTTCCCGCCGACGATACGGAGCCTTTTGCAATACCCGACGGTGTTGCGCATTTTCTTGAGCACAAGCTGTTTGAACAGCCCGACGGCACAAATGCCTTTGACAGCTACAGCAAAACGGGCGCATCCGCAAATGCGTATACGAGCTTTAACATGACGGCATATCTTTTTTCATGCACCGACAGATTCTACGAAAATCTTGAGATACTCCTTGACTTTGTGGGGAAGCCTTATTTTACCGATGAAAATGTGCTGAAGGAACAGGGTATTATCGGACAGGAAATAAGAATGTATGACGACGACCCCAACTGGAGGGTGTTTTTCAACCTTTTATGCGCGCTGTATTCCGAGCACTCCGTCAGAAACGACATTGCCGGAACAGTCGAAAGCATTTCGCAGATAAACAAGGATATCTTGTATAAATGCTACAAAACCTTTTACAACCCTTCCAATATGGTGCTGTTTACCTGCGGCAGGGTGGATTGCGAAAGCGTTGCCGCCCTTGTCGACAAATATGTTACCGCAAACCCGATAGGAGAGATTAAAAGGTTTTACCCCATTGAGCCTGCGGGCGTTAACAAGCCGCTTATCGAGCAGAATTTAAGTGTTGCATGCCCGATGTTTCAGCTTGGGTTTAAGGATTCCGAAGTGGGAATTACGGGTGATGAACTTCTTAAAAAACAGATTACGACCGAAATTCTTCTCGAAATGCTTGTGGGTCACAGCAGTACGCTGTATAACAGTCTCTACGAAAAAGGGCTTATCAACGATACATTCGCTTATGAATGCTCATGCGAGGAGGGGTACTCCTATTCGGCTATGGGAGGCGAAAGCTCCGACCCCGAAAAGGTAAGGGATGAAATAGTGGAGGAAATAAAAACAACCGATTTGAATGACGAAGAATTTACGCGTTGCCGCAAGGTTATGATAGGAAAGTTTTTACGCCTGTTCAACAGTGTCGAAAAAATTTCAAACGCTTTTGTCGCAAGTGTTTTTAAGGGCGTTGATTTACTTCGCTATGTTGAGATTTGCGAGGGAATAACGCTTGACGATGTAAAAAAGCGAAGGGACGGTTATCTAAAGCCCGAAAATTGCGCAATGTCGGTAATAAAACCCTATTGATATTTAATATGTATTAAAAGAAAGCCGCACATTCAAGCCGCACATTCCTGTGCGGCTTGATTTAACTTATAAAAAATTATGAGTTGTTGTGAAATTTCCGTGTTTTTGTAGAATCCGTTTCTACCCTGTCATTTTCGAGGCAACGCCGGAGAATCTTTAATACCCTTTGTTTTACTTGCGCCGACAGGTATCGGCACTCCGGCTATGTCAAAGAAGAACGATGTCCGCCCCAATGCTTTTATTCGCCCGTTGCCTTTGTTATGTTTGTTCTTTCGGAAATAAGGGAATAAAGCTTTTCCGTTGCCTTGGATACTCCGCCGACCTCGTCTATAATGCCGTTTGTGACCGCTTCCTCGCCGAACAGGATTGTCCCGACATCGTTTGCTATAACCCCCGTTTTGTGCACAAGCTCGGTAAAAGCCTCCGCCGATATCCGCGAATGCTCGGAGATAAACGCAATAACACGCTCCTGAACCCTGTTGAAATAGTCATAGGTCTGAGATGTCCCGATTACCACGCCGCTCATGCGTATTGGATGAATCGTCATTGTTGCGCTCGGCACTATAAACGAATAATTTGCCGCTACGGCAAGGGGAACTCCTATGCTGTGCCCGCCTCCGAGGACGAGCGAAACCGTCGGCTTCGACATGCTTGAAATCATTTCGGCTATCGCAAGGCCTGCCTCAACATCTCCGCCCACTGTGTTAAGTATCACTAAAAGACCCTCAATTGTCTTGTCCTCCTCGATGTTGACAAGCTGAGGGATAACATGCTCATATTTTGTGCTTTTGTTTTGCGGGGGAAGCATCATATGCCCTTCAATCTGACCGATAATGGTAAGGCAGTGTATTTTGTGAGGTGCATTTTGCGGCTCAACAATACCGATATCGCCGCTCTTTCCCTCGCCTTCGGAGCCGTCGTTATCGGCATTGACCGATGTATATAGTTTATCCAATCAATCACAACCTTCTGGAATATATTATTATATTCTTGTCAATTTAATATACATCTGTTATAATTGTTATAATAAATTCAGTTATGGGTAATAAAACTTAAACGGCTTTATCCGGATGAATTTATTAAAACGGTGTGTCAAATCTTATGTAACGGACAAAAGAGGAAAGGATGAGAGCAATGCCCATTAAAATCCCGAACAAGCTTCCCGCACGAAAGATACTTGAGAGCGAGAATATATTTGTCATGACCGAAAAGCGCGCCATGACACAGGATATCCGTCCTCTGGAAATAGCCGTATTAAATCTTATGCCCACAAAAATAGCGACCGAAACTCAGCTTCTGCGACTTTTGGGCAACAGCCCGCTTCAGGTTACCGTTGAGTTTTTAAAGACTAAAAGCTATCAGAGCAAAAACACTCCGGAAGAGCATTTGCTTGCGTTTTACAAGACATTTGACGATGTTAAACACAGAAAGTATGACGGAATGATAATAACCGGCGCTCCTGTGGAAACAATGGAATTTGAGGATGTGGATTATTGGGCGGAGCTTTCAGAAATTATGGAATGGACAAAATCGAATGCAACCTCAACCCTTCATATATGCTGGGGCGCGCAGGCGGGGCTTTACTATCACTTCGGAATAAAAAAATATCTTTTGGACAAAAAGATGTTCGGGGTTTTCCCTCATAGGGTCAGAAGAAAAACAAAGATGCTCACAAGAGGGTTTGACGATGTTTTTTATGCTCCCCACTCAAGATATACGGAGGTTCGGGAGGAGGATATCGCAAAGGTTCCCGCACTTGAAATCCTTGCATCCTCTAACGAGGCGGGCGTTTATCTGGTGACCTCAAAAGGCGGAAGACAGATTTTTGTTATGGGCCATTCGGAGTATGACGATGTTACGCTCGGACAGGAATACTTCAGGGATGTTGACAAGGGCCTTGACATATCCGTTCCGAAAAACTATTTTCCGAAGGATGACCCTAAGCACAGCCCGCAGGTAACATGGAGGGCGCATGCAAACCTTCTGTTTTCGAACTGGCTTAATTACCATGTATATCAGACTACGCCCTATGACATCGACAGCATTAAATAGCGTATAATTATTATAGTGATTATTACACGCTCCGCGGTGAATTTATTGCGCCGCCGCAATTTTCCTTGCTAAACGGAAAACGGCGCCGCGCAATTAAGGAGGTAAAACAATGGAAAATTCAAAAAAAATATCCTTTGAGGTAATAAAAAGGCTACCCAGATATTACAGATACTTGGGTGAGCTTTGTGATAGCGGAGTTACAAGGATTTCTTCAAAAGAGCTCAGCGAAAAGATGAGCGTAACCGCCTCACAGATTAGGCAGGATTTAAACTGCTTCGGCGGGTTCGGACAGCAGGGCTACGGCTATAATGTCGAGGCTTTATATAACGAAATAGGAAAAATATTGGGTCTTAATCGCGGTCACAAGATGATTATAGTCGGCGCCGGCAATTTGGGAAGAGCGCTTGCGTCTTATAAATCCTTTGAGAGAAGGGGCTTTAAGCTTGTGGGCGTTTTTGACAATGACCCCAAAAAAATCGGGAGCTACATAGGTGAATATCCAATTTTGGACATTAAAGCACTTGAAGATTTTACAAAAGAAAATAAGCCCGACATTGCAATAATAGCCGTACCAAAGACCGAGGCGGGCGAGGTTGCCCTTCGCCTTTCACACCTTGGAATCAGAGGGCTTTTGAACTTTTCGTACACAGACATAAAGGTCCCGGAGGGTGTCGAAATAGAAAATGTTCACCTTAGCGACAGCCTTATGACTCTTTCATACAGAATAAAAAACAAAAAACAGTAGGGAACGGTCAAGGCCGTTTTCTGATTTGCGGTACCGATTGGAGGGTTGTTTATGGAATCCCGTCCCCCTGAAATAGAAGGAATATTAAGAAGACACATGATAAAGATGCCCGAGGTAATATCCAAGGCAAGCGGTATTAAGATTTTCGGCAAGCTTATAAAATCGCTTGTTTTTACGACGGATGTTGCGATAATTAAAAATTGCAATGCCAATGCTATAATGGCTGTTTATCCGTTCACTCCCCAGCCTGCGATAACCCACGCCATTATACAGGTTTCGGATGTCCCCGTTTTTTGCGGTGTGGGCGGCGGGATTACGGGCGGAAAACGCTCCATAAACCTTGCGCTCGACGCTGAAAATCAGGGGGCAATCGGCGTTGTTTTAAACGCGCCGGCAACAAATGAAACGATTGCGGCAATGAAAGAAAGGATAGATATCCCGATAGTCGTAACGGTGGTTTCCGAAAAGACCGACTTTGAAAGCAGGATAAAGGCAGGCGTATCCGTGTTTAATGTGTCGGGCGCAGGGGATACTATTGAAATAATTAAGCGCATTAGGGACAAAAATTCCGATATCGCCATAATAGCTACCGGCGGGCCGAACGATGAAACAATTATAAAAACGATAGAGGCGGGGGCGAATGCGATAACCTATACGCCGCCGACACCCGCACAGATTCTGAAGATGATTATGTCAAGCTATCGTGAGGGCGACAGCATTATCTGATTTTTTGCACAGTAAGATTTTTTTCCGACAAACGAGGTGTATTAATTGGCTAACATATTTGACAAGATATTCGGAACATACAGTGACC
The DNA here is from genome assembly GCA_002070105.1 of Firmicutes bacterium ADurb.Bin193. Taxonomy (GTDB): domain Bacteria; phylum Bacillota; class Clostridia; order Monoglobales; family Firm-18; genus MWCQ01. The sequence goes on along the minus strand of MWCQ01000010.1, from coordinate 18,112 downwards.
GCGAACTTAAGCGCATTATGCCGATTGTGGACAAAATAGAGGCGCTGGAGCCTTCCGTAAAGGCACTTTCCGACAAAGAGCTTAAGGCGAAAACCGCGGAGTTTAAGGAGCGCCTTAAAAACGGCGAAACAACCGACGATATTCTTCCGGAGGCTTTTGCGGTAGTCAGAGAGGCTTCCTGCCGTGTTTTGGGTATGCGGCATTTTAGAGTACAGCTGATCGGCGGGGTTGTGCTTCATCAGGGGCGAATCGCGGAGATGAAGACCGGCGAAGGAAAAACCCTTGTGGCGACCCTTCCCGCATATCTTAACGCCCTTACGGGGCAAGGCGTCCATATTGTAACGGTAAACGATTACCTTGCCAAGCGCGACAGCGAATGGATGGGAAAGATTTATAACTTCTTGGGGCTTTCGGTCGGGCTTATCGTCCACGGGCTTGACAATGACGAGCGAAGAAGGGCTTACGCCGCCGATATAACCTATGGCACGAACAACGAGCTTGGGTTTGACTACTTGAGGGACAACATGGTTATTTACAAGTCGCAAAGGGTGCAAAGGGGTCATTATTTCGCTATTGTCGATGAGGTTGACAGCATACTTATCGACGAGGCGAGGACGCCTCTTATAATATCGGGCGCGGGCGACAAATCCACCGCACTCTATGAAACCGCGGATAAATTTGCGCGCACTCTTAAAAAAATCAAAATTAAAGAGAGCGACGACAAACAGCTTGAGGAAGGCGTTGACGCCGACTATATAGTTGACGAAAAGGCGCATACCGCAACTCTCACCGAAAGAGGAATAAAAAAGGCGGAGGCTTTTTTCAAGATTGAAAATTTGTCCGACCCCGAAAATCTCACCATATCGCACCACATCAATCAGGCAATCCGCGCCCACGGCATAATGCAAAGGGATAAGGACTATGTTGTAAAAGACGGAGAGGTTATAATCGTAGACGAATTTACGGGTAGGCTGATGTTCGGAAGGCGGTACAGCGAGGGACTTCATCAGGCGATTGAGGCGAAGGAGAAGGTAAAGGTTGAGCGTGAGAGTAAAACCCTTGCCACAATAACCTTCCAAAACTATTTCAGGCTTTACAAAAAACTTTCGGGTATGACGGGTACGGCGCAGACCGAGGAGGCGGAGTTTCAGGCGATATACAAGCTTGATGTTATTGTAATCCCCACAAATATGCCGCTTATAAGGATTGACCATCCCGACGCCGTATATAAAAACGAGGCGGGCAAGTTCAATGCCGTTATAGAACAGATTAAAAGGTGCCATGAAAAGGGTCAGCCAGTTTTGGTCGGCACCATAACAATAGAAAAATCGGAGAAGCTTTCGGCCGCTCTTAAAAAAATAGGAATCCCGCATGAGGTTTTGAACGCAAAATTCCATGAAAAAGAGGCGGAGATAGTCGCACAGGCAGGTAAAAAGGGTGCGGTGACCATCGCCACCAACATGGCGGGCAGAGGAACGGACATTGTCCTCGGCGGAAATGCCGAATTTATGGCTAAGCGCGAAATGGCAAAGCTCGGTTTTGAGCCTGAAATGATAAACGAGGCAACGAGCTTTGCGGATACGGATAATGAAGAAATTTTGAATGCGCGCGCCACATATAAAGAGCTGTATGAAAAGTATAAGCCTGCGGTTTTGGCGGAGCGCGAAGAGGTTATAAATGCGGGCGGCCTTTTCATAATCGGAACGGAACGGCATGAGAGCAGGCGCATAGACAATCAGCTAAGGGGAAGAAGCGGACGACAGGGCGATGTCGGCGAGTCTAAATTCTATATATCGCTGGAGGACGATTTAATGCGCCTTTTCGGCTCCGAACGCCTTATGGGGATGGTAGAAACCCTTGGGCTTGAGGATGACCAGCCCATTGAGGCGAAAATTCTGTCCAACGCCATCGAAAGCGCACAGAAAAAGGTTGAGGGCAGAAACTTTGATATAAGAAAGCATGTCCTTCAGTACGACGATGTTATGAACCAACAGCGTGAGCTTATTTACGCCCAGCGCAGTAAGGTTTTGGAGGGTGAAAACCTCCGCGATTATATACTGTCGATGATTGACAGCGTTGCTAAAAAAATTGTGGATATTACCGCGGGCGAAAGTGAGCACGGCGATGATTTTTCGTGGGAAACATTTTATACCCTTATGCTCGAAAAATTCGGCATAGTGGTAAGGCTTGAGCCAAGAAAGTGCAGGGAGATTACAAAAGATGAGCTTTTGGAATTCGTTCTGGAGGCTTCACACAATGTATATGAAAAGAAGGAACAACAAATAGGAAGCGAAGCAATGCGCGAGCTTGAGCGTATTGTGCTTTTGCAGGTCGTAGACAACCTGTGGATGGACCACATTGATGCGATGGATCAGCTCCGCTCCGGAATCGGGCTTCGTGCCTATGCACAGAAGGACCCTGTTATCGAATATAAATTCGAGGGAATGGATATGTTCGAAGAAATGATTGCCTCGATAAAGGAGGAGACCGTCCGCCATATTTACCATGCAAGGGTAAACACCGAACTGAAAAGAGAACAGGTGGCAAAGCCCGTATCGGAATCCCTTGCGGGGGCGGAGGATAACACCAATAAGCCCGTTAAAAAGAGCAATAAGGTAGGAAGAAACGAACCGTGCCCCTGCGGAAGCGGGAAGAAATATAAAAAGTGCTGCGGGCAGTAACCGCCAGTAAAGTCAAAACATTAACAAGGAAGTGATAGAATGTTGGAGTTTGAAGAATACCGTCTTTCACTTGACGGGCTTGAAAAAGACATTAAAGAATTAAGGGATTCACTTTGACATTTCCGGTACGCAAACTCAGATAGAAGAACTTGACCGTCAAACAGCGGCGCCCGATTTTTATTCCGATATGGAAAACGCGCAAAAAATCATGCAAAGGTTAAAACAGCTGAAGGATAAGGTTTCAAGGTATCAAAGCCTTTACAGCCACTGGGAGGATTTAGTAACGCTTGTTTCTTTGGGCATTGAAATGGAGGATTTGTCCATTTTGGACGAGGTCAGACAGGGACATGCCAACCTTGTGAAAGAGCTTGAAAATATGCGCCTCGAAGCGCTTTTGTCGGGGCCGTACGATAAAAACAACGCCATTATGACGCTCCATGCGGGCGCGGGCGGAACAGAGGCTCAGGACTGGGCGGAAATGCTTCTTCGTATGTTTACCCGCTGGGCGGAGCGAAGGGGATACAGGGTCGAAACGCTCGACTATCTTGCGGGCGACGAGGCAGGGATAAAAAGCGTGTCGATACTGATTGAGGGGCTTAATGCTTACGGCTATGCGAAGGCTGAAAAGGGCGTTCACAGGCTTGTCAGGATTTCTCCTTTCGATGCCTCGGGAAGAAGGCATACTTCCTTTGCTTCGGTTGAGGTTATGCCTGAGATAACCGACGAAATTCAGGTTGACATAAACCCCGATGATTTAAGGATTGACACATACCGTTCAAGCGGTGCGGGCGGTCAGCATGTAAACAAAACGGACAGCGCAATAAGGATTACGCATATACCCACGGGCGTTGTCGTTTCGTGCCAGAACGAGAGGTCACAGCACAAAAACAGGGATACCGCAATGAAAATGCTAAAGTCAAAGCTCATTCAGCTTGCCGAGCAGGAGCATAAGGATAAAATTGAGGATTTGAAGGGCGTTCAAAAGGACATTGCGTGGGGGAGCCAAATCCGCTCGTATGTTTTTCACCCCTACAATATGGTTAAGGATCACCGCACATCCTTTGAAACGGGCAATATTTCGGCTGTGATGGACGGTGAGCTTGACGGCTTTATAAACGCATATCTGAAGGCAGCGTCGCTCGGCACGCTTAATCTTAAATAATTCATAAATCAAATCGTCATGGAGGAATAAAATTTGTTTGACAAACTGTCATTTATAGAAAAGCGGTATGAGGAGCTTTGCTTAGCGGTAAGCGACCCTGCGGTAATAGCTGACCAGAGCAGGTTTGCGGTAATGTGCAAGGAGCAGTCCGACATAACGCCTATTGTGGAAAAATATCGCCAGTACAAGGCTGTCAAAGCCTCGATGGACGAGGCAAGGGAAATGCTCGGCGAAAAGCTTGACAAGGATTTTCGCGAGCTTGTCCAGTCAGAACTTGACGAGGGGCGGGAAAAGCTTTCGGCACTTGAGGCCGAGCTTCGGATTCTCCTTCTTCCCAAGGACCCCAACGACGAGAAAAATGTTATTATCGAAATACGGGGCGGCGCAGGCGGTGACGAGGCGGCGCTGTTTGCGGGTGACCTTATGCGTATGTATACAATGTATGCCGAGGCAAAGCGGTGGAGGGTTGAGGTTCTTAACCTTAACGCAACCGAGCTCGGCGGAATTAAAGAGGTATCCTTCGAAATAACGGGGGCGGGCGCATACAGCCGTCTTAAATACGAAAGCGGAGTACACCGCGTCCAAAGAATACCGACAACCGAAAGCGGAGGGAGGATACATACCTCAACCGTTACCGTTGCGGTTTTGCCCGAGGTTGAGGAGGTTGAGGTTGATATCAATCCGAACGACCTTCGTATTGATGTTTTCCGTGCGGGCGGGCCGGGAGGACAGTGCGTCAACACAACCGATTCGGCTGTTCGCATAACCCATATTCCCACGGGTCTTGTGGTGTCGTGTCAGGACGAAAAGTCACAGCTTAAAAACAAGGATAAGGCAATGAAAATCCTGCGCTCACGGCTTTATGAGCTTATGCAAAGCCGCCAGAACGCCGAAATAGCCGAGCAGCGTAAAAGTCAGGTGGGAACGGGCGACAGAAGCGAGCGTATCAGGACATACAATTTCCCCCAGGGGCGCGTCAGCGACCACAGAATAGGGCTTACGCTTCACAGGCTTGATGCCGTTTTGAACGGGGACCTTGACGAGATTATCGACGCACTCGCAACCCACTATCAGGCCGAAAGGCTAAAAGGGGAATAATAAAGTCGTAGCTACTGCTTTAAGCAACCATTTTTGAGAAAAGTGAGGTTATTATAATGAGTAATATTATTACGGCAATAATTAATTTAGTAACCAATCCTAAAATTGAATTAAGACAATATGCAAATACCCATAATCGTGCGAATAATATGGGTGGTGCTTTAGAGGAGTACATAAAGGATATATTTGCTAACACAGTTGAAGAAACAAATGAACAAATCAGAAATGAACGCTTATCTCAGGTTTTTAGTTATCTCGGAAATCAAAACAATCCGCCTGATTCTATTCTTCGTGGTGGTGATGCTATTGAGGTTAAGAAAATTGAGTCAAACGACTCATCTTTAGCTTTAAATAGTAGTTATCCAAAGGCAAAATTGTTTGTTGACAGCCCAATGATTAAAAACGCTTGTAGAACTTGTGAAAATTGGACTGTAAAAGACATGATTTATGCTGTCGGTGTTGTTGACAACAACAATCTAAAATCCTTGTGTTTCGTATATGGAGATGATTATTGCGCAGACAAAGATGTGTATGAGCAGATAAAAAGGGTTATAAAGACTGGTGTTGAGAACATTCAGGGTGTTGAATTTTCTGATACTCGTGAGTTGGGCAGAGTAAATCGAGTTGACCCATTAGGTATAACATATTTAAGAGTGAGAGGAATGTGGGGTATTGATAATCCGTTTACTGTTTTTAATTATATATTTCGAAGAGACCATAGAAGAAGATTTAATTTTATGGCAATTATAAATTCCGAAAAATATAATACCTTTGAAAATCGAGGACAGCTTGAAGGATTATGTGGGGAAATAGACGGATTGTATATTGAAAATGTTAGAATAAAAAATCCAAACAATCCTGCACACCTAAGAAATGCGAAACTTATTAAATATGTTATATGAGGCGATTTGTTATGAAAATTGTTAGCTTGTTTTCCGGTGCAGGTGGGTTAGACCTTGGTTTTGAAAAAGCAGATTGCAATATTGTTTGGGCTAATGAGTTTGATAATTCAATTTGGGAAACATATGAAAAGAATCACTCTGCGCCATTAGATAAAAGAGATATAAGAATAATTCCTTCAAATGAAATACCCGACTGCGACGGTATAATAGGTGGTCCGCCTTGTCAAAGTTGGAGTGAAGCTGGTGCATTGCGAGGTATAGAAGATAGTCGAGGAAAATTATTTTATGAATTTATAAGAATTTTGCGAGATAAACGACCAAAATTTTTTGTTGCTGAAAATGTATCAGGTATGCTTGCTGATATACATAAAGAGGCTGTAAACAATATAATTCATCATTTTAAAGAAGCAGGATACGATATTTTTGTTAAGCTACTAAATGCAGCGGATTTTGGGGTTGCGCAGGACAGGAAAAGGGTATTCTATATAGGTTTCCATAAAGATTTATCTGTAAAGTTTGAATGGCCCATAGAATTTTCAAAAAAATATACACTAAGAGATGTGATTTGGGATTTGAAAGACAACGCTATTAAGGCGGGAGATAAAAATACAACAAATAACGAAAACTGTCTTGTACCAAACCATGAATATATGAACGGTGGTTTCTCTACAATTTTCATGTCAAGAAACAGGGTTAGAGGTTGGGATGAGCAATCTTTTACAATACAGGCTGGAGGAAGGCATGCGCCTATACATCCTCAAGCCCCCAAAATGCTTTTTGTAGAAAAAAATAAAAGAATTTTTGTTCCGGGAAAAGAACACTTATACAGACGGCTGAGTGTTCGCGAATGTGCAAGAATTCAAAGCTTTCCTGATGATTTTAAGTTTTATTACAATAAAGTGAGCGATGGTTATAAAATGGTAGGTAATGCTGTCCCCACTCAATTAGCATATGTTATTGCTATGCAAATAAAAAAATTCGTTAAATGATTAATAGAGAAAAATTGATATTTTCCTAAATGCTTTATAAAGGAATGATAAGAGCCTTGAAAACACAGCTTTTGACAACCGAAGACCATGACATAGCCCGCGCCGCAGCACTGCTGAAAGGTGGCGGGCTTGTTGCGTTTCCTACCGAAACGGTTTACGGCTTGGGTGCTAACGCCCTTTCAAAAGCCGCGGTTGAAAATATTTTTAAGGCAAAGGGCAGACCCTCGGACAACCCTCTTATAGTGCATATTGCGGACAGACAGCAGCTTAAGGACATAGTATCCGAAATACCCGAAAACGCCGAAAAGCTGATGAGCGCATTTTGGCCGGGGCCTCTTACCGTGGTTATGAAAAAAAGCGCCGCAATTCCTGATATAGTAACCGCAGGGCTTGACACGGTCGGGGTAAGGGTTCCGAAAAACGAAGCGGCGCTGAAGCTTTTGCGCGCCTGTCGAATTCCCATAGCCGCGCCGAGCGCAAATATATCGGGAAAGCCGAGCCCGACAAGCGCAGAGCATGTTAAGGATGATTTGTACGGCAAAATTGATGCGATTATAGACGGAGGAAGATGCGAGGTCGGCGTTGAGTCTACTGTAATAGATGTAAGCGGTGGTGTTCCTGTTCTTTTAAGACCCGGCGGGGTAACTTATGAACAGCTTACGGAGGTTTTGGGTAAGGTTTTGATGAATTTCGAACATACCCAAAGCGAAACGCCGCGCTCACCGGGGGTTAAATACAAGCATTATTCCCCTAAAGCGCCCGTTTTCGTTGTCAGAGGCGGCTTTTCGGAATTTATATCGGAAAATGCGGAAAAATACCGCAAGGTCGGGATTATTACAACAGAAAGAACAGCCTTTCCCGAAAACTGTGTGGTAAAGCATTTGGGCGAAAGTCCGGGCGAATATGCCAAAAGCCTGTTTGAGCACCTTCGAAGCCTTGACGGCGAGGATGTTGATGTAATTTTCACAACGGATATTGACTGTAAAGGTATAAACCTTGCCACCAACGACAGGCTTTACAGAGCGGCGGGGTATAAAATTATTGATAACGGGAAAAACCCATAAAATAAAGGCTTTTCGGGGGTAGTAATATGAAAATTTTACTGGTTTGCACGGGCAATACATGCAGAAGCCCGATGGCTGAGGGAATCTTAAAAAGGCTTTTGCCCGACTGTGATATTTCATCCGCGGGTATAGCCACGCAGGACGGCCTGTCCGCAAGCGAAAACGCATTACTTGCAATGAGCGAGATTGGGATAGACATTTCCGCCCACAAATCACGCCGTATAAGCGGTGATGACGCCCAAAACAGCGATTTAATCCTGTGTATGACAAGGGGACACAAGATGTTTTTTAACAATGTAAAGGGGAACACCTTTACACTTGGCGAATTTGCGGGAGTTGACGAGGAAGTATCCGACCCGTACGGTGCAGAGCTTGATGAATACAGGGCTTGCAGGGACCAGCTTCAAAGGCTCCTTGAAATAATTGCGGAAAAGATAAAAACGCAGGAGTGATACGGCGGATGAAAATTGTACGGTTTGAAAAAAGCCATATAGACGATATAATCAAGCTTGAAAAGCAATGCTTTACCGCTCCGTGGACCAAAGGGATGTTTGAGGATGAACTTAAAAACAGCATGGCGCATTATTTTATAGCTATCGAGGATGAAAAGGTTGTAGGATATGCGGGAATGTGGTGCGTTGCCGACGAGGGTCACATAACCAACATAGCGGTTTCACCCGATTACAGACGGCGCCGTATCGGTACCGCTCTTTTGCAAAGGCTTGTACGGACGGCGAATGAGCTTGGTTTGTCGGTCATCATGCTTGAGGTAAGAAGGTCAAATATCTCTGCGATTTCGCTCTACAAAAATGCGGGCTTTGAGGTTGTCGGGCTTAGGAAGGGGTACTACCAAAACAACAATGAAGACGCGGTTTTAATGAACCTTACGAAAGGGTTAATGAGGAATGATTAAAAAAAAGGGGCATATACTTGCAATAGAGTCGTCGTGCGACGAAACAGCTTCGGCAGTCGTGGAATACGGCGGCGGGTTTAACATAAAATCAAATATTATTGCATCTCAAATCGAGCTTCATAAAATATTCGGCGGCGTGGTTCCCGAAATAGCGTCGCGAAAGCATATTGAGTGCATAACACAGGTTACCGACGAGGCTTTGTCCGCGGCAGGGGTGACCTTCTCCGACATAGATGCCGTTGCCGTAACATACACCCCCGGACTCGTGGGTGCGCTTCTTGTCGGGGTGGGTTATGCAAAATCCCTTGCCCTTGCGCTCGGGAAGCCGCTTATAGCCGTAAATCATATAGAGGGGCATATCTGTTCAAACTATATTTCGTCGCCCGACTTAAAGCCGCCGTTCGTGTGCCTTGTGGCGTCGGGCGGACATTCGAGCGTTGTGTCGGTTGAGGATTATACAAAATTCAAGGTTTTGGCTTCTACCCGTGACGATGCGCCCGGCGAGGCGTTTGACAAGATCGCCCGAGTCTTGGGGCTTGGCTATCCCGGCGGCCCCGCAATTTCCGAGGCGGCAAAGGCGGGTAACAGCGATGCCTACACTTTTCCGAGGGTTTCGTTTGACGGCTCGCCCGATTTCAGCTTCAGCGGCGTAAAAACCGCGGTGATTAACCTTATTCACAACTTTGAACAAAAGGGTGAGGAGATTCCTGCGGCAGACATTGCCGCCTCATTTCAGCAGGCTGTTTGCGAGGTTCTGGCTCAAAGGCTTATATCATGCGCAAAGGCGGCAGAAGTGCGCAATGTTGCATTGGCGGGCGGAGTTTCGTCAAATACTCTTTTGCGCTCTATGGCTGGGAACATGGCGCAGGTGGAGGGAATGGGCTTTCACTGCCCCCCGCCTATTCTGTGTACCGACAATGCCGCAATGATTGCAGTAAGAGGGTTTTTTGACCTTGAAAGAGGAATTTTTGCGGGCAGTGACCTTAACGCCGTTGCATCAAAAGGGTTATAACATAATATGAAAATTTAGATAATAAGCACCATAATTTGCCTTAAAACTTATTTATGTAAACCGCAATAACTGTTTTGTAATTTTATGGATTCCCCGCAAGCCCCATTGTTATTTTTGTGGAAAATTCCGTTTAGCCACTTACGGCGTGCCCGAATGCCTGTGGAAAACTTTGTGGACATTGTGGATTAAAGTTCGAAAAGTCATAATATGCAACAACATTATGTCAAATACTTTGCAATAAATTGTCGAATTATACAAAAGTTTGTCAAAATATATCAGTAAAAAAGGATAAGCCGATTTTCGCCTGAATATGCTGATTTTAAGGTGTTTTTCATATAATAACATTTTAATGACGGGTAATTATCATATTTTGTTTTCGGAGGAAATAAAAATGACACAAACAAACAAGCAGACATTTCTAAAGGGCGCATTTATACTTGTTGTTTCGGGCATATTTGTCAAAATTTTAGGCGCTGGTTTCAAAATTCCGCTTACAATGCTTATAAAATCCGACGGAATGGGCCTGTTTAACGCATCATATACCCTATACGCCTTTTTTGTTCTTGCCGCAAAGGGTATTTCGATTGCGGTATCGAAAATGGTGTCGGAAAGCGTTGCATTGGGTAGGGATAAAGAGGCGGAGCGTATTTTTATCGTATCCTTTCTTATACTCGGTGCGATTGGTATTTGCGGTACGATTCTTTTGTATTTCGGTGCCGAAAATTTTGCGAAAACCTTTGTGGATTCCCGTGCAAGTCTTACCATAAGGGCGATTGCGCCGTCTGTTTTGTTTATAACCATGGTTTCTGCAATAAGGGGGTATTTTCAGGGTAAGCAAAATATGTACCCTACCGCAATTTCAGAGGTTATTGAGGCTTTCGGCAAACTTGCGATAGGTATTGTCCTTGCGTGGGTTCTGATAGGCAGAAGCATTGAAAGCGCCGCCGCAGGCGCAATAACGGGCGTAACTATAAGCACCTTTATAAGTTTTATGTTTATACTTATAGTTTTTATAATCGACAGGCGAAGGCATGACCTGTATTTACCGAAAAAATGCAGAAGCCGTAGGAGTATTGTAAGAGAGCTTGTGATTATAGCTTTGCCCATAACAATCGGCGCATCCGTAGCAAGCCTTACCAATATTGTGGATATGCTGACGATTATGAAAAGACTCCAATCGATTACACAGGTAACTCCCGAATTTATGCAAAGGTATTCGGATTTTATAGATCCCGATTTGTTCAGCGGCGGAATATACGAGGGGCTTGCAAACAAGCTCTACGGTCTTTATACGGGCTATGCGGTTCAGCTTTTCAACCTTCCGCTTACCATGATTGTCGCGCTTTCGACAAGCGTCCTGCCCGCTATTTCGGGCGCGCTTAAAAGAGTCGATATAAGAGCGGCACAGCTTACGACAAACAGCGCCCTACGAATAACGGTGTTGTTTGCGCTTCCCTGCTCGGTCGGGCTTTCCGTGCTTGCGGGACCGGTTTTGCTTTTTATTTTTAACGAAAGCCTTGCCGCATCGCTTTTGCGCACTCTTTCGCTTGCAATAGTTTTTGTGTCGCTCGTTCAGGTCACAAGCGCGATTTTGCAGGCATACGGAAAAATGGCTATCCCCGTATTCAATATGTTAATAGGCTGTCTGGTTAAGATTGGGGCAAACTACTGTCTTGTGTCACAGCCCTCAATAAACATTGACGGTGCGCCCGTCAGTACGCTTTTATGCTATTTTGTAATAGCGGCACTAAATATATTCTTCATTATCAGGATAACGGGCTGTCGCCTGGGAGTGGGCGAGCTTATTTTAAGACCGGTTTTGGCATCGGGCGCAATGGCGGTAGTGGTTGTTTTTGCGATGAATGTGCTTTCGGATATGAATTTTCCTGTAAGGCTTGCGGTTGTTCCCGCAATTGCGGTCGGCGCGGTTACATACGCCCTGTTTGTTTTCCTTGTCGGCGCGATTAAAGAGTCCGATGTTACAATGCTCCCCGGCGGGGAAAAACTTGCGTATATGCTTAAAAAACTGCATCTTTTAAGGGCTGAATAAGCTATAATAACTGTAATAGGAGTGCTAAAATGCCAAAGATTGAACTTACAAACATGGTGATGATACAGGACCCCGCCACCGGAAAGGTGGTTGTTCAGGACAGGTTAAACAAATGGCCCGGTATCAGCTTTCCCGGCGGGCATGTCGAGGACGGCGAAAGTTTTATGGACTCCGCAATCCGTGAGATTAAAGAGGAAACGGGGATTGATGTGAAAAATCTTAAGCTGTGCGGGGTCGTGCATTGGTGCAACAACAGGACATACGACAGATATATTGAATTTTTCTATAAGACAACGAATTTTTGCGGAGAGTTGATAAGCGAAACACACGAAGGCAGGGTTTTTTGGGCAAGCCTTGACGAAATAAAGAAAATGAAGCTGTCAAGCTGTTTTGCGGAATATCTTACTATATTTTTATCGGATGAATACAGCGAAGCGTTTTATTTATGGAACGAAGATGAGACCAGGAAGGTTGAGTATAAATAATACTATTTGCCTCAGATATTCTGTGGCGGGACGGAGTTACAGATATGCGACTTGATAAATTCTTAAAGGTTTCGAGGATAATAAAAAGAAGGACGATTGCAAACGAGGCCTGCGATGCGGGCAGGGTTATGCTAAACGGCAGGACTGCTAAGGCATCCGCCGAGGTTTCGGTTGGCGATGTGATAGAAATCCGCTTCGGGGAAAAGACCTTTAAGGCGGAAATTCTGAATGTTTCCGAGCATGTTTCAAAGGACGGCGCGTCGGAGCTTTACCGTGTGATTTTATAATACCTTCTTGGCTTGATTTTGGTATGCGGGGGATGGTTTTATGAGACTGTTTGTCGCGATTTGCTTTGATGATGAAACAAAGCGCAAACTGCAATCGGCAACCGAAAAATTAAAGTCCCTTGCGGAAAAGGGGAATTTTACGCGGACGGAAAACCTTCATCTTACCCTGGCTTTTTTGGGCGAAACACAGAAGAGAAAGCAGGCCGAAAAAGCCATGGACAGCATTGTCGCGTTCCCCTTTGAGATGAAAATATCGGGGCTTGGAAGATTCGGGGATATTTATTGGGCGAGGGCTATAAAAACAGAGGAGCTTTTGCGCGTGCATACAAGGCTTGTGCAAAGCCTTGCAAAAGAGGGGTTCGATATTCCGCAGGGTGAGTATACACCCCATGTAACACTCGGCAGAGGTGTTAAAATAAGGCAGCCCTTTGATTTTGACATTCCCGAAATGACAGTCTATGTTGACAGGATAGTACTTATGAAGTCCGAGAGAATAAACGGAAGGCTTGTTTATACGGGAATATACGAAAAGAAATTTTGTTAAAACGCCTGTCCGATAAGGGATTTTTTATAGGAAATGTATAATAAAAAAGGCAGTAATTTTACAATTTGGTTACAACAGGACAATCAGAAGGTTTTTTGATAATTTCTATTGATTTTCCAAGGGAAATAGTGTATATTTATTAATAGTATGATTTGTAAAAAGAGGGAAAGAATTTATATTAAGTAAAGTGTTCGGGTGTGCAGGAGTAAGTTAACAGCCGATTATTTTTCACCGCTTTATGTAATTACGCATATATGCGCAATTTTTCATTAACAGTTTTGAGGGGGGTTACAAGTGCCGGAGTTTTCAGTTGTATCGGTCATAAGCTATATTATTCAGGCGCTTTTTTTATTGCTTGGCGCATATTATTTCGTTATATCGTTATTCAGCTTTATTCCGCGCAGGAATCAGGCGGTTGACGATACCCGTCTGCGCAGATACGCGCTTTTGGTTGCCGCCCATAACGAAGAATTAGTAATTGAAAATATGGTGGAAAGCCTTAAAAAACTTGATTATCCCGACGATAAGTATGAAATATTCATAATTGCCGACAACTGCACCGACAAAACGGCGCAAATTGCCCGTGACGCGGGAGCAACCGTTTTTGAAAGGTTTAACAGTACCGAAAGGGGAAAGGGCTTCGCCCTTGAGTGGATGTTTCAAAAGCTGTTTGAAATGGACAATAAGTTTGATTCGGTTGTAGTTTTCGATGCCGACAATATCGCATCGCGCGATTTTCTTAAAAATATAAACAGACAGCACAACCGCGGCTTTAAAGTTGTTCAGGGCTATATTGACAGCAAAAACCCCAACGACTCATGGATAAGCTATTCCTACTCCATAGCCTTTTGGGCAATCAACAGACTGTTTCAACAGTCAAGGTCAAATCTTAATTTAGGGTGTCAGCTTTGCGGAACGGGCTTTTCCGTAGACATTGATGTATTAAAGGAAATCGGCTGGGGCGCAACCTGTCTTACCGAGGATATGGAATTTACCATGAAGCTTGCCCTTAACGATATTAAGGTCGGCTGGGCAAACGACGCGGTTGTATATGACGAAAAGCCGCTTACTCTTTCACAGTCGTGGAAACAGCGTGTCAGGTGGATGCAGGGTCATGCGGATGTTGCAACACGGTTTGTCCTGAAACTTTTCAAAAAGTCTTTTTCCGAGGGGAAGCTTGCGCCGTTTGACTGTGCGCTTTATCTGCTTCAGCCCCTGCGAATTATCACCATGGGCGCAATTACGGTTATGGCGTGGATTCAGACGGCATATCCCGAAAGCAATCTTGTTATCTGGGGTCTTGTACCCGATGGGGTATGGAATGTATTTGTCCTGTTACAGTTTTGCTGGACTCCGCTTGTTCTTGTAATCGAAAAGAAGGTATCAAAGAGAACAATCTGGGGCTACATTGCATACACATTCTACACGCTTACATGGGTTCCCATTGCCATAATCGGTATTATAAACAAGAATAAAAAGGAATGGTTCCACACACAGCATACAAGGAAAATCAGCATAAACGAACTTCGGTAGTTTTATAAAACGGCTAATGTCGCCGACTTATCCATATAAATAAAAGGGCATCGATTTTACCGATGCCCTTTTCGTATAAGTATTGTTTAATCACTTTTTTTCGCATCCTGCTCTCTAAGCTGGACACGGCGGATTTTTCCGCTTATGGTTTTGGGAAGCTCATCAACAAACTCAATAATCCTTGGATATTTGTAAGGCGCGGTAACCTTTTTAACATGGTCCTGAAGCTCTTTTTTAAGCTCCTCCGACGGAGAATACCCCTTTGCAAGTATAATCGTTGCCTTAACAATCTGACCCCTGATTTCATCGGGAACAGCGGTTATCGCCGTTTCCAAAACAGCGGGGTGCTCCATCAGTGCGCTCTCAACCTCAAAGGGACCGATACGGTAGCCGGAGCTTTTTATTACATCGTCGTTTCGACCTACATACCAGTAGTAGCCTTCCTCGTCCTTCCAGGCAATGTCGCCCGTGTGGTAAACGCCGTCATGCCACACACTGTTTGTAAGCTCCTCGTCCTTATGATAGCCGAGGAACATTCCCGGAGGCGGCGGGTTGTCGCCGATTTTTACGACAATCTCACCCTCATCGCCGATGGCGCACGATTTCCCTTCGGAATCTATTATATCGATATTGTAAAGGGGCGAGGGTTTACCCATAGAGCCGGGCTTCGGTGTCATCCAGGGGAAATTTGCGACCGTAACAACGGTTTCGGTCTGACCGAAGCCCTCCATCATCTTGTGCCCCGTGAATCTGAAAAACTTGTTGTAGACTTCGGGATTAAGCGGCTCACCCGCTATTGTGCAGTATTTAAGCGCCGAAAGGTCATACTTTGAAAAATCCTCGCCAAGCATAAAGCGGTACATTGTGGGCGGTGCGCAAAATGATGTAACCTTATATTTTGCAATCTTCTCAAGAAGAATGTCGGGTACGAATTTATCCATATCATAAACGAAAATTGCGGTTTCGCAAAGCCACTGACCGTAAAGCTTTCCCCATACCGCCTTTGCCCAGCCTGTATCTGCGATCGTAAGGTGAAGCCCGTCCTTTTGGCAGTTTTGCCAGAATTTTGAGGTAATAATATGTCCGAGCGGATAAACAAAATTATGTGTTACCATTTTGGGATTTCCGCTTGTGCCGGAGGTGAAATACAAAAGCATAATATCCCCGTTTTCGGGAAGGTCACAGTCCGCCGGCTTTACAAAAACCTCGCTTGCCGCTTCAACGCCCTCGTCAAAGGGAATCCAGCCGTCACGCTTACAGTTTGCGCTGAGCTTTATTTTTAAAGTAGGCGACTCAGGCTCGGCAGCCTCAACATGCGAGAGGACAAGCTCGTCATTTGTGCATATTACAGCCTTAATATCGGCACGGTTGTTCCTGTACACCAAATCCTTTTTTGTAAGAAGGTGCGTCGCGGGAACGGCGACCGCACCGATTTTATGAAGAGCGGTTATGGCGTACCAAAACTGATAATTTCTCTTTAGAATAAGCATAACTCTGTCGCCCTTTTTTATACCGAGCGAGAGGAGGAAATTAGCCGTTTTGTTGCTCAAAACCGAAATTTCCTTGTATGTAAAGGTTTTATCCTCGCCCCTGTCGTTGCACCACACCAAAGCCCTGCTGTCGGGTGAGGTTTTTGCAAGCTCGTCTACGACATCATATCCGAAATTAAACCTGTCCGGAACATTTATTGAGAAGTTCTGTACAAAATCCTCATACGATTTAAAATCAACTCTTACATATTTTTCGATTAAACTCATTAATATTTCCTCCTAAAAAATTATTGCAAGGAATTTTGCCGGCTTATTTCCGACAGCCTTCATTCCGTGGGGATAGTTCGAGTCGTAGAAAAGCGTGTCACCCTCGGAAAGCGTTAAAACGCTCTCGCCGATTTTCACAACAACAGTTCCCTCAAGAACATAGTCCATTTCCTGACCGGGATGTGAATTGAGGCTTATGGGTACATCATCGGGAAGCGGGTCAACGGTAACCAAAAAAGGCTCGGCCTTTTTGTTGAGAAAGTTATATGCAAGGTTTTTATACTTATACTGCTTGCTTCTTTCCACATCAAGCCCCTCACCGTTTTTGACATACGAATACATTTGCAGCTTAGGTTGCTGACCGGTAAGCAGTGTTGTAAGGTCGATGTCAAGCTTGCCTGCCGCTTCATAAAGAAAGCTTACGGGTATATCCGTTTCGCCTGACTCATATTCAAGATAGGTGTTTATGTCGGTATTAAGCATTTTTGCAAAGGTCTGCGCTGAAATTTCACGAATTTCACGAAGCTCCTTAAGCCGTTTTGCAATTAATTTAATGTTTTCGGACATTGTTAAACCCCCTTTATAGTATGTTTAATGGAATTGTATCACAATGAATTGGAAAAATAAAGACCCTTTTGAAATATTTATATCGCATTTTTCGATTGTTATATACAGATAATATAACGAAATCATCTGAAAACGAGGGTGAATGATAATGAAAAGCTTTGTGACAGCCTTGATTATATCTTTACTGTTAACAGGGTGCGCCCAAAACATCGGCTCACCGCCTTCACCGATTAACCCTGCCTCTCCGACTGACGATTTAGCCGGAGATAATTCGGATAATACGGGAATCGTTTTAGGAAGGTATTCCACAAAGCTTCTCGATAAAAAAAGGTCAAGGCTTAAAAACATAGATTTGTCTATCGAAAAAATTAATGCAAAGACAATAAACCCGGGCGAAATCTTCTCGTTTAACGATACCGTAGGGCCGAGAACTCCTAAAAACGGGTTTGAAAAGGCGCTGATAATCATTAAAAAGGATAAGGTTTTAGGCTATGGCGGAGGTGTGTGTCAGGTAAGCACAACAATATACAACGCCGCTTTAGGCGCCGGTCTTGAGATAGTCGAAAGGCATCAGCACGAAAACGAGGTAGGCTATGTAAAGCTGGGCGATGATGCCACTGTAAGCTACGGCACCCTGGACCTTAAAATAAAAAACAACAAGACATATCCTATAAAATTCCGCGTCAGTGTTGGCGCGGATACGATTGACGCCGAGGTTGTTTCGGATATGTAGGTTTTATCAAATGTTTTAGATTGTGGGTATGTCACATGGTAATTTCAATTATAACAAAAATTTTAAAAAAATATAATTATAAGTATTGCTGCTTGGGGGCGGGTATCGCCCCCAAGCGACTATACTTATAAATATATGTCTTTCAGAAAACTTTATCATTTAATAAGTTTGGATTATGTGCTATACAATAAAATTCGGGAACTGATCATAAAACTATAATTACTCTTGGGTCAGACCATATTTATCATATATCTCAATATTCTGTAGTTGTCAAACATATGTTACATAAACCTTAAAAAATAATAAAACAGTTTGCCTTAAATCCCATAGATGCC
>MWCQ01000009.1 GCA_002070105.1 Firmicutes bacterium ADurb.Bin193 | reverse complement strand
TTTAGTCGAAACTATTTTATCACATTTTTAGGTTGTTGTCTTTTTTTATTGTAACATATGTATTTTAACACTACACCATATTTATCATATATCTCAATATTAATATTGCTTTTTATGTATTTTTATAATAGAATTAAGTAATACTATAATAGGGTATATCAAAAAACTGTTTTTCGGGCAAATACATATGAGCGGAGGTTACATAATGACAAAGCAAATAGGTTTTAGCTACAAAACGGCAAAGCAATTTTTGTCGGACAACGAGATGAAAATGCAAAAAAGCGCTGTTGCCGCGGCACACAAGATGCTTCATGACGGCACAGGTGCGGGAAGCGAATTTACAGGATGGCTTGACCTTCCCGTAAACTATGACAGGGAGGAATTTTCAAGGGTTAAACTCGCTGCCGAAAAGATTAGGAAGGATTCCGAGGTGCTTGTCGTAATAGGTATCGGAGGTTCATACCTCGGCGCAAGGGCGGCGATTGAGTTTTTATCAAACCCGCTTTCGAATAATACGAATAATCTTCAGATAATGTTCGCGGGCAATTCGATAAGCTCGGTAAGTCTTAAAAGCCTTGTCGACTATGTTGCGGACAAGGACTTTTCGATAAATGTTATTTCAAAATCGGGGACGACTGTTGAGCCTGCGATTGCTTTTCGGGTTTTTCGTGAGGTTATAGAGAAAAAGTACGGCAAAAACGATGCGAGGGAAAGGATATATGTAACCACCGACAAAAGCCGCGGCGCATTAAAGGCGCTTGCGGACAGGGAGGGTTATGAAACATTTACCGTTCCCGACGATATAGGCGGAAGGTTCTCGGTGCTTACATCCGTCGGACTTCTTCCGATTGCCGCAAGCGGCGCTGATATTGACCTTATGATGGAGGGCGCGAAAAGCGCAAGGGAGGAATACTCGGTCTGCGACCTTGAAAAAAATATATGCTATCAGTATGCGGCGGCAAGGAATATCCTTCTTAAGAAAGGAAAAAAAATCGAGGTTATGGCGAATTATGAGCCTTCGCTCCACTTTTTCACGGAGTGGTGGAAACAACTTTACGGCGAAAGCGAGGGCAAGGACGGCAAGGGTATTTTCCCTGCGGGTGTCGATTTGTCAACCGACCTTCACTCCATGGGACAGTATATACAGGACGGCATGAGGATGCTTTTTGAAACGGTGCTTAAGGTTGAAACGCCTGCGGCGGATATAACCCTGAAAGAGGAGGAGGGCGACGGCGACGGGCTTAACTTCCTTGCGGGGAAAACCGTAGACTATGTAAACAAAAGGGCAATGGAGGGGACAATGCTTGCGCACACCGACGGCGGTGTGCCCAACCTTGTCGTAACGATACCCAGGCTTGACGAATACTGCTTCGGAAACCTTGTTTATTTTTTTGAAAAAGCGTGCGCGATAAGCGGGTATATGCTCGGTGTAAACCCGTTTGACCAGCCCGGCGTTGAGGCATATAAAAAGAATATGTTTGCCCTTTTGGGAAAGCCGGGGTATGAAGCGCAAAAATCAATTCTTGAATCTCGCCTGAAATAAAAAGAAAATATGGTTGATATATTGTTTTCAATATAGTACAATATAAGTGAAGGAAAAATATTTTTAAGGAGGGCGTTTAAAATGATAAGTATAATTATGGGTTCAAAGGGCAGCGGCAAGACTAAGGCTTTCATCGACAAGGCAAATTCCGCGGCTGTCGAAGAAACCGGCACTGTTGTTTTTATTATGAAGGGTGACAGGCATAAATTCGACTTAAAGTCTTCCGTGCGTTTTATTGACACCTCCGATTTTGAGCTTGACAGTTATAAAGTGTTTTACGGTTTTATCTGCGGTATTATTTCAAGGGATTACGATATTACGCATATTTTTATCGACAGTGTAACAAAGATTGTAAATTCCGATTTGGAAAAGCTTTCGACTTTCCTCGGATACATTGAAAAAATATCAGAGCAGTTTAACATAAAATTTACCCTTACCGTAAGCTCCGACACTGCGGATGCGCCCGACGGGCTACACAAATACCTTATAAGCTATTAAACCCCCGATTGTAAGATTCCTTCATTCAACAGGCTTTTGTTATGGTTAACCGATTCAAATCAGCTTCGCCGACCAAAACGGCGGGGCTGTTTTTTGCATATTATTAGGAAACTACACTTGTCTTGTCATTCCGAGGCAGCGCCGAAGAATCTTTAAGATCCTCCGCTTCGCTCAGGATGACAATCGAGTAGGATGCCAAACACGCATAACAGCCTGTTTATAGGTGAATTATTATAAAACACTTTACTTTTTTTGAAAAATATATTATTATGTAAGTTGTCGGACTAAGCGTTGGGGGAATCAAACCCCAAGGAGGATTGAGATTTATGGAATATCAAAGTACAAGAAGCAAGGATTACAGCTGCACAAGTGCTGAGGCGATAAAGGAAGGTCTTGCAAAGGACGGCGGGCTTTTTGTCCCCGGATTTTTCCCTAAAATCTTACCCGAAGAGATTGAGAAAATGGCCGAAATCGGCTACAACGCCCGCGCATTTAATATACTGCGCCGCTTTTTGACCGACTTTACCGACAAGGAGATAAGCGACAGCGTTAATGCGGCATATAATAAAACAAAATTTGAAACCGAGAGCATAACCCCTGTCTACAAGCTTAACAATCAGGTTTATTTTTTGGAGCTTTGGCACGGGCTGACCTGTGCGTTTAAGGATGTCGCGCTTCAGATTCTTCCGCACCTTTTAACCCGCTCGATTGAAAAAACGGGCGACGGCAGAACTGCGGTAATTCTTGTCGCAACCTCCGGAGATACGGGAAAGGCGGCTTTGGAGGGCTTTCGTGATGTTGCGGGAACCAAAATTGCGGTTTTCTATCCCGAAAGCGGAGTATCGGGAATACAAAAGCTTCAGATGACCACGCAGGAAGGCGAAAATGTTGCCGTCGGCGGGATATTAGGTAATTTTGACGATGCCCAAACCGCCGTAAAGCAAATCTTTACGGACGAAGAGTACAAAAGCGAGCTTGACAAAAAGGGATATATGCTGTCCTCCGCAAACTCGATAAACTGGGGACGGCTTGTTCCGCAGATTGTATATTATTTTTCCGCATACTGCGACCTTTTAAAAAGCGAGGAAATTAAGTCCGGCGAGCAGGTTAACTTTGTTGTTCCGACCGGGAATTTCGGCGATATCCTTGCAGGATATTACGCAAAGCTTATGGGGCTTCCGATAAACAAGCTTATTTGCGCGTCCAACAAAAACAATGTACTTACGGATTTTATAAATACGGGCGTTTACTCAAGGAACAGAAGTTTTTACCGGACCTCGTCGCCGTCCATGGATATTCTTGTTTCAAGCAACCTTGAAAGGTTTTTATACGACATAACGGGCAAGGACAGAGTAAGGATAAAAGACTGGATGGAATCGCTTTCGTCAAAGGGCGAGTATGAGGTCCCCGACATCACCAAACAGAAAATCAAAGAGGTTTTGTGGGGAGGCTTCTGCAACGAGGAGGATACTCTTTTTTCGATAAAGGATACCTTTGAGGCATACGGCTATATTATGGACCCGCACACCGCCGTTGGTAAAAATGTTTACGACCAGTATCTTTTTGAAACGGGCGACGACACAAAATCAATAATTCTTTCGACTGCAAGCCCGTTTAAGTTCAATAAGGATGTCCTTGAGGCAATAAGGGGAAAATCCGAAAATACGGATGAATTTACACTGTTGGAGGAGCTTTCGCACCTTGCGGGAATGAAGATTCCGAATTCGCTTAAAGCGCTTAAAAGCAAGGAGATCCGTTTCCCCGATTCTATTGACAAAGCGGAAATGAAGGAGTTTATTAACTCAAAGTTAAAACTGTAATATGTCAAAAGGATGTTATTCCGTATGAATGGAATAAAGTAAAGAATACATTATGAATTTATTCTGATTCTTCGCTACGCTCAAAATGACAATCCTTTACTCACCGCACAAAAAAATGTCATTCCGATAAAAGACGGAATGACATTAAGACATTATTTTGTTATGCTCAGCCCTCTGTACGCGGAGTATATGTTATACAGTCCGCAAATTCAGAATAGTCAGAGTTTTTGGAGCCTACATGAATGTGGCTTGCCGCGCATTTTTTTGCTGTGTTGTAGGTGCATGAGGTTACCGTGCAATCAATTTCGGGTATAATATCTTTTGATTTATCCATCTTTTATCACTCTCCCAGGTTTATTTTGTGATAATTATTAGTATTTTATACTCATACGATATTGATAGAAAACAGGAGATTTTTTATGGCGCTTTTTGCTATATCCGATTTACACCTTTCCCTCGGCGCCGACAAACCGATGGATATTTTCGGCGGCGGCTGGGAAAACCATGAACAAAAATTAAAAGAATGTTGGACACAGGTCGTCACGCCTTCCGATGTCGTGATTGTAAACGGCGATATTTCATGGGCTACATACCTTGAAAACGCGAAGGAGGATTTTGCTTTTATTAACAGTCTTCCCGGACAAAAAATAATAAGTAAGGGTAATCACGACTACTGGTGGTCGACCGTCAGCAAACAAAAAAAATTTTGCAGTGAAAACGGCTTTGATACAATAGATTTTCTTCACAACAATTATTTTATGTATGAAGATACAGCTATATGCGGCACAAAGGGATGGCAGCTTTCGACAAACGACAGTGAGGATATGAAATTATATAACCGCGAGAAGGAGAGGCTTGAGCTTTCGCTTCGCTCCGCTTTAAAGTCCAATCCCAAGAGGATTGTCGTTGCGCTTCACTATCCGCCGGACGGTGAGTTTATATCGATTTTGAAAAAAAACGGCGTGCAAATATGCGTTTACGGCCATTTGCACGGCAGGGCGCAAAAAAATGCGGTAAACGGCACAACAAAAGGCATAAAATTCAGCCTTGTTTCGTGCGATTTTCTGAAATTTAATCCTTTGAAAATCTTATAAAATGTGCTATAATATATAATAAGATGAAATTCTACCACGAAAGGAAACTTAATATGTCGGCAAAATTAGAAAAGTTAGAGAATAATACGGCGGAGTTACGCATTGAAATCGATGCCGAAAAATTTGAGGAGGGTATCAAAAAGGCTTTTACGAAAAATGCAGGTCGTTTTAATGTTCCCGGCTTCAGAAAAGGCAAAGCTCCCAGAAAAATCATCGAGCAATACTACGGTGAGGGCATTTTCTATGAGGAGGCTATAAATATACTCTTTCCCGATGCTTACAGCGAGGCAATCGATGAGGTTAAAATAGAGCCTGTTGACAGACCCGATATTGAGGTTTTAGAAATCGGCGACGGTAAAAACCTTGTTATAAAGGCAACGGTTACGGTAAAGCCTGAGGTTGCGCTCGGCAAATACAAGGGTATAAAAATAAAAAAAGTTGAGTATAATGTAAGCGATAAAGAGGTAGACGAAGAGATTGAAAAGTATCGCGAGAGGAACGCAAGGATTATCACCGTTTCCGACAGACCCGTTGCAAACGGCGATATTGTGACGATTGACTTTACAGGGTATAAGGACGGCGTAAAGTTCCCTGGCGGCGAAGGAACAGGTTATGAGCTTACCATAGGTTCGGGGCATTTTATCCCCGGCTTTGAGGAACAGCTTGTCGGCAGGGAGGCGGGCGACGATTTTATAATTAAGGTAACCTTCCCCGATGACTATCATGCCGAAGATTTAAGGGGCGCGGATGTCGAGTTTAAGGTGAAAATTTACAGTATTAAGACAAAAGAGCTTCCTGAAGCGGACGATGAATTTGCAAAGGATGTTTCGGAGTTTGATACTCTTGCCGAGTTTAAAAAAGACATAAAACAAAAGCTGACAACCGAAGCGGAAAACAGGCGGAAATCCGAAACGGAAAGGCTTGCGATTGAAGCTGTTGTCGAGGATGCTACCGTTACTATTCCGCAGTGTATGATAGATTCGGAAGTCGAAATGCAAATCCGAAACTTGGAAAGACGGCTTATGCAGCAGGGGCTTAACATGGAAAAGTATACCGAGCTTACGGGCACTACTATTGATGAGTTTAAAAACAACATGAAACCGCAGGCCGAAAATCAGGTTAAGACCGACCTTGTGCTTGAAGCGATTGTAAAGGCAGAGGACATTACAGCTACGCCGGAGGCTATTGAAGCGGAATACGAGAGTATTGCAAAAATGCAGAATATGAAGTCCGAAGATGTTAAAAAGTACATTCCTTCGGAAAGCGTTGAAAGAGAGCTTAAGATAAGGGGCGCGGTTGAATTAATTGTAGCAAACGCCAAGATTAAATAATATACATAAAAGGAGAGGGAAAATATGAGCTTGGTGCCAATGGTAATCGAACAGACAAACAGAGGAGAAAGGTCGTATGACATATATTCAAGGCTACTGAAAGACCGTATTATTTTCCTCGGCGAAGAAGTCAATGATGTTACGGCAAGTCTTGTAGTGGCACAGATGCTGTTTTTGGAGGGTGACGACCCTGACCGTGACATTAACTTTTATATCAACAGTCCGGGCGGGTCGATAACCGCAGGCATGGCGATACATGACACAATGCAGTTTATAAAATGCGATGTATCCACAATATGTGTGGGAATGGCGGCAAGCATGGGTGCGTTTTTGCTTGCGGCGGGAACAAAGGGGAAAAGATTTGCCCTTCCCAACAGTGAAATTATGATTCATCAGCCCACCGGCGGTATGCACGGTCAGGCGACGGATATAAAAATTCATTCTGACAGAATAATAAAAATGAGAAAGACACTAAACGAGATTTTGGCGCGATACACCGGAAAGCCTCTTGAGGTTATTGAGAGGGACACCGAAAGGGATAATTTTATGAGCGCGGGCGAGGCTGTGGAATACGGTATTGTGGATAAGGTTTTATTCAAGCGAGGAGCTTAGAAAGCCGTTACGCCCTGCCCTTATTAAAGACAAAAAAGTCCTCAAAACTAATATGGAGTGATAATTGTGAGCAAATTCGAGGAAAAGAAACAGCTTAAATGTTCCTTCTGCGGTAAAAATCAGGATCAGGTAAAACGGCTTGTCGCAGGACCGGGCGTTTATATCTGTAACGAATGTGTTGAGCTTTGCTTTGACATTATCGAACAGGATGACTTTGATATAATTTCTTCGGGCGTTATTACCGATGTTCCTAAGCCTAAGGAAATCAAAAAAATTCTCGACGATTATGTCATAGGGCAGGAAGTGGCAAAAAAGACGCTCAGCGTCGCTGTTTACAACCACTACAAAAGGATAAACGAGCCGATTTTCGACGATGTTGAAATCCAAAAGAGCAATGTGCTTTTGCTCGGACCGACCGGTTCGGGCAAAACTCTTTTGGCGCAGACTCTTGCGAAAATTCTTAATGTTCCGTTTGCTATTGCCGACGCCACATCTCTGACAGAGGCGGGCTATGTCGGCGAGGATGTAGAGAACATTCTTTTAAAGCTTATACAGGCGGCGGATTATGATATCGAAAGTGCCGAGCGCGGTATAATTTATATTGATGAGATTGACAAAATTACAAGAAAGACCGAAAATCCGTCCATAACCCGTGATGTTAGCGGTGAGGGCGTTCAGCAGGCGCTCCTTAAGATACTTGAGGGAACCGTAGCCTCTGTTCCTCCTCAGGGCGGAAGAAAGCACCCCCATCAGGAGTTTATTCAGATAGACACAACAAATATACTGTTCATCTGCGGCGGTGCATTTGACGGAATTGAGAAGATAATAGAGGCGAGAATAGGCAAAAAGCTTCTCGGCTTCGGCGCTGAAATTGTTAGCAGAACTCAGCAGCGCATCGGCGAAATTCTTGCAAATATTCTTCCTCAGGATCTGCTCAAATACGGGTTAATTCCTGAGTTTATCGGAAGGCTTCCCATTGTAACCACGCTTGACCTTTTGGACGAGGAAGCTCTTATCAGAATACTTGTAGAGCCTAAAAACTCACTTGTCCGTCAGTATCAGAAGATCTTTGAATATGACGATGTCATGCTTGAATTTACCGACGAAGCTTTAGCGGCGATTGCGAAAAAGGCGATCAGCCGCAACACGGGCGCAAGGGGCTTGCGCTCAATAATGGAAGAAACAATGATGGATATTATGTTTGAAATGCCGTCCAACACTAAAATAGAAAAGGTTATTATTGAAAAAGAATGTGTGACGGACGGAGAGGTTCCGAAGCTTGTGCTGAATGAAACCAGGAAGCCTATTAAACAAAAGACTTCGTGGAAGCCCAGGATTAAAAAGGAATCCGTTTCATAACAAAGAGGGTAGTACGCTAAGATGAATTCTAAAACTTTGGCGATGCTTGAATTCGATAAAATAAGAGAGCTTTTGAAAAATGAAGCTGTCGGCATATTCGGAAGGCGCAAAGCGGAGGAGCTTACTCCGCTTTGTGCGCTTTCCGATGCTCAAAAGCTTGCGGACGAGCTTTCGGAGGCAATCGCGTTTTACATAAAACGACCCATTCCCGCAATCGGCGAAGCGGGGGACATATCGGGCGCGATAAGGCGTGCCGAGGCGGGCGGTGTATTAAGCACGGCGGAGCTTCTCGGCGTAGCACAGGTTTTGCGCACTGCGAGAACCCTTATAAGCTATTACAAAGAGGACAGGGCAAAGCCGCGCCTTATAGACTTTTATTTTGACAGCCTTACCGCTGACAGAAAGACGGAGGAGGCTATTTTCGGCGCAATCATTTCGGAGGACGAAATAGCGGACAGTGCAAGCCCGACCCTTGCTTCAATAAGACGGCAGATAGCAAATACCCATGCAAAAATAAGGGAGCATCTTAACAATATGATACACTCCCGCAAGTATCAGAAATATCTTCAGGAATCGATTATAACCTTGCGTGACGGGCGATATGTCGTGCCCGTAAAGGCGGAGCATAAAAGCGAGGTGGGAGGTATTGTCCACGATATGTCGTCTACGGGCGCAACGCTTTTTATCGAGCCCAACGCCGTGGTGGAGGGGAACAACGCGCTTCGTGAGCTTGAGGTTAAGGAGAGTGCGGAGATTGAGCGCATTTTATCCGAACTAACGGTTTTGGTATCCCAAATAACCCATTCTCTTTTTGTAAATCAAAAAATAATCGGTGAGATAGACTTTCTTTTCGCAAAGGCCCGGCTTGCCGTAAAAACCGATGCGGTTGTCCCCAAGCTTAACGGCGAAGGGATAATAAGTATAGTAAAGGGAAGACACCCGCTTTTAGACCCCAAAACAGTTGTTCCGATAACGGTAAGCCTCGGTAAGGGATATAAAACGCTTGTTATAACAGGCCCCAACACGGGGGGAAAGACGGTATCTCTAAAGACGATAGGGCTTTTCTGCCTGATGGCGGCGGCCGGGCTTGCGGTTCCCGCCGAAGAGGGAACGGAGCTTTGCGTGTTTGACAGCGTTTTCGCGGATATAGGCGATGAACAGAGTATTGAACAGTCGCTCAGCACTTTTTCATCCCACATGACCAATATCGTGAGCATTTTAGGCGAAATAACCTCAAATTCGCTTGTGCTTATGGACGAGCTTGGCGCGGGAACCGACCCGACAGAGGGTGCGGCGCTTGCCGTGGCGATATTGAAGCATATAAAAAGCGTAGGGGCAACTACCGTCGCAACTACGCATTACAGCGAAATAAAGCTTTACGCTCTTACGACCGATGGTGTTGAAAACGCCTCCTGCGAGTTTGATGTAAACTCGTTGCGCCCGACATACCGGCTTTTGACAGGCATACCCGGTAAAAGCAATGCGTTTGCGATTTCCAAAAGGCTCGGGCTTCCCGATTATGTTATCGACGAGGCGCAAAGGCATCTTACCGAGGAGACCATACGCTTTGAAGATGTAATAAGCGACCTTGAAAGAAGCAGAGCCGAGGCGGAGGCGGAGCAGCAAGCCGCAAACAGATACAGGCAGGAAGCGGAGCGGTTAAAGACGGAGATAGAGTCCGAAAAGGAAAAAATAGACGAGGCAAAGCAAAAATTAAGCGAAAACGCAAGGCGCGAAGCACGGCGAATAATCGAAGAGGCAAAGCGCGAGGCGGAGGAAATCATCGAAGAAATAAAAAAGGCGCAGAAGCTTAAGGAAGCAAAGGAGATTAACAAGGCGATAAACGAAGCCAAAAGAAGGCTTAACGAAAAGCTTAAAGAAACCGACAGGGTTGTGACCTCAAAGCGGAAGGTAACGGGTAACGCACCCTTAAATCTTATAGCAGGGAATACGGTATATTTAATCGATATAGAACAAAAGGGTACTGTAATTTCACCCCCTAAAAGCGACGGCACCGTGACGGTTCAGGTCGGGATTTTGAAAATCAATTCACATATTTCAAATCTCCGTCTTGTTCAGGACACCGAAAAGGAATCAAAGATGTATTCCGGCCAAAAATCAACGGGACTTCGCTCGCTCGGCATGAAAAGCGAGATTGACCTTCGGGGCAGTACGCTTGACGATGCACTTGTTGTTACGGAAAAATATATAGACGACGCATATCTTGCTTCGCTCGGAACCGTTACGATAATTCATGGTAAGGGCACAGGCGTTTTGAGAAAGGGTATACACGATATGCTGAAGCATCACCCCCATGTTAAGTCATACCGCCTCGGAACCTTCGGCGAGGGCGAAGCCGGCGTAACCGTTGTAGAATTGAAACAGTAGGGCTTGACGACCCGGCACGCCGCACAGGTACACCGTAAAGGCAGAATTTGTATTGACAAAAAAAGCAAACAAATATATTATATATACAATCCTTGTTTTATTCAGGACTTGACGATCCCGGTACGCTGTAAAGGTAAATAACTTTACATATTCCCGATGCGCACGGTGCTCGCACCCAACAACAGAATTATAATACCGTAAGGACTGATATTGTGGCACTTCTGAAAATCAACTATAAATCACAAATTCTAAATAAAGCTACCGGAATAAACGCAATACTGCCCGATAAGAGAGAACCAAATACTCCGCTTCCGGTATTGTATCTGCTGCACGGCTATTCGGATAACGAAAACGCATGGTGCGCCCAAACCTCAATAGAGAGGTATGTGCGTTTTCGAAACATTGCGGTTGTCATGCCCGACGGGTTCAGGAGCTTTTATACCGACATGGTCTGCGGGGCGTATGACTGTTACAGCTATATATTAAACGAGCTTATACCCTTTTGTACCGAAAGCTTTAATCTTTCGCCCGACAGAAGCGATACATATATTGCGGGGCTTTCAATGGGCGGTTACGGCGCTTTTAAGTTCGCTCTGTCCGCACCCGAAAAATTTTCTGCGGCGGCGTCCTTTTCGGGGACTGTCGATATTGCAAGACTTGCAAGCGAATATGATATGAGCGCGGTGTTTTCTTATCCGCTCGAAAATTCTGAAAATGACCTTTTCTATCTTGCGAAAAAGGCATCAAAAGCGGAGCAAAAGCCCCGATTATATCAGTGGTGCGGAACAGATGATTTTTTGTATGAGGACAACATAAGATTCAGGGATTACATTAAGAATCTCGGCTTCGATTATACATATAAAGAGGGAAGCGGCGGCCACGAATGGAAGCGCTGGGACGACCAGATTAAAAAGATATTCTCGTGGCTCGGCATACAAAACAGACAGTAACGGAAAGGATAGTACAAGATGAGTGTATTCAAAGAGCTTCAGGAAAGAGGGCTTATTGCCCAGATGACACATCCGGAGGAGATACAAAAACTTTTGGAAAATGAGAAGGTAACCTTTTATATAGGCTTCGACCCTACTGCCGACAGCCTTCATGTCGGGCATTTTCTTCAGATGGTGGTAATGGCGCACATGCAGCGCGCGGGGCATTTGCCGATTGCGCTTATGGGCGGCGGAACGGCAATGGTCGGGGACCCGTCGGGAAGGTCGGATATGCGTTCGATGATGTCCGAGGAGGCTATTGCCTATAATGTTTCGCGCTTTAAAAAGCAGTTTGAGCGTTTTTTGGATTTTTCCGACGGAAAGGCGATAATGGTAAACAATGCCGACTGGCTTATGAATCTTAAGTATATTCCTTTTTTGCGCGATGTCGGCGTTCATTTTTCGGTTAACCGTATGCTTGCGGCGGAGTGCTTCAAATCAAGGCTTGAAAAGGGTCTTTCCTTTATCGAATTTAACTATATGCTTATGCAAAGCTATGACTTTTTGAAGCTTAACGAGGATTACGGCTGTATTCTTCAGCTTGGCGGCGACGACCAGTGGTCCAACATAATCGGCGGGATTGAGCTTGTAAGACGCTCGAAGGGCAGGGAGGTCTACGGTATGACTTTTACCCTCCTTACCACAAGCGACGGGAGAAAGATGGGCAAAACCCAAAGCGGTGCGGTGTGGCTCGACCCCGAAAAGACTCCGCCCTATGATTTTTACCAGTACTGGCGAAATGTTGACGATGCGGATGTTATCCGCTGCATAAAAATGCTCACCTTTGTTCCGCTTACCGAGATTGCAAAGCTTGAAACCCTTGAGGGAAGCGAATTAAACCGTGCAAAGGAGCTTTTGGCGTATGAGGTTACAAAGCTCGTTCACGGCAAGGAAACGGCGGATAAGGTAAGCGCGGCGGCGGCGGCGGTTTTCTCGCAAGGCACAAGCGACAATATGCCCTCGACGGCGATATCGGCGGACAGCGTAAATGCCGGAATAAGCCTTCTGGATATAATGCTTACCGCGGGGCTAATACCCTCGAAGGGGGAAGGACGGCGCCTTATCGTTCAGGGCGGAGTGACAGTTAACGACAAGCGCGTTGACGACCCCAACCTTATTATTGATTCCTCATATTTTGAAAACGGAGAAATGATAATCAGAAAAGGCAAGAAGGTTTATCATAAAATTATGATAAAATAATAATCACAAAACCGACCCTACGGGCAAAACAGTGCCCGTGCGGTCGGTTTGTTTTTTTTGTACTGAATCACTATTTCACATTGTAAGCGGATTTGTTGATATTTTATAGCTTTTGCACAAAAAAAATATGAAAATTATGCAAAAATAATAAAAAATTACAAAAAGTTTGTTGAAAATGCATATGGATTTTATCAGAATTTGTAATATAATAAGTTTATAAATTTTCCAATTAATTGCAATGTTGTATCCTTTTTATACCATGTTAATATATATTCTTTATTTGCACCGCCTTAAGCCGCTTTCTGCATACAAGTCAATTTTAGCTTCGGGTTATTCTCTTTTATTGACGCTTTACTTTCTTAATTTGACTTGGCAGAAATCTATCGACATTTTATTTTCTTTGTTTCACCTTCAAACCATAAATTAATAGTCACGGTTGTACTAAAATTCACAGGCCCGTTGAATTTTCTTTTCGACAGGTTTTCGTTTTTTCCTTTGCTTTCCCGATTTACTGTTACGGTCGTTCATAATTCAGATGGGTACCAATCTGAATAATGATAAAAAATTTTTAGGAGGGAATTGATGTGAAAACAAAGACATTAGCCAGACTGACATCAATGGTACTGTGCACCGTAATGGTAATCTCGATCTGCGCGTTTGAAGTTGCGGCGGTTACCGTTCCGGAAAACATCGAGTGGCGACCGATAACCGACCGCAGAGAAGGTGAATTCGGCAATGACTTGGCGAATTTCCCAAGACTCTATGCAAACGGTATGTACGGCGGTGACGGATATGAGTATATCCAGGGCGCTGCCGTAGGCATCGATGGGACTGTGCTGATGGGGCAGGATATGGGCTCGGCCCGCGTAAGCCTCGACTTCGGCAAGTCCTGGTTTACTCCTCCGAATTTGGGCAATCCGATACACATAGCCACATCCTGTGCGATTGACCCTTCCGATCCGAATGTAATGTTTATCGCTATGACAGGTAGCGATGCTATTGCCGGGGTAGGTAACCATGAGGGTATCTACCGCTCAACCGATAAGGGACAAAGCTGGACACTTGTTAAAAACATCAGATATATGACCGACGAAAGGTTTTACCATGCCAATTTTGCCTGCTACCCGACAACGGGCGGCTCATCGGATACGCGTACATGGCGGTATGTATGTGCAAACGAAAGCACGGGAACAGGCAAGATCTATACTTCTGCCAACGGAGGCGTAACATGGGATGACGGAATAAATATGTCAGACGCGACCTTCGGAGCCGACAGGTATTGCCTGGTTCAGCACCCGACCAATATAAATACGCTGTATGTGGGAACCGTTAACGGTCTGTATCGCACTACAAACGGCGGGACAAGCTGGACGGAGCCGTGGTCCGCTTCGCTTGACGGCGAGGTTCGTTCCTTCTGGATTGACCCGGACAATACCAGTCACTTCTTAGCCACCGTTACGAGCAACACCGCCGCAAAACGCGGACTGTGGGAAACGACAAACGGGGGAACAAACTGGACCCGTATTCTTAGCGATATAAATCCAAGCAACTTTGCGGTAGGGGCAAAGAATGCTTCCGGTCAGCGGATGATATATGTTCACAACAAGGACGGCAACACTCCGAGAATCCGTAAATTCAACGGCACATGGCTTTCGTCCTTTACATTAAACAAAACCGATCCGAATCAGTGGGGTCAGGGCGCCATTTCGGGTCAGAACCAGGCAGTATTTTTACCTCACCCGACCATTCCGGATGCATGCATTGCCCATGGCCGCGCATTTTGGTGGCGCAGCGAGGGCAGTCAGGGTGCAATTTGGGATGTCAGCTCGAATAATTACCACGGCCCTGAGTTTCATGATATTTCCTTTGACAAAGACGACTGGAAAAAGATGGACATAGCCATTCAGGACGGAGGAACCCTGTATACCGACAACGGCACGAACTGGTTTAGTCAAGGCGATATAGCTCAGGCACAGTGGGACGCTATGAAAGCGCTATACCCTGATGACTGCAGAAAGTGCTCAACCCGTGCAATTGCACGCATACCCTCTGCTCCGTGGCCCACAGGTATGCCCGCGCCTGCAAACGGAAATGTACCCGGTCGGCGCATTATCAGCATTGGCGGGACTACTCATCATTTTATACTTTACCAGAATGCGGGATCCTCAACATGGGTTGACCGTATTAACCAAAATGTAAATGTCGGCGGCGACGGCATCAGGCGTGAATTTGTCAATTACAGCAGGCAGAATTACAATATCGTATATGCGGGGCCGAATGTTTCGACAGACGGCGGCACAACCTGGACGGCTATGACGGCAAGCCAGAACCCCGTTATGGCAATGTCCTACCTAAACGGCGATATTGTATATACCGTTACAACATCGGGAGATACTTATACCGTTAAAAAATCAACCAACAGAGGCGCTTCATGGTTGGGTACCAATGTATACAGCCATACCTCAAGCCTTAATGTTGCGGATATCAGGTATAAGGTTTGGGTAGACCCGAACAGCGATGATCGCGTGTATACCTGTAATACCAGCGGCGATTTAATTTTGAGAAAATGGAACGGCAGCGCATGGAGCACTGTCAACGCCTGCAATCTGAGCGGTGAATATGACAGCCTGCCGTTAGGTTTTAATGTTGCGGATGT
This sequence comes from Firmicutes bacterium ADurb.Bin193, assembly GCA_002070105.1. GTDB lineage: Bacteria > Bacillota > Clostridia > Monoglobales > Firm-18 > MWCQ01. The sequence continues at coordinate 90,023 of MWCQ01000009.1, read as the reverse complement.
TCGTGTGGACTTCAGTGATTCAAAGCTGATTTATGCTTTGGTGGATGTAGCCGGCGCCCCCACCGTTTGGAGAGGTACATGGAATGCCGCTTTCACTTCCTGTACCTGGGAGGATATAACCCTTAATGCGCCGCGCGTTTCGCGGTTTACAGATCTTCATTTATCTCCGATTACGGGAGATCTTATTCTTGGCAGCGGAAACGGAACCTATGTATTCCCCGCGCCTGAAAGCTGGCAGCACAGCGACCCGAATATGCGCCAGTACAAGAGAGCGCTGTGGAATAACCTGCCGAGACCCATACCGGGTGATTTACTGTTTGAAAACTTTAACGAATATACAACCAACAGTGCACCTCCGGGCTGGACGGTCAGCGGAGATGTAATAGTTGTGGCAGACCCGAATCCGAAGGATAAGAGTATGAAACTTAATGATACCTCAACAACCGGCGGGCTTTCCGCAATCAAGACCTTTAGGGTACAGCCGGGAACAGTAACGGTAGAGTATATGTTTAAGGTTTCGGGGACAAAGAATCTTGCCGGTGTGGATTTAAGGGACAGCAACGGAACAAGCGCCGTAACGGTTAAAACCCATAATAACGCACAAATATCTTATAATGTTCAGGGCGTTTGGACCAGCCTTCAGTCATACAGTGCGAATACATGGTATACGATAAGGATTGAGGCGAACTCTGAAACGGATACATGCAGTATTTATGTGGACGGCGTGAAAAGGGCGGACAATGTTCCCTTCAACAACAGTGTATCGGGAATAAGCGAGGCGAGATTTTCAACGGGCGGTTCACAGGACATTCAACTGTTTATCAATAACTTCAGGGTAACCGACGGTCATATCGTATTCAGCGACTTTAATGATGAATCGACCGGCAGCGCTCCGGCAGGCTGGACTACAAGTGGGAATGTGACGATTTCCAATACACCCGATTCGAAAAACAAGAGTATGCTGATAAACGATACCACCGCAAGCGGTATGTCGGCAACGAAGATATTTACGCCTCAGACAGGCACGGTAACCGCCGAGTATACATTTAAGATGCCGACACTTGCGGACAATGCGGGAATAGAGCTTCAGGATGGAGCAGGAACAGCCGCCGTAGCGGTCAAGACCAAGTCCGCAAACCTCAAGTATCTTAATTCCGGCGGCACCTGGGTTACCTTGAGATCTTGCAGCGCAAATACCTGGTACAGTGTTAAGATTGTTGCCGATGTAGCCGGGAAAAAGTTTGATGTATATGTAGACGGCGAAAAATACGCAAGCAATGTTACTTTTAGCAATTCGGTAGATTCTATAAGCGCGATAAAATTTGTAACAGGCTCTGCGCAAACCCAGCCTCTATATGTTGACAATGTAATGTTTACTGCACTTACGGATACGACGCCTGTTGAGTCACCCACACCCATACCTACTCCAACGCCTACACCAACACAGGGGTCGGAAGCATTGCTTATTGATGACAACTTCAACTCGGATACAATAGGAAATGCGCCTTCCGGATACACGGTAAGCGGCGCCGTAACGGTGGCAGGTGTACCCAGCGACTCTGACAGGAGTATGCTGTTCGATGACTCTGTGCCGGAATCGTTGTCGGCAACCAAGCTTATTGAGGAGCAGACCGAGAAAATGACGATTGAATATGATTGCATGGCTCCCGCTACCGTTGATTTTGCCGGACTTCAGTTGGAAGACCCCAGCGGAACAACAGGCGTAATGGTAAAATTTAAGGCCAACGGAAACATTGCCTATAAAAATTCGGCAGGTGTCTGGACAAACCTTGCGCCGTACAGCCCGAATACATGGTATCATATCAAGATTGAGGCTGACTCTTCCACCGATACCTGCACCATATCCATAGACGGTACGCCGCTGGCTACTAATGTAGCCTATAATGCAGCGGTAGATTCAATCAGTCAGATACACTTCCTAACGGGTACCTCGTATACCGGAAATATGTATATAGACAATGTTAAGGTTTGGGGCAAGTATTTAATAAACGATAACCTGAACAGCGAAACAACGGGAAGTGCACCTGCAGGATATACGATAAGCGGTAATGTAACCGTCGCCGAGATACCGAGTGCCAATAACAAGAGTATAAAATTCCTTGACCAGGATGCTTCAAACGGCTTATCGGCATTAAAAATCCATACGGCCTTGGTCGGAGAAATGGTATTGGAATTCGACATGATGTTACCCGCGGCAATGGACTTCGGCGGTGTGGAACTGGGGGACGGCACCACTACTGCAATAATAATAAAGACAAGAGGCGGACAAGTCATCTCATATAAGGATTCAAACAATAATTGGATTAATATGACAAATTACACAACGGACACATGGCATCATATTAAGATTGAGGTTGATGTATCCGCCAATACCTGCACCGTCTATATAGATGGTTCACCCGGAGTAACCGATGTTGCCTTTAATGCGCCGGTAGAGTCAATTTCCCATACCAAATTTGTAACGGGCGGATCCTATCAGGGCACATTATATATCGACAACATCAAATGCTATATTCCGTAAGGGAATCGGCAAATTGCACCGGAGGGTAAATACCATCCTTTAAGTGTGTAAGCGCAGCGGCGCAAAGTCATGACCACCCGTTTTGCGGGTGGTCATGTATATTTTTTAATTCATAAGAAATTACGCGAAAAACGCGTAATTTCACGCTTCGGCGGAATAAATCCGCCTACGCTTTCGCTCCCGCGGCGAGAGGATGCGTTTCGGAAAGCGCAACGCGCCGAAACGCTTTTTAAGAATATTATCCAAGCCCTCTCATATATATAGTATATAGTAAATACGAGGGGGTGAGTGAGTTGGACGAAAGAGTACGGGGCAGCATAATTATTGAAGACAGGACAAAGCTTACTGCGACAGGAGTTATAGATGTCGACAGCTTTGACGGCGAAAATGTGATACTTATAACAGAGGTGGGCGCCCTTCATGTCAGGGGCGGGAATTTCCGTATAAACAGGCTTAATGTAGATGTGGGCGAACTTGTAATAGAGGGAGAGATTGACAGCTGTATTTACAACGACAGCTATGCCAAGAAGAATAGAGAAAGCCTTTTGACAAGGTTGTTCAAATAATATTTTATGGGTTTGATAAAAAAGCGTATGGGCGCGTATGCGGTTTAGGGCGGAATTTACCTTCGCGAAAGGCGCGAAATTGCGCGTTCTTCGCGTAATTTCCTATGAGCTAAAAAACCCTATTTTCAAAAGCAGGTGATAAAACTTGAATATTACGGTGTCCGACCAGCTCTATATATTTTCGCTGTGCATTGCATGCGGTGCGGCAATGGGCGCCATATTCGACCTATTCAGAGTATCAAGAAGGCTTATAAGAACCGGCTATAAGGCTTCTGCGGCGGAGGATATAGCTTTTTGGACGATTACGGCTTTTGTGTTTTTCCTGTTCGTTTTGGGGGTAAACAGCGGTGAAATACGCTTTTATATTTATATGGGTGCTTTTGCGGGCGCCGCACTTTACTTTTTGATACTCAGCAGATATGTGTTAAAGGTTTCGGTCTTTGCGGCGGGCATTATAATAAAAGTGTGCGCCTTTGTAATAAAGATAGTTATGAAGCCCGTTATGTTTGTTTTCAAACTTTTGAGGAAACCGCTGTTCCTTGTAATCGGAATGGGAAGGCGAAGCGGAGGAAGAATAAAGCGCAGGCTTTCCCTCGCAATGTTCAATTTCACCAAATTTTTACGAAAAATTTAATAAAATTACTATTTACATTTTCATAAGTATACTGTATAATACATGTGAAGCAGTGTATTTTTGGAGGGAAACAATGAGGACGGCTTCTTCCCATAAAAGCAGGACTGTGAAAGGTAAGAACAAAAAGATTAAACTTGTTCTTGTTTTTGCTGTCCTTTTGTATTTCGTCTGGACTTTTACCCTGCAACAGATTGAAGCTTACTCACGCAAGCAGGAACTCAGCCGGATTAACGCCGAGATTGAACAGCAGACACAATTAAAAGAGGAGCTTCAGGCACGGCTTGAACTTGTTAACACACCGGAATACCTTGAGTCAATAGCCCGTAAGGAGCTTGGGTATGCAAAACCGGGTGAGATTATCTTTTTCGATTCAACAGTTAAAAAATAATTTCATATTATAATATCGGGATATTCGGGAATATTTCGCAATCCTTTGTAAAAAGACAAGCTTTAAGGAGGAAATGGTTCGTTTATGGAAGTCGAAGTCGGCAAAATTATCGAGGGCAGGGTTACTGGTATTACAAATTTCGGGGCCTTTGTACAGCTCCCGGACGGCAAAACCGGACTGGTTCATATATCTGAGATAGACCTTGCCTATGTAAAGGATATCAATGACCATCTTAAAGCTAACGATGTCGTAAAGGTTAAGGTTATTTCCGTAGACGACAAAGGAAAGGTCAGCCTTTCAATCAAACAGGCGATGGAGCAGGAGCATAGGGAAAACTCCAAAAAGCCTGTGCAGGTCAGTTTTGGAACACAGCCCGCAGAAGGGGCGGCTACTTCCTTTGAGGAAAAGATGAGATTGTTCATGCAGTACAGCGATGAAAAAATGACGGATTTAAGGCGCAATCTGGATTCTAAAAGGGGTGGAGGAGGAAGGCGCTCTCCATACGCTCATTTGTAATAAAAGAATGTGTCAATGCTATGACAATATTCACTTTTATCGGACATAGTGACACTATGTCCGTTTTTAAAATATGGAGAAACATTGCGCCCGATTTTTTATCATCTGACACAGGTTAGATAAAAAAGTATAGCTTTTGTTTCACATCGGGATACAGTTTTTTAATTTGTAGAAAAGAAAATAGTTAATTGACATACAGAAAGCCCTCACGATTCGTATTATATGTTATCGTTTGGGATTGCGGGTAAACGGTTATGGATAAAAGCTGGAGAAAAGATACGGCCCTGTTTTTAGTAAGCCAGACGCTGTCTTTGTTTGGTTCCTCGCTTGTTCAGTATGCGATTGTCTGGTACATCACGCTTCAGACAAAATCGGGGCTTGTAATGATGATTTATATACTTTGCGGTTTCGTGCCTACATTCTTCATGTCGTTTTTTGCGGGTGTATGGGCGGACCGTTACAGCAGAAAGCTGCTCATTGCTCTTTCGGATTCTGCGATAGCATTGTCGACACTTTTGCTGGCGATTTTATACTATGGGGGATATGAGGCGCTTTGGTTGCTTTTCGTTATTTCGTCGGTAAGGGCGTTGGGGGCGGGAGTTCAGACCCCTGCGGTAAATGCCTTTATACCTCAGCTTGTGCCTGTGGACAAGCTTACGAGAGTCAATGCGATAAACGGAAGCATACAGTCGGCTATTATGATTGTGTCGCCCATGGTAAGCGGTGCGCTTTTAATGGTTGCCGACATTAAAACGATATTTTTAATCGATGTAATCACGGCGGCAATTGGTGTTTTTGTTCTGCTTTTTAAGGTTCCCGCACGCGAAAAGCCTGAGGCTGACCATAAATCAAGTTATTTTGAGGATATGCGGCTCGGCTTTATGTATATAAAGAACCATGGGTTTGTTAAAAGGTTTTTTGTATTCTGCATATTTTTCCTTTTTATGATTTCGCCCGCTGCGTTTTTGACACCGATTCAGGTCGCACGAAACTATGGCAGTGAGTATTTTTATCTTACCGCCATAGAAATAGCGTTTGCTTCGGGTATGCTCGGAGGCGGCTTTATTATGTCCGCATGGGGCGGCTTTAAAAACAGAGTTCATACCATGGCGGCAAGCACTTTGTTAATCAGTTTTTCAACTTTGTTGCTTGGATTCCCGCTTGATTTTAAGCTTTATATTTTGGTTATGGCCTTAGCGGGCCTGTCAATTCCTTTTTTCAATACTCCGTCCGTTGTTTTAATACAGGAGAAGGTTGAAGACGATTACCTCGGACGGATTTTTGGGGTTTTCGGAATGATATCAAGCTCCGTTATGCCTCTCGGTATGCTGGTTTTCGGTCCTGCGGCCGATGTTGTTAAGATTGAGTATCTTCTTATCGGTACAGGTGTTTTGCTTTTTGCCGAGGGACTATTGCTTTTCGCAAGCAAGACTATGAGAGAGGCGGGAGCTGTAAAAAAGCAGACACAGTAAATATTATAAGAGGTTCGATGCAAAAGACTCACCTTAATTTGGGGGGATCATTTTTGAAGACAATACGCAGTGAAATCTGGGAAATATTAAGGCTGTTCATGAGGAATTTAAAAAACTTTTTTAGACTGAGGAGGGAGCTTACCTTCCTTGAAAACAAGCAAGTGGAAGATATGAGGATTGAAACCAACAACCAAAGGATGATAACAGCTTTAATCCTTATCTTTTACATGCAAATTCTTAACTTGGCGGCTAATCTTGTGTTGCGGCATCATGAAGAAAACACGATTTATTTCGTTGCGGCATCTGTGTTTTCTCTTTTGGTATGCATTGTGTACTCGGCCATTTATTTTCTGTCAAAGTGCTGGTATAAGGGTATCATTATTAAAAAGCGAAGATTTTACATAAGTTTTTGGGTTTTTATTTCGATAGGAACATTTATTTTCGCTTTCTATGATCTTTTAGAATCCAAATCACTTACTAATTTTTTAGTTATTATAACCGGAGCCGCCATTATACCTATTTTAAATCTTACTGAGGCTTCGTTTATAATCCTGCTTAATTTGGTGCTTGAAATTGCTTCTATTGTGCTTCTCGGATACAGTCCAAATCTCATCGGCAGGAGTATTTTGCTTACTTTTAGCGGCATTTTCGTTTCACAGATGTTCTTTATATCATACATATCATCTGTAATGTATCAGAAAAAGCTTAAAGAATACGCCGAAACAGATTCCCTTACCGATTTGCCCAACCGCCGCGCGCTTGAGGCGTGGTTTGAGGATAATAAAGCGGATTTTATCAGAAGAAGAATAGGAATAACCTTTGCAATAATCGATATTGATAATTTTAAGGATTATAATGACAGATACGGTCACCTCTGTGGCGACGATTGCCTTAAAATAGTTGCCGACTGTATTACAACCGTATTTGAGAAATCAAACGGTATGATATGCAGGTTTGGGGGAGAGGAATTTATCGTAATACTTGAAGGCGTGGACGAAAACCATGCTTTGAAGTGCTTTGTTCTTCTTAAAAATTTAATACAAAACAGGGCCGCCGTTATGCCGCTTCCGTTGTCTTCGGGGAAGATAACGGTAAGCGTGGGTATTGCTTTCGGACAGATTGATCCCGATACAGGCTTTGACACTCTTCTCGAACAGGCAGACAGGGCGCTTTATACGGCTAAGGAAAGCGGGAAAAATATGATTGTGTCGGACGACGGCTCAATATATGTATAGGGTCAATTAATATAGATTTATGTAGCGCTTAAAAAAAGCCATGCCGTTTAACGACAGGCTTTTTTATTGCGGAAATCGAACCAAAAGATATCCATATGTTTTAATCTCTGTTTTGAAAGCTAACGAATATTATATTTTTAGTAGTATACTATATAGATTTATTTCCTTTTGCGGTATTAATCGAAGAAATCAATATTCGTTTTATTTCCTCTGCTTGTTCAATTAAATCGTTAGCCCTGTTATCGATTGTATTCGTCTTATGTAGCAATTTCAGCCAATAAATGCTTTCGCTCGTTTCTTTAAGACAGATATGCAGTTTTGAAATAAAGTCAGCTTTACTGTTTCCATAAATAGCTTCATTAAGGTTTGCTCCGATGCTTGTCGCACTTCCAAGCAATTGCTTTACAATGGTAGTATCCTTATTTTGTTTTGAAAATTCTTCATAAAATAAAACAATATTTGCGGCAAAGTCAAGTGTTTTATCAAGCAATATGTCTCTTTCATAATGCACCTCGTTTCATATTGTATTATAATACGGATTTCAAAAAATTTCAAGTTGAATAAAAGTCTTGCGGAGCAAAACTACCGACATTCTTATTTTTTCTTTTTTATTTTTTATTTGGAAACAACAATTTTAAGGGAAAGAAGAAATAAAAAAGAAGAAATAATAAATAAGAAAACAAAAAGAAACAACAACTTTCTGTCGAAAATTGTTGTTTCTTTTTGGTGCGCCATCGGGGACTCCCCTCACGGGCCGGTCGTCACCCCTTTATCTGCCACCGGCAGCGGGGTTCCTCCTTCGAGTCCCTTGAATTAAATACTGCCAACAAAAAAACACCCCTTGCAGGGGTGCTTTTTTGTTGGTGCGCCATCGGGGACTCCCCTCACGGGCCGGTCGTCACCCCTTTATCTGCCACCGGCAGCGGGGTTCCTTCTTCGAGTCCCTTGAATTAAATGCTGCCAACAAAAAAACACCCCTTGCAGGGGTGCTTTTTTGTTGGTGCGCCATCGGGGACTCGAACCCAGGACCCATTGATTAAGAGTCAATTGCTCTACCAACTGAGCTAATGGCGCATATTCAGTCAACGGAAATTATTATACCGTAACTGAAAGTTGTTGTCAAGCATTTTTTATGACTATTTAAGGCTTATTTCACAGTATATTTTCACCTACAATTATAACTTTTATCCGTCCCTTGAGCCTTTGATATTCGGTTACCGTATAATCACTGCGAGGGATATTTGCAAGCGATATACGAGTGGAATTGTCCGACACAGGTCCGAGCGTACACTTATAATCGTTAATCATCTTACTGCGGTTTAACGCTTCGCCAATATCTTTTGCGATTTTGTTTCTTCCCACGACCACTATTACTGATTTAGGCCCGTATTCTATTGCAGAAGACCTGTTTACACATTTCCCTGAATTATATATTTTTCCGTCCTCCGTAACCGCATCGCTTGTGCAGATATATGTATCGGCGGTAAAGGAGTCCATATAGATATCGTTTTGCTCCTTTTGGGTAAGCCCCGCCCTATACCGGTCGATAAAATTATACCTTCCGCATCTTAAATGCTCTATAATACCGCACTCAAACAGGGTAAGCCCCCACCCGACGGCAACAGTCTCCCCCTCACTCATAAGCCTTTCGACAAGAGGCACAACGCCTGCTTTTGTCTCGCAATAAAACGCCTCTATATTATTATTCCGAAGATTTTGAATTGCGGTATCGATTCTGCTCATATTCACCTCTTAGAAAATAGGCGGCTGTCTTCCGATGAATTTTAATGGAAAACAGCCGCTTTTAATTTTGAACAATTAAAGGTCATAAAAATTTCGGACGGCGGCAGTGTTTTTTAATTTGAAAAGGCAAAATGCTCTTCAAGCCTTGCAAACAGCCATGTAAGAAAGACCGTTGCAACAAGATAAAACATAGCCGCGACCAAAAACGGAACAACGGTAAGGTCACGCTGAACGATAAGACGCGTCGAACGCAAAAGCTCTTCAAGAGATATTACAGAAACAAGAGCCGTGTCTTTAACCAGCGTAATGGTTTCGTTGCTCAAAGCCGGCAAAACTGCCCGAACCGCCTGAGGTATTATTATAAAAAACATTGTTTTAAACCTCGAAAAACCGAGTGCAAGCGCCGCCTCCCGCTGACCGTTGGGTATTGATTCTATTCCCCCGCGGAATATTTCGGCGAAATAAGCCGCATAATTAAGCACAAACGCAATAATTGCGGAGGGGAAATTATCAAGCTTTACATTAAGAAGCATTGGAAGACCGTAATACACAAACATAACCTGAAGCATAAGCGGCGTTCCGCGCATTATAAGTATGTAAAACCTGATAACAGACTTTAGTGCTTTAAACCGCGTAAGGTTGCCGATGGCGGTTATAAGACCGAGCGGTATTGATAAAAGCAGTGTCAGCGCGAATATTTTAACTGTTACAACAGACCCTCCGAGCAAAAGCGGAAGCATCTTTAATATATAGGCGAAATCCATATTTTATTTTACGATGTCGGAGCCAAACCACTTCTTGGATATTTCTGCCGCTTTTCCGTTTTCCTTAAGCTTTGCAAGAGCGGAATCAATCTCAACTATAAGCGCTTTGTCCGTAAGGCGCGCTCCTACCGCATAAACCTCTTCGCCGAAGGATTCGTCAAGAATAATATATTTTTCTGCCTTTTTGCTTATCTGGTACTTGCAGACAACCTCGTCCATAACAACCGCATCAATCCTCTTGTTGTCAAGATCCATAAGAGCGGTAAGATTATCTTCGTATCTCTTTACATTCTTCTCACCGATTGAGGCAAAGGTTTTTTCGTCGCTTTTAAGCGCGTCCTCCGCGGAGCTTCCGCCCTGAAGCCCGACCTTTTTACCTGCTAAATCAGCCTTTTTCGTAATGCCCGAATCCTTCAAAACTATTATAATCTGTCTGTTTTCAAGATACGGCTTTGAGAAAAGAACCTGACTTTCCCTTTCGGGTGTAACGGTAAAGCCGTTCCATATAAGGTCAATGTTGTTTCCGTTAAGCTCAAGCATTTTGTTGTCCCAAACAATAGGCTTAAATTCAACCTCAACGCCCATTATTTCCGCAACAGCCTTTGCCATATCAATATCAAAACCCACTATCTCGTTTTTCTCATCCCTAAAGCCCATCGGCGGGAAAGAGTCGTCAAGACCGACTATAATTTTGCCTTTTGCCTTTATAACCGCAAATGAATTGTCAACATTTCCAGTTTCCGAAGCCGTATCGGATTTTCTCTCGGCATCGGGAACATTTTTGGTCAAGCCGCATGCAGTAAAGACCATGGTTAATACAACCGCCACAAGAATAAGTCCAATTATCCTTTTCATTAATACATCTCCTTTTTAGATCTGATTTTTATCAGAAAAATCTTTGAAATCGATAATTATTATACCATAAGGTGCAAGATAAGTAAATAAAAAAATAAAATGTACCGTAATAAATTCAAAAACGATAACACAGGACAGTTTTAATTGCCTTGAGTTATCGTTTTTTGGGATGTGTTTATTGATTCTGCAAGCTCTGCTTATACATCGGGCATATCGACCGTATTTGCCCTTTATCCCTGTGAAAGCTTTTGCACCGACTGGGCAATATCATTCGGGTCGGCGGGTTTTACCTGATACCAACCTCTTTTTTGCATTTCATTAAAAAGCTCTGCCTGTATATCGTGTTCATCCTTTAAAATGTTTAAAAAGTCTGTGCGCAAAGAAGGATTGACACATTCATTGGCATAGGTGTTGTAATTGCTTTCAATCATTTTTTGACTCGAAATCGAGTCATTCATGAGCTCCTTATCGCCCATAGTCTGGTTGTTCATTTGAATCATCCCCTTCCTATCTTAAATAGTTCATCAATGTGTCAAAATGTGACTGATGCCTGTCCGCAATTTGTGTGCATTTGGCTTTAAGCTGCGGATCTGTGCACTGATTTGCAAAGGTTCTGTATTTCTTAACAAGAACCTGCTCCAGGCTAAGCTGGTCATCAAGCGCGCTTAACTCTTTCGATGTAATGTTAGGCATTGTTATCACTCCTTTCAAAAACTATTATTAACTATTTATAGGTTTTTATACACACAGATTGCTAATTTGTATAAATTTTTACATAATAATCATCCCCCGGCATAGCCGGGGGATAATTGCATATCTATTTAAGGAACATACCCTATATTTTTATGCACCGTTTATTATATTTGAATCTTCTTTACCGCCTCAACCGCCCTGTCTATTTCGTTTTCGGTTGTGAAATAGCTCACGCTCATCCGCACAAGTCCGCCCTCCGATGTTCCCATTGATTTGTGCGCAAGAAACGCACAGTGAAGCCCTCCGCGGCAGGCAATATCAAATCTTGAATCAAGCGTATTTGCAACATCTACGCTGTCTTTTCCCTCCAACCTAAAGCCGACAACCCCTACCCTGTTGTTGTTCCCGTAAATCCTTACACCATTAATACTTGAAAGACCCGAAACAAGCATTTTCGCAAGCCTTGCCTCATGGGCATAAAGCGCACTCGGAGTATGCTTCAATACAAATTTAACGCCCTCATAAAGGCCCGTTATTCCCAATGTGTTGAGCGTTCCGCTTTCAAATCTGTCGGGCAGAAAGTCGGGCTGGGTATCGCTTTCGGAAAGCGAGCCTGTTCCCCCCTCGATAAATGGTTTAAGCTCCAGTCCGGGGGAAATATACAGTCCGCCCGTTCCTGTCGGACCGTAAAGCATTTTATGCCCCGGGAATGCAAGCATTGATATATTGTTTCGCTCCGCGTCAATCGGCGCAACGCCCGCGGACTGCGCGGCATCTACAAGAAAAGGTATCCCGTACTTTTTAGCCACTTCACCTATTTCATAAATAGGGTTTATCGTACCCGTTATGTTTGACGCATGGATTGCGATTATCAGCTTTGTATTGTCGGTTATAAGGTTTTCTATGCTTTTTGCCGATACAAGCCCTGTTTCGTCGGGCAATGCAACCGAATAGTACGCACCGCTTCCGACAACGGGGCGAACAACGGAATTATGCTCCATTCCAGTTATAACCGTATGAGAGTCGGGAGTTAATATTCCCTTGATTGCTATATTCAATGCTGCTGTGGCATTGGGAGTAAACACAATGCGTGCAGGGTCGCTTATTCCAAAAAGCTCTGCCAGGCTTTCCCTGCACGCATAAATCCTCTCGCTTGCCATCAATGCGGCCTTATGCCCGCCCCTTCCGCTGTTTGCGCAGAATTTTTTTAGGCACGCGTTGCATGCCCGCCGGACGGAATGTGGCTTATAAAGCGTAGTTGCGGCATTGTCGAGGTAAATCATAAGCTCACCTCGAAAAATTTTCCGTCATCCGTCTGTTTGTATATTCCACGAATTTTATATCCGAATTTTCTTGATGCCTCAAGAACCTGACTTAATTTTGAAGGTTTTACCTTTACGCAGTATGAACAGCCCCCATTTGATATTTCACCGGGTGTGTGCATCACACCTAAATAATCAGCGTCGTGACTGAAATATTTTTTTATCCTTGATGCCACAGTTACGGAACCGAATACTATAAAATAATACATAAAACTACCTCCAATAGCATAATATGTTATCGGAGGCAATGGGGTGTGTTAAAAAGTTAAATTGTTTACATTAGTCGAGATATATCTTCCCTTGGCTACAATAATATGGTCTATAAGCTTTATCCCGATCGCATCAAGTGCGATTTTTATTTTTTGTGTGGTTTCGATATCGTTTTGAGAGGGCATAAGAGTTCCGCCGGGATGATTGTGGCACAGCACAACGGAGGAAGTAGCAGTGTGGGAAACATGCTCTATTATCTGCCGCGGCTCGACATATACCTCGCTCGGCGTGCCCTCTGCGACAATCGCATTTTTAATAACCCGGTTTTTAGCGTCAAGGCAGATTATGTGCATCGCCTCGTTAACCCTTCCGGTGAAAAGCTCCACACAGTACTGACCTATCTGAGAAAGGTCGGAAAAATGAAGTTTTTCGCCGTATATGCTGATTTGGTAAGCGCGGGCTATATGAGGAAAAAGAATAATCTGCTGCGCAGTCCGCTTTCCGATACCCTTAATCTTAATAAGCTCATCAACGGTCGCATTGAAAACATTATAAAGAGAGCCGAACTGTTTAATCAGGGCGTGCGCAATCGGGTTTGTGTTTACCCTCGGAATAAGGCTGAACAAATAAAGCTCTAAAATTTCATGTTCCCTAAAGCTTTCAAGGCCGTGCTTCAATGCCTTGCCGATAAGTCGCTCTCTGTGCCCTTCCAACATATTCGCCTCCTTTTTCGAAGGTTTATACTGTAAGTTTTAATTCTATGTAAAAACAGTAATAATTACTTTCTGCTTCCCGGCTTGATAGCGGGGATTTTCTTTTCGCAAAGGGGGCAGTTTTCGGGATGGTAGGAAACAACCTCCATTGACATCACAGCCTTAAACGGCACGCCGAAATCAATCGTGCCGCCCGTGCGGTCGACAATGCTTCCGACCCCGACCACAACGCCGCCGACCTCTTTTACAAGCTCAATAACCTCACGGACGCTTCCGCCCGTCGTCACAACATCCTCAACTACCAGAACTCTCTCGCCCTTTGTAATCTCAAAGCTTCGCCGAAGTGCCATTTTTCCTTCGCTGTCCCGCTCGGAGAATATGTTTCTTACCCCAAGCTGACGGCTTGTTTCATACGCGGCATGAATTGCACCTATTGCGGGACCAATTACTGTTTCGACTTTGTCGTCCCTGAATTTTTCCGCAAGAGCGGCACAAAGTTCCTCGGCGTATTTTGGGTATTGAAATATTTTTGCGCATTGGAGGTATTTGTCGCTGTGCCGGCCCGATGTCAATATAAAATGCCCCTCCAAAAGTACGCCCGCCTCCTTCAGTATTTCGGTAACTCTGTCCTGCGTAAGCATATTATTCCCTGTCCTCTCCCTCAATCAGTTTTTTTCTCCACCAGGATTGCTTTTCAAGCGTGCTGATACCCATCAGGTGTGAATTATCCCCTTCGACCGTCACCGTCGGGTTAAAAGACTCGTCAAACTCAACCACTGTTATCGAGGTGTTGTCGCACCAGATAATTTCGGGAAAGTATGACAGCGATTTGCCGTAGTACCTGCAAAGCAAAACCTTTATCACGGTTCCGTGGGTAGATATACATACTGTCTTTCCCTTGTTTTCACGGACTATTTCATCCACCGCATTACAGACCCTGTTTTGAAAATCAACCATGGATTCCCCGCCGGGCATTACAAGATAAAGCGGGTCATTAAGCCAGAACTCATAACTTTCGGGAAATATATTCGGAAGCTCTTCCCAAAGAACATCCTCCCACTTGCCTCCGTATATCTCACGAAGCTTGTCCGTCTTTATAATCTCAAGACCTCTCCCCTTTGCGATTCCGAGCGCAGTCTGATATGTGCGGGTAAGGTCGCTGGAGTATATTGCGTCGATATGCTCATCCTTAAGCCTGTTTGCCACAGCCTCTATTTGAAGGAAACCGTTTTCGGTAATTTTCGAGTCGGTGTGGCCGTGAAACCTTCGGTTTATATTTCCCTCAGCCTCACCATGCCTTACGAGTATAAGTTTTGTCATTTTTACACTCCGTTTCAATCAGTAAGCCAAAACCGAGCCTATAAGCTCACTTACATTTTTAATTCCGCGTTTTTCAAGGTAACCGACAAGCTCATTTTTAACATTCAGAGCCGCTGTCGGTGTGACAAGGTTGGCGGTTCCCACCGCCACGGCGCTTGCGCCCGCAATCATAAATTCCGCGGCATCTTCACCTGTCATTATACCACCCATCCCTATAATTGGCAAGCGGGTGCATAAAAATACCTGCCAGACCATTCTCACCGCAACGGGCTTTACCGCAGGACCGGAAAGACCGCCCGTATTGTTTGCGAGAACAGGTCTTCTTGTGTTAACATCTATTTTCATTCCCAAAAGTGTGTTGATAAGCGAAAGCGCGTCTGCGCCCGCGTTTTCCGCCGCCTTCGCAATCTCGGTTATATCCGTCACATTGGGCGAAAGCTTTACGATAAGCGGAACGGCGCAGCTTTCCTTAACGCGCGCCGTAATCTCTGCGGCAATCTTCGGGTCTGTTCCGAAGGAAACACCGCCCTGCTTTACATTGGGGCAGGATATGTTAAGCTCTATTAAATCGACATCCCTTCCCAGACGCCTTGCCAGCTCGCAGTTTTCCTCAACAGTGCTGCCCGATATGTTTGCTATAACCTTTGTATCGTACCTTTTGAGGTTGGGAAGCTCATACTTTAAAAAATAATCTATACCTCCGTTTTGAAGCCCAACGCTGTTCAAAATCCCCGAGGGTGTTTCCGCAATCCTCGGCGGAGGGTTGCCCTGCCTCGGCTTTAGGGTTATCGCCTTTACGCAGACCGCGCCAAGCTGTGAAAGGTCGTAATACTCGCTTATCTCGCGGCCGTTTCCGAAGGTTCCCGATGCCGTGATTATCGGGTTTTTAAGCTTTACGCCCGCTATATTCACGCTTAAATCAGTCATCAAAATCAACCTCCCTCGCATCAAAGACGGGTCCGTTTTGGCATACCTTCAAATATTCGCCATTCGATTTGCACACGCAAACCGCACACGCGCCTATGCCACAGCCCATGCGCTGCTCAAGCGAAAGCTCGCAGTATATACCGCTTGCCTCGGTGATTTTTTTAACTGCCTTCATCATCGGCATAGGTCCGCAGGCGTAGACGGAGGACACATCGCCCTTTGAAATCCTGTTTGTAAGGCAGTCGGTAACAAGTCCGCAAATGCCGTAGCTTCCGTCGTCGGTCGTAATATGGGTATGGGCGCAGGCCTCATTAAATTCGTCCTCCATTATAATAAGGCTTTTGGTGCGAAAGCCGAGGATTGCCTCTGTATTCTTCCCCAAACTTTTCGCAAGCATTAAAAGAGGAAAAATCCCTATACCACCTCCGAGCACAATGGGAGTATCCTCGCCCTTTTTTTCGATATTAAAGCCTGTTCCGAGCGGTCCGAGTATATCAAGGCTGTCGCCGATTTTATGCTGTGCAAGGCGTTTTGTACCCTCGCCCCTTACATCAAAGATAAATCTCAGCCAGCCCCTGCCCGCATCACATATACTCATCGGGCGCCGCAAAAGCACGCCCTCGCCGCACAATACATGGATAAACTGACCCGGCAGAGCGCTTTGAGGAAAGCTGACAACCATATCAAAGGTGTTTTCGGTCAGCTCCTGTTTGTCAAGGATTTCGCAGATATGCGGTTTTTTCATTTTGATAAACCCCTTCGCTCAAATATAAGGGATACCCTATATTCTTGTAATATCGACAATACTGGTTTCGGTATTTGTTTTCATACGCTTTAAGCATCTTATTACCGCCGACGCGGTGTCAAGCGAGGTTAGGCAGGGAATGGAATGTTCAACCGCCTTGCGCCTCATCTTAAAGCCGTCACGCTCCGTCTGGCGGCCCTTTGTCGGGGTGTTTATTATAAGGTCAAACTGCTGTGTCTGTATCATATCAAGAATATCGGGCGTTCCCATGCCGATTTTTGCAACCGTCTTTGCGGGCACGCCGTTTCGTCTGAACTTCTCCGCCGTCATCTCTGTTGCGTAAATCGTACAGCCAAGGTCGTAAAGCTCCTTTGCCACACTGACTGCCTCTGACTTGTCTGTGTCACGCACCGTAATCAGAACATTTGCATTGCTCGTAGGTATTTTCAGCCCGCTTGCGATAAGACCCTTGTACAGCGCCTCGCCTAAGTCCTTTGATATTCCCAAAACCTCACCCGTGGATTTCATCTCCGGTCCGAGGCTTGTGTCAACATCATGAAGTTTCTCAAACGAGAATACGGGAACCTTTATCGCCTTGTACTCGCTCTCTTTGTAAAGCCCTGTGCCGTAGCCCAGATCTTTAAGTTTTTTACCGAGCACGCATTTTAATGCGATATCCACCATCGGCACATTTGTTACCTTGCTGATATAAGGCACCGTCCTTGACGAACGCGGGTTTACCTCGATAACATAAACCTCATCGTCATACAGAACAAACTGAATATTCATAAGCCCCACAACATTGAGCGCCTTTGCAAGGCGTGCGGTATAATCGACAATCACATCCTGGAACTTCGGCTTAAGCCTTTGAGGCGGATAGACGGATATGCTGTCGCCGCTGTGCACGCCCGCACGCTCAAGATGCTCCATAATACCGGGGATTAAAAAGTCCTCGCCGTCGCATATCGCATCAACCTCGATTTCCTTGCCGAGAAGGTATTTGTCCACAAGAATGGGATGATCCTGCTTGACCCTGTTTATGATTTCCATAAATTCGATTATATCATAGTCGTTAAAGGCGATTTCCATTCCCTGTCCGCCGAGAACATACGAAGGGCGGACAAGAACGGGATAGCCAAGCTCCTGAGCGGCCTCAAGCGCCTCTTCCCTGGTAAATACCGTTTTACCCGCCGGCCTGGGTATTCCGCATCTTTCGAGTATTTTATCGAATTTTTCCCTGTCCTCGGCCGCATCAATGTTCTTCTCGCTTGTTCCGAGAATCGGAACGCCGAGCCTTACAAGAGTTTTTGTAAGCTTAATCGCAGTTTGACCGCCGAACTGAACTATCGCCCCGTCGGGCTTTTCGGCGTTTACAAGGTTTTCGATATCCTCAGGCGTAAGAGGGTCGAAATAGAGCCTGTCCGCCGTGTCAAAATCTGTGCTTACCGTTTCGGGGTTGCAGTTAGCGATTATTGTTTCATAACCCTCATCCCTGAGCGCCCATACGCTGTGAACGGAGCAATAGTCAAATTCAATGCCCTGCCCTATTCTTATCGGACCCGAGCCGAGAACAAGAATTTTCTTTTTGCCCGTGGTCGTTTTATGCTCGGAAGCCTTGTCATATGTCGAGTAGTAGTAGGGTGTTGCCGCCTCAAACTCCGCGGCGCAGGTGTCAACTATTTTATACGAGGCGTAAAGTCGGTTTTTGATTTTCTCACCGCTGAGCCTTTCGATAACCGAATCGGTAAAGCCCATCTTTTTTGCCTTAAGATATTTTTCGTCGTCAAGCCCTTCCTTAAGGCTGTTTTCCATATCCACAAGATTCTTTATTTTTCCGATGAAAAATTTGTCTATCATGGTTATTTTAAATATTTCATCGGGCGTAATTCCCCTGCGCAAAGCCTCCGCAATGACGAATATCCTTTCGTCATCCACTATCGCAAGCTGTTTTATAAGCTCGTCCTTGCTCAGCTTTGTAAGGCGGGGAAACTCCAAATTAAATATTCCAAGCTCAATAGAGCGCACCGCCTTCATAAAGGCCGCCTCAATGGTCGTTTCTATTGCCATAACCTCGCCCGTTGCTTTCATCTGTGTTCCCAAAAGCCTTTTTGCCCTTACGAATTTGTCGAACGGCCATTTCGGGAACTTCACCACAGCGTAATCGATGGCAGGCTCAAAGCAGGCGTAGGTTTTCCCCGTTACGGCGTTCATAATCTCGTCCAGACCGTAACCGACGGCGATTTTTGTCGCAACCTTCGCAATGGGATAGCCTGTTGCCTTTGATGCAAGCGCGGACGAGCGGCTTACCCTCGGATTAACCTCAATGACCGCATATTCGTTGCTGAACGGATTTAAAGCGTGCTGAACATTACAGCCGCCCTCTACCCCAAGTGAGCTTATAATATTGAGCGCGGAGCTTCGGAGCATCTGATACTCCTTGTCCGTCAGGGTCTGCGCGGGAGCGACGACTATGCTGTCGCCCGTATGCACGCCGACGGGGTCTATGTTTTCCATTGAGCATATAGTAATAACATTGCCCTTGCTGTCACGCATAACCTCAAACTCGATTTCCTTCCAGCCGGATATACATTTTTCTATAAGCACCTGATGAACCCTCGAAAGGCGCAGGCCGTTGGGCGCAATCTCCTCCAAATCCGCCTCGGAGTACGCAATACCGCCGCCCGTACCGCCGAGTGTATACGCCGGCCTTACAATTACGGGGAAGCCTATTTCATTGGCAAAATCAAGGGCATTCTTATAGTTGTCCACCACCTTGCTGGCTATACAGGGCTCGCCGATTTCCTCCATTTTGTTTTTAAACTCCTGCCTGTCCTCCGCCATCTTTATAGTCTCGACTTTTGTGCCGAGGAGCTTAACGCCATGCTCATCCAAAAAGCCTATCTCCGAAAGCTCGGTCGCAAGATTAAGCCCCGTCTGACCGCCGAGAGTAGGAAGTATGCTGTCGGGCTTTTCTTTTATTATAATTTTTTTTAGGAACTCAACATTCAGCGGCTCTATATAAACTCTGTCGGCAATATTTTTATCCGTCATTATTGTTGCGGGGTTGGAGTTTACAAGGACAACCTCCATGCCCTCCTCTTTAAGCGCCCGGCATGCCTGCGTTCCCGCATAGTCAAATTCCGCCGCCTGTCCTATGATAATCGGGCCGGAGCCTATTACCATTACTTTTTTTATATCGGGGTTTTTAGGCATTTTCCCACTCCTCCATAAGTTTAGTAAAATTACCGAACAGATATCCGGTATCTAAAGGCCCCTGTGATGCTTCGGGGTGGAACTGTACGGTAAACAGAGGGAAATTTTTATATCTTATGCCCTCTACCGTATTGTCATTAAGGTTTATGTGCGTTACCTCGGCAAAGTCGGGGTCTATATTTTCCACAGTCACCACATAGCCGTGGTTCTGGCTTGTGATGTATGTTCTGCCCTTTGCGGAGTGGGTAACGGGGTGGTTGGAGCCTCTGTGACCGTACTTCATTTTTCGCGTGTCAAGCCCGTTTGCAAGCGCGACAAGCTGATGACCGAGGCATATTCCGAAAATCGGGATTTTGCTTTTTTGCAAAACCCTGATGTTTTCTATAATCTCCGTACATTCCTTCGGATCGCCAGGCCCGTTTGACAGCATTACGCCGTCAAATCCGCCCTTTATAATTTTCTCCGGCGGCGTGTATGCGGGGAATACCGTTACGGCGCAGGCGAATTTAGTAAGCTTTCGCAGGATATTGCGCTTTGCGCCGAGGTCCAAAAGCGCAACCCTGTATTTTGCGTTTTCGCAGGGCACCTCGTAAGGCTTTTCGCAGGTTGTGTTTTTTACCGCATCGGTTATTTTATAGCTTTTTATCCTATCGATATAGTCTTTCGGCTTAAAGTCGGGGTCGGTGGAAATAACGCCGTTCATAACCCCTTTTTCGCGTATCTTTTTCGTAAGCTCGCGCGTGTCGATGCCTTCTATCGCAACGATTTTATGCTTTTTCAAATAATCCTCAAGGGTACCCGTCATTCTCCAGTTTGACGGCGCGCGGCAAAGCTCCCTTACAATAAAACCGCTTACCTGAACCTTGTCCGATTCGTTGTCCTCGTCATTAACGCCGTAATTTCCTATAAGCGGATATGTCATCGTCACAATCTGCCCGTAGTAGGAAGGGTCGGTAAGAGCCTCCTGATATCCGGTCATAGAAGTGTTGAAAACAACCTCGCCGACTGCCGTTCCCTCGGCGCCGACGCCGTTACCCTCATAGACGCTGCCGTCCTCCAAAACCAAATATGCTTTCATATAAAGTATCATTAACCTTTCCGCTCACAAAATTAAATAATTATATTTTGCACGCTTACCGTGAGCCTGATAATGCGCAATAATTATACTTATAAAACAGCCGA
Organism: Firmicutes bacterium ADurb.Bin193; assembly: GCA_002070105.1. Lineage (GTDB taxonomy): Bacteria > Bacillota > Clostridia > Monoglobales > Firm-18 > MWCQ01. The sequence goes on along the minus strand of MWCQ01000009.1, from coordinate 68,983 downwards.
TTTGCGATTCTTTACATAAAACCTCTTATGTCGTCTCTCATTCCTATTGCCTCATTCCTTGCCGCCTTTGCAAAATCCTCTTCGGCACAGCCTTCTTTTTTGTATGCGCACATTATCGAACGGGAGGCGTTTATTACCGCGCCAAGCCCGTCGCCGTTAAATGCCGCCGCAATGTCCGCCGCCTTTGCGCCCTGTGCACCGTAGCCGGGGACAAGGAAATATGTTTTTGGCATACTTTTGCGAAGAAGGGTAAGTTCCTCGGGATAGGTTGCGCCCACAACCGCGCCAACATTTGAATATCCGTGCTTTCCGATATGGGCCTCACCCCATTTTTTCACAAGAGAAGCCATATACTCATATATGCGCTCACCGCTTTCAAGCTTAAGGTCCTGAAGCTCGCCCGATGAGGGGTTTGAGGTTTTTACAAGCACGAATATGCTTTTGTCAAAAGAGAGAAAGGGCAGGATTCCGTCACTTCCGAGGTATCCGTTTACCGTTGCGGCATCCGCATTAAATGCCGTTGCCGTAACCCCCTCGCCGAGGGAAATATCGCCCAGATATGCCCTTGCATACGCCTCGGCGGTTGTGCCTATATCGTTTCTCTTAACATCGGCTATAACATAAAGCCCCTTGCTTTGGGCATAGTCAATGGTTTTCCGAAGCGTACAAACGCCCTCCCATCCGTACATTTCATAGTACGCGGATTGAGGCTTTACTGCGGGTACGATATCACAAAGCGAGTCAATAAGCCTTCGGTTAAACTGCCATATCGCCTCCGCCGCGCCCTTTGTATTTCTTCCGAACTTTTCGAATGCTTCATCTGTTATATATTTCGGAACATACTCGAGTTTAGGGTCAAGCCCCGCAACCGTAGGGTTGTTTTTTTCTTTGATCTTTTCTATAAGCCTGTCAATCGACACTGCGCTATGCCCCCTTAAACACTTTATTACATTAAAATTCCGTCCCGCACAACAACCCTGCCTCCGACAATGGTGTATACAACCTTACCGCAGAGCTTAAAGCCGTCAAAAGGTGAATTTTTGCTTTTGGAGTAAAAGCTGTTTACATCAACCGTCCACTCTGAATTTTCGTCTATTATTACAATGTCGGCTGCGGTCTTTTCACAGAGTGAGCCCTTGCCTATACCGAGAATCCGCGAGGGTGAATAGGACATTTTATCTATAAGCCCGCTCATTGTGAGCGCGCCTGTTTTGACAAGGTATGTTATTCCGAGCGACAAAGCGGTTTCAAAACCGACAATTCCGTTTTTCGCCCTGTCAAACTCGCAGTCTTTTTCGTCAAAATGGTGCGGGGCATGGTCGGTGGCGATTGCATCAATCGTGCCGTCTTTTAATCCTTCGATTATTGCTTTTACATCGTCGTCGGTACGAAGCGGCGGGTTCATTTTGGCATTTGTGTTGTACCCCATAACCGCCTCCTCCGTAAGAGTGAAGTAGTGGGGACAGGTCTCGCAGGTTACCTGTGCGCCATCAGCCTTCGCACGGCGCACAAGCTCGACCGAGCCTCTTGTGGACACATGCGCAATATGCACGCTTGCCTCCGTTGTTTTTGCAAGAATTATATCACGGGATACCATAATCTCCTCTGCCGCACGGCTTATTCCCCGAAGTCCGAGGATTGTCGAAACATACCCCTCATTCATACAGCCGTCCGAAAGCGACTTAACCTCGCAGTGAGATATTACGGGGGTATCGAAATTTTTCGCATATATAAGTGCATTGCGCATAAACGACGGGCTTGTAACAGGGTTGCCGTCGTCAGAAACGGCAACGACGCCCGCGAATTTAAGCTCGCCGATCGGGGCAAGCTCTTCACCCTTTAAGCCCTTTGATATTGCGCCTATCGGGAAAACATTGACAGAGCCGACACTCTCGCTTTTGGATTTTATATACTCCACAACCGCTACATTGTCGATAACGGGCTCCGTATTGGGCATACATGCAACCGAGGTAAACCCGCCCATCGCCGCGCTTTTCGTTCCCGACTCAATATCCTCTTTATACTCCTGACCGGGGTCACGCAGGTGACAGTGCATATCAACCAGACCGGGCGCAACGATTTTTCCGCTTGCATCAATCTCCTCAATGTCGGCACCGCTGTAATCAAGGTCTTTTCCGACCTCCTCGATAATTTTGTTGTCGATATATATGTCCAAAACATCGTCTATGCCGTTTTTCGGGTCTATAACCCGTCCGTTCTTAATAAGTATTCTCATTCCTCTTCACCTCTTTTTGTGAAAAGATACAAAACCGCCATCCTTACCGCAACGCCGTTTGTGACCTGCTCTTCAATAAGCGACTGCGGGCATCGTACAACGGCGCTCGAAAGCTCTACCCCTCTGTTGACAGGGCCGGGGTGCAGTAAAAGCGCATCGGGCCTTGCAAGGGAAAGGCGTTTTTCGTCAATACCGAAAAAGCGTGAGTACTCGCCGATTGTGGGGAAAAGCCCGCTTTTTTGGCGCTCTGTCTGAATCCGAAGCCCCATTACAACATCGGCGTCAATAATCGCCTCATGCACGCTCCCGTACACCTTAACGCCCATACATTCTATTTCGGGAGGGATAAGCGTAAGCGGCCCGCCCAGCGAAACCTTTGCGCCGAGCTTTGTAAGTCCCCATATATTGCTTCTTGCAACTCTGCTGTGGGCTATGTCGCCGACTATCGCAACCTTAAGTCCTTTTATTCCGCCCTTCTTTTCCTTCATGGTGAACATATCGAGAAGTGCCTGCGTGGGGTGTTCGTTCATTCCGTCGCCCGCATTTATAACGCTTGCCCTGGCATTTTTCGCCGCAAGATGCGCCGCCCCCGACATTGAATGTCTTATAACGATTGCATCGGTTCCCATTGCATCTATCGTCCTTACGGTATCTATCAGGGTTTCGCCCTTTGCAACACTGCTTACACCGACCGATACGCCGGAGGAAAATCCGCCGAGGTATTTTGACGCAAGCTCAAACGAAAGACGGGTTCTTGTGCTGTTTTCGTAAAAGAGTGTAACGACCGACTTTCCGAGCAGGTGCGCCGTCTTTTTATTCTTTTGCGAAAGTACGAATTTCATCGCCTTTGCGGTTTCGAGTATTTTTTCGATTTGCTCCGCGCTTAAATCCCGGAGTCCGAGAAGGTCCTTCATTCCGTCAAGCATTATCCTTCACCGCCTTGTTAATGGTAACCTTATTTTCACCGTCAAACTCCGTTACATACACCTGTACTATTTCACTGCTTGAGGTCGGAAGGTTTTTACCTCTGAAATCCGCAGAAATCGGGAGCTCTCTGTGACCTCTGTCAACCAATACCGCAAGCTGGACAGCCTTCGGCCTTCCGAAATCCAAAACCGCGTCAATAGCCGCCCTGACCGTGCGCCCCGTAAAAAGAACATCATCAACCAAAACAATTATTTTGCCCTCTACCGGAAAATGTATGTCGGTGCCGTTTATGATGGGGTGCTTTGAAAGAAGGGAAAGGTCGTCGCGATAAAGCGTTATGTCAACGATTCCGACGGGTACCTCCGCGCCCTCAGCTTCCCTGATTTTTTCCGCTATCCTTTTTGCAAGCACAACGCCCCTGCGCTGAATCCCGATAATCGCAAGATTTTGGGTTCCGCGGTTGCGCTCGATAATTTCATAAGCTATTCTCGAAATCGCGCGCTGCATTGCCTGCTCGTCCATAACAACGGTATTTTCAGACATTATAAAACCCCCACATACAAAAAATCCTTATCCGCAAGAACGGATAAGGATTAAATACTTATAAAAATATACAAATATCCCTATAATATTTTCACCTTATCAGCCTCACAGGACTAATTTAAAGGTTTACTTTTACCTAATATAACACATTAAACAGGGTTTGTCCATACTTTTTTACAACAATTTTAATATTTTTTCGAAGCGTTGGGGTACGCCGCCGTCAAACTCCATATATTCCGCGGTTTTCGGGTGTGTAAAGCCCAAAACCTTTGCATGTAGCATCTGCCCCTTTAAATCAAATTTTTCTTTTTTCGCACCGTAAACCTTGTCGCCCAGCACGGGGTGTCCGAGGCTTGAAAGGTGAACCCTTATCTGATGTGTTCTGCCCGTTTCGAGGATACATTCGATGTATGTATATTTCCCGAACCTCTGTAAAACCCTGTAATGGGTAACGGCATTGCGCGACACTTTTGCCGATACGCTCATCTTTTTGCGATCCGTCGGGTGCCTGCCGATTGGTCTGTCGACAGTGCCGCAATCTGAGGTTATGTTGCCGTGGACGATGGCGATATATTTTCTTGTAACCGTATGTTCTTTTATCTGGCGCGAAAGGTCAATATGCGCCCTGTCGTTTTTGGCGACAAGCAAAAGCCCGCTTGTGTCCTTGTCGAGCCTGTGAACAATCCCCGGGCGTATTACTCCGTTTATCTGCGAAAGCGAATCGCCGCAATGACTTATAAGCGCATTTACAAGTGTTCCGCTAAAGTTCCCCGCGGCGGGGTGAACAACCATTCCCTGCGGCTTGTTCACAACCAAAAGCCAGTCGTCCTCATAGAGTATGTCAAGCGGAATTTCCTCCGCCTGTGCCGTGAGGGGCTTTGGGTCGGGAACGGAGATTTCTATCTCCTGACCGCTTTTTAGAACATAATTTCGCTTTACGCTTTTTTTGTCCACCAAAACAAAACCGTCGTCTATCAGCCTTTGAGCATAAGAGCGTGACAGCGACGGCACATTTTCGGAAATAAACCTGTCTATACGGATGTCGGGAACGGATATAAGCCTAAATGTCCGCACTTTCGGATTCCTCTTTCCGTTCAAAGAATATGAGGTGTACGCATATAAGCGCCGCGCCCGTAACCACAAGCATATCGGCAAGGTTAAAAACGGGGTAGCGTATAATGCGAAAATCCAGAAAATCAACGACAAAACCGCGGAAAACCCTGTCGATAAGATTGCCCGCCGCACCGCCCATTACAAGCCCCGCGCTTATCTTCAAAAGAAGGCTTTGGGGCTTTAAAAGATAAAGCGAAACAATTATTCCGAGTAGTATCGCCGACACCAAAACGATAAAAAAACCGTTGGAGTTTTGAAAGATTCCGAAGGCGGCGCCCGTGTTTTCGACATAGGTTAAATGGAACACGCCCTCGACAACAGGCACGCTTCCCCCCGAAAGCTCTGTGCGCGCAAGCGTTTTCGTATACTGGTCGGCACAAACGGCAACAAGCGCTATAATAAACGGCAAAAACTGCTTTTTATGCTTGTTATTCGCTGTCATCACAGTCGTCACAGTCACAGTCGAACTCAATAGTCTCGCCGCAGCGCGGGCATATAATATCATCGTCGCTCTCAAACTCGTCGGAGCCTAAAACAAACTCGTCGTTGCAGTTGGGGCATTTAAGACAGTAGCCGTCGTCATCCTCGTTATTATAGTAGTCGTATTCGTATTCATTGTCGTAAACATCTTCCTCAAGCTCATACACTCTGTCGAAAAGCTCCTCCTGGGAGTCTTCAAGATACTTAATATCTTCCGCAACCTCGTCCAAAACACCCAGTATCTCGGAAATAAGCTTTCCCTCGTTACTTTCAGTGTTTAATTTCATACCCTCGGCAAGACCACGCAGATATGATACCTTTTCTGAAATAATTGACATTCCTTTGTCCTCCTAAAATATAATTTCTTTGGCTTATGCACGCTCCATATATTCGCCGGTTCTTGTGTCGATACGGATCCTGTCACCCTGATTTATAAAAAGCGGAACGCTTATTGTTGCACCTGTTTCAAGCGTTGCCGGCTTTGTCGCGCCCTGCGCCGTGTCGCCTCTGACACCCGGCTCCGTATCCGTAACCACAAGCTCCACAAAGTTCGGAGGCTCAATACCGAATATCGAACCTTTGTAGCTTAAAATCTTGACTGTTTCGTTTTCCTTGACAAACTTAAGCGCATCGCCGATCTCGCTGGCGTTGATGGGTACAAGCTCAAAGGTTTCCTTGTCCATAAAATAGTAAAGGCCGCCGTCATTATAAGAGTATTCCATATCCTTGCGCTCAATATGCGCCTTGGGCATCTTGTCGGTGGGTCTGAAGGTCTTTTCAACCGTAGCGCCGTTAATAATATCTTTAAGTCTGGTTCTTACAAAAGCAGCGCCCTTGCCCGGCTTAACATGCTGAAACTCCACTACCTGATAGACATTGCCGTCCAATTCGAATGTGACTCCGTTCCTGAATTCTCCCGCTGATATCATTGGAAATACCTCCGTTTATAATATTACTTCATACATTTAAGTCGCATACATTTTATACTATAATCAAAAAAAATTCAAGAAAAATTTTTAAGTGTATAATGTTATTGCGAAAAAAGGCTTACCGATGACTGTTTTCGCGTTTTTAGTTTGAAAGAAATATATACGGAAGAGGAAGAAGGATGGCAATCAAAAGCCTTGCAGGCACCGAAGCCGCCAACAAAAGCCCCGATACCTTCCGTATATAAATAGGGGATAGACAGCAAGAGGCATTACGGTATGTCAGAAGGTTGCCGTTATATGATTATAAGCTCTTTCGGGGAATGTGTGAAATTATCAAAACCCGTATCCGTAACCAAAACCAAATCCTCAATCCTTACGCCGAATTTATTTTGAAGGTATATGCCGGGCTCGACAGTTATTACATTGCCTGAGCATAAAACCCCGTCCGAGCCGGTGGAAACAACGGGCTTTTCATGCACATTAAGTCCGACCCCGTGACCGAGTGAATGTGCAAAATACGCGCCATAGCCCGCACTCTCAATCACCCTGCGCGCATAGGCATCAATATCACGGCAGGGCGCACCCGCCTTTATATTGGACAGCGCCTCGTTTTGCGCGGTGAGAGCGGTTTTATAAACCTTTTTAAACTCATCGGAGGCTTTTCCCACCGCAACGGTTCTTGTCATGTCGGAGCAATAGCCCTCGAATTTACAGCCGAAATCTATAAGCAGTACATCGCCTAAAGCAATTTTTCTGTCGGTCAAAGAGGCGTGAGGAAGCGCGCTTCTCTCGGCGGAGGCGATGATTGTGTCAAACGAAATACCCTCCGCCCCCCTGCTGCGCATAAAAAACTCAAGCTCAAGGGCAATATCCCTTTCGCTCATTCCCTCTTTTATGAAATTTAGTATATGAGAAAAGGCGTTGTCGGCAATTTCGGCCGCCTTTTTTATTTTTTCCGCCTCGTCTGGTGATTTTATCATACGTAGCTCGTCCAAAACCCATGAGCCGTTGTGAAAGCAGGTTCCCAAAAGAGTTTCCTTTAATGACTTATAATCCGAAAGCGGAAGCTTTGTATCCTCTATAAACAGGTTTTTTAAGTTGTAATCCTTCAAAAGACCGTACGGCTTTGTTTTAAAGGTGATTACCGTAAACTCCTTTGCCTCAAGCTGTGCCTGAATTGTGTACCGTCCGTCGACAAAAAGCACGGAATCCGACAGCGTTATAAGAATAATGCCGTCGCCGCCCGTAAACCCGCTTACATAGCGCCTGTTTTCCGTTGAGGTGATGAGAATACCGTCCGTTCCATGCTTTTTAAGTATTTCCTGTACCGCTTTTACTCTCATTTCGAAAGCTCCGCAAGAGCATCTACGGCAAGAAGATAACCGTTTGTTCCGAAGCCGCAAATAATCCCGCGGCAAACTGCCGAAATAACGGATGTTTGCCTGAATTCCTCACGGGCATATATGTTTGAAATATGCACCTCAACGGTCGGCACTCCCACCGCCGTTATAGCGTCGCGAATGGCATAGCTGTAATGGGTATATGCCCCCGCATTGATAATAATTCCGTCATACCCCTCACGGCAGGACTGTATTTTGCTCACAAGCTCGCCCTCGTCGTTGGACTGGAAAAAGTCAGCCGAAAGGCCGCGCTGCTCGGCGCGCCTTTTGATTCTTTCGTTGACGGACTCAAGAGTTTCCTGTCCGTAGGTCTGGGGCTCACGGGTTCCGAGCATATTAAGATTCGGTCCGTTTATCACCATTATCCGCATTTTTTAACGCCTCCTCATAGATTCTTTTCATTTCGGCGGCGTCCTCAGCCTGAGTGCCCGCCGACTCGCATATTATTACGGGGGTAAGCCCGTCCTCTACCAAAACCTTTGCAAAAGGCCCGAATTCGGGGCCGTATTCGGTAGCGGCAAAAGTCAGATGCCTTTTTTCTCCGGCGCTTGTAAACTCTATTTTACTGAAATGGGTATGAAAGTTTTTCGCCCTGTAACCGCCCAAAACCTTTTTAATCCTTGCGGTAACCTCCCGAAAATCTTCGACGGTTACAAGATTTCCGAGGCCTCTTGAATTAAGATGACCGAAATCTATTGTGGGGATAAGCCTCTCGTCAAGCCTGCAAAGCTCCAAAACCTCGTCGAGAGTTCCCATTCGGTTTATCTTGCCCATTGTTTCCGGGCACAGGCTTATATCGCCGAGCCCTTCGTTGTCCATTTCCGAAAGCGCGCGCAAAACCGTCCGCTTTGATATTTCCATTGCCGCCCTTCTTGTCATTTTCCCCGCAGAGCCCATGTGCAGGACGATTCGCTTTGCACCCATATTTGCCGCCGCCCTTGCGGACTGCATTATATAATTCATCGAGCTTTCGATTTTCGCATCGTCGTCCGACGATATATTTATATAATACGGTGAGTGAACGCTTAAACTAACCCCGTGCTTTTTCGCCTCTTTCCTCAGCGCCTTTGCGCTTTCGGAGGATATTTTGACGCCCCTTCCGCATTGATATTCGTATGCGCTAAGACCCATATCCGAAAGCCATTTCGGCATTTCGAGCGAGGATTTTCCTCCTTTTTCATAAAAGCTTTCGGGGTTTCCCGCGGTACCGAACCTTATTTTTGTACTCACCTTTTGTCCTTCATCTCCCTTAAAATACCTTCTACGAGGGTATCGTCTGTTATGTCCCGTGAAAACCATATTTCGTCCGCAATAAGCCCCTGATAAACAAGGGTTTTCAAGCCGTTGTATGCCTTGCACCCTTTCTTTTGCGCCATCTCCATAAATTTCGTAACAGGCGGGCTGTATATAATGTCGTATACCACCGTGCTTTCGGATATTCCGTCAAGGCTTTCGACAGGAGATTTATCCCGGTCGGGCGAAAGACCCACCGAGGTTGTGTTTATAAGTATGTCGCACTCATCCGCGGTAAAATCGCAAAGAGGCTTTGCATAAACATTTTCATATCCGCTTGCGATATCCTCGGCCTTTTGAAAGGTTCTGTTATATATGATAATGCTTTTCGCGCCCTGTGATATAAGCGCATATACCAGAGCGGGAGCGGAGCCCCCCGCGCCGATCATCTTAATGCGCTTGTCCGCTATTTCCGTATTGTCGGACAAAAGCTGTTTTACAAATCCGTCACCGTCAGTATTGTAGCCCACCGTTTTTCCGCCCTCAATTTTAACCGTGTTTACCGAGCCGATTTTCTTTGCGTGTTCGGTAACGCTGTCTAAAAAAGGTATGATATCCTGCTTGTAGGGCACTGTAATGTTAAACCCCTTTACACCCGTTCTTTTGAATTGCGCCACCGTACAGCCCAAATCCTCTCGCCTTACGCGGCAAAGCAGGTATCTGGCATTTATGCCGTAATATTTATATACCGCCTCATGCAAAACGGGCGACTTGCTGTGCGCAACAGGGTTGCCTATAAGACAGTATGTGTCCTTCCTGTGTTTTTTAATCACAATGTTTTCGATTATCCTTTTAAACCGTATTCCCAGACCCTCCTCCGCAGACATCGGCATAACCAGTATCGACATTACACCCGCATTGTTGGCGCCCCATATATCGGTAAAAATCTGGTCGCCTATCATACATATTTCACACCTTGTAACACCGTATTTTTCCATAATCCGGTTAAAGCACCTTTTAAGAGGCTTGTACGCTCTATGTATAGCGTAAAGCCCGAGGGTGCTGTTAAATTCATCGACACGCCCCTTGGAATTGTTCGAAAGCAGTATAACCTCCAAGCCGATAGCCTTTGCCTCCTCAATCCACTTAAGTACAAATTCCGTCGGAACTCTTACTTTGGCGGGGACCAGGGTATTGTCGATATCCAATACCAAAACCTTGATTCCGTCATTTTTCAGTTTTGTAATATCTATATCATATATACTGTTTACATATTCGGTCGGAGTAAAACGGCTCAAATTTTTCACCTCTTGGCTTATTATACCAAACATATGCTGTCTTGTAAACAAAAAACAAACGCAATGGCGTATTATACAGGGATGTTATATAAAACGGGTTGCAGCTGTTCGCCTTTTAGCGCTTCCGCAATCGTCGGAATTACAAGCTCGGGCTTCGCTATAAGCGAGTTTGGCTTTTTAACCGCATCATCCTGTGAAAACGGGACAAAAAATATATTTTTTACGCTTAAGAGCTGTCCGATGTTTTTTGCGTTTATTCCAAGTCCGTCATTTGTGGAAACGGCAATAATAAGAGGTCTTTTGTTTCGAAGATGTGCCTTTGACGCCATGGTTACCGTGGTGTCATTTATTCCGTTTGCGATTTTCGAGAGGGTGTTGCCTGTACAGGGCGCGATTACAAGCGCATCCATAAGCTTTTGCGGACCGATCGGCTCCGCCGCTTTAATTGAGTGTATAACCTCCTTTTTGGTTATTTCCTCAACATGTCTTATTAAATCTTTCGCATTGAAAAAACGGGTATCCGTTGTATATACTATTTCCGACATTATCGGAATAACATCCGCACAAAGCCCGACAAGCTCTTCAAGCGTTACAAGCATATCGGGTATGGTACAAAACGAGCCGGTAAGTGCAAATCCGATTCTCGCATTCTTAAGTTCCAATCTTTACACCCCCAGTTCTTCCAACAGGTTAATTATTGTCTCGGTTATCATTTTTCCTGCCGTAACGGGAGCTACCTTACCCGGAAGCGACAGCGCCCATATTACTTTTCGTCCGAGCATTGACGCCGCTTCGAAATCGACTCCGCCCGGCTTGCTTGCCAAATCTATTATTAAGCAATCGGGGCTTACTTTTTCCAATACCGTTTTGTCAAGCACGGGATGGGGTACCGTGTTAAAAACAATATCCATATCGGATATTGCTTTTTCAAGCTGTGAGGTGTGAACGCAGTGATACGAGAAGGCATTTATCCATGCGAAATCCGAGCATTTTCTTGCGGAAACGGTTACATCGGCGCCAAGGCTTTTAAGCGCCGCACAAAGAAGCCTGCCTATCCTTCCATAGCCGACAACCAGACAGCGACTGTTGTGTATGGTAAAGGGCGTTTCCTCCATTGCTATTTGAATAGCGCCCTCAACAGTCGGTATAGCGTTGGATATTTCAAGCTCTTCACGCTTAAAATAGTCTGCTATGTATATGTTATATATTTTAGCAAGCTCCGCAATTTTTTCACTGACCATTCCCGCTACTATTATCTGATTCTTATTTACCGCTTTAAACAGCTCCGATATCAAAACCACATCGTCGGACATCGGCATATTTACCGTTTCATTGTCAACACAGCAAGGAAGCGGCAATACAATAATATCCGCATCCGAAAGGCCGTTCTCAAGCGTTTTTTCAACCTTCACTCCCTTTGCAAAGTCCATATTTTTGCCGAATCCGAATACGCTCACTTTGTATTGATAATCGGAAAGCATATTTGCAACATTAACCTGACGCAAATCCCCTCCGATGATAAATATTTTTTTATTCAAGTCTTTAATACCTCCTGTCGGGATGAGTTACAAGCCGATACAATACGACATGTTGTCCGCAACTGCCTTTTTTCCGCATTTCATGGCATTAAGGCGTGTTTTTTAAGGCCCCCCGAAATCTATTATATATTATGTTATTTTTTATTTATATGTGCAACCGTATAAAGCCTTTTATCTGCATATAAAACCGAATATCTGCACAAGATATGGCTGTGGGGTGTTTATATGGAAGGCTACGGAAAATCCGGCAGAATTGTATTGGTCAATACGGACATTACATCTTCGACAAATGTCCTTATTGACAAAGAAGCCTATGTGGTCACCTATGGACTTAACAGCAGGGCGACACTTACCGTGTCAAGCATTGAGGAGAGTAAGGTCGTTTTGTGCCTGCAGCGTTCGATAACCGATTTGGACGGCAGGGTAATAGAGCCTCAGGAGTTTTCCGTTTATATAAGCGGAGAAATTGATGCGGAAATGATACTGCTTATGTCTGCCGTTCTGCTTATCAGCGGCGTGTCGCTTGACAGACTTTCGGAGTTTGTGTTCTGAGTTCGTTTTCGGTTTTGAAATGGCATATTTTAACATTTGTTGAATAAACATATTACAAAACATACGATTGAACGGAGAGTGACCAGCCTTGCAGAACTTACAGACAAACAACAGCGTCGTACTTGTCGGAAAAATATGCACGGAGTTTGTATTCAGCCATGAGGTTTATTACGAAAAATTTTATAATTTCTCTCTTGATATAGCAAGACTTTCGGGAGTATCGGATATCATTATAATTACAGCATCCGAACAGCTTACATACGGCAAGAATTTTAAGCCGGGCGATAATGTGTACATAATCGGACAGTTTCGCTCTTACAACAATTATACCGATGTCGGAAACAAGCTTAAGCTTACCGTTTTTGCAAAGGAAATCTTACCGGCGGAGCAATGTGAAAGGCTTTGTGATATCGAAACGGAGGACGAGGCAAAACGATGCATAAACGAAATTAACCTTATAGGCTTTATTTGTAAACAGCCTGTTTATCGGACAACTCCGTTCGGGAGGGAAATAACAGACCTTTTGGTTGCCGTAAACAGGACATATAACAAGTCGGATTACATACCGTGTATCGCATGGGGCAGAAATTCAAAATTCGCAGGCTCGCTTCAAGTAGGCGACAAGGTTGCGATTAAGGGGAGAATACAAAGCAGGGAGTATCAGAAAAAAATATGCGAGGACGAAACGGTTACAAAAACGGCGTATGAGGTTTCGATATCTAAAATTTCGCTTGAATCCGATCCCGAGCCCGCTGAATGTATTTGAATCAAAGAATATAATATATTGAAAGCTGACCCGTAGCCAATGGGTCAGCTTTTTGCTTTTGTTAATAATTAAATTGCGCGAAATTTATTAATATAAAAATATTTCCAGTATATAAATCCTTTGTCGGTTTAAAATACTATTGCAAAGTAAAAAAAATGATAAAGGAGATGCACTTATATGGCAAACAACAACAGAACACTTGTACCCCAGGCAAGGGATGCACTTAACAGATTTAAGATGGAATCAGCTTCCGAGGTAGGCGTAACACTAAAGGCCGGTTATAACGGCGACCTGACATCAAAACAGGCAGGCTCGGTTGGCGGACAGATGGTTAAAAAGATGATACAGGCATACGAAAGCGGCTTAAAATAACTTGAAAAATAAAGGACGACCGACCTGCAAGCGAGCAGGTCGGTCGTTTTTTCCAATTATCATAAGATTTGTATGACAAGCACGGCATATTTTCTACACCGAAAAGCTACCGCCTTTAATTCTCTGGCTTTTAAGAATCTGAGGGTCATACTCGGAAAGGAATCTGTTAAAATCGTTAATGGGAACAGGCGCGGAGAACATAAAGCCCTGCGCAATGTCGCAACCTATGCTGCGAAGAAAATCCTCCTGCTCCATTGTTTCAACACCCTCGGTAACAACGGTAAGCTTAAGCTCCTTTGCAAGCTCGACAATTTTCTTAATGACTATTCTTCCGTTTGCGGTATCATAGTTTTTCAGTATAAAATTTCTGTCGATTTTAAGAGTATCAATGGGTATCGTTGCTATAATGGAAAGAGAGGAGTAACCGCTTCCGAAGTCGTCGATGGAAATCGAAACACCCATTTTCTTAATTTTATCGACAATAACCTCAAGCGCCTCATAATTTTCGAGAATTGCGCTTTCGGTAAGTTCAAGCTCAAGATACTCCGGCGGAACATTGTATTTTTCGATGATTGCCTTATACTTTTCGATAAAATCAGGCTGTGTCAGGTTAACCCGTGAAATGTTGGACGAAATTTTAATCGGCGCACTGCCCCGGTCAATCCACTTGCGGATTTGCTTGCAGACCGATTCAAAAACATACAAATCAAGCAGAATTATAAATCCGTTTCTTTCAAAAATCGGTATAAACTCCTCGGGATTCATTATGTCCTTGTTTGTCCGCCTCCAGCGCACAAGGGCTTCCGCACCTGAAATATTGTATGTTTTAAGGTCGTATTTCGGTTGCAGGTATATAATAAACTCATTGTTTTCGACAGCCTTCTGCATTTGATTTTCGATTGCCTTTTCGTTGAACATTCTGTTTTTGAGAGAATCACTGTAAAAGGCAAGAGCGCTTTTGTGCCCCGGCTTTACGGAACCCCTTGTCATGAACGCTTTGTCAAGCATAATATTTATGTCGCTGTCCTTAGAGCTTGCTATGTAAATACCGCACTTTAAAACAATGTTGTAAGGGCTTTCATCAGAGCGTTTATACCTCGAAACCTCATCAAATATTGTCTCAATCCTCTTGGTCAGCACTTTCCGGCGGGAGGATCTCAAAAGAAGAACAAACCAGTCGGAAGAAACCCTTGCGCAAAGCTCTCCCTCCGTGATATGGGAGTTTAATATGGAGTGGATATTTCTTAAAACATTGTCACCCTCGGTATACCCGTATATATCGTTAATATACTTGAACCTGTCTATATCAAGACTGACGATTGAATAACCCGAAGTTCCGTTTTTTGAAAAAAGTTCTTCGGCATCAGACTTGAATTTTGCAAGGCTGTCGCCTCCCGTAAGAGGGTCTGTAAATGCTAAATGCATAAGATTCTTAAAGCCTTTTCTTTTGTTGTGCACACACATTGCGATAAAAGAAAGAATAAGCGTAATAAGCGATATAAGTATAGGTATGAAATACATTTTTAATATGGAAAAAACAGAAATGTTTTGAGCAATAAGCGCATTTGCATCAAGCATCAAATGGTTTTTATCGGACTCTGATATTTGCGATACGGACTTGTTCAGAATTGAAAGCAGGACAGGATTTGCATTGTAAGGAAGCCCTATGCTGATAGGATATGAATCATTGGTTATGGAAACAGCCTTAAGTGCTTTGTTTTCGATGTTTAAAAGAATTGCGTTGGCAGTATACGAGTTTGCAACCAATACGGCATTATTCTGCGTTTTGATTATCTCAATACATTCGCTGATTGTATGTGATGTATCTATATTAAGGTTCGGGTATTTTGAGTTTATGTAGCTTTTCATGGGAGAACGATTTTGCGAAAGCAAAAGAGTAGTATCCTCGTCAATGACCGTGTTATAATTACCGATAAGGACAAGAGGACATTCGCAGTACGGTTTGGTAAGTGTAAGCCCCGGATATTCCGATCCGCCCCACAAAACACCGCAAATTACATCGGCATAGCCTTCGTTAACCATTCTAAACCGAAGATTTGCGTCCTCAACGGGTATAAATTCGAATTCAAGTCCGGAATATATGGATATAAGTTCAAAAATTGATGCCGATGCACCCGAAAAGACACCCAGGCTTGTATCGGTATATTCGAACGGGAACCAGTTAGGATCATAAACAGCCCTGATTTTTTTGCTCTTTGCAATGTATTCGATTTCTTCATCCGTGAAGTCGGGCTGATGCTGATTGAATTGTTTTAAAGATAAGACACTGTCTGAAATATCGGAGCGCGTGTTAATGCTCTTATCTTCGGAAACCGCATGGGTAAGAGAGTGGGCATGGAAAATAAAAAGGGAAAAAACAAAAAGAATAATATTTAATTTTACTTTGATGAAGCTATGCCTTGTTTTTTTAATCATGTCAGATACCAATCCTTAAGCGATATTATAATTCTATCAAAAAAACCTTTATAAAGTATGGCATAAAACCTCTCTTATAATTATAATCATATCATAAAAATTGACAAAAATCAACGAAAATACATAAAAAATTTGCATAAAAATAACCAAATGAGTTTGTATAAATAAACAGAAAAGTTTAATTTAATACAAAAAAAGCCGCGTTAAAGCGCGGACCGTTTCGGAATCGGGCGGGAGTCTTAAAAATATTTGTTGACTTAAAGGAAAATAATTCATATAATTGAAGTTGCAAAACAGTGTTCCTTACGGAGGTGCTTCTCGAATGGATGCAAAAGCTGTATTGTTTGCGTTTGGCCTGACCTTGTTTGCGGGGCTTTCCACAGGGATCGGAAGTTTAATAGCGCTTTTAAGCAAAAAGACAAACAAGAGGTTTCTTTCCGTAACCCTCGGTTTTTCTGCAGGCGTAATGATATATGTTTCGATGATTGACATTTTCGCAAAGGCAAAGAACAGCCTTGTTGCCGGATTAGGTGTTCAGCGCGGGAACTGGGCGGTTGTGCTGTCTTTTTTCGCAGGCATACTTCTTGCGGCAGCGATTGACAGGCTTGTGCCTTCTTTGGGGAATCCTCATGAGCTTCATACGGTTGAGGAAATGGACGAATCGGCGGACAAAGCGCAAAAAAACAGTAAGAGCCTTATGCGAATGGGGATTATGAGCGCTCTTGCCATTGCGATACATAATTTCCCCGAGGGTCTTGCAACCTTTACATCTTCGCTGTCAAAGCCAACGCTCGGAATTGCAATAGCAATTGCGGTTGCATTACATAATATACCTGAGGGGCTTGCTGTATCAATTCCCGTCTATTTCGCAACAGGGAACAGAAAAAAGGCGTTTTGGATGTCTTTTATGTCGGGTCTGGCCGAGCCTGCGGGCGCGCTTATCGGATATCTTTTATTCGCCCGCTTTTTCAATGACATAACATTCGGGGTGTTGTTTGCGATTGTTGCGGGGATAATGGTTTTCATTTCATTGGACGAGCTGTTGCCGACCGCAAGAGAATATGGCGAGGCACATCTTACGGTTTACGGGCTTATAGGAGGAATGGCGGTTATGGCCGTTAGTCTTCTTTTGTTTATCTGAATTATTTTTATTATAAAGGGGGTTAAAGCGCTTTGAAATCAAGATACTTTTTCGGAGCGATGGTAATTCTGATAGGGGTAATCATGCTTCTTCAGAATCTCGGGTTTATGGACACCGGCACGCTTTGGCATTATATTATTCCGCTTTTTATGGTCGGGATGGGTTTATCCAACATAATTGTCAAAAAAAGAGTGAGCGCATTGGACGGATTTTTGGTTGTTGTGGGTGAACTGTTTTTGTGCAAATACGCCGGTTTTTTGGGTGATTTTGATCCGTGGAAGATACTGGTGCCCGGAACGATTATTTTAATAGGCGCGCGATTCATCTTTAAAAGAAAAACAGGCTATCGGGATATGTCGGTTGCCGACAACAAAATAGAAGCAAATGCGTTTTTTTCAGGTTCGGAGCTTGTTTGTTCAAGCAACAATTTTGAATACGGTGATTTAAATGTAGCTTTTGGCGGTATTAAGGTTGACCTTCGGAACGCAGACACAAATCTATCCGTGTGCCACATGGATGTAAATGCCGTTTTCGGCGGGATTGAAATAATCGTACCTGAGGACTGGGGCGTTTTGGCTCGCGTAACACCTGTTTTCGGCGGCTGTGAAAACAGGACGGTAAGCCCGCAGAATCCCAGAACCGTTTTAACGATAGCGGGAAGCACGCTTTGCGGCGGGATTGAGATTTACAATAAGCCGAGGAGTATTTGACAAAAAACTTAAGAATTTTAAGAGTATAAAAGAAAGCTGTATTTCGATTTTATGAAATACGGCTTTTTTATGTCAGAAAAGTGTTGTGCCAAAATTTATGGACAGGTTAAGACAACCCCTGCATATTTGCTTTTACCCTATCATAAGTATAGATGTATAATACTACACCATAATTAAGAGCGGAGGATTCAAATGATATGGTATGAGCAGACGGTTAATTCGGTATTTGAACATCTTAAAACAAGTAAAAGAGGGCTTGAAAAGGAGGAGCACGGATTAAGGCTCGGCATTTACGGAAAAAATGCTTTGGAGCAAAAGGAGGGCAGGTCCGTCCTCCGAAAAATTACACAGCAACTTGGCGATTTTATGATAATTATTCTTTTGGCGGCGGCTGCTGTTTCGTTTTTAATGTCTCTGCTTCGCGGGGAAAGGGATTTTGCCGATCCGGCAATTATACTTGCGATTGTGACTTTAAACGCCGTAATCGGCGTAGCACAGGAGAGCAGGGCGGAAAAAGCGATTGAGGCGCTTAAAAAGCTATCAGCCCCTCACGCAAAGGTAAGGCGCGGCGGCGAGATAATGGTTGTATCATGTGAGGATGTAGTTCCGGGGGACATATTGATTCTTGAAACGGGCGATTACATAGCCGCTGACGCACGAATTATCGAATGTACGAACCTGAAGACCGAGGAGTCGGCGCTTACCGGTGAGTCGCTTCCTCAGGATAAGCATGCCGATGCTATCGGAGGTAAGCTGCATATAGGCGACCAAAGCAACATGCTTTTTGCCACAACGCTTGTGGTAAGCGGGCGGGCGGAGGCTGTGGCGGTTGAAACGGGAATGAATACCCAGGTCGGAAGAATTGCTAAAATGATAGCATCGGACGAAAACAACAAAACACCGCTCCAGGTACGCCTTGCGGATATAGGCAGGGCTTTGGGAACGGGAATTCTTGCGATATGCACACTCATTTTCATTTTAGGCTTTATGAGGAAAATGCCCGCATTCGATATGTTTATGACCTCGGTAAGTCTTGCGGTTGCGGCAATACCGGAGGGGCTTCCCGCAATTGTGACGGTTGTCCTTGCGATAGGCGTTAAAAGGATGTCGGGCAAAAACGCAATAATCAGGAAGCTTCCCGCCGTGGAAACGCTCGGAAGCGCATCTGTTATATGCTCGGACAAAACAGGCACCTTGACCCAAAACAAAATAACGGTTGTCAAAACAGCCTGCGACGACGGAAATGCAATAACCCTTGCGGCGCTGTGCTGTAACGGTACCGACCCGACCGAAAGGGCGATACTCGCCAAAGCGGGGAATGTACCGAATATCCCCCGCGTTTCGGAAATTCCGTTTGATTCGAAGCGAAAGCTAATGACGGTTGTGTGTAAAACAGGGAGCGGATTCAGAATAATAACAAAGGGTGCGCCCGATGTTCTTATTGAAAAATGCGCCGTTTCGGATGAGGAGAAAAAAAGAATACTCGACCAAAACAGCGAAATGGCAAAGGATGCGCTTAGGGTTTTGGGCGTTGCATACCGTGATGTAAATGCCGTTCCCGAAGACCCCGAAAGAGGGCTTATTTTCGCCGGACTTATCGGTACGGCAGACCCCGTCCGGCCTGAGGCTAAGGAGGCGGTTAAGCTGTGCCGTAGGGCGGGAATAAAAACCGTGATGATAACGGGCGACCATATTCACACCGCATGCGCCATAGCAAATGAGCTTGGGATAATGCGAACGGGCGACAGGGCAATAACGGGGAAGGAGCTTGCGCTGATTCCCGATAATCGTCTTGAAGCGGATATATTCGGTTACAGCGTATTCGCAAGGGTCTCACCCGAAGACAAGCTGCGAATCGTAAGGGCTTTTCAAAAAAGAAACGCAATAGTTGCAATGACGGGCGACGGGGTAAATGACGCACCCGCGCTCAAGACCGCCGACATCGGCTGTGCAATGGGTATAAACGGTACGGAGGTTGCAAAGGGTGCGGCGGATATGGTTTTGGCGGATGATAATTTTTCTACGATAGTGGAGGCGGTAAGGCAAGGCAGAGGAATATATGACAATATAAGAAAATCGGTGCATTTTCTGCTCTCGTCAAACATAGGCGAAATTCTGACGATTTTTATTGCGATATTCTTTGGCTGGCCCGCACCCCTTCTTGCAATACAGCTTTTGTGGGTAAACCTTGTTACCGACTCCCTCCCCGCAATCGCTCTTGGCATGGATGAGATTGACAGGGATATAATGCTTTGCAAGCCGAAAAGCAAAAAGAGCGGTATTTTTCAGGACGGGCTCGGTCTTACCATTTTTCTCGAGGGCTGTATTATAGGGCTTGTTTCGCTTATTGCCTTTAGTATCGGTATGTCAAGATTTGACCTTGTAACGGGAAGAACCATGGCGTTTTGTGTTTTAAGCATTTCCCAGCTTGTTCATTCGTTTGATGTTCGAAGCGGAAAATCAGTCTTTTCCACAGGGATAAAACGAAACAATTATCTGATAGGTGCATTCGTCATTTGCTGTATTATGCAGGTTGCGGTAGTTGCCGTACCGGTGTTATCAAGGCTTTTTAAAGTTGTTCCCCTTACGGTGTTTCAGTGGGGTATTGTAGCGCTTTTGAGCATAATTCCTTCGGTGATTTCGGAGATTCAGAAAAAATGCATTAATTTCAAAGATATGCAAAACGCTGATTAAAAATACAAAAAATAAATATTATAATTCGACAAATATATACAAAAACATGTTGTTTTATGTTGAATAATGTCGAAATATTAGTTAATTTGCGATGGAAAGCAGTAGAATATAGTATTTGTATATTGTATAATTATTGCAGTCACCTAAAAAACAAAAAAATTGTGATGCATAAACATTAAAAATTATCATAAAAAAGTACATAAAAATTCAAATAAAATGTCCGGGGATAGAAGTGGTTTTCGGGGCCATTGGCTTTTGATGTAAGTGTAAGTGCATGCGGATTATATTTTCCGCTAAACAAATATTTTTTGAAACGGAGGTGATTAAAATGAATAAGTTTTTGTTTTCAACTATGTCGGTGTCTGTGGCGGACGGAGTGGAAGAGCCTTTTGAGCTTGAGTATTATATTATTGAGAATCAAACTCAAAATGAAAGTATAAATATTTCCACATATGGTATAGAAATTGTAAAAACACAGAGGAGAGAGGGCATCAAATATACTGAAATAAAGACGATGAATGAGATCTGCGTGTCCGAAAAAATGATTTACAATATCGCCAGATTACTTAGTGATAATTCCGTAACACCCTTGACATTAGAAGAAATAATTGATGACATAGTCGATAAAAAAGGAAGGTTTAATAATTGTAATGAGGTTTCGTCAACTGCATAAAAAATAATGACTGGTTTTAATAAGACCAGTCATTGTTTTTTATTTATTATTCTTTTCTTAAACAGGCTTTTCGAAATAAGAAATAAAAATGAAAAATGAAGAATTATGGTTGCTTTTCGCAAGCGAAAAGCTTTTTTAATTTATCGGAAATTGCGCTGCACGCCTAAACACTAAATTGTGCGAAATTGCCGTATCAATGTGTTTCGTTGACAGAGTATTAAAAAAGCCTTATAATAATAAAAGATTTCTATTTATCGTCTTAATTGCGAGGGAGTGGGGCTTCTGTGGATTTTTTTGAAAGGGTATATGAAACTGTAATGCAAATCCCGTTGGGAAAAGTTGCAACATACGGTCAGATTGCTTCGAAATGCGGCTCGCCGAGGAGTGCAAGGGTAGTCGGGTGGGCGCTTCATGTAAACCCCCGCCCCGGAATAATCCCGTGTCACAGAGTGGTAAACCGCAAGGGCTATTTAAGCGGAGGCTTTGCCTTCGGAGGGATTGAGGTTCAAAAAACGCTTCTCGAAGGTGAGGGTGTTGCGGTGGATGAATCTTACTGTGTGGACCTTGAAAAATATTTATGGAAGGTCTGATTATAATTTAGTGTTCATACAAAAAGCCTGTCCGTATATGGTTTCGCCGTAAAAAAACACTTTTTAAGTCAGTATAAATTATATTTTCCTAACAACCCCGCATGCGATTCTGTTGCCCGAATTTCCCGAGGGGTCCGTGCGAAAATCGTCGGGCGCGGAGTGAATAATAACCGTTTTCCCCACCGCATCGTTAGGCGTAATGCGGTCTGTGTAAAACTCCGAAAAAGCCGACCCGCCTGCCGAAAGAAGCGGAGGAAAATCTCCCGCATGGTAGGGATGTTTTTTATTTTCGGGGTTATAGTGCCCCTTTGCGCTTTCGAAATTATGTTCAAAGTCACACTCTCCGCCTTCGTGAAGATGAAAGCCGTGAAAGCCGTTGCTGCCGGGAAGTCCCGAAATGCTTGCGCTGACCAATGTTCCGTTCATCATCGGCCGAAATGTTACCGTCCCCTTTAAATCCGGATAGCTTTTCCCTCCCGAAATAAATGCGATAATTCTGTTTCTGATCATAAAAATCACCTCATAAAAAATCGTTTCTTTGAATTATATTCGCCTTGACAGAAAAATGTGAATTTGCTAAAATGATTTATCATAATACTCGGACAATTGTCTGAATGCGGAGGTATTAAAAGTGAGCAGAGGAAGCATTAAAGTCAACACAAAAAACATCTTTCCCATTATTAAAAAGTGGCTTTATTCCGACAAGGACATTTTTTTGAGGGAACTTGTTGTGAACGGCTGTGACGCTATTTCAAAGCTTAAAAAGCTTTCCGCGGCGGGCGAGGCTGAGTTTTCCGAGACGCCCCGCATCGACATAGTATGCGACAGGGAGGCAAAGACGATAACGATAACGGACAACGGTATCGGAATGACTGAAGAAGAGGTAAAAAAATATATAAACCAAATTGCGTTTTCGAGTGCGGAGGAATTTTTGGAGAAGTATAAAGACCAGGACGAGCAAAGCCGTATCATAGGCCATTTCGGGCTTGGCTTTTATTCCGCATTTATGGTAGCCGACTCCGTCGAGCTTGAAACAAAGTCTTATACCGGCGAGCCCGCGGTGCTTTGGAGGTGCGACGGCGGAACGGAATATACAATGAAGGAAAGCAATAAGACTGACAGGGGAACCAAAATAACGCTTCACATTTCAGAGGCTGAAAGCGACTTTTTGTTAAAGGAGAAACTTCGCTCAATTCTTTTGAAATACTGCGGGTTCCTTCCGTATGAGATTTATTTAAATGATGAAGAAAAATGCGTTAACGATATATCCCCGCTGTGGGCAAAATCCCCCTCGGATTGCGCCGACGATGAGTATAAAGAGTTTTACCACAGGGTTTTCAGCGATTTTAACGACCCTCTGTTTTGGATACATCTTAATGTGGAATATCCGTTTAACCTAAAGGGGATACTGTATTTTCCCAAGCTCACCCATGATTTTGAATCGGCGCAGGGCAAAATAAAGCTTTATAACAATCAGGTATATGTTGCCGACAACATAAAGGAGATTATACCCGAATTTCTTATGCTGTTAAAGGGCGTTTTGGACTGTCCCGACATTCCGTTGAATGTATCGAGGAGCGCTCTGCAAAACGACGAGATTGTTGCGAAGATAGCGGCGCATATAACCAAAAAGGTTGCAGACAGGCTTTTGTCCATGCACAAGTCCGATAAGGAGAGCTTTGACGGATACTGGGCGGACATTGCGCCGTTTATCGAATACGGGTGCCTCAGCGACGAAAAGTTTTACGAAAAGCTGAAAGGCATAATGCAGGCAAAAACAACCGACGGAGAATATGTAAGCCTTGTCGAATTTGCGGGGAAAAACGAAAAACAGATACTCTATGCCACAAGCGAAACACAGCAGGCGCAGTATATAAAAATGATTAAGGAGGAGGGTAAAACCGCCCTCATTTTCCCGCATCTAATCGATATCCACTTTATTAGCTTCCTTGAGATGAAGGAGCAGTGGAAGTTTACACGGATAGACACCGTCCCGGAGCAAACCTCCGATGATGAGGAGCTTATCGGGATATTCAAAAAGGCTTTGGGTAAGGATGACTTGAAGATTACAACCTCGCCGCTTAAAACACCTCTGCCCGCGCTTATTGTGCAGGAGGAGCATATAAGAAGGATGAGCGATATATCGAGAATGTTTTCTTCTTCAAAACTTCCCGAAGGCCACACGCTGGTTTTGAACTCCGAAAGCAAAGTGATAAAAGGGCTTTCGGCGCTTCCGGAGGACAAGCGCGATATTATTTGCCGTCAGGTTTACGATCTTGCGAGGATAAGCAATTCTTCTCTGTCGGGGGAGGAGATGACGGACTTTATCGAAAGAACCGCAAGCCTTCTTGAAAATTTGGCTATATGAAAACATAATGAAAAGCGGGCGCTTATGCACCCGCTTTTAAATGAATTATTATACCCGTGCTACTCCGAGTTCGGTCAAATGCCTTCCTATATGGCTGTATAGGGCATCGGAATACAAATCTTCCTTTTCACGCCACAGCTTATAAAGCCTGTCCTTAAATTCAAACTTACCATCAGGAGTTTTTTTGTTCAGAATAAGCCCATAGGTTATATGAATAAGCTGTCGCGGGTCATTTTGGGTAAAAAGCTCGGGAAGCTCGCTGTCCGACATTTTATCAATGTCGGGTATTTTATTAAGGTCGGTAGTTACATGGTAATATGTTGATGCCTCCGCAAAGGCAGTAAGCGCGTATTTGTGAATTTGTCTGTATAGCGATGGGTCCGCGACAGCGACAACCCGCATGGCCTCAAGCCAGTTTGTCCCCGCAGTTTTAACATGGAATACCCCGCGGTTTTTTTCGCCGATAATCGGGAAGGTTGAAAACTTGTCCGAGCCCGAATGTATGCTTAATTTATAGCCGAAATGGCGCGCGATTGTGCTGTGAACCGCCATCTCCTCCTCAAACTGTTTAAGGTCGCCGATATAATCCACGCCCTTTTGGAATTCACCGCAAAAGCGGGGTGCGACAGTCGCGCATTTTACGCCGCAGCGCGTAAGCTCGGACGCAACAAAAAAGTGCTGAAGCGGGGTTGTGGGGGTTGCGGTTTCGTCTATCGAAATCTCAAAATCGGCATCATATTTGCCCGAGGCGAAAAAGGCGCTGTATATCTCATGGGCGAAATCTATCGCACCGCCGTATATCATAAGTATTTTTTTAAGCTCGGTCTCATTGAAGGTAAGAGTTACGCCCTCGCCGATATCGAAGGTTTTTCCGAGATATCTTTGTGAAAATTCGGAGGGGATTACAAAATCGGCGCACATTTCGTCTGTAACGCCGTTTTTTATGTGGTCCGAACAGTCAAGGGTTATCATTGTAAAGCCGAGCGAAAGGGCATATTCGACATCTTTCGCCGTTTTAAGATGGTCGCCGTCGGCGCCGAAGCCCTTTTTAAAGCCGTCACGGTAGACGAAAAAACTCGCCGAGTCAACAACATCCTCATAGGTTCGGTTGGTCAGGGTAAGCTCCCGCATGGATTGCTGTGCGAGCACGGGATAGGCGTCAAAGTCTTCAAAAACCCTTATATGACCCGGCGTTGCTATTCCGAGCCTGTCGCCCACGCCGAAACTGCGCTCATGCCCCAAAACTCTTACGGGCGCGGTGAACGGAAACAGCCTTCTTAAAACGCAGGCGTTTTCGTGGTTTAACGGGGCTTTAACATACGAGACGCCGCTTGCGGTAATACTTTCGCCCGCAAAGCCGATATCCCCCGTTGAGATAATTACGGTTTCGTCACCGTCCTTTGCCATAAAAACGGTAACACCGCCCACGGTGTTTATGGATTTTTCAAAAACCCCGAATTGTGCCGGCGATGCCGCACCGATTTGAGGTATAAATTGTTCATAATTCATAATTATTCTCCTTAATAGATTAATTCCTTTTCATTTCCTCCAGAACGCTGTATGGTATTTTTAAATTGCCAAAACCCCGTCCTATCTCGATATGGGGCTTCATCGCCCCGTGAAAATCGGTGCCACCCGATATTTTAAGCTCCAAATCGTGCGCCAGTTTGTGATATTTCTCCTGCATTTCGGGCGTATACTCGGAGTAGTATCCCTCAATTCCGTCAAGCCCTACATTTTTAAGCCCGCTTAAAAACGAATAAAGCTCTCCGTCGTCCATTCGGGTTAAATGAAGGTGAGCAACATACGCCTGCCCGCCCGCCGTTTTGATAAGCTCTACTGCCTGCGGGGGCGTCAAAAGCTGGGTGGAGGAGTAGCAGGGACGGCCGTTTGAAAGGTACAGGTCAAACGCCTCCTTAACGGACGAGGTATAGCCCTTCGAAACCATTACCCTTGCAAAGTGCGCCCGCCCGACAAGTCCGTTGGGTGCAAGCGCAAGCGCATCCTCCATGGTAATATCAAAGCCCGCCTCTTGGAGCTTTTTTGCGGTGTCCTCATTTCTTTTGTACCTTACCTTTTTAATCTCGACAAGGGTATCAAGCAAAACGGAGTTTGTTATATCTATAAAATACCCCAGAATATGTGTTTCGGTTTTTGACTGTACCGAAAGCTCAATCCCCGGTACAACCTCAATGCCGAAAGTCTTGCCCGCCGAAACCGCCTCCGAAACGCCGTCGGTTACATCGTGGTCGGTAAGCGAAATTGCCGAAAGCCCTTTCGATGCGGCGTGGCGGACAACCTCCGTCGGTGTCATTGCTCCGTCGGATTTAATGGAATGTGTGTGTAAATCGATAAGTTTTTCCAAAGTATTCGTCTCCTTATCTGCATGCCCAAAGCCCGAGCGCGGGATTGCTTATATAAAATATCTCCTCGCCGCTTGGGAGCGTGTTAAACCCGTCTTTCAAAATTTTTATATCATATTTTTTCAGGGCGTCCGTAAGAGGCTCGTATGAAAAGTTCACGCCCAAAACCTCATCCTTTGAAAGTTTTTCCGTGCAATAGGTTATCTTGAAGCGACCGTCGGACGAGCCGTGGATAAGGTGTGCGGCGACGGAAAGGTTGTTCTGAAGATCCTTGTTTTCACGCACAAGCTCCAAAACCCTCTCCCGCCCGACATAGCCGTATTTTCTTATTAATATGTCGTTTTCGCTGTCCTCGCCGAACCTTCTGACGCCGGGCGCCAGGACGACAAGCTCGCCGCCGTCGGCTATCGCCATTCGTGTTCGGTATATAGCCTTGTTTCCGAGCCATGTGCTTTTGAACTCGCGCTCGTCAAGATAGACGACAACTTTTTTAAGAGGCTTGTCGACATAGGTAAGGTTTTTCTCACTGCTCAGTGCAACCGCCTGCTCGAAAAGAGCGCGCTCCCGTCCGGCAAAAAGCCCGTGAATACGAACGCTGTCGTTGTCCGTTGTCGTAACGGTCAGAACATACATAACGGGTATATCCTTTAAGAAATGCTCCTCGGCATAGTCAAACACGCGGCGCACGGGCGAAAAGTCACGCCCCATTACGCGCTCCATGCCGTAAAATGCCCCGAGCATGTGCGAACTGCTTATCATACTGCACCCGCCGCAGCCGACAAAGATATTCTTTGAATAATTCGCCATTCCCACAACCTCATGGGGAACAACCTGACCTATCGAAATTATAAGGTCATAGGATTTATCGACTATAAGCCTGTTTACCTCAACATCAATCGTTTCCCTGACAAGCCCCTCCGAAACCTCTGCGACAAACTCCGCGGGGACCTCGCCGATCTTCACGACATCCGTACGCCAGTTGTGAACAATCAGCTTTTCATAGGGAACCGCCCCGCCGAAAAATGCGGTGCATTCCTCGCGGGTCATAGGCTCATGCGTTCCGAGGGCGGGCATAATGTCAACCTCACAGGTATCGGACAAAAGCTCATAGTATATTCTTGTAATCTGTCCCGCTCCGCTGTACATTCTTGTATAATCGGGCGGAAGAAGCAGAATTTTTTTAAGATTTTTCCCCTCGATTGATTTTTTCAGCGCCTCCCGAAGCTCCGCTTCGGTAAGGCTGCTTTCGCTTTTGTAAACCATTACAACCTCTCCTTATACTCCCGAATATGCCGAAAAACCGCCGTCAACAGGCACCACAATTCCGTTTACAAAGCCCGATGCGCCGCTGTCTGTAAGCCACAGAAGAGTACCGATAAGCTCCTCGGCCTCGCCGAAGCGTGACATGGGGGTTTGCGAGAGTATCTTTTGCGCTCTTTCGGTAAAGCTTCCGTCCTCGTTCATCAAAAGTCCGCGGTTTTGGTCGGTGATGAAAAATCCCGGAGCAATGGCGTTAACCCGTATGCCCACGCGTGACATGTGAACAGCAAGCCACTGGGTAAAGTTGCTTACGGCCGCCTTTGCGCCGCTGTATGCGGGTATTCTGGTAAGCGGGCAAAAAGCGTTCATTGACGATATATTTATAATTACCGCACCCTTTTTGTTAAGCATATCCCTTGAAAAAACCTGTGTGGGCAGCAGTGTTCCGATAAAATTAAGGTTGAAAACAAATTCCACTCCCTTTGGGTCAAGGTCGAAGAATGTTTTTACCTCACTGTTTTCTATGTCCTCTGCAAAAAGGTAATCCTTTGTCGTGGTACCCTTGGGATTGTTCCCGCCGGCCCCATTAATAAGTATGTCGCAAGCGCCGAGCTTTTCGTTTACAACCGCCTTTGCCGCTTTAAGACTTTCAGGTTCCAGTACATTGGCCTCAACGCCAATCGCGGTGCCGCCAGCGTCATTTATCTTTTGCGCGACTGACTTTGCGGCATCAAGCCTTAAATCCAGAATCGCCACCTTTGCGCCGCATTTTGCAAGCGCTTCTGCAAACATGGCGCACAAAACGCCTCCGCCGCCCGTTACAACGGCGACCTTTCCATTTAAATCAATATTGAACGGTATTTTCATATACTAATCCCTCCTAAAACAATTGTCATAATTAAATCAAAAGTGCAATTCGCAAGTCGAAATGCTTCACACCGATTCAATAAATGCATAGTGATAAAGCCGATAAGGCTTTATTACCGCAATTGCATTTATTATACCACTCCATTTTGAAAAAGTAAAGAATAAACCTTTTTGCAATAAAGGCGTTGTTTTTTGCAATAAAGCTGTCGTTGTATTGACAATTACAGACCCGTAATGTATAATTTTTTTATAATAATTCTGCTTTAAAATCAAATTTTTTAAGATTAAGGAAGGAACGGGGATTAATGCAAAGACCAAAAAATGTCATTGTTTCACAATCGGGCGGGCCTACGCCCGTAATCAACAATTCATTGCGCGGGGTAGTAGAGGCGTGCCGCGATTATCCCGATATTTTCGGCACTGTCTATGCGGGTTTTCACGGCGTTGAGGGTATTTTGAAGGAGGAGCTTTTAAATCTGAGCGCGCAAAGCGCCGAAGAAATCACCCTTTTGCGGACAACACCCACCGCAGGCTCTGTCGGTACCTGCCGCTACAAGCTGAAAAGCAGTCAGCCCGAGGATTTTGAAAGGGTAATTGATGTCCTTCGTGCCCACAATATCGGCTATCTGTTTTACATAGGCGGAAACGATTCAATGGATACGGCTAACAAAATAAGCATTCTCGCCCGTGAGCGCGGGCTTGAGCTTACCGCCGTCGGAGTGCCCAAAACAATCGACAACGATGTGGGCGACAGTGAATTTAAGCTTATTGACCATACGCCGGGCTACGGAAGCGTTGCAAAATACTGGTCCGTAGCGGTTCAGAACGCAAACGAGGAAAACGCCGGGTCATGCCCTGCCGACCCCGTTTTGGTGCTTCAGGCGATGGGAAGGAAAATCGGATACATCCCCGCCGCGGCAAGGCTTGCGGATCCCAATCGGGAGATGCCGCTTAAAATTTATATGGCCGAATCGGGGCTTTCTCTTGAGGAGATTGCCGAGGATGTAAACTCGCTTGTCGAAAAAAGAGGGCGTGCATTGGTTGTTGTCAGCGAGGGTCTTAATGTAGGCGACCTCGGCGAAACCAAAGACAATTTCGGACATACCCAGTTTAGCGCCAGCCAAATTACCGTAGCGCAAAAGGTTGTAAACTACCTAAATTCGGTCGGACTTCGCGCCCGCGGTGCGGCGAGGGGACAGGTTCCGGGCACCGACCAGAGGGGAAACATCAATACAGCCTCCGTGGTTGACCTTGAGGAGGCATACTGCCTCGGACAAAAGGCGGTTGAAATAGCCGCATCGGGTTCAAACGGCTTTATGTCCACAATACTGCGTAACCCCGGACCGATTTATTCCGTCCGCTATGACAAGGTTCCGTTGGAGCTTGTTGCAAACTCCGAAAGGACATTCCCGGAGAACTGGCTTACAAAGGACAAAAGCGATGTAACAGACGACTTTGTTAAATATGCAAAGCCTCTTATCGGAAACGACTGGGTAAGCGTACCGCTTGTTGACGGGATAATGCGCTTTGCAAGGCTTAAGCCTATATTTGCCGACAAAAAACTTGCGGAATATATCCCGCAGGGTTATAGAAAATAATAAAAATCAGACGCTCACGCGCAAAAGGGAGGATAAAAAATGTCAGACATTCATTCAGCCGCAAAACCACTCTATGATATGGAAAAAACATCGGATTTTCTTGTTTGTATCGATTCCGACGGATGTGTATTCGATACGATGGAGGTAAAGCATAAAGAGTGCTTTACGCCTAATATTATAAACCATTGGAACCTTCAGGCAATATCCAAATACGCCAGAGAGGCATCGGAGTATGTAAACCTTTACTCAAAGGACAGGGGTCTTAACCGCTTTCCCGCGCTTATAAAGGTTATTGACCTTTTATCCGAAAGGCCGGAGGCAATCAAAAGGGGCTTTAAGGCGCCCAATATAGATTCGCTTAGGGAGTGGGTAAAAATCGAAACAAAGCTCGGCGACCCTGCCCTGAGGGCATACATACAAAAACATCCCGACGATGAAATTCTGGCTCAGACACTGAGATGGACGGAGGGAGTAAACAAAAGCGTAGCAGAGATTGTACGCGGCGTACCGCCCTTCCCCTTTGTTGTGGAGAGCTTTGAGAAAATGCAGGATAAGGCTGATATAATCGTGGTTTCCGCAACACCGCATGAGGCGCTTGTCCGTGAGTGGGAGGAGCATGATATCGCAAAGTATGTAAAGGTAATATCGGGTCAGGAAATGGGCACCAAAAAGGAGTGCATTGCCATTGCAAAGGAAAAGGGCTATGCCCCCGACCGTGTTCTGATGATAGGCGACGCACCCGGCGACTACAAATCCGCCCGTGCCAATAATGCGCTTTTCTTCCCGATAAATCCGGGCGCCGAGGACGAATCGTGGCAGCTGTTTTTCGAGGAGGCTCTGGACAGATTCTTTGCCGGAAGCTATGCGGGCGAGTATGAAAAGAAGCTAATCGAAAAGTTTGACAGCCTTCTTCCCGATACGCCGCCGTGGAAAAAATAGCAAGGTGCGGCAGGTAAGGCATCTAAAAATATTACTACACTAAAAAGAAAGAGGGTTATTAAAATGAGTAGAGCGGATATAGGTCTTATAGGTCTTGCCGTAATGGGTGAAAACCTGGTTATGAATATGGAAAGCCACGGATTTACCGTTGCCGTATACAACCGCACATCCGAAAAGGTTACGAATTTTATTGAAGGGCGTGCAAAAGGTAAAAATATAATCGGAGCATATACGCTGGAGGAGCTTGTTTCAAATCTTAAAAAGCCGAGGCGTGTTATGCTTATGGTTAAGGCGGGGCAACCCGTTGATGATTTTATTGAAAAGCTTATACCGCTTCTTGAGGCGGGGGATATAATAATAGACGGCGGAAACTCACACTTTCCCGACACCGCAAGGCGTACGGATTATGTTGAAAGCAAGGGGCTTTTCTACATCGGAACAGGCGTTTCGGGCGGCGAAGAGGGCGCATTGAAGGGCCCGAGCATGATGCCCGGCGGTTCGCCTGCGGCATGGCCCCATGTTAAGCCGATATTTCAGGCAATCTGTGCAAAGGTCGAGGGCGGCACACCCTGCTGTGACTGGGTCGGCGAAGGTGGCGCGGGCCATTTTGTAAAGATGGTTCACAACGGTATAGAGTACGGCGATATGCAGCTTATATGCGAGGCATATCACCTTATGCGCGACTACCTCGGAATGTCGGCGGACGAAATGCACGAGGTTTTTGCGGAGTGGAACAATGCCGAGCTTGACAGCTATTTAATCGAAATAACAAGGGATATTCTAAAATACAAGGATGAGGACGGCTCTGCGCTTGTCGACAAAATACTGGATACCGCAGGTCAGAAGGGAACAGGCAAGTGGACGGCGATTGCCGCGCTTGACGAGGGTGTCGGGCTTACCCTAATCGGTGAGGCTGTATTCTCAAGATGCCTTAGTGCGATTAAGGAAGAGCGCGTTGTCGCTTCAAAAATCCTTAAAGGGCCGAAGCCTGCGTTTAAGGGCAACAAAAAGGCGTTTATAGACGATTTGAGAAAAGCGTTGTTTGCCTCGAAAATTGTTTCGTATGCACAGGGCTATACCCTTATGAGCGCCGCCGCAAAGACATACGGCTGGAATCTTAATTACGGCGGAATCGCGCTTATGTGGCGCGGAGGATGTATAATACGAAGCGTATTTTTAGGCAAGATAAAAGAGGCGTTTGACAACAACCCGAACCTTAAAAACCTTTTGCTTGACCCGTATTTTGAAGAAATATTAAGCAATTCCAATGAGAGCTGGAGGAGGGTTTGTGCCGAGGCGCTGCAAAACGGAATACCCGTACCCGCGCTTACAACCGCACTTTGTTATTACGACGGCTACCGCTGTGAAAGGCTTCCCGCCAATCTTCTTCAGGCACAGCGCGACTATTTCGGGGCGCATACCTATGAGCGTATTGACAGACCCCGCGGTGAGTTTTTCCACACTAACTGGACAGGTCAGGGCGGAAGCACATCCGCTTCAACATATATAGTATAGAAAAAGCACATGCTAAAAACCGAGGGGGATATTTTTATGAAAAAAAGTCTAGCAAGAAGGGGTCTTATATCAATGTTTATAGCTCGTTGTTTGATTGTTATGTTGATAATATCTTGTATTCCGGTTTTATCTGCAAGCGCGGACCCTGAGGCTTCAAAGCCGCGGCTTTTGGTTACTTCCGATATCGGTGGCGACCCGGACGACAGACAATCTATGGTCAGACTTATGTGCTATTCTAATGAGTTTGATATTGAAGGATATGTATGCACGGCTTTGGCAAAAGATAAAGGTGAAGGATTAGGACCTCATCCTAAATATGCCAATGAAATTATTACCGAGTACGGTAAGGTGCGTGATAATTTACTGTTGCATAAAAGCGGATACCCAACCGAGGCTTATTTGAAGAGTATTGTTAAAACAGGCGCTACCGCACGCGACCTGTTTGGAAATGCAAACCAAGACACCGAAGGCTCGAACTGGATTATCACCTGTGCCGACAAAGATGATCCCCGCCCGCTTAACATTGCGGTTTGGGGCGGAGCGACAGAACTTGCACAGGCATTATGGAAGGTGAAAAACACCAGAAGCGCTGCTGAATTTGAAAAATTCGTTTCAAAGCTGCGCGTATATTCGATAAACAAACAGGATACCGGTGTTGACTGGCTGATAAACAATGTGCCGAATCTGTTCATGGTGGTCAGCTATATGCCGGTTGGCAGTACTACCGAACAGGCGTTTAGGGGGATGTATGACGGCGGTGACACAACGATTGCGAATAAAGAATGGATTGACACAAATGTTATCAATAACCATGGTGCGCTGGGCACTAAATACCCCTATGCCACAAACGCGCGAAAGTTTAAGGAAGGCGATACGCCTTCAATGTTTTACTTCCTTTCGGATGTAATAGGTCTCAGTAATGCCGACCACCCCAACTGGGGCGGCTGGGGCGGAAGGTACGCAAAGCTTTCCGGCAATGTGTGGGCGGACACGCAGGATACCGTGGGCGGCGTAACCAACTATTTGGCAACGGTGTGGAGGTGGCGCCCCGATTATCAGAATGACTTTGCCGCAAGAATGGACTGGTGCGTAAAGTCTTATGCGCAGGCGAACCACAACCCCGTAGCTGTCGTAAAGGGTGCGCTTACACGGACTGTCGGTCCAAACACGCAAGTAAAGCTTGATGCCACCGCAAGTACCGATCCGGACGGAAATACGCTCAGCTATGAGTGGATGTATTATAAAGAGGCAGGGAATTATGCCTCAAATATTAGCATAAACAACAATACAGCCGCAACCGCGGATTTTACCGCGCCGTCTGTTTCCGTTCCGACACAGATACACATAATTTTAAGGGTTAAAGACAACGGCTCTCCCTCACTAGTCGGATATAAGAGGGTTGTTGTAAATGTCGACCCAAGCCTTCCCGCGGGATATGAGTCTGCGGGCAGTAACCTTTATGTACAGGATGTAAACGCGCAGTGGAACGGCTCAAACATATCGGTAAGCGGAACTGTCGGAAACAATGGTCAGTCCGACAAGACCTATTGGACAATAATAGCTTTATATAACGCTGAGGGTAAGCTTACGGGCGTTAAATACTCGTCTGCAACCGTCGGCAAACAGGATACCGACAGCATTAACCTCAATTTTGACAATGTTTCAAATGCTGACCGTGCAAAGATGTTTATATGGCTTCCGACCGAAATTCTTGAGCCGATTTACACAACGGATATCGAAAAATAACAATACTACGGCTGTTTCACAGGGCAAAAACGCAAAGAGTGCAGTAGTGAATATTATCCGTGACCGTAAAGGAGAGTCAAGCACAACTGTTATAATATAAAAAGGTAAAGTATAAACCTGTCTGCTGTTTTTATGCGGACAGGTTTAATAACATAAAGGGACTAATCGTATTCGACTTAACGATGTGCCGGCCTTAAGCATGAGATATTCGAACGCTAAAGTCTTTAGATATTTGATACCGCATATAAAATACCGAAATTGACAAACGCTGTATTATGTCTTAATATAATAATATGATTATTGCAATACAAAAAGGCGGGATTTAATGACTATCGGTTTATATTTAATAGCGTTTGTGGCATTGCTAATATCTTTTATAAAAAGTAGGGAAAACACCGTGCTTGCGCTTAAAAAAGCATGGAAGGCTTTTGAAAATATACTCCCTCAGCTTTCATCAATACTGATAATTATCGGTATTATGCTGGCGCTTCTCACCCCCGAACAAATATCAAAGCTATTGGGAAGCGAGTCCGGCTGGTTTGGGGTGATGCTTGCATCATTAATAGGTTCAATAACTCTTATACCCGGATTTGTTGCCTTTCCGCTAGCGGCGGCGCTTTTGAAAAGCGGTGCGGGATACATGCAAATTGCCGCCTTTGTTTCTACACTTATGATGGTGGGTATCGTTACATTGCCGATAGAAATTAAACACTTCGGCATCAAAGCAACGATCATCCGAAACAGTGCTGCTTTTGCGTTTTCACTGATAGTAGCTTTTGTAATGGGGGTATTTATGTGATAAAAGCGCTTTTTAAAATTGCAAAGAGATACAAATTTTTTCTTTTTCTCTTGTTTATTAACATAGCGCTTGCGGTTTTGTATCCTGTTATAGGGATGAAATCCCTTGAATTAACATGGAATAATACACTGGAAATGTTAACGGTTATCCCGCCGATATTTATTCTTCTCGGTTTGCTTGATGTATGGGTTAAGCGTGAAACAATGGTCAGATACATGGGGGAAGGCTCCGGAATTGCCGGAGTTTTGATTGCCTTTTTTATAGGCTCTGCGGCTGCGGGACCATTATATGCGGCATTTCCTGTGGCGGGCGTATTACTCAAAAAAGGAAGTAAGCTATTAAATGTATTTATTATGCTTGGGGCGTGGTCAACAACAAAAATCCCGCTCTTGTTATTCGAAAGCTCGGCAATGGGATATAAGTTTATGGTCATAAGGCTGTTGCTTGATTTGGTTGGCATTACTGCTATTGCTTTTCTTACACAAAAACTTTTGTCAAAAAAGAAACCGGGGAAATTTATAATAGAGCGGCAAAAGAGTAGCGTTTTTAATAATTATTCAAACGAGGTGGACAGTCAATATGAATAAAAAACTTGATGTAATGTGGAGGTACATTATAAACGCATACCTGTTGTTTTGGATAATGGTTTTGGGGCTTGGCGGATTGGCGTCTATGGTGTTTGGCGCCCCTCCCGTTATAATGCAATGGGTTGTGGTGCTGTGCAGCTGGTCGCCGACCATTGTGCTGCTTTTTATGCTGAAAAAATTAAAGCCGGGTATGACTATAAGGGGTTTTTACAAAAAGGCATTCGGTGATAGGATTGATTTAAGCCTTATTATTTATACACCGATTATCGTAATAGGCGTTATGGCGCTGTCGGTATGGATTTTTTCGATTGTTCGGAATACAGCATTTACATCTTATTTTGAGTTTGTTCCCGCTACACTGTTCGGCGCCGTTCTCTTTACGCTTTTACAGGGCGCAAGCGGGGAGGAGTCCGGCTGGCGCGGATATCTGCGCCCGGAGCTTGAAGAAAGATTCGGATTTGTTAAAGGCAATATTGTTTTAGGCATTGTCTGGGCGTTTTGGCATGCACCGCTTTGGTTTGTCGCAACTGATTTCAGCGGGTTTCAGCTTTTAATATATGTCATTGACAATATAGTCATAATGACGGCTTTAACTATAATAATGGGCGTATTTATGAAAAGGTGCAACAATCTTTTCATAGCGTTTTGGATTCACTATTGCTTTAATTTTTCGTTAGGCTTTATAGCCGACGATGCTTATTTATTCGCGATTTTATCATTGGTATATTTAGCGGTCGGAATGGCTGTTTTGGGGAGTTATATTAAGACAAATAAAGGCGTTTTATCCGAGCGGATATAAATTACTATCAGCAAAAAACAAGATGACCCCCTCAATCATTTTATACTGCGATTGAGGGGGCCGTTATTTAACAGAATATTCATCTGCTTTCAGATAAGTTGTGACCTTGAAAATTACTGCATTACCATGTTATCCTTTAATCTTAATCGTCACACATACCTTGAGCAAGTGCGGTTAAAACAGGATTTACTATTCTTAATTCATCTATATCGCCGTCAAATTCCTTGCCTTTTACGATCATTTTGTACTCACAGCAACCGGGGCAAGCCCTGTCGCAGAAAATAACGGTAAAGGGTTCGCTGGTTTCCACTTCAATCTCCGCATTGGATTCGACTTCTTTTTCATATCTCCAGCTTTGAATGACTTCCTTATGGCCGTTGCAAATTCTTACCAGCTCAAACAGCAAATCGACTTCAGCCTCATTTTCTCCTTCTTCGCCTTCGCCTTCAACCTCAAAGACAATAAGACTCGAAAAATCAATTTTTACAATAGGATTTTGAAGGCATGTAGTGTCAATCCTAACGGTATCCAAAACAAATTCCTGATCGGTGCAAATTTCTTCGTCATCAACATCAAATATCGCGGGTTGCGGGTTGTGACCGCATTCCAGTATAATTTTCTTTGCCTTGGGATGCTTCGGAGCACAGCAAAAATCTTTTCTGGTATCTCTGCCTTCGGCAAAAGGATACGAGCAACTCATTAATATCACTCCTGTTATTATTTTTTAATAATCCATAGGAAATTACGCTTCGGCGGAATTAATCCGCCTTCGTTTTATTCTATGAATATAACGGCAATAAAGTTACATTATTCGACAAAATATATAATTTGTTTACTCCTGTAAATTTTATTTGAGTCAAGTATTGTTAAAACTGTTTATTTGTGATAAAATATAACGAAAACACGCAATAAAAACACACCCGAATTTAAGGCAGGTTACCAAATGCAAAAAGAAAACATAAGAAATGTTGCAATAATAGCTCATGTCGATCACGGAAAGACTACTCTTGTGGACGCGCTGCTTAAACAAAGCGGAATATTCAGAGAAAATGAGCAGGTTGCCGACTGTATCATGGACAGCGGCGATTTGGAAAGAGAAAGAGGCATAACCATTCTTTCAAAGAATACGAGCGTAATGTACGGTGATATTAAAATCAATATTGTCGACACACCGGGCCATGCGGATTTCGGCGGCGAGGTAGAGCGTGTTATGGAGATGGTTGACGGCGTTCTTCTTTTGGTTGACGCCTTTGAGGGCTGTATGCCTCAGACAAGATTTGTGCTTAAAAAGGCTTTGTCAAGGAATCTAAAGCCTATTATCGTTATAAATAAAACAGACCGCCCCGGCGCCAGACCCTATGAGGTTGTGGATGAGGTGTTAGAGCTTTTTATGGACCTCGATGCAACCGAGAGCCAATTTGACGCCCCGGTTATTTACTTTTCGGGAAGAGAAGGCTGGGCTGCGCTTGACCCCGAAACACGCGGCGGGGATATGAAGCCGCTTTTTGAAATGATTGCAAAGCATGTTCCGCCGCCGCCCGGCGATAAGGACAAGCCCTTTCAGATGATAGTATCAAACATAGATTATGATGACTATGTCGGAAGAATTGCGGTGGGCAGGATAAACAGAGGAACCGTAAAAATCGGACAAAATGTAGCGGTTTGCGGTGCTGACGGTGCTGTTCGAAGCGGAAAAATATCGAAAATGTATATGTTTGAGGGGCTTAAGAGGGTTGAAGTCCAAACTGCGCAGGCGGGCGACATTATTTGTATGTCGGGGCTTACGGGCGTTTCCATAGGTGAAACGGTTTGCGACCCCGATTGTATAGAGCCTCTTGCCGCGATAGAGATAGACGAGCCTGCCATAAGCGTAACCTTCAGCGTAAATAACGGACCGTTTGCCGGACAGGAGGGAACTTATGTTACCTCAAGGCATATAAAAGACCGGCTTGAAAAAGAGCTTGAAACGAATGTAAGCCTTCGCGTTACCGAAACAGACTCTCCCGACTCCTTCGAGGTAGCGGGAAGGGGAGAGCTTCACCTTTCGATTTTAATCGAAACGATGAGGCGTCAGGGGTATGAGTTTATGGTATCACGCCCCGTTGTTATCAATAAAATTATTGACGGTGTGCTTTGCGAGCCTGTTGAAAGGCTTACCGTTGATGTTCCCGACGAATATACCGGCGTGGTTATAGAAAAGCTCGGGAGCCGTCGTGCGCAGATGACGAATATGCATCCCATAAACCAGGGATATACGCGTGTGGAATTTAAAATCCCGTCAAGGGGGATAATAGGCTACAGAAGCGAGCTTATGACCGATACAAAGGGTACGGGCATATTAAACCATTATATAGACGGGTATGAGCCCGTCAGCGGTGAAA
Source organism: Firmicutes bacterium ADurb.Bin193 (assembly GCA_002070105.1). Taxonomy (GTDB): domain Bacteria; phylum Bacillota; class Clostridia; order Monoglobales; family Firm-18; genus MWCQ01. The sequence goes on along the minus strand of MWCQ01000009.1, from coordinate 30,130 downwards.
TCGCGTTGCGCAGAAGAGGTTCGCTTGTAGCCTTTGAAACCGGCGAGGCCGTTACATACGGTCTTTACAATGCGCAGGAGCGGGGACGGCTTTTTATTGGCGCTGGAACAAGGGTTTATGAGGGAATGGTGGTAGGCGAAAACGCAAGGCCGGAGGACATTGTCGTAAATGTGTGCAAGAAAAAGCATGTAGCAAATATCCGCGCAAGCGGAAGCGATGATGCCTTAAGGCTTACCCCGCATGAAATACTTTCGCTTGAAAATTGCCTTGAATTTATCGGAGATGACGAACTTATCGAGGTAACGCCGAAAAGCCTTCGTATACGCAAAAGGATACTGAATGCCGAGTTTCGTGCCAAGTCAAGAAGCAGGTAAGATAAAGGTTTACCCAAGGCGCTTTAGGGATTGAATGATTAGGGGGATTATTCGGGTATGAAGGGCAAAATGGCGCGTGTTATAACCTACGGCTGCCAGCAAAACGAAAACGATTCCGAGAGAATACGCGGAATGCTCGTAGAAATGGGCTATACAATGACGGACGAAAACAGTTTGGCGGATGTCATTATATTCAACACCTGCGCCGTGCGTGACAATGCCGAAAAGCGCGTATACGGAAATATCGGCGCATTAAAGGCGGTAAAGGACAAAAAACCCGAACTGCTGATCGGGATTTGCGGCTGTATGGCACAGCAACAGCATGTCAGCGACCATATAAAAAAGCGCTTTCCCTATGTCGATTTTGTTTTCGGAACCCATGCCATTTCACGCTTTCCCCAGATACTCCACAGCGCGCAAATGAAGCGGGTGTTTGACACGGACGAGTGCGTAAGCGCAGAGGATAAAATCTATCCGCACGACAGGCTTTCCGCCGTGTGTGCGACGGTTTCGATAATGTACGGGTGCGACAATTTTTGCTCATACTGTGTTGTTCCGTATGTCAGAGGCAGAGAGCGAAGCCGCGAGGTTGAGGACATCTTAAATGAGGTTAATGGGCTTGCGGCGCAGGGCTATCGTGAAATTACGCTTTTGGGGCAGAATGTCAATTCATATTCCAAACTTGCTTTTTCCGAGCTTTTAAACCGTGTTTCCGAAACGGAGGGGATAGAGCGCATACGCTTTATATCCTCACATCCCAAGGACATTACCGACGAGCTTATCGACACAATTGCGAAAAATCCCAAGGTTTGCAATCAGCTTCATCTCCCGTTCCAGTCGGGGAGCAACAAGGTCCTAAAGGATATGAACAGAGGGTACACAAAAGAGCGGTATACGGACATAATAAACAGAGTAAGGGATAAGATCCCCGACATTACCCTTACAAGCGATGTAATCGTGGGCTTTCCCACCGAAACGGCCGGGGATTTTGAGGATACCCTAAACCTTGTGAAAACGCTTGAGTTTGACATGCTTTTTACCTTCATATATTCAAAGCGTAAGGGAACGGCGGCGTATGATATGAAGCCTCTATTGTCGCAAAGCGATATAAAATCGAATTTTGACCGTCTTTTGGAGGTTCAGAATGCGATTTCATATAAAAAGAACAAAGCCCTTGAGGGAAGCATTCAAAGAGTTCTTACTGAGGGTGTAAGCAAAACCAACGAAAATATGCTTACGGGGCGAACCGAGGGCGGAAAAATCGTAAACTTCGGGGGAGAGAAAGCGCTTATCGGAAGTTTTGCGGATGTAAAAATAACTGCCGCGGCGACATGGTCGCTTTCGGGAGAAATTAAAAAGGAGAGATAAAAGATGTCGGTAATAGAAAAAGCAAGGGAGCTCGGACTCATGCTTGCACAAAGCAAGGAGTTTATAAGAATGAGGACTGCCGAGCAGGCACAGCAGCAGGATGAGGAAGCAACAAAGCTAATTGAGGAATACACAGTGTCCCGCGAGGCGCTTTTAAGGCGTGCGCACAGCGACGACATTACGCCCGACCAGTTGCATAGCATAAGGAGCGAGCTTGAGGCGGGTTATGAGAAATTAAAGAAAAACGCAAAGGTTGCCGAATATATAGAATCGGCGGCAGAGTTTAACAACCTTATGCAGGAGGTTAACACCGCGATTTCGTTTTATATATACCCGCAGGACGAAGGTTGCGGCGGAGACTGCGGAGACTGCGGCGGCTGTCACTAATACAAAAGCAAGGCGGGTGATGTGAGGTATGTCGGGTTTATCACCTATGATGCGTCAGTATTTTGAGATTAAAGAGCAGTATAAGGATACAATACTGTTTTTTAGGCTTGGGGATTTTTATGAAATGTTTTTTGACGATGCGATAACGGCGTCAAAAGAGCTTGAGCTTACGCTCACGGGGCGCGACTGCGGGCAGGAGGAGCGCGCGCCCATGTGCGGCGTTCCCCATCACTCCGCCGAGCAGTATATAGACAGGCTTATCGAAAAGGGCTATAAGGTTGCGATTTGCGAACAGGTTGAGGACCCTGCCACGGCGACGGGTATCGTCAAAAGGGGGGTCCAGAGGGTTGTAACGGCGGGAACGGTTATAAATTCGGGGATGCTTGACGAAAAAAACAACAACTATCTTTGCGGTATCTATCCCTCAAACCCCATGGGCATAGCATTTGTCGACATTACCACGGGCGACCTGTATGCGACGGAGCTTGAAAACGAAATTAACGCGATAATAGGCGAGCTTGCCCGTTACAGCCCTGCCGAAATAATAACCAACAGCGCCCTGTTTGAAAATCCCAAGATGCCGGAACAGATTAAGGAGCGCCTGGGCTGTACGATAAGCGAGGTTGATATAGCCTGCTTTTCACCCGACTTTGCGGGGGAAAGGCTTTTCGCCCAATTCGGCAAGGCTGTTTCGGAACTTCCCGTTGCGGGGCATGAGAGTGCGGCGGTGGCGGTGGGCGCAGTATTGGAGTATCTTTCCCGGACTCAGATGTGCAATCTTCCGCATATTTCAGACATAAACTTTTACACAGGCGAGCAGTTTATGGAGCTTGACTATTCGTCAAAGCGAAACCTTGAAATAACCGCCACAATGCGCGAAAACAAGCGAAAGGGCTCGCTGCTCTGGGTGCTTGACGACACAAAAACATCAATAGGGGCGCGGCTTTTAAAAAGCTGGCTAGAAAAGCCGCTTACAAGCTGTGTAAGGATTCAAAAACGCCTTGTGGCGGTTAATGAGCTTTTTAACAATACCGTTTTGCGAAACGAGATAAGGGAGGAGCTTTCGCATATTCAGGATATCGAGCGGCTTTTGTCAAGGGTAATAACGGGGAGTGCCAACTGCCGTGATTTGCTGGCTTTGGGAAGCTCCTTAAAGCCGATTCCCGCAATACTTGAAAATATGTCAAGGTTAAAGTCCCCTCTGCTGACCGAAATAACGGAAAACATTGACCCCCTGCAGGATATTTGCGACATAATAGCCCGTGCGATTGTCGACAATCCCCCCTTCACCGTCCGTGAGGGCGGTATAATCCGCGAAGGGTACAGCGAACAGGTCGACATGTTCCGCAAGGCGATAAACGAGGGCAAACAGTGGATTGCTTCGATTGAGGCGGCAGAGCGCGAAAAGACGGGGATTAAAAATCTTAAAATAGGCTACAACAGGGTTTTCGGCTATTATATAGAAATCTCAAAATCGAATATTCCGATGGCGCCCGACAACTATGTAAGGAAGCAGACCCTTGCAAACTGTGAAAGGTACATAACGGGTGAGCTTAAGGATATCGAGGACAAAATACTGGGCGCAGAGGAAAGAATATGCCAGCTTGAGTATTCCATTTTCTGCGACATTAGACAAACGGTTTCGGAGGCGAACATAAGAATACAAAAAACGGCTAAGGCGATAGCGGCAATAGATGCGCTTTGCAGCTTTGCAAGTGTTGCGTCGAAAAACGGCTACTGCATGCCGGAGGTTGACATAAGCGACAAAATAGAGATTAAGGACGGCCGCCACCCCGTTGTGGAGAAAACGCTTAAAACAGGTGTTTTTGTTCCCAATGACACCATGCTTAATTCTACCGACCGTCTTGCGATAATAACCGGTCCCAATATGGCGGGGAAATCGACATATATGAGGCAGACCGCGCTTATAACGCTTATGGCGCAGGCGGGCAGTTTTGTCCCCGCATCGTCGGCGAGAATAGGCGTTGTGGACAAAATCTTCACAAGAGTCGGCGCGAGCGACGACCTTGCCTCGGGGCAGAGCACCTTTATGGTTGAGATGAACGAGGTTGCAAATATATTAAACAACGCAACCTCAAAAAGCCTTTTGATTCTTGACGAAATAGGTAGGGGGACAAGCACCTATGACGGCCTCAGTATAGCGTGGGCGGTTGTGGAGTACATAGTGGATGTCAAAAAAATCGGGGCCAAAACCCTTTTTGCGACCCACTACCATGAGCTTACCGAGCTTGAGGAAAAAATCGACGGAGTGAAAAACTACTGCGTTGCGGTCAAGAAAAGGGGCGATGATATTATCTTCCTTCGGAAGATAGTGCGGGGCGGCGCGGACGACAGCTACGGCATAGAGGTTGCGCTTTTGGCGGGGGTTAAGGCTGAGGTAATAAAGCGCGCGAAGGAGATTGTGACCTCTCTGGAGAATATTAATATTAACAAAACCGAAATTGTAAGAATGAAGGAGCAAAAAAACTCCAAACCCATAGCGGACGAAGGACAGATAGGGCTTTTGGGCATCGGCGGATGCGAGGTTATAGAGGAGCTTAAAAAACTTGATGTTACGACGCTGACGCCTATCGAGGCGATGAATATTCTTTATAATTTAAAGATTAGAGCTGAAAAGTTATGAGTGCGATTCGTGTTTTGGACTACGACATTTCAAACAAAATTGCGGCGGGCGAGGTTGTGGAAAATTCTTCTTCGGTTGTGAAGGAGCTTATTGAGAATGCGATCGATGCGGGCGCAACATCGCTTACCGTTGAAATCCAAAACGGCGGAATTTCATATATCCGTGTTACGGACAACGGAAGCGGCATTGAAGCGGACGATGTCAAGACTGCGTTTTTGCGCCATGCGACAAGCAAGATTTCCACGGCGGCGGATCTTGAGCGCATTTCGACCCTCGGCTTCAGGGGAGAGGCGCTGTCGAGCATTGCGGCTGTTTCGCGCATTAAGATTATGACAAAAACAAAGCATGGCGAGGGCGTCTTAGTCGAGCTTGATGCGGGCAGGGTGACAAAGGAGGAGGCGTGCGGCTGTCCCGACGGAACGACGGTCGAGGTTTACGATTTGTTTTACAACACACCTGCGCGCATGAAATTTTTAAAATCGGACAGAACAGAAACCGCAAGGGTTACGGATATAGTAGAGAGGCTTGTGCTCGGAAATCCCAACATTTCGATTAAATATATAGCGGACGGCAGGGATCGACTTTTTTTCGGCGGCGACGGCTCAATACAGTCCTGCGTTTACAGTATTTACGGGCGTGAATATGCAAGGCTTTCCACTCCGGTAAGCAGAAGCGAAAACGGCATTACCGTAAGCGGGCTTGCGGGCAAGGCTGAGGCTTCGCGCGGCAACAGAGGCTTTCAGAGCTTTTTCGTAAACGGAAGATATGTTAAAAACAGGGCGCTTACATATGCGGTCGAATCCGCATACGAAAATGCTTTGATGGTGGGGCGTTTTCCGTTTTTTGTCATACATATTGAGATTCCCTTTGATATGGTGGATATAAATGTTCACCCCTCAAAGCAGGAGGTTAAATTCGCAAATGAAAAAGCGGTGTGTGATGAGGTTTACCGTGCGGTTAAAAGCGCGCTTGCGACCGGGGCGGACGATATAAGAAGGGCTTTTTTGCAAAGCCCGAACCGTGTTTTACAAAACCCCTCGTTTTCGACCGCAAACCGCTTTGGTGTTGCCTCTGCGCTTAACGAACCGCTTAATCTTATAGACAGCGCCTTTATGACCGCAATAGCCCAAACACCGCCGGAGCAACCAAAAAAAGAAAACACCTCCTATAAAATTATCGGACAGCTATTTAAGACATACATTATTGTCGAGCTTGAGGACAGAATAGTTTTGATAGACCAACACGCCGCGCATGAGCGTATGATTTTCGAGCGGCTTAAAAAATCGTTAACGGAGAAAACACCTTTTTCACAGATCCTTCTCTCGCCCGTGGCGGTTACGCTTTCTCCGGGCGAATATGCGGTCTTTAAGGAGAACCTTAACATATTTTCGGATTTAGGTTTTGAAACAGAAGATTTTGGAAATAATTCTGTATTGGTAAGACAAATTCCCGCCGATGTAGCGGAGAGTGAGATTAAAGCCCTGCTTTGCGAGCTTATCGAAAAAATCGACAAGCCGGGCGGAGCAATGCCCGAAGGTTTTGAGGACATGCTTGAGATGATTGCCTGCAAGGCGGCGATAAAGGGCAACCAAAGCCTTGGCGAGGAGGAGGTCATTGCCCTTATCGATGAGGTATTAAACGAAGGCGGGGTAAGTACCTGTCCTCACGGCAGACCGCTTATGCTTGAAATTACAAGGCATGAGATTGAAAAAATGTTTAAGAGGATAGTATGATGAAACCGCTTATAGTGATAACAGGGCCGACAGCATCGGGGAAAACCGCTTATTCCGTTGAGATGGCGCAGAAAATCGGAGGCGAGATAATAAACGCCGACTCCATGCAGATTTACAAACACATGGATATAGGTACCGCAAAGCCTTCAATGGAGGAGCGGGGTGGAATACCGCATCATCTTATGGATATTGTAGAGCCGTGGGAAAATTACTCCGTTGCACAGTACTGCAAGGAGGCGCACCGCTGTATCGCACAGATACACGACAGCGGAAAAATCCCCATTCTTGTGGGAGGTACAGGTTTATATATCGACTCTGTGGTGTATAATATCGAATACGGCGAGGGCGGCGCGGACGAGGAGTTTCGCAGGGAGATGAAACAGCTTGCAAGTGAGAGGGGAAACGAGTATATCCTTAATATGCTCGAAAAGGTAGACCCGCAAAGCGCCGCGAAAATTCATCTTTCCGATACAAAGCGCATAATAAGGGCTTTGGAGGTGTATCACCTTACGGGTGAAACAATAACGGAGCAAAATAAAAAATCACGCCTTAAAAAAAGCCCCTATGACGCAAAAATTTATGCAATCGAGATGGAAAGGCAAGAGCTTTACAGGCGCATAAACGCAAGAGTGGACATGATGTTTGAGGCGGGGCTTACAGACGAGGTGAAACGCCTTTTGGGTATGGGAGTAAGCGAAAAAGCAACATCAATGCAGGCGATAGGATATAAAGAAACAGCGGAGTATTTAAGGGGTGAGGCTTCCTTTTCGGATGCGGTGGAAAAAATCAAGAGAAACACCCGCAGATACGCTAAAAGACAGCTTGTGTGGTTCAGAAGAAATTCGGGGATAAACTGGGTAAGGAGGTAGGGCAAATGACGAAAAATGCCATTAATCTGCAAGAGGTATTTTTAAATCAGGCGAGGAAGGACAAGCTTATCGTTACGATTTTCCTGACAAACGGCTTTCAATTTAAGGGAATAGTAAAGGGCTTTGACAATTTTACGGTTGTGCTTGACTGCGACGGAAAACAGCAGCTTGTTTACAAGCACGCAATTTCAACGATTATTCCTTCAAAGACGATAAACTTTATGGAACCCGAAACACCTTGACGGATAGGGGTTGACATTCAATGGTGAAAAGCGATAATGACCCCAAAAACCGAAAACGAAAAAAGAAAAGCTATTTACTGAAGATAGCTTTGTTCCTCGTTCTTTGCACAAGCCTTTACATTCTTGCCGAGATGTCAAAGGATCCCGTAAGGACAGAGGTTATCCGTTACGGCACCCTTGAGGACAAAATAAGCGTTGAAGGCTATGCTATAAGACGCGAGCATGTGATTAATGCGCCGACGGACGGAATGATAAGCTGTGTTGCGCGCGAGGGTGAGCGCATTAGCAAGTTTGACAGAATTGCGACAATATTTGAAGGCAAGGTTGACGAAAATCTTCAAAGCAGAATAACCCGTATAAACGAAAAAATTGCGGAGTACGAAAGAAATGAGATGAAAAGCGGGCTTGTTTTGGGAGATGCGGTTATGATGGATACCGTTACCGCAAAGACTGTTGAGGACATAATAAAATCCTGCTACGACAGAAATCTCTCCAAAATAAGCACCTATAAAAACGATTTGGAAAGGATTGTTACGCAGCGCTCCGGGACGGAGAGCGCAAAGACTTTCGGTAAGAGTAAAAAAGAGGAGCTTATCGAAGAAAAAAGAAGGCTTGAGGCTTCGGCTTCTTCGGCAAGGGTTGATATAATTGCCCCCGCCTCGGGCGTTTTCAGCTCGGCCATCGACGGATTTGAGGGGTTTTTCGATGTATCCGACAGAGTTCTTATAACGCCGGAGGTTCTGTCCAAAGCGGACGGCATAAATCCCATAAAGGTATCCTCCGCGAAAAAGGGTGAGCCGATAGTAAAGATTGTAGACAATTATGAGTGGTATTTTGCGGCGGCGGTCGATGCAAAAAGCCTTGCGGGTCTTAAGGTGGGCGACTACATACAGCTTCGCTTCCCCGAACTTTCCGACAGGCTTTTGGATGCGAATATCGATGCAATCTCGGAGGAGCAAAGCGGAAAAGTCGGTGTCGTTATCTCATGCGGGCAGTATGACGACAACATATATTCCGCAAGGCGGCTTTCGGCGGAAATAGTGCGAAAAACCTACGGCGGCTTCAAGGTCCCCAAAAGCGCCGTAAGGGTAAGGGACGACGGCGAAAGAGGCGTTTACATAAAAAAGGATTCGATCGCGGCGTTTCGAAGAATCGAAATACTCCACAGCAGTGACGAATATGTAATCGCAAAAGAGGATAATAAAATGAAAAACGGACTGCTTTTATACGACGAGGTTATCATATCGGGCAGTGGTATAGAGGACGGGAAGTTTATAAGATGAGCATTAGTGATAATATAAAAATCATAAACGAAAAGATTGAAGCGGCGGCGCAAAGAAGCGGAAGAAGCCTTAAGGATATAACACTTGTCGCGGTCACAAAAACCGTCGGCGTGCCGCAGATTAACGAGGCTATTGCCGCGGGAGTCAAGGTTTTGGGAGAGAACAGGGTTCAGGAGCTTACCGAAAAATACCCGCTTGTTTCTGGCGCCGCATGGCACCTTATCGGTCATCTTCAAACAAATAAGGTAAAGTACATAGTCGGCAAGGTCGGTTTAATCCATTCGGTGGACAGTATAAGGCTTGCACAGGAGATTGACAAAAGGGCAAAGGCCCGTGGTATCGTCCAGGATATTCTTATCGAGATAAATATTTCAGGCGAAGCGACAAAGTTCGGCATATCCCCCGATTATATCGAAGAATTTATCGGGGGCGTTCAGAATATGCAAAACATAAAGGTTTGCGGGCTTATGACTATCGCACCTTTAGGCGCGACAAGGGCCGAAACTGCAAAATTGTACGAAAATTGTAACAATTTACTTATTGACATTGGGGGGAAAAAATACCATAATATACATATGACAACCCTGTCCATGGGCATGTCGGGCGATTTTGAGATTGCGATAGAGTGCGGTGCGAATGTCGTCCGAATCGGGACAGGCATCTTCGGAAGAAGAAACTACAATTTATAATTATTAGGGGGAATATACAAATGAGTTCATTCTTAAATAAGTTTAAAAGCTTTGTCGGCTTTGATACCGATATCGACGAGGAGCAGGATTTCCTCGGTGCAAACCGTGAGGACGAAAGAGAATTTACCGTAAAGAAGGGCAAGGTTGTAAATATACATACCACAACACAGCTTAAGGTTGTTGTCGTTTCTCCCGAGAGCTTTGAAGAGGCGAGGGACATAGCCGAGCACCTTAAATCCAAAAAGCCCGTTGTTATAAATTTAGAGGGCGTTGAAAGGGAAATTGCAAGAAGAATTGTTGACTTTTTAAGCGGCGCCGTATTTTCGCTTGACGGGAACATTCAAAAGATCTCGAGCGGAATTTTCCTTATCGCGCCGTATAATGTGGGAATTATGGGCGATTTTAAGGACGAGCTTCGAAGCAAGGGCGTTTTCCCCTGGTCGTATTAAGCTGCGCTCGTCGAATCCTTGGAAACGGAGAATAAAATGGTTGCATATGCACTTGTAAAGTTTTTGGATGTTGTTGAATTATTGATACTTATAAGGGTTATACTGTCCTGGATTCCTCTCGGAAACAACAGGTTTATTGATATTATTAATAATCTTACGGAGCCTGTTTTGTCGCCTATCCGTATGCTTATAGAAAAGTCAATGGGAGGAAGGCAGATTATGATTGACTTTTCGCCTATTGTAGCGTTTCTTCTTATAAACCTGCTTCAGCGTATTATCATTACCTCACTTCCGATATGACAAAGGAAAGGGAGGAAATGCTTGCGTTCGCAAAAAACGACGATGAACGCAAATTGCTTTGTCGGCTTTACGATATTGCACAAGGTGCCCGACAACACCATTCGGTTAAGTCCACGCAGTTTTTAAACGGACACGAGCTTTTGCTGGCGCAACGGGCGCTTAGCAAATGCTGTAGTGTTTGTTTTTCTGCTTATGGAGGGTATGACGAAGCGGAACGACGGGTTATTTCTTTTTCTCCCGACGGCGATGATTTTGACTACGGAATTTGCATTATAAAGGCAAGCATAAATAAAGAGGTCTCTTTATCCCACCGTGACTGGCTCGGTTCGCTCCTTTCGCTTGGGATAAGGCGTGAGAAAATCGGGGATATTATTCCGATGGAAGGCGGCGCATATATTGTCTGTTGCTCGGATATCGGGGAATATATCATGTCAAATCTTGAAAGTGTCGCAAATACGCCCGTGCATTTGTTAATGTGCGATGATAATGAGATTATAACCCCCGAAAAAAGATACAAAGAAATTCGAAGTACCGTTCCGTCACTGCGTCTTGACTGCATTTTAAGCGCGGGCATTAATTTATCGAGAAGCGATTCCGCCTCGCTGATAAAGTCGGGAAGGGTATCGGTTAACTGGGAGGTTATAGAAAGTCCAAGCCATATAGTGCGCGAAAAACAGATTATATCCGTAAAGGGTATCGGAAGGCTTGAGCTCTTTGAAATACGCAATGAAACAAAAAAGGGCCGAACAGCCGTTACAATAAAGAGATTTTTATAAGGGGGAGTTAAAATGATAACACCGCTTGACATTCAAAACAAGGTATTCAAAAAAGAATTCAGAGGTTACAGCCCGACCGAGGTTGACGAGTTTTTAAATCTTGTTATCGACAGCTACGAAAAGCTTTACCGCGAAGGGATAGAAGCCCGTGACAAAATAAGCTCGATGCAGGAAACGCTCGACCATTACAAGGCTCTTGAGGACACGCTTAAAAACACGCTTGTTGTGGCGCAGAGCACCGGCGAAAAGGTTCAGGCGTCGGCGAGGGAAATGGCGGAGCTTATAATAAGCGAGGCACAGCTTACCGCCAAAAAGATTATAAACGACGGGCATGAAGAGGTTAAAAAGATTTCATACAAGTATGACGAAATCAAAAGGAGCATTGATGTCTACCGTGCAAGGATGACCGCACTGTTAAACTCACAGCTTGACCTTCTTTCGAACATCTCAACCTCCGAGAAAACCCTTGCGGAGCTTGTGGGGGTTAAAGAGGCGCTTGAGGAGATTGAAAAGCAGGCGTTTACCGGGGATATTCCTGAAATAAAAGCCGATTCGGAGAATACAACCCAGCCCGAAACTATACCGGAACCGGTGGATACGGAGGAAAAACCCGAGCCTGCCGGGGAGGCTTCGAAGGCTGATGTAAGTACAAATACGGATATATACGAACTTGTCTCGGGCGACGAGGACGAGGAAGACGATAAAGACACGGACGAATATTCAGCAGCAACGGAAAACAGCAGTGCTGCAACAGAGGAAGAATAACAAAGGAGTGGAGATACCCATGGCACAAGATTACGGCAAGACGCTGAACTTGCCAAATACGGAGTTTCCAATGCGTGCGGGGCTGCCCCAGAGGGAGCCTGAAACGCTTAAAATGTGGGAAGAGGCGGATATTTACAAAAAGCTTATGGAGGAGGGGAAGGACAAACCGAAATTCATACTTCATGACGGTCCGCCCTTTGCCAACGGCGATATTCATATCGGTCATGCTCTTAACAAAATCCTGAAGGATATCGTTATAAGGCAAAAGACCATGTCGGGTTATTGCACACCGTATGTACCCGGCTGGGACACCCACGGGCTTCCCATTGAGCGTCAGGCGATTAAAAAGCTCGGCATTGATAAAAGCGAGGTTTCTCCGGTGGAGTTCAGAAGGGTCTGCCGTGATTTTGCGCTTTTATATGTAGAAAACCAAAAGGCACAGTTTAAGCGTCTCGGAATATTGGGCGACTGGGCAAACCCCTACCTTACGCTTGCGCCGGAATATGAGAAAAAGCAGATAGAAATTTTCGGCGAGATGGCAAAGCGGGGCTATATATACAGGGGGTTAAAGCCGGTGTACTGGTGCACCGACTGCGAAACCGCGCTTGCCGAGGCGGAAATTGAGTATCAGGACGACATAACCGATTCGATTTTTGTAAAATTTGCGGTTAAGGACGACAAGGGCCTTTTCGGTGATTTTAAGGATAAGGTCTATTTTATAATTTGGACTACAACAACATGGACGCTTCCGGGCAATGTTGCGATCTCGGTTAACCCTGATTTTGAGTATTCGCTTGTAAAATCGGGCGATGAAATTTATGTTATAGCAAGTGAGCTTGTCGCTTCTGTATGCGAGGCGGCGGGAATAGAGAATGCGCAAACGGTGGGAAGGTATAAGGGCAGCGAGCTTGAATATATCGTCTGCGCCCACCCGTTTTTGGAAAGAGATTCTCTTGTGATTACGGGCGGACATGTTACCGCCGAGGCGGGTACGGGCTGTGTTCATACCGCGCCGGGTCACGGTGCGGAGGACTATGAAGCCTGCCGCGGATATGATGTCCCCATGATTGTGCCTGTTGACGGAAAGGGTTATTTAAACGAATATGCGGGTCAGTTTTCGGGCATGTACTACGAAAAATCCAACGCCGCAATAATCGACGAGCTTAAGAAAAAGGGTATGCTTGTTGCCGTTGCGACCATAAATCATTCATATCCCCATTGCTGGAGGTGCTCAAAGCCGATAGTATATCGTGCGACGGAGCAGTGGTTTGCATCGGTTGACGATTTTAAGCAGGATGCTTTGGAGTCGATTAAAAAAGTAAACTGGATTCCCGCCTGGGGCGAGGACAGAATTTCGAGCATGGTCGAAGACAGGAAGGATTGGTGCATCTCGCGCCAGCGTATGTGGGGTGTTCCCATCCCGATTTTCTACTGCGAATCGTGCAAAAATCCGATTATCGACGAGGCAGCGATAAGCTCGGTCGCAAAGGTTTTCGGCGAAAAAGGCTCGGATTCGTGGTTTGAGCTTGAACCGGGCGAGCTTCTTCCCAAGGGCTTCAAATGCTCCTGCGGAGGCACAAGCTTTACCAAGGAAACCGACACGATGGATGTGTGGTTTGACAGCGGCTCCTCCCACAGTGCCGTTTTGGAAACGAGGGAAGAACTTTCCTTCCCCGCTGATATGTATCTTGAGGGGAACGACCAGTACAGAGGCTGGTTCCAGTCGTCGCTGCTTACATCGGTCGCTAAAAACAAAACCGCGCCTTACAGGACGGTTTTGACTCACGGCTTTGTAATCGACGAGGAAAAGAGGAAGATGAGCAAGTCGCTTGGCAACGGTCTTCCGCCGCTTGAAATCATAAACGAGTACGGAGCGGACATTTTAAGGCTTTGGGCGGCGTCGGCGGACTATAAGTCGGATGTGCGTATTTCAAAGGACATATTAAAACAGCTTTCAGAAGTTTACCGAAAAATCAGAAACACCGCAAGGTATATACTCGGCTCGCTGTCGGATTTCGACCCCGATAAAGACATGACGACGGAGTTTACCGAAATAGACAGATGGGCGCTTATGCGGCTTAACAAGCTTATAGAAAAAGTTTTATCGGCGTATGACAGGTATGAATACCATGTTTTATACCATGCAATCCATAATTTCTGCGTGGTTGATTTAAGTAATTTTTATCTTGACATAATAAAGGACAGAACATATTGCGAAAAGCCCGATTCCGCCCTGCGCCGCAGTGCGCAAAGCGCAATGTTTATCATACTTGACAGCCTTGTAAAAATGCTTGCGCCGATTCTGGCGTTTACCGCAGAGGAAATCTGGCAGTTTATGCCCCACCGCAAAGGCGATAATAAACAGAGTGTTATGTTTGCGCTTCTCCCGACCGTTGACAGTTCGTTTTATTCGGCGGAGCTTGAGGAAAAGTGGGACAGAATACTAGAGCTTCGCGATATAGCCTCAAAGGAGCTTGAACTTGCGCGTCAGGATAAAATTATCGGAAGCTCGCTGGGCGCGGAGATTACCATTTTTGCGGACGATAAAAATTATGATTTCGTAAAGTCCGTGCTTTCAGAGCTACCCACGGTTATGATAACATCGGGCGTATCACTTGAAAAGGCCGAAAGCGGACTTTCCGTAAAGGTCTCCCCCGCAAAGGGAACAAAATGCGCAAGATGCTGGACATTTACGGACGATGTAGGAAAACGCCATGAGGATTTGTGCGAGCGCTGCGCATCTGTTTTGGAATAAAAAAGAAATAATCGGTCAAACACTTGACAAACTTATAAATTATGATATAATAAACGCAAGCGTTTATTATACGCTCCGCGTGGAATTTATTGCACCGCCGAAATTTTCCTCGCAAAAAGCGCTCGGAAACGGCGATGTGCAATTATACCATAATTCGCTTCGCTTTTATGGTATAATAATAGCAGATGATAGGCTAAACCGTATGAACGGTTAGCCAAAATAATTGGGTTTAGTAGCCGCTTACCTTGACCGGAGGGCGGTTACTTTACTTTTATAGTAAAAGCTATAAGAAACGCAAAAACTAAAAAATAATTTTTGGTATGTATTTCATAGCAGCACCTCCTTTACGGAGTTGGCTAACCGTCCTTCAATTTCCTGTCATCTGCTTATTGCATTATACATAATAATACAAAATATGTAAAGAAAATAGTAGAAATATTATAAATCAAAAAGGATACCTAACTTTAATTGTTCGGCATCCTTTTTAGTCTTATATCTTGGTAAAAACTCCGAAGCTTCGGAATTTTTCATATCTTCCTGTTAAAATATCGTCCTCACTCATTGATGTCAGCTTTTTAATATCCTTTGTAAGCTCCTTTTTAAGTGCGGTAAAGGTAATTTCGGGCGAGATGTGAGCTCCGTCGGGATGCTCCGGAATAATTTTATCCACAACCTTAAACGCATAAAGGTCCTGCGCGGTCATCTTCATAAGCTCCGCCGCCTCTTTTTCCCTTTTAGCATCCTTCCACAGAATAGACGCAAAGCCGTTTGCCGAAATAACCGAGTAAACAGCGTTTTCGAGCATATAAACCGTGTTCGCCACAGCAAGCGCCAACGCACCGCCACTTCCGCCCTCGCCTGTTATTACGCTTATCACAGGCGTTTTTAATGACATCATAGACATAAGGTTTTTCGCAATCGCCTCGCCCTGTCCACGCTGTTCCGCACCTACTCCGGGATATGCCCCGGGTGTATCGATAAGGCAGATAACGGGGCGGTGAAATTTTACCGCCTGTTGCATAAGCCGAAGCGCCTTGCGGTAGCCCTCAGGGTTTGGCATTCCGAAGTTGCGCTGAATATTTTCGTTTGTGGTGTTGCCCTTAACCGTTCCGATAACCGTTACGGGAATTTTACCAAGCCTTGCAATTCCGCCCGCAATGGCGCTGTCGTCGCCGAAAAGCCTGTCACCGTGAAGCTCCGTAAAGTCATCGAATACTGCGTTTACATAGCTGTAAAAATTCGGTCTTGAAACATTTTTCGCTATTTGCATCTTTTCATACGGACTTCTCATTTTGTGTCCTCCCCGGTATGAAGCTTTAACATTTTCCCAATGGTAGTGCGAAGCTCATTCCGCTTGCATAATATATCAACAAAACCATGCTCTAAAAGGAACTCGGCGCGTTGAAAGTTGTCGGGGAGTTTTTGGCTTATTGTGCCCTCGATAACCCGCCTTCCCGCAAAGCCGACAAGCGCGTTGGGCTCGGCAATAATAATATCGCCAAGCATGGCAAAGCTTGCGGTAACGCCGCCGGTTGTAGGATCTGTAAGAACGCTGATATAAAGAAGCCCCGCCTGGGAATGCTTCCACACCGCTCCGCTAACCTTCGCCATCTGCATAAGCGAAAAAATTCCCTCATGCATTCTCGCACCGCCCGAGGCGCAGAACACGACAACGGGAAGAGAGTTTTCGGTTGCATACTCAAAAAGGCAGGTAAGGCGTTCACCCACGACACTGCCCATAGAGCCCATTAAAAACTCGCTGTCCATAACGGCAATACAGGTTTTCACGCCCTCAACGGTGCAAACCCCTGTTGTAACCGCCTCCGTAAGATTTGTCTTTTCGCAAAGCATGGCAAGCCTTTCGTCATAGCCCTCAAAGCCGAGCGGATTTTCCGACCGTATGTTTTCAAACATGGGCTCAAAACTCTCTGCGTCGGCGGTAAGCTCAATCCTTCGTTTGGAGTTCAGTCTTTCGGAATCAGGGTCTAAAGGCCTTTGCGGTTCCTTCTTTTCCTGAACGACAGGTATGGTGGCATACCTTGTCTTTTTAAACATATTCATTATATTGTTCATTTAAGCTCACCCGACAATTCATCGCAAAAATCCGTACCGTATTCGCCCGAAACAAACTTTTCATTATTCAGAACGCTTATATGAAAGTCTATGTTTGTGGTTATTCCATAGAACAGATATTCCGAAACGGCGCGCTTCATTCTCATAATACAGTCGGCCCTCGTCTCGCCCGTCACGATTAACTTTGAAATCATGTTGTCGTAAAAGGGCGGGATTGTATAGCCCTGATAAACACCGCTGTCAACCCTCACGCCTATTCCGCCGGGCTGGTGCATTTCAAGTATCGTGCCGGGGGCGGGCGCAAAGTTTTTTGACGCGTCCTCGGCGTTTATTCGGCACTCCATTGCGAAGCCGCGTATTTTTATATCCTTTTGAGAGAACGGAAGTTTTTCACCCGCGGCGATTCTGATCTGTTCTCTTATCAGGTCAATCCCTATTATCGATTCCGTAACGGGGTGTTCCACCTGGATTCTTGTGTTCATCTCGCAAAAATAAAAATTTCTGTTTTTGTCAACCAAAAATTCAACCGTTCCCGCATTGACATACCCGCAACGGCGGGCAATTTCCACAGCGCACTTTCCCATCTTTTCCCTGACCTTGTCGTTTATATAGGATGAGGGCGCCTCCTCAAGCATTTTCTGATGCCTGCGCTGGACAGTGCAGTCCCTGTCGTAAAGATGCACCGTATTCCCATGGCTGTCCGCAAGAACCTGAACCTCAATATGCCTTGGGTTTACTATATATTTTTCAATGTAAAGCCTTCCGTCGCCAAAGCAGGCGACTGCCTCATTTTTTGCGGCGTTGTATAAAGCCTCAAATCCGTCGGCGCCTTCAACCCTTCTTATCCCGCGCCCGCCGCCGCCCGCCGCCGCTTTAATCATAAGCGGATAGCCGATGCGGTTTGCGATTTTTAGCGCCTCCTCAAACGATGAAACCTCGCCGGTAGAGCCGGGGGTTATGGGCACGCCTGCCGCATGGGCGGTTTTTCTCGCTTCGATTTTATCGCCCATAAGGCGCATTGACCTATGGCTCGGTCCGATAAACACAAGCCCGTACTCCTCGCATTTTTCGGCGAACTTGCAGTTTTCTGACAGAAAGCCGAACCCCGGGTGTATTGCTTCCGCCCCCGTAGCAAGGGCGGCGGATATAATCCTGTCCATATTGAGATAGCTGTCTTTTGCATGTGCCTTGCCTATGCAGACGGATTCGTCCGCAATCTGAACATGAAGTGCGTCACGGTCCGCCTCAGAGTGCACGGCAACGCTGATAATGCCCATATCACGGCAGGTTCTTATAATTCTGACGGCGATTTCGCCCCGATTGGCGATAAGTATCTTTTTAAACATAAAACCCCTCACCCTATCGCAAATGTCAGGGTAGCATAAGCGACCTTTTTACCGTCGACATATGCAACGCCCTCTCCGACACCGATTGGTCCCTTCCGTTTTGTTATTCTAACCTCAAGCGTAAGTTTGTCACCGGGTAAAACCTTTGCCTTAAAGCGTGCATTGTCAATCCCCGCGAAATAGCCCGTTTTCCCTTTGAATTCGTCAAGCATAAGTATGCTTACCGCGCCGGTCTGCGCCATTGCCTCTATTATAATAACGCCGGGCATAACGGGATTATCGGGAAAATGCCCCCCGAAAAAGAACTCGTTACCTATAACGGTCATCTCGCCTATTGCATACTCCCCCGCACTAACCTTCAAAATCCTGTCAATAAGAAGCATGGGCTTTCTGTGCGGAATTATAGCTTCAATTTGGTGTCTTTCAAGCATATATATTCACACCCCATTTAATTTAACGCTTCGGCGAAAATAAATTCCGCCTTCGCTCACGCTCGCGCGGCGAGCGGATGCGTTTCGGAAAGCGCTACGCGCCGAAACGCTTTATTTATTCCACTACAATAAGCGGCTGCCCGAATTCCACCACATCCCCGTTTTGAACAAGGATTTCTTTGACAACACCGCTTTTGTCAGACTCTATTTCGTTCATAAGCTTCATTGCTTCAATAATGCAGATTGTTTCGCCCTTGCAGATTTTGTCGCCAACTTCTACAAACGGCTTTGCATCAGGTGCGGGAGCCCTGTAAAAAGTCCCCACCATCGGCGCGTTGACGGTATTTTTATTAGCTGCTGTAAAAGCCGCAGGCGCCGTGTCCGCAGCGGAGGAAGAGTATGCGTTTTCCGTTGCAACAGAGCTTGTAAGTAACCTACCGCTGTTTACAACGGAAATTTTCGTCTGCTCAAATTCCACGCTTACGCATTCGATTCCGCTGTTTTCAATCTTTTCGATAAGCTCAAATGTAAACTTTTTCAGCTCTTCAAAATTCATCCTTCGTACCTCCTTATAAGAAGGGCCGCGTTGTGTCCGCCAAAGCCCAGGGAGTTGCTAATAACATTATTTACCGTCTTTACTCTTGCCTTAAGCGGTGTATAGTCAAGGTCAAGCTCGGGGTCGGGCCGGATGCAGTTGATTGTAGGCGGAACAATGCCCTTGTTGATTGCCATTACCGATATAATCGCCTCAATGGCGCCCGCCGCACCGAGAAGATGCCCCGTCATTGACTTGGTGGATGAAATGCTGGTTTTATATGCATGGTCTCCCAATGCCGCTTTTATGGCGGTTGTTTCAAACTTATCATTAAGCGGCGTTCCCGTTCCGTGTGCGTTTATATAGTCTATGTCCCCGGGTGCAATTCCCGCTTCATTTATCGCATCGGTCATTGCGCGCGCCGCTCCCTTACCCTCGGGGTCGGGGCTTGTGATGTGATACGCATCCCCCGTGGCGCCGTATCCCGCAAGCTCGGCATATATTCTTGCGTTTCTTTTCTTTGCGCTCTGCTCGCTTTCCAAAACAAGTATTCCCGCACCCTCGCCCATTACAAAGCCGTCTCTGCGAATATCAAAGGGAAGGCTTGCCGCATTGGGGTCATCCGATGTAGAAAGAGCGGTCATGTTCGCAAATCCCGCAACAGCAAACGGCGTTATGGTCGCTTCGGCGCCGCCTGTAATAACTATGTCCATATACCCGTGCTTAATAAGCCGAAACGCCTCGCCTATGGCGTGTGCGCCGGATGCGCAGGCAGTAACGGGGCAGAAATTAGCCCCCTTAAATCCATACTTTATTGAAACCGTCCCCGATGCGATGTTGCTTATCATCATAGGGATAAAAAGCGGAGAAACCCGACCCGCTCCTTTTTCGATAAACTTTATATGCTCCGACTCATAGGTCGTCATACCGCCGATTCCGCTCCCGATGATAACGCCGCTTCGGTACTCGTCACAAAGCCCGACATCAAGCTTACTGTCAGTCATTGCATACATCGAAGCCGCCATCGCAAACTGACAATAGCGGTCCATTCTTTTTGCCTCTTTTTTCTCAAAAAGCTCTTCGGGCGAAAAGTCCTTAACCTCCGCCGCAAGTTTAACCTTGCTGTCGGAAGCATCAAAGGACTCGATATATGAAATTCCGTTTTTCCCTGCGGCAAGATTATCAAAAAAAGTTTCAACATCGTTTCCGAGCGGAGAAATTACACCCATTCCGGTTATTACAACCTTGTTCATAGAGATATACCTCCCGAAACCTCAATAGTCTGTCCGGTAATATATGATGCATCTTCCGAGGCGAGAAATGCGACTGTTTTCGCAATTTCCTCCGCATTTCCGAAACGCTTTAAGCTGATTCTTGAAAGAGCCTCTTCTTTAAAACTATCGGGAAGCGAAGCGGTCATATCCGTTTCGATAAAACCTGGCGCAACGGCGTTTACCGTTATCCCCCTCGAACCCGCTTCCTTCGCAAGAGCCTTTGTAAAGCCTATAACTCCCGCCTTTGCGGAGGAGTAATTAACCTGCCCCGCATTGCCGTAAATCCCCGCAACCGATGAAATGTTTATAATCCTTCCGAAACGGTTTTTCATCATTCGGGAAATTACAAGTTTTGAAAGGTTATATACGCTTTTCAGGTTTGTAAAATAAACCGCATCAAACTGCTCCTCGTCCATACGCATCAAAAGTCCGTCCCGCGTAATCCCCGCATTGTTCACAAGAACATCGATAAATCCAAGCTCTTTTTCAATGGCGGCAACCATCTCACCGCAGGCGGAAAAATCCGAAACATCCGCGCAAAAGACCTCTGCCCGTACTCCGTGTTGTCTGCAAAGCTCTGCCGTTTCCTCGGCCTTTTCCTTGTTCCCGCAATAGTTAACCGCAATATCAAAACCGCATTTTGCAAGCTCGATTGCCGTCGCCCGCCCTATACCTCTTGACGAGCCTGTAACAAGCGCAACCATAGTTACCCCCCAAACCTCACGAAATTATTTTTCATTATACTTAAAGCCTCCGAAAGCATATCCTCGATAATGTTTTTGCAGGGCTTAATATCCTTAACAAGCCCCGCTATCTGTCCCGCCATAAAGGTTCCCGTCGAAATATCGCCCTCCGTAACTGCCCTTCCCAAAGAGCCGAGCGCCAGGTTTTCAAGCTCCTCAAAGGTCGCACCGTTTTTCTCCATCGCCTGATACTTCCTCGACAGCGGAGATTTTAATGACCGCACGGGATGACCCGTTGACCTTCCCGTTACTGTTGTGGAAATGTCCGATGCCTTAACAACCATATCCTTATAATTTTGGTGAGCGGTACACTCCGTTGAGGCGATAAAGCAGGTTCCGCATTGTACACCCTCCGCGCCGAGCATGAACGCCGCCGCAACCCCCGCACCGCTTGCGATTCCGCCCGCCGCAACGACGGGGATTGAAACCGCGTTTACAAGCTGGGGGATAAGCGACATGGTAGTAAGCTCTCCGATATGTCCGCCCGCCTCACAGCCCTCGCCGACAACCGCGTCCGCGCCGATGCTTTCCATTTTAATTGCCTGCGCCGCCGAGGCGACGACGGGGATAACCGTAATACCGTTTTCCTTCCACATATCAATATATTTTTTAGGGCTTCCCGCCCCTGTGGTTATAATTTTAACGCCCTCCTCAACCGCAAGAACCGCAAGGTCATCAGCAAAGGGCGACATAAGCATAATATTTAGACCGAAGGGCTTGTCGGTTAGAGTTTTTGCCTTTATAATTTTATCCCTGATAACTTCCTTCGGCGCACCGCCGCCGGCGATAAGCCCTAGCCCGCCCGCATTGGACACGGCCGCCGCAAGATGTTCGTCCGCAACCCATGCCATACCGCCTTGAATTACGGGGTATTTAATTTTAAGAAGCCTCGTAAGCCTTGTTTCCATATTTATCATGTTGCCCTAAACTCCTTTCATACGCAAAACATCAACAAAAGCCTGCCCCTGTTATTAATTTCACGCTTCGGCGGAAATGAATTCCGCTCGCGCGGCGAAGGGATATGTTCGGAAAAGTGCTGCGCATCCGAACGCTTTATTTAAACTCTATAACCACTCCAAAAGAACTCCGCCGTAGGTAAGACCCGCGCCGAAGCCCACCAATATTATTTTGTCGCCGTGCGAGAGCATACCGCCCTTGTTCATCTCGTCAAGACAGATGGGAATACTTGCGCTTGAGGTGTTGCCGTATTTTTCGACATTCATAAAGAATTTTTCCTTGTCCCAACCCAGCTTTGCCGCCACTGCGCCGACTATCCTGTCGTTTGCCTGATGAGGTACAATGTATTTTAAATCACCGAATGTAATGCCGTTTTTAGAGGTAAGCGCATTTATTGCCTCACTGCATGCGCTGACGGCGAATTTATATACTTCCTTTCCGTTCATCTTGATAAAGCTGTCTTCCTTGCAGGTTGACGAAACAAGAACATCGCCCATCGCTCCGATTGCTTTTATATAGCTGTCAATAAGCCCATGCCCTTCGCCGGCCGTTGCGACAACCGCCCCCGCGCCGTCTCCGAATAGAACACAGGTATTTCGGTCGGTATAATCGGTGATTTTTGAAATTGCCTCGGATGCGACGATCAAAATATTTTTCGCCCTGCCCGTTTTTACATAACAGTCCGCAATGTCCAAAGCGTATACAAAGCCGGTACAGGCGGCATTAATGTCAAAGCAAAAGGCATTTTCAGCGCCTATTTCCTTCTGGACAATACACGAAAGCGAAGGCGTAAAAAAGTCGGGTGTTATGGTAGCGGCAATTATAAGGTCTATGTTGCAGGCGGAAATCTGCGCGCTATAAAGCGCCCTTTCCGCCGCACCCACGGCCATTTCGCTGACCGTGTTTTCTTTGCATATACGCCTTTCTTTTATGCCTGTTCTGTCGGTTATCCACTCGTCCGATGTATCCACCATTGTTTCAAGTTCCGCATTGGTAAGTATATAGTCGGGGAGAAAACTTCCCGTTCCTTTAATCTGTAAATTAATTATCTTCACCCCTCTTGCAATTTATATTTTTTGTGATATAAAATTAGATAGTCAAATAGTTAGAGAATCTAATAATTTTCAAGTTACTTAATTATATTATTATTTGCTTTAATTGTCAAGGGGAGATTTGTAGGGAACGGTCGTAACCGCTTTGTCATTCAGCGGTTATTTTACAAAACTAAAGGAACGGTGCATGGTATGAGTAAAAGATGTTTTATGTTTGAGGGACAGGGCTCTCAGTTTCAGGGAATGGGAAGGGATATATACGACGGCTTTGAGCCCGCGCGCAGGGTTTTTAAGACGGGAAGCGAGGTTTTGGGCATTTCGCTCGAAGAGCTTTGCTTCGATACCGGGGAGGAACGCCTTGACCTTACCCAAAATTCGCAAATCGCTGTTTTTACCGTTTCTATGGCGATTTATAATATACTGAGCGAAAAGGGCTTTAAGCCCGATTACTACGCAGGCTTTTCTCTCGGAGAGTACAGCGCGCTTTGCGCTTCGGGCGTGGTTTCGCTTGAGGATGGCTTTACAATAGTCAAAAAGCGCGGAGAGCTTATGCAAAAGTGCGCCGAGGAAAAAAGGGGTGCGATGTACGCAATTATCGGGCTTGAGGATAATGTAATAGAAGAGGTTTGCGCAAAAACCGAGGGGTATGTTGCGCCGGTCAACTATAATTGCCCCGGTCAGCTTGTTATCGCGGGCGACGAGGAAAGTGCGGCAATAGCGGCGCAGGAGTGTATGGAAAATGGCGCGCTAAAGGCGGTAAGGCTTGCGGTTAACGGTGCGTTCCACTCAAAGCACATGGAGGACGCGGCGAAGGAGTTTTACGAATTTTTAAGGGGATTTGCCTTTAATTTGCCGGACGGAATATTTTTTTCCAATGTATACGGCGGCGCTTTTATCGGAACGAATATCCCCGAATATCTTGCACGGCACATGACAAGCCCAGTGCTGTGGAAAAACGAGATAGCATGTCTTGTGGCGGCGGGATGTACGGAGTTTTATGAGATAGGCTGTAAAAAGACCCTGTCTGGCTTTAACAGGAAAATAGACCGGACACTGTCGACAACGAGCCTGTCGAGTGCGGACAGTATTGCATTTCTTGATTTGGCAGATGTATAATAAGGTGTGACCTTTGCGAAGGAATAGAAACAGGAGGCGAAAGGGAAATGCCGGATTATAAAAAGGATATAAATATATTTCTTACGCGGATATTTAATCACATTCTAAGCTATGAACAAAGGTGTCTCAACGAGCCTAAGAGCAACCTTACCATAAACGATTTTCATACGATTGAGCAGATAGGGCTGGACGGCAACAAAAAAATGACGGATATTGCCGATGCTATGGGTGTTACGCTTGCTACAATGACATCTGCGGCGGACAGGCTTGAGAAAAAGGGCTGTATCCGGCGTGAGCGTTCTATGTCCGACCGTCGGATAGTTCTGCTTTCCCTGACCCGATTCGGAAGGGTAATGTGCAAGCTTCACGACCGCTTCCACGAAAGAATGGTAAATAAGGCAACGGAAAACCTTACGGCAGAGGAAATGGAAACCCTTTTCCATGCGCTTTCAAAACTTAACGACTTTTTTGAGGGTGCCAATAACAAGATATAGGGACGCATCACAATGCACGGCGGTCAAGACCATTACCTTACAGAGCATACGAAAGGGTCGAAGTAAAACGATTTTTTGTCAATCGCTTTGCTTCGACCCTTTTTGGTTGTCTTATTTTATTCTAAAATATAAACCTTTGCCGTGCGTCTGCCGAATTTAATTGCCTCCTGATAGGTTTCCATATAAAGGTCAATTTTATTGCCCTTTATAGCCCCTCCCGTATCGGCGGCAACGGCAGAACCGTAGGTCCACGACCCGTCGGGTGCCTCAATGTAAAGGCGCGTGCCTAGTGGGATAACCTTGGGGTCAACGGCAACGGTCCCGACTTTTGTTGTTGTACCCGTGGCGGTGCGCCCCTTTATGCAGTACGCCGAGGCGCTGCATGTAATGACGCCCTTGTACCTGAACTCACCGCTTCGCGAAACAATGCTTCCTGTTCCGTATACAATCGCAACCTTTGGCTGGGCGGCGCCGTATTCTACGATTTTCTCTTTTGCGGCGGTAACAACAGTTTTCTCTACAAGCTCACGCGCTACCTCCTTGTTGTTTTCGTAAGACACCTTGTACACATTTTTGGAAAGCCCTTCGGAGCCTTCCTGCAATACTCTTGTCTTACCCGGCTCAAGCTTTGTGGTGGATTTTTTGGTAACCTTGTATGGGATTACCTCCTCGGCCGTGACAAGCTCTTCCTTAACATAAACTATTTTAAGGGTCATTCCCTCAACAACAGAGCTGTCCGTGCCTGTATTGAGCTTGATGCCTGCGTTTGCGTCAATGCCGAGGCTTTGTAAAAGCGCTCCCACGGTCTTTTTCGCCGTACGCTTTAAATATTCGTTTCCGCCGTCGTCAATCTTGACCATAACCGCCCTGCTGACGGTTATCCTTGCGCCGTCCGGTACCTTTTTGTCCGGTGCAAAATTTATTTCATCGTCACTTTGAAGCACTACTTCTTTTTCTGCCAGAATATCTGCGGCAGTAGCCTTGTAGGTGATAAACTTTTCATAATAACCGTTATCATCTACGATTTCCACCTGCTTTGACATTGCGTAAACCAGCCCGTTTATCGCAAGTGCGCCTACCGTCAGGACAAAAACCGCCATAACGATGAGGCGCCATGCACGAAGCGGCTTAACCTCTTTGCCATACAAATGCATATTTACCTCCTGATTGTTCGGAAAAGGGAACAACATTTGGTGACATTTTGAAGATACACTTTAAAAAACCATTGGTGAAACTGAAACCCTAATCCTTTTTTGGAGAAACATAGGTTCTATATCATTATACGCCATGAATAAGAAATTTGCAACCCTTATATGTTTTCTCCTACATAGATAAGATACCCATATTTTTGGAAAATTATGCAAATATAGGTAAAAATTATCTCTTTGAAAATTGCGGTGCACGCCTTGCGGCCTTAAGACCGTATTTTTTACGCTCCTTCATCCTTGGGTTACGGGTCAGCAAGCCCTGAGCTTTAAGCGGAGAGCGGAAAGACTCGTCGACCTCTAAAAGAGCGCGTGCTATGCCGAGGCGTATTGCACCTGCCTGCCCCGTAACGCCGCCGCCCGTAACGGTTGCGATAACATCGAACTTGCCGACGGTTTTTGTGGTCTCAAGGGGCTGACGGGTAATAAGCTTAAGCGTTTCAAGCCCGAAGAAATCGTCTATATCACGCTTGTTTATGGTGATAGCGCCGGTGCCGGGTATAAGGCGAACCCTTGCTATTGATTTTTTTCGTCTGCCTGTGCCATAATAAGAAACTGCTGCCATTTATATCACCTCTCCTGACTTATTTTATTTCACGGTCCCAGACAACCGGTTTTTGGGCCTGATGCTTGTGCTGATCGTTTTTATAGACATGAAGTTTACGGAACGAAGCCCTGCCGAGCGTGTTGTGGGGGAGCATTCCCCATACCGCAAGCTCCATCGCCTTATCGGAACGGGTAGCCATAAGGTCACGGTATTTTACCGCTTTAAGCCCGCCGGAGTAGCCCGTGTAGCGATACCACATTTTGTTTTCAAGTTTGTTTCCGGTAAGAATTGCCTTGTCCGTGTTAATGATAATAACAAAATCGCCGCAGTCGGTGTGCGGAGTATAGGTGGGCTTGTGCTTTCCGCGAAGAATGACGGCAGCGGCGGCGGCAACTCTTCCTAAAGGCTTGCCTGCGGCATCTATAATATGCCATTGCCTGTCAAGCTCTTTTGCCTTTGCCATAAAGGTGCTCATTTTATTACCTCCTCTTTGTAATCCGCCTTACATAAATACTATTATTAAATTTACCCAAACCATTTTAATACATAGTTACTCCATATGTCAAGAACTTTTTTTCGAATTTTTAATTTATAATTTCAAAACTCTTATTTTCTCGGTTATATTCGTTTATTCTCGATTATGCTGAATTATGAATTTACATTTTTCCTAAAGATCGTGTGTGAAAAACGAAAAACTTACCAAAGTTATACTTTACTTTCGGGGCATTTTTTGGTAGAATAAGAATGGTTTGTATGAGTAGGTTTGAAAATCATGCCTGCATAAGCAGAGCAAAAATAATCGGACAGAAAGGCTGATGACGGGTTCATGAAGATTACAAAGGCAATTATTCCTGCGGCGGGACTCGGAACGCGTTTCCTTCCCGCAACAAAGGCACAGCCCAAAGAGATGCTCCCGATAGTCGACAAACCCACGATACAGTATATCGTTGAAGAGGCGGTTGCATCGGGGATAGAGGACATTATAATAGTTACGGGAAGAAGCAAGCGTGCGATTGAGGACCACTTTGACAAGTCGTATGAGCTTGAGAACGAGCTTTTAAAATCGGGGAAAGATGAGCTTTTGGAGCAGGTCCGCCATATCTCCAACATGGCTAACATTCATTATATAAGGCAGAAGGAGCCCAAGGGGCTCGGTCATGCGATTCTGTGCGCAAAAACCTTTGCGGGAAACCAGCCCTTTGCGGTTTTGCTGGGTGATGATATTGTAGATTCCACTCCCCCGTGTCTTGAACAGATGATTGATGTGTTCAATGTTTACAACACCTCTGTTATAGGTGTGCAGCATGTTGATGAGCAAGAGGTCAGCAAGTACGGGATTGTGGACTGCGAAATCGAGAGCGACCGTGTTTATAAGGTAAACAGCCTTGTCGAAAAGCCGTCGGTGGACAAAGCGCCGAGCAATATTGCGGTACTGGGAAGGTATATAATAACTCCGACCATATTTGATATACTTGAAAAAACAAAGCCCGGCGCGGGCGGAGAGATACAGCTTACAGACGCTTTGAAGGTTTTGTCGGGGGTTGAGCCCATGTACGCCTATGAGTTTTCGGGCAGGCGCTATGATGTCGGAAACAGAATGGGCTTTTTGGAGGCTACCGTTGAGTTTGCGTTAAAGCGTGAAGAACTTAAAGGCGAGCTTTTGGACTATTTGGAAAAGATAATCAAAAAGGAGAGATGAAACAGGTTATGCCTAAATACAAAAGAGTAATCATAAAGATAAGCGGTGAGGCGCTTGCCGGCGACAAGGGCTTTGGTCTTGACGAGGGCACCATAAACGCCATAACGGACGAGATTAAAAAATGTACGGACATAGGCGTTCAAATCGGTATAGTGTGCGGGGGAGGAAACTTCTGGCGCGGCAGAATGGGTCAGAATATGGACCGCACAAGAGCGGACCATATGGGAATGTTGGCGACGGTTATCAACGCACTTGCCCTTCAGGATGCTCTTGAGCAAAGAGGCGTTCCCACAAGGGTACAGACGGCGGTGGAAATGCGCGCAATGGCAGAACCCTATATAAGGGGCAGGGCAATCCGCCATCTTGAAAAATCGAGGGTTGTTATATTCGCATGCGGAACGGGCAATCCTTACTTTACAACCGATACCGCGGCGGCGCTTCGTGCAGCGGAAATAGATGCGGATGTAATTCTTCTGGCGAAAAAGGTTGACGGCGTATATGACAGCGACCCCAACATAAACTCACAGGCGGCAAAGTTTGACTCGATAAATTATCTTGATGTGATAAACAG
This sequence comes from Firmicutes bacterium ADurb.Bin193, assembly GCA_002070105.1. Taxonomy (GTDB): domain Bacteria; phylum Bacillota; class Clostridia; order Monoglobales; family Firm-18; genus MWCQ01. Next base: position 1,453 of record MWCQ01000009.1, on the reverse strand, counting down.
AGGTTTAGGTGTAATGGACTCAACAGCCACATCGCTTTGCATGGACAACAATATCCCGATTTTGGTTTTCGGACTTGACCATCCCGAAAACATAACCAAGGCGATAAGAGGAGAAACAATAGGAACAATAGTACGATAAGGAGGAGTTTATAATGGATGACGCACTTTTGGAATTTGATCGGAAGATGGAAAAATCAATAGGATATTTCGTGGCAGAGCTTGCCACTCTTCGTGCGGGCAGGGCGAACCCGTCGATACTTGACAAGGTTACGGTCGAATACTACGGAACGCCTGTGCCTATTGCACAGGTTGCGAATATTTCCGTGCCTGAGCCTCATCTGCTTGTGATTCAGCCGTGGGATGCGAGTATTCTGTCCGACATCGAAAGGGCAATAAACAAGTCGGATATCGGAATAAATCCGCAAAACGACGGTAAGGTAATCAGGCTAAACTTCCCCACTCCGACAGAGGAAAGAAGGAAGGAGCTTGTAAAAACCCTCCATAAAAAGTCCGAGGAGGGCAAGGTTCATATCCGCTCCATAAGGCGTGAGGCAATTGACTTTGTCAAGAATATGAAGAAGAAAAACGAAATAACCGAGGACGATTTAACAAGCCTCGAAGCCGAAATTCAAAAGCTTACCGACACGAAGATAACGGAAATCGATCAAATAACGGAAAAGAAGGAAAAGGAAATTTTGGAGATTTGATGATTCGGCACTATGCAAAGCGGAAAGAGGGCTGAGAATAAATATGGCATTATTTTGGAAAAAAGAGCCCGCACTTGAAGCTAATAACCTTCCCCGCCACATAGGCATAATTATGGACGGAAACGGCAGATGGGCGAAAAAACGCGGACTGCCGAGGAATCTCGGTCATCGTGCGGGCGCACAGACGCTGAAAAAAATTACGATTTTCTGTGAAGAGATCGGGATCGAGGCTTTAACGGTCTATGCCTTCTCGACGGAAAACTGGAAGCGCCCGCAGAGCGAGATTGACCATCTTATGGCGCTTCTTTCGGAGTATCTTTCCAATGCGGAGGAAGAGCTCGGCGGGAAAAATGTAATTATAAAAATCATCGGTGACCTTTCGGTGTTTTCCGATGAACTTAGGCAGAAGATTGCCGAAACCGAAAGGCTTACCGAAAAAAATACGGGTATGACGCTTAACATAGCCTTAAATTACGGCGGACGAAGCGAAATAGTGACTGCGGTTAAGGATATTGTAAAAAGCGGGATAGGCGTGGACGAGATAAACGAGGCTGAAATCGAAAAGCGTCTTTATACCGCCCAAAACCCGCCTGTTGACCTTATCATAAGGCCCAGCGGTGAGATGAGGCTTTCAAATTTCATGCTTTGGCAGTGCGCATACGCGGAGCTTTGGTTTTCAAATGTTTTGTGGCCCGATTTTTCAAAATCGCATATGGCTCGTGCGATACACGACTATCAAAAGCGTA
>MWCQ01000008.1 GCA_002070105.1 Firmicutes bacterium ADurb.Bin193 | reverse complement strand
CCGCCGCTACGGCGGGATTTGATTTTGAGTTAATTATTTGTGCGCCGAAGGAAAGGGTGTGGTGGGTCTTATGAAACAGCGTGTCATCTCCGGCGTCGTAGGCGTGGGAGTATTAATTGCGGTGCTTTTATCGGACAAGATAATCGTAAACATCGGAATGGCTTTGGTAAGCTTTATTGCGCTTCTTGAAATGTATGAGGCTGCGGGACTTGAAAGATACCTTCCGCTTAAACTTTTGGGGCTTGCGGCATCGTTTGCCTTTACCTTTGCCTACTCATGGGACAACAAGCTTTTAATGCCCGTGATATATTTTTATACCCTTGCGCTCTTTGCAATGTATATGAAAAAGGACAGCGGGCTTAAACTTCACGATATATCCAAAATGTTTTTTCTCACGATTTTTATCTGCTTTTTTATGGTACATATAGTTTTCATAAGGAAGCTTAATGACGGAGAATTTCTTATCTGGACTCTTTTTATCGGCGCATTTTTAACCGATACATTTGCATATCTTACGGGCAGAACGCTCGGAAGGCACAAACTTTGTCCGCGGATAAGCCCGAAAAAGACCGTCGAGGGCGCAATCGGAGGGTTTGTCGGAAGCACGGCCGGTATGCTCCTTTACGGGCTTATAATCGAGCGGTTTTTCGATTTGGGCGTTAATTATGCCAATATGGTTTTTTTGGGCCTTGCATGCTCCGCCGCCGCCCAGTTCGGCGACCTTGCGGCATCAGCCATTAAGCGCCAGTACAATATAAAGGACTACGGAAATTTAATGCCCGGTCACGGCGGGGTTATGGACAGGTTTGACAGCGTTATTTTCACCGCCCCCGTCGTTTATCTTATAGCGTCAAACATACCGCTGATATTTGTGAGGTAGCCATGAAAAAAATATCAATACTCGGAAGTACAGGCTCTGTCGGCACGCAGGCCCTTGAAACGGTTGATTTTCTTGGGAATGTGCGCGTGACGGGGCTTTGTGCAAATTCAAACACAAAGCTGCTTGAGAGGCAGATACGAAAATACAGGCCCGCCGTTGCAGCGGTTAAAGACGAAAAGGCGGCTCTTGCGCTTAAGGCGGCGGTTGCGGACACAGCTACAAAGGTTGTGGGCGGAGAGGACGGCATTTGCCAGGCGGCGTGCGCCGACGGAGCGGAGGCTGTATTAACATCCGTTGTGGGGATTTCGGGGCTTGCTCCGACGCTTGCGGCGATAGAAAGCGGCAGGGATATCTTCCTCGCAAATAAGGAAACCCTTGTTGCGGCGGGTGAGCTTGTTATGAAGTCAGCCTCCCGAAAGGGAGTTAAAATAATACCGGTTGACAGTGAGCACAGCGCGGTTTTTCAGTGTATAAACGGTCAGGCGGGCTCGGTTAAAAGGATTATACTGACCGCGTCGGGCGGCGCGTTTTTCGGGCGGACAAAAAGCGAGCTTGAAAATGTAACGGTGGCCGAGGCGATTTCACACCCCAACTGGAGTATGGGAAAAAAAATAACGGTGGACAGCTCAACCCTTATGAACAAGGGGCTTGAGGTTATCGAGGCGCATCATCTTTTCGGCGTGCCCTATGACGATATAGAGGTTGTAATACACAGAGAAAGCATAATCCATTCTATGGTGGAGTTTACGGACAACAGTATTTTGGCGCAGATGGGGCTTCCCGATATGCGCCTTCCCATTCACTATGCGATCTGCTATCCCGAAAGGGTGCCTTCTGCGGTGCAAAGGCTTGATTTTAAGGCGCTAACCTCGCTGACATTCTTTCAGCCCGATGTAAAAACCTTCCCGCTCCTTGCGCTTGCACAAAAAGCGGGAAGACTCGGCGGTACCGCTCCGACTGCGCTCAATTCGGCGAATGAGGCGGCGGTTGCGCTCTTTTTAAGCGGTAAGATAAGGTTTTTGGAAATAGCCGAAATTGTGGAAAAAGCGTTATCAAGCCACAAGCCCATCATAAATCCGTCGCTTAAAGATATAATAGAAACAGACAGGAACATAAGGTGCGAAATTTTAAAGGAGGAATCCAAATGATAACAGCAATCTCCGCGATAGCGGTGTTTCTGCTTTTGATAACGGTGCATGAGCTTGGGCATTTTGTCGCCGCAAAGCTTGTGGGCATAAAGGTTTTGGAATTTGCAATAGGAATGGGCCCCGCGATATTCAAACGACAAAAGGGCGAAACGCTTTATTCCGTACGGATTTTGCCCATAGGCGGCTACTGCAAAATGGAGGGCGAGGACGAGGAAAGCTCCGACGAGCGCGCGTTTGTGAACAAAAAGCCGTGGCAAAAGCTTATTGTTCTTGTTTCGGGCGCGTTTATGAACATTTTTACGGGCTTTATGATATTCCTTGTCATTATGTCGATGATAAGCTCCATATATATTCCGGTTGCGCAGGAGATTATCGAAGGTAGCCCCGCGCATATTGCGGGGCTTGAGGCGGGGGACAGGATTACCCGCATAAACGGAGTTAAAATCAATATTATTGATGACCTTGAATTTGAAATGAGCCGATATATCGGCGGCGAGATAACCGTGGAATACAAAAGAAACGGGAAAAAGGGGACGGTTTCGCTTACGCCCGTAAAGGACGAGGAGGGGCGAAATATTATGGGAATAGTAAAAACGATTAAGCCTCTTACTTTTGCATCAAGGATATCCGAGGCATTTTTTTCAACCATAAACTTTGCAAAAATTGTGCTTGTGTCGTTCGGCGACCTGATTTCGGGGCGTTACAGCTTCAGGGATGTGTCGGGACCCGTCGGCATTGTGAAAGAGATTGGCGCGGCGGCTAAAACAGGGGGCTTTAACCTTCTTTTTATAACCACCTTAATAACCATAAACCTCGGTGTGTTTAACCTTCTTCCCTTCCCCGCGCTTGACGGAGGCAGGGTTGTGTTTATACTGATAGAGGCGATCCGCCGAAAAAGGCTTCCCGCCGAGAAGGAGGGCATGGTTCATTTTATCGGCTTTGTTCTTCTGATTCTTTTAATGATAGCGGTAACGGGGAATGATTTCGGAAGGATATTCGGGTTTTTCAAAGAATAGATAATCAATTTATAAGGAATGATTCTGCATGACTCACCGCAATAAAACAAAGCCCGTGTATGTGGGAAAGATAAAAATCGGCGGAGGCTCCGTTTCGGTTCAAAGCATGTGCAACACAAAAACCGATGACATCGAAAAAACCGTGGAACAGATAAATGCCCTGAAAAATGCGGGCTGTGATATAGTCCGGCTTGCCGTGCCCGATACTGTTGCGGCAAGGGCGTTTTGCGAGATACGGAAAAAGACCGACATTCCCTTGGTTGCGGACATTCATTTTGATTATAAACTTGCGCTTATATGCGCGGACGGCGGTGCGGACAAAATCCGCATTAACCCCGGAAACATAGGCGGAAAGGACAGGGTAAGGGCGGTTGCAAGGGCGTGCGAAATCCGAAAAATCCCCATAAGAATCGGCGTTAATATGGGCTCGATAGATAAGGAAACAGAAGAAAAGTACGGAAAAACCGCGCGGGCAATGGTGGAAAGCGCCTTCTTTCATATAAATTTACTTAATGAATTCGGCTTTGACGATATTGTAATATCCTTAAAGGCGTCGGATGTGGCAAAGACGGTCGAGGCTTATAGGCTTATGAGCAAAAGAGCCGACTATCCCCTTCATATAGGTGTGACCGAGGCGGGAACGGCATATTCGGGGCTTGTAAAATCCTCCGTGGGAATAGGCGCGCTTTTGCTTGACGGAATAGGCGACACGATAAGGGTATCCCTTACCGCCGACCCTGTCGAGGAGGTTCGTGCGGGAAGGGCAATCTTGAAGGCAGCGGGTCTTATGAAAGAGGGAATTGAGTTTATCTCCTGTCCCTCCTGCGGAAGATGCAGGATAGATCAGGTCAAAATTGCGGGCGAGGTTGAAAAGGCGCTTATCGGCGTGGACAAGCCCATAAAGGTCGCTGTAATGGGCTGTGCCGTAAACGGGCCGGGAGAGGCGAGGGATGCGGATATAGGCATTGCGGGCGGCGACGGCTGTGCGTTGCTTTTCAAACACGGGATTGTGGTAAAAAAGATGGACGAAAGCGAAATAATAAGTACACTACTTAGAGAAATAGGAGAAATGTGACAGATGGATATGAGTCTTGCGAGCCTTTTTTCAAGGGTAGACAACAAGTATTTTGAAAATTCGTACATATTAAAAATCGTGATAAAAAGGGACGAGCGTTCTATAATTCTTGACGCTTTTTTTAATGAGCTTGTGCCGTTTTCTGACATGAATCTTATAAAAAAGAGCTTATGCGAGGCGTATGAACTTAGCCAAATCGAAATAAACCCAAAATATCCGCCACAGCTTTTTAATGAGGATTGTTTAGAGCTTATTACCGAATACATAAGCGAACAAAAGCCTGTGGCGATGGGGACGCTGTCGGGTGCGAAGGCTGTTTTTTCCGACGGCGTTTTCACGATTACCCTTAAAAATAACGGAATCGAAACACTTTTGCAAAACGGTTGCGACGAATTGGCAAAACAGCTCGTAAAGGATATGTTCGGGCTTGATATAACCGTCGAGATTGTTGCGAGAAGCGAAATTTTCGAGGAGTATGAAAAGGAAAAATCGGATATAGTAAAAAAACTCAAAACCCTGAAAGAGGACAAGGCAAAACAGACCTCTGCCGTTATTTACGGGCATGAGATAAGCGGCAACAATGTAACGCCCATTTCCGATATTGTAGACGGTATGGGGAGGGTTACGGTAAAGGGAGAGCTTTTCGCAAAGGAGATAACCATAAAGGAAATCAAAAAGGGAAAATATATCGTTAGCTTCGGTATTACGGATTTCAAATCAAGCATATACTGTAAACTTATGGGAATAGAACAAAAGACGGTAGTTCACCTTGCTGGAAGGTTAAAAAAGGGTGTTGTTGTGACTGTAAGAGGACAGGCAGATTATGACGATTATATCAAAGAAGTAGCTATTGCGGTAGACGACATAAACGAGGCAAAAAAGGAGATGCGCACAGACACTGCAGAGGTAAAGCGTGTAGAGCTTCACATGCATACAAAAATGAGCTATATGGATGCTATGACCGATGTCCAAAGCCTTGTGGACAGGGCGGTGTCGTGGGGACACAAGGCGGTTGCGATTACCGACCACGGTGTCGTTCAGGCATTTCCCTATGCCGTATCAAAAATTCCCGACGACTTTAAGGTCATCTTCGGCATGGAGGCATATCTTGTCGATGCAGGCCGACCGATAGCCTTCGGCGGCGAGGGCAGGGGACTTACAGAGGATATTGTTGTGTTCGATACCGAAACAACGGGCTTAAACCCCCAGACTGACAGGATTATAGAGATAGGTGCGGTTAAGATTACAAACGGAGAAATTTCCGACCGTTTCAGCACATTTGTAAATCCCGGAATACCCATATCCGAAAAAATTACCGAGCTTACCCGTATAACCGACGAAATGGTTGCGGATGCCGAAACGATAGAGAGTGTCCTCCCCGCGTTTTTGGAATTTTGCGGCGGGGCGGTTTTGGTTGCGCACAATGCCTCGTTTGATATGGGCTTTTTGCGCGCCAACGCCGAAAGACTGGGGATTTCGTTTTCTCCCGACTACATAGATACCGTTGAGATGGCGAGGGGCGCGCTTCCCGAACTTGACAATCACAAACTAAACATAGTCGCAAAGGCGCTCGGCATAAGCCTTGAGGGCCATCACAGGGCGGTTAACGATGCCGAGGCAACGGCGCAGATTTATCTGAAACTTGCCGATTCGGCGGGGGTTAACACCGTTGACGAGCTTAACGAGGCCTATACTGACACAGACTCGCTTAAAAACAAAAGGTACAGTCATGCGGTAATAATAGCAAAAAATTATACGGGGCTTAAAAACCTGTATAAAATAGTATCGGAGTCACATCTTAAATACTTTAACAAAAAACCGCTTGTCCCGAAATCTCTTTATTTCAAGCTTTCCGAAGGCCTTATAATCGGCTCTGCCTGCGAGCAGGGCGAGGTTTTCCGCGCAGTACTGAATAAAAGACCTCCGAAAGAAATCGGAAGCATTGTGCGAATGTACGACTACCTTGAAATTCAACCGCTTTGCAACAATGAATTCCTTATAAGAAACGGCGCAGTAAAGGACAAAAACGAGCTTATAGAGATAAACAAAAGGATTATTGAGCTCGGCGAGTATTACAACAAGCCTGTCGTGGCGACCTGCGATGTGCATTTTCTCGATCCGGTTGATTCTATTTACCGCGCTATAATTATGGCGGGAATGGGCTATTCCGATGCGGATGAGCAGGCTCCGCTGTATTTTCGCACAACCGATGAAATGTTTGCCGAGTTTGACTACCTCCCGCCCGAAAAGGCGTATGAGGTGGTAGTTGAAAACACCAATAAAATTGCGGATATGTGCGAAAAAATGCTCCCCGTGCCGAAGGGAACTTTCCCTCCCGTTATGGGGAATTCAAAACAGGAAATTATAGATATGTGCAATGCCGCGGCGCACAGAATATACGGCGAAAACTTGCCCCCTGTTGTTAAGGACAGAATGGATAAGGAGCTTGCGGCAATAAACAAATACGGCTTTTCCGTTATGTATCTCATAGCGCAAAAGCTTGTGGCAAAAAGCCACGAGGACGGCTACCTCGTCGGCTCGCGGGGCTCCGTCGGCTCGTCTTTTGTGGCGTTTTTATGCGGGATTACGGAGGTTAACGCGCTTTCGCCCCACTATATCTGCAAAAATTGCAAATACAGCGAGTTTGTAAACACTCCGGGCATAGGTTCCGGAGTGGATATGCCCGACAAGGACTGCCCCGAATGCGGAACAAAGCTTTCAAAGGACGGACACAACATTCCCTTTGAAACCTTTTTGGGCTTTGAGGGCGATAAGGAGCCTGACATAGACCTCAATTTTTCCGGCGACTATCAGCCGAAGGCGCACAAGTACACAGAGGAGCTTTTCGGTGAGGGACATGTTTTCAGAGCGGGAACAATCAGCACCCTTGCCGACAGAACTGCCTACGGCTTTGTCAAGGGCTATTTGGAACAGAGGGGAATCGTTGTCTCAAAAGCCGAAGAAAACCGACTTGTAGAGGGCTGCAGCGGAGTTAAAAGGACAACGGGTCAGCACCCCGGCGGCGTTATGATACTGCCCAAGGGGCATGATATTCATGAGTTCTGCCCGATTCAGCATCCCGCGGATGATATGTCAAAGGGCGTAATTACAACCCATTTTGACTATGAATCCATAAGCGGACGCCTTTTAAAGCTTGATATTTTGGGGCATGACGACCCGACCATGATAAAAATGCTTGAGGATTTAACGGGAGTGGATGCCAAAACCATACCCCTGACCGACCCCAAGACCATGAGCCTGTTTACGGGAACGGAGGCGCTCGGCGTAACACCTGAGCAGATAGATTCGCCCGTCGGAACCTTCGGCGTTCCCGAGCTCGGAACAAGATTTGTACGCCAGATGCTTGTGGAAACGAAGCCCACAACCTTTGCGGAGCTTGTGCGTATATCGGGGCTTTCGCACGGCACGGATGTATGGACTAACAATGCGCAGGAGCTTGTGAAAACGGGTACGGCTACGCTGCGCGAGGCTATCTGTACCCGCGACGATATAATGACCTATCTAATAGAAATGGGGCTTCCCTCAAAAAGCGCCTTTGATATTATGGAGCATGTGCGCAAGGGAATGGGGCTTTCTGCGGAGGAAGAGAAGCTTATGCGCTCGCACGGCGTTCCCGAATGGTACATAAACTCCTGCAACAAAATTAAATATATGTTCCCAAAGGCGCACGCCGTCGCTTATGTATCCATGGCTTTGCGCGTGGCGTGGTTTAAGGTCCACCATCCGCTCGCATTTTATCTCGCCCATTTTACCGTGCGCGCGGACGAATTCAATGTCGAGCTTATGTGCGACCCCGAAAACGCGAAAAGAGAAAAAAGGCGGCTTGAATCACTTGCAAACAACGAGATAAAGCAAAAGGATAAAAATGTACTTACCATTCTTGAGGTAGTAATCGAAATGTTTGCCCGCGGTATAAAGTTTTTGCCCGTAGACCTTTACAAATCGGATGCCTCAAAATTTTTGGGCGTTGACGGAAATATCCTTCCGCCCCTTTGCGCGCTTGCGGGGCTCGGACAGTCGGTTGCGGAGTCCATTGTGGAGCAGAGGCAGAAAATGCCGTTTTCCTCAATCGAGGATTTATATGCCCGCACAAGCGTGAGCAAGACGGTTGTTGACCTTATGAGGCGGCAGGGCTGTCTTGACGGGCTTCCCGAAAGCGATCAGGTAACATTTTTTTAAGAGGTAAAATATGTCCGGATTGTGCGTAAAAGAAATTATAGTTGTTGAGGGAAAGTATGACAAAATCCGTGTCAGCTCGGCAGTAGACGCGGTAATTATAACGACTGACGGCTTCCGTCTTTACCGCAATAAAGAGAAGCTTGACCTTTTGCGCCGTTTGGCAGGGGAACGCGGAATCATAATCTTAACCGATTCCGACGGCGCGGGCTTCAAAATCCGTAATTACCTTCGATCCGCATTGGGCGATGTTGAAATAAAAAACGCCTATATTCCCGCAATAATGGGCAGGGAAAAGCGAAAATCAGGGTCGGCGGGAGAGGGGCTTTTGGGCGTTGAGGGAATGGATAACGAAACGATAATAAAAGCGCTTCAAATGGCAAAGGCAACTCCTTTTGAGCGCTCGTCACCCATAACAAAGGCCGACTTTTTCGAATACGGGCTTGCGGGAGGAAGCGAAAGCGCAAAAAAAAGGCGCACCCTTGCGATAAGGATGGGCTTGCCTCCGAGAATTTCCGCCAACGCAATGCTTGAGGCGGTTAATCTTTTATACACTCGCGACGAGTTTATAAAAATAATAAACAGTAGTGTAGAGTAATTATGACAAGGTTTTTTGTTCGTTTTCGTCTTTACTTTCTTCGTTTTCGATAATATTACAGTTCCCGACAAAAACGCTGCCCTCGTCAGCAATAAGGCTAAAGGCGGTATGTTCCCCTCTTACATTTGCGGTTTGCTTTATGGAAAGCTGACCCTTTGCGTTTATGTTGCCGACAACAACGCCCGCAACCACAAGGTTTCCCGCGGAAACATCGCCGGTTATTTTTGCGTCCTCGCCGATCACAAGGTCGCCGCTTGCCTTAACCGGGCCTATGATAGAGCCGTCTATTTTCCCGTTCCCGATTATGGTAACATTCCCCTCGATAGAGGTTCTTTTACCGATAAGGGTATCAATTCTGATTATGTCGGAACCTATGTCGATTTTCTTTATAATACTCTTTTTGAGTTTTTTTAGCTTTTCAAAAATATTCACCGAATCAACTCCTTTAGAGTGATAAATTCTATGCGGTTTTAAAAAATCCTTCAAAAACTAAAAAATTTGTGAAAATACTTGCATTTTTTTGACAAAGCGGTTATAATATACATTAAGGATGATTCATACTGTGTTATTGACAAAGAGTGGGCTTTTCCCACTCTTTCGTATGTTGTACGAAAGATTCGCGCGAAAGACACTTTACACGAACAGGATGCCCTAAAAATTCGCTTAAGAGGGCTTTTAGCGTATAGCGGCGCAAATGGAGGTTTATATGCAATATTCCAAAACGGAAAAATATGCTTTTAATGTTGCCGAACCGATTGCAAGGGCGTCCGGTTGCGGCGTTTATGATGTTGAGTATGTCAAGGAAGGCCCCCGCTGGTTTTTGAGGATTTATATCGAAAAGGAAGGCGGCGTCAGTCTTGACGACTGCGAGGGTGTAAGCCGAAAGGTCAGCGACACTCTTGACAGAGATAACTTTATTAGGGACAACTACTGCCTTGAAGTTTCATCGCCGGGCATTGAGCGCGCTTTGCGTTGGGATGCGCACTTTGACGGTGCGTTGGGGCAAAAAATTTTCGTACGGCAAAAAAACGGCGAAACGCATGAGGGAGTATTATTGTCCCATGACAGCGCTAGCATTACGATTGACGGCGGTGTTTCAATACCCAAGCAGGACATAAAAAGGGCAAACATAGTTTTTGATTTTGATACTATTTAATAGATAGAAAGGAAAGGTTACGGAAAATGAGCGAGGATTTTTTAACGCTTTTGGATGAGTTTGAGAAGGAAAAGGGAATAAGCCGCGATGTTCTTATTGAGGCGCTTGAGGTTGCTCTTGTATCCGCGTACAAGAGGAATTACGGCGCGAACCATTCCGTCAGGGTGGAGATAAACCGCCAAAACGGAAGCATGAGCGTATATATTCAAAAAACGGTTGTGCCCGTCGTAGAGGACGAGCTTAGCCAGATTTCATTAAAAGATGCCAAAAAAATAAACCCCATATATGAATTGGGCGATATACTTGAGGAGGAAACGGTGCCCCAGACCTTCGGGCGTATTGCGGCGCAGACGGCGAGGCAGGTTGTGACCCAGCGTATTCGTGAGGCAGAGCGGGGAATAATATACAGTCAGTTTGCGGACAAGGAAAACGACATTATAACGGGCATTATTCAGCGTGTGGAAAAACGCAATGTAATGATAGACATCGGGAAAACGGAGGCAATTCTTACCGCGGCGGAGCAGGTTCCCGGCGAGGAATACAAAAGCGGTCAGAGGATAAAGCTTTATGTCGTCGAAGTTTTGAACACAACGAAGGGACCCAAAATTACTATTTCGCGGACACATCCCGGTCTTGTAAAAAGACTTTTCGAGCTTGAGGTTCCGGAGATACAAAACGGAACGGTCGAAATAAAGAGCGTAGCGCGAGAGGCGGGTTCAAGGACTAAAATAGCCGTTATGTCCAACGACCCGAATGTTGACCCTATCGGCGCGTGCGTAGGTCCTAAGGGAGCAAGAGTTCAAAAAATTGTAAGCGAGCTTCAGGGCGAAAAAATAGATATAGTAAAATACAGCGAGGATATAAGCGAATATGTTTCGGCGGCTTTGTCACCCGCAAAGGTTATAAGCGCGCACACTGACGACGAACAAAAGGTATGTACCGTTGCGGTTGCGGGGAATCAGCTTTCCCTTGCGATAGGCAAGGAGGGGCAGAACGCGCGTCTTGCCGCAAGACTTACGGGGATAAAAATCGATATACTGAAAAGTGAAGGCGATGAGTCCGAAAAAAATGAAGCATTCGGTTTATGATGAAAACGGCAGGCGGGTTGCGGTTCGTATGTGTGTCGCGTGCAGGGAGCGGAGGGAAAAGAGCGCGCTTTTCCGCGTTGTAAAGGAAAAGGGCAAAAGCGCACTTTTAGACGAAGCGGGCAATCTTCCCGGAAGGGGCGCGTATGTCTGCAAAAACCGCTCATGTATAGAGCGTGCCGCTAAAATACGGGCATTAGAGCGTGGTATAAAGGGTGAAATTCCAAAAGAGATATATGAGGTGTTGTTAAAAGTTGAAGAGTGAGAGTGACAAATTTCACAATATGATAGGTCTTGCCCGAAGGGCGGGAAGGGTTGTTATCGGCGGCGACGGCGTTTTAAGCGCGGTGCGGTCGAAAAAGGCCTGCCTTGTAATATTGGCGCGTGATGCGTCGGACGGTACGGTAAAGCGTATAACCGCCAAGTGCGAAAGCTTTGGTGTTCCGATTATAAAGTGCGGGACAAAGCAGTCACTCGGCAGTATAACGGGAAGGGGCGAGGCAGCCTCAATTGCGGTTACGGACATAAACTTTGCGGACGGACTGCGACGCATAAGCGAGGAAATTAACGGGGGTGTTTGCAATGGCAAAAATTAAGGTGCATGAGATAGCAAAATCATTGGATTTAAAGAGTTCGGATGTAGTCGAAGCTCTTCAAAGTTTCGGAGGGCGCGCGAAAACATACAACAGCTCGCTTGAAAGCAACGAGCTTGACATAATCCTTGACTTTTTTACCCAAAAGTATCAGGTTGAGGAATTTACCTTCATTTTAGAAAAACTTCAGGCTGAGCAGGAGGAAGTCCCGACCCGGGAAGAACCTGAAATAGATTTGGAGGAGCTTAACAAACCGATAGCGAAAAAGGCAAGATATGTCGATACCCGCACATCGAGTGTTGACCTTGAGAAGTTTGACACCGAAAAGATTGAAGAGCTTGTTCCGGATAATCTTGACGACATCGCCGTTCAGAAACAAAAGATTAAAAAGGCACAGTCAAGGGTAAAATATGATAAACCGTCGGAAGACGAATCAAAACTCCAAAAGGAGAAAAAGGTCAGAAGAGAACCTATCGTGGTTCGTATTCCCGATGAAATAAGCGTGGGCGAATTTGCAAAAAGACTTGACCGCCCTGCCGCGGAAGTTGTTAAAAAACTGATGATTCTCGGCGTTATGGCATCGATTTCACAGACGATTGACTATGACACAGCCGCACTTATCGCACAGGATTTCGATGCGATTGCGGAAAAAGAAATCATAGTAACGGAGGAGGATTTACTTTTCAACGATGTTGAGGATACCGAGGACCAGCTTGTCCCCCGTCCACCGGTTGTTGTGGTAATGGGGCATGTCGACCACGGCAAAACAAAACTAATCGACTATATCCGAAAGACAAATGTCATAGACACCGAGGCGGGCGGAATCACACAGCATATCGGTGCATATACGGTTCGCATAAAAGACAGGGATATCACCTTCCTCGACACCCCCGGGCATGAGGCGTTTACCGCAATGCGTGCGAGAGGAGCGCAGGCGACCGACATTGCCATTTTGGTTGTTGCCGCCGATGACGGCGTAATGCCACAGACGGTCGAGGCGATAAATCATGCTAAGGCGGCGGGCGTAAGTATTATAGTTGCGATAAACAAGATAGACAAGGAACAGGCGAATCCCGAAAATGTAAAGCAGCAGCTTACTGAGTACGGGCTTGTCGCGGAGGAGTGGGGAGGCGATACGATATGTGTCCCCATATCCGCCTTAAAGGGTCAGAATATAGATACGCTTTTAGAGATGATACTCCTCGTTGCGGACATGAAGGAGCTTAAGGCAAATCCCAACCGTGCCGCTAAGGGTGCGGTTATCGAATCGCGCCTTGACAAATCCAGAGGCCCGATTGCCACACTTCTTATACAAAACGGAACATTAAATGTCGGCGATGTAATTGTTGCGGGTACTGCGGTGGGCAGAATCCGCGCAATGGTTGACGATAAGGGCAGAAAGATTAAGAAAGCCGGTCCGAGTATGCCCGTGGAGATAACGGGAATAAGCGAGGCGCCCGAAGGCGGCGAGATATTCCATGCCGTTGAGGACGAGAAAAGGGCAAGAGATGTTGTCGAAAAGAGAAAGCAGAAAATAAAGGATGCGCTAAACAAGTCAAAGCAACAGGTAATCTCGCTTGACTCGCTTTTCGACCAGATTAAAAAGGGTAACATTAAATCGCTTAATATTATTATAAAGGCTGATGTTCAGGGCTCTGTCGAGGCTATGCGCCAGTCGCTCGAAAAACTTTCGAACGAAGAGGTAAGGGTTAACATTATACACGGGGGCGTGGGCGGAATAACCGAGTCGGATATTATGCTTGCGTCGGCATCAAACGCAATTATTATAGGTTTTAATGTAAGGTCCGATGCTGCGATAACCGATTCTGCAAATCTTAAAAATGTAGAGATTCGTCTTTACCGTGTTATCTATCAGGCGATAGAAGAGGTTGAGGCCGCAATAAAGGGTATGCTTGAGCCTACCTACCGTGAAAATGTATTGGGTCATGCCCAGGTCCGCCAGATCTTTAAGGTATCGGGCGTCGGTACGATTGCGGGCTGTTATGTTACCGACGGAAAGATTGTTCGCAACAGCGAGGTTCGTGTCGTGCGCGACAGCATCGTAATACATGAGGGCAGGCTTGATTCGTTAAAGCGGTTTAAGGATGATGCGAAAGAGGTTGCTGCGGGCTATGAATGCGGTATGGGAATAGAGAGATTTAACGATGTTAAAGAGGGCGATATCATAGAGAGCTTTGTGATGGAGGAGGTTCCGAGGTAAAAACGGAGCCTTATTGCGGCAAGCCTGTAATCGGTGCGCCGGTCGGAAGGAAGTGCAAAGCATGAGTACAAACAGGATAAACAAGATAAACGAAGAAATAAAAAAGGAAATAAGCTCTGTAATAAGAGGGCTTAAAGACCCCCGCATAGCGCAAATGACAAGCGTTGTAGCGGCCGATGTAACCAAGGACATGAGATGGTGTAAAGTTTTCGTCAGTGTTTTGGGGAACGAGGAAAAGCAAAACGATACCTTGAAGGGGCTTAAAAGCGCGGCGGGCTTTGTCAGGAAGGAAATAGGTCAGCGCCTCGGTCTTCGGTATACGCCCGAAATGGTGTTTGTCCTTGATAAATCCATTGAGCATGGCGCACATATAAACGAAATACTAAATTCAATAAATGAGGAAAAATAATGTTTGAGGAAATATCAAAAGTAATTCGCAGTTCAAAGGATATAGTAATACTGCCTCACAAGCGCGCGGACGGAGATTGTCTGGGCTCTGCGTTTGCGCTTTTACTTATGCTCCGTAGTTTGGGGAAAAATGCAGAGGTAATACTTGAAGAGAAAAATCCGAAAATCTTCAGTATCCTTTGCGGAACCGAACCCGGCAGCGAGATTGAGCGGGAGATAACGCCCGACCTTGCCATAGCTGTTGACTGCGGCGATATGGAGCGTTTGGGCAAAAGGAAGGATTTGTTTGTTTCGGCTCGTGTTACTGCGAATATCGACCACCATCCGACAAACACCCGCTTTGCGGATTATAACTGTATCGATGCCTCGGCAGCGGCTACGGGGCAGATTTTATTCGGGCTTATGGAGTATATGAAAATTCCGCTTACCAAAGAAATTGCCAACAACCTTTACACCGCCTTGTCAAGCGATACGGGGCGGTTTGCATACGCAAACACCGACAGCAAAATTCACATTATTGCCGCTAAGCTGCATGAGGCGGGCGCGGACCATGTGGGCATCAACGAATTTTTGTTTGAAAAAAATACACTCTCAAAGATTATGCTTATGCGTGACGCCCTAAACTCATTCGAAATCTTCTCTGGCGGCAAAATAGCGTCGGTAAGCGTCACCAGACAACAGATAACCGCATCGGGGGTGACTGATGACGATATGAACGGACTTATTAATATACCGCGAAGCCTTGAAACTGTTCAGGTTGCGGTTTGCTTTAAGGAGCTGACGGATGAGAACGCGGTTGATGTGAGTTTTCGCTCCAACACAATCGATGTTGCCGAAATCGCAAAAAAATTCGGCGGAGGCGGGCATATAAGGGCAAGCGGCTGTACCATAGCGGGTGATTTGAAGGACATTAAAAAAACCGTTATCTCAGAGATTATAAAGGTGATGTAATGGACGGCGTTGTGAATGTATATAAGCCCGCGGGTATGACATCGCATGATGTTGTATACAAAATCAGAAGGATAAGCGGGATAAAAAAGGTTGGCCATACGGGAACGCTTGACCCCGATGCCGAGGGCGTGTTGCCGATATGTATCGGAAAGGCAACAAAGGCGGCAGAGACTCTTGCATCGTCTTATAAGCGTTACAGCGCGGTTTTGCGCCTGGGCGTGACCACCGATACACAGGATATAGGCGGCGAGGTGCTTAAAACGAATGAGATAAGCGTTTCAAACGATGAAATTATTGGGGCGGTATCTGCCTTTGAGGGTGAGATAAGCCAGATTCCTCCGATGTACTCCGCGCTCAAGGTGGGCGGCAAAAAGCTGTATAAGCTTGCGCGCAAGGGTATTGAGGTTGAAAGACAGCCGAGGCGGGTTACTGTTTATAAAATAAATGTACTTAACATTGACGGCGCAAAGGTCGGGCTTGACATAAAATGCTCAAAGGGAACATATATACGGACCCTCTGCCACGATATTGGGGAGCGCCTCGGTTGCGGAGGGTGTCTGGAAAGGCTTGTCCGCACCGAAACATCGGGCTTTACGCTTGAAACGGCCGTTTCTTTGGAAAGTCTTGAAAGCGAAGGGATAACGCCTTTTTTAATTCCCGTGGACGAGCTTTTTTCCTATGAAAAAATCACCGTTTCGGGTGCCGATGAAAAAAAGGTAAAAAACGGAAACTCAATACAATCCGATGGTCTTAAAGAAGGCGCTTGCTATCGGGTTTACGGAAGTGACGGTAGGTTTATATGTATATCGAAACAATTAAACGGGAGGCTTATCATTCTCAAGATGTTTTGTTAGCAAAGCCTCATGTGGTTGCTTTGGGGGCTTTTGACGGGTTGCATAAGGGGCACATGCAGCTTGTGCACAGCGCGGTGTCCCGGGCTGCCGAGGCGGGGATTTCTTCCTGCGTTTTCACATTCCCGCAAAACCCGTCGTTCCCTCCTTATATAACCTCCGATGACCAGAGAATAAAGCTTTTGAAAAATGCGGGGATTGACCTTGTTGTAATGCGAAGTTTTACGGAGGAATTCAAAAGGCTATCGCCCCGTGAGTTTTTCGAGAGATATTTAATTAAAAGGCTTAACGCAAGGATGGTAGTGGTCGGATTTAATTACCGCTTCGGTCATAAGGGCGAGGGGAGCGACGAAACGCTCAGAGAACTTTGCAAATCCTACGGAATCGGCATTACGGTTATTCCTCCGGTGCTTTATTCGGACAAACCGATAAGCAGTACCCGTATAAGAAGGGCTGTGGAGGCGGGTGATTTTACAAGCGCGGCGGATATGCTCGGCCGTGACTTTTCGGTTGACGGAAGGGTTGTAAAAGGTCAGGGAATCGGCGCATTATTGGGCTTTCCGACAGCAAATTTTGAGCTTGACAAAGACCGTATCATGCCGCCCAAAGGGGTTTATGCAACAAAAACCGAAGTCGACGGCGATATATATATGTCGGTTACAAACCTTGGCGGTAAGCCGACGATAAAAAAAGGTATAGAACTTATAGAAACGCACATATTAAACTTTGGCAAAAGCCTGTACGGAAAAACGATAGAGGTAAGCTTTATAAAAAGACTGCGTGACATTCAGACATTTTCGTCAAAGGAGGAGCTTTCCGCCCGATTGGAACAGGATGTGCAAAGCGTTAAAGAATTTCTTGACAAATAATACTTGCTGTGTTAGAATAATATAGCCATACTGGGTTTGAGGATAAAATTCCACTTGCCTCTTGCTCGGTTTAGGCGATAAAAAATCAGTGGAGGTATAAAATGTTTAAGGAAAAGAAAGCGGAAATCATCGAACAATTCAAAACACATGAAAACGACACAGGCTCGCCGGAGGTTCAGATAGCGATACTTACCGAGCGCATAAACCATCTGAACGAGCATCTGAAAAACAACAAAAAGGACCATCATTCAAGAAGAGGACTTCTTAAAATGGTCGGTCAGCGCAGGGGACTTTTGAACTATCTTAACAAAAAGGATATCGAAAGATACAGAGCACTTATTCAAAAGCTTGGATTAAGGCATTAAAATTTAAGGGCGGACTTTGCGTCCGCCCTTAATATGCAAAATTATAAAGGGGAGGCATAGCAGTTAATTGTGCGTCTTTCAAAGCGACAGGAAGACTTGTCTGGCATTATATGAAGGGCTTACAATTAAGTGCTAATGCTTTATCCCCTTAGAAAACGGAGGTAAAGTTAATGGCATTTCGAACATTTGAAACAGAGGTAGCAGGCAGAAAGCTTGTCGTGGAAACGGGCAAGATGGCTCAGCTTGCTAACGGACAGTGCCTTGTACGCTACGGCGACACGGCTGTTCATGTTGCGGTAACCGCATCGGACAAACCGAGGGAGGGGATTGACTTTTTCCCGCTGAGCGTTGATTATGAAGAGCGTTTATACTCGGTCGGAAAAATTCCGGGGAGTTTTATGAAGCGTGAGGGAAGGCCCTCCGAAAAAGCGATACTCACAAGCAGGGTTATCGACAGGCCTATTCGCCCTCTTTTCCCCAAGGATTTCAGAAATGATGTTTCGGTTGTTGCAACGGTTTTCTGCGTAGAGCAGGATAACCAGCCCGAATTTGCGGCAATGATAGGAACGGGCATAGCTCTTGCGATATCCGACATACCCTTTCGGGGTCCGGTTGCGAGCGTTTTTGTGGGTATCGAAGACGGAAAGTATATTATTAACCCGACTGCCGCTCAGCGTGAGGTAAGCCCGCTTAACCTTACGGTTTCGGGTACGAAAGAGCTTGTGGCGATGATTGAGGCGGGCGGCGACGAGATTCCCGACGATGTAATGTTTGATGCGATTATGTTCGGGCATGAGGAAGTAAAAAGGCTTTGTGACTTTATCGACATGATAGCCGACGAGGTCGGAAAGAAAGAAAAGATAAAATACGAAGCCCACACCGTTAACGAAGAGCTTTACAATGCGGTTTCTGATTTCGCCCTTGATATGATTAAAGAGGCTATTGACACCGACGACAAAAATGTGCGTGATGCCAATATGCTTGCCGTAAGGGAAAAAATAGATGCAGAGTTTGCGGATAAATTCGAGGACTATGAACAGGACATCGAGGAAATTTTATATAAGCTTCAAAGATTCATAGTGAGAAGATGGCTTTTGGACGAAGGAAAGCGTGTTGACGGCCGCGGTCTTGACGAAATTCGTCCCCTTTCTGCAGAGGTCGGTCTTTTTGCCCGTACACACGGCTCCGGTCTGTTCACAAGAGGACAGACACAGGTTTTGACGGTTCTTACACTCGGCGCGCTGGGTGAGGTTCAGAAGCTTGACGGTATTGACGAATTCGAATTCAAAAGATATATGCACCACTATAATTTCCCCTCTTACAGTGTCGGCGAAACACGCCCGTCAAGAGGGCCGGGAAGGCGTGAGATAGGTCACGGTGCGCTTGCTGAAAAGGCGCTTGAGCCCGTTATACCCTCGGAGGAGGAATTCCCCTATGCAATCCGCCTTGTGAGCGAGGTATTATCCTCAAACGGCTCGACATCTCAGGGCAGTATATGCGGAAGCACGCTTGCGCTTATGGATGCGGGTGTACCGATTAAAGCCCCGGTTGCGGGTATTTCGGCCGGGCTTGTGACAGAGGGCGACAGATTTATAACAATGGTTGACATTCAGGGCGTTGAGGATTTCCACGGCGATATGGACTTTAAGGTTGCCGGGACCAAAAAGGGTATAACCGCAATACAGATGGATTTGAAAATTGACGGACTGACACCCGAAATTATAAAAGAGGCGCTTTCAAAAACCCGTGATGCAAGGCATTATATATTGGACGGCGTTATGAAACAGGCTATAGAAAAGCCGAGGGAAGACCTTTCGAAATATGCCCCCCGTGTTGTTACCATGCAGATTGACCCCGAAAAAATCCGTGATGTTATCGGAAGCGGCGGCAAGGTTATTCAGAAGATTATCGCCGATACGGGAGTTAAGATTGACATTGACGATTCGGGCCGTGTTCTTATTCTCTCATACGACAAAAAGGGAAGCGAAGAAGCGGTAAAGATTATAACGGGAATCGTAAAAGAACCCGAGGTCGGCGAGGTATATCTCGGCAAGGTTGTTCGCATTATGCAGTTTGGCGCGTTTGTCGAATTCCTTCCCGGTAAGGACGGACTCGTTCACATTTCAAAGCTTGACAAAAAGCGTGTCGAAAAGGTTGAGGATGTTGTAAACATCGGCGATGAGATTATGGTTAAGGTTATCGAAATCGACGACAAGGGAAGAATCAATCTTTCGAGGAAGGATGCACTGCCGGATTCTCAGTAAGAAACAGTAAAATAAATAAAAAAGGGGCCGTCTTTTTGGCGGTCCTTTATAGCTTTCCAAAACAGGAGGGAGTTATGCACGAAATAATCACGCTTCCCAATAAATTAAGGGTTGTTATAGAAAACATACCTCATGTTAAGTCCGTAACTTTCGGTATATGGGTCGGGGTAGGCTCATGCAGGGAAACAAGGGCGAACAGCGGTATTTCGCATTTTATAGAGCACATGCTTTTCAAAGGCACTAAAAAAAGGTCGGCAAGGCAGATAGCCCGGACGATAGACGACATCGGCGGACAGATAAACGCCTTTACGGGCAGGGACTGCACCTGCTATTATGCGAAGGTGTTGTCCGATCACCTTGATATTGCGGCGGACATGCTTTCGGATATGCTTTTCAATTCGCTTTTCGATAATAACGATATGGCGCTCGAAAAAAGCGTTATACTCGAAGAAATCAATATGTGCGAGGACACCCCGGAAGAGCTTGTCCATGACCTTCTTGCCGAAAAGTCGTGGAAGGGCAACGCGCTCGGATATTCCATACTGGGCAGTAAAAAGTCGTTAAAAAGGATTACCCGAAAGGAAATACTTGATTTTATGGGTGATAACTACACGCCCGAAAATTCCGTAATAGCGGTTGTGGGCAACTTTGACAGGCAATCGCTCATCGAAATGATAAACGAAAAGTTCGGAGCATGGAAGGCAAACAAAAAGGGTTTGAAGCCTCTTTCCGCGCCGAGGTTCTGTGCCGGTCGCTATGAAACGCTGAAGGATATCGAGCAGGCACACCTTTGCATAGGCTACAATTCCATCCCAAGAGGGCATGAGCTTCAGTATGCCCTTATGGTCGTAAACACAATTTTGGGGAACGGCATGAGCAGCCGTCTTTTCCAGAAAATCCGTGAGGAAAAAGGGCTTGTCTACTCTATTTATTCTTACCAGTCGGTGTACGCCAAGGCGGGTCTTTTTACGATATATGCGGGAATGAACCCCGCAAGGGTGGAGGAGGTTACGGAGCTTATTTTTAAAGAGATAGAGATTATGAGAAAGGACAGCGTTTCGGAGGATGAGCTTCAAAAATGCAAGGAACAGCTTAAAGGGAATCTTATTTTGGGGCTTGAAAGCACCTCAAGCCGTATGAACAGCTTCGGACAGTCGCTCCTTTTCACAAACAGAATAAAAACAATTGATGAGGTTATAGAAAATATAAACAGCGTAAACAGGGATAAAATAAACAGCGCAATCGAGATGGTTTTTAACTCCCCCTCAATAGCGATAGTGCAAAGCAACGGGCGCTCAAGATAATTTCGCCGAAGCGTAAAATTGCGCAAATTTTGCGCAATTTTCTGTTATATAAAAAATTGAAAAATTTTTCTATTTGTGATATACTGTAAAAAGTTTGGGGGGATTTGTATGGTTTGGAAAATTCTGCTTGGGGTTTTGCTTTTTTTGGTGATATTAAAAAGGGGCGATATTGCGGCAATAATCGCAAGGTTTATATATGTGCGCGGGAATTCCGACAGCTGGAAGAAATGGTATAATATCGCCGAGATGCTCGGAGGGATGAGCTTTGAAAGCAAGCTTACCCAGGCATATCTTTTGTTAAAGGACGGAAATCTTGATACCGCATACAAAAAATTTGCGCTGTTATCAATGGATAATCTTAAAAGCGACCAGAAACTTCGGCTTAAAGCGTCGTATGCGCTTGTTTTTTGGAAACGGGGCGAGATTTCTACCGCAATAGAAATGCTTGAAGAGGTTGCGGAAAAAGCTCCGTCAACACCGGTTTACGGAAGCCTTGGATATATGTACGCATACAGCGGGAATCTTTCCGCCGCCCTGGAATTTAATAAAAAAGCGTATGATTATAACAATACCGATCCCATAATAATAGATAATCTTGCGTATACTTATCATAAAGTGGGCGAATACAATAAGGCGAGAGAGTATTACGAAAAACTTATGAAACTCAGTCCGAACTTTCCCGAAGCATATTACGGATTCGGACGGCTTTTGGTGGAAACGGGCGAGCTTGAAAAGGGAGTTGAAATGCTCAAAAAGGCTTTGAACACGCAGTTTTCGTTTTTGTCTACGGTAACAAAAAGCGAAATAGAAGCCTATCTGCAAGAGGTTAATAAGGATAATTTTTGAGGTTAAAACCCAATATTCCCTTTTGTGGTTAAGCCCTTAAATACGGGCATTTTCCGACTTATAAATTCAAAATAATTACATATTTAAGCTATATTTTCAGGGATAAACCCTCTTCAATAAGGCAATAATCATATTGTAACAGGTTATTATCTTAAGGTTGGGGGTATTTTTTGTGCCAAAATTTATTGTTTCAAATTCAATGCACCTTGAAGGGAGCGTAAGCATCGGCGGATCAAAAAATTCGGCTTTGCCTATTCTTGCGGCGACACTTTTGGCAAGCGGAAATTCGACCATATATGAGGTACCCGACCTTTCAGATATTCAAAACATGACATCCCTTTTGTCCTGCCTCGGCGCAAGCGTAACAAAAACGGATAACAAAGGGATTACAGTCTGTTGCAAAAAACCCCTGCCCGATGTTTCGTCATACGAGCTTGTAAGCAAGCTGAGGGCATCGTTCCTTGTCACGGGTCCGCTTCTTGCACGGTGCGGAAGGGTTAAGATTTCAATGCCCGGAGGCTGTAAGATAGGCTCCCGCCCCGTAGACCTTCATCTTAAAGGGCTTCAGGCGATGGGCGCCAAAATTACGCAGGGTCACGGCATTATTGAGGCAAGATGTAAAAAGCTCACAGGCACAAAGATATATCTTGATTTTCCGAGCGTGGGCGCTACCGAGAATCTTATAATGGCGGCGTCGCTTGCCGACGGTCAGACAATAATAGAAAATGCGGCTGTCGAGCCTGAGATTGTTGACCTTACGAATTTTATAAATCTTATGGGCGGAAAAATAGTCGGCGCAGGGACGGGTACAATTAAAATAACGGGAGTAGAGGAACTAAGCGGACAAACCCATACCGTCATACCCGACAGGATAGAAGCCGGAACATACGCCGCGGTTGCGGCAATAACCAAGGGCAAAATCAGGATAGAAAATGTCATACCCGACCATCTTAAACCGATAACCGCAAAAATGCGCGAGGCGGGTGTGACGGTTACGGAGGGCGACAACTATATAATAGTGGATGCAACCGAAAAGCCAAAGGCAACCGATATCAAAACCCTTCCGTATCCGGGTTTTCCCACGGATATGCAGGCTCCGTATTCCTCATTTATGACGGTTGCGGAGAGGACAAGCGTTATTATCGAAACAATATTCGAAAACAGATTTCTGCATGTTCCGGAGCTTGTACGAATGGGCGCTCATGTAAAAATCGAGGGAAGAACGGCGGTTATAGAAGGCAGTAAAAAATTAACGGGCGCACAGGTAAAGGCAACCGATTTAAGAGCGGGCGCGGCTTTGGTGCTTGCGGCGCTTGCGGCTGACGGAGATACCGAAATAAGCGAAATAGAACATATAGAGCGCGGCTATTGCAATATGGATAAAAAACTTACCTCACTCGGTGCGAACATTACCCGCACGGAATAAATTTCCGCCGAAAATCAGTATTGAATATACGGACGGATTCTTTCGCTGAATTTTTTGAAATTTATAATGAAATAGCAGGGAATAACATAGCAGGCGATAAGCTGACCCGCTCCGACGGTCAGCATATTAATATACATAAGTCCGCCGTACTGGTAGGTAAGATAAAAGCCGACTATAAGAGCGTTAAGAATAACGGGAGGCAGTGGCACAAGCCACGGCTTTTTTCTTAATTTATAAGAAAGAAAAGCGGCAACAAGCGTTGTAAGGCTTCCGAAAATGATGTCCGTAATATTTCCCGTATAAATATTGGAAACCAGACAGCCGATGTAAAGTCCGGGAATTGCGGCAGGCGTAAACCCTGCCAAAAGTGTGAACGCTTCCGCCGCGCGAACCTGAACCGGTCCGTAAGACCACATAGGCAGTGAAAGAGTAAGTACCGCATACGCCGCGGCGATTACCGCGGAATGAGCTATAAATTTAGGCTTTAGCATTTTTTTATCTTCCTTTTTTAGTTAATCAGAAGTTATTATACAACACATTTTTGAAAAAATCTATAATTTATGAAAATTTTTCTTGACAAGGGGTTTTTACAATGGTAAAATGATATCCTAACCATTATTGGTATATTGGGGATTTATGAGTAAAAATAATCGCAATGCAGAAAATATGCGGTTTTACAGCATGTATAATTTAACGAGGTGATTAGCTTGCAGGTACATCCTATTAAACTTGGCAAAGTTACGAGGATGAGTTATTCAAGAATCGGTGAAGTATTGGACATGCCAAACCTTATCGAAATTCAAAAAAACTCATACAACTGGTTTTTGACCAAGGGGCTTGGAGAGGTGTTTCACGACATCTCGCACATAACGGATTTTTCGGGGAATCTGATACTGGAATTTGTCGATTATTCCATTGACAGCACGCCTAAATACTCTGTTGAGGAAAGCAAGGAAAGGGACGCTACCTACTGTTCCGCGCTCCGCGCAAAGGTTCACCTCATCAATAAAGAAACAGGCGAGGTCAAAGAGCAGGAAATATTCATGGGCGACTTCCCGCTAATGACCGAGCAGGGTACATTTATTATCAACGGTGCCGAGCGTGTCATAGTTTCACAGCTTGTCAGGGCACCCGGTATTTACTACGCAATGCAGATGGACAAAACGGGTAAACCGCTGTTTACAAACACGGTTATTCCCAACAGGGGCGCATGGCTTGAATATGAAACGGACGCCAGCGATATCGTGTCGGTTCGTATTGACCGAACGCGTAAAATTCCCGTAACGGTTCTTCTTCGCGCTTTGGGTCTGGGAACGGATGCCGAAATAATTGAAAAATTCGGAGAAAATGAGCTTATTACATCCACCATAGAAAAGGATACGACAAAAACAACCGAAGACGGACTTATGGAGATATACAGAAGGCTTCGACCTGGCGAACCTCCTACCGTCGAGTCGTCAAAAGCGCTTTTGGATTCGCTTTTCTTCGATCCGAGAAGGTATGACCTTGCCAAGGTCGGCCGTTATAAATTTAACAAAAAGCTTGACATAGCCGGAAGGATTCAAGGCCTAATAATGGCGAAGAATGTCATATCGCCGATAACGGGCGAGATTTTGGCAACAGCCGGCGAGAAAATTACAAGGGAAAAGGTCGCAGTTATAAGCGAAAACGATGTAAATGAAGTTGTCGCGCTGATTGACGGCAGGGAAATAGTAATCTTTTCAAACAAAATGGTACACCTTTCGAATTATGTCGATTTTGACATATCCGTTCTCGACATAAAAGAAAAGGTTTATCTTCCCGTGCTTGAACAAATACTTGCGGAGGCAAAATCGGATGAAGAATTAAAAGAGCTTATAGCCGACAACATAGATGAGCTTATACCCCGATATATAAGGGTTGACGATATTCTTGCATCGGTTAATTATCAGATTAACCTTTCATACGGCGTGGGAAAGACGGACGATATCGACCATCTCGGAAACCGCCGTCTGCGAAGCGTCGGAGAGCTTTTGCAAAACCAGTTCAGAATCGGTCTTGCCCGCATGGAGCGTGTTGTAAGAGAGAGAATGTCAATTCAGGATTTGGATGTTGTTACGCCCCAAACCCTGATAAATATTCGCCCGCTAAGCTCCGCAATTAAGGAATTCTTCGGTTCTTCCCAGCTTTCGCAGTTTATGGATCAGACGAATCCGTTAAGTGAGCTTACGCACAAAAGGCGTCTTTCCGCACTCGGACCGGGCGGTCTTTCAAGGGAGCGCGCAAGCTTTGAGGTACGCGATGTTCACCATTCGCATTACGGAAGAATGTGCCCCATAGAATCCCCCGAAGGTCCGAATATCGGTCTTATCTCGTCGCTTTCAACCTTTGCGCGGGTTAATGAATACGGTTTTATTGAAACACCCTACCGCAAGGTTAACAAAGAGACGGGTCAGGTTACGAACGAAACTGTTTATATGACCACCGATGTTGAGGATGAGTATATAATCGCACAGGCTAACGAGCCGCTTGACGAGGAAAACAGGTTTATAAAGAAGCGTGTTACCGCAAGGGTTCGTGAAAAAACGATTGAGGTTGATACAACTGAAGTTGACTATATGGATGTATCGCCGAAGCAGATTGTTTCGGTTGCGACCGCAATGATTCCGTTTCTTGAAAACGACGATGCGAACAGAGCACTGATGGGCTCTAACATGCAGCGTCAGGCGGTTCCGCTTATAAGGACGGAAGCGCCCATAGTCGGTACCGGTATGGAGTACAGGGCGGCGAAGGATTCGGGCGTTGTTGTTATAGCCCGAAACAACGGCGTTGTCCAAAAGGTAAGCTCCGATGAGATTCTGATAAGAACAGACGACGGAGAGATAGACAAGTACAAACTTTTAAAATTCAGGCGTTCAAATCAAAGCACCTGCATAAACCAGAAGCCGATTGTCAAAAACGGCGAAAGGGTCGAGGCGGGGGATATAATAGCGGACGGCCCATCCACATGTAACGGCGAGATTGCTTTGGGCAGGAATGTTCTTATCGGCTTTATGACATGGGAGGGCTATAACTACGAGGATGCTATCCTTATCAGCGAAAAGCTTGTAAAGGAAGATATCTTTACATCGATTCATATCGAGAAATACGAGTGCGAAGCACGCGACACCAAGCTCGGCGCCGAGGAAATCACCCGCGACATACCCAATGTCGGCGAGGACGCTCTTCGCGACCTGGATGAGCGCGGTATTATCCGCATAGGTGCGGAGGTTCGTCCCGGCGACATACTTGTCGGTAAGGTTACACCGAAGGGCGAAACCGAGCTTACGAGTGAGGAAAGACTTTTGCGTGCCATATTCGGCGAGAAGGCGAGAGAGGTTCGCGACACATCCTTAAGGGTTCCTCACGGCGAGGCGGGAATTATAGTAGATGTAAAAATTTTCACGCGCCAGAACGGCGATGAGCTCCCTCCGGGGGTTAATCAGCTTGTGAGGTGCTATATAGCCCAACGCAGGAAGATAAGCGTCGGCGATAAAATGGCGGGCCGCCACGGAAACAAGGGCGTTATTTCAAGAATACTTCCCGAAGAGGATATGCCGTTTTTACCGGACGGAACTCCGCTTGAAATTGTTTTGAATCCGCTGGGCGTTCCCTCGCGTATGAATATCGGTCAGGTTTTAGAGGTTCACCTCGGGCTTGCGGCGAAGGCTTTGGGCTGGAAGATTGCAACGCCCGTATTTGACGGCGCAAACGAGGACGATGTCATGGATACGCTTGAGCAGGCGGGATTTTCCCGCGACGGCAAGACTATCCTGTACGACGGACGAACCGGCGAGCCTTTTGACAACAGGGTAACCGTCGGATACATGCATTATCTCAAGCTTGCCCATCTTGTCGACGACAAAATACACGCGCGCTCCACCGGCCCGTATTCGCTCGTTACGCAGCAGCCTTTGGGCGGTAAAGCTCAGTTCGGTGGTCAGCGTTTCGGTGAGATGGAGGTCTGGGCGTTGGAGGCATACGGTGCGGCATACACGCTTCAGGAGATTCTGACGGTAAAATCCGACGATGTCGTGGGCCGTGTAAAGACCTATGAAAGCATTGTTAAGGGAGAGAATATCCCAAGACCGGGTGTTCCGGAATCCTTTAAGGTTCTTATAAAGGAGCTTCAGTCCCTTTCTCTTAATGTCAAGGTTCTTGATGACAACATGGAGGAAATCCCGATAAGGGAAAGCATTGACGAGGACGAGGACTATACGGTAAGAGAAATCGTGCTGGGCGACACGCCGGGGTTTGAAAAGGTCGAAATGATTCCCCTTGTTGCCGACACGGACGATACGGATGATATAGTTGATGAAATCCTTAAAGAGGACGAACCGATTGACGATGAAGATGAGGATTTCGAAACCGACATTTCTCTCGATGATTTTGAAAGCGAAGAGGATGAGGACTTTGAAGACGATGAGGATGACGAGGATGATATTCTGTAACCGGCGGAGATAAGGTATCGGATTTATCTTTTGGGTAATGAATACGAGTTTTAGAATCCGAAATTAAAGGAGCTGAACATATTGCTTGAATTTAACAATTTTGAGGCAATTCAAATAGGGCTTGCATCTCCGAACAAAATACGCGAATGGTCAAGGGGAGAGGTTAAAAAGCCCGAAACGATAAATTACAGAACCTTAAAGCCCGAAAAGGACGGTCTTTTTTGCGAAAGGATTTTCGGGCCGACAAAGGACTGGGAGTGTCATTGCGGAAAGTACAAGAGGATAAGATACAAGGGCGTTGTCTGTGACAGGTGCGGCGTTGAGGTTACGCGCTCAAAGGTTCGCCGCGAGAGAATGGGACATATTGAGCTTGCGGCTCCCGTATCGCATATATGGTACTTTAAGGGTATTCCGAGCAGAATGGGTCTTATACTCGACCTTTCACCGAGAATACTTGAAAAGGTTTTGTACTTTGCTTCCTATATAGTAATAGATCCGGGAAAGACACCGCTTGCAAAAAAACAACAGCTCTCGGAAAAAGAACATAAAGAGGCATGTGAAAAGTTCGGCGATAAATTCCGCGCCGGCATGGGCGCCGAGGCTATTTACGAGTTGCTTCAGGAAATAGACCTTGATGCCTTGGCAGAGGAGCTTCGCGACGAGCTTCGTGATGCCGTGGGTCAGAAGCGGGTGCGAATAGTAAAGCGCCTTGAGGTTGTGGAGGCGTTCAGGGCAAGCGGAAACCGTCCCGAGTGGATGATTATGAACGCTGTTCCCGTTATTCCCCCCGAAATCCGTCCGATGGTACAGTTGGACGGCGGAAGGTTCGCGACAAGTGATCTTAACGACCTTTACAGGCGTGTCATAAACAGAAACAATCGTCTTAAAAAGCTTCTTGACCTTGGCGCGCCCGACATCATAGTAAGAAACGAAAAGCGCATGCTTCAGGAGGCGGTCGATGCTCTTATCGACAACGGCAGGAGGGGAAGACCCGTAACCGGCCCCGGAAACCGTGCCTTAAAGTCCCTTTCGGATATGCTGAAGGGAAAACAGGGACGCTTCCGTCAAAACCTTCTCGGAAAGCGTGTTGACTATTCGGGGCGTTCGGTTATCGTCGTAGGTCCCGACCTGAAGATATACCAGTGCGGTCTTCCGAAGGAGATGGCGCTTGAGCTTTTCAAGCCCTTTGTAATGAAACGCCTTGTTAATGACGGAATGGCGCACAACATAAAATCCGCAAAAAGAATGGTTGACCGCGTAAGACCTGAGGTTTGGGATGTTTTGGAGGATGTCATAAAAGAGCATCCGGTTTTGTTAAACCGTGCGCCGACACTTCACAGACTCGGAATACAGGCGTTTGAGCCTGTGCTTGTCGAAGGAAGGGCGCTTAAGCTCCACCCGCTTGTATGTACGGCATACAATGCCGACTTCGACGGCGACCAGATGGCTGTCCATGTTCCGCTTTCGGCGGAGGCGCAGTCCGAAGCAAGGTTTTTAATGCTTTCGGCAAACAATCTTTTGAAGCCTCAGGATGGGCGTCCCGTTACCGTTCCTACACAGGATATGGTTCTCGGAAGCTATTACCTTACAATAATAAGGGAAACCGAGCACGGTGCGGGGAAGGTGTTTTCATCCTTCAATGAGGCGATTATGGCTTATGAGTCCGGCATTGTCGGTCTGCATGCGCCCATAAAATGCAAGGTTGAACGAATAGTAAACGGCGAAAAAATTAGCGGAATAATCGACGCAACAGTGGGAAGGCTTATATTCAACGAGGATATTCCGCAGGATTTGGGCTTTGTCGACAGAACCGTACCCGAAAATGCGCTTAAACTTGAGATTGATTTTCTCGCCGACAAAAAAGCTCTCGGAAAGATAGTAGACAGGTGTATAAAGGTTCACGGCACAACCGAAACGGCGGTTCTTCTTGATAAAATAAAATTGCTCGGCTTTAAGTATTCGACAAAAGGCGCTATAACAATCGGTGTTAACGATATGGAAATCCCTGCGGCGAAAAAGAGGCTTTTAGAGGAGGCCGAGGCTCAGGTTGAAAACATTACCAACCAGTTTAAGCGCGGTCTTATATCGGATGAGGAAAGATACAAGCTCATAATCGAAACATGGGACACAACCAGCAAAAAGGTTGCGGATGCGCTTATGGAGCATCTTGACGAGTTTAATCCCATTTATATGATGGCAAACTCGGGTGCGCGCGGAAGCGTAAACCAGATTAGACAGCTTGCCGGCATGAGGGGACTTATGGCGGATACGACGGGCAGGCCGGTTGAGATACCCATAAGGGCAAATTTCCGTGAGGGTCTTAATGTTTTGGAATACTTTATCTCGACTCACGGTGCAAGGAAGGGTCTTGCGGACACCGCGCTTCGTACGGCTGACTCCGGCTATCTTACACGCCGTCTGGTCGATGTTTCGCAGGATGTTATTATCCGCGAAGTCGATTGCAATACCGACGACAGCATAACCGTAAGGGATATAAAAGACGGTAACGAAATGATAGAAGAGCTTTCCGAAAGGCTTTCGGGACGGTATTCGGCGGAGGATGTCAAACACCCCGAAACGGGCGAGGTTATTGTTCCGAAAAATACGCTTATGCTTGATGAGCATGCCAAGGCTATTGTTAATGCGGGGATAAAAGAGGTAAAAATCCGCTCTGTTCTTAAGTGCAAGGCAAAGATAGGGGTCTGCGCGCATTGCTACGGCTCAAATCTTGCGACCGCCGACGAGGTTAATGTGGGCGAGTCGGTCGGAATTATAGCCGCCCAGTCAATCGGCGAGCCGGGAACACAGCTTACGATGAGAACATTCCATACGGGCGGCGTTATGGGTGATGACATTACGCAGGGTCTTCCCCGTGTTGAAGAGCTTTTTGAGGCAAGAAAACCGAAGGGCCTTGCCATAATAGCGGAAATCGGAGGGAAGGTCAGCTACTCGGAAACCAGGAAAAAGCGTGAAATTATAATAACGGACAGCGAAAACGGGGATGTCAGAACCTATTTTATCCCATACGGCTCAAGAATAAAGGTGCAGGAAGGTCAGATGGTCGAGGCGGGCGACGAGCTCACAGAGGGTTCGGTTAATCCGCACGACATACTGAAAATAAAAGGCGCATCCGCTGTTCAGAACTACCTGATACAGGAGGTTCAAAGGGTTTATCGTCTGCAGGGCGTTGACATAAACGACAGACACATAGAGGTAATCGTAAGGCAGATGATGCGCAAGGTCAAGATTGAGGACCCCGGCCAAACAACCCTTTTAACAGGTGCACTTGTTGATAAAATGGAGGTTCTGAAGGTAAACGAAGATGCGGTTGCGGCAGGTAAAGAACCCGCTACCTATTCCGAGGTTCTGTTGGGTATTACAAAGGCATCGCTTGCCACCGATTCCTTCCTGTCCGCCGCATCGTTCCAGGAAACCACAAGGGTTCTTACGGATGCGGCGATAAAGGGCAAGGTTGACCCGCTTTTGGGCCTTAAAGAAAATGTAATAATCGGTAAGCTTATCCCTGCGGGA
Source organism: Firmicutes bacterium ADurb.Bin193 (assembly GCA_002070105.1). Classification (GTDB taxonomy): domain Bacteria; phylum Bacillota; class Clostridia; order Monoglobales; family Firm-18; genus MWCQ01. The sequence goes on along the minus strand of MWCQ01000008.1, from coordinate 79,904 downwards.
ACGGGAATGAACCGATACCGCAACATAGAGATAGAGCATATTGAGGAAGAAACGCCCAATTATAAGGGTTATTGACAAAATAGCCATGCTGTGGTAATATATTGACGGTCTTTGATAAGCATTGCAATGCCTGCGGCAATTGACAAGACCAAAAGATATAAGCAGGCGGAAAGGTAACAAAATCGTTTATGAACAGTAATACGGACTCGCACCCAAGATATGTGGGGTTTAAGCAATCAAAGCGTGCGATAGAAGAGGGGAAAGCGGCAAAGGCACTTATTGCGCAGGACTGCGCCGACGGGATGCGTCAGACTCTTGTCGACCTGTGTAAAAAGCACGGTGTCGAAATCGAGTATTTCCCCACGATGAAACAGCTCGGTGAGAAATGCGGGATTGATGTAGGCTCCGCCGTGGCTGTGGTTGTGAAGTTATAGTTTTCCGCCTCAAAGAAATTTGGGGCGAAGCTATATATTACTTTAATGAAAGGAGATGAAAAAAGTTGCCGACATTCAACCAATTGGTAAGGAAGGGTCGCGAAACCTCGGTAAGAAAATCGACCGCACCAGCGCTCCAAAGAGGAATGAACACATTAAAGAAAAGACCGACGGAGCAAAGCTCTCCTCAAAAGAGAGGGGTATGCACGGTTGTTAAAACCATGACCCCCAAAAAGCCGAATTCAGCGCTCAGGAAAATCGCAAGGGTTAGGCTTACAAACGGGATTGAAGTTTCTGCTTATATTCCGGGCGTTGGGCATAATATTCAGGAGCACAGCGTAGTTTTAATCCGAGGCGGCAGAGTAAAAGACCTTCCCGGCGTAAGGTATCACATCATCAGGGGAACTCTCGACACGGCAGGTGTTACCGCTCGTCGTCAGGGCAGAAGCCTTTACGGTGCAAAGGCGCCGAAGGAAAAGAAGTAAAATTAAAAGTGTTCCGGTGTGAAGCACTTTTAGAACACATCCGCTCGGTTTTTGAGCGTGAAATTACGCATTTATTGCGGAATTTATTTAAAGTAAAAAAGCGTACCATGGAGTACGGAAAATCACAACTTAAAATTAGTGCGTAGTGCCATGGTATATAATATATATATTTGGTAACACGACACTGACAAATCTCGGTCGGTTTCCGCCCGGATTTGAGTACCTGTGATAATCATTTATCATGAAGGAGGGAAGCAAAGTGCCAAGAAGAGGATTTGTACCCAAAAGGGATGTATTACCCGATCCCCTTTACGGAAACAAGACGGTTACTCGCCTTATCAACAACATTATGCTTGACGGGAAAAAGGGCGTAGCACAAAAAATTGTTTATGACGCTTTTGAGATCGTAAAAGAAAAAACGGGTAAAGACCCGGTTGAGGCGTTTGAAGAAGCAATGAACAATATTATGCCTGTACTTGAGGTAAAGGCAAGGCGTGTAGGTGGTGCGACATATCAGGTTCCGATGGAGGTTCGCCCCGACAGGAGGCAGACATTGGGACTTCGTTGGATTACAAACTATGCACGCCTGCGCAATGAAAAAACCATGCGCGAAAGGCTTGCGGGGGAAATAATGGATGCAATAAACAATACGGGAGCGTCCGTTAAAAAGCGTGAAGAAACCCACCGTATGGCTGAGGCAAACAGGGCGTTTGCGCATTACCGCTGGTAGTGACAGGCTTAATGCAACAGGGTTATACGGCATTAATTAAGCAGGCTTGCTTTTTTGTTCTTTCGGAAAGGAGTAAAATGTGGGCAGAGAATTCACTTTAGAAAAGACTCGCAACATTGGAATAATGGCTCACATTGATGCAGGTAAAACCACCACCACAGAGCGAATACTGTACTACACCGGTAGGGTTCACAAAATCGGCGAGGTGCATGAAGGCGCAGCAACAATGGATTGGATGGAGCAGGAGCAGGAAAGAGGAATAACAATTACTTCAGCTGCGACAACTGCACAATGGAAGGGTCATAGAATTAATATAATAGACACGCCCGGACATGTTGATTTTACCGTTGAAGTTGAGCGATCACTTCGAGTACTCGACGGTTCGGTTACTGTTTTTTGTGCCAAAGGCGGGGTTGAACCCCAGTCGGAAACAGTATGGCGTCAGGCGGATAAATACAATGTGCCGAGAATTGCTTATGTTAACAAGATGGACATTATGGGGGCGGATTTTTTCAATGTCGTTGCAATGATGAAGGACAGACTTAAATGCAACGCTGTTCCTATTCAGCTTCCCATAGGCTGTGAGGATAGCTTTAAGGGCATAATCGACCTTGTTGAAATGAAGGCGTATGTATATTATGACGACCAGGGCAAGGACATCAAGGAGGAAGAAATTCCCGCGGATTTGAAGGATAAGGCCGAAGAATACCGCGCCTTGCTATTAGAGGCCGTCGCCGAATCCGACGACGAACTTACAATGAAATATCTCGGCGGGGAGGAGCTTACGCAGGACGAAATCAAAAAGGGTATAAGAGAGGCAACGATTGCCGTTAAGATGATTCCGGTTGTCTGCGGTACATCATACAGGAACAAGGGCGTCCAAAAGCTTCTTGATGCTGTTGTGGACTATTTGCCGTCACCGCTTGATATACATGCGATTAAGGGAGTTGACCCTAACACCGGTGAAGAGGTTGAGCGTCCGTCGGATGACAATAAGCCGTTTTCGGCTTTAGCGTTTAAGATTGCGACAGACCCGTTCGTCGGTAAACTTTGCTTTTTCAGGGTATATTCCGGAATGCTTAAAAACGGTTCCTATGTATACAACTCTACGAAGGGCAACAAGGAGAGAATCGGAAGAATACTCCAGATGCACGCAAACCACAGGGAGGACATTGATGTTGTATACTCGGGTGACATAGCCGCTGCGGTCGGTCTAAAGAACACTACCACGGGCGATACGCTTTGTGATGAGTCTGCCGCTGTTGTGCTTGAGTCCATGGAATTTCCCGAACCGGTAATCAGGGTTGCGATAGAGCCCAAGACAAAGGCAGGGCAGGAAAAGATGGGCATAGCCCTCTCAAAGCTTGCCGAGGAGGACCCGACATTCAAGACCTACACCGATGAGGAAACCGGTCAGACAATAATTGCCGGAATGGGTGAGCTTCATCTTGAGATTATCGTCGACAGGCTTCTTAGGGAGTTCAAGGTTGAGGCTAATGTCGGCAAGCCTCAGGTATCCTATAAGGAAACCATTAAAAAGACAGTAAATATTGAGCATAAATATGCACGCCAGTCCGGCGGCCGAGGTCAGTACGGACATGTTATGTTGACATTAGAGCCTCTTAAGCCCGGTGAGGGTTACGAGTTTGTAAACAAAATCGTGGGCGGTGTTATTCCGAAGGAATATATCCCTGCGGTTGACGCGGGTATTCAGGGCGCAATGCAGACAGGCGTTTTGGCGGGCTACAATGTGGTTGATGTAAGGGTAACCCTTTACGACGGATCATATCATGAGGTTGACTCGTCAGAACTGGCGTTTAAGATTGCCGCCTCTATGGCGTTTAAGGAAGGCTGCCGCAAGGCGGAGCCTGTGCTTAAAGAGCCGATTATGAAGGTTGATGTCACCGTACCCGAGGAATATATGGGCGATGTTATGGGTGACCTTAACTCCCGCAGAGGACAAATTCAAGGTATGGAAGCGAGAATGGGCGCACAGGTTATCACAGCGTTTGTACCGCTTTCCGAGATGTTCGGCTATGCGACGGACCTTCGTTCAAGAACTCAGGGCAGAGGACAGTATGTAATGCAGCCCAGTCACTATGAGGAGGTGCCCAAAAGCATACAGGAGGGCATCATAAACCAAAGATTCAAAAAGGATTAATAATTAAATTAATATAAGTATAAGGAGGAACACTTAAATGGCAAAAGCTAAATTTGAAAGATCCAAACCCCATGTAAACATTGGTACAATCGGTCATGTTGACCATGGTAAGACTTCGCTTACCGCTGCTATCACAAAGGTACTCGGCTTTAAGGGTCAGGCGTCGTACACCTCATACGACAATATCGACAAGGCTCCCGAAGAGAGGGAGAGAGGTATTACGATTTCCACCGCTCATGTTGAGTATGAAACAGACAACCGTCACTATGCGCATGTTGACTGCCCCGGACACGCCGACTATGTTAAAAACATGATAACGGGTGCTGCTCAGATGAACGGCGCTATTCTGGTCGTTTCGGCCGCTGACGGCCCGATGCCCCAGACAAGAGAGCATATTCTTCTTTCACGACAGGTTGGCGTACCATACATCGTTGTATATCTTAACAAGGCTGACCAGGTTGACGACCCCGAGCTTATTGAGCTTGTTGAGATGGAAGTTCGTGAGCTTCTTAACGAGTACGAGTTTCCGGGCGATGATACACCCATTATAGTAGGTTCGGCTCTTGTTGCGCTTGAAAGCACTTCAACTGACCCCAATGCTCCCGAATATGAGTCAATATTAAAGCTCATGGATGCTGTTGACGAATTTATCCCCACACCCGACAGAAAGAACGATATGCCTTTCTTAATGCCTGTTGAGGATGTTTTCTCAATCACAGGTCGCGGCACGGTTGCAACGGGTAGAGTTGAAAGAGGAACGCTTAAGGTTTCGGAGGAAGTTGAGATTGTCGGTCTTACGGACGAAGCCCGCAAGGTTGTTGTAACGGGTATCGAAATGTTCAGAAAGATTCTTGACTATGCTGAAGCAGGCGACAATATCGGCGCTCTTCTCCGCGGTGTTCAGAGGAATGAAATCGAGCGCGGACAGGTTCTTGCAAAGCCCGGTTCCATAAACCCGCATACTCACTTTATAGGTCAGGTTTATGTTCTGACCAAGGAAGAGGGCGGAAGGCACACACCGTTCTTCAACAACTACCGTCCGCAGTTCTATTTCAGAACAACGGATGTTACCGGTGTTATTAACCTTCCCAGCGGTGTTGAAATGTGTATGCCCGGCGACAATATTGATATGGAAGTTACACTTATAACTCCTATCGCTATTGAAGAAGGTCTCCGTTTCGCTATCCGTGAGGGCGGCAGAACAGTCGGTTCCGGCGTTGTAACTAAAATTCTGTAAGCAAAACAAATATGAAGCCCCCGCAAGCCAAGGTTTGCGGGGGCTTTTTCGATTGAATCGGTAACAGCCGCATTATCACATCAGGTATCTTCTATAACGGCGTCCGCGCCCTGCGCGATATCAAGAATTTCAGAGGTTGAAAAAACAATACCTTCATCCATAATCTCATCAATACTGTGGTGCGATTTGTTTTTGGTTTTTTTTCGCTTTTTATCGTTTCCGTTTTCATCGACTATACAATAGTTGGTATACGGGGATATTTCGCCGACCTCTAAGTTATATTTTTTTATCTGACTTTGCTCTATCGGCAATACTCCATTTTCGGTTTTTAAAAACAGCTTAGCCACAATCCCGCCTCCCGTTTAATTTCAATTAATACAATTATTTTTCCATAAACCGAAAAAAGTATTCGTGTGGTCGGCGGACAACAAAATCACCGTTTTTCTTGAAATATTGATAATAATATTATATAATAACATAAACGAAAGCGGATAAGAGGTGATACGAAGGTGCAATACAGAAAACTGGGCAATACCGGCTTTGAAATATCGGCGCTTGGGTTTGGCGCAATGCGCCTGCCCGAGTATGAAAAAGACGGAAAATGGTATATGGAGGAAGAAAAGTGCCTTGCCGCCTTGCACAGGGCTTTTGATTTGGGCGTAAATTATGTTGATACTGCATGGGTTTACAGCCACAAAAACAGCCAACTGATTGTAGGTAAGGCGCTTAAAGGTTATAGAGATAAGGTTAAAGTGTCAACAAAGCTGCCGACCTGGCAAGTAAAAAAAGAAGACGATTTTTGGTTTTTTCTGGAGGAACAGTTAAAAGCCCTGGATGTGGATTATATTGATTTTTATCATCTTCATTCACTTAACAAAAAACATTTTGAAGAAAGAGTATTAAAATTCGATTTGCTTGAAAAAATGGAGAAGGCTAAGCAGCAGGGACTGATAAAGCATAAGTCGTTTTCGTTCCATGACAGGCCAGAAATAATGGAGAAGATTATAGATACGGGTGCATTTGAAACCGTTTTATGTCAATACAATCTTTTGGACCGCGATAATGAGCAGGCAATAGAATACGCCGTGGGCAAGGGGCTTGGCGTGATCACCATGGGGCCGGTTGCGGGCGGACGCTTAGCGGTAACCTCCGATGTTTTAAGAAATTTTGTGGGTAATGTTTCGGGCACGCCCGAAATCGCCCTGCGCTTTGTGTTGGCAAATAAAAATATTAGCTGTGCATTGTCCGGAATGGAATCGGTTGAAATGGTTGAGGAAAATGTCAGGGTAGCGTCACGAAATGACGAGCTTTCGGGCGAGGAATGGAAAAGGGTTAGCGATACGCTTGAGGAAACAAAAAAGATGTCCGATTTATACTGCACGGGTTGCGATTATTGTCAGCCCTGCCCGAAAGACATTAAAATTTCGCAGTTGTTTTTGCTGTATAATTATCACAAGGTGTATGGGATAACGGAATATGCAAAATCAGAGTTTGCAAAGCTCGGTGGCGGGGACGAGTGGGGCGGCGACCCCAGGGAGTGCATAAACTGCGGCGCCTGCATGAGTAAATGCCCTCAATTCATACAAATTCCCGACAAGATTAAACAGGCAATCAGCGAGCTCAGTCAGTAGAAAGACATAAATTCATAGGAAAAAATCAGTCTTATTTGAAGGGACTGTACATATGAAAAAAACACTTAAATTAATTCTCTGCGCAATTTTGATTACCGGTACGGTTGAACTGATGCCTGCTTTTACGGCTTATGTCAATGAAAACGGAGTAAGCGCCTTACAGGATAAAATTGCACGACTTCCATACATAACTGAAAACGACACCGTTTTTGTCCCGCTAAAAGAAGCCTTTGAGGTATTGGGAGCGGTTGTTTTTCATAATAGTGATACAAACGAGATTTTTGCAATAACAAGGGATAGCGATGTTATAACCCACAAAACAGGTGAGGGATATATCCTAAAAAATGATGAGACAATAGAATTAAAGCAAAAATCGTTTATCCGAAATGACAAAACATATTTGCCGATTGAAACTGTCAGTCATCTGTTTTATGCGGATGTAAGCCTTAATCGGCAAGGCGAGGCTTTTTTGCAAAAGCAGTTTACATATAATGAGTATCACGAGCAAATTTTTGAAGTGCTAAAATACTCTTCAAAGCCGTATTTCAATCCCCTAAACTTCAGGCGATATCTGGCATATAAATCAATTTATCCGAAGATTAGCGGCGAAGAGGCAATATTATATGTCAATATGAATCTTGATTATCCGTTTTACGCCGCTGTAAAGGAAATCGAAAACCCGCATGAGCTTTTGGTGCTTTGCAATAAGTATAATAAACTGCCCGATGATTTTTCACCGTACAATATAGTAAGCTTTGATGAAGGGTATTACAGCGGCAACGGAAGATACATAAACAGCGTTGCAAAGCAGGCTTTTCAACAGATGGCCGACGACGGCAAAAAGGCGGGCGCTTTCCTTGTAAGCGTATCATCACTTCGGACAAAAGAATATCAGGCGTAGCTTTACAGCTCGTCCGTTAAAAGAAACGGGTCAGGCTATGCCGACAGGTATTCCGCAAGGGCAGGACATTCCGAGCATCAGACGGGGCTTGCGATTGATATAAACTTTACCGAAACCTCATTTGAAAATACAAAGGAATTTAAGTGGCTTCAAAACAACGCCCATAAATACGGCTTTATTTTGCGGTATCCAAAGGACAAGGAGCATATACACGGCTATTCCTTCGAGCCCTGGCATTACCGCTATGTCGGGGTCGAAGTCGCAACCGCAATACACAACGAGGGAATAACTTTTGAGGAGTATTGCGCAAAAACCTCAGGGCAAAGCGGTTTTGTCGTAATAACCTCAAAAGAGGTTTTAACGCGGCTTATAAGCAGGAATGATGTTATAGACTTATAAATTTTTCTTGTAAATATTGGCCTTTTGATGTATAATATAATATAAGGAGGCGAGAAGTATGAAGCTTATAATGGCAATTATCCAGCATGAGGATAGCTTAAGGCTTACCGAGGAATTGACCAAAAACGGAATAAATGTTACAAAGCTTGCATCAACGGGCGGGTTTTTACGCTCAGGGAACGCCACCTTTTTGATAGGCACGGAAGAGGATAAAGTTGATGATGTGCTTGAAATAATAAGGAACAAATGTAAATCAAGGAAGGAACTTTCCGCTCCCTCGGCAATGTATATGGGCGGCTCTACCTGGCCGGTAGAGGTTGTTGTCGGAGGGGCGACGGTATTCGTTATGGATGTGGACAGATTTGAGAAGATATGATATTTGACGGAGTATACGGCAACAGCGCAATAAAAAATCAGCTTCAAAATATTCTTGACTGCAAAAAACTGTCCCATGCTTACATATTCTGCGGTGGCTTTGGGATAGGCAAAACCATGATGGCACGGATGTTTGCAGATGCTCTTACCGGGGGATCCGCCGCCGATGTGATTTTTCTTACCAACGAGTATTACAACATTAAGGGTAAGGCGTCGCTTGTGGTAGATGCCGTCCGCGCCGCAATAGTCGATATCTATACAAAGCCTTATCTTGCCGACCGTAAGGTAATTATTGTGCCTAAGGCGGAAACAATGACTACTCAGGCTCAAAACGCACTCTTAAAGGTGCTTGAAGAGCCGCCCTCATATTGTGTCATAATTCTTGTCGCACAAAACGAGGATATGCTTTTACCCACAATCCGCTCGAGGGCAGTTATTTTGCGCTTTTCTCAGCTTTCCGACGATGAGGTTAAACAGTACCTATTGGATAAGTATTCCTTTGCCGACGATATGGTTGTGCGCCTTGCGGGCGGGAGCATTGCGGCGGCGGATAACCTTGCATCATCGGACGAAACGGCTTCACTTGTACGGGAATTTGCCGAAATCTTTTCGCGGTTTTCCGAAAATGATATGACGGCGGTATATGAAGCCATTGCGGTTTTTGAAAAGGAGAAGGATAAAAGCGAGCTTCTGCTTAGCGTTATGTGCCTTATGCTTCGCGATGCAATGCTAAACAACGCCCAAAAGTGTGATATGCCCCGTATTGAGAATATACAGGCGGGAGCGGCTGCGTTAATAATCGAAAGCGTTGAAAACGCCGGACGGGCAGTGCGTGGAAGCCGAAATTACAATATGGTTATTACAGAACTTTTGCTGGAAACTTGGAGGACAATACATGGTTGAAATTATAGGAGTAAGGTTTAAAAGCGTCGGCAAGATTTATTATTTTGATCCCGTCGGCGAGGTATATTCAAAGGGCGACAATGTAATTGTCGAAACGGTGAGGGGAATCGAGATGGGTCAGGTAATGCTCGAAAACCGTGCCGTTAATGAGGATGATATTGTTACGCCCCTAAAGCCCGTTGTCCGTAGGGCAACGGAGGAGGACCTGAAAAAGCTTGAAGAAAACAACCGCAAAGAAAAGGAAGCCTTTGATATATGTCTTAAAAAAATAAAAGAACACGGGCTTGAAATGAAGCTTATTGAGGTTGAATACACCTTCGACGAAAGTAAAATTATTTTTTATTTTACCGCTGACGGAAGGATAGATTTTCGTGAGCTTGTAAAATCGCTCGCAGCGATTTTCAGAACAAGGATTGAGCTTAAACAAATAGGCGTAAGGGACGAGGCAAAAATGCTCGGCGGCTTCGGCGTCTGCGGGAGGGAGCTTTGCTGTCGGAGCTTTTTGGGCGATTTTGAACCTGTGTCGATAAAAATGGCTAAGGAGCAGGGGCTTTCATTAAACCCCACAAAAATATCGGGAACCTGCGGCAGGCTTATGTGCTGTCTGAAATATGAGCAGGAAACTTATGAAAGGCTTCTCAAATACACCCCAAGGGTTGACTCGCTTGTTAAAACGCCCGACGGCAACGGTGTTGTTGTAGAGAATAATTTATTGACCGGCAAGCTTAAGGTTAAGCTTTCGGACGAGGAAGGAACGCTTGTTCATATCTACGATGCAAAGGATGTAATAAAAATTCGCGATCCGATTCCCAAGCAAACAAAGGAAGAGGAAGAGCTTAAAGAGCTTGAGGATGAAAATTAGGCGAATAAATTTTTTGAAAGCTATTCCATTTCGGCTATATTAGTGATAGAATATAGAATGATAATTACAAAAGCTTAAAGGAGGTGTCATAAATTGAGCTATAAAATTACCGATGATTGTATAAATTGCGGCGCTTGTGAGCCTGAATGTCCGGTAAACTGCATTACGGCGGGCGGAGATAAATATGTTATTGATGCTGATGTGTGCATAGACTGCGGTGCTTGCGCAAATGTATGCCCTGTTGGCGCACCGATTCCGGAGGAGTAATTCTGAATACCAAAAAGACTGATGTTTCGGATTTTGTTAACCCGAAACATCAGCTTTTTTAATATTATTTTATTTCTATAACAGGTCTTGCCTCAATATAGCCTCTGTATCCCATGGGCGCAAGCTGAAACCGCGGAGCCGCCTCCGGCGCCCAATCAAAGCCGTATATCGTGGGGTTATATTTTTCGATTGCGTCCCAAACCTCTCCGATTGCCTCCATAAAATCCTCGTCATTGTACGGCTCGCTCTGGAAAACCATCATTTTGCAGGGCGGAAGCTCAATAAGCTCATATCCGTCGGGCACGGCACTGCCGTAATCCGTGGGAAGCTCAACCCCTTGAACATACTGTGAGGTTCCGTCCTTTATAAGATGCTTGGGAAGCCACATTCCTACAGGCTCGTAAAGCGCCTCCTTAACACTGGTGAGAAGCGCCCACACATCACAGCCAACCTCGGCGCAATACTCGAAATAATCCGTTGCCTTAATCCCCCGATATAAAAGAACCTTTCTTGCGGGACGGTCAATTACCTGTACAAATACTGTTCTTGCGGTTTTTCGGTCACTCACTTTTTCTCCTCCTTTTTGAAATGCTCGGTAGGTATCGAAAACTTTTTTAGGCATAAAAAGCTGAATGGGCGGGGTTTTGCGGCTGTACTTTTTCGGCGAAAGCCCGAACTCCTTTGAAAAAGCGCGGGTAAACCCTTCGTGCGAGTCGAATACAAAATCCAGCGCAACATCAATTATTCTGTGCTTATCATCACGAAGCGCAAGTGCCGCCTTGCTAAGCCTTAACGCACGGATATATTCAAAGGGCGTGCGGCTTGTTATATCCTTAAAAATTCTTGCTGCGTGCCACGGTGAATACCCTGCCGCTTGCGAAAGCTGTTTAAGCGTGATTCTTTCACATATATGGGAGTCGATGTACTCCTGCATTTTCTGAACTGCCATTACAGTTTCAGCCTGATTCATTTTTTCACCTCCTGCATTTATCATAAATCAAAACGGGTGAAAATTCTTGACCGAAATTGCTATGTTTACAATAAAACTATTGTCTTTATTTTACCATAGAAACAGGCCGACCGCAAACACAATCCGCTTAATTCACAAATCCACCCTTGTACGCATAAAATATAATGTCCCATACTTTATTCACGAACGGAGGATAGTTATGTGGTGGTTATGGTGGCTGTTTTTAAGTAACAACAGATGCCGGCGGCATAACAGAAGATGTTGCCGTCGCAGATGCAGAGACATTTGGTGCTGATTTACTTGTTTAGGCAGTATTACTGCATAAATAGGCTGAACTGAAAAATTCCGTTTTTCAGTGGAATGCCTTAAAGTGCAAGCAAACCCCTGTAAAATTGCATGTTTCCGGCAGATTTGCAGGGGTTTGCGCGCATTTTCATAGGGCTGTGGGTTAAATATAGTTATGTAATCCGTATGCTTTTTGACGGTTTTTGGTCAAAAAGCATACGGATGGACGCATAAAGAACCGTCATAAGACTTTGCAATAGATTGACATCGACCCTTTTCAGCAAGCCCTAAATACATATAACTAAACCTTACTTAACTTTATAACCCCACTGTCGCTGATTTCACCTTATTCGACAAATTCTCATAAAATATTAAGGGCAAATTTTTATATACAACCAAAGGAGGCTTGTATTCATGCGAAAAACTTTAAAAACCACCTGGGCTGACCTGAGTTATCGCGATGTTCAAAACCAGCTCGCCGCTCAACAATCAAACAACAGTTTTAGAAAGAAAAAGTTAATCAATGACTTTATTGAACAGATAATAAAAAAATAAATATTCCTCCTCCGCATGGGAGGAGGTACATATAAGTAAAAAAGCACTATCGTTGTTCAAAACCCATTATTATAACGCAAACAAAAATCCTCCCATACTTGGCATGAGAGGATTTCTTTTTTCGAATAATATATATGATTTATTTTATCTTAAATCTGTTTAATCTTAATGCATTGGTGATTACGGATACCGAGCTTAGTGACATTGCCGCCGCCGCAAAAACAGGATTTAAAAGCGGTCCGCCGAATACATACAATAGCCCTGCTGCAATCGGGATACCCAAAACATTGTATCCCAATGCCCAAAACAGATTTTGCTTAATGTTGGTGATTGTCGCACGGCTCAATGCTACCGCAAACGAAACATCATTAAGGTCGCTTTTCATCAAAACCACATCGGCGGATTCCATGGCAACATCAGTACCCGAACCGATTGCAATGCCGACATCGGCCTGGGCAAGTGCGGGGGCGTCATTAATTCCGTCACCGACCATTGCAACCGTTTTACCCTGAGATTGAAGTTTTTTAACCTCGTTTGCCTTATCCTGAGGCAATACCTCTGCCAAAACGATATCAATACCGACCTGTTTTGCGATTGCAACGGCGGTTTTTGTGTTGTCGCCCGTAATCATTGCGGTTTTGATACCCATATCATGAAGTTTTTTAATCGACGCCCGACTGCTCGGTTTAACAATATCTGCTACTGCGATAATTCCGCCGAGTTTGCCGTCTATTGAAATATACATCGGGGTTTTTCCTTCGTCAGCAAGGCTGTCGCTTTTCGCTTGAAAGTCCGACAAATCTATATTTTTCTCATCCATTAACTTTTTGTTTCCGAGCAATATTGTTTTATCATCAATAACAACCTGAATACCGAGACCGGGCAGTGCCTGAAACTCCTTGGGTTCCGCTAACTGCAACCCGACTTCTTCCGCACACTTTACAATGGCCTCGCCAAGCGGATGCTCTGATCCTTTTTCCGCCGACGCCGCTATTTTAAGAAGCGTATCGCTGTCTGCATTATCGGTAGTCACTATGTCTGTCACCTGTGGCTTACCCTCTGTTATTGTGCCCGTTTTATCAAATACCGCGACCTGCACCTTGTGTGTTATTTCCAATGCCTCGCCGTTTTTGAACAGCACACCGCTTTCGGCACCCTTTCCTGTTCCGACCATGATTGCGGTCGGAGTTGCAAGGCCTAAAGCACACGGACAGGCAATAACCAAAACCGCTATAAATATTGTAAGTGCAAATACCGAATCTTCTCCTGCGATAAGCCATGCTATACCGGACACAACCGCAATAACCAAGACAATCGGCACAAACTTACCCGAAACAATGTCCGCCATTTTTGCAATGGGCGCCTTACTGCCCTGCGCTTCTTCCACAAGCTTGATGATTTGTGCAAGGGCGGTATCTTTACCGACCTTCGTGGCTTTGAATTTAATCATACCGTTTTTATTTATGCTTGCGCCCGTGACCTTATCGCCTGCTTTTTTCTCGACAGGGATACTCTCTCCCGTTAGCATTGATTCGTCAACGGATGTATAACCCTCGATTATTTCTCCGTCAACGGGAATTTTCGAGCCGGGTTTTACAACAAGGATATCTCCCACAACCACATCATCAATTAATATTTCGGTTTCCTTTCCGTCACGGATAACGATAGCGGTTTTGGGCGCCAGCCCCATTAACTTCTTAATTGCCTCGCCTGTTTTGCCCTTGGAGTTTGCCTCAAGCAACTTGCCGAGCAAAACAAGCGCTACAATTATCGCGGTTGATTCAAAATACAAATATTCAACCTGCATAAAATCGCCCATTGAGATTTTAACTGTTGAGTAAATACTGTATAAATATGCGGCGGATGTTCCCAATGCAATAAGCGAATCCATATTAGGGTTTCTTTCGAATAAATTTTTAAAACCGATAGTATAAAACCTATATCCGGCTATTACCACCGGCGTGCATAGCAACAGCTCCGAAAGCGCATACCGCAAGGGATAGTGCATCATGTTAATGAATGACGGGAAGGGAAGGCTTTTACTTATCATCGGAGCCATAGCAATATATAAAAGAGGAACCGAGAATATCGCAGAAACAATAAATTTCCGTTTAAGCACCTTTATTTCATTTTGCTTTTTTATCTTCTCTTCTTCACTGTTAACCTCGGCAATAGGTTTTGCTCTGTAACCTATTGACTCCACAGCCTTTATGATATCTTCCTCTTTAATAATGTTGTTATCATATTTGACGGTAGCTTTTTCAACGGCAAGATTTACGCCTGCGCTTGCCACACCGTTTAACTTGCTTAGTTTTTTTTCGATTCTTGCAGAACATGCGGCGCATGTCATACCGCTTATTTTAAAAATGCCTGTTTCCATATTTGTCAACTCCGTTCATATTACTTAACTATATTATAACCTTCTTCTTCAATAATTTCTATAATTTTCTGCAAAGTGACCATACCGTCATCAAAAATCACCGTTACCGTTTTTGCTTCGGCATTCGCGCTAACCTCTTTAACGCCGCTAAGTTCACCGACAGCCTTACTTATTGCCCTTTCGCAATGACTGCATGACATTCCGTTAACATTTAATATTTCCTTTTTCATAATAATTCTCCTCAAATAAACGCTAATGACAACTTGCTCCGCCATATCCGCCGCCAAAAGCCTCACCGGACGGAATATAATTTTTCACCTCTTCTTTTATTGCGGCGATATCTATTTTCTTAATATCATCAACAACCTTTACATAGCCATAAAAACTATTGTCGGAGGCGGAAAAATCAAAATCAATCTCGGGTATAAAATCTATCGGATTTTCACCCTTTTTCATCGGTATCTGCGCATAATAGGCAGGGAATAGAAGGACGCTGTTACCGCTGTTTATTATTTTCCCGTCTATAACCCACTTTGTCGGTACCCCTTTTTGCATAACAACAACAGCGGGTGAGAATCTTTCGTTATCCATATTTATTTTAACATATTGTGTTCCGTCTTCAATCTCCGATACTGCGATTTCGTCCGTCGGTACGGAGGGTGTAGCGGTAACGGCATTGGTGTTATTGTCGACGGCTGAATCATCAATGGTGATATTGCCCAAATCATCAACTACCGTTATGGTACTCCTCAGCATACCCATCCAACAGCTGTATGGAATCGTGCCCGTCTCGGTCGGAGTAAATTCGATTAAATTATCCCCCGGCTTTAGTTTATAGTTTTTATTGAATTTCGGTATCTGCATTTCATTGCTGCACCCGTTTAAATACGGCTTTTGTGCTTGTATGGTCCATTTTACCGGTATTCCCTTTTGCACCGTAATCGGAGTATAGTTTCGCCCAAGCTGTGTGGTGATTTCCTGCACATTTCCTTTTACCGTTGCCGGATTAACATATTTTTTAGTGCCTGATGCCTTTGTCTGTTGCCCCGAACCAATATTTTCGGAAGCGCTGCTTAAATTTAAAGGCAATGCTATTCCCGACAGCGCCATGCCGTTGTTAAACATTCCGACGCCCAGAACAACTACCAAAACAGCGCCGACTTTAAGCATTTTTTCCGTAAATCTACCCTTTAGAAAAGAACTGACAGCACCAAGCCCAAACATTAACGGAACAGTTCCCAAGCTAAACATAAACATAGACACGGCGCCGGCTATGGCACTTCCCGTTCCCAATGCATATATCTGCATCGCCTGAAGAGGACCGCATGGCATAAGACCGTTTAAAAGACCGACGACATAAGGGCCATAGCTGTTTTTACTGTGAATTTTATTACCGAATATTTTAGGCATTCGTGGTGTCAGCTTTTTAAGCCACGGGAATATATTCAGCATATTAAGACCCATTATAACCATAAAAATGCCGGCAATCAGTGCGATTAACCCCTTGGCATAACCCGAAAAACTTATAACGGAGCCCACCGCCCCCACTATACCGCCAACCACGGTATAGGATGTTACCCTACCCGCATTATACAGAAAACTCGGTAAGAGGGCGTTTTCCTTGCCGTTTTTTTGCTTATATGTCATACACTGCGATATGTTTATACCGCCGCACATTGCGGTGCAGTGAAGAGATGTTATAAGACCTACAACAAACAAGGCAAAGTAGCCCATTGAGGCATCAACTTCCGGTATAATGTTAAGAAACCCGAACCTGTTTAAAATTAAGTATAAGGCAACAATTATCAGTACCATTCCGATCGGGCTGTCAACCTTTTTCTTGGGCGGATTTGCATTTAGGCTTTTTGGGGTGCCGATTGCATTATCTATAATCTTATAGTGCAGTTTTTCAATAACTTCTCTGATGGATTTTGTTTTTATGATGTCGCTGTCATATTTAACTTTTACGATACCGGTATTATAGCTCGCTTTTACCGAGCGAACTCCGTTTAATGCGCAGACTGTGTTTTCTATTCTCATTTCGCAAGAAACGCAAGTCATATTTCCTATTTTAAAAGAAACTTTTTTTTCGGCCATACAATCACTTCTCCCTTTAAATTCGCCTTTTACTTTTTATCTGCCGTTATGTTGATTGTTTTTATTTAATTGACAACAATCAAGCCTCTGCCCGTTAAAACTATTCTGGTTTGCTTTTATAAGCCAATTAATAAATTTCTTAAACCATTTCATTTAAAGCATCTCCTTTAGGTAATATGCTTAATTTCTTAATCAATAAATTATTAAACATTAGGATAATAACCTGTGCTATGGATATAGTCTAACACTTAAATATGGCAAAAGTATGGCATATTGAAAAAAATTAAATTCACAAAATTTATGGGTAAAAATGTGGCAGGGAACGATTCTATATAAGTATCTTTTTTGTAACATTTTTACGGTATGCCGAATATAACAAGCACCGCAACGGCAACCGAATCAAGTACGACTACAAGGCGAACAGGCTTTCAGCACAACAAGGGGAGAGGAAGGGGGGATGGTTTCTATGTTTTTGCAAATTAGCAAAAAAAGCAAGAGGAACAGTTTTCTCTCTTTATTGATTAAACAAATAAACCGCCCTTCTGTTTTATTCCGTTCGGCAATAATTGACACAAAATAATAAGTGGTATAATTCTTTATTATAATAAGGCAAATCAGTCGGCTTACAAGGCTAAGTTTTAGAATGGTAAGGAGAATTAAAAAACACAAAATAACCATCACTTTGTGCTATGTAGAATTAGCAAGGGGATTGTTGAAAGAATTAGTGAAAACAACAGAATCATCCCCTTTGTCTGCTTGCGGGTAATACTTGATATATTGACAAGAGATTTTGCGCCGTATGGGCGGAAATCCGCCGCTCAAAACCTATGCGGGTTCGTATACCTCATGCTTGCATAAAAGGTCCTCTCAGGGTTCGAATCCCCTTTAATACAAAAATAAAAAGAAACCCTACGGGTTCCCTTTATTTTTGGTGGAGATGAGGGGATTCGAACCCCTGACCTCTTACATGCGAAGCAAGCGCTCTCCCAACTGAGCCACACCCCTACAAATATTGCAGTTATCAATAATAAGAGGTTTTACTCCTGGCAACTGATAACTGATAACTAGCAACTAGCAACTAGCAACTAGCAACTAGCAACTTCGTTGGTGGAGCATAGGGGATTCGAACCCCTGACCCCCACACTGCCAGTGTGGTGCGCTCCCAGCTGCGCTAATGCCCCATGTGAAAGAAGAGATAAAGATAATAAATAATAGAGAATAATACAAAAGCGACAAATATATTCACACGACGAATATTTATTATCTATTCACTTTTATTTCTTATTTAAGACATCATAAGATGTCGCTTTTGGTGGGATTCCCCTCACGGGCCGGTCGCACGACCTTCATCCGCCACCGGCGGCGGCCGCGCTCCTTCGAATCCCGCCTAACTTAATTCCATATCAAAAACCCCATACTTCGTATGGAATTTTTGATATGGCGGAGAGGGTGGGATTCGAACCCACGGACGGTTGCCCGTCACCTGATTTCGAGTCAGGCCCGTTATGACCACTTCGATACCTCTCCGTACAGAAAACATGCTAAAGCAATCATCAGCTTGTCCTGCGATTTAATTCCAAGTATATTCAGCCTTCGGCCCGAAGATTTGAAAAAAAGGTTTTTAATAGAGCTCCGCACTCATCCTCCATAATACCGCCGTAAACAACGGGCTTATGCGTCCATTTAAAGCTTGAAAGGTCCGCAACCGTTCCGAAAGCGCCGTTTTTCCTGTCATAACTGCCGAAATAGACATTTGCGATTCTTGCCTGGATGATTGCGCCCGCGCACATGGGGCATGGCTCAAGCGTTACATAAATGTCGCAGCCGTCCAGACGCCAGCCTCCGACGGCCTTACACGCCATTTCAATCGCTATAGCCTCGGCATGGGCGAAAACGCTCCCGCTTTTCTCCCGAAGATTGTGCGCCTTAGCGATAACCGCGCCATCCTTTACAATAACGGCACCGACAGGAATCTCGCCCTTATCCATAGCCATTTCTGCCTGCGAAAGCGCAAGCGCCATATTATCTGTGGCGGACATCGCTTTTCCCTCCAAACAATAAAGGGGTTATTTTTAGCGGTAGAATACGGTGCAAAAAATCAAACCGCTGTAATAGGATAACATATTTGCGCCTTCAAGTCAATATCCATTTTAACTCCGAACGCAAAATACTGTTTTCTTTTGCGCCTTATACTGTATTATACTTCCTGAGGAGGCAATTATTACGGCTTGCACCGACTGACACGGTGTGATACCATTATAGTAGGAGCGTTATACCGGGGGGGGGGTGGCATAGGTGATAGAGAAAATCAAATCCCGTTTTGACAAGCTTGACAAGGTCTCGACGCACATATTAAAGTATGGTATGCAGCTTGCCTGCCTTCTTGTCCTTGCAGGTCTTATTCTGTATCTTATGAACATATACTCAACCGATTACAGTATTTATCAGTCGGCTTTGTCAAAGCATATTGTCGAGGCGGCGGTAACAATAGCCGCTGAAATCATAATAGGCGGACTTATGTTTGACTACTTTTCCAAAAAGTATAGTGAGGACTAATCAACAGAAAATGAATAAGCTGTAAAGCACATACACTTTACAGCTATTTTTTCGGGATAGAAAAGGGCTGCCCCTTTAGGGCAGTCCTTTGTTTACCTTGGATGGGATGCTTTTTATCAGTCGCGACGGAATTCGTTTGCTGCCTCAACACTGAAATTTCTCGGAATTTTGCAGCAGAAGCATTTGCAGCATGCGTCCGGATCAATGAATCTGCATTCGACATCTTCTACATTAAGCCTGCAGGCAAACCCGGGAGGAGCGCAGGTTCCGACACCCAATACATCGTTTCGATTGTTACAATTTCTACTCATAATTACCGTAATCCTTTCATTTTGATATTATTTGTACAGCGCAAAATTAAGGAATAGTTTTGCACACTATTATTTTATTCATAATCAGCGCATAAGGTGTCGAAAAAGCGCATATCCCGTAGAATATACGCTTTTTGTCGCTTGTAGACTGTTTTATATCGAGGAGTAAAATGCTTTATAGGCCTTATAAGCCATATACACATCCATTTTCCCCGAGATTTCCATCGGCGAATGCATTGATAAAAGAGGCACGCCGCAATCCACCGTTTCTATGTTAAGGTTTGCCAAATCCTGCGCAACGGTTCCGCCGCCGCCCTGATCGACCTTCCCAAGCTCTCCTATCTGCCATATTATTTTATTATCGTTGAAAAGCTTTCTTATTCTTCCCACAAGCTCGGCGCTTGCGTCGGACGAGTTTGCCTTGCCCTTTGAGCCCGTGTACTTTGTTATCATTACCCCGCCGTTTATCCTCGGCGCATTCGAAAGCTCGGAAACATCCTTATAATTAGGGTCGACCGCCGCCCCTACATCAGCCGAAAGGCAGAATGATGAGGCAAATGCCTGTCTTATCATCAAATCGTTGTACGCTTCGCCTTTTGCGGCCTTTTCGAGGGATATGATTTTTGCAACCGAATCCTCAAAAAAGCGGGATTTCATACCCGTATTTCCCATGCTTCCGATTTCCTCCTTGTCGGCAAGCATGCAAATTGCGGTTTTTGAGGGGTTTTCGGTTTCCAAAATCCCCGCAAGCGCGGTGTAGGCGCAAACTCTGTCGTCCTGTCCGTATGCGGCAATCATGCTTCGGTCAAAGCCCAGATCACGCGCCTTTGACGAGGGGACTATTTCAAGCTCCGCACTTATAAAATCCTCCTCGCAAATACCGTATTTATCATGCAGAAGCTCTAATACTGCTCCCTTAACCTTGTCCTTTTCATCCTTTCCGGGGATGCTTCCCACAAGAAGATTAAGCCCCTCGCCTGTAACGGCCTCGGACATTTTTTTGCCCATCTGCTCCTGCGCAAGATGAGGAAGAAGGTCGGTTATGCAAAACACGGGGTCGCTGTCGTCCTCGCCGACAATGACATTAACCTTCGTGCCGTCGCCCAAAACAATAACACCGTGAATGGAAAGCGGAATGGCAAGCCATTGGTACTTTTTAATTCCGCCGTAATAATGGGTCTTGAAAAACGCAAGCTCCAAATCCTCATATAGAGGATTTTGCTTAAGGTCTATTCTCGGCGCATCTATATGTGCGGCAACGATATTAAAGCCTTTTAGCGAATCCTCGCCCATAACGGCAAGCATAACGCTTTTCCCGCGATTTTTGATATAGATTTTATCCCCCTTTTTAAGGGCGGTTACCGAATCAATGTCACGAAAGCCCTTTTGCTCGGCAAGCATTACAGCCAAAGACGCCGCCTCTCTCTCTGTTTTGGCATTGTCCATAAAGTTCTTGTACCCCTCACAAAAGGGAGTAACCTCGCTTTTATCGCTGTCGCCTGCCGCCTCCCAGCAGTTTTTGACCTTATACTTAATTTCCATATTTCATTTCTCCTTTGAATATTTATATTGTGGCTAAAGTGTAGGGAAGAGTCTTGACTCTTCCGAAAAAAATTCTTGATTGTCAATAGGTATTTTGAATTTCCGCCCGCTAAATCGGGGATTTAATAAAGCAACTTATACACAGCGTAATTATTTTTAACCTTCCTTATATACCTTCGTGTTTCGGGGTAGGGTATGCGGGAAAGGGTTTTTCCGTCCTTTGAGTACTCCGGATTCTCAAGCCATTTTCTTACATTCCCCATGCCCGCATTGTACGCCGCGAGGGCAAGGGTGCGGTCATACTCAAAATACTCCGAAAGGTAGTCAAGATACCAGACTCCGAGCATTATATTTGTTTCGGGTACATAAAGCGAGCTTACTGTAAAATCCGAAAGTCCCATCTGTTTTGCGCTCCACAGGGCGGTGTCCTCCTTCATCTGCATAAGCCCTTTCGCCTGCCTGTGTGAGGTTGCCTCGGCCGGAAAACGACTTTCGGCGTGGATTACGCTTGCGACGAAAAGCGGGTCTATACCGTACTTTTCCGCATTAACCGTTATTATATCGTAATAATAAAGCGGATAAATCTTTTGAAGTACCAGATTCCCGACCAAAAGAGCAAGGCACAGGGCAAGTATAAAAACAATTGCTTTTTCAAACTTTCCCATTCGTCGCCTCCTCAAAAACCACAAGACCTTTTTTATAAAGGGAATATGTATCGCCGTCGTTTTCTATTATGATGTCGGCATTTTCAATGTAAAACTCATCGCTTTTCTGGCTTTTAATCCGCTTTGCTGCGTCCTCAATAGAAAGTCCGTCCCTTTCGGATATACGCCTTATGCGCTCTGCCTCCGGCGCAAGTACGGCTATAACGATGTCACAAAGTTTGTTAAATCCGCTTTCGAAAAGTGCAGCCGCCTCAATTACAACAACGCCCTTTCGGTCTTTTATCATATTTTTAATTTCCGCTGTAATTTTAGGGTGAGTAATTCTGTTTAACAGCAAAAGCTTTTCACCGTCCGAAAACACGACGGAGCCGAGCTTTTTCCTGTCAATCTCCCCGTCGGGCGCAAGAATTTCGCTTCCGAAACTTTCCGCTATTTCATTGTATGCGGCGCCGCCCTTTAAAAGAATACCATGCCCGACCTTATCCGCGTTTATGACATAGTAGCCCAAATCAAGAGCGGCCCTGCAAAGGGTTGTTTTTCCGCTTCCGCTTCCGCCCGTCAATCCGATAATCATCTTAAATTCTCCTTGCTAAAGCATTGGGGAGTTGAACACACACAGCCCCCGCCGCGTTAATTTTGCGTCTTTCTTTGTTGTCGTCGTCGGTTGGCTTTACTTCGTGTCATACCATGTTTTGCCGACGCCTATATCAACCTTAAGCGGTACCGAAAGAGTGAAAGCGTTTTCCATCTCGTCCTTAAGTATGACCTTAACCCTCTCCGCCTCGTCCTTTTTCGCCTCGACAATAAGTTCATCGTGCACCTGCAAAATAAGGCGTGAGGCAAGCCCTTCGCTTTTAAGCCTTTTATAAACCCTGACCATTGCGATTTTTATAATGTCCGCCGCGCTCCCCTGTATGGGTGTGTTAAGCGCAATCCTCTCACCGTATGAGCGCGTAACGAAATTGTTTGTTTTAAGCTCCGGAAGATAGCGCCGCCTGTTCAAAACGGTGGTTACATAGCCGTCGGCTTTTCCCTTTTCTATAATGCTCTCCATATACCTTTTAACGCCGCTGAAGGTATTAAGATAGTTTTCGATATATTTTTTCGCTTCGGAAACCGAAATCCCAAGGTCCTGCGAAAGACTGAACGCACCTATCCCATAGACAATACCGAAGTTTACCGCCTTTGCGCGGGTTCTCATTCGCTCCGTAACCTCAGCCCTCGGAACTCCGAAAACCTGTGAGGCCGTTCTGGTATGAATGTCCTCATCATCTTTGAAGGCGTCTATCATATTTTCGTCGGCCGCAATATGTGCCAAAACCCTAAGCTCAATCTGTGAATAATCCGCATCGACAAGAACAAAATCATCGCTCCCCGCGCGGAATACACGGCGAATCTCCTTTCCCAAAGCGGTTCTTACCGGAATATTTTGAAGGTTTGGCTCGGTCGAGCTTATGCGCCCCGTAACCGTAACCGTCTGGTTAAAGCTTGAGTGAATCCTACCCGTTTGGGGGTTTATAACCGCCATAAGCCCGTCGGCGTATGTACCCTTAAGCTTGACAATATGGCGGTATTCCATAATCAGATCAATTATTTCATGGCTCCCTTTAAGGCTTTCCAAAACCTCGACATCGGTCGAAAAACCTGTTTTTGTCTTTTTGATTACGGGAAGGCGAAGCTTTTCGAACAAAACCTCTCCGAGCTGTTTGGGGGAATTTATGTTAAACTCACCATCCGCATAGGCAAAAATTTCAGCCGTAAGTTCGTTAATCCGTTTTCCGAGCATATCAGAAAACTCGCCGAGCTTTTGGGTATCAACCGCAACCCCGATTTTTTGCATATCCGCGAGAACTTCGACAAGCGGCATTTCAACTTCATAAAAAAGCTTGTTCTGACCGCATTTTTCTATCTCGCCTTTAAGATACTCATACAGCGCAACAATGGAGGAAAGAGCGGCGGAAGGCTCATTGGGCGTGTCATAGCCGAGGTAGTCAAGCGTAAGAGCGGCAATGTCGTATACGGTTTTTGAGGGCGACACGATATATGCCGCAATGGCGGTGTCGAAATAAATATTCTTAATGTCAATTCCGGCGGTAAGGTCGGATTTTATATCATGCCCTATTTTTTTAATATCGGGGTCGGAAAAAACATCGGAAAAATCCTCAGGCACGCAGGGAACGGTAACAATATCGTCCTTACCCGTAGAAACGGCGATTTTGCCGTCATAAATACGGTAAAACATCATCCCCGCGCTTTTAAGTCTTGACTTAACGCCCGCGATATCCGAGGTTACAATCGCCTCCTGTTTCGCAACCGGCGCTTCTTCGAGTTTAAGCCTTGTGATAAAGCTGTTGAAATTCAGTCTTTTGAAAAGAGGAATAAGACGATCGTTGTCATAGTCCTTAAGCGTGCATTGCTTAAAATCAATGTCAATCGGAACATTTTTGTTGATCATAGCAAGACTTCTGCTCATAAAAGCGCTGTCCCTGCCCTCTTGAAGCTTTTTTCTTACCCCGTCCTTTATTTCGGGCGAGGAAAGGTTTTCGTATATATTTTCAATGCTGTGAAACGCTTTTATAAGCTCAAACGCTGTTTTCTCGCCTATTCCCGCAACGCCGGGTATGTTGTCGGACGAATCGCCCATAAGACCTTTTACTTCAATATATTCGGATGGAGTGACGCCGTATTTCTCAAAGACGGTTTTTGCCGTATAGTCGGTAGTTTCGGAGCTTCCGAGCCTTGTCGTCACAAGCTTGATTCTCGTTTTGTCGGTTGCAAGCTGAAGCCCGTCCCGGTCACCCGTCAGAACAACACATTCCTTATCGCTTTTTTCGCAGTGTGCGGACGCGGTTCCTATTATATCGTCCGCCTCAAAACCCTCAAGCGAAAACATCGCGATATTCATTGCGGACAAAACCTCTTTAAGTACGGGTATCTGAACCGCAAGCTCGTCGGGCATACCTTTTCTGTGGGCTTTATACTGCTCGTACTGCTGATGTCGGAAGGTGGGGGCGGGAAGGTCAAAGGCGACGCATAAATAGTCGGGCTTTTCCTCGTCAAGATACTTAAACAGTATGTTCAAAAAGCCGTAAACCGCATTGGTATAAAGCCCCTCACTGTTGGTAAGAAGGCGTATACCGTAAAAGGCGCGGTTTACTATGCTGTTGCCGTCCAAAATCATAAGCTTTTCCATAATTCAACCCCTTTTTCTTATTATAACCAATTTTTTCTCGACATTCAACTGTTTTTGTAAATCTGAGTTAATGCCTTTTTTATGTGCCGATATTGCGATAAATCATTATTCATGATATAATATATATAAAAACTGGATATATTGTATTAAGTTGATTGCTTTGCCGCATTGGGAGGAATTATTATGCTGTGTGTTAAGTGCAACAAAAATATTGCCGTGGTGTTCGTCACAAAAATCGAGGGCAGCGTTCAAAAGAACGAGGGCTATTGTATGACCTGTGCAAAAGGGCTCGGAATAGGCCCCATTAACGATATAATGCAGAAGATGGGCGTGTCGGAGGAAGAGTTTGACGAGATGAACAGAGAGTTTATGGGCGATTCTCATGAGGCAAACCGCGATATGCTTCAGGAAATGATGCCCGTTGTCAAAAACTTTTTTACCAATAGCTTTGACGAATCCGCAAAAAATAGTGATAAGCAGAGTAAGACAAAAACCAAAACAAAGGAAAAGCCTTCAAAAAAGAGAATTATCGACCAATACGGCTCAAATCTTACCGAGATGGCAAGGGCGGGCGAAATCGACAGGGTTATAGGAAGAGATACGGAAATCGAGCGCGTTGTCCAGATTCTAAACAGGCGCTCAAAAAACAACCCTGTTTTAATAGGCGACCCCGGTGTGGGTAAAACCGCTGTTGCGGAAGGGCTTGCGGTGAGAATTTCCGAGGGGCGCGTTCCCAACAAGCTTTTGACAAAGGAAATTTACCTTCTTGATTTTGCGGCGATAGTTGCGGGTACGCAGTTTCGCGGTCAGTTTGAGTCGCGCCTTAAAGCAATAATTAACGAGGCAAAGGAAATCGGAAATATCATTTTTGTAATAGATGAGCTTCACAACATAGTTGCCGCGGGCGATGCGGAGGGCGCAATGGGTGCGGCAAACATATTAAAGCCTGCGCTTGCTAAGGGCGACATTCAGGTAATCGGCGCAACAACGCTTGAGGAGTACCGCAAGCATGTGGAAAAGGACAGTGCGCTCGAAAGGCGTTTTCAGCCCGTTATGATCGAAGAGCCTTCGGTTGCGGAAACGATAGAGATTATTAAGGGGATTAAGGATTACTATGAAAAGCACCATTCGGTTATCATAACGGATGAGGTTATAAAAACCGCGGCTGTTCTTGCCGACCGCTATATAACGGGAAGGTATATGCCCGACAAAGCGATTGATGTAATCGACGAGGCGGGCTCAAGGGCGAACCTCGGCAACACAAAGCTTGCCCAGCTTGAAAAGCTTAAAATAGAGCTTTCCAAGGTTCAGGAGGAAAAGGAAAGCGCCGCCCTTGCCGATTCGATTGAGGATTACCAAAAAGCCGCCGACCTTAAAATAAACGAATGTCGGCTGTTGGACGAAATCAAGGCGCTCGAAAAGGAATGTAAGCCCGTTTACCTTACGGTTGAGGATGTTGCGGCGGTTATAGAAATGTGGACTAAAATCCCCGTTAAGAGGATAAGCGAGTTTGAGTCAAGCAAACTTATGAACCTTGAAAACCGTCTTCACAAACGCCTTGTCGGTCAGGACGAGGCTGTAAGTGCGGTTGCGCGCTCCATAAGGATAAGCCGTGCAGGGCTTTCGGCAAAAAGACGCCCCGCCTCGTTTATATTCGTCGGTCCGACGGGTGTCGGAAAGACGGAGCTTGTGCGCTGCCTTGCCAGAGAGCTTTTTGACGACGAAAATGCGCTGATACGCCTTGACATGAGCGAGTATACCGAAAAACACTCCGTTTCAAAAATTATCGGCTCGCCTCCCGGCTATATCGGCTATGACGATGCGGGTCAGCTTACCGAAAAAATACGGCGCCGCCCGTACTCCGTCATACTGCTTGACGAGATTGAAAAGGCGCACGCCGACATTTTCAATCTTCTCCTTCAGATTCTGGACGACGGCCGTCTGACAGACAGCAGAGGCAAAACCGTAAGCTTTGAAAACTGTGTTATTATAATGACCTCCAATGCGGGGACGGACACAAGCTCGGATACTCTCGGCTTTAACACCACAAGAAATACGAATATAAAAAATAAGGTGGACACCGCGCTTAAACAGATTTTCCGCCCCGAATTTCTAAACCGCATAGACGAAATCGTAATTTTCCGCGAGCTTACGAGGGAAGAGCTTTTTTCGATATGTACGATTATGCTTTCCGACCTTGCCGAAGGTATAAGGGAAAAGGGTATAGAGATTGAGTTTACGTATGAGCTTAAAAACTATATCGTTAAAAAGGGATACAGCGAAAAATACGGCGCCCGTCCGATGCGAAGGATTATTTCAAAGGAAGTGGAGGCCGCAGTTGCGGGAATGTTTATAACCTCCGATATTAAAGCGGGGGACAAAATAACGGTAACCGTAAAAAATGATACCGTATCGATAACGCGAAATGCAAAAGAGGGTGAATGAATATGATGAGCCCCAAGGCGAACATACTGTGCCTTCTTGAAATACTGCGGCGGTTTTCCGACGAGGCGCATATTCTTTCGATGGAGGATATCCAAAAGCGGATGCTCTCCGAATACGGCATGAGTATCGACCGTCGTGCGGTATACTCAAATCTTGCTGTTTTGTGCGACTTCGGCTATGACATATCAATGTATGCGGACAATAAAAAGGGCTATTTCCTTCGGGAGAGGGAGTTTGAGCCTTCCGAAATACACCTTCTTGCGGACGCTGTGTACTCCTCAAGCTTTATTCCCGAACGCGCCACATACGACCTTATCAAAAAGCTTCAAAAAACCCAGAGCGACTATTTTGCCCGCCGTATAAAAAGCATGACCTTTGTAAGGCCCGATGCAAAAACCGCGAACAAGGAGATTTTTTACAACATTGAGGTTTTGGACGATGCGATTTCAAAGGGCGCGCAGGTCAGCTTTAACTATCTGCGCTATGACCTTGATAAAAAGCTTGTTTTGCGCAGAGATACGGAGTATGTCGTATCGCCCTATGCAATCGTATGGACAAATGAAAAATACTACCTTATCGGCTATTACGAAAAGTATTCCGGTATAAGCCATTTTCGGATTGACAAGATTAAAAATATACAAATCCTTTCTGAAAAGGCAAAACCTCAGGACAAGGACTTTTCACCCTATGAGTATGCAAAAACTGCGATTTATATGTACGGAAGCGGGGCGCAAAGGATTGAGCTTCTTTGCGATATGTGCATTTTGGACGATGTAATAGACCGCTTCGGCAAGGACATTGACATAAAGCCGTTCGGCGAAAACAGGTTTAAAGCGCGTATTTTTGCCTCGCCCGGAGGGGTCAGGTTTTGGGCGCTTCAGTATCTTCAGTTCTGTGAGGTCGCAGCGCCCGCAGAGCTTAGGGACGAGATAAGCGGGATTATAAAACAGGGAATTGCCAAGTACTGCTGATTCCATTTTTTGATTTATAGAAAATTATGCGTCCGACCGATTTATTTTTAATTAACACCTTTTTCGACTATTTCAAAATTCGGTATTGCTATTTTTAGGCGAATTATGGTATAATAACCCCATGCGGTTATTATACCATATTTATTTCGCTTTTTTGTTTTATGGCATAATAATCACTTGACACGAAAGGGTGTATTAAATGTTTGGTTTGGGTGAAGATGTTGGCATTGACCTTGGCACAGCTTCTGTTCTTGTATATGTAAAGGGCAAGGGAATTGTTCTTAATGAGCCTTCTGTTGTTGCTATGGATGCAAATACAAAGACTCTTCTTGCGGTAGGGGAGGAGGCACAGCGCATGCTCGGTCGTACACCGGGCAATATTGTTGCGATAAGACCCCTTCGCGACGGAGTAATTTCCGACTATAACAGCACCGAAAAAATGCTCCGTTATTTTCTTGATAAAATCTGTCGGCGAAGGATTTTCAAGCCGAGGGTTGTTATATGCGTGCCAAGCGGCGTGACGGAGGTTGAGGAGCGTGCCGTAATAGATGCCGCACAACAGGCGGGCGCAGGTAAGACATTTTTGATTGAGGAGCCTATTGCCGCCGCAATCGGTGCGGGTATTGACATATCCAAGCCCTGCGGAAATATGATAGTCGACATCGGCGGCGGCACTACCGACATAGCCGTTATCTCGCTCGGCGGGATTGTTGTAAGCGAGTCAATTAAGATTGCGGGCGACAGGTTTGACGAAGCAATAATAAAATATATCCGCAAAAAGCACAATATACTTATCGGTGAAAGAACCGCAGAGGATATGAAAATCCAAATAGGCTGCGTCTATAAGGGCGA
The DNA here is from genome assembly GCA_002070105.1 of Firmicutes bacterium ADurb.Bin193. Lineage (GTDB taxonomy): Bacteria > Bacillota > Clostridia > Monoglobales > Firm-18 > MWCQ01. The sequence goes on along the minus strand of MWCQ01000008.1, from coordinate 50,697 downwards.
TGCAAATCTTTTTGATACGCTGGAAATGGATATCAGGGGAAGGAGCCTTGTATCAGGACTTCCCAAGACCATAACGGTTACCTCCGATGAGATGTATGAGGCGTTTGAAGAAACCGCCGCATCTATAATAGAGGCGGTAAAGTCCGTTTTGGAAAGTACTCCGCCCGAGCTTGTGGGCGATATCAGCAACAACGGAATTCTTATGACGGGCGGCGGTGCGCTTGTGCGCGGGCTTGACAGGCTTATATCGCAGGAGACGGGAATAGAAGCCCGTGTTGCCGAAGATGCCGTTTCGTGCGTTGCGATAGGTACGGGAAGAACGCTTGACAGTATAGGAATTCTTCAGGAGAGCAAGTCGAGAAGAGGATAAGCGCTGTTTTTCAAAACAACCCGAACACTGCAGGATTTTTATAAATGAATAAGTCCCCTTTGTTATGTCGATAATAACATTATCAACTATCAAGGGGGATTTTTTTAATGAAGGGTTTAATTATGGCCGGCGGCGAGGGGACGCGACTTCGTCCGTTGACCTGCGGAAAGCCTAAGCCCATGATAGATGTGATGGGCAAGCCCGTTATGGAGTATATAATAGAGCTGATGAAAAATGCGGGAATCAGCGACATAGCCGTAACACTGATGTATATGCCCCATATCATAACCGAATATTTCGGCGACGGAAAAAGGTTTGGGGTTAATCTTACCTACTTTGTGGAACAGACGCCTCTGGGTACAGCCGGAAGCGTTAAAAATGCCGAAGCGTTTTTGGATGAGCCCTTTATAATCGTAAGCGGCGACTGCCTTACGGACATTGATTTAAACGCCGCAATGGATTTTCACAAGAATAAAAATGCGGAGGCGACGCTCGTCCTCACCTCCGTCAGAAACCCTTTGGAGTACGGTATTGTTGTGACAGACGATTCGGGCAGGATTGTGCGGTTTTTGGAAAAGCCGAGCTGGAGCGAGGTTTTCTCCGACACCGCCAACACGGGCATATATGTACTGAATCCCTCTGTGCTTGACAGGATTCCGCCCCATGAGCAGTATGATTTCAGCAAGGATCTCTATCCTAAAATGCTTTCGGACGACGCGGCGCTTTACGGATATGTCGCAAAGGGCTATTGGTGCGATATCGGGGATATTGCCGCATACCGCCGTTGCCATTTCGACATACTCGACCAAAAGGTGAATGTTAATACAAACGCCGTGTCAAAGGACAGAATTATGACCGGAGAAAACACCGTTATCGAGCCGAACACCCTGATTACCCCGCCCTGTTATATCGGAAGCGGAGCGGTAATAAGAAGCGGCGCAAAAATTCTGCCGTACAGCGTAATCGGTGAAAATTGCAGGATTTCCGAGGGGGCATCGGTAAAGAAGTCGGTCATGCAAAGGAACATATATATAGGCAAATCCGCACAGGTAAGAGGAAGCATACTCGCCGACGGAGCATATTTGGGCGCACATTCAACGGTTCTCGAAAACTCCGTGGTCGGCGAAAAGACTCACATAGGCGAGATGTGCGAGATAAGAAACAACATCAAGATATGGCCGGAGAAAAACATCGAAAACGAAACAACGGTCAGCGCAAATCTGATCTGGGGCGACAATTTTTCCAGAAGGCTGTTCGGCGACAACGGCGTTACGGGCGAGATTAATGTTGATGTAACACCCGAATTCGCAACTCGAATGGGTGCGTCCTTCGGCGCGTCCAATAAAAACTCAAAGCTTTCGATAAGCGGAGGCGGCGGTGCGCTCGATATGATAAGAAGTGCGCTTATATCGGGTATGCTGTCGTCGGGCGTAAGGGTTTTTGACTTGGGTACGGTGACGCTCCCCGTATCAAGGCGCGCAATTCCGTTTTACGGTCTTGACGGTGGAATCCACATATCTTTGTATGAAGGCGGGAACGAAACACGGCTTTCCATAACCTTTTTGGACAAAAAGGGAATCGACATTTCGCGCGATGCGGAACGGAAGATAGAGGGACTTTTTATGCGTGAGGATTTTATGCGGTGCGAGCCCTCCGAAATACAAAAGGTTACAACGCTTTATGACTATAACCTTTATTATATGCGGGAAATCCTAAACGAAATAAATGCAAAGTTAAAGATGAATATATGTATAGAAGGTAACAACAAGGCGGCGGAGCTTATTTCCGAGCTTGGCGCAACCGTTTCCCCCACGGGCGGGAAGGGAACAATAACCGCGATTATCGACGACCACGCCGAGCGGCTTGTGCTGGTGGATGAGCTTGGACGGACAATATCGGGAGAAAAATACTCCGCCCTTGCCTCATATATTGCAATAAAATCGGGAAGCAAAACGGTTGCCGCGCCTCTTTCGGGTTCGGCGGCGATTGATGCAATCGCGAACAAGCTCGGAGCCTCGGTTGTGCGGTGTAAAACGGGTAAGGCGTGTATGATGTCCTGTATGCAGGAGCATAACCCCGTCCAGTTCAGGCTTATGTATGATGCCGTTTATGCGCTTGCAAAAATTTGTTCGGTTTTAAGCGCGGAGGGTGTTATGCTTTCGGACCTTACGAGCGAAATCCCCGAAATACACATAGTCGAAAAAGAGGTTTTGTGCGAAACGGGCAAGAAGGGAAGCGTTATTCGATCGATTGCCACGAAATACGGTAAAAACGGTGAAAAAATAGAGCTTGAGGAGGGCGTTAAGATAATTAACGACAAGGGCTGGGTTTTGGTTATACCGCATGGAGAAAAACCGATTTGCAGGGTGATTTCGGAGGGGAAAAACGAGGAGTTTGCAAACGAGCTTTGCGACATCTATATAAAAGAAGTGGAAAAGCTTTCGGAATAAAGGTTTTATCGGCTTAAAAAGCCCAATCGCATAAAAAGCGGTCGGGCTGTTTTTGTGTAGAGATAAGTATATTATTATTTATAAATATAATTTTTATATTCTCCGTTGGACTGATTAAATACAGTCTTGTATTTTTTAAACAAAAGTGCTATAATAAACGCAAGTGATTATAATAACAAATAATGCCGCGGGCCCGATTGGTTTTTTATTAAAACCGACGGCTTGTTGCGTGTTTTAAGCATTTTTTAGGGGGCATAATATGGGAAGACTTTTTGGGACCGACGGGGTACGGGGCGTTGCAAATTCCGAGCTTACGGCGGAGCTTGCCTTCGGGCTTGGCAGAGCGGGCGCGTATGTGCTTACCCGCGAAACAAAGCATAAGGCTAAAATACTTGTAGGCAAGGATACAAGGATTTCTTCCGATATGCTTGAGGCGGCTTTGGCGGCGGGGATTTGCTCCGTCGGAGCAGAGGCTGTTTTAGCGGGCGTTGTTCCGACGCCTGCCGTTGCATATCTTACAAGGCTTTTCGGCGCGGATGCCGGGGTTGTTATATCCGCCTCTCACAATTCCATGGAGTACAACGGAATAAAGTTTTTTAACTCCGAGGGTTTTAAGCTGAGCGATGAAACAGAGGATAAAATCGAAGAGGTTTTACATAACGGGATTGACCATTCCGAAATCCCGACGGGCGCGGGGCTCGGAAGAATTACATACAGGCATGATGCCGCTGATGAATACATAAAATTTACAAGATCAACTATTAAAGAGCGCCTTGACGGATTAAAGATTGCGATTGACTGTGCGAACGGCGCGGCAAGCGTCACATCAAAAAAGGTCTTGGAGGGGCTTGGCGCAAAGGTTTTTTCGATTAACGACACCCCCGACGGAACAAATATCAACGCAAATTGCGGATCTACGCATATCGAAGGACTTTCCGAATTTACCGTAAAGTGCGGGGCGGATGTCGGGCTTGCGTTTGACGGCGATGCCGACAGGGTTCTTGCAGTTGATGAAAACGGCGTGCTTGTCGACGGCGACAAAATTATGGCGATATGCGGGCTTGATATGAAATCAAGGGGTGCACTCCCCCAAAATACCGTTGTGGCGACTGTTATGAGCAATCTCGGGTTTTTCATAATGGCGAGGCAAAACGGAATAAATACCGTACAAACTTGTGTGGGCGACAGGTATGTCCTCGAAGAAATGTTAAAAGGCGGATATGCGCTCGGCGGAGAGCAGTCGGGGCATATTATTTTCCTTGAGCATAACACCACGGGCGACGGGCTTGTTACAGGGCTTCAGCTTCTTTCCGTAATTAAAAAAAGCGGTAAAAAACTTTCCGAACTGGCAACGGTTATGGAGGTTATGCCCCAGGTTCTTGTAAACGCAAGGGTTAAAGCCGAAAACAAAAACGCCTATACCGAGGTATCGGAAATAACGGACGAAATCGAAAAAATAGAAAAGATGTTTGCACAAAGAGGAAGAGTGCTTATACGCCCTTCGGGGACGGAGCCGCTTGTCAGGGTTATGATTGAAGGGCCTGATATAGACGATATAACGGTTAAGGCAAAATTCCTGGCACAGCTTATCGAAAACAAACTTAATTAGTTGGGGGTTATTCTATATGTGTGGTATAGTTGGCTATGTCGGAAAACAGCAGGCCGCACCGATACTGCTTCAGGGGCTTTCAAAGCTTGAATACAGGGGCTACGATTCGGCGGGCGTTGCCGTTTTTGACGGGGACGGAATAGTTGTCGAAAAGTGCAAGGGAAGGCTTAAAACCCTCTGTGACAAGCTTGACGACGGCAATTCGTTAAAAGGAACTCTCGGTATAGGTCATACAAGGTGGGCGACACACGGCGAGCCTTCCGACATAAATTCGCACCCGCACATGAGCGACAAGGGTAGGATTGCTGTTGTTCATAACGGTATTATTGAGAACTACCTTAAAATAAAGGAGTATCTTATCCAAAAAGGCTATGTTTTTGTTTCCGAAACCGATACGGAGGTTATCGCGCATCTTGCCGATTACTATTACAGCGGCGATATTTTGGATACCGTGATAAAGGTAATAAACAAGCTTGAGGGCTCATACGCTCTCGGAATTATATGCAAGGACAATCCCGATGAATTTATCGCTGTCAGAAAAGACAGCCCTCTTATTATCGGGCTTTCCGAGGACGGGAACTTTGCCGCATCGGACATTCCCGCCGTTTTGCCCTATACCCGAAGGATATATCTTTTGGAGGATAAGGAGATTGTCCGTGTTAGGCGTGACGAGGTTGTTGTCTGCAACACCGACAGAGAGGTCGTCCAAAAAGAGGTTTTTGAGGTTGATTGGAATGTTGATGCCGCCGAAAAGGGCGGGTATGAGCATTTTATGTTTAAGGAGATTATGGAACAGCCCAGGGCGCTTCGCGACACCGTAAACCCCCGCATAAGGGACGGCAAAATAGTGTTGGACGGCATTTCGATTAAAGGTAAGGATGTAGAAAACATCGACAACATATACATAGTCGCCTGCGGCTCGGCGTATCATGTCGGCGTTGTGGGCAAGTACATAATCGAAAAACTTTCGAGGATTCATGTCGAGGTCGATTTGGCAAGCGAGTTCAGATACAGAACCCCGCTTATTACCGACAAAACCCTGTTGATAGTAATAAGCCAGTCGGGCGAAACCGCGGATACGATTGCCGCGCTTCGCGAGGGGAAGAGAAGGGGTGCGCGCGTGCTTTCCGTCGTTAATGTTGTGGGAAGCACCATTGCCCGTGAGTCGGACGACCTTATTTATACATGGGCGGGTCCCGAAATAGCGGTTGCGACGACAAAGGCATACTCGACACAGCTTTCCGTTATGTACCTTCTTGCCGGATATTTTGCGCAGGAAAAGGGGCTTGTTTCAGGCGAGCAGACGGCGGAATATATAAGGATTTTGCAAAAGCTCCCCTCACTTGCCGAAAAGGTATTGGAGAACAAAGAAGATATTCAGTATTTCGCATCTTTGCACTACAACTCAAAGGATGTGTTCTTCATAGGGCGTGGCGTTGACTATGCCGTTTCACTTGAAGGCTCTCTGAAGCTAAAGGAAATATCCTATATTCACTCCGAGGCGTATGCGGCGGGTGAGCTTAAGCACGGTACAATTTCGCTTATCGAGGAGGGTACGCTTGTTGTTGCGCTTGCGACGCAGGAGGCTCTGTTTGACAAGATGATAAGCAATATAAAAGAGGTTAAGGCAAGGGGCGCGGTTGTGCTTGCGCTTGCCGTTGAGGGCAACACCGCGATAGAGCAGGTTGCCGATTCGGTTATTTATCTGCCGAAGTGTGAGGATTTAATCGCTCCGTCGCTTGCGGTATTGCCGCTTCAGCTTTTCGCCTACTATATTTCGGTTATAAGGGCATGCGATGTAGATAAGCCCAGAAATCTTGCAAAATCCGTTACGGTGGAGTAGAGGATAGAAAACACAAGACGGCTTGCGCATAAAACGCAGGCCGTCTTTAAATGTATTGGGATATATGCGAAATAAATTTATGCTATTTCTTTTCGGTTTCTTCAGGCTTTTCTTCCTTTGCGGGGGTAAGGCCGTCAACAAAAATATTAACCGCCAAAACCTCAAGCCCGGTCATACTCTCGACCGCTTTTTTTACACGCTCCTGAACCTCCCATGCGACATCGGGGATTCTGCAGCCGTACTCAACCACAAGCGAAATCTCGATTGTCGTGGTTGTTTCGTTAAGCTCAACCCTTACACCCTTTGAAAGGTTTTTCTTGCCCAAAAGCTCTGCAATTCCTCCGGCGAAGGTTCCGCTCATTCCGGCAACGCCCTTGACCTCGCCCGCTGCAATGCCCGACACAATGGCAATGACTTCCTCCGAAATCTTTATACTGCCCATCGCTTCGTTAATGTTGTTGTGGCTCAATGACAAACACTCCTTTCTCGTTGGAGAAGTATAGATACAAGCTCCGATAGTATTTTATCACAAAGCCCCGGAAAATAAAATACCTTTTTGCTATTTTATTTCAACAATTTTAATTTTGTCGGGAGCAATCCCCGCATTTTCGATAACAAGGTCCTTGATCTGTGCCGCCTGCGCTGGTGTCAAGCCAATGGTTTTTATCACAATATTTGCGCTCTGCCCGTTAATGTAGACAACCGAATCCTCAAAGCCCTTTGCCTTTATAAGCCCCTCAAGCGATGCCTCGGTTTCGATTGCCTTTGCCGCCGCAACAAGGCTTGCCTGTGCTTCGCTCTTTGCCTGTGCGCTGCTGTCGGGTCTCTCGGTAATCTCTCTGTATACATCCATAGCCGCGCTTCTGCTCTTTTCCTTTTCAAGGCGGGAAAGCGTGAAGTAATCGTCCGCCGCCGCAGGCTCCTCGATTAACACCTCGCCCGATGTTGGAATGTATTCATCTTGCTTGTTCGAAATGTTTATGTACCCTGCGATGGCTATAAGTATGACAAGTGACACAAGTGTTGCCTGCCGTCTTCCGAAGTGACCGAATACCTTAAGATTTAATTTTTTCATTATTTATTTTCCTCCTTTTTTTGAAAATACTTCAACCTTGTGCGAACTGACCCCAAGCGCCGCAATAGCCGCATCGCTTATTTTTTTTCTTACGGCGGGATTTTCAGCCCCCTGTGCAACGATTATCACTCCCTCCGCTTGATTATTTTTTCCGTTTATCATAACGGTTACGCTCTCAACGCCGTCTATCTCGCTTAGGATATGAGAAAGGCGTTTTTCAAGCGCGGTATTGTCTGTTTTGTTTGCGCCCGAAAAAGAGGAGGAGGCGACAAGTAGAACACATGCCGCCAGAATAGCGGCAATAAGCTTTGTGCTTTTCCCGCTTAAATACTTTTCCGAAAGCTCTTTCAGTCCCAAAATATCAATCACCTACCCTGCTTTGCGGTATTCCCAAATACTCGGCTATTTCTTTTCTTTTTACCGCGGATTTTACATATATTATCTCCGTTAAATTCTCTGGGTTAACGGATATTTCAACATTTGAAATCCCAAGCGCATTTTCTACATTATCCTCAAGCCTTTTGACATAAATCTCATGGACCGACGCCGCGCTGTACTCCGTGTAGGTCTGTGCTTTTATATTGGGAAGGCTAATGCCCTTAAAGTCGGTAATCGGTTTTATAATCAAAATGATTATTATAAGCCCGGAGGCGAAGGAAACATATTTTTTAATGCTCCCTGATGGGAGAAAAAGCTCTATAAAACTTGCCAGAACGACTACCGTAATAAGTGCGCCCGCCCAGGATGAGATATATTCCAAGCCTTTATCACCTCCCGAACACCGTTGCGGTGTTGCCCGCGCCTACTATAATCGCAATATTGATGATAAACATAAAGGTTATAATAAGTACCGTCACAAAAAGCGTCATAACCGCCTCACCCGTTTCCGAGATAATTCCCGCAATGCGCTCATCTGAAACAGGCTCAATCACCGCGGCGGTAAGCGAAAGCATAAATGCCTGCGACAAAAGCCTTAAAAGCGGGGCGGCGCATATCGAAAGTATGGCGATAAGCCCCGATACGCCGACGGCGTTTTTGATGATTGCGCCGCAGCCGAAGGCAAGGTCAACCGATTCCGCAAGGACATTCCCCACAACGGGGACGAAATTCCCCACCGCAAACCTTGCCGTTTTTACGGATATTCCGTCAAGTGCGGGTGCGGCAAGGCTTTGAATTGCGACAACCCCTGCGAATACGGTAAGCATTATACCGAGAATCCATTTTACGGCTGTTTTAAAAATTTTTGCAAGCCTTCCCACACCGGCCTTTTCGCTTATACCGTTTGCAAGGGACAGGGCTGTGGATATAAGGATAAGCGGAATTATAACATTCCGTACCGAAAGCGATACAACCTCCACGCAAAGCGTTAAAACGGGATGAAATATCCCCGCGCTTATGACCGCTCCGCTTGTTGCGAGAAGGGTCAGGGTTGTGGGTATAAGCGCCGTTATAAAAACGGTTATATCGTCAATTACCGCCTGCGCGGCGGAAAGCGAACCCAAAAACGCTCTGACGGCAAAGCTTGCGATAAGGAAGAAGCAGGCGAAAAACGATGCGTTTCCAATACCGTCCTTGCCGAAGCTTTGCCTTAGGTTTTCCGAAAGCGCGCTAAAGAGGGCGAGAAGGACAAGGCTTGCCATAATCCTCATGCTGGCAAAAAGCTCTTTGAAAAAGAAATTTGTCGCCCTTTTCATAATAGAGGGAATATCCCATTCCCAACCTCCGCCCGCAACAGACCGTGCTGCGCTTTTTAAATTAAAATCCGGTATTATCTCGCCGAAGTCATTTCTTTTTACCTTGTCAAGAGCAATCGAAAGGTCGGAAATTTCCCGGCTTTCCATCTGACTGCCGATAATTTCCTCCGCCCCGAAAGCATAAGCAGCAAGCGGAACAAAAAGCAAAAGAAGCATAATCACCGCAAATTTTTTCATGGCAGTATCCCCGTAATCAGATTAAGTATTGCGAACATTAGCGGAGCGGACATCAGAATTATGGTAAGCCGTCCCGCAAACTCTATTTTCATGGCAATCGCCTTTTCACCCGCGTCCTCGCATATTGAGGCTGCAAGCTGGGTAAGGTAGGCAATGCCGATTATTTTTATAAGAATGATTATGTACTCCGTATCAATGCCCAGCCTTTGTATATATGATCGCAGTGTATCAAAAACCGCGGCAATATCGTCCTTCAAAAGCACAAATATAATGACACAAAAGGCGATTGCGATAGCGGAGGAGTATTCGTTTTTGTATTGCCGAAGCAAAACGGAGATAATTGCGCCGGCAAGCCCCAAAGCAATAATTTTGATAATCATAATCCGAAAAGGGTTTTAACCGTCGTAAAAAGAAGGTTAATCTCGGGAATAAGAATAAGTAAAACCACCACAAGTCCCGTAATCGAAATCATAAGGGCAAGCTCCTCATGCTTGGAGTTTTTGAGAAGCTGAAAAAGAATAATGGTTATTATTCCGATTCCCGCAATTTTGAAGATAAGGTCAACACCCGTTCCCATATCATTTTTCCTCCGCTATATAAGTTATAAAAAAAGTATCGATATAAAAACCCCGCAGGCTACGCCGAGGCCCCGGTAAAGCCGCACAAACTTTCTTTCGTCCTCCGTCGCATTGCGCTCGCACATAATAAGCTTGGATGCCGCAAGCTCGATATTTTCAATCTGCCCTGCCGCATCACCGGTTCCCAGGAGGCTTCCGAAGGAGCTTAAAATATAAATCTCCTCACTTTTTAACGACAGCTTTTTATCAATGGAAAAAAGCGCATCGTCCCATGCATCCTTTGCGGTTATTCCCCCCGAATTAAGAGCAGTACCCGCTTTTTTGAAAAGCTCCGAAACGGGATAAGAAAGCCTTTGCCCTGTTTTTATAAGCGCCTGTGCAAGAGGCGTCCTGCAAAAGCTGATTTCGCCCTTTAAAGCGATAAGCGCGCCTTGAAGCTCCCGGATTTCTCTTACCCGTTTGGTGAATTTTCCCGCCTCGTCAAAGCCGATTTTAGCGGTGCAAGCAATAATAATCGCACAACCTATAAGTTTTATTAGCATATATCTTTCTCTCCTTTGTGGTTTGTCCTCTTGTGATATATTATTATACTTTGTCCACATTTAGAACATAAATTATCATTTAATTTTGTGTAAAAACGAAGTGCTTTGTCCGACAAATTTTGGGCTTTGCCTTATCTGCTCAACCGTTCCCGGACCGTTTCGGCGGCTTAGTGTTATGATACAGCCAAGCTCGTCCATAAGCGGCTCAAGCCCTATGCGCTTTACGACCTGCTCAATGCTGTCACCGTGCGCGGTTGCGATTATTTTAACCCCGCACGACAGTGCCTGTTTAATTGCCTCAATGTCGCAGTGGGCGATTTCATCGGTTATTATAAGATCTGGCGACATACTCCTAAGTACAAGAGGAATACCTATGGATTTAGGACACAAATCCAAAACATCGGTCATCTCGCCGATATCGTGCGAAGGCGCACCACGGTACATGGCGGCAATTTCGCCGCGCTCGTCCATAATCGAAACCTTAAAATTCTGTCCGAGCCTTCTCGCAAGGTCGCGGATTATTGTTGTCTTGCCGCACTGCGGAGGCGAGATAATAAGCGTGTTTTGAACGGTATTATTAAATACAAAGGGCATAATTTCGTCCGCCGCGCCTTTAACCTGCCTTGCTATGCGAAAGTTTATTCCGCTAATCCGGATAAGGTTTTGAATTTGCCCCTCATTTACAACTGTTGTGCCGCAAAGCCCTACCCTGTGACCGCCCTCAAGGGTGATAAAACAGTTTTTGATTTCTTCGATATACGCATAAACCGATGCCCCGCTTATAATCTGAAGCGTCTGTTCGATTTCGCTTTGCGATGCCGTGTGCGCAAGCCTTTTTATTCCTCTGTGATATGACAGAATAACAGGCCTGTTTGAACGAAGGCGGATCTCCTCAAGCTCTTCAAAGTTTTCGTTTTTGGTGAGTTCTCTTATTTTTTCGGGCAGGTTTTTTAATATAATCTCTTTTGCGGACAAATTTATCACCTCAATTATATTTATACAGGTTTGTCCGTTTTTATGTTATCAAAATCTGCGCAATTTTCCGCAAGTTAAAAAAAGGCCCTGCGGATATATAACCGCAAGACCTTTTAAGATTTGGATAGGATTTATTTTATTCGATATTAAGCCTGTATTTAAGAATATAGTTTGTGGCGTAAAATAAAATTGCGGAGAGAGAAAGGTTTACAAGGACCGCTGTTCCGAATATCGAGTTAAAAGCAATAATATCAGCAAGCGAAAATGTTGTAATAGAACCGAACAGATTACCGAAAACAGACCGCGTCAGTAAACTTGCAACAATCGAAATACCAATAAATGCACCGAATGATGCCATACCCCTTCTTTTGCTGAATATTGCCGTCTGCCCTATGGAAAGTGAGGTATATATAAGCAAAACAGAGTATATATACTGTGAAAATATACTTAAAAGAAACAACACTACCGCTAATATATGCTCACCTTTTATTTCCCCGATATAAAGCAGGATTTGCGCGTACATTTCGTTGAAATACGCAAAGAAATCCCTTATACCCGATATTACCTCTTTGTTTACAAACGCAGTAAATATAACAAGCAAGGTCACGATACAGCTTAGCGCCGTCCAGATAAGCGCAGAAATCAGCTTTGACAATATAAGCTTTTCGGTCGATACCGGAATGGTGAACATTAAATATCCCTCATCCGAAAAAAGATTATCCTTAAACCTTTTTACAATCGTCATAAGAGTTAAAACAGCGAGGGCAACAAACAGCGCAAACATAACAAAGAAGGTAGTTACCTTAAACGCATTTATATAAGGGAAGTACATCGATATATTCATCAAAACAGCGGCGGCGAACATTGCGCCGTAAAGCGCGAAGAATACTCGGCGTGTCGCCTTCATTTCATATTTTAATAACTTTCTTAACATTTGAACACCTCCCTGAAAAGCTCATCGACGGATTTATTGTGTTTTTCGCGGACACTGTCGACACTGTCGCAAATTATTATTTCTCCGTTTGATAAAAACACAACATCGTCGAAAATCCTTTCGACATCCTGAATTAAATGGGTCGAGATTATTACCGTTCCGTCCTCGTTATAATTCGAAATAATCGTATTCAAAATATAGTCCCTCGCCGCAGGGTCAACGCCTCCAATCGGCTCATCGAGAAGATAGAGCCTTGCTTTTCTTGACATTACAAGAATAAGCTGAAGTTTTTCCTTGGTGCCCTTTGACATCGTTTTAAGTTTATCCGTCTGTTCTATTCCGAGCGACTTTAACATTTCCTTTGATTTTTCGGGGCTGAAATCGGGGTAAAAATCGCAAAAGAAATCCAGAACTTCGCCGACCCTCATCCAGTCATTCAAATAAGTTTTTTCGGGAAGGTACGAAACAATGCTCTTTGAGGCTATCCCCGGCATTTGCCCCTCGATTAAAACCTCGCCCGACGACGGATTTAATAGCCCGTTTGCAAGTTTAAGCATTGTTGTTTTCCCGCTTCCGTTAGGGCCGAGAAGCCCGATAATCTTTCCGCTTTCGACGGTAAGATTAATTCCCTTTAAAGCGGGCTTTGCGCCATAGCTTTTGGTCACATTTATAAATTTCATAAGTTCCGCCATTTCCTCACTCACCCTCTCCGTAATATTGCGTTCTTTTAATTACCTCTTTAATTGCTTCCTTTCGACTGTACCCAAGGCTTAAAAGCGACTCGAAAAGCGAATCGATTTTTTCAGTTGCGATCTCCTCCCGCAACGCTTTTAAGTGCTCCTCATCTTCCGTCACAAACCTTCCGCTTGTTCTTACCGGATAAATAAGCCCCTCACGCTCAAGCTCTCCGAGTGCGCGCTGCATCGTGTTGGGATTAACCCCCGCCTCCTGCGCAAGATCCCTGACAGAGTCAATCTTTTCGCCGGGCCTTAATGCGCCGGAGACAATAAGAATCTTAATCCGCTCCACAAGCTGAAGATATATGGGTATGCTGTTGTCAAATACCCAAGCCATTGTAGCACCTCCTTATTGTATTAGTGGCTTAATACAATAATACTATAACATTTTTTGTTTGTCAATACTTTTTTTGAAAATTTATAGAATTTTTTTCCGAAAACAAAAAACTCCCGCCCTTTCGGGCGGGAGGCGGAGTTTACCGTCTATTAAATATCATAATAATCCGATGCTGAAACAGGCGTAAGCGTATTAAAGCCATCCCATAAAAACGCTTTTATACAGTATTCCGTGTCGGCGGAATATGAGAATGATATTGATTTATCCAGTATGCCACCCGGTGTTTCCGAAAGCGGGACATCATATACTGCAACCTTTACAAGCCTGCCGTCGGAATCAAATATTGCAAGATTAAGTTTAAGGTCCGCCGCCTGAACCTCTGCATTGTGTATCAAAACGGATACATCCGCCCGCCCTTTTTCCTCATTGTATACGGCGGAGGTTATATAAACCCCGAAATCATAGGGCGAAGCGGGTGACACAAATAAAATTCCGTTGTCAGTCGCAAATGTCTGCGCAAATGAACCTGCATTTCCGTAAATGGTTAAATCAGCGGGGCAACTGGAAAACGCAGTGTCTGAAATGCTTGTTACACTGTCCGGTATAACTATGCTTTTAAGACCGCTGCATTTGGAAAATCCAGATGGTTTAATGGTTGTAACGCTGTCAGGTAAAACTATTCTTTCAAGACTTGTGCAAGAAAGAAACAAACCATTATTGATACTCTTCAAGCCGGAGGGCAGCGTTACGCTTTTTAGACCGGTGCAATTTGAGAATGCATAGCTGCCGAAACCTTTCACGCTATCTGGTATAATTATGCTTTCAAGGCTACTGCAACCACGAAATGCTAAGCTATTTATAAATGTAACGCTTTCTGGTATCGTTATGCTTGTAAGGCTTTCACAGCCTTCAAACGCACTCATTTCAATAGTTGTAACACTATTTGGTATCGTTACGCTTGTAAGGCTTTTACAATTCAAAAACAAACTTTCATCAAGAATTGTAACTCCATTGGGTATTGTTATGCTTGTAAGACTTATACAATCTTCAAACACATTGTTGTCGATAAATGTTAGGGTGGAGGGTAATGTCACGCTTGTGAGGCCTGTGCATCCTAAAAACGCTTTGTAAGATATCTGTGTGACTCCCTCAGGTATGACTATACTTATAAGGCCGGTGCAATCTACAAACGCATTATTTGGAATAATTTCGACATTACTCGATATTCTAACACTTTTAAGGCCGGTGCAGCTTGCAAACGCACTCATGCCGATGGTTGCAACATTGTCGTTTATATAGATGCTTTCAAGTTTGAAGCATCCTTTGAATGCATTCAGTCCTATGGTTGCTACAAAGTCGGGAACGGCGTATTCTCCCGATTTACCTATCGGGCATAGTTTTAGGATGCTCTTGGTTTTATCAAACAAAACCCCGTCTTCACTGCTGTATAAAGTATTTTGTTCGTCTACAACAAATGCGGTTAAATTTTCACAATCGTCAAACGCGCTGAATTGAATATTTGTAATTCCTTTAGGTATGACAATACTATTAAGGCTTGTGCAGGCTAAAAACACACGATCTTCGATACTTGTGACGCCTTCGGGTATTGTTATGCCTGTGAGCGCGGAGCAATAACTGAACGCATAGTCGGCAATGCTTGTTACGCCATCGGGTATTGTTATGCTTGTGAGTGCGGAGCAATAACTGAACGCATGGTCGGTAATGGTTGTTACGCTTGGGGGAATGGTGTATGCCCCTGCTTTTCCTCCCGGACACTGTATAAGAGTGCTTTTGTTTTTATTGAATAGAACTTCGCCTTCACTGCTATATGCCGGATTCTGCTCACTCACATTGATTGCAAGCAACCCGTTGCAATGATAAAATGTACTGGTTCCGATATTCGATACACTTTTGGGTATTGATATGTTTTCAAGGCTGTTACATGTTGAAAAAGCATGAGGTTCAATTTTTGTAACAGAGTCGGGAACGGTGTAATCGCCCGTTTTCATTTCGGGGCATCGGATAAGAATGGTCTTGTTTTTATCAAACAGAATACCGTCTTCACTGCAGTATAGCGGATTGTCCGACTCTACATTTATGGCGGTAAGACTATCACAATAATCAAACACATAAGTTCCGATACTTATCACACTGTAGGGTATATTGATGTTTGTAAGGCTTTTGCAATATAAAAACGCATTTCGGTTTATAGCTGTTACGCTATCGGGTATAATTATGCTTGCAAGTTTTGTGCATCTTTCAAATGCGTTTTCTCCGATGGATTCTACGCCATGGGGTATAACAATGCTTGTAAGGTTGGAGCAGAGTCTGAATGCATTCTTTCCGATAGCGATAACGGGATACCCCCCTAATGTAGACGGAATTGTGATTTCGCCGCTTACGGAAGAATCGAAATTTGTAATGGTCGCCTTATCGGCCCAAACGGTATAGGTATAATCACCTTCAGTATCTGCATACGCTTTTTCTTCAAATGCGGGAACAAAACCCGAAATTCCTACAAGAATAACCGCCGCCAATGCAATGGATATAATTTTTTTCATCATCTTAAAACCCCCTCTGATTACTTATGGTGGTTAACGGTGTCGTTTTCTGCTAAAACCTCACATTGTTTTCCATTATAGCATAATAATGGCAATATTTCAATACAAAACTATAATCAATATAAAAAAGTGGTATTTTGGATATAAAAAATCATTGACAAAGTAATGATTGCCTGTTATACTATGCTGAAATAATAGGATTTACCTAAAGGGAGTGAATGAAATGAGCAATAATTTCAGATTTGAAACAAACCAGCTTCACGCCGGTCAGAGTGCCGACCCTGCCACAAAATCAAGGGCTGTTCCGATTTACCAGACAACCTCGTATGTTTTTGACAGCACCGAAAATGCCGAAAACCTTTTTGCGCTACGCGAGACGGGGAACATCTACACAAGGATTATGAACCCCACAACCGATGTTTTTGAAAAGCGGATTGCGGTGCTTGAGGGAGGAATAGGAGCGCTTGCGACGGCGTCAGGCTCTGCGGCTATTACCTATGCGATTTTGAACCTTGCGAGCTGCGGTGATGAAATTGTTGCGGCAAACACTCTGTACGGCGGCACATATAATCTGTTTGCGGTCACTCTCCCGAAGCTTGGGATTAAAACAACCTTTGTAAATCCTGACAAGGTCGAAAATTTTACAGAGGCGATAAACGAACGCACAAAAGCGGTTTATATCGAGTCGATAGGTAACCCTCAAACCAATATTATTGATATTGAAGAGGTGGCAAAAACGGCGCACAGCTTCGGGATTCCGCTTATAGTCGACAACACCTTCGGAACGCCCTATCTTATAAGGCCGATTGAATTCGGCGCGGACATTGTGGTTCATTCCGCAACGAAATTTATCGGAGGACACGGGACATCAATCGGCGGAATAATCGTTGATGGCGGAAAATTCGACTGGAACAACCCTGTAAAGTTCAAAGACTTTACACAGCCCGACAAAACCTACCATGGTATTCGCTATGCAATAGATGTCGGTGCGGCGGCTTATATCACAAAGGCAAGGGTTCAGCTTCTGCGCGATACAGGCGCGGCAATAAGTCCTTTTAACGCATTTTTGCTTTTGCAGGGCGTGGAAACACTTAGCTTAAGGGTGGAACGCCATGTCGAAAACGCCAAGAAGGTTGCGGCGTATCTTGCGGAACATAAAAAGGTTGATAAAGTACATTATCCATCGCTTGAAGGCAATAAATATTTTAGCCTTGCAAAGAAGTATTTTCCCAAGGGCGCAGGATCCATATTCACCTTTGACATAAAGGGGACGGAGCAGGATGCCAAAAAGTTTATTGACAGTCTTAGGGTTTTCTCGCATCTTGCGAATGTTGCGGATCTGAAGAGCCTTGTGATACACCCGTGGTCGACCACTCACCAACAGCTTTCGTCCGAAGAAAAGCTAAGCGCCGGAATTACTCCGAGTATGATAAGGCTTTCGGTGGGAACAGAGCATATAGACGATATTATGGAGGATATCGAAAACGCATTTCGAAGGTCTGATAAAACTAATAAATATTAAGCGTTATATTACAATACGGAACGGCAAAGCCGTTCCGTATTGTTTTGAATTAAACGCAGAACAAATCGTAGGGATGGGTATTGACCCATCCGTAATTTGCTTTACCCCTCCTAACAAAACACAACTTTATATAAGCGGATACAAAACCGTTTCCCGCACCTTTTTACCCAAGGTTTTTGAAAGCCCCTTTGCGTAAAAGTCAAGCTGTTTTTTATACTCCGGCTTGTCGGAATCACCCGTTTTGTAGTCTATAATGACAATCTCTCCGTCCTCTTCAAACCAACAGTCCACAACCCCCTGCAAAAGCACCGTTTCGTCAGCGACCGCTTCGTCGGAAATATCCATAATCTCGCGCGCGGGAACATCGACGAAAAACTTAACTTCACGCTCAACCCTCGGTGACCGCTTCATTCTTATTCCGGCATTACTTTTGAAAAAGTTTTCGATATCGCCCGCATTTACAACCTTCGCAAGCTCTGCCTCCAACATACCCTTCATAACCATATCTTCGATTTGTTTTTGAATATCCTCTTGATTGCCTGTTTTTTGAATATCAATATTCTGAAGCACAAAGTGAATAACTGTACCTCTAAGTGCGGCGGTTATTCTGTCCGTCTTTTGCATAAAATCGGGCTTTTTAAGGTTCAGACTGCGGGGCGTGTACCCGACGGCGCGGCTTACGGGAAGCTTTGCGGGAATATATTTTGAGTTTAAGTAAGGATAGGTGTATGACAGGCGCTTTGCAACCTCCTCGGAATACTCAGCGCTCTCTGCGCCTTGCGGCTTTATATCCTGAGCCGAGGCTGTCACCCTACTTTGAATGACAATATCGCTTGCCGAATGGACCTCGGCAAACGAGCGCACCTTCTTGCCCAATGCCATACCTAACCATTCAAGAAAGGTATTTTGCGCCGCGATCGAGAAGGGTGTGCAGTCCGCGCCCTCCCATGCTTCAAGCTTGTCATTAACCTTAACACAGCTTCCGACAACATAAAGCATATCCCTTGCTCTTGTAAGGGCGACATACATAATCCTCATTTCTTCCGAAAGAAGGGAGTACAGTTTTTTTCTTGCAATCGCAAGCTTTGCAAGCGAAGGATATTTAATCATCCTGTCCGTATCGACAAAGTTACAGCCTAGACCAAGCTCAACATCATACTGTATTCCCGCCGACAAATCCGTCTTGTTAAAGCGCTCACCGCACCGCACGAAAAATACAACGGGGAATTCAAGCCCCTTGCTTTTGTGAATACTCATAATGCTCACCGCGTTGTCGTTCTGCCCCGCGATTTTCGCAACGGAATAGCCTTGCGAAAATTCCTCCATAGCCTCGGTATAGCTTATAAAATCGGAGATACCTTTATAGCCGCCCGCCTCAAAACGCCCCGCCCTTTCGCACAGAAGGCGAAGATTGGCCGCCCTTGTCTTTCCGCCGGGCATGGAGGAGGAAAAGGAAAGATACCCCGTTTCGCTTAAAATCGTTTGTATAAGAAACTCAATGCTTTCATCAAAGGACATTTTGCGGTAACGCGCAAGCGTATCGAGAAAGGCTTTGCACTTAGGATTGCTGCTCTTTTGCACGGCGTAGTAAAACGGGCCCTCCGCTTCGGAGCGTATAAGCGCAAGCTCCTCGTCCGAAAACATAAACAGCGGGCTTCGCATAGTTGCAAGAAGGGGTATATCCGAAAGCGGATTGTCTATAATTTTAAGCAGGGACATAACAGGGGATATTTCCCCGGAAATTAAAAAGTTCCCCGTATCGTCCTCGCAGTAAAAGGGCACGCCAAGGCTTTTTAACTGTTCGGAAAAAATACTTACAACATTTTTATTCTTTCGTGCAAGTATCGCAATGTCGCTGTACCTTATCGGACGGGTCTCTCCCGTTGTCGGGTCGGTTATTTCGGGCTTTTCAACCTCCACAAGCCTTTTAATTCTGCCCGCAGTAAACATAGCCTCACGCACGATTTCGGCGGTAAGCTGTTCGTCCTCGGTAAGTTCCTCGCTTTCCTCAAGCCTTTTGTCGATAATATGTAACTCAACCCGACTGAATTCGACTTTTTCCGCGCGACCGCAGACAAGGGCATGACCCTTTGTATAGTCAACTCCGCCGTAAGCTGTGCTCATAAGCCGCTCGAATATTCCGTTGACAAAATCAATAATCGGATTTGCGCTTCGATAGTTATGCGGAAGAAATATCAGTTTTCCCTTTTCGGGACTGTCCGAAAAATCGTCCGCCCTGTTTGTAAAAATATCGGGTCGGGCGTTTCTAAAGCCGTAAATGCTCTGTTTTACATCCCCCACCATAAAAAGGTTATCGCCCCTTGAAACCGCGCGGAATATTGCATCCTGAACACCGTTTGTATCCTGATACTCGTCTACCAAAACATAGTCAAACCGATTTTTAATCTCGTCTGCGGCATCGGTATCCTGAAGGAGCAAAAGCGCCAAATGCTCCAAATCGTTAAAGTCCAAAAGGTTTTTGTTCCTCTTTTCGAGGGCGTACTCATCGGAGAAGTCCGATACTATATCACAAAGCTCGCCAACAACAGCCCCCAAAAAGCCGTTGTCCCGCTCTATGTCGGATAAAGGTGCGAAAAAAGTATCGGAAAGCTTTGAAATATGCTTTTTAACGCCGTTTCTGATTTTTTGGACATAGGCGGCGGCGCTGTCGTCAGAATCCTTTTTCTTTCTCGGTAATTTGTCAAATTCAACACAAGAAAGTGCCTCTCTTGCCCTGTCCCAGTCGGTTTTGAAGCTGTCGGCAAGGGATAAAAGCATATCACGCTCATAAATAAAGGTGTCGCGGTAATTATCAAGCCCTATGGCACTCTCGATTACCGTTAAGGCTTTTTCATACTCCCCTGCCATACTCATTGCCTCAACTTCGGCGCAGGAAAGAATATACCCCGCCCATTTTTTTATCCCGCTGCCCGAAAAATAATCGTCGCGGGCGCTTTTAAGCCAGGCCTTCGGGTTTTCGGTGCTTTGAGTAAAGAAAAACAATGAGAGAACGATTCCGAAAAGTGCGCTGTCGTCACGCTTTCCTCCAAACCCTCCTACAAGGGAATCAAAGGCATGGGTCGGGTTTTCGTATCTATTTTCTATAACGGTGTCAAACGCCTTCTGCCTAAGCAGCGACAAAGAGGTTTCGTCACCGATTTCAAAGTCGGCGGCTATGCCGAGCCTGTGAAAGTTGTTGCGTATAAGGGTCTGACAAAAGGAGTGCACCGTGGTAATCATCGCCCGCGGAAAGAGAGTAAGCTGTTTTGCAAGGTATTCGCTATCGGGGTTTTGATCAAGCATTGTTTTAAGCGCCTCGCGGATTTTGACCTGCATACCGTTGGCGGCCGCATTTGTAAAGGTTACGATAAGAAGGCGATCAATCGGAACGGGGGAGGAAGGGTCAGTCACCAGACCTATCACGCGCTCGACCAAAACGGCGGTTTTTCCCGACCCTGCCGCCGCCGAAACAAGAACATTTTTACCCTTTTCAGTTATCGCCAGCTTCTGCTGCTCTGTCCAATTTAGCGGCATGATCGAAAAACTCCTCCCTGTCGATTTTCCTTATGTTTTTGTACTCATTTCCCGGGAGCGACGGGTCAAAAGCGCATACGCTTTTATACGCACACCACTCGCACGCGGTTTGCCCCGACACCCTTACGGGATTAATGTCTATTCTGCCGGATATAATGCCCGAAAATGCGCCTTTAAGGCGGTTGTAAGCCGTTTTGCACACCAGGTCAATCTGCTCGCTTGTAGCCCTTGACCTGACGGCGAAAACAGAGGTTATCCCCTCTGCAATTTTTTCGCTTTCAAGGGTAAGCCCCTGCATTTTAAGGCTTTCCTCAACCTTTTCCCAAATCTCCTCGTCGGACATATTGCGGTCCGCCGATACGATGGGCGAATCTATTTTATAATAAAGCATTGCGGCGGGCATGACTTTGACCCCCTCTTTTTTCGACAGAGCCTCGCATACCGCCTTTATATATATCGGAAGCTGAATTTGTATGCCGCAGAGTATTTGTGAAAAATCAATTGTTTTTGAGCTTGATTTATAGTCGACAATGCTTACAAAGTTGCCGTTTTCCGTCCTCCACACATCCGCCCTGTCCACCACGCCGGTAAGCACAACCTTTGTCCCGCCGGCATCAATCTCAATCGGAGGGAAGGAGCCTCCGGGCTTGAAGGAAATCTCATACCCCAAGGGCACAAACGGAGACCTTCTGTAAAAATCCGTAACGCTCCATGCGGTGGTTGACATAATCTTTTTTATCTTTTTGAGAAGGTACGGAAAGCTCGGTGAACAGGTATAAAACTCGCCGAGATTTTCACAAAGAATCCTCTCTGTTATCTCGCCTGCTTTTTGGTCGCAAATTTCCTTTGTAATGCTGTCCCAGCCTTCACCATCGCAAAAGTTTGAATACTCCTCGATTATTGCGTGCATAAAAGTTCCCGCGTCCATTGGTTCAATGCTGTGGGTGGGGCGTTCCTCCGCCCGAAGTCCGTACCTTAAAAAGTATGCAAATCCGCACTTGTTGTAAAGCTCCGCGCGGGATATGCTCCCCCGCGGCGTTTCGCCGTAAAGAAGGGATACAGCCTTTGTCGAAAGCTTTTGGGGAAGATTTGTGTATGAAAGCGCGGCAAGCGCCCTGTCAAGCCTTTCGGGGTAGTTTTCGCGGAACCACTCCATAACGGAGCTGTATTTTTCCCTGTTTGCAAGCATTTTGTTAAACGACGGAGTAAGCCCCTCAAGTCCGTCGGTCACATCGTCCTTTTCAAAAATATTATCCCCCTTTGAAACATTGGGGAATATGCTTTTTATACGGTCGATGACAAGGGACGGATAAAGAGCCTTGCCGTCGTTGTCGGCAATGGGATAGAAGAGGAAGAGCTTTGATAGGGCGCTGGTAAGCGCGGAGTATATAACATAGTTTTCGCCCGCCTGCATGGTAAGCGTGTCGTCGGCAAGCTCAATACCGAGGTCCGAAAGAGATACCCTTTCGCTGTCCGATATAAGACCTTCGCTTGTGTAGCCGGAAGGGAATACGCCGTTTGTTGTGCCAATAATAAAGACATACTTCGCCTCTTTATTGATAAAACGGTCAATAGGGCATACAATGACCTGATCGACTGTCGGGGGAATCTGTCCGATCTGCGCCTCCGAAAGCCCCGATTTTAATATTGAGTAGTATTTTTCAAAGGAAATATAACTGTCACCCATAGCAAGTACCATGCTGTCGATTGCGCCCGTAACGGCGTTCCATACGGCAAGCAGTGAATCGCTTTTGTCAATCAATCCCCGGGCGCGAAAATCCTCCGCCTTTTTATTTAATATCCTTGCCGCCCCCGACTCGTATAAAAACTCCATAAATGCCAGTGAAATTTCTTTAACCGTCTTGCGCCCCGAAAACTTTGAGGCGAAGGAGATAAGAGGAAGTCGAACGCGATTTTTAATCTCGTTTACTTTAGTAAGGCTGTCACTGTCAAAGCCCTTTGGCACAAAGCTCCAATCATCGGGGCTTGTCCACATTTTAGCGGTATTCCCGCATGCGATAACATAGTTTTCAAGCAGGAAAATATCCTCCTTGTCAGCGTCGCAATAATCGGATTTAAGCCATGTGAAAACGGCGTCAAACGCAAAATTGCGAATGACCGCCTCTAAAACCGAAAGCACCGCACTTGTAAAGGGTCGCGACAGAGCGCTGTAATTTTCGTCAAGATAAAATAAAATACCGTACTCTTCAAAAACATGACGGATTATCGGCGCATAAGTATCAAATGCCTTTGTGATAACCGCAATATCGCGGAAGCGACAGCCCTCCTCCCTGCAAAGGCGGATTATATGCTCCGCAAGGGAAGAAACCTCACCGTAGTAATTGTTTGCTGAAAAAATCTTAATATTTTTTGTGGGGGCATCGTATATTTTTGCGGGATATCTGAAATAGTTTTCCTCAAGGTGCAAAAGTTCGGGATTATCCGAATATTTCTTACACTCGCCCGCATAGATGTTGGGAAGAACCTCAACGCCGTTTTCGCGGGCAAGGTCAAAAAGTTTTGTAGCGGTTTTCTTGGAGGCATAAAAAATATCGGCAATGCTTTGCGGAGGGTTTAAAGAATCACTGGTAAGAGAAACGGTAACCGACCCGCAACGCCTCATAAGCTCCGCAACAACCGCAAGCTGTTTTGCCGAAAAGCTCGTAAACGAGTCTATAACAACATGGCAGTCCCTGTACAAATCGTGTTTTATTATTTTTTCGAGCAACACAAAAAGGCTGTCGTCCTCGTCAGAGTACGGCGGCGTAAACTGCTTAACATATTCGGAGTAGATAAGCGCCATATCAATCAGCTTTAGCTTAAAAGGGCCGTCGACACGGTCGGCGGCCGAAAGAAGCATTTCGGGAGTTATATTATGGCGCTTGAACTCGCTTACGGTTTTTACCGCAATCTTTGAAAAACTGTCCGTTTCGGCGGCGCCCGAAAGAACGGTAAGTTTGCTTTTCATATTTAATAGAACGCGCTGCATAAGCATTTGCTTTCCTGTGTTGTCTATGTAGTCGGCATACACTGGACCGACACGGGAAAACACACGCCCGCAAAGACGCTCAAAACTTAAAACATCGATACGGCTTGTCTGTGTTCCGAACGCTTTTAAAACGCTGCGCTCCGTCTGAAGTGAAATCTGCTCGGGCACAATATATAAAATGTCCGAGGTATCTTTGCTCAAAAAATTGGCAATAATATTAAAACAAAGCGAGGTTTTACCGCTACCCGCCCTGCCGTAAACTATGCGAAATGACAAAAAACCATCCCCCTGTACTGTGTCGGAAAACCACCGGTGTCAAAAAATGAAATTATTATCTTGTTAAAGACGAATTTTCCAAAGCATATGCCGTCTGCCTTACTCGGTGGCGTATGCTGTGTATTGTCGGGAAAAGCATCGGGATCAAACCTTCCCGATTAAGTACGGGACAAGCCGAAAAAATCCCAAAAGTTAAGATTGCTGCTCCAAAGCGGGAGCCTCGGCTGCCTCGAGGTCCTTTACCTCTTCATACTTTGATATAATGGCGTTTTGAAGAATCTCACGCATTTCGGCATTTATCGGATGCGCGATGTCCTTAAACTCGCCGTCGGGGGTTTTTCTGCTTGGCATTGCAACAAACAGCTTTTCTTGTCCTTCGATTACTTTAATGTCGTGCACAACAAACGATGCATCAAAAGTAACCGAAACAACAGCCTTCATCCGACCCTCGAAGTTGATTTTTCTGACTCTGATATCCGTGATTTCCATGCTCTTTGTCCACCTTTCGCCAAATAGATTTTATGTTATGGATATATTTTACTACATATTAAAAAAAAAATCAAATTTTTTTTGATTTTTTATTAAAAATATCATATAATATAAACGAACTATTATTAAAAATGGCAAAGTTTAGGCTTTAAACATGAAAAAGCATTGGGGCTGAAAGCGCTTTTTCCAACGCAACAGCAAAAAACATTAAACTGCTTTTCGAAAAATCAGATGGGAGATGCTATAGTTGACTGTTAACAGAATACATAAAAATGTGCATTTTATAGGCATAGGGGGCATTAGCATGAGCGCCCTTGCCCATATTATGATAAACGGAGGGGCAAAGGTAAGCGGCTCGGACATCGCGGATTCGCCGATTGTGTCACGCCTTCGCACTGCGGGGGCGAAAATAAATATAGGACATAGCGCCGATAATATTGAAAATCCCGACCTTGTGGTTTATACCGCCGCGGTTTCAAAGGACAATCCCGAACTTTTACAGGCAAAAAATATGGGTATTGAAATAATGGAGCGTGCTGATTTCCTCGGCGAAATTATGAAGGATTTTGAGTTGCCGATTGCGATAAGCGGAACTCACGGGAAAACCACCACTACCTCAATGCTGTCCTGTGTGCTTTTGCATGCGGGCTTGGACCCTACCGTTCTTGTAGGAGGCGAGTTTGCACAGATAAACGGAAACTATCGGATCGGAAGCGGAAAGCATCTTGTTTTCGAGGCGTGCGAGTATGTGGACAGCTTTTTGAAATTCAATCCGTTTGCGGCGATAATTCTGAATATAGAGGAGGACCATCTCGATTATTTCAGCGGTATCGAACAGATTAAAAAATCCTTTAATAAGTTTATGCGAAAAATTCCCCAAAACGGTTTTGTCGTCTTAAACTCGGACGATAAGAATGTAGTGCGGGCGGCGGAAGGGATAGACTGCACTAAGGTAACATACGGCACAAACGGCGATTACAGGGCGGAGGATATAGAGTTTTCGAATGACGGCGCCGCAAGGTTTACGGTTTTGTATGAAGATGAAGGCCGAAAAAAAAGGCGGACGATACGCCTTGGCATAAAGGGAATACACAATGTGTCAAACGCTTTGGCTGTGTTTGCCGCGGCGCATACTTTAGGGATAGATTCCGAAAAAATCGTAAGCGGAATTGAAAGCTTTACTGGCACCAAACGAAGGTTTGAGTACAAAGGAGAGGTTAACGGAGCGGCGGTATATGACGATTACGCCCACCACCCGACCGAGGTTGCGGCAACGATTTCGGCGGCGGGGGTGATTCCTCACAGCAAGCTGTGGTGCGTTTTCCAGCCCCATACCTATTCAAGAACAAAGGCGCTTTTAGACGATTTTGCCAAGGAGCTTTCAAGGGCGGACAGGGTAATAATAACCGATATATACGCGGCACGCGAAAAAAATGACGGAAAAACCCATGCGAAGCTTCTTGCGGATAAAATAAAAAACGCCGAATATATAAGCACTTTCGGCGAGATAGCTGAATATTTAAAGGCGAATGTATCTAAGGGAGATATAGTTTTAACCCTCGGCGCAGGCACGATTACAGACCTTTCGGGGCTTTTGGTGTGATTATTTTTCCTTTAACAGTTTTTTAAGCTCCTCCATAAACGAGTTTACATCCTTAAACTCCCTGTAAACGGAGGCAAAACGGACATAGGCAACCTCGTCCGTTTTTTTGAGCCTGTCCATAACAAGCTCACCGATTTGTACGCTTGAAACCTCCCTGGCGAGAGAGTTTCGGATCCCCGTTTCAACCTCGTCGACAATTTTTTCAAGCTGGTCAATGGAAACAGGGCGCTTTTCGCAGGCTCGCAAAAGACCGTTCAAAAGCTTGTCGCGGTTAAACGGCTGTCGTGTCATATCCTTTTTTATAACGATAAGGGGAAGGTTCTCGACCTTTTCATAGCTTGTAAAACGCCCTCCGCATTCAAGGCACTCCCTTCTGCGTCTAATCGTAGCCCCGTCGTCTGCAGAGCGGGAGTCTATTACCTTGCTTTCAAGGTGACCGCAGAATATACACTTCATTAGTAAAATCCCCAATCATTTTGAATTAAGTTTACGCTCGCGCGGCGAGCGGTTGCGTTCGGGAAAGTGCTACGCACCCGAACGCTTTATTCAATTATAAGATTATACCAGGCATCAGTCGCATTCCAAATGTTTCGGTCTTAGGTTGACGATTATAATATCGTCGCCGATTTTGCAAATATTGCGCCAGGGAATAACGACTTCCTCATGCTTGCCGAAAAAGCCGAAGCCCCTGCGACCGGGAACAACAATGGCGACAATACGCCCGTTACATATATCAATCTCAACATCGCAGACAAAGCCAAGCCTCTCACCTTCGCAGATATCTATAACTTCTTTGTTTCGAAGGCTCTGGAACCTATCCATTATAACCACGCTCCTCATAATACTATATGAGAGGCAGTGATTTATCTATTCTGAAAACCTTGAAATTTCTCTGTTTAGAATCTTAAAAAGAATAAGCATGATTACATACTGCAGAGCCGCAAAAACGGGAAGGGTCGTAAGCTTTGAAACGAAAACCGCCTGAAGGGGAGTACCGTAGTATATATTTATCCAAATAGAATTTATACATAAATCAACGACTATTATGGATAAAGTAACCGCCAATAAAATATTGATAAGATTCTTCGGACGCCTGTATAAGAACGCTCCATAAAAAAACCCCTTTAATACAGCGCTCAGCGTAAAACCATAGAAGTATGACCCGTCAGGCTTTATCGCCCAGCCGAGAATATCCGAGAGCGCACCGATTACCCCGCCCCACAGCGGACCGAGCATTGCGGAGCCTACCATCATCGGGACGAAGGTAAAGCCGAACTTTGTTGTACGAAAAAACAAAAAAGTCAGAAATACTTTCATAACAACCGCAAGTGCGGTGAAAACTGCCGCAAAGGTCAGCTTTTTTATATTGGTCATATCCGTGCCCCCCGAAAGCATAGTTTTTGTATTATTATAAATTAAAAAATTCCTTTTGTCAAAGAATTTAACAAAAGACTACCGATTTGCAAAAATTAACCCCGCCGATGAAAATCGGCGGGATACCGAAATTGCATTATTGGTGTGCTTTTCAAACTATACATCCGAAAAGGCCTCATCGACAACTGTTTTGTAAAGACTATATATATGGGGAGACTCCAAAACCATCGACGGATTTTGATTATTCTGAGTTCTCGGAATTTTAACGATAAATTCGCTTCCCTTACCCAATTTGCTTTTTACGGTGACTTCTCCCCCCAAAAGTTCGGTAAATGCCTTAACGATCGAAAGCCCAAGACCGCAGCCCTCAGTCTGTCTTGTGTTAAAGTTTTCTATCCTGTAAAACTTTTCAAAAATTTTATCTAAATAAACATAGTCTATTCCTATACCGTTGTCTTTAACGGAGAAGGTAAGATAATCGGGGTTGTCGGATACCGTTATTGTAACTTTTCTGTTGGTGCTTTTGCTGTACTTTACGGCGTTTGAAATAAGGTTTAACAAAACCTTGTCAAACTTTCTGAAATCGCATATCATATAGGGGTCTTTAACCTTTATGATAAAGTCAAATTTGATATTGCTCTTTTCCTCATAGAGCGAAATGTATTCTTTAAGACTTTCCATAAAAGCTATAACACTGTATTTTTGGACAACAATCTTGTGTGAGCTGTTTTCCGCTTTGGCAATATCCATAATTTGCGATATAAGATGGTTCATACGGTGACAGCTGTTTATTACACCGTCCATTATTTCAAAAAGTTTATCCTTCTCAAGGGTGTTTGTGGCATTAGCCCTGTTTACAAGTTCTGCGCTTTTGCTGATGGTTTCAATCGGTAATCTGAATTCGTGGGCAATCATTGCAATAATCAGGGTTAACTCCGCACCGTTTTTTTCTTTTGACATAAAAGTCACCTCTTTCGGGAGTATTTTAACATTATCGGATAAATTAATCAATTAAAATGTAATAAAAAGGAAAGAAAATGTAATTTTGGGAATGAATAGCTATATTTATGTTGAAAAAACCATTAAAAGAAATTATAATGGTATCAGGGTTATCGTATATTATTATAGCGGAGGTGCTGTATGATTTGCGGTCTTATCAGGGGTGACGCAGTAGCGGTGCCGCTTGAGAATATTGAATGTACCGCCGAGGTGTCGGGAGATTTCGGCATCTATACCCTTGTGCAAAAATACCGCAATGAAAGCGGTGCGCCCATAGATGTCCGCTATATATTCCCCATACCTGTCGGAGGCTCTGTTATAAGCATTTCTGCAAAATCCGGCGAGGATGTCATTGCCTCCGAAATTATACAAAAAAAGCATGCTCATAATATGCTTAATACCAAAGCCGACAATCTTTTACTTTCACACCGCGGAAGCATAATAGAAACACATATCGGGGTTGTTGCTCCCGATGCCGAAATTACGGTAAGCGTTAAGTATTTTTGCCCGACTGATTCAACCGATCAAGGGTTTAGGATAGTTATACCCGTGGTTATTGCGCCCCGCTACGCCTCGCACGGCAGTCAGATGGCGATTGAAAGCGTTTTTGACCGTAAAAATTACAGAGCATCGCTTAATGTTGTTTACAGGGGCAACGGAATAATCGGGGTTAATTCCCCTTCTCACGAAATCAATGCCGAGGTAGATTCCTATGGAGCAAGAGTAAGCCTTGCCGAAGATTCTATTACAGATAGGGACATTGTTATAGATATCGCAATCAGGGGAAAGAACTCACCGGCAATGTATTATACCGACACAATAGCCTGCTACTCTTTTACGCCTAAAATAAATATCTATAACCATGAGCAAGGTGAGTACATTTTCTTAATTGATACCTCGCGCTCAATGGGAGAGGAAAGGCTAAATCGCGTTAAAAATGCGGTTTTAATATGTATTTGCACGCTTAAAAAGGGAGATTTATTTAATATTATAGCCTTTGCCGACACGCACAAATTGTTTTCCAAAATCCCGATGCCGATGACAGACGAATCGCTAAGTGAAGCAAAAAGCTGGCTGGATTCCCTTACCGTCAGCGCCGCAGAGGGAAGAAGCGAGCTTTTAAGACCGGTTATATCCGCCTGCGAGCGAAGCAGGGGTACCGTTTTGCTGTTCACCGACGGCATGGCTAAAAGCAATACGGATATACTCTTACATGTTCAAAACCACGGAGGCATTGTGTTCCATACCTTTTGTCTGGGAAGCGGAGCGGACGGTGAGTGTCTTGAAAGGCTTGCATTCGCAAGCGGAGGAAGGGCGACGCTTATTTTTGAAGACGAAAATACAGAACGGGAAATAA
Source organism: Firmicutes bacterium ADurb.Bin193 (assembly GCA_002070105.1). Lineage (GTDB taxonomy): Bacteria > Bacillota > Clostridia > Monoglobales > Firm-18 > MWCQ01. The sequence continues at coordinate 20,612 of MWCQ01000008.1, read as the reverse complement.
TAAAAGTATTTAACAGAATTATCGTGCCCGCCGTGAAAAATGCCGCCGTGACATTCGATGTGCCTTCGCTTAACATAATACCGAAATTTATAAAACGGATTCATGCGGGCGAGCGGTTTTTCGTTACCGCAAAATTTACCGACACGCCGCCGAGAGAGCTTGCGGTAAAGGGCGAGTTTATGGGTGAAAAATGCGTGATGAAAGCGGTCTTCGAATCTCCGTGTCAGGCAGGGGAGGAGCTTTTATACCATTTTACAAAAGCAAGGATTGACGAGCTTAGGAACCTTCTTACGGGCAACGAAATACGCGATTCGCTTATAAAAAAGCAAATAGCCTCAATTTCGGAATCGGGAGGGCTTTTGACGGAAGAAACAGCGCTTGTAACATTCCGAGGCGGCAAGGACAAGCAAAGGGTTGTCGATGCGGCGGTCCTATTGTCTGCCTCGGCTCATTACAATAAAAATACGCAGATACATAGCGAAGGAAAGAGTAAAAAGACAAAGCAAGACGGCGTATTCAAAACGATAATGACCCAGCATGCGGACGGAAGCTTTACAAAGCCGAAAATCAGCCCTTTTTTGCATACCGCACATATTTTACACAGTATTTGCACAGAATGTGAAAAAGCGGATTTATTTGTATGGCACCTACGAAAGTCCGTATCATATATTCTTGATACAATAGAAAGAAGCGAAAGCGCGGTTATTCCCGAAGATGTAATAGCCGCACTCGGCGCATGGCATCAAACCTTCGGCGCAAATGATGAAATTAGCCAAAAAGTCGAGGCTTTGCTGTTCCTGTATGGGAAAAATATATGAAAATAAAAAAAGTACTTGTAATTATAATGAAATTAATATAAAATATACCGCGAAGTCAGTTTTATTGTCGACAGACAGCAACAACAATATTTAAGCAGGAGGTAAGTTAATAATGGCAGTAAAAGTTGGTATTAATGGATTCGGAAGAATTGGCCGTCTGGTTTTCCGTGCGGCGATAGAGCGTGATGCTCTTGATGTGGTTGCGATAAACGACCCGTTTATAGATGCAAACTATATGGTCTATATGCTTAAATACGATACCGTACACGGTCAGTTCAAGGGCAATGTTGAAGCGAAGGGCGATACCCTCGTTGTAAACGGCAAGGAAATCAAGGTTTTCGCGGAAATGGATGCGAACAACATTAAATGGGGCAGTGTTAATGCGGAATACATTGTAGAGGCTACCGGAATTTACACAACCACCGAAAAGGCAAGCGCACATTTTACAGGCGGCGCGAAGAAGGTTGTAATCACGGCTCCCTCTTCGGACGCTCCCATGTTCGTTATGGGTGTTAACAACACGACCTACACAAAGGATATGAAGATTGTTTCAAATGCTTCGTGCACAACAAACTGTCTTGCACCCCTTGCAAAGGTTATTGACGACAATTTCGGAATTATCGAAGGTCTTATGACGACCGTTCACGCAACAACCGCGACACAGAAGACCGTTGACGGTCCCTCAAAGAAGGACTGGAGGGGCGGACGAGGCGCAGCATTCAACATTATTCCCTCATCGACAGGTGCGGCAAAGGCTGTTGGCAAAGTTATTCCCAAGCTTAACGGAAAACTGACGGGTATGGCGTTCCGCGTTCCGACGGCTGATGTATCGGTTGTAGACCTTACCGTAAGGCTTGAAAAGCCCGCTTCGTATGATGCAATAAAAGCAGCGGTCAAAAAGGCTTCCGAAGGAGAAATGGCGGGAATACTGGGTTATGCCGAGGATGCTGTTGTTTCAAGCGATTTCATTCACGACCCGAGAACATCAATCTTTGACGCTGATGCGGGAATCTCGCTTAATGACAACTTTGTAAAGCTTGTAGCATGGTACGACAACGAGTGGGGTTATTCAAACAAGGTTATCGACCTTGTAAACTATATAGCTTCTGTTGATGCGAAATAATTAAAGCAATAACAAAATCCCCTTAAAGCCTTAATCGGTTTTAAGGGGATTTATTTATCTATGCCGCTCTTTCAGCCTATCATATACTGAATTTGCAGGGCAATATTTATAATATTAATTTTGCGGCTTGACTATGACTACATAGGTGCTGGGGGTTTTATTTCCATCTGGCGGGAATGTGCACCCCAGGCTGACTTCGGCATTTGCATCAAATGTCTTGTAATACAATTTGAAATAAGTTCCGCTGTTCCCCCTCATAGTATCGTCGCCGGCATTTACAGCAGCCCAGCCGTTGCTCGACATCCATGCAGGCATACTGCTGTGGTTGACATTAATAACACCGGCGCTGTTTTTGTAAGGAACCGCTAAATATACTGTTGCCGCCTGTGTAACGGTGAATTTTATTGCAGTCTCAGAACCCAGATTAGCAGGGTAGTATGTCGCTTTCACAGCATTGGATATGTTGTCGGTTCTTATAAGCAGACCACCCTTAAGAATATCGGGAACAGCTTCTGCAAGGGCTGTCGGACTTACTACGGCTCCTGTATTATATAAAGGAACTCCCACATCAAAAGCCTCATCCGCTATTGTTACATTGGTGATGTTTTTGGCCGTGTTCATCCACAGATCAGTTACTAAACCCTCCGGTGCACTCGGCACATTATAGACGAGCGAATCCGAAGCAAGGGGACTTAAAAGGTTGTTCCAGAAGTATGCTCTGATTGTTTTAGCATCCCCGATATTCACATCAAGCGGCAGGACCCAGTCAAAATATCTCTCAAGCGTTTTTTTAGCAACACTTACCGATGTAAGGACACCGTCATCGTTATACAAAGCAATCAGCAGGTTGCCTGTTACATCTACGGGCGCAGTGTTCTTGATACTAACGCCGGTGACTTTGCCCGCGTATATATTGAACGAATCTAATTCCGCCAAGTTACTTCCGTCATAATAAGTGATCGCAACCATTGCTGTGTTTGAATCCGCACTTCCGTCATTAACCTTCCAGGTAAAGCTGTCGGTCTTTGTAAAGGTCGGTCCGGGTGTGTAGGTATAGTGAGGGAAACTGCCGGTAAGAGTACCGTGTGAGGGTTGGTCAACAATAGACACCGTGTAGGAACCGGGGTTATTGCCTTCGGTATAGTCAAGAGTTATTTCAACGGGCGCTATTTTGTCAATTGCAACACTCTTACTCTTTGCAATCGGCTCTGAAAACACATCATCAATATGAAGATCCGCAAAATTCATAAAATGGTTGTAATCGACCCTGTTCATTGTATGGATGCCTTCGCGCATGTGATAGCCCACCCGTCCGGTCTTAAGTGCATCGAGACCGCCGTCACCCATAAAGTAGCTTCCGACATTGGCATTAAAGCTTTCCTTGGTGGCGGGAACCCCCAGCGAGGGCAGATTATACAAATCATATACCGGCGTTACCGAAGCGGCTCCCAAAAACTCCGACGGCGGATTGCCGCCCTGGTTGTCGTTCGCGGAGCTTTGTAGGTATAAAAGACGGGGCGTAATCAAAGACAGCATCATGTGCTGGTCATAATCCAAAGAGTTCTGATACGCGCCGGCCGATGTAGCCGTCGTACCGATTGCAGGGTCTTTTGTAAGGTTGTAGGCAAACCACATAGACTGATTGTTTTTGACCTTTAAGATGTGACAGCCGCCCTTAACCTTGCCGTCAATAATAGCTCCGCTGCTGACAGCCTTGCCGTGATAGGGAGCTCCTCCGGTACAGCCGGAGCTGTTGCCTATAACCATGGCGAATCTGTCATCCGAAGCGCCCGCCCAAAGGGATGCCTTGGCACCGCGGGAATTCCCGACAACAGCCGCCATCTTAGAGTTTACACCCGAATCGGGTTGTTCGAAATAGTCCATACACCGACTGGCGCCCCAAGCCCATGCGGCAACCTCACCCCATGCGTTGGGCGGGCGTTCCTCAATTTTGGCAGGCGTAGTGGAATATGTGTGGTTTTCAAAGGCGGCGAATACGCCGTTCCTGTAACGCCAGGGGGCGAGATCATCGCCGTGGGATGTGTCGTATGCCACATCGTCATAATGGAATATTGCACCGGCGTAGCCGCGGCTTGTCAGATCTGCCGCGGGAAAATACTCATCCGTCCCATCCGCAATGCTTTCTGAGCGGTTGTTTATAAGCAGAATTACGGTCGGGTTGGGATTTGACACGGGAATATATAGCGTAAGGCCGATTGTAACGGGGTCGTGATCGGTTTTGTTCCTGGATGTATCGTCAATGTAAGCATCGTAAGGTCCTTGAACAATAATATTTACTTTCTTTTTGATGACTGATTTACTGTTAAGGATAATTATTTCCTGACTTACAACCTCAAAAGTTGTGTCCAGATTGTCGGCGTATTCGGGCCCGTACTCGGCGCCCCATGCGCTTTCGGGCGCAAACCCGTATACATTTTGCCGCATGATATAAAGAAGTTCGGGGCGGCGCAACGCCTCCCATTGCTGGGTGGTGGTGACCGATGTTCCGTCATTCAAGGTTAAAAGATTCAGCTTGCCGCTTAAAAGGGTGTTGTATCGGCTTTCCAGATTGTCTATCTCGGACTGCTCAAAGCACACCCTGTTGTCTACGGTCCTTATTGTGTTCCAATCGTAGTCCGGCGCCGCCGACAAGACGGGCATGTCCCATACGCCCACATTAAAAACCATAAGGGAAAGCATTAGTAAAACGGATAAAACAATTTTGACCTTTTTCATAAAAATACCATACCTCCGATTTTATAAGATTTATTATAATGATAATCATTATTATTCTATCATATCTCATAAATGTTTACAATGCCTTTTATATTTTTCTGCGAATTTTCGGTTTAATTTTGCGACAGTTATTTCCGGTTTAATAAAGCGACAATACTATTATCAAATTTGTAATCAAAGATTTTACAAGGTGATGTTCCCTTCTGCCAAGCAGGGGCAAGACATAACCCTCTGTATTTGTTTATAAATACAGGGGGTTTTATAAGCTTACAGAGAGTTGCGCAAAACTTGATTAATTTCCGCGTTTAGGCGAATAAATGTTAATTTTGCGGCTTGATTATTACTACATAGGTGCTGGGGGTTTTACTTCCAATCGGCGGGAATGTGCACCCCAGGCTGACTTCAGCACCTGCATTATATGTCTTAAAATATAGCTTGTACGAAGCGCCATTGCCTTGCATTGTATCGTCGCCGGCATTTACAGCGGCCCAGCCGCCGCTCGACATCCATGCGGGAAGAGTGCTATGATCGACATTAGGTCCTTGAGTATTAGAGTACGGAACCGCTAAATATACTGTTACGGCCTGTGTAACGGTGAATTTTATAGCGGTCTCTGTCCCCAGATTAGCGGGGTAGTATTTCGCTTTCGTAGGGTTATCAAGGTTGTCGGTTCTTATCAGCACGCCGCCCTTAAGAATATCTGGAACAGCTTCCGCAAGGGCTGTCGAACTTACTGTGGCTCCTGCATTATATAAAGGAACTCCCACATCAAAAGCCTCATTAGCTATTGTTACATTGCTGATGCCTTTGCCCGTGTTCATCCACAGACTTTGTTTATCTATTAAACCCTCCGTCGCGCTCGGCACATTATAGACGAGCGTATCCGAAGCAAGGGGACTTAAAAGGTCGTTCCAGAAGTATGCTCTGATTGTTTTAGCATCCCCGATATCGATATCAAGCGGCAGGACCCAGTCAAAATATCTCTCAAGCGTTTTTTGAGCAACATTTACGGATACAAGGGCGCCATCATCGTTATACAAAGCAACAAACAGGTTGCCTGTTACATCTACGGGCGCAGTGTTTTTGATACTAACGCCTTTGACTTTGCCCGCGGATATGTTGAACGAATCGAATTCCGCCGAGTTACTGCCGTCATAATAAGTAATAGCAACCATTGCCGTGTTCGAATCCGCGCTTCCGTCATTGACCTTCCAGGTAAAGCTATCGGTCTTTGTAAAAGTTGGTCCGGGCGTATAGGTAAAGTGCGGGTAGCTTCCGGTAAGAGTGCCGTGCGAGGGCTGGTCAACAATAGACACCGTGTAGGGACCGGGGCGGTTGCCTTCGGTATAGTCAAGAGTAATATCAACCGGTGCTATTTCATCCATGGCAACACTCTTACTCTTTGCAATCGGCTCGGCAAACACTTCGGCTATATGAAGATCCGCAAAATTCATAAAATGGTTGTAATCGACCCTGTTTATCGAATGCAGGCCTTCGCGCATATGATAGCCCACCCGTCCGGTCTTGAGGGCATCGGGGCCGCCGTCGCCCATAAAGTAACTACCGACATTGGCATTAAAGCTCTCCTTGGTGGCGGGAACCCCCAGCGAGGACAGATTATACAAATCATATACCGGCGTTACCGAAGCGGCGCCCAAAAACTCCGACGGCGGATTACCGCCATCGTTGTCATTCGCGGAGCTTTGAATGTATAAAAGACGGGGTGCGACTAAAGACAGCATCATATGCTGGTCAAACTCCATAGTGTCCTGATACGCGCGGGCAGATTGCGCCGTCGTACCGATTGCAGGGTCTTTTATAAGGTTGTAGGAAAACCACATAGACTGATTGTTTTTGACCTTTACAATATGACAATTTCCTTCCTGCTTACCGTTAATAAGAGCTCCGCTGACGACAGCCTTGCCGTGATAAATAGCCGCACCGTTGCAGCCCGAACTGTCGCCGATAGTCATTGCGAATCGGTCATCCGAGGCACCCGCCCAAAGAGCGGTTTTGCCACCGCGGGAAACCCCGACAACTGCCGCCTGCTTGGAGTTTACACCCGAATCGAGCTGTTCGAAATAGTCCATACATCGGCTGGCGCCCCATGCCCAAGCGGCAACCTCACCCCATGCGTTGGGCGGGCGTTCCTGAACTTTGGCAGGCTGACCGAGCGGAGTTGAATATGTATAGTTTTCAAAAGCGGCGAATACGCCGTTCCTGTAACGCCAGGGGCTGAGGCTGTCGCCGTGGGATGTGTCGTATGCCACATCGTCATAATGGAATATTGCCCCGGCGTAGCCGCGGCTTGTCATATCGTCTACCGGCCAACTGGATGCGCTGGTTTCATTGGCACGACCCGCTGAACCGTTGTTAATATACAGTATCACAGGCGGGTTGGGATTTGATGCGGGAATACATAGCGTCAGTCGGATGGTAACGGGGTCATGATCTGTTTTGTCCCTGTCCGACCCGTCAATGTACGCATCGTAAGGTCCTTGAATAATAATATTTACTTTCTTTCTGATGACTGGTTTACTGTTGACAGTGATTGTCTCCTGACTTACAACATCAAAGGTTATGTCCAGATTGTCGGCGTATTCGGGCCCGTACTCGACGCCACGCGCGCTTTCGGGCGCAAACCCATGTTCATTTTGCCGCATGATATAAAGAAGTTCGGGGCGGCGCAATGCCTCCCACTGTTGGGTGCTGGTGACTTTTGTTCCGTCATTCAAGGTTAAAAGATCCAGTTTTCCGCTTAGAAGGGTGTTGTATCGGCTTTCCAACTCATTAATCTCAAGACTGGTAAAGCCCACCTTTTTTGAACTACCATCCGGCAGATTCCTCTGGGCATCCCAATCGTAGTTCGGTGCCGCCGACACGGTGGGCATGTCCCATACGCCCACATTAAAAACCATAAGGGAAAGCATAAGTACAACAGATAAAACACTTTTAACCTTTTTCATAAAAAATTCTGCACCTCCGGTTTGTCTCAAATATGTAGTATAAATTCTTTATTTACATAATATTTTATCATATTACATCAGAATTTGCAATGTTTATTTGGCACAGGTATACTGTCTTATTATAAACAAGTAAAAAGCAGGGGGAAAACAGGGAGGTATAATCTTTTCTACACTCCCCGTCACCCTGCAAAATGCTTTATGTGCATAAACTTTATTCAACTCTTAAACCGGAATTCGGATTTTTCGTATGTATGAAACCGCTGTTGTGATTAAGACCGGGTTTATTCTTTGATATTATTATCATTTCAAACCCTCTTTTACCGATTATTCTATCCCATACATTTAATACAAAGCTGACTGTCCCGACAACAGGGGGATTACATTTTGATTTAACTTCAATACGACCTTTTCCGGTTATTACAAGGGAATCCGTTGACATATTCTTAGGACAGTCTATCGTTATGCTTGAAGGAATAGCGACCATTGATAATGAAGGTAACTCGGATTGACCATTATTGTCTATCGAGTATCTGACAGACCTGTTGTTTAAGTCGCTGCTGAATATGAATGCTTTAACGGTAGCGCGCTGTCCGAAGAATTCATCCGTGTTGTTTGAAACACATCCTGTTCCTTTACCTGTCAGACTGCACCCGCATTTGCATATACATTTGCATTTTGTTGTGGTTGTGACTGTCGTAGTGGCGGAGGTGGTCGTATGTGTTTTAGTGGTTGTCGTAGTCGATGTTGTTGTCGTAGTGGTAGTAGTGGTGGTAGTGGTAGTGGTCGGCAACAGCTCCGTGACATTTTCCAGCTTAAACTGCAAAAGCATTTGTAGTTTAATTAAGTTTTTTATTGTCTGATCAACGCTCTTGTTTATGTCTATTGCATCCCTTACTGCGGTGTCCTTATGTTTACATTCATTTAATGTATATAGAATTTTTTTTGTTTCTGCATCCAGTAATTCGGATACACTTATCTCTTCAAGCGCAATAGATATCAGCAAAAGGTTAATCGCATCTTCCAGCGTAATGTCGATTTTTGGCGTTATATTTGGAATTTTCGGAAATGACATTGTTAATTCTCCTCATTTTACTTGGATGATTATTACAGTTAATCCTATAAGTATTATACTTATTTATTGTAAAAATGTTACATAAAACGAAATTTCGGTTTTCACAAAATAATCCGTATCGGAATAAGATATTATATCAGAAATGCGAAGCATTTATGATATAATTGCACATCGCCGTTTCCGAGCGGTTTTTGCGAGGAAAATTTCGGCGGTGCAATAAATTCTGCGCGGAGCATATAATAATCGCTTGCGATTATTATATCAGAAATGCGAAGCATTTATGATATAATTGCATATCGCCGTTTCTGAGCGGTTTTTGCGAGGAAAATTTCGGCGGTGCAATAAATCCCGCGCGGATCATATAATCGCTTTCGATTATTTTATCAGAACAGCAAGGAGGGAAAATTATGTCATTTCCGAATATTCCGGATGTATTACCGGCAATAGATATAAAAACAGATCAGGTAATAAATCTTTTATTGGCATCAATTGCATTCGAAGAATTGGGTTTGGCTCATATAATTAATGCCGAAGCGGAAAAAATCCAATTTATACTTGGGACGATAGAAGGTCAGACTCCGCTTGACCCGCCGCCGACATTTGAAGATTTGTTAAGAATTAACCGCAGTGTTGAAGAAACATTAAAGTCAGTAATCAAAAACCAGATGCTACTTCAATTCAAACTGGAAAATATACTTGATATTACGACAACCACAACAACATCAACGACTACAAGCACAACCTCATCAACCACGACTACAACGCAATATACAGTATAATAACTTTTCTTAATAAATACGGCAGTAAGGGTGTTTTGTGATACATTACACCCTTACTGCTTTTTTTGTTAGCGAATATCATATACTATATTCACATATCAAAAAACCGAGCCGTTAAGCAGTAGGTTGTCATTCTGAGCGCAGCGAAGAATCTTAACAAATATATAAATAAAGCGTTAGGAAACGAAGCGTTTTCGAAAAATATCCGTTGGTTGAATTTTCCTCAAAGGTGTGATAAAATACTTTTGGGCAATTTTAACGAGATAATGGGGGGAAAAGCTTTGAAATGGCAGGCAGAATATGCCAACACAAAAGCACCGTCCCCTTGTGTTTCATGCCAGCACAAAAGAACCGTCCCCCTGTGTTTCACGTCCCCCTGTGTCTTTAGTAAAGAACTAAAAAGAAGAATAATTGTAACTGAAAAAGACGTTTTAAACAGGTTGGAGCATGATGGGGATTAACAGATTGGTGCCAATAATGCAAAAGTGAATATGTGAAAAAGCCTTGCATATAAATGCTTTCATCACATATGAGGATAAAGACCATAGGCGAAAATGAGATTTTATTGCTCCGAAGAAACAAATACATAAAGTCCGATTTTGACAGTTAAGTAATTGGGTTAGATGTACTTTCAACTTTTGGCAAGGTTGTGTGGTCGGGTTGAATATATAAAAAAGGGGGTAAATAGATGTGGCGACTTTTGAAATGATAAAATATCATAACCAAGCATATCCAGATGATATCCCGCTTTGCATAGAAGAGATTGCAGCCCATTTTGATGTGCAAAAAATTAATGGTCAATTGCAATATTCTCTTCATACAGAATATTGTTATGGAAAAAGGAATTTCGACAGCTCACTAATCTCTGCCTTTCCAGAAATTCGTGCATCACAAAAGGACGGTGTTCCCCAGCTTTGGAAGAGTGAATTGTGGGCCTTACAATTTGCAGAGTTCATTTTAGCACTTATGGGGAATAAAAAACGACCGGAAGTGATAGAGATTCATCCCCCTTTCAATGACTATACAGATATGAAATCATATATTAAATGCTATTCTGTATTTGAAAGTAAGATAAGGGAGTATTTTCCAGAAGTCAATATTCTTATAGAAAACAGATGTGGTTCAATATACCGTGGAGGCAAGTTTATTATTTCCAGGATACAAGATATTATCGAATTTTGTGATTACACTGAAAAGAAAAACCTATCATTAAAGGTGGCATATGATATACCACAAATATATACAGCCCATCGCGCAGAAGATGAAATGACTTACATAAGCTTATTAGAGCAAATGAAAGAAATTAGATCGTTCATCGGAGGAGTTCATTTGTGGGGCAAGAAGCTTTCTAATACAGGGAGAAAAGTATCGCACTGTGGAGACTTAAACACCTATTTTAGAGATGTCTCAACTAAAAAGGCTTTCCTTGAAGCTTTTACAAACTGTTTTGATGATGGTATCGTATGTAAAATGGTGCTTGAAGTGAACAGCGGGAATAAGGACCTGATATCTATAATTAGTGACTTGCAAAATGCTGGCGTTAAATTTGTATAAAGGAGATACAGAACACAAGGGGACGGTTCTTTCAGAACACAAGGGGACGGTTCTTTTGTGTTGGTTAATTTCCCTTACCGCTCCAAGACTTTTTTCACTTTATTATCTTGCTTTAAATTACCCGAAATTATCTTATCACCTTCAAGGAAAATTCAACCGATAATTGTTACCCCTCTTTTCATTCAAAAAAAAATAATTTGCGATTATTGCGTCAACGCATAACCTAAAAAATCGCCTCTAATCACAAAAAAGATGTTGACAAGTTTTTGTGTTTATGATAATATAATTCAGTATCCGCACGAAAAGGGTTTACAAATGCGCTTTGCGCTACCCTAATCGGCGAGTTTTTAATTGAGAGAGGTGCATTAAGTGTACGCAGTAATTGAAACAGGCGGAAAGCAGTACAAGGTCAGCGAGGGCGATGTTATCTATGTCGAAAAGCTTGCTCTTGAAGACGGTGCTGATGTTTCGTTTGACAAAGTGTTGGCGGTTGGCGAGGGCGATTCAATAACCTTCGGCTCTCCCGTCGTAAGCGGTGCCGTTGTAAGCGGCAAGGTTTTGAAAAGCGGTAAGCAAAAGAAGATTATCGTCTTTAAGATGAAGCCGAAAAAAGGCTATCGCAAAAAGCAGGGCCACAGACAGCCCTATACAAAAGTGCAGATCGAAAGCATTAAAGCTTAACTTCGCGGGGTTATCCCCCAAAATGCAATTAAAACCGATAATTATGTTGGGAGTGAGATAGATGGCTCATAAAAAAGGTGTGGGAAGCACCAAAAACGGCAGAGATTCCGAGTCCAAGCGCCTTGGTGTCAAAAGAGCCGACGGTGAGTTCGTACTTGCGGGGAATATTCTTGTACGCCAGAGAGGAACAAAGATTCATCCCGGTACAGGCGTTTCAAGGGGAAGCGACGATACTCTGTTTGCTTTGGTTGACGGCAAGGTAAAGTTCGAAAGATTGGGCAAGGACAAAAAGAAGGTCAGCGTTTACGAGCTTGTTCAATAGTATTGAGTGTTTAGGGGGGTGGGCGAAATGCTTGCCTCCTTTAATTTTTCAGGGAATTGACTGAAAACCAATGCTATAACCAACAATGTAAAGCGTTTCGCCTTTACAGACGCTGGGGTTATAACAAATCATAAGAGGATTTGAAAGTTGGGGTAAATTATGTTCGTTGATATTGCTCAAATAACCGTTAAGGCGGGGAACGGCGGAAACGGCTGTGTGTCGTTTCACCGCGAAAAATATGTTGCCGCCGGCGGACCCGACGGTGGGGACGGGGGCGACGGCGGAAGCGTTATACTTTGTGCCGATTCAAGCCTTTCCACTCTTATGGATTTTCGGTACAGGAAAAAATTTTGCGCCCAGAACGGTGCCGACGGAAGGGGCGGAAAAATGAGCGGCAAAAGGGGCGAGGATTTAATAATCCGTGTACCGAAGGGAACGCTTGTCAAGGATACCGCAACGGGCGCAATTATTGCTGATCTTTCAAAAGAAGGCGATACCTTTGTTGCGGCAAAGGGCGGAAGCGGCGGCTGGGGTAATGCCAGATTTGCCACGCCGACCCGTCAGGCGCCCAACTTTGCGAAAAGCGGCCGTATGGGTAAAACAAGGGAGATAACGCTTGAGCTTAAGCTTATTGCGGATGTGGGTCTTATCGGCTTCCCCAATGTGGGAAAGTCTACGATTCTGTCGGTTGTAAGCCATGCCCGCCCCAAAATAGCCGACTATCATTTCACAACTCTTGTGCCTAACCTCGGCGTTGTCAGAATCGGCGACGGGTCGATGGTTGTTGCGGACATTCCGGGGATTATCGAGGGCGCTCACAAGGGGGCGGGGCTCGGGCATGAGTTTTTGCGCCATATCGAAAGAACAAGGCTTCTTGTGCATGTGGTTGATGTTTCGGGGAGCGAGGGAAGAAATCCGATAGAGGACTTTGACATAATAAATTCGGAGCTTTCGCGTTACAGCGCCGTCCTTGCGGAGAAAAACCAGGTTATAGCGGCTAATAAAACCGATGTTTCGACCGAGCTTTTAGCTGAGTTTACCGAGGAAATGGAAAAAAGGGGCTTTAAGGTTTTTGCCATATCCGCAGCCGCGGGCAAGGGGCTTAATGAGCTTATGAATTATTGTTACAACACTCTTAAGACTATTCCCGTACCCGAATTTGATGTTGTCGAGATTGACGAAGATGATGCAAAGGACGAAAGCTTTACGGTAGAGTTTACGGACGGTGTATATGTTGTAAGCGGCGATGTTATATACAACCTTGTAAACTCAACGAATTTTGATGATAATGAATCGCTTTCGTATTTCCAGCGCACCCTGCGGCGGCTTGGCGTTATAGACGAGCTTGAAAAAGCGGGGATAGCCGAGGGCGACACGGTAAGGCTTTTTGATGTTGAATTTGAATATAATAAATAATAATGCGCAAAATATGAGATAACATTCAAAAAAGTTTGCCCTAAACTTATAAAAAAAATGTTGACACCTGTAAAAAAATATGTTATACTCCGTATCGTATTAGGGATTCACTTAGAGCCTTAATAAAATAGTGCAAAGAATTTTTGACCATTTCTTGAATTTTAGTTTTCATACTTATTTCAGGAAATTATGGCCATACGGACAGCCGGGTCAAATGCCGATTGGCAACTTTGTTGCCTTATTGATTGAGAGTATGCTCTCAAATTTTATAAGTTGGTTACTTAAAACCGTGTGTACCATACACATAAAACTTGTGAAACGGTCAATAAGAGTAGTAAAAGTAATTCTTGCTATATAGACTCTGGTGAATAAATAAAATATGAACGAGCTTTCATAATAATAAATAAAACACAAATATTTGACTGACAAGCCTATGTAATTATGGTATGCGCGCCACGATTGCCTGGGTTTTTTTGTGTCTAATAATAAAAAAACCGTTTGCTAAGTGGGGCAGTGAAAGGTATTAAAAGGAGGACGCGCGAAGGATGGATAACAAACTGACACTTTATGGGTTTAACAATCTTACCAAATCGCTCAGCTTCAATATTTACGATGTCTGCTATGCGAAAACGGAGCGTGAACAGCGTGACTATATCGAATATATCGATAAGCAGTACAATTCCGAGCGGCTTACCAATATACTCGAAACGCTTACAAAGATGATCGGTGCGGTTGTACTTAACATTTCAAAGCAGGATTACGACCCTCAGGGGGCAAGCGTAACCTTTTTAATCGCCGAGGAGAGCATGGTTTCGCCTTCGGAGGACGGGGCTTATTCAAAGCGGCTTAAAGACTCCGAAACAATTGTTGCCCACCTTGACAAAAGCCATGTGACCGTCCACACCTATCCGGAGTATCACCCCGACACAAGCATAGCCACCTTCCGTGTGGATATTGATGTTGCGACATGCGGACAGATTACGCCCCTGCGTACTCTTGACTATCTTATCGGAAGCTTTGATTCGGATATTATAACAATGGATTACCGTGTCCGCGGCTTTACCCGTGACATTAACGGCAAAAAACTTTTTACCGACCACAAAATAACCTCGATACAGGATTATATAAACCCAAAGACGCTTGAGAAATACGATGCTATTGACATAAATATGTATCAGGCGAATCTTTTTCATACCAAAATGCTGATTAAGGAGGTAGAGCTTCAGAACTATTTGTTTAATACCGATATGTACGAGCTTCCTCCCAAAACGCGTCTTTCAATAACCAACAACCTGCGGCGCGAGATGATTGAAATATTCAGCGGAAGCAATGTATATTAAACCCTAATGAAAGGCGGAATTATATTTGTCCAAGCTTAATCAGGACAAAGCGCCGATTATGGAAGCGCTTTTGAATTTCGACAGTATGAGAGTGGTTCCGTTTGATGTACCCGGTCACAAGCGGGGCAGGGGGAACCCTGAACTTACCGCTTTTTTGGGTAGCCAGTGTATGAGGTTTGATGTTAATTCCATGAAACCGCTTGACAACCTTTGTCACCCTACATCGGTTATTGCCGAGGCGGAAAGGCTTGCGGCGGACGCATTCGGCGCGGCTCACGCGTTTTTTATGGTTAGCGGAACGACAAGCGCCGTTCAGGCGATGATTATGTCGGTATGCCAAAGAGGCGACAAGATTATCCTTCCCCGAAATGTTCACAAATGCGTTATAAACGCCGTTATACTTTGCGGCGCAATTCCGGTTTATATAAATCCAAGGCAAAGCGAAAGGCTTGGGATTTCGCTCGGAATGATGCTTTCGGATGTCGAAAGAGTGGTTTTGGAAAACCCCGATGCGAAGGCGGTTTTTGTAAACAACCCTACATATTACGGGGTTTGCTCGAATCTTCCCGCGATTATCAGGCTTGCGCATAAGCACAATATGAAGGTGCTTGCCGACGAGGCGCACGGAACACATTTTTACTTCGGTGAAGGCTTGCCCGTTGCGGCTATGCGGGCGGGGGCGGATATGTCGTCGGTCAGCATGCACAAGTCGGGCGGCTCGCTTACGCAAAGCTCTCTGCTTTTGGCGGGGAGTGAAATGAATGAGGGGCATATACGCCAGATTATAAACCTCACCCAGACGACAAGCGCTTCCTACCTATTGCTTTCAAGCCTTGACATATCGCGAAGGCGGCTTGCGCTTTCGGGGCGTGAAATTTTTAATTCGGTTTCTAAAATGGCGGAATATGCAAGGCGCGAGATAAACGAAATCGGAGATTATTACGCCTATGGGAAAGACCTTGCAAACGGTGACGAGGTTTTTGACTTCGATACCACAAAGCTTGCCGTAAACACCCTTGATACGGGGCTTGCGGGTATTGAGGTTTATGATGTTCTTCGTGACGAATATGACATTCAGATTGAGTTTGGCGACCTTGGGAATATTCTTGCCTATCTTTCGATGGGCGACAGCTATAAGGATCTGGAACGGCTTGTGGGCGCGCTTTCGGAGATAAGGCGCAGGCTTAAAAGGGACAGGGCGGGAATGTTCTCGTATGAGTATATAAACCCGAAGGTCATACTGCCGCCCCAACAGGCGTTTTATACCCGAAAGGAGTCCGTACCCATAAAGGAAGGGGCGGGCAGGATATGCGGCGAATTTATTATGTGCTATCCCCCCGGTATTCCCGTTTTGGCCCCCGGCGAGGAAATCACATACGAAACAATCAGGTATATCGAATATGCGAAGGAAAAGGGCTGTTTACTCACGGGTACCGAGGATTTGGCAGTGGAAAGAATAAATGTCCTGAAGGAGTAAGATTCTTTTGGAATGGAGCGAAATGAATGGAGCTTTGGTTTTCGGAAAAACACACAAAAGGCGTAAAGCTGTCCATACAGGTAAATAAACAGATTTACAGCGGAAAAAGCGATTTTCAGCGGATTGATGTTTTCGAGTCCGAGGTTTTCGGGCGGTTTTTGACGCTTGACGGAATTATGATGCTTACCGAAAAGGACGAGTTTATATATCATGAGATGATTGTTCATGTTCCGATGGCTGTTCATCCCGACCCGAAAAAGGTACTTGTAATCGGCGCGGGCGACGGAGGCGTGGTAAGGGAGCTTACACGCTATAACTCGGTTTCCGAAATTGATTTGGTTGAAATCGACGGCGAGGTAATCGAGGTATGCAAAAAGTATCTCCCCAAAACGGCTTGCCGTATGGACGACCCGAGGGTTAAGATTCATATTCAGGACGGGCTTAAATATGTCCGCAAGTGCGAAAACATCTATGACCTTATTATAGTCGATTCGACCGACCCCTTCGGGCCGGGCGAGGGACTTTTTACGAAGGAGTTTTACGGAAACTGCTTTAAGGCGCTTAAAGAGGACGGAATTATGGTAAATCAGCACGAAAGCCCGTTTTACAAGGACGATGCGGCGGCTATGCAGCGCGCGCACAAGCGTATAGTCGAATCGTTTCCCATTAGCCGCGTTTATCAGGCGCATATCCCGACCTATCCTTCGGGGCACTGGCTTTTCGGATTTGCATCGAGAGGATATCACCCCATAAATGATTTTGACAGTGCGAAATGGAGAGCTTTGGGGATTAAAACAAGGTATTACAACACAGGAATTCATTTAGGGGCGTTTACCCTACCGAACTATGTTCAGCAGCTTTTAGAAGAAGTAGAGTAAAAGGAGTTTTACGCTATGCCGAAAAGGAACATTGAAACCTTTATAGGGTGCGATAAGCGGTATGATGAGGCCAATACCGTTATTTTCGGCGCGCCGCTCGACACGACCACATCTTTTCGCCCGGGCACAAGGTTCGCATCAAGGGCGATAAGGGCGGAGTCTTTCGGTATTGAAACCTACAGCCCGTATCAGGATTCGGATTTAACCGACCTTTCGGTGTTTGACGGCGGCGATTTAGAGCTTCCCTTCGGCAATCCCGCCGAGGCGTTAAGAATGATTGAGGAATATACAAAAACGCTTATGTCGGAAAACAAGCTTCCCGTTATGATAGGCGGTGAGCATCTTGTAACCCTCGGCGCGGTGCGTGCGGCGGCGGAGCGTTATAAAAACCTTCATATCATACATTTTGATGCGCATTGTGATTTGAGGGACGACTATTTGGGCGAAAAATTGTCCCATGCAACCGTAATGCGACGAATACAAGAGCTTGTTGGGGACAACAGGATTTATCAGTTCGGCATACGCTCTGGTGATAAAGAAGAGTTTTTGTGGGGAAAAGGGCGTATAATAACAAATAAATTCGGTTTTTCTGGCCTTGCCGATACAATAGAAAAGCTAAAGGGTGAAAATGTATATTTCAGCATTGATCTGGATATTTTAGACCCCTCGATATTCCCCGGCACGGGTACTCCGGAGGCGGGCGGTGTCTTTTTTGCGGAGCTTTTGGAGGCAATTTTATGCGTATGCAGGCTGAATATAGTCGGTTGTGATATTACCGAGCTGTCGCCGGTATACGACCAAAGCGGAGCATCTACAATGGTTGCCTGCAAAATCCTTCGTGAGCTTTTGCTGGCTTTGAAAAATGGATTCTAAGGAGGTTTATATATGGGAAAAGCGCTTATTATAGGGTGCGGCGGTGTGGCAAGCGTTACGGCGCACAAATGCTGTCAAAACAGTGATGTGTTTGAGGAGATTTGTATCGCAAGCCGTACAAAAAGCAAGTGTGACGCGCTCAAACAAAAACTGGACGGCAAAAAAACGAAAGTTCAAACGGCACAGCTTGATGCGGATGATGTTGACAGCGTGGTGTCGCTTATCGAAAGCTTTAACCCTGATGTTGTTATAAATCTTGCGCTTCCGTATCAGGATTTGTCTATTATGGAGGCATGTCTTAAAACGGGAAAGAACTATGTTGACACGGCTAACTACGAGCCGCCCGACACGGCTAAGTTTGAGTATAAATGGCAGTGGGCATACAAAGAACGCTACGAGAAGGCGGGCATAACCGCCCTTTTGGGAAGCGGGTTTGACCCAGGCGTTACCGGCGTTTTTTCCGCCTATGCGATGAAGCATCATTTTGACGAAATTCACTATATCGATATTTTGGATGCCAACGCGGGCGACCACGGTTATCCTTTCGCCACGAATTTTAATCCCGAAATCAATATACGCGAGGTTACCGCAAAGGGAAGCTGGTGGGAGGACGGAAAATGGATCGAAACCGAGCCTATGGAGATTAAAAAGGTATATAACTTTCCTCAGATAGGGGAAAGGGACATGTATCTTTTGCACCATGAGGAGCTTGAATCCCTTGCGCTTAACATTAAGGGGATTAAGCGCATACGCTTTTTCATGACCTTCGGGCAAAGCTATCTTACCCACCTTAAATGCCTTGAAAATGTGGGAATGACCTCTATCGAGCCGATTATGTTCGAGGGAAGGCCGATCGTACCGCTACAGTTTTTGAAGGCGGTACTGCCCGACCCTGCCACGCTTGGTCCGCGCACCGTAGGAAAGACCAATATCGGCTGTATTTTCAGGGGTGTTAAGGACGGAAAGGAAAAAACCTATTATCTGTATAATGTGTGCGACCATCAGGAGTGCTACCGTGAGGTGGGCTCCCAGGCGATATCCTACACGACGGGCGTTCCTGCGATGATCGGCGCAATGATGCTTATGACGGGGAAGTGGAACAAGGCGGGCGTCTATAATATCGAGGAGTTTGACCCCGACCCGTTTATGAAGGAACTTCCGAAATGGGGACTTCCGTGGAACGAAAGCTTTAACCCCGATTTGGTGGACTGATATGGAAAGACTGTCATTTAATCCGAATACGCTTAAAACGCCCTGCTATTTAGTTGATGAGGCGCTTCTGACCAAAAATCTCGAAATACTTAAATCTGTTGCGCACAGTGCGGGGTGCAAAATTCTGCTTGCGCAAAAGGCGTTTTCTATGTTCCGGTTTTATCCCTTAATCGGTAAATACCTTGACGGAGCCTCATCGAGCGGGCTTTTTGAGGCAAAGCTTGCACATGAGTATATGAAGGGCGAAAACCATATTTTCTCCCCCGCTTACAAGAGGTACGAAATGGACGAGATTGTATCGATTTGCGACCATGTGATATTTAATTCCGCGGCGCAATACCTTGAATTTAAGGATATGGTTTTGTCGGCGGGAAAGGAATGCGGAGTAAGAATAAACCCGCAGCACTCCACACAGGGCGGAGGGATTTATGACCCTTGCGCACAGGGCTCACGCCTCGGAATAACATCGGATGCCTTTAATGAGGAGCTTTTTGAAGGGGTTAGCGGACTTCATTTTCACACCCTTTGCGAGCAAAACTCCGATGCCCTTGTTTCTACTTATAATGAAGTCGAGCGTCGTTTCGGGGGTTTTTTTAACAAAATTAAATGGATAAACCTCGGAGGCGGACATCATATAACTCGCAATGATTACGACATAGAAACGCTTGTGTCGTGCGTAAAAGGAATAAGGGAAAAATACGGTCTTGCCGTGTATCTGGAGCCCGGCGAGGCTGTTGCGCTAAACTGCGGATTCTTGGTTTCGACCGTGATTGACATTGTGGAAAACGAGATTAAAACGGCGGTTTTGGACGCGTCCGCCGCCTGCCACATGCCCGATGTGCTTGAGATGCCCTATCGTCCCGAGGTTATCGGCGCGGGAAAATCGGGCGAAAAGCGTTATACCTATCGTTTGGGAGGCCCGACCTGCCTTGCGGGCGATATAATCGGCGATTACTCGTTCGATTATGAGCTTAAGGCGGGGGACAAGCTGGTTTTTTGCGACATGGCGATATACTCAATGGTAAAGAACAATACATTTAACGGCATAAGGCTACCCGACATTGCGGTTGTCAAAAAGAACGGTGAAACAGAGGTAATACGAACCTTCGGGTATGACGACTTCAAAAACAGGCTGTCATAAAGATTATTAGGAGCTTTTCCTTTGCGGGAAAGGCTCCTTTTGTCATAATACCACTAAAATCGTGAATATTGTAGGTTTGTCAATGATATGTTACACCATCGGTCAAAAATTTTGCAAGACAGTTTTTGGCGATTGCCATTTTAGCGGATGCATAGGGAAGTTATTGTAATTGCGGTTGTGCACCGCAAGCTGAGCCTTGAAATCCTCCAGCGAATAGAATTTGT